>NZ_JBNDIV010000003.1:0-794975 GCF_050434585.1 Pseudomonas sp. 2725 | reverse complement strand
TTCTTTACCAGTGGCGTGCACCCCTTCATTTATCTCGGTAGCGGAATCGTCGGCGGGATGGTCGGTTATTCCCAGACCCTTTCCCTCACGGCAATCCTCAGTGCCGTAGGTACACTGTTAATTGTTCTGGTGTCCTTTACGCTCATGCCGAGGATGCGCGGGTTCGGGTGATCGAATTGCACTCGCTATGGCTATGGCCTGCAACTGGTCTTCAGCGATGGGCATGAGCGGGGGATTTATCCGTGGGCGTACCTTGCACAACTCACCTCTTGAGTCACTGAAATCCAATGTGGGAGCGAGCTTGCTCGCGATGCGGCCCGGTCAGTCGACACACATGTTGAATGAAAGACCATCGCGAGCAAGCTCGCTCCCACAGGTCACTGGTCCTGCCACCAGATGATTGACGGTCCTTGCCAGGCAAAAGCCAAAAGAGTACAAATGTACTCCATGACGACTCTGACTCCCCGCCGTACCGCCATCCTGACCTTTATCCGCGATCGCATCGCCGAGCACGGTCAGCCTCCGAGCCTTGCTGAAATCAGCGAGGCGTTCGGTTTTGCCTCCCGTAGCGTGGCGCGCAAGCATGTGCTGGCGCTGACCGAAGCCGGGTTTATCGAGGTCAACCCGCATCAGGCCCGGGGCATTCGCCTGCTCGGGCAGCCGCCGCGTCCCGAGTTGCTGGACATCCCGGTACTCGGCCGGGTGGCGGCCGGTGCGCCGATTGGGGCCGATGCTGAGATCCATAGCCGCTTGCTGCTCGATCCGTCGATCTTTTCGCGGGTGCCGGACTACATGCTGCGGGTCCGGGGTGACTCGATGATCGAGGACGGCATTCTCGATGGCGATCTGGTGGGCGTGCACCGCAACCCCGAGGCGCTCAACGGCCAGATCGTCGTGGCGCGACTCGACGGCGAAGTCACCATCAAGCGCTTCGAGCGGGTCGGCGATGTGGTTCGCCTGCTGCCACGCAACCCGGCCTACCAGCCGATCATTGTCGAGGCCGACCGGGACCTGGCCATCGAAGGCGTGTTCTGTGGCCTGGTGAGGCAAGGCTGATGGGTGCCGTCGTTGCGCTGGATACGCTGTTCAATGGCGGCCAGGTCTGGAAGGGCCGGCCTGCGCCACCGGCCGCCAGCCCGCAACCCACCGGGCATGCCGCGCTGGACGCCGCATTGCCCAGCGGAGGCTGGCCGGAGGCGGCGCTGACGGAAATCCTCTTGGCCGGGCAGGGCGTGGGCGAGTTGCAACTGGTGTGGCCGACGCTGGCACGGCTGTCGGCGGCGGGCGAGCGCATCGTGCTGGTGGCGCCGCCTTATGTGCCGTATCCCCAGGCGTGGCAGGGTGCCGGGGTCGATCTGCGTCAGTTATCGATCATCCAGGCCAGCGAGCGCGATGCGCTGTGGGCCGCGGAACAATGCCTGCGTTCGGGCAGTTGCGGCGCGGTGCTGTGCTGGCCGCACAAGGCCGATGACCGCGCCTTGCGCCGGTTGCAGGTGGCAGCGGAAACCGGCCAGACCCTGGCCTTCGCCTATCGTCCTCTCAGTGAAGCGATCAACCCTTCGCCGGCGGCCCTGCGCATCGCCATCGATGCCCGACCGGCACAATTGCGCGTGCTCAAGTGCCGCGGCGGCCTGGCCCGTTCGGCGCCGATTGCCTTCGCCGTGGGGCATTGAGGTTGCCATGCGCTGGGTCTGCATTGTTTTCCCGCAATTGGCGCTGGACGCGGTATTGCGTCAGCGCGCCGATCCCGATGAGCCCCTGGCGTTGTTGACCGGCCCGGCTCAGCGCCGGGTGCTGCAGGCGGTTAACGACGCGGCGCGGGCGCTGGGGTTGCGTCCCGGTCAGTCCATGAGTGCGGCACAGGCCTTGAGCAAAGGCTTTGCCACGGCTGAATACGATGCCGCCGACATCGAACACTGGCAGCAGTTTCTCGCCGCCTGGGCCTATCGCTTCAGCTCCCAGGTCAGCGTGCATTACCCCCGGGCCGTGGTATTCGAGATCGAATCCAGCCTCGGCCTGTTCGGCGCCTGGCCGCAATTCGAAGCGCTTTTGCGCCGTGAGCTCGACGAACTGGGATTTCGGCACCGCATCGTGGCCGCGCCCAACCCGGTGGCGGCGCGGGTGCTGGCCAACGCCTATGACGGTCTGGTGGTGCCGGACGATCAAGCCTTGCAGCATCACCTGGGGCAAATGCCTGTCGACCGGATCGGCCTCGAAGCCTCGGTCGCCACGGCCTTGTCGCGCATGGGCTTGCGCACCTTGAGCCAGGTGCAGGCACTGCCCCGGCATAGCCTGGCCCGGCGTTTCGAGGCTCAGGTGCTCAAGCATCTGGATGCCCTGTCGGGTTTGCGGCGGCTGGCGCTGGCGTTTTACCTGCCGCCGGACCGCTTCGATGTGCGGATCGAGCTCAATTTCGATGTGCAGTCCCATCAAGCCTTGCTGTTTCCGTTGCGCCGGTTGACCGGCGACCTGTCGGCGTTCCTCTGTGGTCGCGACAGCGGCGTACAGCGTTTCGACCTGCATCTGGAACACGCCGGGTTGCCGGATACGCTCATCAAGGTCGGCCTGCTCAGCGCCGAGCGCGATCCGGCGATGCTCTTCGAACTGGCCCGGGGGCGATTGGAGCAAGTCCAGGTCGAGGCGCCGGTGCGCGGCTTTCGCTTGCGCGCCGAGGATTTGCCGACCTTCATACCCCAGTATCAGGAACTGTTTGACGATCGCCCGCAGCAGTCCTTGCTCTGGGAGCAACTGCGCGAACGCCTGCGTGCACGGCTGGGGGATGACGCGGTGCATGGTCTGCGCTTCCAGGCCGATCACCGCCCCGAGTGTGCATGGCAGGCCAGTGCCGACAGCCAGCCCTGCGCGGTGCCGGCCGCGGTGAAACGGCCGGGCTGGCTGCTGACTGAACCGCTGGCCGTGCATCAGGGCTCGGCGCGCATCCTCATGGGGCCGGAACGCATCGAGTCCGGTTGGTGGGACGGTGACGACGTACGCCGTGACTATTACCTGATCGAAACCCGTGCAGGCCAACAGGGCTGGGCCTACCGGGCGGTCGGTGAGGACGGCCCGCTGTGGTTGCAGGGCTGGTTCGCATGAGCATCGACTATGTCGAACTGCACTGCCTGTCGAACTTCAGCTTCCAGCGCGGTGCCTCCAGTGCCCTCGAGCTGTTCCAGCGCGCGAAAAAACAGGGTTATCAAGCCCTGGCGATCACCGACGAATGCACCCTGGCGGGCATCGTTCGCGCCTGGCAAGCGGCGAAGTCCGTGGAGTTGCCGCTGATCATCGGCAGTGAAATACGCATCGAGAACGGTCCGAAACTGGTGCTGTTGGTGGAGAGCCTTGAGGGTTATCAGGCGCTGTGCCGATTGATCACCCGCGCCCGGCGGCGAACGCAGAAAGGCCAGTATCAGGTGCTGCGCGAAGACTTCAGCGAACCGTTGCCGGGGCTGTTGGCGTTATGGGTGCCGGACGCTGTCGATGCCTTTGAACAGGGGCGCTGGCTCAAGCAGGTCTTCGCCGAGCGCCTGTGGCTGGCGGTGCAGTTGCACCGCGGTCAGGACGATGCCCGGCGCCTGAACGATCTGTTGAGCCTGGCCAGGGAGTTGCGTATTGCGGCCGTGGCCAGTGGCGATGTGCACATGCATGCTCGCGGCCGGCGCGCCTTGCAGGACACCATGACCGCGATCCGTCATCACCTGCCGGTGGCCGATGCCGGGTTGCGCCTGCATCCCAACGGCGAACGCCATCTGCGCAGCCTGGACGTGCTGGGGGAACTTTATCCGCCCGGCTTGCTGGCAGAAACGCTGAACATCGCCCGGCGCTGCACCTTTGATCTTGGCCAGTTGCGTTATCAATATCCTCGCGAACTGGTGCCAGAAGGGCACAGCGCAGAGTCCTGGCTGCGGGCGTTGACCGAGCGCGGCATGCGCGAGCGATGGCCCGACGGTGCAAGCGAAAAGGTTCGCGGGCTGATCGACAAGGAGCTCGGGCTGATCGCCGAGCTGGGTTATGAAAGCTATTTCCTGACCGTTCAGGACATCGTCGCCTTCGCCCGGCGCGAGAAGATTCTCTGCCAGGGCCGAGGCTCTGCGGCCAACTCGGCGGTGTGTTTCGCCTTGGGCATCACCGAGATCGACCCCGAGCGAATGAACATGCTGTTTGAGCGCTTTCTCTCCAGGGAGCGCAACGAGCCACCGGATATCGATGTGGACTTCGAGCACGAACGCCGCGAAGAAGTCTTGCAGTACGTGTTCCAGCGCTATGGTCGGACCCGCGCGGCACTGACGGCCGTGGTCAGCACTTACCATGCGGCCGGTGCGGTGCGTGATGTGGCCAAGGCGCTGGGTTTGCCGCCAGACCAGATCAATGCCCTGGCCGATTGCTGTGGTCACTGGAGTGATGAAACGCCGCCCGTGGAGCGCCTGCGTGAAGGCGGTTTCGACCCTGAAAGCCCGGTGTTGCGCCGGGTGTTGAGTTTGACGCAGCAACTGATCGGCTTCCCCCGGCACCTGTCCCAGCACCCCGGCGGCTTCGTCATTTCCGAGCAGCCGCTGGATCACCTCGTGCCGGTGGAAAACGCCGCGATGGCCGAGCGCACCATCATCCAGTGGGACAAGGACGATCTCGATGCGGTCGGGCTGCTCAAGGTGGATATCCTGGCCCTGGGCATGCTCAGCGCGATTCGTCGCTGTTTCGACTTGCTGCGCCGTCATCGCAACCGGGACTTGAGCCTGGCAACGGTGCCCTCCGAGGACTCACAGACCTACGACATGATCGGTCGTGCCGACACCATCGGCGTGTTCCAGATCGAGTCCCGGGCGCAAATGTCGATGCTGCCCAGGCTTAAGCCCCGCAAGTTCTATGACCTGGTGATCGAGGTGGCCATCGTTCGCCCCGGACCTATCCAGGGCGGCATGGTGCATCCGTACCTGCGTCGTCGAAACAAGGAAGAGCTTGAAACCTACCCCTCCGAAGAGTTGCGGGAGGTGTTGAAACGCACCCTTGGCGTTCCTCTGTTTCAGGAACAGGTGATGCAGATCGCCATCGTCGCCGCCGACTACAGCCCCGGCGAGGCCGACCAGCTACGCCGCTCCATGGCTGCCTGGAAACGCCACGGCGGGCTCGAACCGCACAAGGATCGACTGGCCGCCGGCATGAAGAAAAAAGGCTACACGCCGGAGTTTGCCGCGCAGATCTTCGAGCAGATCAAGGGCTTTGGCAGCTACGGTTTTCCCGAGTCTCACGCGGCCAGTTTTGCCTTGCTGACTTACGCCAGTTGCTGGTTGAAATGCCACGAGCCGGCGGCCTTCGCTTGTGCGCTGATCAACAGTTGGCCGATGGGGTTCTACAGCCCGGACCAGATTCTGCAGGACGTCCGCCGTCATCATTTGCAGGTTCGCCCGGTGGACGTGCGCACCAGCGACTGGGATTGCAGTCTGGAACCGATCAGCGGTGCGCAACCGGCGATTCGCTTGGGGCTACGCATGATCAAGGGCTTTCGCGAGGACGATGCCCGACGCATCGAGGCGGCACGCTCCAAAGGGGCGTTTGCCGACATTGCCGACCTCGGCGAACGGGCGCGACTCGATGCCCGCGCCCAGGAGCAACTGGCCGATGCCGGCGCGTTGCGTGGCCTGGCCGGCGACCGGCATCGGGCACGTTGGGAAGTGGCCGGGGTACAAAAGCAGCTGGGCCTGTTTGCCGGCCTGCCGAGCCGGGAGGAGGACGCGGTGTCGTTGCCAAAGCCCACTGTGGGCGAGGACCTGCAGGCCGATTACGCCAGTGTCGGCACCACCCTCGGGCCGCATCCGTTGGCCCTGTTACGCGGTGAGTTGAAGGCGCGGCGCTGCCGCAGTTCGAAGGAGTTGCTGGACGTCGAGCACGGTCGGCCAGTCAGCGTTGCCGGGCTGGTCACCGGCCGACAACGCCCGGCCACCGCCAGCGGCGTGACGTTCGTCACCCTTGAGGACGAGTTCGGCAACGTCAACGTGGTGGTGTGGCGCGACCTGGCCGAGCGTCAGCGTCAGGTGCTGGTTGGCTCGCAGTTGCTCAAGGTCGATGGGCGCTGGGAGAAAGAGGGCGAGGTCCGGCATCTGATAGCCGGGCGCTTGAGTGACCTGAGCCCGTTGCTCGATGGCATTACTGTGCGCAGTCGGGATTTTCATTGATCTGCTGCGGGAGCTTTTGTGGCGAGGGGGCTTGCCCCCGTTCGGCGGCGAAGCCGTCGTAAAACCGTTGAATGCGGTGTGCCTGAAATTATTGCGGTGATTGGTTTGGGGGCTGCTTCGCAGCCCAACGGGGGCAAGCCCCCTCGCCACAAAAGCCGCTCCCCTCAGGGTTTGTGTCAATGCCTGTTATTTGGCCAGCGGCCAAAACCGCTCGCCACCCCCCGGCGCATCCGTCCAGGCCTGCAACGAGCGTGTCGGCAAGTCGAAGTAATCCCGCGTACGCGCATAGCCATGCCCGCCCATGCGTCCGATCGCATCCAGCCCCAACTGGTCGATGTACAGGGTTTTCGGATCGATCAGTTCGTCACGCACATGGGCCATCAGCACTTCACCAAAGATAATCTCCCGGGATTGGCCGATGGACAGGGCCATCATCCGCCGACACTCCAGCGCCACCGGAGCTTCGCCGATGCGCGGGCATTTGACCGTGGTGCCGGGGATGGCAGTGAGGCCGGCGGCGGTCAGTTCATCGAAGCCGGGGGCGAAGGGCACGGCGCAGACGTTCATGGCTTCCACCAGGGCATCGCTGACGATGTTCACGGTGAATTCCTGATTGAGCTGGATGTTGCGAGTGGTGTCCTTGGGGCTTTGGTCGCCGTAGTTTTCCACGCCCAGGGCGAGGATCGGTGGATCGGCGGAAAGCGCATTGAAGAAGCTGAACGGCGCTGCGTTGATCCGGCCTTCGCCGTCGACGGTGGTGACCAGGGCTATCGGCCGTGGCACGACGCTGCCGATCAGGATCTTGTATTTGTCCCGTGGGCTCAATGTGCTGAAGTCGAAGCTTTGCATGGGCAGAAATCTCTAGAGAAGTGGATCAATCGCGCTCAGTGGCGCCTGTGCGCTGTAGTCGTCGGCGAACGGGATGGCGGGCTGGAACAGGCTTTTCCAGTCCGGTTGATCAAAGGCCCGGTCGCTGTGGCTGCGCATCAATTTTTCGAATTGGCGTTGGGCCTGGCGTTGCAGGGCGGGGTAATCGAGGCCCTCGACCTGGCCGTCCCGCATCACGCAGCGGCCGTCGATGTAGCTGGCGATACAGTCGTCACCGCGACCGGCCAGAACAAGATTTTTCAGTGGATCGAATAGCGGCCCCAGGTGCATCCCGCGCAGGTTGAACACGGTGATGTCGGCCTTGGCCCCGGGCGCCAGGCGTCCGAGATCGTCGCGGCCCAGTGCCTTGGCACCGCCGAGGGTCGCTGCGTTGTACAGGTCCAGCGTGCTGGTCAGATCGTTACCGCCTTCCATAAGGCGAGCGATGTTCAGGCCCTGGCGCATGTTGTCCAGCAAGTCCGCCGGCCAGGTGTCGGTGCCCAGGGCGAAGTTGATGCCTTTGGCCCGATAGCGTCCGAACGAATTCAGCGCCTCGCCATCCCGGGCGAACACCACCGGGCAATGCACCAGGCTTGCGCCACCATCCACCACCCGTTGCAGGTCGTCATCGCCGCGGGTGTAGATGCCGTGGGGCAGCAGGCTGCGCGGGGTCAAAAGCCCAAGCTGCTGCAGCCAGCCCAGTGGCGAGGTGCCGCGCAGTTGCTCGACCATCGCCACTTCACCGAGGCCTTGGCAGCAGTGCAAACGCATCGGTGCGTTGAGTTCGCGGCTCAGCGCGGCGGTGCGTTGCAGCAACGCCGGGGTACAGGTCTGGATGCGATCGGGCAGCAGCGCACCGCGAATCAGGCCGTTGTGCGCGCCGTCGAAATCCCGGAAAAACCGCTCGGCGGCGTCGAGCCCGGCCATTCCCCGGGCTTCGTCCCAGTGGTGCGCCAGGGTTCCATCGGCCTGCCAGTAACTCATGCCGCTCATGTAGCAGGGACCGAGGTAAGTGCGTAGCCCCAGTTCGACGGCTACACCTGCCACCGCCGCAAATTCGTCGTAGGTCTCGGCCCACTCGCGGTAATACATCGAGGTGATCGGCATGGCCGTGGTGATGCCGTTGCGGATCAGTTGGGTGAAGGCGTAGCGGTATTTGAAGACTTCTTCTTCGGGGCTGTAGCTTTCCCGCGATCCACGCGCCAGATACTGCGCCGACCACATCCGGCCCATGTCGCGCTCGTCGCCGTTGTCCAGGGTCAGCACCGTGGAATCGAGATCGCCCAAGGCATCCAGATCGATGAAGCCGGGACCGATCAGCGCATTACCGTAATCAACCCACTGATCCACCGGCCCCGCATAGCCACGCCCGACAAACTCGATGCGTGCGCCTTCGAACACCACTTCGCCATCGCGCCACAACACATGCCGCGTGCCGTCGAAACCGACCACGCAGCTGGCCCGCAAGCCGATGCGCTTCACAAACGGCTGTCCAGCAAGCGACCACCTGCAGCAATCAACTGGCCCGCGCGATAGACCTGACGCAACGGCCGCGAAACCACCGCCTCACCCAGTGTTTGTACCGGCATCAACAGGAAGTCCGCCGGCTGGCCAATCTCCAGGCGATTGGCTTGGCAACCCAGCGCCTGGGCGCCGTTGACGGTCGCCGCCTCGAACGCTGCCGCCAGTTCTTCGTCCTTGTTCAAGTCGAAGCGGAACGCCAGCAACATCGCCCGCTCCAGCATGTCGCCGTTGCCCATGGGCGACCAGGCATCACGAATACCGTCCGAGCCCAGGCACACATTCACGCCGGTTTCGCGCAGGGCCAGGAACGGCGGCACCGCGCAATCGGCCGGGGCCGAGCTCATCAGCGAAATGCCCAATGTGGCCAGACGTTCGGCCACCGGTTTGACCTGGCTCCACGGCAACATCCCCAGGCAGTACGCGTGGCTGATCATCACCCGGCCTTGGCGGCCGAAGCGCTCGGTGTAGTCGGCAATCAGGGCGATCTGCCACAGCCCCAGCTCACCTTTGTCATGCAGGTGAATGTCGACGCCCCGGTCGAATTCGCTGGCCAGTTTGAAGACGAAATCCAGTTGTGCGACAGGGTCGTTATCGATACCACACGGGTCCAGCCCGCCGACGTTCTCCACGCCCAGGGCCATGGCTTCGCGCATCAGTTCGGCGGTGCCGGGGCGGCTGATCAAGCCAGTCTGCGGGAACACCACCAGTTGCAGGTCGATCAGGTCGCGGTAGTTTTCACGCAGTTGCTGCATGGCCTCGACATGCCGCAGGCCGAATTCCGGGTCGATGTCGACGTGGCAACGCATGGTCAGCGAGCCGCGGGCGATGCAGTTTTCCAGCAGGGCGCCGGCCCGTTGCGCAATCGGTGTGGTGACTTCACGCAGGATGCGCCGTTCGTTGGCGATGTAGTCCTTGAGGGTCGGGCCGGCACTGTTGGGGCGCCAGGGCTGGCCCCAGAGGGTTTTGTCCAGGTGCACGTGGCTTTCCACCAGGGCGGGGGTGAGCAACTGGTCCTGGCCGTCGATGTCGGTGGCCGACAGGGCTTCGTTCGAAGCGGGGCGGCGTTGGCTGAAGCGGCCGTTTTCGATCAGCAGGTCTTCGGCGGTGGCGCCGTAGGGGCGCACGTTGCGCAGCCAGCGGGGTTGATTCATTGCAAACCTCAAATTCAATGGTGTCTTGGCGGGCCTCATCGCGAGCAAGCTCGCTCCCACAGTAGATCTTTGACGTTCACAAAATCCCTGTGGGAGCGAGCTTGCTCGCGATGGGCGCGACTCGGTCGAAAGGCAATCAGCCCTTGAGCTTGGCCCAAATGCGGTCCTGCAGCTCCCGCGCCTTGTTGCTGCATTCCTTTTCCGGGCGCAGGCGCGCGGCGAATTCGTCGGGCATGTTGATGGCGTCCATCACCCGCCATTTGGCGTCGATCAGCTTGTCGCTCTGGATGCCGTTGGCGTAGGCGATGGCGTTGGACACGGCGGCGGCGTTCTCCGGTTTCATCATCCAGTCGATGAAGATCTTCGCGTTGCCGGGGTGCGGTGCGCTTTTCGGTACGGCGAAGTTGTCCTGGAACATCGCCAGGCCTTCACGGGGGTAGACGTACTTGATGGTGCTCTTCTGCAAGGTGGCCCGCGCTGTAGAACCGTTCCAGTTCTGCATCATGATCACTTCACCGCTGGCCATGCGGTCGACGGTGTTGTCCGAGCTGTACATCTTCAGGAAGGGTTTCTGTTTTTGCAGCAGTTCGAGGATGCGCTTGGCGTCCTGCGGGTTTTCGCTGCACTCGTCGACATTCAGGTAGTGACTGGCGGCGTTGATCACGCTGCTGGAGGTGTCGAGGGCGGCGAGCTGACCTTGCAGTTCCTTGCGCGGCTCGAAGAACTCTTTCCAAGAGTCGTCAAGCTTGCCGCCGGGCACCCGGGCGCTGTCATAGGAGAACCCGGTGGTGCCCCACAGGTACGGTGCCGAGAACTTGCGACCGGGGTCGAAGCTCGGGTCGCGGAACGCCGGCTTGACGTACTGGAAGTTGGGCAGGGTCGAGGCGTCGATTTCCAGCAGCAGGTCCTGGTTGATCAGGGTGCGCATGATCGATTGCGACGGCACGATCACGTCGTACGCAGCGCCGCCGGCCTGCAACTTGGCCAGCAGGGTTTCGTTGCTGTCGTAGCCGTCCATGGTGACCTTGATCCCGGTCTCCTTTTCGAACTTGGCCAACAGTTCCACCGGGTAGTAGTCGGTCCAGTTGTAGAAGAACAGTTCCTTGGGCTCGGCGGCCTGGGCGCTGAACGCCGTGAACGCGGTGAAGCAACTCAAGGCCAGACCGGCAACGGCGAAACGCATGCTTTTCACTTTCTTGCTCATATAGAAGTCTCCAGGCTTATTGTTGTTTGCCGCGCTGTCCCAGCCAGAAGGCCAGCACTACCAGCACGATGGAAATCACCAGCATCAGGGTCGAAATCGCGTTGATCTCTGGCGTCACGCCGGCCTTGATGGCCGAGAAGATGTACACCGGCAGGGTTGTGGAGCCGGGACCTGCGACGAAGAAGGTCATGATGAAATCGTCGAGGCTGACCACGAACGCCAGCACCGAACCGGACAGCACCGCCGGCCACAGCAGCGGCAAGGTCACCCGGCGGAACACCTGCCAGGGGTTGGCGTACAGGTCGTTCGCCGCTTCCAGCAGGCTCTTGTCCAGGTCGTTGAGCCGCGCGCGGATCGGCAGGTAGGCGAAGGGAATGCAGAAGCCGATGTGGGCGACGATCACCGTCAGCAGACCGAGCTTGATCCCCAGTGCCATGAACAGCAGCAGGGTGGCCACGGCGGTGACGATCTCCGGCAGGATCAACGGCAGGTTGATCCCGCCCTCGACCATTTTCTGTCCGTAGAACGGCCGGTAGGTCGCCAGTGCCGCGAGCAGGGCAATCGCGGTGGCGCACACCGTGGCGATGCTGGCGACGATGATCGAGTTGAGCGCCGCGGTCTGGATCGACGGGTTGGCCAGGATTCGCCCGTACCAGTCGAACGAGAACTCGGTCCACACCGTCGCCGAGCGGTTGGCGTTGAAGCTGTAGGCGATCAATACAAAGATCGGCAGGTACAGGTAGGCCAGCATCAACAGGCTGACTTCACGGGTCAGGGGCAGTTTCTTCAGGTGCAGGGCGATCATGCTTGTGCTCCCGGGCGTTGGGTCTTGGCGGCTTTGCGGCTATAGAGGGCGTAGAGCACCAGGGACAGCAACATGATCCCCAGCAACAGGAACGACAGCGAACTGCCCAGCGGCCAGTTGCGCGCGGTACCGAACTGCTGCTGGATCAGGTTGCCGATCATCAGCGTCTTGCCGCCGCCAAGGATCGCCGGGGTAATGAAGGCGCCCAGGCTTGGCACGAACACCAGCAAGGCACCTGCGATCACCCCCGGCATCGACAGTGGCAGGATGATCCGCCGCAACGCGTGCCAGCGATTGGCACCCAGGTCATAGGCGGCTTCCACCAGACGCCAGTCGAGTTTTTCCAGGGTCGAGTAGATTGGCAGGATCATGAACGGCAGGAAGCTGTAGACCAGGCCGACGCTGACCGCGAAGTCGTTGTAGAGCAGGGTGATGCCACCGGCCTGGGGGAACAGCGCGTTGAGGCTCTGGGCGACCCAGCCGTGCTCGCGCAGGATGATCAGCCAGGCGTAGTTGCGGATCAGCAGGTTGGTCCAGAACGGGATGGTGATCAGCAACACCATCAGGTTGCGCCGACGGGGTGTCAGGCTCGACATCCACAACGCCACGGGGAAGCCGAACAGGAAACACAGGACCGTGGTGCCACCGGCCTGGAACACCGAGCGCAGCAATGCTTGGGCGTAGACCCAGTTCAGCTCCAGTTCGCCATCGAAACCTTCCTGGAAAAACAGTTGCACGTAGCTTTGCAATTGCCAGTCGGCCTGCCAGTCGACGCCGCCATAGACGTTGCGCGGCAGCAGGCTGATGTAGCCCATGATGCCCAGCGGAATGGCGATCAGGGCCAGCAGGGTCAGGACCACCGGGCTGAGCAACAGCGCGCGGTTGAGGGCTGGGGAAGTGCTGCTGACGCTCATCTCAGGCCTCCATCAACAGGCATGCGTGGGGCGGCAGGTTGACCGCGACGCGATCACCCACCACCCGCCCGTGGTTCAGGCCTTCGTTGTTCTCGCGCAGCATGACCTTGATGTCGTTGTTCAGGCGGCATTGATAGAGCGTGGCCGTGCCGACATACAGCACGGCCTCGATCACACCGCGCAGGTGATGCGGTTGGGTCGGCTCGACCAGTTGCGAGCGCTCGGGGCGGAACGCCAGTTGCACCTTGCTGCCGTCAAAGCCCTGGGCCGGGCAGGGGATTTCCACGGGCATGCCGTTGGGCACGAAGAGCTTTTCGTTCTGCTGGCCGCGCTTGAGGTGGCCGGGGAGAAAGTTGATGTCGCCGATGAATTGCGCGACGAACTGGTGTTGCGGCCGTTCGTAGATTTCATTGGGCGAGCCGATTTGCAGGATCTTGCCGGCGGACATCACGGCGATGCGATCGGACAGGGTCAGCGCTTCTTCCTGATCGTGGGTGACGAAAATGAAGGTGATCCCGGCTTCTTTCTGTACGCGCTTGAGTTCGACCTGCATTTCCTTGCGCAGCTTGAGGTCCAGGGCCGACAGCGGTTCGTCCAGCAACAGCACTTTGGGTTTTGGCGCCAGGGCCCGGGCCAGAGCCACCCTTTGCTGTTGGCCACCGGACAGTTCGGCCGGTTTACGCTTGGCCAGGTGCTGCATTTGCACCAGCGCGAGCATCTCATCGACCCGCTGCGGAATCAGTTTGCGATCAAGGCCCTGCATCTCGAGGCCGAAGGCGATATTCTGCGCAACACTCATGTGCGGAAACAGCGCGTAACTCTGGAACACCGTGTTGACCCGACGCTTGAACGGCGGCAAATCGTTGACCGGCTCGCCCGCGAGGCGGATCTCACCGTCGCTGACATGCTCGAAGCCGGCGATGGTGCGCAGCAGGGTGGTTTTGCCGCAGCCGGAGGGGCCGAGCAGGGTGAAGAATTCGTTGTCGGCAATGTCCACCGAGACGTTATCGAGGGCTGGTGCCAGCCCCGGATCGTCGGAATATCGCTTTGAGACGTTTCGCACTTCGATTGCTGTTGGACGACCCATTATGGTGCATTCCTCTAATTATTGTATGCAAAATCTGGATGCAATTTAGAAATACCCGGATTAATCTGTCCGTGCAAGCCCCTTTTTCAATGGCTGTTCATTCGCCAGGGTCGTTTGCACAGGGCGCAAGGAGTTGATGAATGACGGAAAAGAAACTGGAAACTACGGTCGACCGCGTCTACCAAGGGGTTTACGAGGCGATCAGCAAGCGTTCGTTGCGTCCGGGCATGAAGCTCGGCGAAGCCTCTTTGGCCGAGCTGTTCAATGTCAGCCGCACGTCTGTCCGGGCCGCGCTCAAGCAATTGGAAGCCGACGGGCTGGTCACCACCGAGCCCAATAAAGGTGCGTCGGTGTCGCTGCCCAGTGACGAAGAGATCCGTTCGCTGTTCGAAACCCGTCGCCTGGTCGAGATCGGCATCGTCAGCGAACTGTGCCGTCGGCGTGATACGGCGGTGACCCAGGACCTGCGCGATCACTTGCTGCTGGAAGATGAAGCGCATCAGAGCGGTGATCATGAACGGCTGATTCACCTGCTTGGCGAGTTCCACATCAAACTGGCGCGCAGCCTGAACAACCCGGTACTGCTGGACTGGTTCCAGAAGCTGATTTCCCGGGCGTCGCTGTATGCCGCCGCTCTGGATGACGACAGCCACGAAGCCTGCCGCGACGACGAACACCTGCGGCTGATCGAATACATCGAAGCAGGCAACCAGAGTGCGGCCATCGAACTGACCTGCATGCATTTGAATGGCATCGAGAAGGCCATTCTGGATGTCGCGGCCACCCTGAAAAGCAGTTACAACCCGCTAAAGCACTTGATCGAGGTGTAGTGCACGGACTCTCGGTTACCGAGGACCAAATTGTGGGAGCGGGCTTGCTCGCGAAAGCGGTGTATCAGCAGACGAATATGTTGAATGACACACCGCCTTCGCGAGCAAGCCCGCTCCCACAAGGGATCTCCAGTGGCCCGCGAGAATCAGCTATACCTCTATGAAACGAATAGCGTGCAGGATGCTCGAAACAAACGGGTGCAACTTACCGGGATAGAGCCAGCCGATGCAGTTTCTAGAGGAAAGCCACGGGTGCTCCGGGTGGAACGGCGAAATGGCCGGACGCATTCGTGCGTTCGACTGGAGCCGGACCGAACTTGGCCCGCTCGATTCATGGTCCAGGAGCCTGAGCAGCGCGGTGCAGTTGATGCTCGCGTCCCCACTGCCGATGGTGATGCTCTGGGGCCAGTCCGGGTACATGATCTATAACGACGCTTATTCCAAGTTTGCCGGTGGGCGTCATCCGTATCTGCTCGGCTCTGCCGTGGAACTGGGTTGGCCGGAAGTTGCCGAATTCAATCGCCACGTGGTCGACACCTGCCTGGCGGGCGGCACCTTGTCCTATCGCAACAAAGAACTGGTGCTGCTGCGTGACGGGGTTCCGGAAGATGTCTGGATGGACCTCTACTACAGCCCGGTGGCCGACGATGACGGGCGCCCGGCCGGGGTCATGGCCATGGTGGTGGAAACCACCGATCGGGTGATCTCCGAACACCGGCGACAGGCGGCTGAAGACGCCTACCGCGCCGACAACGAACGGGTACGCTTGGCGCTCAACGCCGGCGCCTTGCTCGGTTCCTTTGTCTGGGACATCAAGGCCAACGTGCTGTCGGGTGACGAGCGCTTCGCTCGCGCGTTCTCTTATCCACCCGGGCAAGACCTGCAAAACCTGTCTCAGGAAATCGCTGAAAGCCGGATCCATCCGGATGACCGCAGTTGGGTTCAGGAACGAGTCACACTGTCGGTGGAGACGGGCGAGCCCTACAACGTCGAATACCGGATCCGGCGTCCGGATGGCAGCTACCTCTGGGTACTCGCCAGTGGTTGTTGCGAGTTCAATGAGCAGGGCGAGGCGTTTCGTTTCCCCGGCGTGCTGATCGACATCCACGAACGCAAGACCGCCGAAGAGTCCCTGCTCAAGTTCACCCGCAACCTGGAACAGCGGGTGGCCGATGAGGTCGAGGCGCGGCTGGCGGCGGAAGAACAACTGCGCCAGTCACAGAAGCTCGAAGCCATCGGCGGTCTCACCGGTGGTGTGGCCCATGACTTCAACAACCTGTTGCAAGTGATCGCCGGCAACCTGCACCTGCTCGCGCGCCATGAGCCGGATAACGCCAATGTGCAGCGCCGGGTCTCGGCGTCGATTGCCGCCGTCGAGCGCGGTGCCAAGCTGTCTTCGCAATTGCTTGCATTTGCCCGCCGCCAACCGTTGTCACCCGCGGTCTTCACCTTGCGGCAGATTTTCGATGGCCTGGCGGAGCTGTTGCTGCGTGCCCTGGGTGAAACCCTTCAGGTTCACATGACGGCGCCCGAAGATTCCTGGAATGTGTTTGTCGATCGCAACCAACTGGAAAACGCCATTCTCAATCTGGCGATCAATGCCCGTGACGCCCTTCAAGGCGAGGGCAGGATTGACCTGTGCGCGGAAAACATCGTCCTCGATCGCAAATTTTGCGCCGCAAAGGGCATTGCCCCCGGGGACTATGTACGGGTGTCCGTGACGGATACCGGCGTCGGCATGCCGCCGCAGGTGCTGGCCCAGGCGTTCGAGCCATTCTTCACCACCAAGGCCGACGGGCAGGGCACCGGCTTGGGCTTGAGTATGGTGTTTGGCTTCGTCAAGCAGAGTGGCGGTCATATCGAAATCGCCAGCGACGTGGGGCGGGGGACTCGGGTGCAGCTGTACTTCCCGCGCACCTTGCGCGCGGCCCCCAGCGAAACGCCGGGCCCTGATGTGCCGCAACGGGGCGGGCACGAACGCATCCTGGTGGTCGAGGACAATGAGGCCGTGAGGGTATCGGCGGTGGAGTTGTTGCGCGAGGAGGGCTATCAGGTCCTCACGGCCACCAACGGTGACATCGCCATGAAAATGTTGCTGGAAGGGCTGGCGGTGGACCTGATTTTCACTGACGTAGTCATGCCCGGCCTGATCAAGAGTTCGGACCTGGCGGCCTGGGCGAAAGTGCAGGAGCCACCGGTGGCTGTGTTGTTCACCTCGGGGCATACCCGCGACATCATCTCGCGCAATCACCAGCTCAGCCCCGACACCCACCTGCTGAGCAAACCCTACAACCCCGAAGCACTGACGCAGATGGTGCGCACGGTGCTTAACGGCTGACAAAAACAGGTGATTCTCCACGCAGGTTTTCAAAGGTGACCGAGTGATCGTCAACCGGTGGAGGCGCCGGTGCAGGCAAGGTTTTATCGCATTGGCGACCGGACGACGAACGGACACCGCTGGTCTGACAGGTGGTCGACAGAACAGGCTAACCGAGGCCATTCTGATAGTTGGTGAACGCAATTGATCGCGTTTCGCTGCCGATCAACAAACGGAGGTGTTCCATGCCGGTGCCCCATGACCTTTATCAGGATCTGAAACGCTCAAAGGAAGAAGTCCAGCAGAAACGCACCAAGGATCCGTTACTGGATTCACTGCTTAACAAGTATTCCCAGGCGGATGCCGAAGTGGTGAAAGCAGAGGAGGCCAAGTCCAACGATGACACCGTAAGGAAGCTCAAGGAGGCACGTCTGCTGGTCAAGGACAAGATCGTCAAGCAACTTGGCTCGTCGTCCTGACCCAGCGAGCTGCCACCGACGACCGGTGGCGGGAAAGTTGGAACGGCATCACAACCGGCACCTCGAATGTTCAGAGACCGCTGTTATGGCTCTCAACGAGGTGCCTCATGACCCAGCCCAAATACCCCAGCGAACAACAGGGTGGCTACGACCCGATCCCCACTCATCCCGAACCCCTGAGCCCCGAACACACCACAGTCAATCCCGAGGAAGAGCCGGGCATCGATGAGTGACCGGATGATGAGGGTGTCGACATCGATCCAGAATGAACACCGCCCTCTGTAGGAGCGAGCTTGCTCGCGATGGTCGTTAACGATGCCGTATGTTTACTGACTAAACGCAGTGCATTTGAGTCCATCGCGAGCAGGCTCGCTCCTACAGGGGGGCTTCGGTGAGTTCAGGAAGGGGACTGTTCATTGCAATGCCTTACTTAGCGGCAATCGCACCATGTTCCGGGCTTTCAGCGAACCGAAATACAACCAGTCCCCATACTCGCGCACGGTAGTGATGGGGGAGTAATTGTCGCTGCTGCCGTCCTGCAGGTTGGCGATCACTTTGCCATCAAGGTCCAGGCCCAGGGCAAATCCGTGTTTTTCCACGGGCTTGGGCAACACGGTCATGGCCCGCACGATCATCTTGCGCACGAACGGATGCGCCGCCGTGGCGTCGAGCAAGGGGTTTCGGGGGGCATACAGCGCCACCCAGAACCGGTCGTGTCCATTGAACGACAGGTTGTCCGGCAGCCCTGGCAGGTTGTCGATAAACAGGTCGTGGGTGCCGGCCTTCGGACCGCTGAGCCAATAACGAGTGATGCGGTAGGCGCCGGTTTCATTGACCAGTACATAGGCATCGTCCGGTCCCAGGGTCACGCCGTTGGCAAACTCCAGCTTATCCAGCACAACCGAGGTTTTGCCGGTCTGGAAGTCGTAGCGCAGCAGTCGACCGTCGCCGCCGTGTTCGATCACGGCCTCACCGTCTTGGCCATAGCCGAAGCGGCTCGAAGCATCGCTGAAATAAGCGTAGTGACCGGGTTTGTCGATGGCCACGTCGTCGGTAAAACCGAAGGGAACGCCGTCGGCCTCTGTGGTCAAGGCCACCAGGCGTCCCTGGGCGTCGAGGGACAACAAGCCTTTGACGGCATCGGCGATCACCAGCAGGCCATTGGGATGCCGGGCCAGGCCCAGTGGCCGGCCACCGGTATCGGTCAGGATACTGGTGGTCTTGCCGTCCAGGCTCGTACGGATCAGGCGCCCGTCGTGCAGGCCGGTGATGAGCGTGTCGTTTTCCAGCAACAAGGCTTCCGGCCCGTCGATATTGGCGGCGCCGACGCGCTCCACCTCTTTGAGCCGCTGATTGTCGGCGTAGATTCCGCTGGTGAGGGACGGCGCGGCTTGTGGTGTCCAGGCCACCGGCCGCACCTTGGTGGGCATCAGCAGCAGGAAGGCGCCGATGACGACGATGACCAGCAACAGACATTTGAAGGTTCTGCTCACACGCCGACTCCTGTCGCGGCCAGATACTTCTGTGCCATGTCGCGCAATGCCAGCATCGACGCCGCCGATTCCCGGTCTATGCGCCGCTTGAGCAACAAGCGGTTGGCAATGCGCATTGCCAGGCCGCTGAACTGATATTCCAGGGTGCGGACGAAACGTGTGTCTTCGCCTGTGGCATCGCATTCATAGGTCACCACCAGCGACAGGCCGTGGTCACCCCGGGCCTCGGCGCTCCAGCGCCGCCCGGGCAGGTACTCCGCCACCTCCCAGCGCAAGTGCCCGTCGCGCCCGCCGGCACGGATGTCTTCCTCGAAACGTGCGCCGGCATGCAGCGGGCCTTTTGGCCCGTCGATGCGCAGCGACGACGGATGCCATTGCGGCCAAAGGGTCACGGTGCTGGCGTAGGCAAGTACCTGGATCGGGTTTCCGGCAATGACAACCTGATGCTGCATGCGGGTCATGGGGGTTCTCGTCGGGTTGAGCGGCTCAGGTTCCGGCTCCCAATAGAGGGTGCCGAACAGGTAGTCCATCAGCGGGAAAACGATGTTGAAATTACGCGCCTGCATCAGTTCACGGCGGTGGTGCAGTTCGTGCAGGCGGCGCATCTGGCGGATCCACGGCAGCCGTGTGAGCGGGTTGCGCGACGGCAGATGCTCGCAGGCATGAAACACTTCATAAGTCAGGTAGCCGAGGACAAGAAGGCCGCCGACCAATCCGGCGACGTTGGTATTGATGTGCTTGAGCAGCCACCAGAGGGGCAGGGCGACGGCGAGGGTGTGCAGCACGATCAGCCACGCCGGAAACAGAATTACCCGCCAGTCGCGGGCGCTGTCGTAGGTCATGTGGCCGGGGGTGAAAAAGCTGTGGTGGTCGCCTGCGTGACGGGCGTAAAACAGCCGGGCGAAGCTCTTTTTATGATGCCCCAGGTGGCGATGCACCATGTACACGCCGAGGTTGAACAACAGCAGCGTGACGGGCACCGCCAGCCATTCCGCTGGCCGCACCTGATGTACGTTGCTCCAGAAGACGCTGATCGCCAGTGCCCCGAACACCAGGACAAACGCGCCATGCAGCCAGGGGTTGTAGAGCGGATGAATGTCGGCGCGGTAACGGCCGCGGAATCCTTCGGTGGTCTGCCTCACTGCAATCACCTGTCGTTTTTGTTATCTCTTTCAGATTAGCCGATCCCGGTGATTTGACGGACCGAACCTTAAGGACACAACGGCCATGATCCGGTGCAAACCGGTCTCAGGTCAGCGGATCCCATCGCTGCGACCAGTCTTCGTCTGAGTCGATGACTTTGCGCAGCAGGTCGAAGGCGCGTTGCAGTGTCGGCGAGTCACGATCGCGCGAGTAGACCAGATAGGTCGGGTAGTTGAATTCCGGCGCCTTGGGCACCCGTTCCAGGGCGCCGCTTTGCAGATAACTCTGCACGACGCGGGTGCGGAAGTAGCCGCTGCCGCCGTTTTCGAGAAGATACTGCAAGCCCAGCGGGCCCAGATTGAAACTCAGCGCAGCCTTGGCCTTCTCCGGCAGCGCGGCGTCGTGCTGGCGTCGAAAATCAGCGCCCCAATCGATGTACACATAAGGATCGGGCTTGTCGGCCAGGCGCACTAGAATCAGTTTTTCTTCGAGAATCTGCTCGACCTGCAGGCGCGGCCAATATTCGGGCTGATACACCAGCGCGGCATCCAGAACGCCTAACTCCAGTTGGCGCAGCAGGTTTTCGCCGTCGCGGATTTCCATGCGCAGGGCATGGCTGGGGATGTTCTTGCGAATTTCGCCGGCCCAGCCGAGCATCAACGGGTTGCACAGACTCACCTCGCCACCGATGTGCAGCACATCGCGATAACCTTCGGGCAACGGCAAATCACGCCGCGCGGCTTCCCAAGTTTGCACCAGCTGATTGGCGTACACCACGAACGCTTCGCCATTGGGCGTCAGGCGGGCGCCGGCACGATTGCGCACGAAAAGGGTGCTGCCCAGTTGGCTCTCGAGTTTTTGTACCCGTGCGGTGATCGCGGTCTGGGTGACATGGAGTTTTTCCGCGGCGGCAGCCAGGCTGCCATGGCGGACGATTTCGAGGAAGGTGCGGGCGAGGTCGATGTCCATGGGGGGGCCGGTGGTGTAAGTGCCCGCATTGTAAGAGCACCACCTGACCTGTGGCGAGGGGGCTTGCCCCCGTTGGGCGCGAAGCGGCCCTTGACGTCCTTCCGATAAGTCGAAATCTCTGGTTGTGCGACTGCTTCGCAGTCGAACGGGGGCGAGCCCCCTCGCCACAGGACCAGCAAAAACGACGAATCCCGCCACTAAGGGCGGGATTCGTTTGCAGCAGGCACGCTCCCGAAGTTCGGGAACCAGGTGCTTACGACGGGAACAGCTCGGACAGTTTCATCGCCAGCATCATGTCGCCTTCAGCGCGCAGTTTGCCGCCCATGAACGCTTGCATGCCGTCAGTCGAACCGTCGACGATGCCTTGCAGGGTTTCGCCGTCCATCACCAGGGTCACCTGGGCGTCCGGGTTCTCGCCTTCCTGCAGCTCGCAGGTGCTGTCCTTGACGATCAGCGAGAAGTTTTTGCTATCGTCGATGCGGAAACCGAAGACCAGGTCCAGACCGGCGGCAGCGGCTGGGTTGAACTTGGCTTTCATTGCTTGTACGGCATCAGCTACGGAGGTCATGGTTCGATCCTTTCTTGGGTAATAAGAGCTGGGTGATTACAGCCAGGGTCACAATAATCCGGACTCAGCGAAACGTGATGAGTTCCGGGGCCTTCAACAGTTGCAGGTGCACATGACTGTTGAAGGAAGCCAGGGACACCTCGCGACCACGAAACTTAAGCTGGTTGAGCGAGGTGTTGACGATTTGCCAGTTCAATTCAAAGGCCTGCCGGGCAGGCATTTGCGTAATCAGGTGGAGCAGGGCGGTGATGGTGCCGCCGGACGTGAACACGGCGATTTTCTGGGTGTTGTCGGCCTGGTCGAGAATGCGGTGCAGACCGGCCCGTACCCGCTCGACAAACCCCAGCCAGCTCTCCAGGCCCGGTGTGTCGTAGGTGCCGGCCAGCCAGCGCTCGATGATCAGGGCGAAGATACGCTGGAACTCACCACGGTTTTGCGCGGCGTTGCGCAGGATGTCCAGGGCCTCGGGTTCGTCCGGCAGCATGGCCGGCAACAGCGCGCGGATCACTGCATCGGCGTCGAACTCATTGAAGGCGGAGTCGGTTTCCAGCACCGGCACCGGCAGGCCTGCCGCGGCGAATTGTTCCAGCGCGCTGTTGGCCGTGTGCTGCTGGCGGCGCAGATCCCCCGCCAGGCAGCGGTCGAAGCCGATCCCGAGTTCGGCCAAGTGCCGACCCAGGATTTCAGCCTGACGAATACCGGTCGGCGACAGCACGTCGTAGTCGTCTGCACCGAAGGAGGCCTGGCCATGTCGAATCAAATAGATGCTGCCCACGTCCGCGTCTTCCCGGTACGTTGAAGGTTTGGCGAGGTTATGAGGATGGCGGTGTGCTGTCAATGAAAAAACATACGCTTGTTTGAAATGCCCGTTACAGGCCTGTTACCAGAGCTTTCACGGCTGGTAGCAAGGTCGACGCATGGGTATGCTGGAGGTATCCCGCGCGCGTTCAAGCCGCGCATCGTTTGAGGAGTCCCTGTGGAGTTTTTTTCCGAGTACGCCATTTTTCTGGCCAAGACCGTGACCCTGGTGATCGCCATTCTGGTGGTCCTGGCCAGTTTTGCGGCCTTGCGCAGCAAGGGGCGGCGCAAGTCGTCGGGCCAGTTGCAGGTCAGCAAACTCAATGATTTCTACAAAGGGCTGCGCGAACGCCTGGAGCAGACGTTGCTCGACAAGGATCAGCTCAAGGCCTTGCGCAAGACCCAGGCTAAAACCGACAAGAAACAGAAGAAAAAACCCGAGGCCAAGCCCCGGGTGTTCGTGCTCGATTTCAATGGCGATATCAAGGCTTCGGCCACCGAAAGCCTGCGCCACGAAATCACTGCCTTGCTGACCCTGGCCACACCGAAGGACGAAGTGGTTTTGCGCCTGGAAAGCGGCGGTGGCATGGTTCACAGCTACGGCCTGGCCTCCTCGCAACTGGCGCGTATCCGTGAGGCCGGCGTGCCCTTGACCGTGTGCATCGACAAGGTCGCGGCCAGCGGTGGCTACATGATGGCGTGCATCGGCCAGAAGATCATCAGCGCACCCTTCGCGATCCTCGGCTCGATTGGCGTGGTGGCGCAGTTACCCAACATCAACCGCTTGCTGAAAAAGCACGACATCGACTTCGAAGTGCTGACCGCCGGTGAGTACAAACGCACACTGACCGTGTTTGGCGAAAACACCGAGAAGGGCCGGGAGAAGTTCCAGCAAGACTTGGACATCACCCATCAACTGTTCAAGAACTTCGTGTCGCGCTATCGCCCGCAACTGGCGATCGATGAAGTGGCCACCGGCGAAATCTGGCTCGGCGTGGCGGCGCTGGAAAAACACCTGGTCGACGAACTCAAGACCAGCGACGAGTACCTCGCCGAACGCGCCAGGCAGTCCGAGCTTTATCACCTGCACTATGCCGAGCGCAAAAGCCTGCAAGAGCGCATTGGCATGGCCGCCAGCGGCTCGGTCGATCGTGTGCTGTTGAGCTGGTGGAGCCGTTTGACCCAACAACGCTTCTGGTAACGGGGCAGGAGATATTGCAAAACATCCAGCCGGGGCATTAGCCCCGGTTTTTTTGCCTGCGAATACTTGCCTGATGTCCTCCACGGCCCGGCGAAATCTCTGTAGGCAGCAGGCGACCGTTCCTGCTTTCGGTAATGCGGCGGTTGGTTATGTTGGTGTTCCGGAATAATTGCCATGGAACGCATATGAATGACCATCAGACACCGCTTCATCCCGATCTTGCGCCGCTGCGCGAAACACTGAAATCCGTGGTGGGCGCGGCTTTGCCGCAGTCTCCCGAGCAGTTCGGTGCCCAGTTGATCAAGGCAAAATGGGGGCAAGACATCGACCCGCAAAAGGCCCTGTTGGTCACCCTGGATTACCGCTATCGCGGGCACCCACCGCAGGACGGTATCGAGCAAGGCCAGGTGGCAAACACGCAAACCCTGGTGCAGGCGTTGCTGGCGAACTACCAGACCGTCGGTGACGGGCGTTTTGCCGAAAGCGCATTTGGCTTGTACACACCGCCCGATGTCGGTCCGTCCGTTCGCATCGTGGAGCATGTCGATGAATTCGCCGATCACGGCAATGGCAATCACCACACCTACGAAGGCATTTATCGCCAGACCACGCCCCAGGTGTATGGACCGGCAACGCAAATTGCCCTCAGGCCAGCAGCATTCAAACAGTGGGTGTGGGAGCTGGATTTGCAAACCCGCTATCAGGCTTACCTTGATCGCACCTGGCCCTCCGATAAGCGTATCGTCCAGGCGGCGCCTTACGACCTGAGAACCTCGGCCAAGGCCGCCTTTATCATGAGCGCCTGCCTGCAACATCAGGAGGGCAGTTTGAGTCAGGAAGGCCTGGTCTTGGCCATGCAGGCCGCCGGGTTGCCAGCGCAGCAGACCTGGAATGCGTTGACCATCGGCCAGGTGCAGGCGCCCACCCGCATCAGCGCGCCGATCGAGGTCGGGCGGCTGACGATCTATCGCTATACATCGGACGATATCTGGTGTTATCGCCACCGTCACAGCGGCCGGGTCTTGCTGAACATTCCCGGCAACTCCTCACCCTTGCATGAATTCGCCGACTTCCGGCACCTGCGCCAATGGATCGTGGACCAAGGCAGGGGTGCCGCCACACGGCAAGCGCTGGTCGCGCATTTTGCCGAGGACGATCGTGAAGACGGTACCTTCCATGCGGGGGTGTCGACGGCGTTGGAGGGTATGGCGGTTTACCCGAAGGAACACTGGCTGAAAAAGAATGCAGGGTTGTTCAACAACGACGGTTTCTGGGACCCGCAGGACTATATCGACCTTGAGCGTCCGCCTGCCGACACCGATCCGTTCGCGCAATTGGTGCTGACCATGAAGCAGGCCTCCATGGCCAGCGTCAAAACCATCCGCGACGATGCCCAGGTCAATCGCGACAACCTGAGCGCGGTGGTGGAACCGCTCGTGCAGTGGATCAACCGGCTGGGGCCATTGGCACTGTTCATTCCGGGAGGTGAGGGCGTCCTGGTACTGGCCGGCCTGATCGACGCCGGTTATGGCCTCGATCAGGCCGTCAACAGTAAAACACCGGAGCAACGCTCCGAGGGCGTGACGCGCACGGTGTTCGGCTTGCTCAATGCACTCCCGCTGGCCGGGGCGGTGGCGGCACTCAAGGGCGAAGAAAAAATCGCCGGAACGTTGTACGAACCCCGGGAACCCGGGAGCGAGCCGCATCCCGAAACGCCGGCCGAGCCCGCACCCGGATCGGCTCCGGCGCCGGTGTCGACACGTGTGGAGCTGATGCGTGGCGTCTGCACACCCCTTGCTGCCTTCAGTGATGAGGTATTGGCGCAGATCGCCCGGGTCAGTACGGTCGACGACGATATGCTGCGCCTGATGCAGACTGGCCGTCCGCCGACGCCGTTGCTCGCCGACACCATCACACGCTTCAAGCTCGATCAGGAACTCGAAATCGTCGCCGACCCGCAAGCCCGGGCCGGATTGTTCAACGCCCGATATCAGGCGCTCCAGCACTCGGACAAAGAGTGGGTTCGCCTGTTTCAGCGTGAGTACCAAGGTTTGCCGAAAAGCGCCGTGGAGCAGATCCTCGACCGTTCGGGAGTTGACATCAATCGGCCCGTCGATGCTGACGAGGCGCTGCTACTGTTCAAGCGCCTGGACAGCAAGTCGCGGGAGTATCAACAACATGCACGACTCAACCGGGCTTATGAAGGTCTGTACTTGCGTTCGATCGTCCATCCGGAAACCGATGTCCTGGCGTTGCATTCCCTGCCACGCCTGCCCGGTTGGCCGAAAGACTTACGCATCGAAGTGCACGACGGGTCAATCAGTGGCCGGGTCCTGGACCGTTGCGGTCCGCCCGATTCGGCGGATTGCCGGCGCTTGATCAAGGTCGGTGATCGCTATCGGTATTCCACGATGGCGGCTACCGACGGCGAGGGTTCGGATCTGTTTACCGCACTGGTCGATCTATTGTCAGGGGAGGAACGCGCGGCGATGTCGCTGCGCTCCCCAGACGCGGCCAGCCAGTTGCGCCTGCGTATTGGCACACATGCCTTGCCCCGCTCCGAGCTGATACTCGGCTTGAATCGAATGGATTCGCGGTTGCCCTTCGAAGCCAGGGGGTTGCGCGGCGGTGGCTTTCCGAATACGCCCCAGGCCGCTGCGCTGACCCATGAAATCATGCGACTGCAGGTCAAGAATCTGTATCCGGATTTCACCGATGCCCAGGCGGATGAGCTGCTCCTGATGGCGGGTAACGGCGCTCAAGCGCTGGTGGATCGCCTGATTCTCGAGATGCAGCAGTTGCATGCCGATCTGCGCCAGTGGATCGACCAGGCCGTGCTGGATGTCGATGACATGGACGTGGATTTTCTTGCGGTGGACGATGATGACGCCGCAGGCATGAGCCCTGAGCAGGTGGCGGCACACAATGTCGAACTGCTGCAAACCGTGATTGGCTATGAGCGTGAAACGCGAATTGAATTGGGCGACGAACTGATGGGCATCTGGCAAAAATGCCCGCCCCAGATCAATAGAGTCATGTCCGGCGAGACGTTCTCTGGTTACAGGCTGGATCTGGGTTTCGAGGACTACCATAGGTTGCCAACGATGAACGTGCGCTTCAATGAGGTCGTCGAGCTATCGATGCGGGGCTTGCACCTGGTCGAGCGCGAGAGCCTGAGCGTCTTTCTCGAAAGTTTTCCGAACCTGCGTTCCCTGAACCTGGAACGTGTCGACCTGCGGCGGCTCAACGCAGACGGCGTGCTGGAAGGTGTGTTGCCTCCACCGATTCGGCAAATGCCCCACCTCACTACGCTCAACCTGAGTTCTACCTTTTTGCAGCTTCAGGAGCGCACGGCTTCGCAGTTTCGTGAGCTGGCGAGCTTGCAAATACTGGATCTGAGTGACAACCCGTTGACTGTACCGCCCGTGGTATTGGGGATGAATGAGCTGCGTGTGTTGAACCTGAGAAACACCGGAATCAGCCATTGTCCGATAGGGATCGCCGATCAGCCGTACTTCACCTCGCTCGACTTGCGAGGCAACCGGATCGGTCGGGTTCCCTACTCGATACTGAGTCAGGCGGTGTCCCGGGACCGGGTGAAACTGTGGGGTAATCCGCTGACGGATGAAGACACGTTGTTGCGCCTGGTGAGTCATCGTGAGCGTACCGGTATCAATTTGTGGTTGAGTGAGCCGGGTGCCGATTACGGCAGTGCGACGCCCTGGCTGGAGGAGGGTGATGAAAGCGTGCGCGAGGCGCGGCAACAGATCTGGCAACGATTGGCCGTCAAACCATCGGGCAGTGCGTTGCTCCGGGTCATGGATGGATTGAGCCTGACGGCGGATTTCCGGGTCGGTTATTGGTCGCTGCAGGCGCGTGTGTGGCGCTTGCTCCACGAAGCGGATGCGTCAGAAGAGTTGTGGGGCTGGTTGCTGCACTGTGTCGAAACGCGGACGGCCGATGCGGATAATCCGTTCAGGCTGTTCGTGTTGCTGGAAGATCGAGTCCGGCTGTACTGCGACTGGGTCGCCATGGGGCGTCCGATTCCGCTGGTGGATAATCCGGTGTTTTAGCGCGAAGGGTAAAACCCCTTGAACCCCGGGTCGGGGTTCAAGGGGTGACGGTCAGCGACGACGGAACAGCGGCAGCGGTTCGTCGGCAGCGGCCTGGTAGGTCACCGAGAAGTCCTTGAGGCCTTCAAGGGCTTCGTGCGGGTCTTTGTCGGCGCGAATGGCGAACGCGTCGAAACCACAGCGATGCATGTAGAACAACTGGTCACGCAGCACGTCGCCAATGGCCCGCAATTCGCCCTTGAAACCGTAACGGTCACGCAGCAGGCGGGCATTGGAGTAGTTGCGGCCATCGGTGAATGCCGGGAAGTTCAGGGCGATGACCTGGAATTGCGCCACGTCTTCACCGATTTCCTCGGCTTCTTCATCGGCGTCCAGCCAGATGCCCAGGCCGCCATCGCGGGCCAGGAGCATGCGGCTATGTTCGCGCCACAGCTGCAACGGCACGATGAGGTCGTCGCAGTTGCTGATCTCGTCGATGTTGAAGTCCTTGGGCAGCAGGTGCCAGGTTTCGTCGACGACCTCGTTGTTCTTAATGATTCGCTGCATAGACACGCTCCTTGAAGAGGTCGATACCAATACGCTGATAGGTGTCGATGAAGCGTTCGTCTTCGGTACGTTGTTCGATGTACACGTCGATCAGCTTTTCGATCACGTCAGGCATGGCTTCCTGGGCGAAGGACGGGCCGAGGATCTTGCCCAGGCTGGCGTCACGGCTGGCGCTGCCGCCGAGGGAAACCTGGTAGAACTCTTCGCCTTTCTTGTCCACCCCGAGAATGCCGATGTGGCCGACATGGTGGTGACCGCAGGCGTTCATGCAACCGGAGATGTTCAGGTCCAGCTCACCGATGTCGAACAAATAGTCCAGGTCGTCGAAACGGCGCTGGATCGATTCGGCGATCGGGATCGACTTGGCGTTGGCCAGGGAGCAGAAATCACCGCCCGGGCAGCAGATGATGTCGGTCAGCAGGCCGATGTTCGGCGTGGCGAAACCTTGCTCGCGCAACTCGCCCCACAGGGCGAACAGCTTGTCCTGCTCGACGTCGGCCAGGATGATGTTCTGCTCGTGGGAGGTGCGCAGTTGACCGAAGCTGTAGCGGTCGGCCAGGTCGGCCACGGCGTCGAGCTGTTTGTCGGTGATGTCGCCCGGTGCAACGCCGGTTGGTTTCAGGGACAAGGTCACGGCCACGTAGCCCGGCTTCTTGTGGGCCAGGGTGTTGCGCACGCGCCAGCGGGCGAAGCCCGGGTGCTGCTGGTCGAGCTCGGCCAGGGCGGCGGTCTGGTTGTCCAGCGCCTTGTAGTCCGGATCGACGAAGTGTGTGGCGACGCGCTGCACTTCGGCTTCGGTCAGCGTGGTCTGGCCACCGCGCAGGTGCTCCATTTCCGCATCGACTTTCTGCGCAAAGACTTCAGGCGTCAGCGCTTTGACCAGGATCTTGATCCGCGCCTTGTACTTGTTGTCGCGACGGCCATAGCGGTTGTAGACCCGCAGGATGGCGTCGAGGTAGCTCAACAGGTCTTGCCACGGCAGGAATTCATTGATGAACGCGCCCACCACCGGCGTACGACCCAGGCCACCGCCGACAAGTACGCGAAAGCCCAGTTCGCCGGCTGCGTTGTGCACCGGCTCAAGGCCGATGTCGTGGACTTCGATGGCGGCACGGTCGGAAGTCGAACCGTTGACGGCAATCTTGAATTTGCGCGGCAGGTAGGCGAATTCCGGGTGGAACGTGGTCCACTGGCGGACGATCTCGCACCATGGGCGCGGGTCGATCAGTTCGTCGGCGGCGACACCGGCAAACTGGTCGGTGGTGACGTTGCGCAGGCAGTTGCCGCTGGTCTGGATCGCGTGCATCTGCACGGTGGCCAGTTCAGCGAGAATGTCCGGAATGTCTTCCACGGCCGGCCAGTTGAACTGCACGTTCTGCCGGGTACTGATGTGGGCATAGCCCTTGTCGTAGTCGCGGGCAATCCTGGCCATCATTCGCATCTGGCGCGAAGTCAGTTGGCCGTAAGGCACGGCGACTCGCAGCATAGGCGCGAAACGCTGGATATAAAGGCCATTTTGCAGGCGCAGGGGGCGGAATTCTTCTTCGCTCAGCTCGCCTGCCAGATAGCGTCGGGTCTGATCACGGAACTGCTTGACGCGGTCCTCGATGATCCGCTGATCGTATTCGTCGTATACGTACATATAAGTCCTGTTCTCAGGCTTGGGCCGGTCGGAAACAGCGGCGTTTTTTGGCTTGCTGGCGTCCGATAATACCTCGGCAATTCTGCGCGCACGGCCGCGCACTCCCTACGGAGCCGGGGCACGATACCAGTTTGCAGTTATGCGTAAAAGTGATGTTTGAGCATATGTAAAGAACCAAATCGACTAATGAGCGGCGTTGTTACAAAGACCCTGTTTGTGATGCGGGCAATCGTCGTCTTTACTCTGCTCGAGTCTTTATGCAATCACCGATAAAACCGACAAGAGGCGATGCAATGAGCAACCCAACCAAAGCACGGAAAAGCGATAGCACCGTTGATGCATGGGCCATTTTGTTCCTGATCATTCTGGTCGTGGGGACCGCGGTATTCTGGGTCAGTCATCAGTAAGCGACCCCGTCCGGGCCCGGTTCCGACGATTGTCTGACAAAAACCGGAAAAGTCGCCGTTTTACGGACGTTCGCTGGCTATAATGCGCGGCGAATTTCCGGGGGCTCGGACGACACATGTTGAAGTTTCTAAGTGGTGTATTACTGGCGCTGGGCATGGTCGCGGGACCGTGCGCTCAAGCGGCGTCAGTGCTGTTCCTTAACCCGGGAACCACCAAGGAAGCTTTTTGGGTCAGTTACTCGCAGTTCATGCAGGCCGCCGCCAGGGATCTGGGCATGGACCTGCGGATCCAGTACTCCGACCGGGTGCCTGAAAACATCATCAAGCAGGCGCGCGAAGCCCTCCAGGGACACAATCGTCCCGACTACCTTGTGTTCGTCAACGAACAATCCGTTGCCCCCGAAGTGCTGCGCCTGGCACAAGGCAGCGGGGTGAAGTTGTTTCTGGTCAACAATGCCTTGACTGTGGATCAGGTAAAACTGCTCGGCGCCCGACCCGACAAATATCCCGACTGGATCGGCAGCCTGGTGCCCAACGATGAGGAGGGCGGCTACCTGATGCTCAAAGAGTTGATTCGGTTGCATCCCCCGGTGGCCCCGGGCCAGATGATTGACCTGCTGGCTTTTTCCGGTTTGAAGGTCACGCCGTCGGCGCAGTTGCGTGAGAAGGGCATGCGTCGGGCGCTGGCCGAACACCCGCAAGTGCGTTTGCGTCAGTTGGTGTACGGCGGCTGGACACGTCAGCGCGCGTACGAGCAAGCCAAACTGTTGTTCACGCGTTATCCGCAGACTTCACTGGTGTGGGCGGCCAACGACGAAATGGCGTTTGGCGTCATGCAGGCGTATGTCGAATCGGGCGGTGTTCCGGGCAAGGATGCATTGTTCGGCGCCATCAACAATTCACCCGCAGCATTGCAAGCGCTGCTCGACAACCGCCTGAGCGTGTTGCTGGGCGGGCATTTCAGCCTGGGTGGCTGGGCACTGGTTGAGCTGCATGACTATGACCAAGGGGTCGACATCAGCCAGTACGGCGGTCGGGACCGACAACTTCCGCTGTTGCAACTGATTAACCGGGCGCAAGCCAAACAACTGCTGGCGTTGGGCAGCGCACAGAATTTCGGGGTGGATTTCCACCAGCTGTCGGCGAAGGGGCGACCAGCGTCCTACCGCTATCCATTCAGCCTGCAAATCCTGATGCACTGAGCCGTTTCAGATCCCTGCCAGCAGCAACACCAGTTTGACGATGCCAAACAGCGTCAGGGCAAACACCGTGGTGAACAAAATCCCCAGGATCACGAAATGACTGGGCTTGCCGTGGGTAAAATCCCGCGCCCGGTTCTTGTTGCTCTGCACTCCGAACGCTGCCGCCATGACACTGTGCAACATCTGCCAGAAGGTTGGCGGCTTGTTGTCGACCGGATCGTCCATAAATCCCTCGCCTGTCAGTAAGTCCTCAGAGCATAGACAATCTGCCGGCCAGTGGTGCGGCCGGCCTGCGAATCGACGCATTTTGAAATCAGTCTGGGCCGATGCGATAACTATCTACCGCAGATACGGTTCACTGAAATGATGTTCTGTCGTTCCATTTTTCAGGAGCGACACAATGTCTACTCATCCCCCCTCTGTACCCCGTCAACCTTTGGTTGCGGGCCAAACCAGCATTCACCGCGAACTACTTGAACAGCTGACGCCTGATTGGTTGGTCGATGCCACGCCGCAGCGGCGGGCGGCCATAAAAGCCAGCGGCTCGCTCGCGCCGCGCTGGTACTCGCGAGCCTCCAGCGAGCAACAGCAGGCACTGAAAGACCGTTTCAACGACAGCCTGGTTTGCCAGACCCTGCTCGACAAAACCATGTCGTCGCTGCCAGATGCCGAAAGCTTTGCCGAGCCGATACTGCAAAAGGCGCTGAAGGATCAGTTCGGGGTCGAGGCCGATGTCAACAAAACCCTGGTGTGCCTGAGGCGAGCGCTGGAAGTCAGCGATCTTGAAATCGAGATCAGCACATTCGAGGTGATGAAGCTTTCGTTGTTGCAGGCGGCACTGCATAACTTCGAAGCGTCCGAATGCGAGGCGGGTGCCTTTCATCGCGGGTCGGGCTTTGTAGTCGAGACTTCCACGCCTGGTACGTTCGAGGTCACTGCCCTCAACATGTCGGTCACGCATTTCCTCTCACTCTGCCGCAAGCTGGATATCGGCGCGCAGTATCAAACCCGTGTCGAGGCGTTTTTCCAGGCAACGGCTGCGCAGAAGAAATCGACAGTGTCCGAGCAATTCATTGCCAGTCAGAAAGCGGCAATGAGAGCAGCCGCTGAATTGGCGCTGCTGAAAAAAGACATCGAACCCGACGATTACGCAATGATCCTTTCGGTGGTTAATGGCGAGGTCCATCCCCGTGTAGGCAGCAGGCCAGTCTGGTTTCGTGACCTGAACCTGATGAAGCGCAGGATGACGGGCTGCGTCGTGTTCAGCATCAGTGAACAATATCGTTATACCAACGACTACATCGTCTACATTCCCCACGATCCCGAGCACCCGCTCAAACGCTATACCTCTGAGCAGCTGCGTGAAGAATTCAAGCGTCAGTTCACCGCCCAGGATGCATTGCCCGCCAGTGGCAGTGGGCCGACCGCCCACCAGCGCTTTTTCAGCCAGTTCGTCGCCTACGCCGACCGCCCTTATTACTTCAGCCAGTTCACCCGCAAGGCCGCCGACTCTCCGACTGATCCTTTGCATTCATTCTGGTTGAAGGTCCTCCAGTACGTGCCCCCGTTGTCGTCCGTCGCCCGCATCAAAGAGCTGCCGCCAGAACCTGCGGGCAAACGTGAGCCGGTCGAAGATCCTTATCTCAATCCATTCGGGATGATTCGCGAAGGCGTGGCGGGCATCTGGTCCGCCAACAGTGATCTGTGGACTTATCTCTACGAGCAAAACCGCAAGAAAGTCATCGCCGACGCACGCAGCCATGCGGTGCCCACGGCGGACGTCGATGCGCGAGTGCGGGCGCAAAAGCTCAATCATCTGCTGGAATTAGGCATGCTGGGCCTGAACATGGTGTCGATGTTCGTGCCGGTGCTGGGGGAGATCATGCTGACGGTCATGGCGGGTCAGCTGCTGTACGAGTCGTTTGAGGGGGCGATCGAGTGGAGTGAAGGAGATCGAACGGCGGCCAAGGCGCACCTGGTCGATGTGGCCGAGAATCTGGCGCTGGCCGCGGTGATGGCCGGTGCGGGCAAAGGCTTGGCCAAGCTGACGGCGGTGAAACCCGAACCGCTGGTCGAGCGCCTGCAATCCATCAAACGCGACGACGGCAAAACCCGCTTATGGAAACCTGACCTGAGCGGTTACGAACGCAACCTCATCCTGCCTCGCCATTCAGTCCCTGATGCGTCTGGGCTGCACCGGATAAATGGCAAAACCTTCATTCGGCAGGGTGCCAAGGTCTACGAAACAACCTTTGACCCTTCGCTGAAGAAATGGCGCATTCGGCATCCGACGGATACCAGCGCCTGGCAACCCATACTCGAACACAACGGGCATGGCGCCTGGCGCCATGCGCTGGAGCGTCCCCGGACCTGGGATCGGCTGACACTGCTGCGGCGCATCGGCCATATCACCGAGGCTTTTTCCGATGAGCAACTGCTCGACATCGCCGAGGCCTGTGGTGTCGAGGACAATGCCTTGCGCAAGATGCACATGGATCATCTTGCGCCGCCGCCGGAGCTGGCGCACGCCTTGCGGCTGTTCGAAGCCGACCCCAGCATTGGCGGACCACTGCTCGAAAAATTGCAACGCGCCAGCCCGGGGCTGAGTAATGCCGCCGCTCGCAGGGTTCTGCTCGATGCCAATGCCGAAGAGCTCACCCGCCTGAAAACAACGAGTCGAATTCCCCTGAAAATGCTGGAGGAGGCCCGTTGGTATGCACAACAGGGGCGTCAGGCCCGGGCTTTCACTGGCCTGCGCATGGAATCCGCGCTGTCCGCTGACAGCCGGTGGCTCGCACTGCATGCCCTGGAAAAAATGCCGGGGTGGTCCGGCGAGGTGCGGCTGGAGATTCGCGACGGCCACATCGAGGGTCCGCTCATCGACGGCATTGGTAGCGAGGCCGCGACAATCCGTAAGTACGTGGTTAAAAACGGCCCGTCCTATCAGGCATTTGATGAGCGTGGCGAGACGCTCAATGGCGTGCCCGCCACCGGCGATAACTTTTACGCCTCGATCATGCACGCATTGCCCGATGAATCCCGTCGCGCATTGGGCGTTCCACACGTGGGCCAAAGCGTCGATCTGAAGCAGGCTGTCATCGACTCGGCCTTCGAGCATCGGGCGCAATTGTCGCAAATGCTGGAACAGCGCAGCGGTAACGGCAAGGCGTTCAAGCCGCCCGTACGCGTAACGGAGCGTCGGGTGGGCTACTACGCCAGCGGGCGCGGGCAAGGTTTGAATCCTTCTCTGGTGTCGCGGGTTCAGGACGTCTATCCAGCGCTGACGGATCAGCAGGCCAATGGGTTTATCCTGGCGCAACTGCGCGCGGGTAAAACCGACGCACAGATTTATAGCCTCCTGCAGGAGCGTATGCGCGAGTGGGAGACCCTCGAGGCGACGCTCGATCAATGGGTCGGCGAGCCGATAGCGGGTTCTGTCCTGGAGTCGATGCTCGGAGGCAAGGCCTCGGTCGCGCAGAGTCTCAAGCAATCCTGGCGTAATTCGCCGCTGGCCGGGGAGCATCCGCGCTACAGATTGCTTGAGTTGGTCTGTGACGACCCGATCCCTGCGCTGTCGGCGGACTTCTCCCATGTGGGTGATCTGTATGTCCGGGGTCGAAGCATCACCGACGCCAATGTCGATGCGTTGTTGGCGAATTTTCCCAAGCTCAAAAGACTGCGGATCAATGCCACGGGCAACGATTTCGGCACCGTGCCCCAAGTGCTGAGCAGCATGCCGGACCTCAGGGGGCTGAGCCTGTATTCAGCCGCGCCCTTCGCCGCAGACATGCCGTCGAGACTGGGTGCGTTGACGGCGCTCGAGGAGCTCAGCGTGTATTCAACCTGGGGCGTTCCCGTGCCGTTGGACGTAAGCCGGCTGCGCAATCTGCGTCTGCTCGACGTGATCGCGCCGTCAATGGATCAGTGGCCAACCGGGGTTCTGGAACTGCCCCGTCTTGAACGTCTGAACCTCACCGGTACAGCCATCAGTACATTCCCCGAAGGCATTTTCGAAGGGCATGAAAAACTCTGGTCCGGGTTGTCGCTGGATTGGTCGAACATGCCGCGCCCAAACTTCAAGCAGGCCTATGAGTATCTCCGGCGTCAGCCCCGGCACCTTGTTGATCTGGAAGAAATGGTCAGGGATTACTGCAAGGGCGAGTTGAAACGTCTTGCTGAAGGCATCAATGACCCGTCCGCGGGATTATTCAATCAATTTGTCGAACAGTGGCAAGACGCAGGGGCGAGATTCGACGCCGTCGAAGCATTGAGTGAGCAGCATCATCAGCTCAACCGGCATCTTGAGGACTGGTCCCAACGCGCGCTGCGAATGCCTGCAGCGGCCAACGAAATCATCGGACGTACATGGACGGCAGATGCCCTGAGAATCTGCTGGCGCAATGGCGCATTCAAACGCTACGGCTCGACGGCCGATGCCTCGGTACTGGATCTGCCGAGCCTGGCGTTGAGCGAGTTTCCAGAATTGCCGGACGGTGCCTTCCCTGAAGTACGAACCTTGTATCTGAAGGGTAATAGAGCCCCCGTCGAGCAGACTCGCAAGTTCGTCCGCGGTTTTCCCGGGCTTGAAAAACTCGACGTGAGTGGCAGCGGTTTGACCGAAGTGCCCTTTGCGCCCGGTGATCTTGAAAAACTGACTGATCTGGATCTTTCCAATAACCGGATTGTTGGCGACGCCGGGGTTCAGCAGGCTTTTGATGGATTGCAGGCACTGCGATACCTGGACTTGAGCAACAACCCGTTGAATGCCTTGGATGTCAGTGCAATGACCCGCCTCAAGTCCTTGAACCTAAGTGGCACAGCGCTGCAAGAATGGCCGACCGGGGTACAGGAGCTGCCAGAGCTGTATTGGCTGGACTTGCGCGACAGCAGGGTCAACGCGCTGCCGGAGCCGCTTGCGGATGAGACGCTGCTCAAGACCAACCTCGCGGGCACACCTTTAACCCCTCAAGCCATCGCCGCGCGCAATGCGGCTCGACATCGAATGGAAATGGCCAAAGGTCTTCCGGCCGGCGCGCTGGAACGGTTCGACCTGGAGCAGGTGCCACAGGATTTCCCGCCGTTCGAAAGCGCCAGTTCGATCGCGCTTCAATTGTTGCCGCTGCCGGAAGTCCCGGCGGGAGAAGGGGTTGCAGTTTTAACAAAGCGCCTGCAACGGCTGAAACCGACACTCGCCGATGATGACGCCTTGCAAATGATCGAACAGATGCAGGGCAGCGAAGCTGCGAGCGTGAAAATTGCCGAATGGGAGAAAACCTATGAAACGCTCACGCGCCAATTGAATGACTGGCTGTTTACCCGGGGATCTCGCGGAAACGGCTGGATGACATCTTCCAGCATTCGCAGGCAGGCTGCCTTGCGGATCGTCGAATGCTGGCAAAAAGGTCTGAGCAGCACGGGCGCGGTGGCTGATGCGGTGCTGGATCTCAACGGTCTGCAACTGGGTGACCTGCCTGAGGTGCCGGCATCGTTCGAGCATGTCGGCACGTTGAAACTGACGAGCGTAAAACTTACCCGGCAAGGTTCCGACGGGTTCCTCAAGGCCTTTACCCGCCTGAAAACCCTGGACCTCAATGGCAATGGGCTGGATGGCGTTCCAGAGCCGGTCTGTGACATGGACAGGCTCGAGCGTCTGGAGTTGTCCTCGAACCGGATGGACGATGCCGAACTGCTGTATGCCGCATTGAGTAATCTGGAGCGTCTGCGCTGGCTGGACTTGAGCTACAACGAACTGGATACCTTTGATATCGGCGTTTTCGAGCAATTGGAGACGCTGGATCTGCGCAACAATAATTTGACCGAATGGCCGGACGGGGTGTTCGACAGCCAGCACCTGGGCACGCTCAATCTCAGTGGCAACGACATCACGTCGATCCCCGAGCAGGCCCTGAGTGGCGACCATGACGTTTTGACGGCCGGTACGGATTTGAGCGACAACTTCAACCTGTCGCTTGAGAGCCTTGAACGCCTCAGGGATTACCGTGAAGCGGGTTTCCACGACAGGGTGCTGGGGATCTCGCGGGCCGATCTTGACGAGTTGATCGATGACGCCAACGGCGATGGCGACGATAGCAGTGAAGGCATCGATACGGATGAGGAACTGCCTGAGACTGAGCCGGATACCGAACAAAAAACACCGTGGTTAACCCATCTTCCTCCCGAGGAAGTGGCCAGTAAAACCGGGATGTGGAATCAACTCGCGGCGGAACCGGACAATGCGGCGTTCTTTCACCTGCTTTCGCGACTGCAGGATACGCAGGAGTTCAGGGTGGCAAACGCCGATCTGACGCGGCGGGTCTGGACGGTCATTGAAGCCGCCGCCAGCAATACCGAACTACGGGAGATCCTGTTTGCCAGTTCCAGCACCCACGGCACGTGTGTCGACGGTCGAATCCTGACGTTCAGTGGGCTGGAAAGCAGAGTCTTCACCCACAACGCCTTGCTAGATATTCCCGTCGGGCGCCCGAGTGTGAAGGGGCATGCACTGCTGAATTTATCCCGGCAGCTGTTTCGACTGGACAAGGTCGACGACCTCGCGAGGAAAATCGCCGCGCAAACCGGGCAGGATGAGGCCGAAATACGCTTAGGCTATCGAATCGGGCTGACACAAGGATGGGCGGACGGCCTGGAGCTGCCAGGGCAACCGAAACACATGACCTATGCCTCGGGAGTGACCGCTCAACAACTGGCGGACGCGCGAATCGAGATCGTCAACGCAGAGCAGTCCGATGGTTTCTTTGAAGACTTGATCCAGCGCGACTATTGGGAAAGTTATCTCAAGGAAAAACATCCTGACGTGTTCAAGGCGCTGGATGAGATGGATGTTCAGGAGGAAGTTGAAAGCGCTGACGATGCGGCATTACTGACTCAGCTTTTCGAGCAGAGGGCGGCGCGCAACGCGAAGATGATCGAATTGTCCCGACAGGAGGTCGCGGAGCTGACGGCTGCCTCAAGCAGGTAAATCACCTGTGGGAGTGAGCTTGCTCGCGATGGGGGCTTGATGTTCAACATCAATGTTGACTGATACGCCGCTATCGCGAGCAAGCTCGCTCCCACAAGGTTTTTTTCAGTTGATCACTCAGTTGTCGTAACCGAGATTCGGCGCCAGCCAGCGCTCGGTAACGCTCAGTTCCTGGCCTTTGCGCGACGTGTAGCTCTGCACCTGGTCCTTGTCGATCTTGCCCACGGCGAAGTACTGTGCCTGCGGGTGAGCAAAGTACCAGCCACTGACCGCTGCCGCCGGGAACATCGCGTAGTGCTCGGTGAGGAATACACCACTGCGGCCTGCGCGCATTTCCTGGGCTTCTGGATCGAGCAGGGCGAACAGCTGAGCTTTCTCGGTGTGATCCGGACAGGCGGGGTAGCCCGGAGCAGGGCGGATACCGCTGTACTGTTCCTTGATCAGTGCCTCGTTATCCAGCGCTTCATCCTTGGCATAACCCCAATAGTCTTTACGCACCTGCTGGTGCAGCCACTCGGCGCAGGCTTCGGCCAGGCGGTCGGCCAGGGCCTTGACCATGATCGAGTTGTAATCGTCGCCGGCGTCCTGGTAGGCCTTGGCCACTTCTTCGGCGCCGATGCCGGCGGTGGTGATGAAACCACCCACGTAGTCAGTCACTTCACTGTCCTTGGGCGCGACGAAGTCGGCCAGGGAGAAGTTCGGTTTGCCGTCGGTCTTGATGATCTGCTGGCGCAGGTGATGCAGCTTGGTCATTGGCTTGCCGTCATCGCCATAGAGCTCGATGTCGTCGTCATGCACCTGGTTGGCCGGCCAGAAGCCGAACACCGCGCGAGCGCTGATCAGCTTTTCGTCGATCAATTTGCGCAGCATTTCCCTCGCGTCGTTGTACAGCGAGGTGGCGGCTTCACCGACCACTTCGTCCTGGAGAATGCGCGGGAACTTGCCGGCCAGGTCCCAGGATATGAAAAACGGCGTCCAGTCGATGTATTCGGCCAGAACGTCGAGGTCGATGTTGTCCAGCACCCGCGCTCCGGTGAAGGTCGGTTTGACCGGCGTGTAGGTTGCCCAGTCGAATTGCGGCTTCTTGGCGATGGCTGCGCCGTAGCTCAGACGCTCGGTGCGGGCACTGCGGTTGGACGTGCGCTCGCGAACTTCGATGTAATCCTGGCGGGTTTTCTCGACAAAACCGGCCTTCAGTTCCTTGGACAGCAACTGGGTCGCCACGCCCACGGCGCGGGAGGCGTCGGTGACGTAGATCACCGCGTCGTTGCTGTATTTCGGCTCGATCTTGACTGCCGTGTGCGCTTTGGAAGTGGTGGCGCCACCGATCATCAACGGCAGGTGGAAGTCCTGACGCTGCATTTCGCGGGCGACGTGGACCATCTCATCCAGCGACGGGGTGATCAGGCCGGACAGGCCGATGATGTCGCACTTCTGTTCCCTGGCCACCTGCAGGATTTTTTCCGCCGGCACCATCACGCCCAGGTCGACGATGTCGTAGCCGTTGCAGCCCAGCACCACGCCGACGATGTTCTTGCCGATGTCGTGCACGTCGCCTTTGACGGTCGCCATCAGGATCTTGCCCTTGGCTTCTGGCTTGTCGCCTTTTTCCAGTTCGATGAACGGGATCAGGTGGGCCACGGCCTGCTTCATCACGCGGGCGGATTTAACCACCTGCGGCAGGAACATTTTGCCGGCGCCGAACAGGTCGCCGACGATGTTCATGCCGGCCATCAACGGGCCTTCGATCACTTCGATCGGGCGGGCGAAGGACTGGCGCGATTCTTCGGTGTCTTCGACGATGTGGGTGGTGATGCCTTTGACCAGCGCATGCTCCAGACGCTTGTTGACGTCCCAGTTGCGCCACTCTTCGGTCTCGGCTTCCTTGACGCTGCCGTCGCCCTTGTACTTGTCGGCGATGGCGAGGAGGGCGTCGGTGCCTTCCGGGGTGCGGTTGAGGATCACGTCTTCCACGGCGTCGCGCAGCTCCACCGGGATCTGGTCGTAGATCTCCAGTTGCCCGGCGTTGACGATACCCATGGTCAGCCCGGAACGGATCGCGTACAGCAGGAACACCGAGTGGATCGCCTCGCGCACGGGGTTGTTGCCACGGAACGAGAACGACACGTTGGACACGCCACCGGAGGTCAGCGCATACGGCAGCTCGTCACGGATGTAGGCACAGGCATTGATGAAGTCGACGGCGTAGTTGTTGTGTTCTTCGATACCGGTGGCCACGGCGAAGATGTTCGGGTCGAAGATGATGTCTTCCGGCGGGAAGTCCACTTCGTTGACCAGAATGTCGTAGGAGCGTTTGCAGATTTCTTTCTTGCGCGCTTCGGTGTCGGCCTGGCCGGCTTCGTCGAAGGCCATCACCACCACGGCGGCGCCGTAGCGCTTGCACAGCTTGGCGTGGTGAATGAACTGCTCGACGCCTTCTTTCATGCTGATCGAGTTGACGATGCCCTTGCCCTGGATGCACTTGAGGCCGGCTTCGATCACTTCCCACTTGGAGGAGTCGATCATGATCGGTACGCGGGAGATGTCCGGTTCACCGGCAATCAGATTGAGGAAGGTGACCATGGCCTTCTTCGAATCGAGCATCCCTTCGTCCATGTTGATGTCGATCACCTGGGCGCCGGCTTCGACCTGCTGCAGGGCGACTTCCAGGGCCTCGGTGTAGTTGTCTTCACGGATCAGGCGGGCGAACTTGGCGGAACCGGTGATGTTGGTACGCTCGCCGACGTTGACGAACAGCGAGTTGCGATCGATGGTGAACGGCTCTAGACCCGAGAGGCGGCAAGCCTTCGGGATGTCCGGAATCTCGCGCGGCGCATAACCGGCCACGGCCTTGGCGATGGCCTCGATGTGGCCCGGCGTGGTGCCGCAGCAGCCGCCGACGATGTTGAGGAAGCCGCTCTGGGCGAACTCTTCGATGACCTTGGCGGTTTCCGATGGCAGCTCGTCGTACTCGCCGAACTCGTTCGGCAGGCCGGCGTTCGGGTGCGCGGAAACGTGGGTGTTGGCCTTGTTCGACAACTCTTCGAGGTACGGGCGTAATTCGCGGGCGCCGAGGGCGCAGTTCAGGCCGACGGAAATCGGCTTGGCGTGGGCCACGGAGTTCCAGAATGCTTCGGTGGTCTGGCCCGACAGTGTGCGGCCGGAGGCGTCGGTGATGGTGCCGGAAATCATGATCGGCAATTCGACGCCCAGCTCTTCGAACACGCCTTGTACGGCGAAGATCGCGGCCTTGGCGTTGAGGGTATCGAAGATCGTTTCGATCAGGATCAGGTCGGCGCCGCCCTCGATCAGGCCTTTGGTGGCTTCGGTGTAGTTCTCCACCAGCTCATCAAAGGTGACGTTGCGGTAACCAGGGTTGTTGACGTCCGGGGACAACGAGCAGGTACGGCTGGTCGGGCCGAGCACGCCGGCAACAAAACGCGGTTTGTCCGGGTTCTCGAGGGTTTTCGCATCGGCGACCTTGCGCGCCAGGCGAGCGCCTTCTACGTTCAATTCGTACGCCAGTTTTTCCATGCCGTAATCGGCCATGGAAATCCGGGTGGCGTTGAAGGTGTTGGTTTCCAGAATGTCGGCGCCGGCGTCCAGGTAGGCTTTTTCAATGCCGCCAATCACGTCCGGGCGAGTCAGGACCAACAGGTCGTTGTTGCCTTTGACATCGCTTGGCCAGTCAGCGAAGCGTTTGCCACGGTAATCCTGCTCTTCGAGCTTGTAGCTCTGGATCATCGTGCCCATACCGCCATCGAGAATCAGGATGCGCTCTTTGAGGGCGTGCTTGAGAGCTTGAAGGCGAACGCTGCGATCGGACATTTGGACTACTCGGTAAGGCCATGACGAAGGGCCGGGATGATAGCAAACCTGTGCGCTTTTGGAGCGTGACTCGAATTTGCATGAATATCGTTCATGTTGGTAAGGGTGACAGACCGGTAGAATCGCGACGTTTTTTCAGGATTCGGGACCAGGGACATGTCGTATCGCTTCGTCATCGGCACATTGCTGCTGTTTTTAAGCTGGGGCGCCGTGGCGCAAGGCCCGGCGATTTCCTCTGCCATGTCACCTGTTATCTCCTACAGCCGCGACATTCAACCGATCTTCACTGAAAAGTGCGTGGCCTGCCACGCCTGCAATGACGCCGCTTGTCAGCTCAACCTGGGCAGCGGTGAGGGCGCGGTGCGGGGCGCGACGAAAGTCCCGGTCTATGACGGTGACCGCCGCCAGGCGGTTGCACCGACCCGACTGTTCTATGACGCTTCCGGCAAACAGGCCTGGCAGCAAAAGGGCTTCTATTCGGTGCTCGATGCCCAGGGCAACCAGGCCGCACTGATGGCGCGGATGCTGGAGCTTGGCCACAAGACTCCGTTGCAGCCCAACGCGAAGCTGCCGGAAGACATCGTCCTGGGCCTGAACCGGGAAAACATGTGTGCCATGCCCGCGGAGTTCGACGGCTATGCCGCCAAGCATCCGAAGGAGGGCATGCCGCTGGCAGTGACCGGCCTGACCGACCAGCAGTACCAGACGCTGCAACGCTGGCTGGCGGCAGGCGCGCCGATCGATCAGCAGGCGCTGGCGCCCAGCGCCAGGGAAGCCTTGCAGGTGGTGCAATGGGAAAACCTGCTCAATTCACCGGGAGCCCGGGAAAGCCTGGTGGGGCGCTGGCTGTACGAGCACTGGTTCCTGGCCCATCTCTACTTCAAGGACGGTGACCCTGGGCATTTCTTCCAGTGGGTGCGTTCGCGCACCCCGACCGGCCAGCCGATTGACCTGATCAACACTCGTCGCCCGAACGATGATCCGGGCACGCAGTTTTATTATCGCCTGTGGCCGGTACAGGGCGTGATCGTGCACAAGACCCACATCACCTATCCGCTGGGTCCGGCGAAGCTGGCGCGGGTCAAGAGCCTGTTCTACAGCGGCAACTGGCAGGTCGACGCATTGCCGGGCTATGGACCGCAGAGCCGGGCCAACCCGTTTGCCACTTTCGAAGCGATTCCGGCCCAGGCGCGCTATCAGTTCATGCTCGATAACGCCGAATACTTTGTGCGCACGTTCATTCGTGGGCCAGTGTGTCGCGGCCAGATCGCCACGGACGTGATCCGCGATAATTTCTGGGCGCTGTTCCAGGCGCCCGAGCACGACCTGTATGTCACGGATCCGAACTATCGCGGGCAGGCCACGCCGTTGTTGGCGATGCCGGGGCAGAACGATGATGTCGGCAGCGTCCTCAGCCTGTGGCACGACTACCGCGACAAGCGTAACGAATATGAAGCCTTGCGCCGGGACAGCTACGCCGATGAACCAGCACCGAGCTGGTCGACCCTGTGGGCCGGCAACGACAATGCGTTGCTGAGTATCTTCCGCCATTTCGACAGTGCTTCGGTGACCAAAGGCCTGATCGGCGAGGTGCCACAAACGGTATGGCTGTTCGACTATCCGCTGCTGGAGCGCACCTACTATCAACTGGCAGTGAACTTCGATGTGTTCGGGAACCTGTCACATCAGGCTCAGACGCGCTTGTATTTCGACTTGATCCGCAACGGTGCCGAACAGAATTTCCTGCGCCTGATGCCCGCCGACTCCCGGGATGACTACCTTGATGACTGGTATCAGAACAGTGGCAAATTCAAGATGTGGCTCGACTACGAGACCATCGACGACGACAAGCCGACCGCGCTGAAGCTTGACGCGCTGGACCCCAAGCGCGACTTTGCCATGCAGTTGCTGGCCCGTTATGGCGATCTCAATGCAAGGCCCGACCCGATCAATCGCTGCGACGGCGCTTACTGTTCGCGGCCAAACATCGATCCGGACCTGCAAAGTGCCGAGCAGGCATTGAGCCGCCTGACTTCGCGTCCGGCCGCCGGGCTGAAGGTCATCGATCAGTTGCCGGAGGCTACGCTGCTGCGTATTGAAACCGGCAGCGGCAAGCGTGAGGTCTACAGCCTGTTGCGTAACCGTGCCCACAGCAACGTGGCGTTTTTGCTCGGTGAATCACTGCGCTATCAACCGGGGCTCGACACTTTGACGATTTTCCCGGGTGTGCTCAGCAGCTACCCGAACTTCATGTTCAACATCCCGGCCGGGCAAGTTCCGGCGTTTGTGGATGCGATGGAAAGCGCCAAGGACACCGACAGCTTCGAGAAAATCGTCGAACGCTGGGGAATACGCCGCAGTCATCCGCAATTCTGGGCTTATTTCCATGACCTGAGCCGCTACATCCACGAAAACGATCCGGTGGAAGAGGGCGTGCTGGACATGAATCGCTACGAGAACCTCTGAACCACCGCAGATCCCCTTATGGGAGTGGGCTTATGTGGCGAGGGGGCTTGCCCCCGTTGGGTCGCGAAGCGGCCCTAAAAAATGGGACCGCTGCGCAGTCCAACGGGGGCAAGCCCCCTCGCCACATAAGACCACTCCCATAAGGGGAATTGTCGGAATCTTTCCCGACAAAAATACTAGGACTTTGTCCGGCGCGTTGATTGGCGTAAACTGCGCCCAAGCCTGCGAGGAGTTTCCATGACCGCTATTACCATCACTGACGCCGCCCACGATTATCTGGCTGATCTGCTCTCCAAGCAGAACACCCCGGGCATCGGCATCCGCGTCTTCATCACCCAGCCTGGCACCCAGTACGCCGAAACCTGCATTGCCTACTGCAAGCCGGGCGAAGAAAAACCCGAAGACACCGCGCTGGGGTTGAAAAGCTTCACTGCGTACATCGACCACTTCAGCGAAGCTTTCCTGGACGATGCAGTTGTCGACTACGCCACCGACCGCATGGGCGGCCAGCTGACTATCAAAGCGCCAAACGCCAAGGTACCGATGGTCAACGCCGACAGCCCGATCAACGAGCGCATCAACTACTACCTGCAAACCGAGATCAACCCGGGGCTGGCCAGCCACGGCGGTCAGGTCAGCCTGATCGACGTGGTCGAAGACGGCATCGCCGTCCTGCAGTTCGGTGGTGGTTGCCAGGGCTGCGGCCAGGCCGACGTGACGCTGAAGGAAGGCATCGAGCGCACCTTGCTCGAGCGCATCCCGGAGCTCAAAGGTGTTCGCGACGTGACCGACCACACGCAGAAAGAAAACGCCTACTACTAAGGTGTTCGCTGCGAATTGAAAAAACGGCGCCCCGTGAGCGCCGTTTTTTTTATGGGTGATTGGAAACCTGTGGCGAGGGGGCTTGCCCCCGTTGGGCTGCGAAGCGGCCCTGGTTTTTTTACGGGTAAACAGGATTTGCGACGGCTACGCCGCCGAACGGGGGCAAGCCCCCTCGCCACAGGGTTGGTGGTGAATCAGGGCCTGTAAAGATGCGCATGCCCCGCACGATACAGCGATGACTCGCTGAAGTGGTCACTGCCCAGCACCCGACCCACCAGAATCAACGCCGTACGACGAAATCCCTTTGATTCAACCTTCCCGGCAATATCTGCCAGCGTGCCCACCACCCAATCCTGATCCGGCCAGCTCGCTCGATGCACCACCGCAATCGGGCAATCGGCGCCGTAATGGGGCAGCAGTTCCTCGACGATCTTCGCCAGGTGACTGACCCCCAAATGAATCGCCATGGTCGCGCCGTGCTGCGCCAGGCTGGAGAATTCCTCTCCGGGTGGCATGGCGGTTTTGTCGGCGTAGCGCGTCAGGATCACGCTCTGCGAAATGTCCGGCAGGGTCAGTTCCGCGCCCAAGAGCGCTGCGCAAGCGGCTGCGGCAGTCACGCCGGGTACGATTTCGAACGCAATGCCCAGTTCACGCAGATAGCGAATCTGCTCGCCAATGGCGCCATACAGGCTTGGATCGCCAGAGTGCACCCGGGCCACATCCTGGCCTTTGGCGTGGGCGGTCTTGATCAGGTCGATGATCTGTTCCAGGTGCAGTTCGGCGCTGTTGACCACCTGTTCGGCACAGTGACCTTCCAGTACGGCGGCCGGCACCAGTGAGCCGGCATAAATGATCACCGGGCAACTGCGAATCAGCCGCTGGCCCTTGACGGTGATCAGTTCGGGGTCGCCGGGACCTGCGCCAATGAAGTAGACGGTCATCGTCGGTTCCTGTGGGAAAAAGGGGCTGAACAGGTCTTCAGATGAAGAATGTTCATGATCAAAGGCGGGGATTATCGGTTTTTACGCGGCACCAGCCAATGCCAGGGTTGCCTGGGCATATTTTTGTCGTGGAATCAGCAGTTTTGCCGGGGCCTGGGCCAGTTGTTCGGCCAGGGCAAGTGCGGCGCTTTCCGCAACGCCGTAGCAACCGGTGCGTTCAAACGCTATTTGCGATTGATGGCTGAGTTGCGGTTCATAAGCGGCCAGTTGCTCACTGCTGAAATACATCAGTTCCAGGCCGAGTTGCTGAGCCAGTTCGATCAGTGCAGGTTCGTCGCGCTTCGAATCGATGCTGGCCAGCGCCTTGATTTCATGACGGGCAATCTGGTGCGCCTCCAGCGCCTGATCGAGCAGCGCCAGCAACGTGCTAACGGGGCAGCCCCGTTGGCAGCCCAGACCGACCACCAGGGTCGGCGCTGTGCTGACGTCAGTCATGCGTTGTATTGACCATCGCTTTTGCGACGGAACAACCAGGCGCTGATCAGGCCCAGGGCCAGCCAGAATGCCACGTTGGTCAGTTGCGAAGCGATTTTGAACCGGGTTTCCAGTGCCTCTGGAGCAAGCATCGAATGCACCTCCGGTTGCGGCGCGCCAATCACATGGGGAACGGCGAGGATCGCCGCGCCGAGGACTTTCATCAGCCAGTGACGGCTGAATACGATCAGCGCAATACCGACAGCGGTGGAGGCGGCGGTACCGATCCACCACAGTTGCCGTTGTGCCAGGTCGGCGGCGGCAGTGCCTGGCAATTCAGGTGGCAGGCCGAGGGTCGGCGCGAGCACGAAGGTTGCGTAACCGGCCAGGCCCCAGAGCAGGCCTTGAGAGGTTTTGGTCGGCGCACGCAAGGTGTACAGGCCGGCCAGCATCAGGGCGAAACCGACCGCCACCACCAGGTTGCCACCAGTGGTCGACAGCACGCGCTGCCAGCCATCTTGCGGCTCCCAGGCTTGAGCATCATGAGTGTGGGCAGCCACCGCACCGTCGGCGTGTTCATGCATTTCAACAGCGGCCGGTTCGGCTTTTTCGTAGGTCTCGGCCTGCAAAATCAGCGGGGCGACCCAGAAACTTTGCAGCAGGGTCAGCAACAGGGCGGCCAGCAGCCCGGTGAAACCTGCGGTTTGCGCAATACGCTTGATCATGTCGACAGCTCTCAATGGCACGGGAACGCGGAGCTGTGGCGGGTATCGTGGGCGGCGTTGTGCACCGCTTCGATGTGCGAGAAACCGGCGAAATACACAAGGCACGCGCCCAGGATCGACGCGCAGACGGCAGCGGCCAGACGTTGGGTCAGGGTTGAGGTGGTGCTTGCGGCTGTGTGTTCGGCGCTGCTGATGATCGACATGGCGTTTCCCTCTGGTCTGTCAGCGGGGAATAAGAGCGCATGCAAAACCCCGCACGACCAGGCGCGCAAGGTTTCAAACAGCGCCCGCCCACCGCGGGTTTGTTGGTTCAGTGATCGTACTGGTCACTTTGTGTTGCGGGCCGGTCTCCGGGCTCACGAGGGGCAAAGGCTTGCGCCTGGACCTGAAAACATCACCTTCCCATGCCGCAGTGGCACAGTGGATCTGACGCTTCGCTCGCTTACCGTTGCGGGGGCAGCACCGGACTGACATGGCTTAAGAGTAAAGCACATGATTCACCGGTTTCCCGTTTCACCCTGTGAAGGGCACCCGTAACAAGGTGTGTAGGAGAGCATGGGCGGGGGTTGGGCGTCAATTGGCAGGGGTTCTCGTTTGAGTTTCTGTGGCGAGGGGGCTTGCCCCCGTTGGGCTGCGAAGCGGCCCCCTTACTTTTATCCAGACAAAGCGTGCACTCTGGATTTGCGACGGCTTCGCCGCCGAACGGGGGCAAGCCCCCTCGCCACAGGGATCGCAAGCATTGACCCGCCCCAAGACCATGCGTAGCCTTGCGCTTTCGAGGTTCTTCGGCGTTTGTCGAAGCTAAGAAGGGAACGCGGTCAATGCCGCGGCTGCCCCCGCAACTGTGAACGGTGATGTTCGTTGCCACGCCACTGCTGACTCAATTCATGAGGCCGGCGGGAAGGCGCAGCGAATGCCAGGCTCAAGCCCGGCACACCGTCAGCCAGGAGACCTGCCTCGTCACAGATTCTCACTTTCAACCGGGCGGGGTGATCCGGTGGCGAACTCTTCAGGCAATCGCGTGCGCGTTGCCGGTCGTCGTCCCGTATGCCCGCCAGCTTAGCCATAGGGCATCCGATGAAAACACTGGCCAAACTCCCCGTCACCATCGTTACAGGCTTTCTCGGCTCGGGTAAAACCACGCTGCTGCGCCACATGCTCGACAACGCCCAGGGTCGCCGCATCGCGGTGATCGTCAACGAATTTGGCGAGTTGGGCATCGACGGCGAAATCCTCAAGCAATGCTCCATCGGTTGCACCGAAGAAGAAGCCAACGGCCGTGTCTATGAACTGGCCAACGGCTGCCTGTGCTGCACCGTCCAGGAAGAATTCTTCCCGGTGATGCGCGAACTGGTGGCCCGTCGCGGCGACCTGGACCACATTCTCATCGAAACGTCCGGTCTGGCGTTGCCCAAGCCGCTGGTGCAGGCTTTCCAGTGGCCGGAAATCCGCAGTGCCTGCACGGTGGATGCGGTAATCACCGTGGTCGACAGCCCGGCCGTGGCCGCCGGCACCTTCGCCGCGTTCCCGGATCAGGTCGACGCCCAGCGCAAACTCGACCCGAACCTGGACCACGAATCGCCGCTGCACGAACTGTTCGCCGACCAATTGGCCAGCGCTGACCTGGTGATCCTCAACAAAACCGACCTGATCAACCCGACGGACCTGGCCCGTGTGCGCCTGGAAGTCGCCGAAGAGTTGCCGCCAGCGGTGAAAATCATCGAAGCCAGCAGTGGTCGCCTGCCGCTGGACGTGCTGATCGGCCTGGGTGTCGGCTCCGAAGAACACATCGACAGCCGCCACAGCCACCACGACCATCATCACGATGGCGACGACGATCATGATGACCACGATCACGACGCCTTCGATTCGATCTCCATCGAACTGCCGCAAGCCGACGAAAGCCTGCTGCTGGACGCGCTGACCCAGTTGGTGGTCCAGCACGGCATCCTGCGCGTCAAGGGGTTTGCGGCGATTCCGAACAAGCCGATGCGCCTGCTGATCCAGGGCGTGGGTACGCGTTTTGACAAGCATTTCGACCGCCAGTGGGGCGTCGAAGAAACGCGAGTCACCCGTCTGGTGCTGATCGGCCAGGAACTGGACGCCACTGTTCTCGAAGCGCAATTGCGCGCCGCGCTCAGCGTGTAAGCCATGCACCTGCTCAGGACCCAGCCCGGCGGTTTCGTGTCGGATGACAACATTGCCGACCTTGGACAAACCCCTGCCGAGCTAGTGGTCCTGTGCAGCGGCGATTCCAGCCTGGCGCTGCTCGCCGAAGCGGCGCAGCAGTTGCCCGACGATTACCCGAGCGTGCGCCTGGCCAATCCGATGCAGGTGCAGAACCATGCCTCGGTTGACCTGTACGTCGATGAAGTCTTGCGCCACGCCAAGGTCATTCTGATCTCGCTGCACGGCGGCATCGCCTATTGGCGTTATGGCATCGAGCGTCTGGTCGAGCTGTCGCAGCGCGGCGTGCAGCTGATTCTGGTGCCGGGTGATGATCGCCCGGACCCGGAACTCAGCGACTTGAGCACCGTCGGTGCCGAGGATCGCGACCGGCTCTGGCAGTTTCTGCGCCAGGGCGGCATGGGCAACGCTCTCGACTTCTTCCGCTGCCTGGCCAACCGCTGGCTGGCGCGTGATTACACCTGGGGTGAGCCGCAAATCCTACCGCGTACGGCGATTTACCATCCGCACAAACATTCTGCCGCGCTGAGCGACTGGCAGGCCGACTGGCACGCCGATCAACCCGTGGCGGCGGTGCTGTTTTACCGCTCGCATTTGCAGGCGGCGAACACCGCTTTCATTGATGTTTTTTGCCAACGGTTGCAGGCAGCGGGGTTGAATCCGTTGCCGATTGCGCTGGCCAGCCTGAAAGAGCCCGGCTGCCTCTCGGTGGTCGAGGACTGGCTGGATGAAGTCGAAGCTTCAGTGATTCTGAACACCACTGGCTTCGCTCAATCCAGTCCGGAAGCACCTCATCTGCGCCCGTTTCGCCGCAATATCCCGGTGATCCAGGCGATTTGCGCCCAGGACAATGAACCCGGCTGGCGCGCCAGCGAACAGGGGCTTGGCCCCCGTGACCTGGCGATGCATATCGCGTTGCCTGAGCTGGACGGGCGCATCATCAGTCGCCCGATCAGCTTCAAGGACCTGGCGTGGCGCAGTGAGCGTAGTCAGTCGGATGTGGTCTGCTACCGGCCGCAGCCGGAACGCATGGATTTCGTTGCCGAACTGGCGCGACGCTGGATCGATCTGGCGCGGGTGCCCAATGCTGAAAAACGCATTGCCTTGATTCTCGCCAACTACCCGACCCGCGACGGTCGCATCGGCAATGGCGTGGGCCTCGATACCCCGGCAGCGGCGCTGAATATCCTGCGGGCGCTGCATGCCGAAGGTTATCCGTTGCCGGCTCAATTGCCCGACAGCGGCACCGCGCTGATCCAGCAGTTGCTCGGCGGCGTCAGCAACGATCTCGAGACCCTCGACCTGCGTCCGTGCCAGCAAAGCCTGGGCATGGATGATTATCTAGTGATGTTCAACGCCCTGCCTGAAGCCAATCGCGCGGCGGTGCTCGAACGTTGGGGTGCGCCGGAAAGCGACCCGATGTGTCGCAGCGGGCGGATGATGATCGCCGGCCTGCGTTTTGGCCTGACCTTCGTCGGCATTCAGCCGGCCCGGGGTTATCAGGTCGACCCGAGCGCGGTGTATCACGACCCGGACCTGGTGCCGCCCCACGGCTACCTGGCCTTCTACTTCTGGCTGCGCAACACCTATGGCGCCCACGGCGTGATCCACGTCGGCAAACACGGCAACCTCGAATGGCTGCCGGGCAAGGGCGTGGGGCTGTCGGAACATTGCTGGCCAGACGCTTTGCTCGGGCCGCTGCCGAACATCTATCCGTTCATCGTCAACGACCCGGGCGAGGGCGCCCAGGCCAAGCGGCGTACCCAGGCGGTGATCATCGATCACCTGATGCCACCGCTGACCCGCGCCGAAACCTACGGCCCGCTGCGTAACCTCGAGCTGTTGGCCGACGAATATTACGAAGCGCAGCTGCTCGATCCGCGCCGCGCCCGAGAGTTGCAGCGCGACATCCTGCAACTGGTGCGTGACACCCACATCGACCGTGAACTGCAACTGGACGAACAACTCGACAGCGATGCCGACGCGGCGATCTGGTTGCCGCGGCTCGACACTTACCTGTGCGACTTGAAGGAGTCGCAGATCCGCGACGGCCTGCATGTGTTCGGCGAATCGCCCACCGGGCGATTGCGCATCGATACCTTGCTGGCGCTGTTGCGCATTCCACGGGGCGATGGCCGGGGTGCGCAGTCGAGTCTGCTGCGGGCGCTGGCGAAGGCCTTCGGACTAGGATTCGATCCGCTTGATTGCGCCTTGGCCGAGCCGTGGACCGGGCTCCGACCGAATGCCTTGTCGTTGATTAGCACTGAACTGTGGCGCACCACCGGCGATACCCGCGAACGCCTCGAACTGTTCGCCACACAACTGATTTCGCAGGCATTAGCTGACCACTGTGGGAGCGAGCTTGCTCGCGATGGTGTGTCAGTCGACACCAATGTGGCTGACACACCATCGCGAGCAAGCTCGCTCCTACAGGAGGCGGGTTGGTCTGAGGTGCAAGCCATCCTCGACAGCCTGCGCGAAGTGGTCGCGCCAAGGCTGGACGCCTGCGGCCCGGCGGAAATGCGCGGATTGCTCGACGCGCTTGGCGGTCGCTTCGTCCCGGCCGGTCCCAGCGGCGCGCCCAGTCGTGGTCGTCTTGACGTGCTGCCCACCGGGCGCAACTTCTATTCGGTGGATGTACGCAACCTGCCGACCACCACGGCGTGGCGCATCGGGTTCCAGTCGGCCAACCTGATTCTCGAACGGCACCTGCAAGACCACGGCGATCATTTGCGCCAGCTCGGCTTGTCGGTGTGGGGTACCGCAACCATGCGCACCGGTGGCGATGACATCGCCCAGGCGATGGCGCTGATGGGCGTGCGTCCGGTCTGGGCCACCGGCAGCCAGCGGGTCGATGATTTCGAGATTCTGCCGTTGAGTTTGCTCGACCGCCCGCGGGTGGACGTGACCTTGCGTGTGTCCGGTTTCTTCCGTGATGCCTTTGCCAATCTGATTCGTTTGTTCGACGCGGCGGTGCAAGCGGTGGCCGATCTCGATGAGCCGGACGACCTGAACCCGTTGGCGGCCAAGGTACGCGCCGAGCGTGCAGCCTTGCTGCAGGCGGGGCTCGATGAAGACGCAGCGCGACGTCAGGCCGGCTGGCGGATATTCGGGGCCAAACCCGGTGCCTACGGCGCGGGTGTGCAGGGCGCCATCGACGGTCGCCTGTGGCAGAGCCGCGAGGACCTGGCCGAGGTCTACCTCAACTGGGGTGGCTACGCTTACGGCGGTTCCGACGAAGGCACCGCCGCCCGCGAACAGTTCAGACAGCGCCTGAGCCAGGTACAGGCGGTGCTGCAAAACCAGGATAACCGCGAGCACGATTTGCTCGACTCCAACGATTACTACCAGTTCCAGGGCGGCATGCTCGCGGCGGTGGAAAGCCTGAAAGGCGAGGCGGCGGCCAGCTATCATGGCGACCACAGCCAACCGGACCTGCCGAAGATTCGCACCTTGAAGGAAGAGCTGAACCGGGTGATCCGCTCCCGGGCGGCCAACCCGAAGTGGCTTGAAGGCGTTAAACGTCACGGCTACAAAGGTGCGTTCGAAATGGCTGCGACGGTCGACAACCTTTTCGCCTTCGACGCCACCACGCAGTTGATCGACGATCACCAGTACGCGTTGCTGGCCGATGCCTATTTGCTCGATCCGGGCACCCGGGATTTTGTCCGCGAACACAATCCCCATGCCTTGCGCGATATGACCGAACGCATGCTCGAGGCGCAACAACGGGGAATGTGGAAGGAGCCCGGCGAGTACCGCGAGGCGCTGGAGAATCTGTTGCTGGATATAGAAGAAGATGGCTGACGCACTTAAACCTGTGGGAGCGAGCTTGCTCGCGATGACATGCGTTCAGTCGACAAAAATGTTGCCTGACATTCCGCCATCGCGAGCAAGCTCGCTCCCACAGGGATTGGGGTGGCTGTGACGATTACCGACCATGACCGAGATAGAACAATGACCGACACCCCGCATTTCCCGCTCTGCGCCGTGGTCGGCGCCGACGATTTGAAGCTGGCCCTGTGCCTGACCGCCATCGACCCGAAAATCGGCGGTGTCCTGATCGAAGGCCCGCGGGGCATGGCCAAGTCGACGCTGGCCCGCGGTCTGGCGGATCTGCTGGCCAGCGGTCAGTTCGTCACCTTGCCGCTGGGCGCCACTGAGGAGCGGCTGGTCGGCACCCTCGATCTCGATGCGGCACTGGGCGAAGGTCGCGCACAGTTTTCCCCCGGCGTACTGGCCAAGGCTGACGGTGGCGTGCTCTATGTCGACGAGGTCAATCTGTTGTCCGATCATCTCGTTGACCTGCTGCTCGATGTGGCCGCCAGCGGCACCAATCTGGTAGAGCGTGACGGCATTTCCCATAGGCATTCGGCAAAATTCGTGCTGATTGGCACCATGAACCCGGAAGAGGGAGAACTGCGTCCGCAATTGCTTGACCGTTTCGGTTTGAACGTCGCCCTCGGTGGTCACACCGCGCCGGTCGAGCGTGGTCAGATCATCCGTCGTCGCCTGGATTTCGACGCCGACCCGCAAGGTTTCTGCGCCGAATGGGAATCCGCACAGGCGACTCTGCGTGACCGTTGCCAGAACGCACGCAATGCACTGGCAAGCATTCCCCTCGACGACCAGGCGCTGGCACACATCACCGAACGTTGCTTCGCCGCTGGCGTCGATGGTTTGCGCGCCGATCTGGTCTGGCTGCGCGCTGCCCGGGCTCACGCTGCCTGGCGCGGGGCGAACGCCATCGCCGAGGAAGATATCGACGCAGTCGCCGAGTTCGCCTTGCGCCATCGCCGTCGCGAACATTGCGCACCGACGCCTCAGTCATCCCAGGCGACGCAACAATCGGCGCCTCAGCACGCCAACCCGAGCGAAGGGCAGGGCCAGTGGGGCGAGTTGCCTGCCCAGGCGCTGGCGGTCGGTGCTCGACGTGAAGTGCCGAGCTGGCCAAAAAAGCCCTAGGCATTCGCCCACGCTCCGATGCGGGGGCGAATGCCAGACCCCGAGCCGGGCGGCTGGACCACGGCAAACAGGGTAAGCGTCATACGGCCCGTAGCGGCTCGGTCAACTGGCCTGGCACATTGCTCAATGGCCGACCGCGTCAGCGCGACGACCTGTTGTTTCAGCTGCGAACTCGCTCGCCCCACGAACTGTGGCTGGTGATCGTTGATGCCTCCGCATCGACCCGCCGTCATCAGGCATTGAGCGATGCCAAGGGCTTGCTGGCGCAGTTGTTCGACGATGCCTATCGCCAGCGTGCGCGTCTGGCGCTGCTCACAGCCAGCGGTGCTACACCGAAGTGGCAGGTGCAGGGATTGAAGGCCTCGACCGGGTTGCGCCATTGGCTCGATGGCCTTGGCGCCGGGGGCGGCACGCCGTTACTGGCCGCGTTGGGCGAAGCGGGGCGATGGCTTGGTGCACGGAAAAAGCGTTTTCCGGCAGAGCAGCAGCGGTTGTTGCTGGTGACCGATGGACGGCTGAAGGACTGGCCGTTGTTGCCCGTGCTGGAGTGCCCGGGGGTGCTGATCGACATCGAGCGCGGGCCGATCCGGCTCGGGCGCAGCAGGGTGTTGGCGACGCAGTTGCAGGCCGAGTATCGGCACATTGACGAGCTGCTTCCTGGCTGAAGTTTGCTTTGTCTGCACGGGCCTCATCGCGAGCAAGCTCGCTCCCACATTGGTCCGGGTGAACACAAAGTCTGTGAACACCGAATGATCCCTGTGGGAGCGAGCTTGCTCGCGAAAGCGGAGGGTCAGTCAACATCAATTCCAGATTACTTACCCATCGCCTGCCGATACTGCCGGGTGCGCTTGCCAATGTATAACCGGTCGAGAATCAACGCCCACAACGCCGAGACTTCAGGCCGGGTTTTGCGTCCACGGCTCAAGCGATGCAGCTGGAATTTGACCACCGCCATGCTCGCCAGCGCCGCCAAGGGCTTGCGTTTCCAGCGGATCGGCGGCAGTTGCGGATGGCTGTCCTGCCCTTCGCGCCAGTGCTTGACCAGGTGTGGTTCCACAGCGAGCGCGGTGCCGATGCCGGCCATGGCAAGGCCGCTGTCGAGGACCTGTTCGACGATTGCCAGACGCCGGATCCCGCCGGTCACCATCACCGGCATCCGCGCCACGCTGGCCAGTTCGCCGGCCATTTCCAGAAAGTACGCCTCCCGCGCCAGGGTTCGACCGTCGCGCGCCTCGCCTTGCATGGCAGGTGCTTCGTAACTGCCACCGGAGAGTTCCAGCAGGTCGATCGGTTGTTCGTTGAGCCACTGGATCACTTGCCGCGCATCATCGGCATCGAAACCACCGCGCTGGAAATCTGCTGAGTTGAGTTTTACCGACACACAAAATTGCGGCGACACCGCTTGGCGAACCGCCTCGACGACGGACAACAGCAGTCGCGCACGATTTTCCAGGGATCCGCCCCATTGATCGGTGCGCCGATTGGTCAGCGGCGAAAGGAACTGGCTGATCAGGTAGCCGTGGGCGGCGTGGATCTGCACGCCGGTAAAACCGGCTTTCTCGGCCAGTGCGGCGCTGGTGGCGAAACGTCGGATCACCTCCTGGATGTCGTCCGCGTTCATGGGTTTGGGTTCGGCGAACATCCTCGAGAACGGGCCCAGATCCAGCGCAACCGCCGACGGCGCCAGAGCTTGCTGGCCAAGGTTGGCCATGGTCTGGCGGCCAGGATGGTTGAGCTGCACCCAGAAATGCGCACCGCCGGCCCGACCAGCGCTGGCCCACTGGCGGAAGCGCTCCAGGTGGCGCTCGTCTTCCAGCGCTACTCCGCCGGGACCGGTCATGGCGCGACGGTCGATCATTACATTGCCGGTCAGCAACAAGCCGGCCCCGCCCTCGGCCCAGGCCTGATACAGACGAAGCAGGGCCTTGTCGGGTACTTGATCAGTATTGGCGAGGTTCTCTTCCATCGCGGCTTTGGCAATGCGATTGCCGATGGTCTGGCCGTTGGGCAAATTCAACGCTTGAAAGGGCGACATGCTTGGCTCCTCGTAGTGATGAGCAGAGGCTAACCTTAAAGTTAACTTTAATGTCAAGCAGATAAATGGGCCCGCAATGAAGATCGGTGAATTGGCGCAGTTGAGCGGGTTGACCGCATCGCGGGTGACCCATGGCAAGGCGCAGTTGCCGGGCTGGATCGACACCCTCCAGGCCCGGCCCGAAGGGGGATTTTTACTGTTGAGCGGGCAAAACAGTTTGAGTGACAGGGTAGGCAAAAGACTCAGTGTTATCGATAGTCGCAAAAACGGTTTGCTCCTCTCCCGGCTTTATGGGAGCAGAAACGTTTCGTAAGAAGCTGATGTATCGGTCTGGCCTCCAGCGGGTTGTACTTAAACCCATGAAAGACGGGAGCAAGGTAGCCCCAGTATAAAATTCCCCAGGTGAAACAGAGAAAATGGTGGTAACGGAGGTTTTGATTGGAAAAAAGATCGCGCCGGGATAAGTGCCACATAACGGATAGCCCGGAGCTCCTTGTGAACATTTTGACGGTGGCTCCTGGCCGACTACCAGTTTGGTGGGCGGTGAACTTACACCCGTTACCACAACCGAAAATGAAATGCCCTTGCCTGGCAGGTTTTGCAGATTCAATTGTGACATCGTGAAGTTACCGTTAGACAGCGTGGATACCTGCTTCAAAATGACGTCATCGCTGGTTTTCGCCGTTACCATGAACGGGCCTGTAGCCGTGGTCCCAACGATCGTGCCCGAGATGGATGTGGCACTTTTTGAAAGCGGTGTCGTAATGCAAACTTCAGGGCCATTCTGGCCGATGTACTTTCCATTGACCAAGCTGCTGCACTCTTCGCTGACCGTGGAAACAGTCGCGTCCGGATCAATATTGCAACCCGTTAAACCCATCCCCAGCGTCGCGCAAACAAATAAAGTTCTCGCCGTATTCATGTTCGATCCCCTTTGGTTTCGATAGTCAGATGCGGCGCCAGTATTTCCTTGCCTGCTCAGAAGCGTCTACTGTCATATTTGACAGTAGCAAGCAGATTGGTCGGGTTTAAACAGATCTTTTTTCGATGGCACACATCGCTCGGTTAGCGATGAGGAGGCGCTTTGCAGTAGGTGGGATAGATAGCTTTATTGATGAAATGTGTAGCGATCCTTCCCGGTATGTTTTGACTCATACAAGGCCGCATCGGCCTTGATCAGCGCCTGGTTCAGTGTGTCACCGTCGAGCACCCGGGCCAGGCCGATACTGATGGTCACCGGGTGTCGAGTGGGTTGCTCGCGTACCACCCGACACAGGTCGCCGGCCAGCGTCTCGACGTCTTCGCGGCGAACCCCGGCCAGGTAAATCGCGAACTCCTCGCCACCCAATCGCGCATATTCGTGGTGGGCCGTCACCGACTTGATGTCCTGCGCGATGCGCTTGAGCACCTCATCGCCAATGTCGTGGCCGTAGACGTCGTTGACCTTCTTGAAGTTGTCGATGTCGATCATCGCCAGGTAGTGGTCGTTTTCCCGGGGCACGCTGTTCAACTGCAGGCTTGCGCGGGTCATGAACGAACGGCGATTGGGGATTTCGGTGAGGGTGTCGATGTAGGCCTGGTCCAGCAGCAGCCTGGACATGATGAAGTTGTTGAGCTTGGCCTTGTGCAGCGTCAGGAAGCTGTAGAGGGTCAGGCCGCAGATAAATGTCGTGTAACTGAGGGCCATCACGCCCCCCAGTTCAAACTGTTCGATACCGGTGTTGTAGAAGGGATTGAGAAACCACCAGGTCACCAACTGCGCGGCAAAGAATGACCAGCGGCTCAGCGGCAACACCGAGGCTGTGAACAGGGTGGTCGAAGCCGCCAGCAACAGCCAGGCCGGTTGGTGGTCGTTTCCCAGGCCTTCGATGAGCAGCCGCGTGCCGAAGGCAATGGTGAGCACAAACAGCAGGTTGAGTTTCTGGAAGTGCCGGGCGTCGCGGATAAACAGCAGAATGATGACGAGAATGGTGAAGACACCGAAGAACACCAGCGAACGCCAGGTGAATGGCTGCCCGCCGATGAAACTCAGGATCAGGTCGTAAGCAACCCAGACCACAATGCTGGCGATGTAGATCAGTACGCAAAATGTGTGCAGCCGATCGAATTCATGTTGGAGGAACTCGGCCTTAAGCTCAGCCGGCGCCGATTTTTTCAGCACTTCGTCTTCAATGGTTTTGTACATCGCCGACCTTGCCCTTCTGCTGGTTGTCGAGAATCACCTTGCCCCAGGGTCGGTAGCGCAGGGAGAAAACCGATGTCGGGTGGCAACCCGGTGAAGAGGTTTGTGGCGGCATCGGTTCGGCACGGAAGGGTTGTCCGGCAGCGCTGACTTGCCGGAAGGCTTCCCTGACAATGCCGATGGAGCAGGGCAGCGCATTGGCGTAGCCATTGCGAATCAATGGTGGCAAGCGTCCGGTGCCGGCACCGTCTTGCCACCACACCTGGATTCCGGCGTTCGCCAATTCCCCCAGCCATTGGCCATTCACTTGTGGCGCGAGTTTGCCGACGTTGAACACGCTGATGTGCAATGGTGCGTCGAGCTTGCCGGAAAAATCCTTGAGCTGGCGTTGCAATCTTTGTCGGCGATCCAGCGCCAGAAAGTGCAGGTCATCCAGTTCCATGGGCAGATACCAGCCGCTGACGGGGAGTTTCCAGTCCTTGCGCAGTTTCTGCTGCCGGGCCAGCGACTGCCCCAGTTGCGTCTGCCAGTACGTTGCCAGCCCGGCACTGTCAAGCTCATTGATACGCTGGTAATAGGCCGGGTCCATGTACAGGCCCAGCACCAGTTTCAGGCCTTGGGCCTGGGCCTGTTTCAGGCTGCGGGCAAGCCAGCCGTCGGCACCGCCGAAGTCCGAATCGCCGTAGGCCGTCCACTGTACGATCACCGTGTGCACGCCCTGGCGGGCGCTGTCCTGCCAGATCCGCTGCCATTGCGCCTGGCTCAGGTTGGCATCGACATTGAGCGGTTGATAGAAAATCCGTTCGTCGGCATGGGTCGCCGCGGCGCCCAGCAACAGGCACAAAGCCAAAAGAAGTCGCTCCATCAGAAATTCAACTCCACGCCCACCAGCACGCCGTTGCCGCCTTCATACAGATTGCCACCCAACGCTTGTTGATACTCGGTGCGCACCGTCAAGTGCGCGCGATAGGCGTTGTAGACATCGTCGTCGAACCACCATTGCCAACGCAGGCCCAGACCGGTGCGCAGATCCTGGCGCCAGTCGTTGCTCGGGTCCTGGGTAGCGAATTCGAGAAAGCCGTACGGCATGATCGTTTGTGCGCCGTTGAACGGAAGTTTCCAGGTGTGCCCTTGCTGGAAGCGCGATAACCATTGATGGTCGCCGGCCTTGGTCCACCACGCCGCGTCGAGGTAGAGGAAGCGCTCCTCCCAGTCGCTTTCATCGACCCGCCAATCGTTGCGGAATCGACCCTGATCAAGGAACGACGCGGTTGTCCGCAGCAGGTAGTCGGTGGTGGTGTGGCCATCATTGCGGTGATCCTCGGCCTGATCGGACACCTTGTCGGGGACCAGCATCTGGCCGAGGCTCAGGCCATGGTTGTCCTGATCATCGAACTGGCTTTGCTTGTAGATCTCGCCATAGAAGTTGATGTTGGCGGTGCCCCAGGGCTTGTAGCGCAGGCCGACGCCGGTACCCAGGGATTCGGCATAGCTCGACCTGCCCACGCCGCCAAGCAACACGCGGCCATAGACCGACAGCGTGCTGCCGGCGCGGCTGGGTTCATCGCCCAGTGCATGGTCCCACATGGCCAGTTGCACGTTCTGTGAACTGGAGCGTCGCTGTGTGCCGATGCTGTCGTCGGGACGCAGGATGTCGTTGGTCGATATCCCGGCCGGTGACCAGGTGCTGGCGATGGTGACTGTGTCGCGACGGGACAGGCTTTCGTGGGCGCGACGCTGGCGATAGCGGCGCGCTTCCATGCTGCCATCCTCGTCATCGGCGGCCACCGGGTTCTGCTCCAGATCGATCACCCGGCGCAGTTCCTTGCGCGCCGAAGCGCTGTCTTCGACCTCGTCATAACGCCAGGCCAGGGTTTCGCCGAGGCGATAGTCTTCCGGGAAATCCTGGGTGGCGCGTTGCAGATACGGGATGGAGCCGGCGCGTGCTGCCTTGGTCTCGGCACCGGCCAGGCGCACGCCGTAGTCGGCCCGATAACGGGGATTGTCCGGTTCGCGGCGCGCCGCTTCGGCAAGCCATTCGGTACTTTGTTGCAGGTCGCCGGCCTTTTGCGCCGTGACCGAGGCCGCATAGTAATGCTCGGCATCCGGTACCAGCTGCAGGGCGGACCGCTGGCGTTGCAGCGCGAGGGTGTGATCGCCCTGGGCATCGGCAATCGCCGCGCCCAAGGTCCACTCATTGGCACCACGGGTGCGGCTTAGTTGCCAGTAGCGTTCAGCTGTTTGCGTGTCGCCGATATTCAGGGCGCCGCGGCTGGCGGTGAGGCGGGCATTGTCGCTGAGTTCGGCATCTGGAATGCTGCGCCAGATGGCCAGGGCACCGGCCGAGTCTCCGGCCGCCTCCAGGGCGTAGGCGAGTGGCAGGCGAGTGTTCTGGTCACCCATTTTTTCGGCGGTCTGGTAATACACCACTGCTTCGCCGGGGCGCTCGGGCATTGCACAACGGCCGAGGGCGCGGTAGTCGCCCGCAGCTTGCGGGAGATCACCGATGGCCTGTTGAACCGCGCCGCACTGGCCGTTTTCCGCCAGTTGCGCCAGCAGTTGCCCGCGAGTGGCGGGGTCGACGCGCTTGAGCAGCGAAACAATGCGTTGCTGTTGTGCCGCGGTCGGTGTCGACGCGGCATACAACCCCGCCAACCTTTGCAGCAGGGGCGTCGGCAGCTTGCCGCCGTGGCGGTCGAAGGCGCTCTCGAGCAACCGTTGCGCATGTTCACGATGGCCGGCATTCAGCGCCAGGTAGGTAGCCTGGTTGAGTGAATCGAGGTTGCCGGTCTGCTGGTAATGCCGCTCCCAGAATGCCGCCGCTTCGGTATCGTGATCCGATGCCTGGAGCAGTTCAGCGCGGCGTTTGACCACATCGGCGGTCTGCGGCTGGCTGGCGAGGTAGGCCATGACTTTGTCGCTGCGGCCTTCATCCTGCCAGACGTCGAGCAGGTGTTCGCGGCGTCGCGTGTCCCAAGGCTCCGGCAGACGGGTCGTTTGCAGCAGGTCGGTGGCTTGCAGGCGCTGGGCGAGGACCAGCCAGACCTGCGGGTTTTCTTCGGGTTGGCAACTTTTCAATTCGCTCAGCGCAGCTTGCGGATCACGACGCGACAGCCAGTCGGCGGTCTCCAGGCATGGCCGCTGCAACTCACCACTCAAGCGTTGTACCGTGGCGCTGTCGCCGGTTTGCCGCGCCAGTTCCCACAGACGCTGGCGTTGCGCCGGGTCGGCAAGATCGGCAGGCGGCAGCGATTGCATCCAGCGCTGCGCCTGCTGGACCTGGCCCATGGCAATCGCCCGGTCGACCATGGCCAGCCGGGTCTTGCGCGCGGCTTCCGGGCTTGGCGCCGTTTGCAGCAGTTGCTGCAAGGATTGCTCGTCGAGGCGTTGCACGTAGGCGTTGGCCAGGCGTTGCCAGCTTTGGGCATCGAGTTGTTGGTTAGCGGCCAGTGGCGCCAGTTCCTTGATGGTGCCATCCCAATCGCGCAGTTGCTCGGACCAGTTGGCCCGGGCCTGTTGCAGCGCTTGCTCATCACCCTTGGGTGGCAGTTGCGCCAGCCAGTCATGGGCCGAGGCCGCGCCGCCGCGCTTGGCCAGGCTCGCGCTGTAGGCCTGCCACAGGCGCACGCGATGCTCCAGATTGCTGGAGGCTATCCATTGCTCCACCTGTTTTCTGTCCGGCGGATCCTGTTCGATCCAGGCCAGGCGCAGGTTGAGCAGGCTATCGCTGTTGGACGGGGTATCCGGCAGCGCTTGCAGGGCATCTTCGTAGCGTTGCTGCTTGACCAGCGACTGCACCAGTAACGCCCGTGCTTCATCGTTTTGCGGCACTTTGCTCAGCAGGTGGCGCATCAGCCGTTCGACTTCCTTCCAGTTGCCGTTTTTCGCTTCGCGGTAACTGCGGTCCATATAGGGGTAACTGCGGAACTGATCGAAATCGGTCAAGGGTTCGGCTTGCACCCACGCCGTGGTGTTCAGGCAGAGCAACAGGCTACCGGCCATCAAGGTCTGACGATGGACAGGCTTCATGCGGCCTCCCGGGCAATGCAGTACGCTGCGTGCTGCTCGCTCGTCTGATCGACCAGGGCCTGCTCGAGGATTTCCTGTGTGATCATGCCGCGTTCAATCAAGTGTTCACCGAGAGACATTTTTTCCGCATCGAAATCGATCAGCGCCTGATTGAACAGGGTTGGCGGCACCATGCCGCGTACTTGCAACAGATTGCCCAGCAACACTTGGTGATGGCTGACGCGCTCAATCAGGTCTTCGTCGTCCTGATTTTGCTCAAGCACCTCAAGCATCTGATGCACTTCCTCGCTTTGACGAGGGCTGGCGTACCAGTAGCGGATCCCCAGCGTCACCCGGCCTTGTGGTGCAAGGCGGCAACGCACCGGGCGTTTCAGTTGACGGCTGATGGCGCCCAGGGACACCTGGCTCACCGGACCTTCGGAGGCCAGCACCAGGGTTTCGTTCTCCTCGGCGACCGGCAACACGCCGTAGTGTGTAGCGATTTTGCGCGGCACGGCGTCGATCAGGCGTTTGTCGAGCTTGAACGGATTGAGTGGCGCCCATTCCAGGTCCAGTTGTTCGGCCAGGGCCTGCACCAGTTGCGTGGTGTCGATGTGCCCGCGCAGCAGCAGTTCCTGACCCAGGCGTCGGCGTACAGGGTTGGTGATCGCGGCTTCGAGTTGATCTTCAGACAGCAGGCCTTTTTCCACCAGACGATGGCCCAGCGGGGTGCGCTGGGCTTCAGCCAGGGCTGGAAACTCATGGGTGGTCTTGTCCCAGGCGACGCGACGGGAATCGCCCATTTCCATCACCTGGCGCAACGCCCGAACGTTGGCGAAAAAATTCACGAAATTGCTCCACACCATCCGGGGCGCCGACAGCAGTCCTTCGCCGAGTCCGTAAAAACGGGTGACAAACCAACCGCGCTGGAATAGCCGGTTGAGCAGCATGAAGCCATTGAGCCACAGCAGGCCCGCCAACAACGTGCTGTCAGAGAGGATCGACGGGAACCGCCAGGCGTTCGGCGCGATCACGGTGACCAGCCACATCGCCAGCAACACCACCAGCAGTATGTTCACCAGGAAGCTCAACAGGTACGCAATCAGGCCACGGCGGTCGCGCCACAGAAAATAATTGAGCAGGCCTTTGCTGCTCCAGCCCAGATTCTTGGTGCCCTGGAACACGATGCCGACGATCCAGCGCGACTTCTGCCGGATCGCGTACTGCAAGTCACGGGGAAAGTGCTCGCGCACACAGATCACCTGGGAAAAGGCGAGGTCCATGCCGAACACCCATGGTTGTTCCAGTGCCAGTTTCGGGTCGGTCACCGAATAGCGGGCAAAGATGCACTTCATGCCTTTTTGCTTGAGGCGGAAACCGATGTCGTAGTCTTCGGTGAGGCTCTGCACGTCGAAGGCGATACCGTCACCGTCTTCGAGCAGGGCACTGATGGCCTTACGGCTGAAACAGGTGCCGACCCCGGCGCTGGGCACTTGTCCGGTCAGTGCTTCACGCACGATGACGTCCTTGCCATGGTTCTCGGCGAACTCGTCGACGTAGTGCCCGGCAGTGAAGCCATGCCATTCCGGCGCGTAGGGATAGACCGGAATCTGGATCAGGTCCTTGGCCGGCAGCAGGTAGTTGAACAGGCGCAACTCCATGGGTGAAATCACGTCCTCGGCATCGTGCAGGATGAAGCCGGCGAACTGGATCTTTGCATCGTTTTCAAAGCGCAGGATGGCGTCGATCACGTTGTTCAGGCAGTCAGCCTTGCTGGTAGGACCGGGACGGGCGCACACCACTTTGTGCACGTTGGGATAATGCAGGCACACCGCATCGACGTCGGCCTGGGTCTCGGCGTCGTTGGGGTAGGTGCCGACGAAAATCTGATAGTTCTCGTAGTCGATGGTCGAGGCGGCCAGGCGCGCCATTTCACCGACCACGCCGACTTCGTTCCACGCCGGCACCATGATCGCCAGGGGTTTTTCGCCGATGGAATACAGCCGTTGCTCATCGGCTCGGTCGAATTTTTCATAGATCCGCCAGCGCCGGATCAGCTTGCGGGTCCAGTACACCAGGTCGATGAACAGGTCATCGAGGCCGAGTATGAACATCAGCAGGGCCAGGGTAATCGCGAGGTATTTGAGACCGAACAACACATAGGCAAAGAAGTCGACAAACACCAGGCTCATACGGCTTTACCCGCCGTGCGGTGTTTGAGCCAGATGCCGAGGCGATTGGCGATGCGTTCGCTGGCGTGTCCGTCGCCATACGGGCTATGGACCCGGCTCATTCGCTGGAAGGTGGCTTCATCATCGAACAACAGGCTCGATTCCCTGACGATGCGGTCGGTGTCGGTGCCCACCAGCACCACGGTCCCGCCTTCGAGCGCCGATGGCCGCTCCGTGACATCGCGCAGCACCAGAAGCGGCTTGCCAATGGCCGGTGCTTCCTCCTGGATGCCACCGGAATCGGTGAGAATGAAATAGGCGCGGTCCATCAGCCAGACGAAATGCTGGTAATCCTGCGGCGCCACCAGATAGATATTGGGTTTGTCCGAGAGGACGCTGTAGACCGCCTTTTGCACCTGCGGATTGAGGTGCACCGGGTAGACGAATTGCGCATCGGGATAACGTTCGGCAAGGGTGGCCAGAGCCAGGCAGATGTTGCGAAAGCCGCCGCCGAAATTCTCCCGGCGATGCCCGGTGATCAGCACCATGCGCCTGTTGTCGTCGAGCACCGCCAGCGGCGAGTCGGCGGCCGGGTGCCAGTGGATTTCCTGCTGGTGTTTGCGCATCCATACCAGCGCATCGATCACCGTGTTACCGGTGACCTCGATGTTGGCCTTGGACACACCTTCGCGCAGCAGGTTGTCCTGGCTGATGGTGGTCGGCGCGAAATGCAGGTCGGCGATGACACCGGTCAGGTGCCGGTTGGCTTCCTCAGGCCAGGGTGCACGCAAGTTACCGGTACGCAAACCTGCCTCGACGTGGCCGATGGGTATCTGGCGATTGAAGGCGGCGAGGGCGGCAATGAAGCTGGTGGTGGTGTCGCCGTGTACCAGCACGATATCCGGATGCACCCGCTCGTAGGCTTTGTCGAGATGCCCCAGCAATTGTTCGGAGAGACCGTTGAGGGTCTGGCCCTGGGTCATCACCTGCAAGTCTTCATCGACCGTCAGCTCGAACGAGTCGAGGACCTGCTTGAGCATTTCCCGGTGCTGGCCCGTGGAGCAGATGTTCAGGGTTATACCTGGCCAATTGCGCAGGACCCGTGCCAGGGGGGCCATCTTGATGGCCTCCGGACGCGTACCGAAAACCATCATGACTTTAAATGACATCAACCCTCCTGGGACCGCGCACGCCGAACACGTCACGGCTGCTAAAACCGGTAATTTCCTGAACATAGAATAAAGCAGTCGGGTGGGCGGTTGTCCAATGAAGCTGCTCTGAGTCGCGGGTGTTGCTTCGAGTGGGGTCATGTGCACCCAATTGAGAACCAGATACCCGTCCCTCTGATTCAAAACAAACTTCAATCCCTCTCACATTCCCTCCACATCCTGTGGCACACTTTCTGCCGCTTATTCCGTTATTGCACAATTAATTCCGCTATAGCGGAACAATAACTTCCAGTCAGGAGAAACACCCATGAGCATTACTCGTTACGGCACCGGCAGCACCGCCGGGGGTGGTCAGCCTCGTCCATTCGCCCGCGCTGTCGAAGCCGATGGCTGGCTGCACGTGTCCGGCCAGGTGCCGGCGCTGGATGGCGAGATCATTGTCGGTGGTATCGTCGAGCAGACTCACCAGACCATGAAGAACCTGATCGCTATCCTTGAAGAGGCCGGTTATGGCCTTGAAGACGTGGTGCGTACCGGCGTGTGGCTGGAAGACCCGCGGGATTTCTGGAGCTTCAACAAGGTGTTCTCCGAGTACTTCAAGCCAGAACATGCCCCGGCGCGGGCCTGTGTGCAGGCGAACATGATGGTCGACTGCAAGGTCGAGATCGACTGCATTGCGTACAAGAAAAAGGCTTGAACCGAGTCGCGCCCATCGCGGGCAAGCCACGCTCCCACAGGTTTGTGTGCTGCCACAGATTGCAGACACACGACCATTCCCTGTGGGAGCGGGCTTGCCCGCGAAGGCGGCCTAACGGTGAGCGCGGCACACTGGGTAAACTCCAGGCGACCATGAATGGGAACCACTGAAATGACCGAAGACACCATCAAGCGCCGGGCACGCGGGCTGGACCGGGCGTTCGATATCCTCGATTTCCTCAAGGAGATCGGCCAGCCCCTGCGTCCGAACGACATCGCCAGCGGCATCGGCAGCCCCAAATCCACGGTCTACGAACTGGTGGCCTCGCTGCTGGAACGACGCATCCTGGAGCCGGTGGGCAAGGACGGTCATGTCTACCTCGGTCGCCAGTTGTACTTTCTCGGGCAGGCACACCTGCGACATTTCGACCTGACTCGCGAGGCCGATCACGCCTTGCAGGAAATCGTCAGCCAGACCCGTGAAACGGCGCAGATGTGCCTGCTCAACGGGCGCAAGTACACCGTTGCGCTGATGAAGGAGGGGGAGCGGCATTTCCGCATTTCCTCGGACATCGGTGAAAACGCGCCCATCCCCTGGACCGCATCCGGGCGCTTGCTGCTGGCGCACCTGAGCGACCAGGCAATCGTCGACCTGATCGACCACGACGACTTCATCCTGCCCAATGGCGAACGCTTGGAACTTGCGCAGTTTCTCAAGGAAATCCGCCAGGCCGGAATCGATGGTTTCTTTTCCTTCGATAGCGTCGCCGACACCTTTACCCATTGCTTCGCCGCACCGGTCAAAGAACCCAACGGCGTGGCCATCGCGACCCTGTGCATCGTCGCCCCCCGGGCCGATGCCAAGAACAACTACAACGACTACCGCCGGGTGCTGATCGAAAGCGCCAATAGCCTGGCCCGTCGCATCAACGAATAACAGCGGCTGCCTGCGGCCGCGTGAACGAGGAGTTCGACCATGTCTTCTGCCCCCAATACCGCCGCCGTGGAAAAAGGCACCGCACCCAAGGGCGCCAGCCTGGTGCGTGACGTCAGCCTGCCTGCGCTGGTACTGCACCGCGAGGCGCTGGAACACAACATTCGCTGGATGCAGGCGTTCGTCAGCGACAGCGGAGCGGAACTCGCGCCCCATGGCAAAACCAGCATGACCCCGGCGCTGTTCCGGCGCCAACTGGACGCCGGTGCCTGGGGCATCACCCTGGCCAGCGCCACCCAAACCCGTGCGGCCTACGCTCATGGTGTGCGCCGGGTGCTGATGGCCAACCAGTTGGTCGGTACGCCGAACATGGCGCTGATTGCCGACCTGCTGGCCGACCCGACGTTCGACTTCTATTGCATGGTCGATCACCCGGACAACGTAGCCGACCTCGGTGTCTATTTCGCCTCCCGTGGCGTGCGTTTGAACGTCATGATCGAATACGGCGTGGTCGGTGGTCGCTGCGGTTGCCGCAGCGAGCAGCAAGTGCTCGACCTGGCCAAGGCCATCGCCGCGCAACCGGCGCTGGCCCTGACCGGGATCGAAGGCTACGAAGGGGTGATCCACGGCGATCACGCGGTGACCGGTATCCGCGATTTCGCCGCATCACTGGTGCGCCTGGCGGTGCAGTTGCAGGACAGCGGTGCCTTCGCCATCCCCAAGCCGATCATCACCGCGTCGGGTTCGGCCTGGTATGACCTGATTGCCGAGTCGTTTGAAGCACAGAACGCCGCCGGGCGTTTCCTCAGCGTGCTGCGTCCCGGCAGTTACGTGGCCCATGACCATGGCATCTACAAGGAAGCGCAGTGCTGCGTGCTCGACCGTCGCAGCGACCTGCACGAAGGCCTGCGTCCGGCGCTGGAGGTGTGGGCGCACGTGCAGTCGCTGCCGGAGCCGGGGTTTGCGGTGATTGCCCTGGGCAAGCGCGACGTGGCCTACGACGCCGGTTTACCGGTGCCATTGCTGCGTTACAAGGCGGGCGCCGTGCCGGCCAAAGGCGATGATGTGAGCGTCTGCAAGGTGACTGCAGTGATGGACCAGCATGCGTTCATGACCGTGGCACCGGGGGTTGATCTGCGGGTGGGCGACATCATTTCGTTTGGCACTTCGCACCCGTGCCTGACGTTCGACAAGTGGCGTGTCGGTTGCCTGGTGGATGAGCAACTGAACGTCATCGAGACGATGGAAACCTGTTTCTAAGGGTTTGAGATCGAGTTGCGGCCATCGCGAGCAAGCTCGCTCCCACAGGGTTTTGTGTACACCGAAGATCCAATGTGGGAGCGAGCTTGCTCGCGATGAGGCCAAACCAGACAACACCGAAACACCAGAGACCCCACAACAATGAACACCATCAACACCCTGGGCCCCAACACTCCACGCATCGCCCTGATCGGCGAGTGCATGATCGAGTTGCAGCATCGCGCCGACGGCAGCCTGCAACAGAGCTTCGGCGGCGATACATTGAACACGGCCGTGTACCTGTCCCGGGAACTGGGAGAGGACGGCTCCGTGGACTACGTCACCGCCCTGGGCGATGACAGTTTCAGCGACGCGATGTGCCAGAGTTGGGCGGCGGAAAATATCGGGCTCGCCATGGTCCAGCGTCTGCCCGGACGCCTGCCGGGTTTGTATTGCATCCAGACTGACGCTGCCGGTGAGCGACGCTTCCTGTACTGGCGCAACGAAGCGGCCGTCCGCGATTGCTTCACCACCCCGGCCGCCGCGCCGATTCTCGCCGCGCTTCCGGATTATGATGTGCTGTACTTCAGCGGCATCACCCTGGCGGTACTCGGTGCGCAAGGTCGGGAAAAACTGCTGGAAACCCTGATCGAAGCCCGCCAGCGCGATGCGCGAATCGTGTTCGACAACAACTACCGGCCACGGCTGTGGGCATCGGTCGAGGACGCCCGGGCGGCATATCGCAGTGTGCTGGCGTATGTCGACCTGGCGTTGCTGACGGTGGATGACGAACAGGCGTTGTTTGGTTATGCCGATGGTGACGCGGTGTTTGCCGCGTATGAGCAGATCGGTACGCCGGAAGTGGTGCTCAAGCGCGGCGCACAAGCGTGCCTGATTCGTTGTGATGGAGAGTCGTTCGAAGTGCCGGCGCAGAAGGTCGAGCGGGTGGTGGACACCACGGCGGCGGGGGATTCGTTCAGCGCGGCGTATCTGGCTTCGCGGCTCAAGGGCGGCAGCCCTTCGCAAGCCGCCGAGGCCGGGCATCGGTTGGCGAGCCGGGTGATTCAGGTGCCGGGGGCGCTGATTCCCAGAGATTGAAATGCATTAACTGGGGCGAGGGGGGGCTTTGTGGCGAGGGGGCTTGCCCCCGTTGGGCTGCGAAGCAGCCCCAAACCCTGTCTACCGGATTTATCTGACATGCCGAGTGCAGCGAACTCACGAGTGCTGCGCACTCGAACGGGGGCAAGCCCCCTCGCCACAGGGGCCTGACCAGCCACTCAATCCCGGTAAAACACCTGCACCAGGTGATACCCGAACTTGCTCTTGATCGGCCCATGCACCACCCGCAGCGGTTTCTTGAAGATCACCGCATCAATCACGCCGACCATCTGTCCCGGCCGCACTTCACCGAGATCGCCGCCGCGCTTGCCCGATGGGCAGGTCGAATACTTCTTGGCCAGCACGTCGAACGCTTCGCCCTTGGCGATGCGTTGTTTGAGCTGCTCGGCTTCTTCCGAGGTTTTCACCAGAATATGGCGGGCTTGAGCTTTCATTGGCGGTACCTTGCAACGGTGGTGGCTATGTGGGCGGCAGTGGGGGCGCGCGATTATGCCTCAACTCAGTCCGGTTGACTGATCATCGTGCGAATCTTGTTGGCCAGCAGATCGATGGAAAACGGCTTGGCTACCATGTCCATGCCCTCTTCGAGAAAACCCTGGCGCTCGGCGGCGATCTCGGCGTAACCGGTCATGAACAGCACTTTCAGTTCGGGACGATGCTGACGGGCGATTTCCGCCAGTTGGCGGCCGTTCATGCCCGGCAACCCGACGTCCGTCACCAGCAGGTCCACTCGCAGGTCCGACTCCAGCAGCGGCAGGGCGCCCTTGGCATCTTCGGCTTCATGGGCTCGGTAACCGAGCTCATTGAGCAGGTCCAATACCAGCATGCGCACCGCCGCATCGTCCTCGACCAGCATCACGGTTTCGCCGGCAATGGCCGCCGGTGCCTCGCCGATGACGGGCGACAAAACTTTTTCCGACTCGGTCGAATGCAGGCGCGGAAGGTACAAACGCACGCTGGTGCCCCGTCCCGGCAGGCTGAACAGACTGACGTGGCCCCCCGATTGCTGGGCGAAACCGTAAATCATCGACAAGCCCAAACCGGTGCCCTGGCCGATGGGCTTGGTGGTGAAGAACGGGTCGAATGCCTTGGCCAGCACCGAGGGCGTCATGCCGGTGCCGTTGTCGCTGACGGCAATCATCACGTAGTCACCGGCCTTGACCGGTTCCAGGGTCGTCATGTCACTGCCGTCGAGGTACACGTTGGCCGTTTCGATCTGCAACTCGCCGCCATCGGGCATGGCGTCCCGGGCGTTGATCACCAGGTTGAGCAGGGCGTTTTCCAGTTGGCTGACATCGGTGTTGACCCGCCAGATGTTCTCGGCCAGTTGCAGGTCGAGCTCGATATGGTCGCCCTTGGTGCGCCTGAACAAGTCTTCCAGAGAGTGGATCAGCTCGTTGGGGTTGAGCGGCTTGCGATTGAGTGATTGGCGGCGGGAGAACGCCAGCAGGCGATGGGTGAGGGCGGCGGCGCGGTTGGCCGAGGACACGGCCGCTTCGGTGAATCGACCGATCTCGCTGGCGCGGCCGTCGGCAATGTAGCGTTGCATCAGGTCGAGGCTGCCGATGATGCCGGTGAGCATGTTGTTGAAGTCATGGGCGATGCCGCCGGTAAGCTGGCCGACCGCTTCCATTTTCTGCGCATGGCGCAAGGCGTCTTCGGCACGTTCGCGCTCGAACATCTCGTTTTGCAGGCGCTCGTTGGCTTCGGCCAGTTGGCGGGTGCGGGCGGCAACCCGTTCTTCAAGGGTTTCGTTGAGGTTACGCAGGGCTTCTTCGGTCTTTTTGCGCTCGGTTTCGTCGATCACAAAGATGTAGAAACCGTTCACGGCGCCATCCGCGCCGTGGCGTGGCAGGTAATTCATCAAGGCCTGGCGGATGCTGCCGTCGCGGTGTGGCGTGCTGATGCTGAAACAGCACGGCCTGCCGGACAGCGCTTCCTTGATGTGCGGGGCGCGCAGCGCATAGGCTTCTTCGCCGAGCACCTCAAGAATGGTTCGCCCGTAAAGTTCTTGCGGCGTCAGCCCGTACCAGTCGAGGTACGCCGCATTGTTCAGGCGAAAGCGTTCTTCGCGGTCGACGTAGCTGATCAGGACCGGCATGGCGTTGATGATCAGTTGCAGCTCGGTCTGGCTCTGGCGCAGGGCCTGTTCGGTGTGTTTGCGCTCGGTCAGGTCCAGGGCGGCGCCGAGGAAGCGCACCGGCCGGCCATGGTGATCCTTGTAGCAGCGACCGCGGGCAAATACCCAGCGCATCTGGCCGTCGGTTTGCAGCAGGCGATACTCCTCGGCGTATTCGGTGCCATGGGTGATGCAATGCTTGATGCTGCGGGCGATCAGGGCGCGGTCTTCGGGGTGTACGCCGTGCAGGTATTCACTGATCGGCAATTGGCTGGCCATGGCCGGGTCGATGCCATGCAGTTGGGCAAAATGCGCATCGGCGATGAAACGGTCCTCGCTGATGTCCCAGTCCCAGGTACCGACCGCATCGGTGGCGGCGAGGGCCAGTTGCAGGCGTTCCTCGGTTTCACGCTGGGCCTTGAGGCTGGCCGCCGAGCGCTGTTCGAGTTCGAGGGCGATACGCCGGCGTTCGTTGGTTTCGATGGCGGTGACCAGGATCCCGGACACCTGGGCACCTTCGTCGCGGATCGGGCTGTAGGTCAGGTCGAGCCAGAAGTCAGACTCCTGGCCCCCGCGTTGCAGGGTAAAGCGCTGCTCGCTGTAGGTGCGCACCTGACCTTGCAGGACGGCGCTGTAGATCGGGTCGGTGAAGTCTTGCAACTCTGGCCAGATCAGGTGTGTCGGTTGTCCGAAAGCGTGCGGATGCTTGTTCCCGGCGAGCAGGGCGAAGCCGTCGTTGTAGATTTGCGTCAGTTGCGGGCCCCATAACAGCAGCATCGGCATCGGTGAGTGAATGACGATGTCCACGGCGGTTCGCAGGCTTTGTGGCCAAGTGCTGGCAGCGCCCAGCGGGCTGCTCGCCCAGTCGATTCGGGCGATCAAGGCCTGGGCATCGCTGGCGGTTGGTATTGCGTTCATCTGGGAGTCCTGCACATGAGTCGCTTTGGCTGGGACTATTCTTGCACAGGTGATAGGTGCAGGTTGATTCGAAGGCTTGAGCGGTTACTGTGGGAGCGAGCTTGCTCGCGATGGCGTCGGGTCACGTTGCATTGATGTGAACTGACACTCCGCTATCGCGAGCAAGCTCGCTCCCACAGGTAATCCCATTTCAATCCATCAGTTCGGGCCGGTCACGAAATTGCTCCAGCGCCTCGGGATTGGCCAAGGCATCAGTGTTCTTCACTTTCTGCCCATGCACCACATTGCGTACCGCCAACTCAACGACCTTGCCGCTGATGGTCCGGGGAATGTCCGTCACTGCCACAATCTTCGCCGGCACATGACGCGGCGTGGTATTGGCGCGAATCACCTGGCGGATCTGCTGTTGCAGGGCCTCGTCCAGTTCGAGCCCGTCGCGCAAGCGCACGAACAGCACCACCCGCACGTCGTCCTGCCACTGCTGACCGATCGCCACGCAGTCGAGCACCTGGGGAACTTTCTCCACCTGGCGATAGATTTCCGCCGTGCCGATGCGCACGCCGCCGGGGTTGAGAACGGCATCCGAGCGACCGTGGATCATCATTGCGCCATGGGTCAGCTGTTCGGCGTAATCACCTTGGGCCCAGACGCCGGGGAACAGGCTGAAATAGGATTTGCGCAGTTTTTCGCCATCAGGATCGTTCCACAGGCCAATGGGCATCGCCGGGAAATGCCGGGTGCAGACCAGTTCGCCTTTTTCACCGATCACCGGGTGGCCTTCGTCGTTCCACACTTCAACGGCCATGCCCAGGCTCTTGCCCATGATTTCGCCGCGCCGCACGGGCGACATCGGGTTGCCGTTGACGAAGCACGAGACGATGTCGGTGCCGCCGGACATCGAGGCCAGGCACACGTCAGCCTTGAAGTCGCGATAGACGAAGTCGTAACTGTGCGGCGACAGCGCCGAGCCGGTGCAAAGCAACGTCTTGAGGCTGCTCAGGTCATGACTTTCACGGGGCTTGATACCGCTGCTTTCCAGGGTTGCGAGGTATTTGGGACTGGTGCCGAAGACGCTGATGCGTTCGTCGTCGATCAGGTCGATCAAGCGTTGTGGCTCGGGCTGGAACGGTGAGCCATCGTACAGCACCACGGAGCTGCCGGTGGCCAGTGCCGACACCAACCAGTTCCACATCATCCAGCCGCAGGTGGTGTAGTAGAACAACCGTTCACCGGGGCCTAGATCGCCATGCAGGCCGTGTTCCTTGACGTGTTGCAGCAACACGCCGCCGGTGCTGTGGATGATGCATTTGGGCACGCCGGTGGTGCCGCTGGAGTAGAGGATGTACAGCGGGTGGGCGAAGGGCACGGGGACGAAATCCGGCTCGCCGCCGGGTTCGTAGAAATCGTCCCACAGCGTCACGTTGGCCTGGGTGTGGAATTCTTCGATGTGCGCCTGTGGCCGAGCGTAAGGCACGACGATCAGCTGTTGCAGCGAAGGCAGACGCTGGAGGATCTCGTTGACCTTGGCGGTCTGGTCGATCTCCTTGCCGGCATAGCGGTAGCCGGCGCAGGTCACCAGTACTTTCGGTTCGATCTGACCGAAACGGTCAACCACCCCTTGGGTGCCGAAGTCCGGTGAGGAGCAGGACCAGATAGCGCCAAGGCTGGTGGTGGCGAGCATGGCCACCAGTGTCTGCCAGGTGTTGGGCATGCACGCGGCGACCCGGTCACCCACACCGACGCCGGCGGCGATCAAGCCATTCTGAAAACCGGCGACCTGTTCGGCGAGTTCAGCCCAGGTCAAATGTTCACGCTGACCGTTTTCGCCGACGGCTATCACGGCGATCGCATCGTCGCGACGCTGTAGCAGGTGTTCGGCAAAGTTCAGCGTTGCACCGGGGAACCATTGGGCGCTGGGCATCCGGGGGCCTTCGAGCAGCACGGCGTCGGGTTGCTCGTGGAAGCGGATGTCGAAGAAGTCGACGATGGCCTGCCAGAAGTCCGGGCGCTGATCGATGGACCACTGGTGCAGGGCAGGGTAGTCGTCGATCTTGAGGTGGTGTCGCTGATTGATGAAGCGCCGAAAGGCTTCCATGCGGGTCTTGCCAATGCGTTTGGCGTCGGGTTGCCAGAGGATGTCGGACATGGTTTGCCTCTTCTTTTTTATGCCTTCACACAGGCTGATGTGGCGCCGGCTTTTGTGGCGAGGGAGCTTGTGTGGCGAGGGGGCTTGCCCCCGTTCGGCTGCGAAGCAGTCGTAAAATCAGACAACCTGAATCGTCTGTGAGTTTTTGGGGCGGCTTCGCCACCCAACGGGGGCAAGCTCCCTCGCCACAAGGGTCTATCAGCCAGTCACTGCGCCAACCACCCACCATCAACATTCCACGCCGCGCCCCGCACCTGGCTGCCGGCTTCGCTGCACAGGAACAGCACCAGTTCACCCAGTTGCGGCGGTGTCACGAATTCCAGCGATGGCTGCTTTTCAGCGAGCAAATCGTGCTGCGCCTGCTGCGGGTCAACTCCACTGGCGGCACGATCATCAATCTGCTTTTGCACCAGCGGCGTCAATACCCAGCCTGGGCAGATTGCGTTGCAGGTGACCTGGGTGGTTGCGGTTTCCAGCGCGACCACTTTGGTCAAGCCGATCACCCCATGCTTGGCGGCGACATAGGCTGACTTGCCCACCGAACCGACCAGACCATGCACTGACGCAATGTTGATCACCCGGCCCCAGCCCTTGGCGCGCATGCCCGGCAGGCTCAAGCGGGTGCTGTGGAACACCGACGACAGGTTGATGGCGATGATCGAATCCCAGCGCTCCACCGGAAACTCATCCACTGCTGCCACGTGTTGAATGCCAGCGTTGTTGACCAAGATGTCGACGCCGCCGAACTCGCGCTCGGCGTAGGCAATCATGTCGGCAATTTGCGCCGGATCGCTGACATCGGCCGGGTGATGGCCGACCTTGCCCCCGAACTGTTGCACCTGGGCGATCACTTGGGAGGCATCGCCAAAGCCGTTGAGGATCAGGTTGGCCCCGGCCTTGGCCAGGCTGAGGGCGATCCCCAGGCCGATGCCGCTGGTGGATCCGGTGACCAGTGCGGTCTTGCCCGAAAGAGTCGTCATGAATACCTCACACAATGCCAGTGGCGTAGAAAGTGCCGATCACCACGAAAACCGCCAGGGTCTTGATCAGCGTAATACAGAAAATATCTTTGTAAGCTTCGCGGTGGGTCAGCCCGGTGACCGCCAGCAGGGTAATCACCGCGCCATTGTGCGGCAGGGTGTCCATACCGCCGCTGGCCATCGCGGCGACCCGGTGCAACACTTCCAGCGGAATGTTCGCCGCATGGGCTGCGCTGATGAACTGCTCGGACATCGCCGCCAGCGCGATGCTCATGCCGCCCGAGGCGGAACCGGTGATGCCGGCCAGCAGAGTCACGGTAATCGCTTCGTTGACCAGTGGGTTGGGAATGCTCTTGAGCCAGTCGGCCAGTACCAGGAAACCCGGCAGGGACGCGATCACCGCGCCGAAACCGTATTCCGAGGCCGTGTTCATCGCCGCCAGCAAGGCACCGCTGACCGCACTTTTACTGCCTTCGGCCAGCTTGCGGCTGATCGCCTTGTAGCCGAACACCAGCACCATGAGGATGCCGACCAGCAAGGCTGCCTGTACCGCCCAGATCGCCGTGAGCTTGGCGATTTCCGTGGTCACCGGCGTGGCCATGCCCGGCAGCGCGAGGCTGTGGGTCTTGCCGTACACCTGCGGAATCCAGTGGGTGAACAGCAGGTTCATGATGCCCACCGCCAGCAGTGGCGACAGCGCCAGCCAGGGGTTGGGCAGCTTCAGGTCGGGGGCGGTTTCCGGCTCGTTGCGCAGGTCCGAACCATAGCCTTCACCGGTACGCTGGGCCTTGTTGCGCTGGCGCTGGAGAAACAGCATGCCGGCGCAGAACACGAAGATCGTGCCGATCACGCCCAGCCACGGCGCTGCCCAGGCGGTGGTGTTGAAGAAGGTGCTGGGGATGATGTTCTGGATTTGTGGCGTGCCGGGCAGAGCGTCCATGGTGAACGAGAAGGCGCCCAGTGCAATGGTCGCCGGGATCAGTCGCTTGGGGATGTTGCTCTGGCGGAACATTTCAGCGGCAAACGGATAGACCGCGAACACCACCACAAACAACGATACGCCGCCGTAGGTCAGCAGGGCGCAGACCAGCACGATCACCAGCATCGCCTGGCGGGTGCCGAGCAGGCGAATGGCTGCCGCGACGATGGAGCGCGAGAAACCGGACAGTTCGATCAGCTTGCCGAACACCGCGCCGAGCAGGAACACCGGGAAATACAGCTTGATGAAGCCAACCATTTTTTCCATGAACACCCCGGTGAAAGCGGGGGCGACGGCAGACGGGTCAGTCAGCAGGACAGCGCCGAGGGCGGCAATCGGGGCAAAAAGGATAACGCTGTAGCCACGGTAGGCAGCCAGCATCAGCAGCGCGAGGGCTGCCAAGGCAATGATCACACTCATGGTGTGTCTCCTGGGTTGTTATTTTTGTTGGGTGAAGCCTGGTGGGAGAGGCGTATAGCGAGTTTTGTGCCATCTTGCTAAGTTATTGAAATATAAGGATATATTTGATTTGCGAGGGTTGAGTTCGAATGCTTTGTCTCTAATTCGAGACTTTTGGCGATGGTGCTGGCCTCATCGCGAGCGAGCTCGCTCCCACAGGGGGACGGAGTAGTTCAGTAGAACAAGGTCTAATGTGGGAGCGAGCTTGCTCGCGATGATCTATCTATCAATGGAGATTGCTGTCTCTCTATTGAGACTCGGCAATCCCCAGCGCCGCCATTTTCTTGTACAACGTCGACCGCCCCAGCCCCAGCCGCGCCGCCGCATCAACCACCTTGCCCCCGCATTGCGCGAGGGTGGTTTCGATCAATTGCCGGTCAAATCGCTCCCGCGCCACACTGAACGTCTCGTGGGCAAGCGGTTCGATGGTCAAGGGCGCCACGCGTTCCACCGGTATGAATGTACCGATCGCCCCGCGGATGTCCGCCACCGTCAGGCGCAAATCATCACTGAGCAGCGCGGCCCGCTCCAACACATTGCGCAGCTCCCGGATGTTCCCCGGCCAGGCGTGTTGCCCCAGCAGTTCCAGGGCTTCATGGTGCAATTCATGCTGGCTGCGCAGTTCTTCGAGAATGGCCTCACTGAGCGCCGGCACGTCATCGAGGCGGTCACGCAGGGGCGGAACCTGGATCGGCAGCACGTTGAGCCGGTAGTACAAGTCGGCGCGGAATTCGCCGCGCTTGATCGCGGCTTCCAGGTCCGTAGAGGTCGCGGCGATCACCCGCACATCGCTCTGGATCACTTCGTTGGAGCCCACCGGCTCGAATTCCTTTTCCTGCAGCACACGCAGCAGTTTGCTTTGCAGGGGCAGCGGCATGTCACCGATTTCGTCGAGGAACAACGTGCCGCCCTGAGCGATCTGCAATTTGCCGGCGCGGCCCTTGCGGTCGGCACCGGTAAACGCGCCTGGGGCGGTGCCGAAGAATTCGGCTTCCAGCAGCGATTCGGGAATCGCCGCGCTGTTGATACTGACAAACGCCTTGTGCGCGCGGGGCGAGGCGTTGTGGATCGCCTGGGCCAGCAACTCTTTGCCGGTGCCGGTCTCGCCGAGCAGCAATACCGGCGATTCGGTGCTCGCACTGCGCCGGGCGCGGCGTTTGACTTCCAGGCTGGCGGCGCTGGTGCCGATGAAATGGGCGAAGTTGTATCTGGTCTGCCGCGCCCGCAGCAGCGAGCGGGTGGAGGCCAGTTCTTCCTGCATGCTCATATAGCGCTTGAGCATCGGTGACAGGCTACGCAACTCGTCGAACAGGGCGAAACCGATGGCGCCGATGACTACGCCGGCATCGTCGTGAATCGGCAGGCGCATGACCACCAGCGGTTCTTTGGAGGTGTCTTGCATATCCAGCAGAATCGGCCGGCCGGTGCGTACCACCTCACGCAGCAGGCTGCCGGGGATCACGCTTTCGCAGGGCTTGCCGATCGCAACTTCCGCCGATTGCAGGCCGAAGCGCCGGGCATACCGCTCATTCATCCAGACGATGTTGGCATCGCGGTCGACAATCACCGTGCCCTCGCTTGATTGTTCGATGATTTCGAACAGCGAACGGATCGCCAGCAAGCGAACGCGCTGGTAGTCCTTGAGGCTTTCGGTGGTGTTCATGGACACTGATCCTGATTGTGTATTGCTTGTGGTGGCCTCATCGCGAGCAAGCTCGCTCCCACAGTTGATCTGTGTCGTTCACAAATCCCCTGTGGGAGCGAGCTTGCTCCGGGCGGCGTTCCGACGATGGCCGCGATGCGGTTTAACGGCCAGATTATGCCTGCCCCAACATCGCCGCCGCCAATAGCTCCTTGGTGTACGGATGCTGCGGTGAGTCAAACACCTCATGGCTGGCGCCGCGTTCCACCACTTTTCCGTCCTTGATCACGATCATGTCGTGGGCCAGGGCGCGCACCACTGCCAGATCATGACTGATGAACAGATAGGTCAATCCGTACTTTTCCTGAAGCTGACGGAGCAGGGCGACCACTTGTTTTTGCACCGTGCGGTCCAGCGCCGAGGTTGGTTCGTCGAGCAGGATCAGTGCCGGTTTCAGCACCAGCGCCCGGGCGATGGCGATACGTTGACGCTGCCCGCCAGAGAACTCGTGGGGATAGCGATGGCGACTTTGGGGGTCAAGGCCGACTTCGTTCAGTGCCCGGATCACTTCGGCATTGCACTCTTCAGTGCTCAACTGGCTGTGCACCTCCAGGCCTTCGCTGATGATCTGCGCGACCGACATTCGCGGGCTGAGGCTGCCGAAAGGGTCCTGGAACACCACCTGCATCTTCTTGCGCCACGGCCGTAGCTGTTTTTGCGTCAGGCCGTCCAGCGCCTGGCCTTGAAAGCGAATACCGCCTTCGGAGTCGAGCAAACGCAGGATCGCCTGGCCAAGGGTGGACTTTCCCGAACCGGACTCGCCGACGATGCCCAGGGTCTTGCCGCGTTGGATATTCAGGCTGATGCCATCCACTGCACGCAGCCAGGTCTTGCGCTGAAACAGGCCACCACCGACGGGAAACCGCACCTGCAGGTTGTCCACCTCCAGTACGTTTTCGCGCTCGTCCCGGGGCAAGGCTTCGCCCTCGGGTTCGGCGTGCAGCAGTATGCAGCTATAAGGGTGCCTGGGTTCGGTGAACAGGGTTTCGCACGGCGCCTGCTCGACGATTTCCCCGGCCTTCATAACGCACACGCGCTGGGCGATGCTGCGCACCAGATTGAGGTCATGGCTGATCAGTAGCAGCGACATGCCCAGCCGCTGTTGGAGGGATTTGAGCAGCAGCAGGATTTTGCGCTGCACCGTCACATCCAGCGCGGTGGTCGGTTCGTCGGCAATCAGCAGTTCCGGTTCACACGCCAGGGCCATGGCGATCATCACCCGTTGGCGCTGCCCGCCAGACAATTGATGGGGATAGGCCTTGAGGCGCTCTTCGGGTTTCTGGATGCCTACCAGATGCAACAATTCGAGGATCCGCGCTTGCGCCGCCTTGCCCGCCAGGCCTTTGTGCACCAGCAAGGTTTCACCGATCTGTTTTTCGATGCTGTGCAGCGGGTTGAGGGAGGTCATCGGCTCCTGGAAGATCATCGCGATGCGATTGCCGCGCAGTTTGCGCAACTTGCCGGCATCGGCGCCCACCAGTTCCTGGCCGCGATAGCGGATGCTGCCTGTCGTCTCGGTATCGGTTTGCGGCAGCAGTTGCAGGATCGAGTGGGCCGTCACCGACTTGCCCGAGCCCGATTCGCCCACCAGCGCCAGGCATTCGCCGGGGCGGATGTCCAGGCACAGATTGCGCACCACGGTCTGGCCACTGAAGGCCACGCTGAGGTCACGGATTTCGATCAGGTTGGTCATATCAACATCCGCATCAAGATCGGGGGTCAAAAGCGTCGCGCAGTGCTTCGCCAATGAACACCAGTAAAGAAAGAATCAGCGCCAGGGTGAAGAACGCCGTCAGGCCCAGCCATGGCGCTTGCAGGTTTTGCTTGCCCTGACCGATCAGTTCACCCAGGGAAGCGCTGCCGGCAGGCATGCCGAAGCCGAGGAAGTCCAGCGCCGTCAGGGTGGAAATCGCCCCGGTCAGAATGAACGGCAAGTAGCTCAAGGTCGCGTTCATGGCGTTGGGCAGAATGTGCCGCACGATGACTTTGCGGTCGGTCAGGCCCAGCGCGCGCGCGGCCTTGACGTATTCCAGGTTGCGCCCGCGCAGGAACTCGGCGCGCACCACGTCCACCAGGGCCAGCCATGAAAACAGCGCCATGATTCCCAGCAGCCACCAGAAATTCGGCTCGACGAAGCCCGACAGGATGATCAGCAGGTACAGCACCGGCAACCCGGACCACACCTCCAGCAGACGCTGGCCGAGCAAATCCACCCAGCCGCCGTAATAGCCTTGCAGGGCTCCGGCCGCGATGCCGATCAGGGCACTGACAAAGGTCAGCATCAAGGCAAACAGGATCGACACCCGGGCACCGAAGATCACCCGGGCCAGAACGTCCCGTGCCTGGTCGTCGGTGCCCAGCCAATTGACGCTGGAGGGTGGGCTGGGGGCAGGCTTGTTCAGGTCGTAGTTGGGGGTGTCGTCACTGAACGGAATCGGTGGAAACAGCAACCAGCCGCCATCCTTCTTGATCAGTTTCTGCACGTAGTCGCTGCGGTAGTCGGCCTGGAACGGCAGTTGCCCGCCGAAGGCCTGTTCGGTGTGGCGCTTGAAGACCGGGAAGTACCACTGGCCTTGATAGCTGACCACTAACGGTTTGTCGTTTGCGATCAGTTCGCCGCCCAGGGTCATCAGGAACAGGCCGACAAACAACCAGAGCGACCACCAGCCCCGACGGTTTTTCTTGAAGCGCTCGAAGCGGCGACGCGCCAGCGGTGAAAGCTTGAGCATCAGGCGTTCCTCGCGGCGAAGTCGATACGCGGGTCGACCAGGGTGTAGCAGAGGTCGCCGACCAGTTTTATCAGAAGGCCAAACAGGGTGAAGATGAACAGCGAGCCGAACACCACCGGATAGTCCCGGGACACTGCCGCTTCGTAGCTCATGCGGCCGAGGCCGTCGAGGGAGAAGATCACCTCGATCAGCAGGGAACCGGCAAAAAACACACTGATGAACGCCTGGGGAATGCCCGACACCACCAGCAGCATGGCGTTGCGGAACACGTGCCCGTAGAGCACCCGTCGTTCACTCAAGCCCTTGGCCCGGGCGGTGACCACGTACTGGCTGGTGATTTCATTGAGGAACGAGTTCTTGGTCAGGATGGTCAGCGTGGCGAATCCGCCGATCACCAGGGCGGTCACGGGCAACACCAGATGCCAGAAATAGTCGGCCACCTTGCCAAGGGTCGACAGCGATTCGAAGTTGTCCGAGACCAGCCCGCGGACCGGAAACCAGTTCAGCGAAGTGCCACCGGCAAAGATCACGATCAGAAACATCGCAAACAGGAACGCCGGCATGGCATAGCCAATGATGATCGCGGTACTGCTCCAGATGTCGAATTGGCTGCCATGGTGCACGGCCTTGCGGATGCCCAGGGGAATCGACACCAGATAGGTGATCAGCGTCGCCCAGAGTCCGAGGGAAATGGTCACGGGCATTTTTTCGAGGATCAGGTCGGTGACGGTGGCGCCGCGGAAGAAGCTTTTGCCGAAGTCCAGGCGCGCGTAGCTGGTGAGCATTAGCCAGAGGCGTTCGTGGGCCGGTTTGTCGAAGCCGTACTGTTTTTCAATGTCCTTGATCAGCTGCGGGTCGAGCCCGCGACTGGCCCGTGATTTGCCGCTCATGGACTCGCCGGAACCGCCGCCAACCGCGGCGCCGCCAATGCCTTGCAGGTGCGCGATGGCCTGTTCGACCGGCCCGCCCGGCGCGGCCTGGACGATGACAAAGTTGACCAGGAGAATAATCACCAGCGTCGGAATGATCAGCAGCAGACGCCGCAATATGTAAGCCCACATCAGTGCGGCCCTCCGGGTTTGCCTCGGCTGATACGCTCGGCCGTCATCTGTTGGTTGGTCAATGGCGTGGTGCTCATCTCCCACCAACTCTCGATGGCTTCGTCATTACTCGCTTGCACGTTCGGGATGCCGAAGCGGTTCCACCACACCGTTGAGGTGCCCGGCGGGTAATAGTTGGGAATCCAGTAGTAATTCCATTGCAGCACCCGGTCCAGAGCATGGGCGTAATGCAACATGTCAGCCTGGGTATTGGCGCGGATCAGCCCGGTGATCAGGGTGTCCACCGCCGGGTTCTTCAACACCATGTAGTTGTTGGAGCCAGGGTCGGTGGCCGCCTCCGAACCGAAGTAATTGACCAGTTCGCCCCCCGGAGAGGTGGTGACCGGGTAGCCGGTGACGATCATGTCGTAGTCGCGGCTCATCAGGCGATTGACGTACTGGGACGAGTCGATGCGGCGGATGTTCAGGTCGATGCCGATCTGTTTCAGCGTGCGTTTATAGGGCAACAGCAGGCGGTCCATGCCGTTTTGACTGACCAGGAACGTGAAGCTCAGCGGTTCGCCGTGGGCATTGACCAGTTGGTCGCCATCGGGTTTCCAGCCGGCCTGTTCGAGCAAGTCCAGGGCCTGCAACTGCTTGTCACGAATCACGCCGCTGCCATCGGTCTTCGGCGCCTCGAACACCTGGGTGAAGACCTCGTCGGGAATCTGCCCGCGCAGCGGTTCGAGAATCGCCCGCTCACCGGCATCCGGCAGTTGCCGGGCCGCGAGATCGGTATTGGAAAAAAAGCTCTGCTGGCGGATGTACATGTCGCGCATCATCTGCCGGTTGCTCCACTCGAAGTCCCACAGCATCACCAGCGCCTGGCGCACGCGACGGTCCTGGAACAGGGGCTTTTGCAGATTGAACACAAAACCCTGGGCCGGTTGCGGCGCCTCTGTGGCGAGGTGGGCTTTTTGCAGGCGACCATCGCTCAGGGCCGGGCTTTCGTAGCCGATGGAGTAAGCGGTGGCGGAAAATTCCCGGTTGTAGTCATAGGCGCCCCCGCGCAGGACCTGGCGCGCCACGTCGGTATCGCCGAAGTACTCGATGCTGAAATGATCGAAGTTGTACAGGCCACGGCTGACCGGCAGATCCTTGCCCCACCAGTCGGGATTGCGTTCGAACGTGATGCTGCGCCCCGAATCGATCTTGCCGACTTTATAGGGGCCGCTGCCCAACGGCGCTTCATAGCCGCCGCCACCGGCGAAATCGCGGCTCTTCCACCAGTGTTCGGGAAACACCGGCAAGGTTGCGATATCCAGGGGCAGGGTGCGATTTTCGTTGTTCTTGAAATCAAAGCGGATGGTCAGTGGCGATTCCACTTCGACGCTTTTGACATCGGCGAATTGGGTTCGGTAGCGCAGGCTGCCCTGGGTCATCAGCAGGTCGAAGGTGTAGCGCACGTCTTGGGCGGTAATCGGTTTGCCATCGGCAAAACGCGCTTTGGGGTTGAGGTAAAAGCGCAGGGACAGGCCGTCCTCTGAGCGCTCCATCTTCTCAGCCACCAGACCGTAAACGGTATAAGGTTCGTCCAGCGAGCGTTGGGCCAGTGGCGAGTAGATCAAGCCGTCAATCTGTGTAACGCCGATGCCTTTGTCGATGTAAGGCAAAACATGATCGAACTGACCGATTTCGATCGCCGATCGCCGCATCGTGCCACCCTTGGGGGCCTGCGGGTTGGTGTAGGCGAAATGACTGAAGCCGGGAGGGTATTTCGCCGGTTCGCCGTACACGGTCATTGCCGGTTGCGGTGCCGCATGCACGCCCCAGGCACCCATCAGCAGGGCCACGGCCGTCAACAGCAAAGTAGGGAAAGCCAGTCGCATTGTCAGCCTTAGAGCCGGAGGTCGTTAACGACAATTTGTACGCTAGCGGCGCGTCCCTCGCCAGCCGTATTGCACGTTGAAAACACAACGGCCCACCAATAGGCGGGCCGTTGTGTGAATAGCTCAGGCGTCGATCAGTCCTGACGGCTGGTCACTTCCAGCAGGTGGAAACCGAACTGGGTCTTGACCGGGCCCTGGACCACGTTGAGCGGTGCGCTGAAGACCACGGTGTCGAATTCCTTGACCATCTGGCCCGGACCGAACGAACCCAGGTCACCGCCCTGGCGGCTGGAAGGGCAGGTGGAGTTTGCCTTGGCAACTTCGGCGAAATCGGCGCCAGCCTCGATTTGGGCCTTGAGTTCGTTGCACTTGGCTTCGGAGGCAACAAGGATGTGACGGGCAGTGGCTTTAGCCATGGGAAAATACTCCTTTCAATACTCGATAAAGTGCTGAGCCTACCGGATTCAGTGAGCTATTTCTCCTCAAAGTTCCGTTCCACGCGGGATCCGCGGCAGTCGCACCTCAAAGGCCGGCGTCCCTCGAGCGCCTGGCGTGCTGGACATACAGTTCAATCGGGTTGACACCTTTACGCAGTTGACCGGCCGGCTGGCCAATGGTGTCCAGATGATCCAGTGAATAGTCGGACCGGATAACCGTTCCCAGATGGGAGCTGAAACGACCGACCAAACCGTCGTTCTGCTCGCTTTCCGTGACGAAATAACCGGAAAGGGCTCGACAGAAGACGTTGAACGGATCGAGCGCATAAAGCCCTTCTTGGAGCGCATTCGGCGGCAGCACGCCGCTCCACGAGTAGTAATGAACACCGTTGACCCGTTCGCACCCCTTGCCACCCCAGGTGGTAGGCAGTCCTTGTGGGTATTTGTCGTTGAATGCGCCTACGCCTTCGGTGGTCAGCGCGTTGAGGGCGGCAATGGCGTTCCGCGGTAGATACTGATTGTCGCTTAATGCCGCGAGGAAGTCGGCGAACAGGGTCACCACTGTCTCGGCCACATGTTCCGGCAGGCAGCCCGGTGTCAATGCCTTGCGCAGGAAGTCGGCCAGTTCCGAACCATGGTTCGGCCCGCTGACAGAGGTGACCGATGCCACGCTGTGTGGCGCAATCGCCGCGGCATAACGTGCGGTCAGTGCGCCCTGGCTATGACCTATGAGGTTGACTTTGTGTGCACCGGTTCCTTCCAGTACCCGCTCGATCTGTGCGAGCAATTGGTCTCCGCGTACCTCGTTGTCATGGATGGCCGACAAGTGGGGAACGAACACCCTGGCTCCGGCGTTCCTCAGCGCCTGCCTGATATCGTGAAAGAGCTCGAACTTGCCGATTCTTTCGAAGCCGAAAAGGCCGTGGACCAGCAGTATTGGGTAACAAGTGCTTGCATTCCTTTGCATGTTCATACCTTTACGCAGAAGTTCATTGGGGCTGCATGGCGCTTCACTCTAAAACACTCGAGGTTGGCGCGATGTATGAAAAGTCCGGCGAAACTTGCGGAAAACGGAATAGAACAAGTGCGAATACCCAAGAGTGGCTGAAGCCTTGGTCGGAATCGATTGAGGACTTTTCGCGGCAATCAGCTTGTTGCTGATCAAAGACCTACTTTGCATGTATCGACTTTCCGAGCGGGTCAGCGTTTGAGGCCGACATCGCGATTGTTTGCCATGGGGTTAAATAGCCGTCCAGAGCCGGCCACCTGTCCGGTGTCTATTCCAGGGAATGGAGCGAATGAATGACTGCTTATGAACCCGATACCTTGAATCTCGTGCAGCAACCATTACCACCTCCCAAGCTGGAGCAGGCGCAAAACGGTGTTCTGAACCCTTCTGACAAAAAAGCCGTCATCAGGGTCCAGCCGTATCCAGGCATGACCTGCGGCGACAAATTACTATTGAGTTGGGCGGGGCTGGATGCCGATGGCCTCGCCTGCAAGCATCAGGTGGCGCGTTTTGTCAGTGAGGAACGGGTCGGCGAGGACATCATCTTTGCCGTAAGTGGTGCAAATATCGCGGCGCTTGAGGGTGGCTCACTGGAAATCGGTTACTCACTCACGAGCACTCGATTTGCCGACCCCGTGCATTCCCATCGTCTGCAGCTGAGTGTCGGTGACGTGCAATGCAACCTGTTGCCCGCGACGGTGAGCGATGTGGTGGGTAGAACGCTTGATCCGGATCGGGTGAAAGAAGGGGCGATCGTTACGATCAAACCCTATGCGCACATGGCGGCGGGCGACTGGGTGTTGCTGACCTGGGCGGGCGTTTCGGTCGACTCAAGTTTCAGTGATGCACTCAAGGTCGAGTCCTTCGCGGTGGGGGACGAACTGTCGTTTTGGGTCAGTCCGGAGTGCATTACGCTGAATCTGGGCTCCTCAGTGTCCGTCGATTATTGCGTCAAGCAAGCAGGGCAGGGGCCTCGTTATTCTGAAGTAACGGCACTGATGATTGACATCCTGGAGCGCCGACCACTGCAAGCACCCACTGTGCTGGAAGCCGACGAAGGTTGGGTGGACCTGCATGATGCGCAGGATGGCGTGACCGTCGTCATCGAGAACGCCAGCGCTGAAAAAGGAGAACGGATTTACCTGGAGTGCGACGGGGAGAAACTCAATCACCATGACGACCGCGAAATAACCAGGGACACCGTTGGCGAGCCGTTGGTGTTCATCATTCCCTACCCGTTCTGGAGGGAACATCGAGATTCGGCGATCCGTGTTTCCTATTCAGTCGAGCGCCTTGACGGCACTCGACAGCAATCGGGGGTGACGCTGGTTCAAGTGCAGTCCCTGATGGGACATTGATTGCCATTTGCCCTCCAGACTTTCCATGAAGGCCGGAGGGCGGACGGATGATGCCGATTATCAGGCGTTTTTTGACGCTCGCAGCCGATCTGCCGCTTCAAGCAACAACTGTTCTGTCCCGGCCCAACCGAGGCAACCATCGGTCACCGACACACCGTATTTCAATGACGAACTCAATGGCTGGCAGCCTTCGAACAAATGGCTCTCGATCATCATGCCGATCAGCGAACGGTCACCTTGCAGGCGTTGTTCAAGTACATCGTTGAAAACGGCTGGCTGGCGCAACGGGTCTTTGCCGCTGTTGGCATGACTGCAATCGACCATGATTCGAGCCGGAATCCTGAGCCTGGTCAGGTCGCTGTTCACTTGGGCGATGCTGGCGCTGTCGTAGTTCGGACCGCGATGGCCGCCGCGCAGTACCAGGTGCGTGTCTGCATTACCCGGAGTTTGAATGATCGCCGGATGTCCCTGGCTATCGACACCGAAATGGCGATGGGGATGGGCGGCGGAGCGCATGGCGTCGCTGGCGACGCCGACACCGCCGTCTGTCCCGTTCTTGAACCCTACAGGCATGCCCAGGCCGCTGGCCATTTCCCGATGGATCTGCGACTCCGTGGTCCGGGCGCCAATTGCGACCCAGCTCAACAGATCATCGAAGTAGCCGGCCGCCATCGGTTGCAGCAGTTCAGTGGCGACGGGCAGGCCCAGGCGGAGCATTTTGCGCATCAGCTCTCGGGACAGCGTCAGGCCGGCGGCCATGTCATCGCTGCCATCGAGGTGCGGGTCGTAGGCGAGGCCTTTCCAGCCAACCGTGGTACGGGGTTTTTCGACGTAGGCACGCATCACCAGCAGCATTTCGTCGCTGACTTCGGCGGCGAGGCGGGCAAGGTTGCCAGCGTATTCGAGGGCTGATTCGGGATCGTGTATCGAGCAGGGGCCGACGATGACCAGCAGGCGGGAATCCTCACCGTTGAGGATCGCGCGAACCGCCTGGCGGTGGGCGGTGACTTGCCGGGTCAGGGCGTTGCCGAGGGGCAATTGCTGTTTGAGTTGCAATGAGCTGGGCAGGCGCAGGGTCAGCGCTTCATTGGCAGGGCTCAAGGTGGACAGCGGCAGTGCAGAGACGGACGAGTTCATATTCAAGGCTTCCTGGGCTGGTGGCGGGTTCGTGCCCGCGCTCTCGGCCCTACTGGGGTGTTCGACAATTGGCCGGATTGGCTGCGTGTGTGTGCTTGCCACCTGTGGGTGACCGATCGGAGGCGGCAGGCTGTCCCGAGCGGAGGGTGGTAAATCGCCAGGCGGTAAAACTGTCGTAACGGTAATAAGTGGCGTAGTTCATGTTCTTAATCCTCTGAATGTCTGGTGTGTCGCTAAAAGTGTTGGGGCTGAAAAAACAAAACCCCCGGTCGGGAGGCCGACCGGGGGTTGAGAATTCTCTGGTGGCGACCCGTTTAAAGTGGGCGCCGTGTGGGTATCAGGCGCGCCAGTGGCTAAACCAATACCCAAAATAAAAGCTGACCGGAGCACAACCGTCGTTCACCCGGGCAGCCGCAACCGAGCGCGGGGCGCTGGCGGTACCAAGCTGTAAGAGGGCGTTGAACATGGTCTGTCTCCGATGGATGGGTCGAGCTTACTAGAGGCCGGTACGCAGATTCAATCAGAAAATGCTATCGGCCAACGACGTCCCTTTCTATCGCTTGAGTACCCCGAAGGTTGTGACACACTCTGCGCTTCAATAAAAAACATATCGTCACAAGGACGCACCTGACCCTCGCCGTGGAGCTGGAATGATGGAATGCCAATGGCGTCCGGCAACACCGGATGACCTGGAATTTGCCCGCGAACTGACCTGTAGAGGCATGCTGCGTTACTACATTGAGCATGACCTGTTGTGGCTGGACGAAGCGTTTGACGTGGCCTGGGCCGGGCGGGACAACCGCTTGATCGCATGGGGCGACAAAGTGCTGGGTTATGTCAGCCTGAGCCGTGACGCCAGGGCCTTGTATATCCGTGAATTGCATATCGTTGAAGCGTTTCGTGGGCAGGGCGCTGGATCCTGGGCGATCGATCAGGTACTGGTTCTAGCGCGCCGGGAACGGCGCCCGGCGTTGCGCCTGACGGTTTTCGAAAACAACCCGGCGCAAGCGTTGTACGAGCGCAAGGGATTGAGGGTGGTGGGCAAGGACGAATGTTTCCTGAGGATGCAGCTGGATATCCCCGGCCTGGATCGCTGCAACACGCTTGCGGCAAGCCTTTCAAGATGAATTGAAACTTTTAATCTGACGCTTTCCGCTAGGTCTGCCAGATGCTTTTTGCTAAGGTGTCTGACAACCCAATAAGACCAAATCGCGAGGTGTCTGCTTGATTAGGGTGCTAGTAGTCGATGACCATGATCTCGTTCGTACAGGCATTACACGAATGCTGGCTGACATCGATGGCCTGCAAGTAGTCGGCCAGGCCGAGTCGGGTGAGGAATCCCTGATCAAGGCGCGCGAGCTGAAACCCGATGTGGTGTTGATGGACGTCAAGATGCCGGGTATCGGCGGTCTTGAAGCCACTCGAAAATTATTGCGCAGTCATCCGGATATCAAGGTCGTCGCGGTGACCGTGTGTGAAGAGGACCCGTTTCCTACGCGGCTGTTGCAGGCCGGTGCGGCAGGTTACCTGACCAAGGGGGCAGGTTTGCCGGAAATGGTCCAGGCCATTCGCCTGGTGTTTGCCGGGCAACGCTACATCAGTCCGCAAATTGCCCAGCAATTGGCGATCAAGTCCTTCCAGCCGACCAACGATTCGCCTTTCGATGCCTTGTCGGAGCGGGAAATCCAGATCGCGCTGATGATCGTCGGCTGCCAGAAAGTACAGATCATTTCCGATAAACTGTGCCTGTCCCCGAAAACCGTGAACACCTACCGTTACCGCATCTTCGAAAAGCTTTCGATCAGCAGTGATGTCGAGTTGACGCTGTTGGCGGTTCGTCATGGCATGGTCGACGCCAGCCTCTGAAAATGAACGACACCTTTGATCCGAGCGCCTTTCTGTCGACCGTTAGCGGGCGCCCCGGTGTGTACCGCATGTTCGACAGCGAAGCGCGGTTGCTCTACGTCGGCAAGGCGAAGAACCTCAAGAATCGCCTGTCGAGCTACTTTCGCAAGACCGGGCTTGCCCCCAAGACCGCCGCGCTGGTGGCGCGTATCGCCCAGGTCGAGACGACGATCACCGCCAACGAAACCGAAGCCTTGCTGCTTGAGCAGACGCTGATCAAGGAATGGCGCCCGCCCTATAACATCCTGCTGCGCGACGATAAATCCTACCCCTACGTCTTTCTCTCCGACGGAGAGTTTCCGCGCCTGAGCATTCATCGCGGCGCGAAAAAGGCCAAGGGCAAGTATTTCGGGCCTTATCCGAGTGCCGGCGCGATCCGCGAAAGCCTGAGCCTGCTGCAAAAGACGTTTTTCGTTCGGCAATGCGAAGACAGTTACTACAAGAACCGCACGCGCCCTTGCCTGCAATACCAGATCAAGCGCTGCAAGGCGCCCTGTGTCGGGCTGGTGGAGCCGCAGGTGTACGCCGAGGATGTCCGCCATTCGGTGATGTTTCTTGAAGGGCGCAGCAATGCACTGACTGACGAGTTGTCCGCCGGGATGGAAGAGGCGGCGATCAATCTCGAATTCGAACGAGCAGCCGAGTTGCGGGACCAGATTGCGTTACTGCGCCGGGTCCAGGATCAACAGAGCATGGAGGGCGGGACCGGGGACGTCGATGTGATTGCCGCCTTCGTCAACCCGGGCGGCGCCTGTGTTCATTTGATCAGCGTGCGGGGCGGGCGGGTACTGGGAAGCAAGAACTTTTTCCCTCAAGTCGGTATTGAAGAAGACGTTTCCGAAGTCATGGCCGCATTTCTAGGCCAGTACTTCATCAGCAGTCCTGAACGCGACTTGCCAAGCGAACTGATCGTCAATGTGGTCCACGATGACTTTCCCACGCTGATCGCCGCCATCGACGAGTTGCGCGGTCGTGAACTGACCATCAGCCATCGCGTGCGGGGCACGCGGGCGCGCTGGCAGCAATTGGCGGTGACCAATGCCGAGCAGGCACTGAGTGCGCGCCTGGCGAATCGTCAGCACATTACGGCGCGCTTCGATGCACTGGCCGAGGTGCTGAAGCTGGATGAACCTCCACAGCGCCTTGAGTGCTACGACATCAGTCACTCCAGCGGCGAGGCGACGGTGGCGTCCTGCGTGGTCTTCGGTCCCGAAGGTCCGATCAAGGCCGATTACCGCCGGTACAACATTGAGGGCGTTACGGCCGGCGATGATTACGCGGCGATGCATCAGGCGCTGACCCGACGCTTCAGCAAACTGAAGGACGGGGAGGGCAAGCTGCCGGATATCCTGCTGGTGGACGGCGGTAAAGGTCAGTTGTCCATGGCCCGTGACGTGCTCGATGAACTGGCCGTGCCTGACCTGATTCTGCTGGGCGTGGCAAAAGGTGCGACGCGCAAGGCCGGTTTCGAAACCCTGTACCTGAACGACGCTGCACATGAGTTCACCTTGCGCGGGGATTCGCCCGCGCTGCACCTGATCCAGCAGATTCGCGACGAAGCCCACCGGTTTGCCATTACAGGGCACCGCGCCCGACGTGGAAAAACCCGTCGGACGTCTACACTGGAAGGCGTCGCCGGCGTCGGACCCACACGTCGGCGTGATTTGTTGAAACATTTTGGTGGATTGCAGGAGCTGTCTCGTGCAAGCATCGAAGAAATTGCCAAAGCCCCCGGGATCAGTAAAAAGCTCGCAGAGTTGATTTATGCAAATCTGCACAGCGAGTAGAATGCCCCCTCACCTCGCAGCCAGTTGTGCCGATGAATATCCCTAATCTGATTACCGTTCTACGCGTTCTGCTCATACCGATCTTCATTTTGCTGTTCTACCTGCCTTACCAGTGGAGCTACATGGCCTCCGCTTCGGTCTTCGCATTCGCTGCCGCGACCGACTGGCTGGACGGGTACCTGGCCCGCCGGCTGGAACAAAGCACACCGTTCGGGGCTTTCCTCGATCCGGTTGCCGACAAGCTGATGGTTGCGGTTGCATTGGTCCTGTTGGTGCAGGAACACGGAAACCTGTGGCTCACGCTGCCGGCTGCCGTGATCATCGGTCGCGAGATTGTCGTCTCGGCACTGCGCGAGTGGATGGCCGAACTGGGCGCTCGTGCCCACGTCGCCGTATCGAACCTGGGCAAATGGAAAACCGCCGCGCAAATGTTGGCGCTGGTGATCCTGCTGGCCAATTCCAAGGATTTCAGTTTCTGGGTCTTGCTGGGCTACACCTTGCTGATGGTGTCGGCTGGCCTGACTTTGTGGTCGATGGTCCAGTACCTGCGGGCTGCCTGGCCACATCTGAAGACCGACGTTGAAAAGAAATAAAACTTTTTTGAATCAAAGGGTTGACGGGGCTTCTGGATTCTATAGAATGCGCCACACCAAGACGCGGGAATAGCTCAGTTGGTAGAGCACGACCTTGCCAAGGTCGGGGTCGCGAGTTCGAGTCTCGTTTCCCGCTCCAAGTTTGTACGCATTTGATGTCGCGCTACTGACAGCAAATGTTTTGAGGCCGAGTAGCAAAATGGTTATGCAGCGGATTGCAAATCCGCCTACGCCGGTTCGATTCCGACCTCGGCCTCCACTAATAAACAAGCTCCGTAGATCTATGATTTACGGAGCTTTTTTATTTGCAGTAGCCTGCAAGATTTAGTCTTGAAAAGGGTATTTGCGAACTTGCTTCACTGGGGCGGGATGTATATATTTCCACCTCTGCTGCACAAGCGTCAGAACTGCCAGAGCGTTATTTGGCAAAAGCTTGACGCTTCACCGCGCTACCGCCCGAATGGCGAAACTGGTAGACGCATGGGACTTAAAATCCCCCGCTCGTAAGGGCGTGCCGGTTCGATTCCGGCTTCGGGCACCATATAAATCAAGGGTTTGCGAGCGAAAGCTGGGCAAACCCTTGTTCGTTTCTGGTCCGGAATTATTGGATTGGTCCGCAATTCACTTGGTTGGTGAGACTTTTTTCCCTTTCCTGTTGCGGTTGTACTGCTCGGTCATTACAACGGTTGTATGCCCAAGTTGATCTCTGGCCTGCAAAATGTCACCGCTTGATTCGGCCTTGTCCGTACCGGCTTTGGAGCGTAAATCGCGCATTTGAAACTCGGACTTTGCGACACAAGCCGCTTCCCTGGCCAAGTCAAATCTTCCTCGTAACATCGCCACCGACATTGGTGTGCCATCCTCGAAAGCTTTTCCGATGACCAATTTTGATGATCTCCGAACGGTGGCTACGACTCAGTCAATCGGCAGTTGATTGAGGAGATGACGTTAGCAAGACAGATCTTTCACACCGAGCGCACCCAACAATGCTTGCTGATCCATTCTCGTCGGGCCAAGTGCCTGCGATTAAGCGTGTCGAGGCTACAAAGCATCGATTGATTGTGGAGAGCACGCGAAAAGGGTTAGGGTGGCTCAAGCGCCGTACTCCGTGACCGGATGCGACAGGGGGTAGTGGCAATTTGGTTGTGGGTGAGCGATTAATCTTTCAGGCCGGCATGGGGTCGGTTTAAGGAGATGCAGTGGTTAGTGATCGCGAAATTGCACTGGAACAAGCGCTTGTAGCAATTATTGGAGCGGCCGTCGCCAGCGGGCTTGATGTAAAAAGCCTGATGGACAACGCGACAGCCGGCTTACTTGGAAATGCTGCATACCGCTGGGCTGAACATCCGCATGTGTTAAACGCCATTAAAGTGATGAATGATGCATATGATCAAGTCAAGTAGTGGAGACTGCGCCAGCGCAGTAGCTAGACCGCCACATTTCGACACCGGTCTTGGCGAGCCCTACTAGCTTTCGCGACCACTTTTCAGAAACTACGATTTCAGGTCGCGACATGTTGGCGAAGCGGGCAGACTGATCGGCAGGTGCTTTGGCCAGATTGATGAGGAGCGTGGACACCGTCTCCTGCCACTCCTCGAAGTCGTGGCGCTCGCCCGGCACGTGGTTGTTGATAAGCGCTTCCAGAGTTTCTTGGTGGATGGTTTTTTTATGACTCATCCCACCGGAACGCGGCGATCTTTTCCATCCCGCTAAAGACCAAGTTCATCGTCGAATGATAGCCGCAGCTGATGCTTTCCAGCAGCATGACGGTCAGGTAGGCCGCTATGAAATCGACTTCATTCTGCTGATCTCTGGCTTCGTTCATTTGCGAAATGATGGGAATCATGTAATTGACTTTTCCCTCAACCGACAACGCCATAAACCCAGGTAGTCCGCCTATGTCGTTTTCCAGGGCCCGTTGATACTTCCGCAGCCTGTGAGACGTCATCAGCTTGATGGTGGTACTGAGGGGTTTGAGACGGAGCGAGAGTCCCTCGAGGTCTAGTTCAAGCGCTAGTTGTCGCTCGGGTTTGAAAAACAGCATGCCGAACTCCCATCCTGATTAGCGCCTTCACTCTTAAGACGCAAATGTATGCGCTGCTGCGCCAGAAGTTGGGGTCTTGGTTCGCCATCAGTGGCGCAGTTTTCAACCAGCAGGGCCTTGTCGGTACTGGGCAATTGAACATAGCCCCCGTTACTCGTAACGCGCGGGCTACCTTTTTGTTGCGGCCCGCGCTTCAGCGTTTTGCACCGCTCCTTGAATGTAGTCAAAGCCCATCGATCACCGGCAAGGCTTGCAGCGGATCTCGATCAACCCCTGAACTGTCTCCCATACTCAAGCATGATCCATGCCCGTTCGTTGTTCACGTCGGCCACCCACTGCGTCGCTTCCTCGGCTCTGATCTCCCCGGCCAGGCATTCGTTTCTTGCACCAGATGCCGCGCCTTGGCGTACTTGGGGGCGGAGGAGGGCTTTTTGACCTGCGCGCGCCGTCGTCCCCCAGCCACGCCTGCGGTCTGAATGTGTCGTTTTTTCTGCATACCTGCACCCGGCTAAAACAGGCCCAGGTTGGGGGTTGTGTACGCGAATGTGGGGCGGAGAAAGCCTGCAGATCGATGGGTCAACATGAAAAGCCTGAAGCACCTAAGGGGAGGGTGCAGGCAGAGGTCCATCTGCTGTTTTTGCGTGCAAACACACAAACGGACCCCAATATGCACGCAGCGGCGTTCTTTAAGCCTTGTGCTGCTCGTCAGTTCAAAGCGGCTGCGATCAAGGGGATCTCGTATCTGGACTGCAAAAAGAATGCGAGGGTGGTTTCCTAGGCCACCCTCGCATCCGTTCACGCGCAAAGCTTCAAGCACTGCCAAAAAAGACGTCGGTATTCAGAACATCAACCCCGACCAAGGTGATGGTCGTTGTTTGTCCGCCCGTCTCGGCAACCGTCACGATGCTGTCGGCACCGGTGTTGTTGATCGATTGGACAACGGCGTTCGGGTCGCCGTTGAGCACCAGCCTGTCCCGCACGCCCAGGCCCGCATCGAAGCCGCTGACCTGGTACAGGTTCTCATTGACTGACAGATCGATGTTGAACGCATCCTGCTCACCGCCCGTGCCAACCAGCGTGAAGTCGAAGGAAGCGTTGGCCGGGTCGTTGGCGAACAGGTTGGCGTCAAAGGTACTCGTCGCCGAGTCCCCATCCTTGTCCGTCAGCGTCGCGCTGAACGCCAGCTGGACATCGCTGGCCAGACTCTCGCTCTGCTGAATGAACTGGATCACGGGGATCTTGACATCGCCCCGGCCCATCGTCAGTTGAACCGCGTCGATCAGTGTCGCGCCCGCCTTCTCGACGAGGAAGGACACCTGCCCGCCAGCCTCCGGCGTCAGGGTGTTCACCTCGATGCGGTCCGAAAACGTGCCATCCGCGTAGTAGATCCGGTAGTACAGGTCCTCGGTCGCGGTGTTGTAACCCGCCACGGAGTTGTCGATGAAGACCTTCATTGCCGTCAGCAGGCTCTCTGGGTTGATGACGAAACTTTCATCGGCGGCGCTGATTGCCGCCAGGTTATCGCCCTGGAACACGTTGTTGGCGACGCCGATGCCGGACGTGCTGACGTTCATGGATGCGGGGTCGATGTACGACGGCAGGGGGTTGGTCTGTAGCGCGGCTTCCGTAGGGTCGGGTGCTCCGAGCCCGATACCGGTCAGGATGTCCGCGGTCGACGCCAGCGCCTTCGCGGAAAAGAACACGATCTCCTCGGATGTCGAAGGAATAGCCGGGTTACTCGTCTGCGGAATCAACAATGTGCGCACCGAATCCGGGCCACCGGCAGCGAGCGAGCCGTCGGCACTGCTGAGCACGATCGTCGAACTGAAGCCTTGCACCAGATCCAGTGCATAGCGACCATCGGCATAGGCGGTCAACGTGTAGTCGACGGTGGTATTCGCCGTTGCGGCATTGTTGTCGAAATCACCGGTCAAGGTTCCCGCGAACCGGTACGCGCCATTGACATCCGGTGATGGCGACAGCTCGCTGAGCGTGCCGGTCCCGGTCGTGGTCGTGTTGTCCGGCCTGACGAGAGTGAACTGGTTATTGACCAACGAGATATCCAGACCGGCCGCCCCCAGCCCGTCGGCTCCCGTCGCCATATTCCAGAACCCGGATTGCGCAAGGACGCTACCGGTCCCGATCAGGTTGCCGAAACTGAGTGCCGGCCCATCGTCCTTGAACACCAGGTTCTGCCCGATGTTCAGCGTTGCCTGGGCGCTGTCGCCGTCCCTGTCGGTCTTGGTCGCCGTCAGCGTCACCAGATTGTCAGAGGTCAACGTCTTCGAATCATCGGGATTGCTTGGGTCGGAATGCACCACGGCGCGGAGCTGGTCGAGCGTGACACTGCCATTGGCGGCGACGCTGACCGTGAACACCAGCAGATTACTCGTGGCCGTGCGGCCTTCCACCACGGTGCCATTGAGCGACAGATTCACCGCCTGGTTCGAGGCCGTGTCCGTCAATCCAGAAGCCCCGGCCACCACGCCCAGCGCATAGGTCAGGGTGCCCGCACCATCGGCGCCAAACGCCGAGGTGAAGTTGGCGGCAAAGCTCTGGGTATCATTGGTCGCCAGCACCGTCTCGTCCACTGTCAGCGTCGGTTCCGCGCCGGTGGTACTGATGCTTGGCCCGTCGTCCTTGAACACCAGGTTCTGCCCGATGTTCAGGGTCGCCTGGGCGCTGTCGCCCTCCTTGTCGGTAATGCTCGCGGTCAGCGTCACCAAGTTGTCCGAGGTCAGGCTCGTCGAGTCATCCGGATTGGTGGTGTTGGAATGCACCACAGCGCGGAGCTGGTCGAGGGTGACATCACCGTTGGCGGCCACGCTGGCCGTGAACACCAGCAGGTTGCCGAGGGCCGTGCGGCCTTCGACCACGGTGCCGTTGAGCGACAGGTTCACCGCCTCGCCTGTCTCCGTGTCGGTCAACCCGGAAGCTCCGGCCACCACGCCCAACGCATAGGTCAGGGTGCCGGCACCATCGGCACCAAACGCCGAATTGAAGTTGGCGGCAAAGTTCTGGGTGGCGTTGGTCGCCAGTACCGTTTCGTCCACCATCAGTGTCGGTTCCACGCCGGTGGTGGTGATGCTCGGCCCGTCATCCTTGAACGCCAGGTTCTGCCCGATGTTCAGCGTCGCCTGGGCGCTGTCGCCGTCCCCGTCGGTCTTGGTCGCGGTCAGCGTCACCAGGTTGTCCGAGGTCAGGCTCGTCGAGTCATCCGGGTTGGTTGGGTCGGGATGCACCACGGCGCGGAGCTGGTCAAGCGTGACGCTGCCATTGGCGGCCACACTGACGGTGAACACCAGCAGGTCGCTCGTGGCCGTGCGGCCTTCGACCACGGTGCCATTGAGTGACAGGTTCACCGCATGGCCCGTGGCCGTATCGGTCAACCCGGAGGCTCCGGCCACCACGCCCAGCGCATAGGTCAGCGTGCCCGGACCATCAGCGCCAAACGCCGAGGTGAAGTTGGCGGCAAAACTCTGGGTGGCGTTGGCGTCCAGTACTGTCTCGTCCACCGTCAACGTCGGTTCCACGCCGGTGGTACTGATGCTCGGCCCGTCGTCCTTGAACACCAGGTTCTGCCCGATGTTCAGCGTCGCCTGGGCGCTGTCGCCGTCCCCGTCGGTCTTGGTTGCCGTCAGCGTCACCAGGTTGTCCGAAGTCAGGCTCGTCGAATCATCGGGATTGGTGGTGTTGGAATGCACCACGGCCCTGATCTGGTCGAGCGTGACGCTGCCGTTGGCGGCCACACTGACGGTGAACACCAGCAGGTCGCTCGTGGCCGTGCGGCCTTCGACCACCGTGCCGTTGAGTGAGAGGTTCACCGCATGGCCCGTGGCCGTGTCGGTCAACCCGGAGGCTCCGGCCACTACGCCCAGCGCATAGGTCAGCGTGCCGGCGCCATCGGCGCCAAACGCCGAGGTGAAGTTGGCGGCAAAGCTCTGGGTATCGTTGGTCGCCAGTACTGTTTCGTCCACCGTCAGCGTCGGCTCCGTGCCGGTGGTATTGATGCTTGGTCCGTCGTCCTTGAATACCAGGTTCTGCCCGATGTTGAGGGTCGCCAGGGCGCTGTCGCCGTCCTTGTCGGTCTTGGTTGCCGTCAGTGTCACCAGGTTGTCCGAGGTCAGGCTCGTCGAGTCATCAGGATTGGTGGTATTGGAATGCACCACAGCGCGGAGCTGGTCGAGGGTGACATCACCGTTGGCAGCCACGCTGACCGTGAACACCAGCAGGTCGCTCGTGGCCGTGCGGCCTTCGACCACAGTGCCGTTGAGTGAGAGGTTCACCGCATGGCCCGTGGCTGTGTCGGTCAACCCGGAAGCTCCGGCCACTACGCCTAGCGCATAGGTCAGCGTGCCGGCACCATCGGCGCCAAACGCCGAGGTGAAGTTGGCGGCAAAGCTCTGGGTGGCGTTGGCGTCCAGTACTGTCTCGTCCACCATCAACGTCGGTTCCACGCCAGTGGTACTGATGCTCGGCCCGTCGTCCTTGAACACCAGGTTCTGCCCGATGTTCAGCGTCGCCTGGGCGCTGTCGCCGTCCCCGTCGGTCTTGGTTGCCGTCAGCGTCACCAGGTTGTCCGAGGTCAGGCTCGTCGAATCATCGGGATTGGTGGTGTTGGAATGCACCACGGCCCTGATCTGGTCGAGCGTGACGCTGCCGTTGGCGGCCACACTGACGGTGAACACCAGCAGATCGCTCGTGGCCGTGCGGCCTTCGATCACAGTGCCGTTGAGCGACAGGTTCACCGCATGGCCCGTGGCCGTGTCGGTCAACCCGGAGGCTCCGGCCACTACGCCCAGCGCATAGGTCAGCGTGCCGGCGCCATCGGCGCCAAACGCCGAGGTGAAGTTGGCGGCAAAGCTCTGGGTGGCGTCGGCGTCCAGTACCGTCTCGTCCACCGTCAGCGTGGGTTCCACGCCAGTGGTACTGATGCTTGGTCCGTCATCCTTGAACACCAGGTTCTGCCCGATGTTGAGGGTCGCCTGGGCGCTGTCGCCATCCCCGTCGGTCTTGGTTGCCGTCAGTGTCACCAGGTTGTCCGAGGTCAGGCTCGTCGAGTCATCAGGATTGGTGGTATTGGAATGCACCACGGCGCGGAGCTGGTCGAGGGTGACGCTGCCATTGGCGGCGACGCTGACCGTGAACACCAGCAGGTTGCCGAGGGCCGTGCGGCCTTCGACCACTGCACCGTTGAGCGACAGGTTCACCGCCTCGCCGGTGGCCGTGTCGGTCAGCCCGGAGGCTCCGGCCACCACGTCCAGCGCATAGGTCAGGGTACCCGCACCATCAGCGCCAAACGCCGAATTGAAGTTGGCGGCGAAGCTCTGGGTGGCGTTGGTCGCCAGCACCGTTTCGTCCACCATCAGTGTCGGTTCCACGCCGGTGGTGTTGATGCTCGGTCCGTCGTCGTCGAAGATGATCTTGGAGCCGATTTCGGTTTTCGAAATAGAGGCCTGGACCAGCGTGAAACCACCGATATCAAAGTCGGCGTGCTCATTGCCCTTGGCATTGACGGCCGCACCGTTCTCGATAAGCACGCGGTTGTGATCCGCCGTAGTGGTGTATTCAATCTGGTAGCCGGCTTTAATGCCGGTGAGGGTTGCGACCCCTGCAGCAAAGCTGATGGTAATGGCCGGATCATTCGCCGAGCCGTCTGAATTCTCGATCACCTGCCCGGCGCTGTTGAAGACGCGAACATTGGTGATGGCCACCGTCGCATCATTCGCATATCCATTGATGAAATTCACGCCAGGTTCAGCCGCGGTGCTGGATGCGCTGATTCTTACCACGGCACTCTTGCCGCTTTGCAGCTGCACAACGTCGAAACTGGCCGACTTCGCATTGAAGACGTCGGTAAAGTCGACGTTGGATTCAAGATCGGCTTCGTTCTGGTCCAGGTTGGGAATGGTCACATTCTGCCTGGCACCCGTGACGAACGAAAAGCGAATGCCCTCTTGCTCCACAATCATCTGATTGTTGGTGCCGAAGGTGGTCGGGCCACCCGCCTGGCTGGTATTGATCGTGTCGCCAGTCGTTATATTGGCGCCGCTTGACTGGTCTGCGGGGTCTTTGCCGGTGGCGATGATGGTGGGATCCGTGATCCGCAACACACCACCAACATCGACAACGTTCGGGTTCGCCTTCGTGAACATCAGGAACAGGTTCTGACCGGAGGGTGCATTGGCCAGACTGAATTCCATGTCCTGGCTGGCGCCGATGAAAACCTTATCCAGCAGATTGAGCGAATCATCGGCATTCGTCATAACGGGATGTTTGAGCGGTTGGTACTCCACGGTCCAGATCTTGCCGCCCGTGACCGGCGAACCGGTTTCTTCAATGTAGGCAGCGAACACGATCGCGCCGCTTGCGCTTCCGGCTCGACCCACGACGATGTTGTTGTTCGTATCCGTATAGAGAAGGATGCTGGTGCCATCGAGGGTATCCAGCCCGCTGTCCACGCCATTGAGCGGTGCGCCAGAGATGCCGACGAAGCTGATATCGGTAATGCTTGCTCCGGGGTCAGCGGTGATGGTGAATGCATTGCTGCCGGTGTTGCCCACGGCACCGGTATAGCCACTCAAGGCCGCACCCGTTGCGGTACCTGCCCCCAGTGCGGCCAAACGGGTGGCGAAGGTCGAGGGCAGCGACGCCACCAAAATGTCATTGTCGTCAGCGTCCCCCGCAGGGGTTGGCGTGGCAGTGGCATTCTGCAACCCGGCCGTTTCGTCCAGCGTTACGTCCTCGCCGGTCGCCACTACGCCCAAAACGCTGTCCGTAAAGGACGTAGTCGCCATGGCGTCGTCACCCGTGCCGACCACTCCATCGGCGCCCGCAGAGGCCGCTGTCAGCAGAAACGTTGCGCCTGCCGAGTCGTCGGGATTCACGTACCACGAAGTGGTGACGCTGCCGTTGACTTGGCCGTCAAGATCGCCGGCGCCACCGTCGGTCACGGACCAGGGCTCGTGTCCCTCGCCGGTATTGGTATCGAGCACGTCGTCGGACGTACCCCACACACTATCCGCGCCGGCACCGATGGCGTGGTCCACTTCGAGTGTCACGGTGCTGCCGGCGGCGAAAGCGCTGGCCGTGATGATGGCGGTGCTGCCGGGGGCGTAGTCTTCAAGGTTGGTGGTGACGGTCGGAATGTAGGTAAAAGTCCAGTCGTGGCTGACGGGTGAAGGATGGTCACCGGCGTTATTGGCCAGGTCACTCGTGGGCGATGAGGTTTTTTTGCGCATAGTCATGACTTTCTCCTGAGCGGGGTCCAGTCATCGGGGGGCGACCTTGGACCATTTTTGGTTCTATTGGTCACAACTATGAACATGCGCCGCAGGCTGCACATCGACTGATACTCCTAGGCGGACTAGGAGTTTCAGGCTATTGGGAAGGGGAGACGGGATGACGCGAAGGAACCGAGCCGCATATTCCGCTTGTGAATGAGGACATGGCGCTGCTGTTCAAGGTCGCCGGGGCTTTAACCGCCAGCGCGTCGAACTGAGGCTGAACCTGCTCAGGCGGTCGGGTAGAAAGGCGACATGGATTTAACTGGTCGAGAAGGGCCGCTTTTTGGCCGATAGCAGTCTGTCGAATCAGTTTGAGCTTGGCTTGAATGAACACGCAGCCAGATTAAACAGGCACTCCAAAGCACCCCCAAGGAGCAGCCATTGGCAGTTCCTTGGGGATCTCCTTCGTCATTCAGATTGTGCCGGGCATAAAAAACTACCCTCAGGCCTGCGGAACTCATCGAAATGAGCCTCGTAGGTGCTTATCGATGACAATCACTCCTCTGAAACCCCTGGGTGCTAAGCAGGGCGCGGTGCTTCAACAGGCGGGGTTCCGTCGTGAAACATCGTCTTCAGTTGAGCACGCAGTTCTGGTGAGTCGGTGTGCTTGTGAACACTGACCGCATGTTGCGCGGCGGCCTCGAGCAGTTCGTTTTCAGAGTCTGCGGACAGTGCGATTGAGCAGTGGGAATCGCTCGGAAACTCGCGGCAGTCGATGTATTTACGCGCCATGAATGTTTTCCTCCCTACGACGAAGGCAGGCCGTGGCCTGCGTGAACGATCGCTCGACGCGTCCCCCCTACATCAAACACGACTGCATGCCGCATCGAGTGTGCCGATCGTTAAAGTATAGGCCCACCGATGTCAGGGTAGTTGTGCCAGACATAGAAAACGGTCGCGCGGAAACAGGGAGCAGATCGCGACGGCTCGGCATTTACCTGAAACTGCTGCGCATCGAAGAAAATCTCTCAGCCGCGTGGGCAGGGTGATGGTCAGTATCAATGACCACCCGGACATTCGCCGCGCATGCGATCATCCGAATCTCTTATCTGAACTGCAAAAAGAATACGAGGGTGGTTTCCTAGGCCACCCTCGCATCCGTTCACGCGCAAAGCTTCAAGCACTGCCAAAAAAGACGTCGGTATTCAGAACATCAACCCCGACCAAGGTGATGGTCGTTGTTTGTCCGCCCGTCTCGGCAACCGTCACGATGCTGTCGGCACCGGTGTTGTTGATCGATTGGACAACAGCGTTCGGGTCGCCGTTGAGCACCAGCCTGTCCCGCACGCCCGGGCCCGCATCGAAGCCGCTGACCTGGTACAGGTTCTCATTGACTGACAGATCGATGTTGAACGCATCCTGCTCACCGATCGTGCCAACCAACGTGAAGTCGAAGGGTGCGTTGTCCGGTTCGTTGGCGAACAGGTTGGCGTCAAAGGTACTCGTCGCCGAGTCCCCGTCCTTGTCCGTCAGCGTCGCGCTGAACGCCAGCTGGACATCGCTGGCCAGACTCTCGCTCTCCTGAATGAACTGGATCACCGGGATCTTGATATCGCCCCGGCCCATCGTCAGCTGAACCGCGTCGATCAGTGTCGTACCCGCCTTCTCGACGAGGAAGGACACCTGCCCGCCAGCCTCCGGCGTCAGGGTGTTCACCTCGATGCGGTCCGAAAACGTGCCATCCGCGTAGTAGATCCGGTAGTACAGGTCCTCGGTCGCGGTGTTGTAACCCGCCACGGAGTTGTCGATGAAGACCTTCATTGCCGTCAGCAGGCTCTCTGGATTGATGACGAAACTTTCATCGACGGCGCTGATTGCCGCCAGGTTATCGCCCTGGAGCACGTTGTTGGCGACGCCGATGCCGGACGTGCTGACGTTCATGGCCCTCGGGTCGATGTACGACGGCAGGGGGTTGGTCTGTAGCGCGGCTTCGGTAGGGTCGGGTGCTCCGAGCCCGATGCCGGTCAGGATGTCCGCGGTCGACGCCAGCGCCTTCGCGGAAAAGAACACGATCTCCTCGGATGCCGAAGGAATAGCCGGGTTGCTCGTCTGCGGAATCAACAATGTGCGCACCGGATCCGGGCCGCCGGCAGCGAGCGAGCCGTCGGCACTGCTGAGCACGATCGTCGAACGGAAGCCTTGCACCAGATCCAGTGCATAGCGACCATCGGCATAGGCGGTCAACGTGTAGTCGACGGTGGTATTCGCCGTTGCGGCGTTGTTGTCGAAATCACCGGTCAAGGTTCCCGCGAACTGGTACGCGCCATTGGCATCCGGTGACAGCGCCAGCTCGCTGAGCGTGCCGGTCCCGGTCGTGGTCGTGTTGTCTGGCCTGACGAGAGTGAACTGGTTATTGACCAACGAGATATCCAGACCGGCCGCCCCCAGCCCGTCGGCTCCCGTCGCCATATTCCAGAACCCGGATTGCGCAAGGACGCTACCGGTCCCGATCAGGTTGCCGAAACTGAGTGCCGGCCCGTCGTCCTTGAACACCAGGTTCTGCCCAATGTTCAGCGTCGCCTGGGCGCTGTCGCCGTCCCCGTCGGTCTTGATCGCCGTCAGCGTCACCAGGTTGTCCGAGGTCAACGACTTCGAATCATCGGGATTGCTTGGGTCGGAATGCACCACGGCGCGGAGCTGGTCCAGCGTGACGCTGCCATTGGCGGCTACGCTGACCGTGAACACCAGCAGATTACTCGTGGCCGTGCGGCCTTCCACCACGGTGCCATTGAGCGACAGGTTCACCGCCTGGTTCGAGGCCGTGTCCGTCAATCCGGAAGCCCCGGCCACCACGCCCAGCGCATAGGTCAGGGTGCCCGCACCATCGGCGCCAAACGCCGAGGTGAAGTTGGCGGCAAAGCTCTGGGTATCATTGGTCGCCAGCACCGTCTCGTCCACTGTCAGCGTCGGTTCCGCGCCGGTGGTACTGATGCTTGGCCCGTCGTCCTTGAACACCAGGTTCTGCCCGATGTTCAGGGTCGCCTGGGCGCTGTCGCCCTCCTTGTCGGTAATGCTCGCGGTCAGCGTCACTAGGTTGTCCGAGGTCAGGCTCGTCGAGTCATCCGGATTGGTGGTGTTGGAATGCACCACAGCGCGGAGCTGGTCGAGGGTGACATCACCGTTGGCAGCCACGCTGGCCGTGAACACCAGCAGGCTGGTGGTGGCCGTGCGGCCCTCGACCACGGTGCCGTTGAGCGACAGGTTCACCGCCTCGCCTGTCTCCGTGTCGGTCAACCCGGAAGCTCCGGCCACCACGCCCAACGCATAGGTCAGGGTGCCGGCACCATCGGCACCAAACGCCGAATTGAAGTTGGCGGCAAAGTTCTGGGTGGCGTTGGTCGCCAGTACCGTTTCGTCCACTGTCAGCGTCGGCTCCGTGCCGGTGGTATTGATGCTCGGCCCGTCGTCCTTGAACACCAGGTTCTGCCCGATGTTGAGGGTCGCCTGGGCGCTGTCGCCGTCCCCGTCGGTCGTGGTCGCCGTCAGCGTCACCAGGTCGTCCGAGGTCAAACTCGTCGAGTCATCCGGATTGGTTGGGTCGGGATGCACCACGGCGCGGAGCTGGTCGAGGGTGACATCACCATTGGCGGCCACGCTGACCGTGAACACCAGCAGGTTGCCGAGGGCCGTGCGGCCTTCGACCACGGTGCCGTTGAGCGACAGGTTCACCGCCTCACCGGTGGCCGTGTCGGTCAACCCGGAAGCTCCGGCCACCACGTCCAGCGCATAGGTCTGCGTGCCGGCCCCATCGGCGCCAAACGCCGAGTTGAAGTTGGCGGCAAAGCTCTGGGTGTCGTTGGTCGCCAGTACCGTCTCGTCCACCGTCAGCGTCGGCTCCGTGCCGGTGGTGCTGATGCTCGGCCCGTCGTCGTCGAAGATCATCTTGGAGCCGATTTCGGTGGTCGTAACAGAGGCTTTGACCAGCGTGAAACCACCGATATCAAAGTCGGCGTGGTCATTGCCCTTGGCATTGACGGCCGCACCGTTCTCGATAAGCACGCGGTTGTGATCCGCCGTAGTGGTGTATTCAATCTGGTAGCCGGCTTTAATGCCGGTGAGGGTTGCGACCCCTGCAGCAAAGCTGATGGTAATGGCCGGATCATTCACCGATCCGTCTGAATTCTCGATCACCTGCCCGGTGCTGTTGAAGACGCGAACATTGGTGATGGCCACCGTCGCATCATTCGCATATCCATTGATGAAATTCACGCCAGGTTCAGCCGCGGTGCTGAATGCGCTGATTTTTACGATAGCGCTCTTGCCGCTTTGCAATTGCACAACGTCGAAATTGGCCGACTTCGTGTTGTAGACGTCGGTAAAGTCGACGTTGGATTCAAGGTCGGCTTCGTTCTGATCCAGGTTGGGAATGGTCACATTCTGCCTGGCACCTGTGACGAACGAAAAGCGGATGCCCTCTTGCTCCACAATCATCTGATTGTTGGTGCCGAAGGTGGTCGGGCCACCCGCCTGGCTGGTATTGATCGTGTCGCCAGTGTTTATGTTGACGCCGCTTGACTGGTCAGCAGGGTCCTTGCCGGTGGCAATGATGGTGGGATCTGTGATCCGCAACACACCGCCGTCATCGACAACGTTCGGGTTCGCCTTCGTGAACATCAGGAACAGGTTCTGACCGGAGGGCGCATTGGCCAGGCTGAACACCAGATCCTCACTGGCTCCGATGAAAACCTTATTCAGCAGATTGAGCGAGTCATCGGCATCCGTCATATCGGGATGCTTGAGCGGTTGGTACTCCACGGTCCAGATCTTGCCGCCCGTGACCGGCGAACCGGTTTCTTCAATGTAGGCAGCGAACACGATCGCACCGGCCGGGCCCCCGGCTCGGCCCACGACGATGTTGTTGTCGTTCGTATCGGTATAGAGAAGGATGCTGGTGCCATCGAGGGTATCGAGTCCGCTGTCCAGGCCATTGAGCGGTGCGCCTAAACTGTCGGTGAAGCTGATATCGGTAATGCTTCCTCCGGGCGCGGCGGTGACGGTGAATGCATCGCTGCCCGTGTTGCCCGCGGCACCGGTATAGCCGCTCAAGGCCGCACCCGTGGCGGTGCCTGCCCCCAGTCCGGCCAAACGGTTAGCGAAGGTCGTGGGCAGGGACGCCACCAGAATGTCGTTGTCGTCAGCGTCCCCCGCAGGGGTTGGCGTGGCAGTGGCGTTTTGCAACCCCGCCGTTTCGTCCAGGGTCACGTCCTCGCCGGTCGCCACGACGCCCAAAGCGCTGGCTGTAACCGACGTTGTCACCAATGACTCGTTGAGGTCAGTGGTGAGGGGCTGGGTGAATAGAGCGATCTGATCGTTCGTTGACGATGAGTTTTTTTTCTGAGTAGCCATGACGTTCTCCAAAGCAATTGCAGTCACCAAGGCCGGACCGCGGACCTTTTTTTGGTACATGCCACAACTATGGATAAACGCCGGACGATATACATCGGCCGATACTCCCAGGCGGGGCAGGAGATTCAGACTACTGGGAAGGGGAGACGGGATGACGCGAAGGAGCGGAGTCGAATATTCCGCCTGTGAATGAGGGCATGGCGCGGGTGTTCAAGGTTACCGGGGCTTTAACCTTCAGCGCGTCGAACTGAGGCTGAACCTGCTCAGGCGGCCGGGTAGAAAGGCGACATGGATTTAACTGGTCGAGAAGGGCCGCTTTTTGCCGAGGCTGTGTAAAAACGTTTTAGAGCAGGTTTGACAGTCAGAACCAGAACGAAAGTCGCGTTCCTACGTAAATTTCAGGTCGGGCCGATATCCCAATCATTGGCAGTCTTTACGTAGCGATGCAGATTTCAAAACAGTCTCTGCGTTTTTACACAGCCTGGACCCATTGCTACCGGTGGCGATAGTCAAAGAACGGCCTTTAGCGGTCGTTTGAACTTGAAAGTCTTATGAATAATTCGATCCAACGCTTTCAGGTTCCAAACTGGCTCCCAATTACTATTCGACCTTCAAGGCTCCCGACCCTGGCAAGTCCGTCACCAGATCGGCCCCCAGCAGCCTCGCTGGTGTGTAAGTGCCGCCAGCCCGACGCATCTGCAACAGGTAATCGACCACGGTCAACGCACCGTAGATCGTCAAGCTGTAGACGTTCGCGGTGTGCACGCGTGCCACTTTGCATTCTCCGTGAGCGTTACGGGCTTCACCCCACACATAAGTGCCTTGATCTGCACGCTTTTCGTCATCAGGGCCGATCACCGTCTTGCCGATGCGTGCCTTGAGCAGCCTCTGCACGAACGGCAAACCCAGCAGCGGACGAATGAAGTTGGCGAACCTGGCGCCGCGAATCATACCGGCAGAGCCTGGTATGAACACCTCAATGTTGGGAATGCCGGTGGTGTGCCACGCCGTGGAAACGTCACCCCAGGGAATGGTCATCGCCAGCTTCTCGCCGTCGCCGAAGTCGATACGACGCACCTGATAGGCCAACGGAACAGACACGATTTTCCCGTTGCGACGTATCTTGCCGCCCTGCGCCATGCCTTCGATTGACGTCTTGGCAGTGCCAGGCGAAAAGCTGGAGCGGGAGTCAAAACCCAGCGCCAGATGCGTTGCATCCGGCAGCGCACTCTTGAGTGCAGCGGCGACACAGTCAGTGGGGATCACGTCGAAGCCGACGCCAGGGCAAATGACTACGCCCGCCATTTGCGCACGTTCTTGCAGGGACTGGGCATGTTCGAATACGGCAATTTCGCCGGTGATATCCAGGTAGTGCGCATTGGCACGCAAGCAAGCGTCCATCATCGGGGCGGCGGTCGCCGAAAACGGCCCTGCGCAGTGCAGAACCAAACCATGACCCTTGATCTGGGCGAGCAATCGCGCCTCGTCATCCAGTCCGAAAACACGGGCTTCAAGACCCAGCTCCCGGGCCAGGACTTCGATCCTGTCGCGGCTTCGTCCCGCCAAAACCGGCCTGAGTCCACGCTTGACGGCTTCGCGAGCGATCAACTCGCCGGTATAACCGTAGGCGCCATAGATCATCCATTTCATGTGCGTCACAGGGTTGTCTTGCTGACTCATGCATTGCTCCTGACAGAATTGATGAAGTGCGTTATTGCCTTGCCCAATCAACGTCAGACGCTAACGTTAAAGTCAGGTTTAGAGTCAAGCAGAAGTGTGCCAGCGCCGGCGGCAAACTTTCAGAGGTGCAAGGGTTGACCTTAAAGAAAGGTTTAAGGTGAGCATGCACGGACATGCATGACTGTTGGAACCCGGATGATGTTAAAGACCTTTCTTTCTTGTGCGTTGGTATTGATTGGCGGTGCTTTCATGACCTTTTCAAATGCTGAGCCGAACGCTTCCTCTGCTATTGCGAAGGATCGCCAGATACTGGTGATCATGACCAATCACGCAAGCTATCCCTCACGAACCGACACCACGGGGCTGTGGCTGACCGAGCTGACGCATTTCACCGATGTTGTGGAAGCGGCCGGCTACACGACGGTTTTTGCCAGCCCTAAGGGTGGAGCTGTTCCTTTGGACGAACGCAGCCTCGGTTGGCTCTATATGGACAAGGCCGCCCGTGAACATTTGCAGTCACCGGCCTTTCGCGCTCGACTGAAAAACACGATACCGGTTGCCGATATCGATCCGTCTCGATTCAGCGTCATCTATTTCACGGGGGGGCACGGTGTCATGTGGGACTTCCCCGGAAACCCGGACCTGCGTCGTGTCGCCGAAAAAATCTACAACCAGGGCGGCATCGTCTCTGCTGTCTGCCATGGCGTAGCGGGACTACTGGATCTTAAGGACGAGCAAGGCCAGTTGATCATCAACGGCAGAAACATAACCGGATTCTCTGATCGCGAAGAGCTGTTTTCAGGCATGAAGAGTCAGGTTCCCTTCTTCCTGGAGGACAGGCTGATGAAACAAGGTGCGCGTTACCGTAAGGCCTGGCTGCCATTCACGCCATTTGCCATCACCGATGGAAGGCTCGTGACGGGCCAAAACCCTCAGTCGCCCAAGGCCGTGGCTGAAGCCGTAATGGCCTTGCTCTCCGCTGGCACTGTAACTCGCTAAGCCTTTGTCGACGACACGCTGAAAACACTACTGCGAGCAAACTTGAAAATTTGTCTCCATGGTGCTTGACCTTAAAGTTCAGTTTAACGTTAAGGTTTCTTTCGGCAGGCATTAAAGCCTGCTCTGGCGAATTTCGACTGGCGTGAGCAGCGCGGGTTATCAAGCGCAGTGAGTGCTCAGCGAAGTTCTCTGGTCGACGCCATCAAGCCGATGCAATCACCTGGAGAGAGAAAGATTGAAACTCGCAAGCGCCGTTTTAACAGGATTGCTTTTCAACACTTTTGCCAACCATGCGTTGGCGGGGATGCCTGAAATGCCCAGCCAGAACGACACAACCATGATCGATATCGCAGGTCACCAGGTGCCTGTCGTCAAGGGCGGCTTGTACGATCGCTTTCGCTCCAATCCTCCTTTGTCGGTGATTGCAGCAGAAGCACCGGGCGTTGATTTAGGCTGGTTCAAAGGATTGGAGAAGACCAAGGTCGACATTGGCTTTGAGTCGTACTCGCCAAATTTTTACTACGAGAACAGCCGCGTGACGGCTGTCTATACGGCGGATCTGAACAAGCTCCGGGAACTCATGCCACCCGAGGTACTGGCAACCGTCCAACCCCTGCAGATCTGGCCGGGCCGAGGCTTGATCGCATTTACCGCGTACACCTATCAGCACTGCGATAACGACGCTTATAACGAAGTCGCTGTGTCGATCATCACCAACAAACCTGGCAAAGCCAATCTTGGTCCGCTCACGCTGATTGGCCAGTCGATGTCTGGAGATTTCTGGGGTTATGTGCTCAAGCTGCCGGTCAATACCGAGCTGGCGAGGGTTCGCGGTGTCGTCGGTTACAACCTGCCGAAATGGCTGACGGGCATCGACCGGAAAGAAGATGCCCAATCGGTGGTCTATGACATCACCGACAGCCAGACCGGCAAAGTGGACGTGTCCTTCAAAGCGAAGAAGCTCGACGACCTGTCCAGTGACGTCGATATCGTCACCAGCAGTTTCACGAATCTTGATCACCAAGGCCGGTTAGCCTATGGATATGCTGTTTCCCGCCAGCTCAGCCACGGCTCCAGCAGGAACGAGGATTCGGCAACCCTCACGCTGGGCGACGGCAGCCTGTCGAACTACATCCGCTCCTTGAAGCTGGGGAAAATGATGAAGTACGAATACGTGCCAGCGTTCCAAAGTGCGCTCTACGCGCCGCAGCCGTTAGCGGCACTGGCTAACGCGCACTGATTCAACGATCCGGCAAAAACCTGTCAGACCTCACAAGCCTGACAGGTGACGTTTTACTTGGACGACGCAATACCACGGCCGCGTGGTGCTGCCGCCACACCTTCCTCGCGTAGACGATGCAATAACAACTGCGTGTTGTCCACGCAACCCATGCCTTCAGGCTTACTTTCAACTCCCTCGATAACCAGAAGAAGTTGCGCTTTATTGAGTGCCAGCCGTTGCTGCAGGACTTCGATTTCCTCAACCTTGCGCTTGAGTCCACTGAGCAACTCTTCATGCCGCCAACCGTTCGCATTCATCGGCAGTAATTGTCGAATTTCTTCCAGTGAAAACCCCGCCGCCTGGGCGCCCGTGATGATCTCCAAAACCCACTCCGTATCAGGTGCATAGTCCCGATACCCATTGGCTTTGCGCCCGACAGATTTGATCAGGCCGCTCGCTTCGTAAAAGCGAATCCGTGAAGGCGCCAGTCCGCTGATTTTCGCCAGTTCGCCTATTCTCATATCCCACCCCAAAAAAGCCATTGACCTTAAAGTTGACTTTAAACCTAAAGTGATTTGGCGACCAAGCTGCGCGGATGTAATGCATTGCTAAAACGCCATGGAATTCAGGGGTGGGCGAAAACCAGACCAGGACCAATCCCTGGGAACCGCCTATTGGATGGGCTGCACGTTATTGAACAAGGGCAAGGTTCAACAAGGGGCACGATCAGGACACGATTGGTCATACCCTCCATTTCATTCGGGAGATGCGAACATGGGTTATGTCACTACGCAGGACGGTGTTGAGATCTTTTACAAAGACTGGGGACCACGGGATGCCCAAGTGATCTTTTTTCATCACGGATGGCCACTCAGTGCGGACGACTGGGATGCGCAGATGCTCTTTTTCCTGGCGAACGGCTACCGGGTCATTGCACACGACCGGCGTGGTCACGGGCGATCCAGTCAGGTCTGGGACGGGCATGACATGGATCACTATGCTGATGACGTCGCGGCCGTGGTCAACCATCTTGGGGTACAAGGCGCAGTTCATGTGGGGCACTCCACCGGCGGTGGTGAAGTCATCCATTACATTGCGCGCCACGGCGAAGACCGAGTGTCGAAGGCCGCCATAATCAGCGCCGTGCCACCCTTGATGGTTCAGACACCGAGCAATCCAGGCGGCTTGCCAAAGTCGGTTTTCGATGACTTGCAGGCACAGCTGAAGGCCAACCGCGCACAGTTCTACCATGACGTTCCAGCCGGGCCTTTCTACGGTTATAACCGCCCTGGTGCAAAACCGTCTGAGGGCATCATCCGGAACTGGTGGCGACAAGGCATGATGGGCTGTGCAAAGGCGCATTATGACGGGATCGTGGCCTTTTCCCAGACCGACTTTACCGAGGATCTAAAGAGCATCACGATCCCCGTGCTGGTGATGCATGGTGATGATGACCAGATCGTGCCTTATGAAAACTCCGGGCTTTTGTCAGCCAAACTGTTGCAAAACAGCACGCTGAAAACCTACTCGGGCTTCCCGCACGGAATGCCTACGACGAACGCCGATACAATCAACGCCGATTTGCTCGCTTTCCTGCGAGGTTAGGCAACTTGGGGGGTAAAAAACTGCCCCCCAGTTTCTTCAAAGCCAAAAAATCGATGCGTTGAAGATTCGATTAAGTGGCTGAAAACTGAGCTGACCGAGTGTCCGCTTGCGACTCCCTTCGTCTATGTTTCCTGTTCCTCACTGGTTTAAAAAAAATGGGGCTGTTAATCAATTAATTATTTGCCCTGTTCAGGCTGCCCAGCGTAGTCCGGCGACGCTCAGCAGGATCATGCCGATCCAGACAAGTTTCCAGAACGATACCGCATCACCCATCCAATACATTCCAACGACGGCTGTGCCGGCAGCGCCGATGCCGGTCCAGACCGCATAGGCGGTTCCTACAGGCAGCACCCGCAAAGCCATCGTCAACAGGCTCAAACTGCCGGCCAATACTACGACCGTGCCGACCAGCAGCCAGGGTCTTTCAAGGCCATTGGCAGATTTCAAGCCGACCGCAAAGAAGATCTCCAGGAATCCGGCAACGATCAGCAGTAACCACGATGCGTTGTAAGTCATTCGATGAAACCTGTGTGGCAAAAAAAAGCGAGCCGGTCAAGGCTCGCCAAAGGGAGGTAAAAGGTCAGTTGGCCAACAGTTTGCCGCTGAACAGGCTGATCAGGGTTTTCACCAACAACACGGTCAGTGCCACGGTGAGAAACAGCAGAATTACAGCAGCGATTACCATCAGCACGGTGTTGTCCTGGGCATGTGCATATTTCAGCGCGGCATTGCTCAGGGCCGCGATGGGAAAGCTGATTGCCCACCACGAAGGGGCAAAGGGCACATCGCGACGGAACACTTTGAAGCCGAGCACCACGAACAGAAACAGACCGAAGTAGAACAATACGCTGGCAAACCTGTCGATCTCGCCGAACACATTGGTGTACGCCAGGAAACCGACTTCAAAGGGGGCAATAAGGACCATCAGCGAAGGCACCATGCCTTTGGCCAGCGTTGTCTCATGCACCAGCCGCGAAAAGATCCGGGTGAAGAAAACCAGCGCCAGCACCGCACCCACGGCGAGGGCAAACAGGTTGAACTCAGCAACCCAGGCCATGGGCATATGCGCACCGGTTACCGCGATATCGAGGGTGGCAACACCCGGAATCAACCAGGCAGGTACGGCATTCAACGAATCCTGATTGCCCGACAACAGACGGAAAACCACGAGGCCTGCGAGCAACACCGTCAGTGCGCTGCCCAGTATCCAGAGAGCCCGTCCGAGCAATTCGTTGTGGGGCGCGGCGACTGCCGAAAGCAGCAACAATGCAATGGTGACGGTGCCGAAAAAGTTGCTGGCGATCGGATGGTTGAACTCGGCCTTTACCGCCTCTGGATGTTTCACCCATTTGCCCAGGTAACCCAAGGTCAGCAGCACGAATACCAGGCCGGCCAGGGCGCCAATCGCTTCACCCAACACTCCGCCGACACCGTAATACTGACCACTCAAGCGCCAAGCCAGTCCCAGACCGGCCAGACCCATGACCGAGCCGAACAGATTAATAGGCAGGTTTTTGATGGACGTATTGCTGGTTTGCACCGATTGAGCGGCAACGACCGTGGGGGTATATGCAGTGTTCATGGCAGTCTCCCGTTTGACTGAATTTGCTGTTGGGGCTATTTTCAGCCAAACAGAACTTGGCTGAAATAGTCATTAAGCGACGTATTCAGCCAATGATTCGACGAGGACAGACATCATGCGCATAACCCTCCTGGCCTTCCCCCGCGTGCAACTGCTGGACGTTGTCGGACCTGCCGATGTCTTCGCCGAAGCAGCCAGGCAACTGGGCAACCCACGCGCCTATCGGGTTGAAGTGATCGGCACCGGCAAAGGGATGATCAAAAGCTCTAGCGGTTTGAAGCTTGCCATCGACGACACCTTTGAAACGTATAAAGGCAAGATTGACACCTTGCTTGTCGCTGGCAGTCCACACATCGATGAAATTGCCCTGGACCCTGCATTGCAGGAATGGCTACGCCGGCAGGCGAAATCCGTACGTCGTATCGGCTCCGTCTGTAGCGGTGCCTTTTTGCTGGCCGCCGCCGGGCTGCTTGACGGACGCCGTGTCACCACTCACTGGAACTCCAGCGCAAAGCTGGCCAGGGAACACCCGCAAACCCATGTCGACCCGGACAGCATCTTTATCAAGGATGGCAACATCTACACCTCGGCAGGGGTCACGGCGGGCATGGACCTGGCTTTGGCGCTGGTCGAAGAAGACCACGGCAGAGAACTGGCGCTCAGCGTTGCCCGTGAAATGGTGATGTTCTTCAAGCGGCCCGGCGGACAATCGCAGTTCAGCGCGCAATTGGCGGCACAAACCGCCGAACGCAGCGTGATCCGAGACGTGCAGGATTATGTTGTGGAACACCTGAAGGCCGACTTGAGCGTACCCATCCTGGCCGCCCGCGCCGGTATGAGCGAGCGCAACTTCGCCCGTACCTTCAAGGCCGAAGCCGGTTCAACCCCGGCCGAATTTGTCGAACTGGCGCGCATCGATGCGGCCAGACGGTTAATCGAAGACTCGGACGTATCACTCAAGCGCTTGGCCGATACAGTAGGTTATGCCAATACGGACGGGTTCAGGAGGGCATTCATGCGGCGTCTCGGGGTTGGTCCCAGTGATTATCGAAAGCGTTTTTCATCGGTGTAATGTAGAGGGGCCTCATCGCTAAACGTTGCCGCCGCATCATGGGCAACCCGAAGCGTGAATTCCAGGATGGCGGCATTTAGGGCGGGTAGGGCGAGATTTGGGTTGATTTTGAAACGCAGGCATCGCTCTGGGTGCTGCGGCCTGAAGGTTCGCTGTTTTGGTAATTCACATCACTCAATGCTCATGGGCATGCGAATGGATGGAAAGGGCACCAGGGACCTTGGTGCGTTCGAGCCCCCCACGTTCCAGCCACCGAAGGGTCTGCTCATAGGCACGCTGCAGCAAAGACTCGGTCTGGTCAAAGTTGAAAACCGAGACATCCACCGGGCACAAGGGCGGGACGATGTGCAGACTGGTGACAGTGCGGAAGTGTTCGATGTCGCTCACCAGCTGGCGCATGCTCATCAGATTGACGGTGTGCAGGGCCAAGGCGACCAGTCCTCGGGGAGGTTGCGTCAGGTCGCAACTCACTCCGGTGGGGATTACCACGACGTTGGTGGCTCCCAAGGCTACGGCAGTCGAAATAGGTGTATTGCTTGCCACGCCGCCATCAACCAGAAACTGATCGGCGATTTGTACGCAGGGGAACACCAGCGGAATGGCAGCGCTGGCCAGTAACGCCTGCTCGAGTTCGCCACTGGACAGAACCGTCTCGGCACCACTGAGCAGGTTGGTGGTGACGATGTACAGGGGCAGCACCGCATCCTCAATGCGGTGAATGGGCAGTGCCTGACCCAGCAGCCGATTCAAGGCCGACGGCTGTAACAGATAGCCACGCCGTTTGATCAATCCTCTACAGGTATCGAACCAAGAGAGGGGGAAGATGTCAGTTTTACTCAGCCCGCGCCAGAATCCGGCGAGCGCCTGGACGCCATCGGAATCGGGTCTTGCGGCAAAGTAGGCACCGTTGATAGCGCCTACCGAAGCACCAATCACCATGTCAAACCGAACATTGGCTTCGACCAGAGCCCGCAACATTCCTACCTGCACCGCCCCCAAACTGCCACCGCCAGCGAATACGATTGCGGTTTTGGTCGTCATGGCGGAAGTCTCTGTGCGGAAATGTATCGAATGAGTGTAGCTGGCGGGGCGGCATGACTTCCGGCAGCCCGCCATATGCATTCAGTGCGCGACCTATGAAGCGGCGCTCGCCTCATTGGTAGAATTCAAATAGCAGGCCATCTCCCGTTCGACAACGTCGATCTCATTTAGCCCCCAGTTTGTAAGGGGCGCGGAAAGTTTGCCGGTCGACGCAAAACTCGCCGCCAGCAGACGGGTCATCAGCGTCTTTGCCAAGTCCAGTTGCTCCTGAAGCTCCTGAACCGCGCGATCAGCCTTGTCCAGGCTCTGTCGCAGGGCATCGCGCCCGGCAGTGATCTGTCCGACACTGGCCATCGTTTCATGTAGGTCGACCATCAATGCCGCTTTTTCTTCCAAAGATTTATCACTCATCAATGTGCTCGTTCGCTCAGGTTCAAGGTCAGGCACGCGCAGGCCTTGCCTCAGTGATATCGGCACGAGAGTTTATTCCTATAGTTTTCTATCGCACTGCTGCGCAAGGTGCCGACCAACGGCAGCGGAACCCATCAGTACCCCCGACCCGAAACGCCCGCTGAACGATTTAGCCTATCTGTTGCGTTGGTGGGTTGAATCCACAACCCATAGCTGACGGTCGGCTTGGCTCAGATTCAGATTGAGCAAGCCGGTCTCTCGAATCAACACTTCGTAAAAAACGAACAATTCGCAACGAATAAACGATTTTTACTGATGCTACATGCCCGTTAGCATGACCTCTTCCAGCCCATTTACTTCATGCAGAGACAGTCATGCAGAAGGCCATCCAATGCCGCGGTTTCGAGATTACTTCAGCAAGCGCCTGGCCTACCGCTTAAGTCACTGCGCCGCCCGCATTGGGGCGGGTGATCGTGCGGCGCTATATGAGTATCGGCCAACCTTGGATAGTTAAATGACCACCATTAGCGTCGGCCAATCTTGGATGTGGGCCGCCTTTATCGGGTTCGTCCTCGCCATGCTGGCGCTGGATCTTTTCGTTTTCGGCGGGCGCAAGGCGCATCGTGTTTCGGTACGCGAAGCGCTGGCCTGGGTCATCGCCTGGACCAGTTTGGCGTTGGTCTTCTCCGTCCTGCTCTGGTGGTATCTGCGCAGCATGTTCGGCGCCGAAGTGGCCCAGCGTACAACGCTCGAATTCCTGACGGGCTACCTGATCGAGCAGTCGCTGTCGATCGACAACATGTTCGTTTTCGTGATGATCTTCGGCTATTTCGCCGTGCCGCCAGAGTTGCAGCGCCGCGTCCTGCTCTATGGCGTGCTCGGCGCCATCATCATGCGCGCCGGTATGATTTTCGCCGGTGTCTGGCTGGTGCAGGAGTTTGCCTGGCTGCTCTATGTCTTTGGCGCTTTCCTCCTCATCACCGGCGTCAAGATGCTGATCTTCGCCAACCAGCAGCCAGAGCTCGAAAAGAACCCTTTGCTGCGCTGGTTGCGTAGCCATCTTCGCATCACCGACGGTTTTCACGGCGAGCGCTTCTTCGTGCGCCAGAACGGCCTGCGCTGGGCGACGCCGCTGTTCCCGGTGCTGGTGCTGATCGAGGCCAGCGACCTGGTGTTCGCGGTCGACAGCATCCCGGCTATCTTCGCCGTCACCACCGACCCCTTCATCGTGTTCACCTCCAATATCTTCGCCATCATGGGCATGCGCGCACTGTATTTTCTGCTTGCCGACATGGCCTACCGTTTCCACTTGCTCAAATATGGTCTGGCCATCGTACTGGTGTTCATCGGCGGCAAGATGCTGGTCGCGCCGTGGTGGCACATGCCGATCCAATGGTCGCTGACCACAGTCGGCGGCATCATCTTGATTTCGGTACTGTTGAGCCTGACTTTGACGAAGAGCAAAACACGGGTTACGGGAGAACAATGATGAATTTGAGACAAGAACGGGCGATGGCGGCACCGACGCTAGCTGAGTGCGACAGTGATGGTCGACTGATCGGCGTAGTCATCGACCGGTTGAATCTACAACCCAAAGCAGACGGTGGCGACAGGCAAAAGTCGGCCAATAGCGGCCTACCTGAAAATCAAGCTTTCAACAAAGCATCCGCGATTGTTCCTGAAAAAGTCGTCTCTACCGGTCCGGTGAGAAAAACTGATCCCTCGCCATCCCATTGAACCGTTACAACTCCGCCGTCACATTCAACCTCAACGCAATTGTCTAACAAGCCACGACGAATTCCGTTAACCGCGGCGCCACAAGAGCAGGAGCCTGAACCCAGCGGGATACCACCCCCGCGCTCCCAAATTCGCAACCGGATGTGCTTTCGGTCAATGATCTGGACGAAATGCACGTTCGTCCTGAGGGGAAACAAGGGGTTGGTTTCAACTCCCGGTCCAATCGTCGCAATCTCAACGGCTGCCAGGTCATCCACAAAATAGGTGCAGTGCGGATTTCCCATGCTGCAAGCTGTTGGGTGACCGGCAAGTGGTATCACTAAAGTGTCCATTTCCAAAGCCAGAGGAACATCCGACCAACCCAAAAGTGGCTTTCCCATGTTTACAGAAATGGCGCCGGTTGAAGTTCGTTCGCAAGTCAGCAGGCCACGGTTGGTTCGCAGTGCTGCCGAAGTCATATTGGATTCACGCATCAGCATATCAGCGGCCCCGCGCGTTGCGCTGCCACAAGCGTCCAGCGTTGAGCCATCTGCATTCCAGAACATCAAACGCGCATCTGCATCATCGCAATCAAACACCACCGCGAGTTGATTGAAGCCGATTCCTCGGTTCCGATCTCCCATTAGACGAGCCATATTGCTGGTGATTGAGTTCGGTGATTTTCGCGAGTCGACGATAACGAAATCATCGCCATTGGCGTGCATTTTATGAAAGCTGAGCGGCATAAATAGACCTGGCAGCAAGACATGTGATGAGTTGACGTTTTAAAGCGATCTATCCCTATTCGCATGACTTTTGCAAGCTACGTGAAAACTCATGAGGCGAATGTGTTTGGCAGACTGGACATATCGTTGTGTTTGATTCGTCACCGGCAGCTTTTGGCCGAATTAGGTCAGTTTCGACAGGCGAAGACTGACCCGATGCAGGGAGTCCCTTTCACTTTTCGAGACTCTCGGTATGGCTGACAGCTACCTGCCGCCCGCGCTCCAGGTTGACGCCGGCCAGGATCAGCAGGCCGACAACGAAATAGCTGCCGGTAATCAGCATCGCCAGGCGGTGATCGCCTCCGGACAGCCAACTGGTCAGGCCGTAAGTCATGGGGCCGAGGATTGCCGACAGTTTGACGGCTAGCCCCCAGAGGCCGAAGAACTCCGCCAGCCGCGTCGGCGGCGCGAGCAGACCGACTATCGCACGTCCGGCCGATTGGCTGGCGCCCATGCACAGACCGGCGAGGTTGGCCGCCAGCCAGAACAGCCCGGGGCCGCGCGCGACCCAGACCAGACCGACCATGCCGAGCCAGCCCAGCAAGGTCAGCGCCAGCGTGGTGCGATGGCCGAGGCGATCCTGCAGCCAACCGAACAGCACGGCACCGATGGAGGCCGTGATATTCACCACGAAGATCAGCAGCAGCGTGTCCTGGGTACTGAAGCCCATGACCTGATTGGCATAGATGGCAGCCAGGGTGATCACCGCCGAGATTCCGGCCTGGTAGCAGACGGTGCAGGCAAGGAAGCGCAGCAGGTCACGATAGCGGTCTGCTTCGCGCAGCGTCTGCGCGAAGCGCGCCAGCGCCGCTTGCGGGATAGGCCTGTCGCTGCTCCCTGTCTGCGGCAGGCTGCGTTCACGCAAGAACAGGAAGGTCGGTACGCTGGCCAACGCGAACAAGACCGCAGTGATCAGCATGCACACCGGCACGAACTGCGCCGCCGTCTGGCCTTGCGCCTGGGCCCAGCTGACGAAGGCCAGGCAGGCACCCAGGCTGACCAGGCCGCCTATATAGCCAAACCCCCAGCCCCAGCCGGACACCTTGCCCAAGGCATCCGCACGGGCGAGCTGGGGCAGGAAGGCGGCAATCAGGTTCTCGCCGCTGCCGAAGCAGTAGTTGGATAGCACGATGAACAGAATCGCAACGCCGAGCTCCCCCGGCCCGGCCAACGCCAGTCCAGCGGTAAAGGCGACGCAACCGATCGTGCTGAACAGCAGCAGGCGTTTCTTGCAGGCGAACGCGTCGGCGTAGGCACCGATCAGCGGAGCGGTCAGGATGATCAAGGCGTAAGAGAGGGATATGGCGCTGGTCCAGGCCAGCGTACCCCAGGCTTCGCCCTTGGCGACCACGGCGACGAAGTAGGCGTTGAACACGGCGGTGATCACCACGGTCGTGTAACCGGAGTTGGCGAAATCGAACATCGCCCAGGCCCAGATTTCTCGGCGTGTCACTCCGGGGGCAAGGCTGGCTGGCATGGCAGATCTCTCTGCAGGGGCTGCGTTCTTCAGAAGCCTAGCCCCGGCTCACCCATCCAGCGAGCGCTGCAGCTGATGATGGCATTCCCAGTCGCCTCCGTAGGCGCATAATGGCAGTCGGCAAGGATCTACACACAGAGTGTTCTGTCATGAGGGGCTGCCGATGCCTCGTCCGCCTCCAGAAACCCGTGCCGTTCCCCGTTGCGATGGGGACGCGGAAAAATTGCTCGAAATTGTCCGGCGTACCGTGGTCGAGCTGCGCCCGCAAGCGGCAGAAGGTTTGCAAGTCACCTTGCACAGCGTGCTGGATCGGGATCTGGGCGTAGACAGCCTGACTCGAGTTGAGCTCTGGTCACGTATCGAGCACGAATTCGGTGTGCGCTTGCCAGAAAACCTGTTCGCCTCAGCAGACACCCCCACCGACATACTGCGCGTGCTGCACAGCAGGCATGGCGCCGAGGCCGTACGTCCGTTGCCCTCCAGCAACTCCAGCGAGACCCTGATAGCAACGGGGCAGACGCCAGATGCCGCGCGGACCTTGATCGAGGTACTCGACTGGCATGTGCGCCAGCAGCCGCAGCATCTCCACGTGCGCCTGCTAGGTGAAAGTGACCAGCAGGAAGATATCAGCTATGGCGCCTTGCACCAGGGGGCCTTGGCCGTTGCCGGAGGGCTGCAACGCAGTGGCTTGCACGCCGGTCAGACCGTGGCCCTGATGCTGCCCACAGGCCGCGACTTTCTCCAGGGCTTTTTCGGCATCCTGTTGGCCGGTGGTGTGCCGGTGCCCATCTACCCACCGCTGCGCCTGTCGCAGATAGAGGATCATCTGCGCCGCCAGGCCGGTATTCTGCGCAACGCCGAGGCCAAAGTGCTGATTACCGTGACGCAAGCGAAGCTGCTCGCCCGATTGCTCCAACCGCAGGTCCCGAGCCTGACGCGCATTGCCAGCGTGGCCGAGCTGACAGGCGAGGGGGGCGAGTGTGTCACACCGCCGCGGCAACCGGATGACATCGCCTTCCTGCAGTACACCTCGGGCAGTACTGGCCAGCCCAAGGGTGTGATGGTCAGTCACGCCAATCTGCTGGCCAATCTGCGCGCCATGGGGAGGGCTCTGAAGGTGGGGCCGCAAGACGTGTTCGTCAGCTGGCTGCCCATGTACCACGACATGGGATTGATCGGTGCCTGGCTGGGCAGCCTGTACTACGGCTACAGTCTGATGCTGATGTCGCCGCTGGCTTTCCTGGCACGGCCGGCGCGTTGGCTATGGGCCATCGACCGCTTCCGCGGCACGATGTCGGCGGCGCCCAACTTCGCCTACGAGCTGTGTCTGAACAAACTCGCTGACGACGATCTCGAGGGTCTGGACCTGAGCAGTTGGCGCCTGGCCTTCAACGGTGCCGAACCGGTCAGCCCGCAGACCTTGCAGCGCTTCGCCGAACGCTTCGCTCGCTACGGCTTGGCGCCCACTGCGCTGGCGCCCGTCTATGGGTTGGCCGAGGCCACACTGGGCGTGGCCTTTCCTCCCCTGGACCGAGGACCGCTGATCGACCGGGTACAGCGCGACGCGTTCCAGGCCCGTGGCAATGCACTGCCCGTCGAAGCGGATGCCAGCGCAACGCTGCGCTTCGTCTCCAGCGGTCGACCACTGCCGGGCCATCAGATTCGTATTGTCGATGGCAGTGGAATCGAACTGCCCGAACGCAGCGAAGGGCACCTGCAATTTCGCGGGCCGTCTACCTCGGCAGGCTACTACCGCAACCCCGAAGAGACCCGCCGGGTGCTGCGCGATGGCTGGTTCGACTCGCTCGACTTCGCCTACATGGCCGGCGGCGAGGTCTACCTGACCGGCCGCGCCAAGGACTTGATCATCCGTGCCGGGCGCAACATCTACCCCTACGATGTCGAAGCAGCGGTCGGCAATCTGCCCGGGCTGCGCAAAGGCTGCATCGCGGTGTTCGGCAGTCCGGAGCCGGCCACCGGCACCGAGCGCCTGGTGGTGTTGGCGGAAAGCTACGAGAAGGACGCTGCTGCGCGGCAACAGCTGCAGCAGGAGGTCAACCGTATCGTGTTCGACCTCACCGGTGTGGCGCCCGACGATATCGTTCTGGCGCCACCGCATAGCGTACTGAAAACCTCCAGCGGAAAGCTTCGCCGTGCTGCCAGTCGTGAACTGTATGAGCGCGGCGAAGTGGGGCGGCCGCACCTGGCCGTTTGGCGCCAGCTGTTGCGCCTGGTATTGCAGGCCTTGCGCGGGCATTTCGGTCGCAGCTGGCAGACCTGCCGCGCCGCGTTGTATGCCACTTACATCTGGCTGCTGTTCTGGCTGGTCACACCGCTGACCTGGCTGGTCGTTGCGATCCTGCCGCGCCAGCGTTGGTGTCGCAGCTTTACCCGTGCGGCCTCCCGGCTGTTTCTGCGCCTGGCGGGTGTTCCGTTCAGTGTCACGGGACTCGAGCGCCTGCCTTCCTCCTCGGTGAGCGTGCTGGCTGCAAACCATGCCAGCTACCTCGATGGTGTCATTCTCAGCGCGGCCCTACCGCCGCAGTTCAGCTTCGTCGCCAAGCGCGAATTGGCTGGCCAGTGGATCGCCGGCCGGTTCCTGCGCAAGCTCGGCGCCCGCTTTGTCGAACGCTTCGACCTGCAGCGCAGCGCCGCAGACACCGAGCCCCTGGCCGAGGCGCTGCAGGCTGGCCAGCCCCTGGTGTTCTTTCCCGAGGGAACCTTCACCCGCGAGCCAGGATTGCGAACGTTCCATATGGGCGCCTTCGTGCTAGCTGCGCGTGCCGGCGTGCCGCTGCTGCCGGTCGCAATTTGCGGCACGCGCAAGGTGCTGCGCGACGGTCAGTGGTACCCGCGCCACGGTGCAATCCACGTCAACGTCTGTCCTCCGCTGTTGGCAGACGGGCCGGACTGGATGGAGGCAATCAAGCTGCGGGATGCGACGATAGCGATGCTGCTAGAGCACCTGGATGAATCGGAACGAGCCCAGCGCCCAGGTTAGGCGACTACTTTGCTGCCGTCGTTTTTCCAGAGCCGTTTATAGAGTGGGCACACGTCAAAATCTAAACTGGATTCTTATCCTCTACTGAACAAGTCTGATATCGACATCCGCTGTGAGCGCCCGCTTTTGGCTGACTGCTGCCTGTCGCGAAGGGCCGAAAACGACTCAGTCACTCCGGTGCCATCATCACCACAAGCATCATCTTGATGAATTCTTCAATCTTATCGATGGCTTCCAGGGCACCGCGTACGTTGTTAGCGACACCGGCTGACCCAAACTGCTCGACCCAGCCAGGCGCTATAGCGGAGGGCGGGCCTGCACCCGGCCCAGGGCGGTTTCATGCTCTGGGCGCAGCTGCTGGAATATTTCGACACACTGCTTGAAACGGGCTTTACTGGAACAAGTCGTGCGGATTATCGAGGGCTGCATGTGCTCGGCAGCCAGTACTGGCTGGATGTTGAGTTCAAAAACTACACCCGTTGTGGTTGAGGAGCAGTCCTTGCCCATGTCCCGGTTTCTCTGCGCCATGCTGTTCGCGCTGCTGCTCGTCGGCTGCGCCACCACGCGCTTGCCTCACGAATTCAGCGAGGCGATACCCGCCAGCGATTCGGCGTTCGGGCGCTCGATCCAGGCTCAGGCCGCCGCGCATGAGGGGCGCTCGGGTTTTCGCTTGCTGCCCAACAGCAGTGAAGCATTCCGGACGCGCGCGGAGTTGATCCGCAATGCACAGAAAGCCGTCGATTTGCAGTACTACATCGTGCATAACGGTTTCAGCACTCGGGCGCTGGTGCATGAAATGCTGCTGGCAGCAGATCGCGGCGTACGGGTACGCATCTTGCTCGATGACACTGCCAGCGACGGCCAGGAAGAAGTCATCGCTACCCTGGCGGTACACCCGAACATCCATATCCGCGTCTTCAACCCTTTGCATCTGGGGCGCAGCACCGTGGTCACTCGAACCATGGGCCGCCTGCTTGATCTTTCCCAACAACACCGACGCATGCACAACAAACTGTGGCTGGCCGACAACAGCGCAGCCATCGTCGGCGGACGCAACCTGGGGGATGAATATTTCGACGCCAGGCCCGATCTCAACTTCACCGACATGGACCTGCTGGGCATCGGCCCGGTCGCCGAGCAATTGGGGCACAGCTTCGATCAGTACTGGAACAGCGCCTTGAGCCAGTCGATCAGTGACTTCCAGCTCAATAAGCCAACAGCGCAAGACTTGCTCGAAAGCCGCCAACGCCTGGAGCAATCGCTCCAGACCTCACGTATCGAGAGCAAGGCGTTGTACAACCATCTCATGACCTACCAGACTCAACCGCAACTCGAGACCTGGCGCAAGCAGCTGATCTGGGCCCATAGCAAGGCGATGTGGGACGCTCCAAGCAAGGTCCTGGCCAGCGGCGAACCGGCACGCGCGCTATTGATGGCCACACAGCTGCGGCCTGAACTCGATAGCGTCAATAGCGAGCTGATCATGATCTCGGCCTATTTCGTCCCGCAAAAGCCGGGCATGGACTATCTCCTGGGTCGTGCCGATGCCGGCGTTGATGTGCGCCTGCTGACCAACTCACTGGAGGCCACCGATGTGCCGGCGGTGCATGGCGGCTATGCACCGTATCGCAAGACTCTGCTCGAACATGGCGTGAAACTCTATGAGCTGCGGCGCCAGCCGGACGATCCCGGTCGTAGCTCCTCGTTTGGTTTCAGTGGTGGCTCTGACTCCAGCCTGCACACCAAGGCCATGATCCTGGACAGACAGAAAGTGTTCGTCGGCTCGTACAATTTCGACCCGCGTTCAGTGTTCTGGAACACTGAAGTCGGGGTGCTGGTCGATAGTCCCGAACTGGCCGGCTACGTACGCCAGCTGGCGCTTGAGGGCATGGCGCCGGCCCGGAGTTACCAGGCCCGACTGGAAAACGGCGAAATTGTCTGGCTCACCGAGGACGACGACCGCCTGCATACCTTGCGCAAGGAGCCCGGCGGCAGGTGGCGCAGCTTCAAGGCCTGGCTCAGCGACAAGATCGGCCTGGAGAAAATGCTCTAGATCGAAACCCGGAGTACACCCACTGGCCTCACGCCCGCGTGTGAGCATTCAATCAGAGCGCAGGGCTTGCGTCAGGCCGCCGTGCAATAGGGACTTACAAAGAAGCCTCTCGATAAGGGTGACGCGATCAAGCTGGATGTCTTCTGACGTTTTTGCCTGCACCTGCCTGACTCAGGCGCCTTGCAGTAAACGGAGGGTACCTTATGCCCTTATTTTTGAGGGTAATGAATGAAACAAGGACAGGTTCTGCTGTTGGCTTTGTTGATGCTGTTTTTAACGGGGTGCACGACTACACCGCCAAAAGACCAAGGCAATCTCTGCAGTATTTACCGTGAGTATCCCGACTGGTATGAGGACTCGCTGCAAATGCAGAGTGAATATGGGACGCCTCTGCATGTGGCCATGGCGATCATGAAGCAGGAAAGCAGTTACGTGGCGGACGCATTGCCGCCTCGTGACTACCTGCTCTGGGTGATCCCCTGGGGGCGAGTCAGTTCGGCCTACGGTTATGCGCAGGCTCAAGACCCGGTGTGGGGTGAGTACAAGGACAATACGGGCAACGGTGGTTCGCGTGACAGTTTTGACGACGCGATCATGTTTATCGGTTGGTACACCACTGGCACCCAACGTCAGCTCGGAATCTCCAAATGGGACACCTACAATCAGTACCTGGCCTATCACGAGGGGCGTGGGGGCTTTAGCCGCAATACCTATCGCAGTAAACCTTGGCTGATGCAGGTTGCCCAGAAAGTGCAAAAGCAGTCAGAGATTTACAACGCTCAACTTAAAGTGTGTCGCCAAGAGTTGGAAGATGATCGTAGCGGGTGGTTTTAACGCATTTACGAAAAAAACCCCGCATCTCCTGGGGGAAGATGCGGGGAAAAGTATTACACATGGTGAGGAAGGTCGGCCTCCTCGAAAGCAGACTGGCTGTATTCGAAGCGTCCGTTAAAGGTGTCACCTGTAAACCTCACCTTGGCCAACGCCCCCTCGACGCATATTTAAAGTCGAGGGAGAGGGGCGAGCGAAATCAATAATTATCAAAGACAGATTAATAAATACGGATATGACGTCGTGGATAGCCTCATCGGTGATGGCGTCGCGAGGTCAAGCCTGTTCCAAAAGAAGTCTGGCGGTGCTGATAGGCAAGGGGTGAGGTGCATTGATCCGGCCTTCCAATCTGATCACGAACGCCAAGGCCTCTGCGTAGCTGCGAAACTCAACGCACCACGCGTTCATCCATACATTCCAGCCTTCCGGTTTGCTCGCTTTCTCGATTTTTATCAGCATCCTGGAATCCCTCCATGTGGTGGTTTAGCCTGGTCTCGAACCGGGGAAAACCGAAGTGCGGTGTGTGAATGTTTGTCTGCGTGGCCTGGGTGACGACGCAGGACAAAACAGTAAATCTGCTCAGGAAAGTCAGCCTCTGCAAATGCGGTTTTGATGGCAGTCGAAGCTTTCGTCAAAAACGTCACCTGCGGGCCCTGCCATGGCTAACCCTCCTCCTGGCACATTTAAAGCCGATAGAGGGGAGTGTTTGGAAATTAATAATTATCAAAAATGGATTTACGGCGGCGGGGGGGATTCAGACGTTGGAACCGTATTTGCGTTCGATTGGGCATTCTCTAAACCAAGGGCTTGCAAGCGAAAGCGGATGCAAGCCCTTGTTTTTTTCTATTCCATTATTTCTATCTTGATCGTGATTGCCTGATGCTTTTCAGGACGTCGGGTCTGCCTTGCGGCGATCGCTGCCGGCCGGGTTGCCGGTATCGATCAGCCTTCTTTCCAGCAGTACGTTTTCCAGGGCCTGGCGGTCTGACGGGTTCATCTGATGTTCTCGCTCCTTGAGTTCCAACAGGATCGGGGTCGACCACTGGCGGTAGGTTTGTTCAGCACTACGATTGAGTGACATGGGTTCCTCCTTGATCAGGCTCCTGCCAATAAAGGCGCCGCACTTCGATACGCCAAAAAACCCTAGTCGACGAAGCCTGTTCCCGCCACTGCTTTACGTCGGACGGCCATTGCCCCAGATGCCCGTAGCGGCAGTGCGCCGTACGTAGTCGCCAAAGTCGCGCGCCGGCCGGCCCAGCGCCCGCTGTACACCATCGGCCACGGGTGTGTTGCGCCCGTCCAGCACAGTCGTGAAGAGATACAACACCAGGTCGATCAACGCCGGGGGAAGCTGTTCCTGTTCCATTGCCTGTCGATAGGCGTCCCGAGGTACGGCCACGAATTCGATCTTGCGACCGGTGGCGCAAGCAATCTCGGTCACGGCCTGGGCAAAGGTCAACGCCCGAGGGCCGGTCAGTTCATAGAGCTGGTTGGTGTGTCCGGGTTGGGTCAGTGCCGCGACGGCACACTCGGCGATGTCTTCTGCATCGACAAAGGGCTCGGCGACCTGGCCGACGGGGAGTGCAAGCTCACCTTGCACAATGGGTTCAAGAAAGTGTGCCTCGCTGAAATTCTGGCAGAACCAACTGGCCCGCAGAATCGTCCAGTCAATCCCGCTGTCCTGTACGACGCGTTCGGCCTGTTGCGCTTCAACTTCGCCGCGCCCGGATAACAAGACCAGTTTGCGGACGCCGCTTTTCACCGCCAGGTCGGTGAACGCCTGGATGGTTTCAACGGCACCTGGAACGGCGAGGTCCGGTTGAAAGGAAATGTAGACGCAATGAACGCCATCGATCACGGCGTCCCAGGTCGATCGATCTTCCCAGTCGAAGGGTGGATTGGCATCGCGCGCACCCCGGCGAACGGGCAAGCCGGCAGCCTCGAGCCGTTGTGTGATGCGCCGTCCGGTTTTGCCGGTGGCGCCGAGGATCAGCGTGATGGGTTGGGCCGTTTTCATCGCGTTCATCTCCATCGATTAATGTGAGTGATGCTCATGTTTAAAAGATGATAGATGCTCATGTTTCGCCGTCAACCCATCAGATCGAATTCCCCGACGTGCGGCATCTGTTGTTGGGCGTAGGGAATGGCGATGCTAAGGTGAGTACATGTCACGTTTTTGATCGGGAACTCACTCGTGCGCAAAAAAACCTCTGAAACCCTCGAACAGCCTGCTGCAGAAGCGGTTCGACGCAAACCCACGCAACAACGCAGCCGCGATCGTCAGGAGCGGATTCTGGCCATGGCCACTCAATTGATCGCGGACAAGGGCAGCGATCAACTCAAGATGAGTGAAATCGCCGAGCGCTCCGAGATCTCGATCGGTTCTCTTTATCAGTATTTCCCTGACAAGAGTTCCGTGATCCGTACGCTGGCTGAGCGCTATAACGCTGAAAGCCGTCGTTGCATTGCCGAGGCAATGGAGGCTGTCGAGGATGCCCATGGTTTGCGCGCCGCCTATTCGCAGTTGCTCGATCTGTATTACGAGATCGTGATGACGACACCGGTGATGCGTGACATCTGGTCCGGTATGCAGGCCGACAAGCAGTTGTTGCAGCTGGAACTGGAGGAGAGCCGGGTTGCCGGAGCCCTGCTGGCCCAGGCGATGCTACGCGTGTATCCCGACTGCGACGAGCAACAGGTCGAGGAGTCCGCGTTTTTGATCTGGCACCTGGGCGAGGCGACCATGCGGTTGGCGGTCACTTGTGCACCCGTTGAGGGGCGAGCACTGGTCGAGGCGTTCAAGCGCATGTCCCTGCGCGAGATCATGGAGCCCGCGCGCAGGGACATCGTCTTGCCGTAAAAACCTGACGGCGACTTCATGCTCCCTAAACGAAGGGTTGGCCGCCAAAGCCACGGGGCAGTCGTTGCAGGCCGGCCATCGCGGTCAGCCGCTCGGTCCAGGCTGAACGCCAGTCATTGGCGGTGTGCACGGCTTTGGCTTTGCGTGCTGCGCGGCGGGCAGCGTTGCGCTCAGCCTTGCGGGCTTCTTTGTAGGCGTCGGTGTTTCGGCAGCTTCGGCATTTCACCCGGTTGAGTTCGCGGGTCGATACGAGGTTGTTGCCGTGGTGACCGCAGGCCAGGTGCCCGCTGACTTTGAAATGAGTGACCATTGGAACGTCTCCTTCGTGACGTGTGAGCGGTTGACTCCACGTGAGCGGGGACGTTCGATTGGTTTTGCGCAACAAAAAATCCCGGTTCCAGGCCGGGTTGTGAGAAGGGATGGAAATCCAGCAGGCAGCCAACGGTGTGGAGACGTACGGTCACCGATCATGCTGCCCGAATAGGGCCTTTTCCCGCACCGCGAATTCGTGACGGATCATCTGAACCGGGGCAGAGGCCGGTCGACAGGCTTGAGAGACGACAGCGTGTGCCGGATCAGCGGCGTGTCCTTCTCAATGTCGTTCAGGCGATCACGAATTCTGAGGGCGGTGGGGTGTCCGCCTTGATGATCGACCCAGTCGGCGATTTCCTTGCAGGCGGCGGCCAGGCGAGCCTGACGGGAGTCCAGCAAGGTGAGCAGCGTGGTGATGGACTCTTTTTCGGACATGGGAGGCACCTCCGTTCAAGAAACCTGGGTGTGGCAGCAAAAAGCCCGCCTGGGGCGAGCTTTCTGCCGAAAGGGTTACTGATCCTTCAACTATCTCAGTATAGACCCGTTAAAAAATGCTGACGAGCCGTCAACTTTGTCGGGCTGTCACTTGTGATTGAGCGTTCAACTGACGGCAAACACGCACAGCGTCTTCTTCACTATCGTAGCCATCTCCGATGAAGCCTTGGGTGCGGGTATCGGCGATGCGGTACCAGACCGCGGCATCCGGTGGCAGGTGGTCATTTTCACCCGCACGGCGACCATGGATGATGATCTTGTTGCAGCGTTTCACGACGAAAATGTCTTCCATGGCGTCTCCGCAGCGGATACGTGTTCAGTTCAACTATAGAAGCCATTGGTGATCGTGCAAAAAATAGGCAGGTCAATTCGTCGATTCGGATGCTGTAAGCGTTCTCTGCAGAAAGTTCGCCAGCCCGACTTCCTCGGCCGAGAGTCCCTTGCGCGCTCTCGGCCTGGGCAGTTGCGCCAAAGCGCCCAGAGGGAAGCCATCCAGCACCGCCGGGTGGATATAGCACTTGCGGCACACCGCCGGGGTGTTGCCCAGCTGCCTGGCAACGTCCTTGACCATCTCCACCAGGTGCCGCCTGGCGTCTGTTTCAGGCTCCCAATGCCGCTTGCGCAGTATCGCCAGAGCCAGAACGCTGCCAGCCCAGGTGCGGTAGTCCTTGGCGGTGAAATCGGTGCCGCTGAGCGTTTGCAAATAGCTGTTGATGTCGGATGAAGTGACGGTGTGCCGGTCACCGTTTTCATCCAGATACTGAAACAGGTTCTGCCCGGGTATTTCCTGGCAGCGCTTGATGATCCGGGCCAGTCGGCGGTCTTTCACAGTGATCTGGTGTTCGACGCCACTTTTGCCGCGGAACTGGAACAGGATGGCACTGCCGTTGATCTCTACATGGCGGCTGCGCAAGGTCGTCAGGCCGTAGGAGCGGTTGTCCCGGGCATATTGGCTGTTGCCGATGCGGATCAGCGTCGAGTCGAGCAGGGTAATGACCGTGGCCATGACTTTGTCGCGACTGAATCCCGGAGTCGCCAATACGGCTTGCAGTCGTTTGCGAAGTTTCGGCAAGGCCAGCCCGAACTCACGCAGGCGCAAGTACTTGTCGGCGTCACGCACCTCCCGCCAGCGGGGGTGATAACGGTATTGCTTGCGACCTCGGGCGTCGTGGCCGGTGGCCTGCAGATGACCGCGTGGATCGGCGCAAATCCACACCTTGGTATAGGCGGGCGGCACCGCGAGGGTGTTGAGGCGTTCGATTGCGTCGGGGTCGGTGATGCGCTGACCGGCCGGGTCGAAATAGGCGAATTTTCCGCGCAGTTTCCTGCGGGTGATGCCCGGCTGGGTGTCATCGACATAATGCAGGTCAGGTGGCAGTCCATCGGACATGACAAGCATCCTGGGCAAGGAGTTAGGGGCGTTACAGCCATTGACCTCGCCCCGGTGCAGTCGTGCCTTCGGATTTACGCCAGCACCGCGACCGCTTTGATTTGTGCCCACAGTGGCTGGCCGGGATGGATGTTCAGTTGATCACGGGAATAACGCGTGATCCGCGCAAGCAATGGCGCGCCGGCGGCGTCCAGGCGAATCAGCACGTGGGCGGCGTTGTCGGCGCTCATTTCGCTGACCACAGTGACCGGCAGGCGATTGAGAATGCTGCTTTGCCCGGTATTGTCCAGGCTCAGGCTCACATCCCGCGCCTGGACCTTGCAGCGCAGTGCCTGGCCCGCATCCAGTGGCGTATGAGGCACACGGATGTTGAGGGTAGTGTCGGGCAATTGCAGGCTCAGCAATTGATAGTCGGCGTCATAAGCGCTGACGCGACCTTCGATCACCACACCAGCGTCATCCCCCATTGCCAGCGGCAAGTCGAGGCGTGCCAGGGTCTGGCCGATCGGGCCGCTGGCCAGTGCCCTGCCGTTGCTGAGCAACACGATATGGTCGGCCAGCCGCGCGACTTCATCCTGGGAGTGGCTGACGTACAGCACCGGGATGTCGAGTTCGTCGTGCAGGCGTTGCAAGTAGGGCAGGATTTCACCTTTGCGTTGGGCATCCAGCGCCGCCAGAGGTTCGTCCATCAACAACAGTCTCGGGCTGGTGAGCAAGGCGCGGGCGATGCCGACGCGCTGTCGCTCACCGCCTGAAAGGTGCTGCGGGTGCCGGTCCAGCAAATGGCTGATGCCCAGCAACTCGGTGGCGTGGGCCATGTCGACCCGACGCTGCGGCTTGGGGATGCGCTTGAGGCCGAATGCCAGGTTGGCCAGCACCGACAGATGAGGAAACAGGCTGGCTTCCTGGAACACGTAGCCCAGCGCGCGCTTGTGCGGCGCGACGAAGATCCGGTTGTCGCTGTCTTGCCAGATTTCATCGTTGACCTGGACAAAGCCTTGATCGGCCCGTTCCAGGCCGGCAATGCAGCGCAGGCAAGTGGTCTTGCCAGAGCCGGAGTGGCCGTAAAGCGCAGTGACGCCACGGCCAGGCACCTGCAGATCGACGTCCAGGGCGAAGCCCGAATAACGTAGTTTCAGACGCATTTGAATCATCGATCAGCTCCAGCCCGCTTTGGTTTTACGACTGGAATACAGCGCCAGCAGGACGACAAACGAGAACACCAGCATTGCCCCGGCCAGCCAATGGGCCTGGGCATACTCCATGGCTTCGACGTGATCGTAGATCTGCACCGAGACCACGCGGGTCTTCTCGGGAATGTTGCCGCCGATCATCAACACCACGCCGAACTCGCCGACGGTGTGGGCAAAGCCGAGAATGGCCGCGGTAATGAAACCGGGGCGGGCCAGGGGCAGTGTCACGCTGAAAAAGGTATCCCAGGGATTGGCTCGCAGGGTCGCGGCCACTTCGAGCGGGCGCGTGCCAATCGAGGAAAAAGCGTTTTGCAGCGGCTGGACCACAAACGGCATCGAATACAGCACCGAACCGATGACCAGCCCCGCGAAACTGAACGTGAGGGTGCCAAGGCCCAGTGATTGGGTGAGCTGGCCAAGGTACCCGTGAGGGCCGAGGGCCAGCAACAGATAGAAACCAATCACCGTCGGTGGCAGCACCAGGGGCAGGGCGACAATCGCCCCGACCGGACCGCGCAACCAGGAGCGGGTGCGCGACAGCCATAACGCAATCGGAGTGCCGACAATCAGCAGGATGACGGTCGTCAGGGACGCCAGTTTCAGGGTCAGCCAGATGGCGGAAAAGTCGGCACTCGATAGCGACATTTAGATTTCGTAACCGTAGGACTTGATGACAGCTGCCGCTTTCGGCCCCTTGAGGTAGTCAACCAGTGCCTTGGCGGCCGGGTTGTCCTTGCCCTTGTTGAGAATCACAGCGTCTTGCTTGATCGGGTCGTGCAGGCTGGCGGGAACGATCCAGGCCGAACCGCTGGTGATCTTGCCGTCCTTGTAGATCTGCGACAGGGCGACAAAACCCAACTCGGCATTGCCGGTGGAGACGAACTGGTAGGCCTGGCTGATGTTCTGGCCTTCGACGATCTTGTCCTTGACCTTGTCGGTCAAACCTTCCCTGGCCAGTACCTGGGTCGCCGCCAGGCCATAAGGCGCGGCTTTGGGGTTGGCGATGGACAGGTGCTGGTATTCGTTCTTTTTCAGCACATCGCCCTTGGCATCGACGTAGCCTTCTTTGGCCGACCACAGCGCCAGCGTACCGACGGCGTAGGTGAAGCGCGAACCCTTGACGGAGTCGCCTTCGGCTTCAAGCTTTTTCGGGGTGCTGTCGTCTGCCGAGAGGAACACTTCGAACGGCGCGCCGTTTTTGATCTGGGTGTAGAACTGGCCGGTGGCGCCAAAGGAGGCGACCAGTTTATGCCCGGTGTCTTTTTCGAAGTCAGCGGCGATGGCCTGGATGGGGGCGGTGAAGTTGGCGGCGACGGCCACCTGGACTTCGTCCGCCTGGGCTGAGCCGAAGGCGAATACGGCGAGAAGGCTCGTCAGGCAGGTCGGGGTAAAACGTGAGGCACGAATGGTCATGAAACGGCTCCGTTAAAGGCAATGGCGGCAGGTTAATCGTTATGTACAAAAATATATAGCGAATTGCCTTTAAACGGAATGTGTTACCGCAAAATTGTATACAATTTTAATGAGAGTGATGCTCAGGGACGACCTAGCAGTCTCGCTAATCCTTCTTCAGCCAGCTTTCTAGTCAGTGCTTCGGTGGTCAATTCGACCCCGAGGGTAAATGCCTGGCCGGCCCAGAGGTTGCTGAAGTCCGCTTCACCTTTGGCCCGCAACGGCATCAGCGCGCCACCGGCAAGGGGGAAGGCCGGGGCCTTGGCGCTCATGGGCCCCAGCTCACGCATCACCCGATTGAGGATGCCCCGGGCCGGGCGGCCGGTGAACACGTTGGTGACGGCCGTCTCGCTTTCCCGGGCGGTTCGCAAGGCTTTGTGATGGGAAGGGCTGACCTTGGCCTCTGGCGTGAACAGGTACGCCGTACCCACCTGCACCGCCGAAGCACCGAGCATGAAGGCCGCGGCGACGCCTCGTGCGTCAGCGATGCCGCCGGCGGCAATCACCGGCACCTTCACCGCATCGACGACTTGGGGCACCAGGGCGAAAGTCCCCACCTGACTGCTCAGGTCATCGCTGAGAAACATTCCGCGATGGCCCCCGGCTTCGTAGCCCATGGCAATGATTGCATCACAACCATGCTGTTCCAGCCACACGGCTTCTGCGACGGTGGTGGCCGAGGACAGCACCTTCGCTCCGGTGGCCTTGACCCGGTCGAGCAGGGATTTTTCCGGCAGGCCAAAGTGGAAACTCACCACTTCAGGGCGAAACGCTTCGACCACTTCGCAGGCCGCATTATCGAACGGCGCCCGGTTGGACACCGGTGTCGGCGCATCGAAGTCGGCGCCGAGTTCCTGGTAGTAAGGTTGCAGCAGGTTTTTCCAGTCCTGCGCGCGTTGCTCATCCGGAGCCGGAGGTTGATGACAGAAGAAGTTGACGTTGATCGGGCGCCGGGTGTGTTGGCGGATGGTTTTGAGCTCTTCGCGCAGTTGATCCGTGCTGAGCATCGCCGCAGGCATCGAGCCCAGGCCGCCGGCATTGCAGGTTGCAATCACCATGGAAGAGTTTGTGGCACCGGCCATCGGCCCCTGAATGATCGGCAGTTCGATCCCGAGCAGGTCAAGAATGCGGGTATCTGGCCATTGGTTCATGTGCTGTGTTCTCCGACGTTGAATCCGGGTAGGGGCGGTAGAACAGAATTTGTAACGCAACGACTGGCGCAAGGCCAGTCGTCATTTCAGTGGGTGAGGCTTATGTGTTATTTCAGTTGCACCACCCACAGACTGATTCCATTGAGAGGCCGTAATGTTCAAAGGCATTTTGATCGACAAAGACGACAGCGGTTACCGGGCCACACTGCAAGAGATCCAGGACGATCAGTTACCTGAGGGCGATGTCACGGTGCGTGTGGCCTACAGCACGCTGAACTTCAAGGATGGCCTGGCGATTACCGGCAGCAGTCCGGTGGTGCGCAAATTCCCGATGGTTCCGGGGATCGACCTGGCCGGTGTCGTCGAAGTCAGCGGGCATCCGGACTACAAGGTCGGTGACCAGGTCCTGCTCAATGGTTGGGGCGTGGGTGAAGGGCATTGGGGTGGATTGGCGCAGAAGGCTCGCCTGAACGGTGACTGGCTGATAGCGCTACCCAAGGCGTTTACCGCGGCTCAGGCGATGGCCATCGGTACGGCGGGCTACACGGCCATGCTGTGCATCCTGGCACTGGAGCACAACGGCGTGACGCCCGGGCAGGGCGACATTCTGGTGACTGGCGCCAACGGTGGCGTCGGCAGTTTTGCCATCGCCTTGTTGAGCAGGCTCGGCTACCGGGTGGTCGCGTCCACCGGACGGACCTCGGAGCACGACTACCTGAAGCAACTGGGCGCCAGCGAAATCATCGATCGCGCCACCTTGTCCGCGCCGGGCAAGCCGTTGGCCAAGGAGCGCTGGGCGGCCGTCATCGACTCGGTCGGCAGCCACACCCTGGCCAATGCGTGTGCCAGCACCCAGGCCAATGGCACCGTCGCGGCCTGCGGTCTGGCCCAGGGCATGGACTTTCCAGCATCCGTTGCGCCGTTCATCTTGCGCGGCGTGACCCTGGCCGGCATCAACAGCGTGACCCAGCCCAAAGCCAAGCGTGTGGAGGCCTGGAATCGCCTGGCCCAGGATCTGGACTTCCACCTGTTGCCGCTGATCAGTCACGAAATCGGCTTGAGCGAAGCCATCGAAGCCGCGCCACGCTTGCTGGCCGGGCAGTTGCGCGGGCGCGTGGTGGTGGATGTGAACCGCTGATCACTGCGATTCGCGCTGCAGTAATTGACGTTTGCGCTCGACACCCCAGCGATAGCCCGACAGATTGCCATCGCTGCGCACCACGCGATGGCAAGGGATCGCCACGGCCAGGCTGTTCGCGCCGCAGGCCTGGGCCACGGCGCGAACGGCTTTTGGTTGACCGATGCGTTGGGCGACATCAGCGTAGCTGGCAGTGCTGCCCACGGGAATCTCTCGCAGCGCTTGCCAGACACGCTCCTGAAACGCCGTGCCGCGTACGTCCAGCGGCAAATCAAGGCCAATGGCCGGCGCCTCGATAAAGCCGACGACCCGGGCAATCAATTGCTCGAACTCATGATCGGCACCGATCAGGTTGGCGCGGCGGAATTTGTCTTGCAGATCACAGACCAGTTGGTGCGGATCATCGCCCAGCAGGATCGCACAGACCCCACGCTCACTCTGCGCCACCAGAATCGCTCCCAGCGAACACTGGCCGACGGCAAAACGAATGTCGTTGTTTTGACCGGCCGCGCGGTAGTCCCCGGGTTTCATTCCCAGCAGTTGGTCTGCCGCTTCATAAAACCGGCTGTTGGAGTTGAAGCCGGCGTCATACAGGGCATCGGTCACCGAGCCGCCGTGCGCCAGTCGCTCGCGTACCTTGCGTGAACGATGGGCATCGGCGTAGCCCTTGGGCGTCAGGCCGGTAACGGCTTTGAACACGCGATGGAAATGGAAGCTGCTCAGGCCCGCCGCCTCGGCCAATTCGCCCAGGGCGGGCAGCGTTTGCGCGCTTTCGATCCGGCGGCACGCGGCGGCCACGGTGGCGGCATGTTGCGCGGCGAGTTCGCTCTGATCCTTCGTCGCGCGTTTGCTCGGACGATAACCCGCGGCCCGGGCCTGTTCGGCGCTATCGAAGAATTCGACATTGTGTGGCTTGGGCAAGCGCGCGAGGCTGCTGGGGTTGCAGTAGATGCCTGTGGTCTTCACGGCATAGACAAACTGCCCGTCAGCCTTGGGATCGCGCGCAACCACGGCGGCCCAGCGCGGATCGTTTTCAGTGGCGATTTTGGTCGATCGGGTTGTCATGGCGTCACGTCCATTGAGGGGTTGCCTGCACATTAACCGTGGGGAAGTTGCCACACACTCCGGCGCTTGCGGTCAAATTCGAAGGCTTTATCCGGCGGTACGGAAGGTGAAGTTGATGCGTTGCTCGCCCAGTTTCGGATGATGGCCGTCCTTGATCGGCAACACGCCGTGATAACGCAGGCGATCCACGCCACCCCAGACCACGATGTCGCCATGGAACAGGGGAACGCGCTGACTTTTGTCGCTGCGTGCAAAACCGCCGAACAGGAACATCGCCGGCAAACCCAGGGATACCGAAACTATGGGGGCGGCGTAGGAATGTTCGTCCTTATCCTGATGCAATGACATTTTTGCCCCGGGGATATAACGGTTGATCAGGCAGGAATCCGGCGCAAAACCGGTGAACCCTGCTGCCTGTGCCGCCGCTTGCGCCAGTTGGAAAAACACCTCGGGCATCATTGGCCAGGGCTTTGCGGTGTCTGGATCGAGGCGGGTGTACCGATAACCGCTGCGGTCAGTGGTCCAGCCGAATTGACCACAACTGCTCAGGGCGACCGACATGGTGAAACCGCCGGGTGTGACCATTTGCCGAAACGGCGCGGCCGCCAGCACTTCTTCCAGGGCAGGCAGCAAACGCTCCAGCCAGGGCAGGGCGAAGCCTCTGAGCACGTAGGACTGTTCGCCGATCTGCTCGCACCTGGGCTGTTGCTCGGGTTCTGCATCGGCAAACAGATCGAAAGTCTGCGGATTCATGGGTTCATGACGCATCGTGAAAGATGATTCCAAGGGTATGCCGTTTACCGCTGTGCAGGCGACTCACGCCGTGACGCAGGGTAACGCGGTAGTAACCGCGAGTGCCTTTGACTGGACGCTGGTTGACCGCAAAGATCAGCCCGTCGCCTTTCTTCAGATCGATGACCATCGGGCGTGACTGCATTCGCGGGCGCTGTTCAGTCAGGACAAATTCGCCGCCGGTGAAGTCTTGATCCGGGTCTGACAGCAGGATCGCCACTTGCAGCGGGAAAACGTGCTCACCGTACAGATCCTGATGCAAACAGTTGTAGTCCTGCGGACCATATTGCAGCAACAAGGGGGTCGGACGGTTCTGACCAGCGGCATGGCAACGTTCGAGGAAGGCTGGAAGGGTTTCAGGAAAACGCTCCGGCAAGCCCATCTGTTCATGCCAGCGATTGGCGATGGGCACCAGTCGTGGGTAGAGCGCGCTGCGCAAGCGGGCCACAAGTTCCGGTAAGGGGTAGTTGAAATACTTGTACTCGCCTCGGCCGAACCCGTGGCGAGCCATCACCACGTGGGAGCGAAACAGTTCGGTGCGAGGGTACCAGGCGCTGACCTGCCCGCAAGCCTTGTGACTCAGCAGTGACGGGATGACGGCGCAGCCGTCCTGATCAAGTTGCTGCTCCAGCAGGGGCCAGTCCAGCCTGTCCAGATATTGCTCGCTCATTGCCGGGCCTCTTGTGATGGAGGTGGTCAGTCTGCAAGGCAAAAATAAAGCTGGCACTCCGCTGCTTGCGGTTGAACTGCGAGCGGGAGCCGACGTCCATTGTCGCTCCGGATCGTGTTACAACGCTTTACTGACGCTGATGTCGCTGATGACGTCGTCCTGTCCATGAATGGCATCCAGCGCCGCCTTGGCTTCTTCCTGGGTGCCGTTTTCAAGCTGGGCAAACTCGAAGCGGCGCTCACCGTTGAGTTTGTATTTGATGACGTACTTGGTCGTTTGGGCCACGGTTGTATCTGCCTGTCTTGTGTTTCGGGTTCGCTGATCAGCTCAGTTTCGTGCTGGAGCGGCGAATGATTTTGATCGAGTGCGTCAGGGTGGGTTTGCGCGTCACGCTGATAGCGCGGCGGTTGACGGTGTCGATCGTGATGTTCCAGAAACCGGTGCTCGGGGCTGTGATGCGGGCTGGAAACGTGTCGAATGCACCGCCGTGATAGGTGTGACGACCGCCATTCTTGAAGCTGCGGAAGTTGGCGTCGTTCATCAAGCGGATGTTGCACATTTGGGAGCATTGAATGACGACGATGTCGTCTTCATTGAGGTGCTCGCGCTGATGGATAAATTTCATGAGGCGCCTCCAGAAGGGCTTTTTCTACAAAATCAAAACGATAGCATGGGCGATAGGCGCAGTTTATCAGCCCGAACGCCTTATTATCCGACCGCTTCGACAATAAAAAACGCTTATTTCACATTTGATGAGCGATAAAGCAGTTTGTCTCGGAGAAAAATCGCAGTTGCGCTGTCCGAGGGTCTTTAATGGAGGTTTGGTATGAAGTGGGGTTTGTGGTTGTTGCCGATGGCATTGACGATCAGTGGTTGCGCGAACGTCTCGGACATCAACGAGTCCTTGCCGACGATGAACGTGATTTCTGGCAAGAAGCCCCATGAATACGCGCAATGCCTGAGCGAAAAACTGGCCGATAGCCGAGGCGCCTTGCAGATCCAGTCGCACAAGGATGGCTTGCGCGTGATCGTGCCGCTCAAGTTTTCCGTGGGGCCATCTGCCGTGTTTGACATCGAAGAACGCTCCGGCGGCAGCAGCATCAAGCTGCACGAGAGCATGTCCAATGTCCCGGTGCGGCCAAAGGATGTACAGAAGGCTGCCAACGAGTGCATTTCCGGCTGATAGACTATCGACCATCAGCACCGATGCCGCCAAAGCCCTGCTTTGGCGGCATCGTTATTTCTGGAGTCGAACATGAAGCGAGAGCAGGTCCGGGAGCGGCATGCAGAGGGTTTAATCTCTGCCACCCATGTGATTCAGAATCCGGCGGAGCTGGGGGAATGGATCGTGTTTTTCAAGAAAAGCGCCGGGCGCAGCTATTTCCTGGTGGATGACAATGATGAAGTCGAGTCCTTCAGCCGCCTTGATGATCTGATCGATACCGTGCGCGGGCTTGGAATCAAATTCGCCGAAATCCATATGTAGGGCGTGGCGCGTTACCTGCAGATCACCACGACGTTGCGGCTCTTGTAGTTACCGACGTCGGCGCCGAGGGTCTTTTCGCTCTCCTTGAGCGAGGGGGTGCCATCGGTTCCGACAATCTTGTAGCCGGTGCCCGCGCAGGACGCATCGGCCTTTTCGTAGCACGCCGCCCAAGAGTTGGCTTCCCCGGAGCAGTCAATCGATAGACCTTGCTCTCCGTTGGCCAGGTAGGTTTGTTCCGACGTTGCGCAGCCGCTCAGGGCCAATACCGTCAGCAAAGGCAAAACTTTATTCATGGCTTGATCATCGTCAGGGGGGGGGGGGTGGGCTAAGGCTGAGACAGCGCCGGATTCAAAAGGTTATAGCCAAAGGCCACTTCTTTTTCGGTATTCATAAAAAAGCCCTGCGCCATGGCAGGGCTTTTCGCATCGGGCGTCGATCAGCTCTTGTCTTTGCCGCGTCGCTTGGGTTCCGGGTGCTCAAGCTCCAGCACCGAGGCCACTTCGATTGCCAGGGCTTCGGAAGGGAAAGGCCCGGCGATATTTTCACCGGCGACACTGGCCACCCACCATTGGCCGTCTTTCTCCTGATTGATCAGGAATCCGTTGACGCTTTTTACTGCCGACATCTACTTGCCTCGTTGTCTGGTTCAATCGCGCCATGATACCGCCAAACACACTCAAGGGGTGCCGATGGGCGTATGGTGATGGGTTCCGGGCGTTAGAAGCCGTGCATTTGCGCAAGTCTCTGCTATGCATAAGAGGCTGCGCAGCGACCTGCGCACTCCCGCAGGGAACTATCGGCAAGAATATTTCTCTATGTTGGCATCGGTTAGCCAGCGCGGGGCATTGTAAGGTGCACGCCGCCTGATTAGACTGCGCCGAAACTCGTACACACAGCCCTTTCAAGGACTTATATGATCAAGAAATGCTTGTTCCCAGCAGCCGGTTACGGTACTCGCTTCCTGCCAGCGACTAAAGCCATGCCCAAAGAAATGCTGCCGGTGGTGAACAAGCCACTGATCCAGTACGGCGTCGAAGAAGCACTGGATGCCGGCTTGACCGAAATCTCCATCGTCACCGGTCGCGGCAAGCGCGCCCTGGAAGACCACTTCGACATCAGCTACGAGCTGGAAAACCAGATCAAGGGCACCGACAAGGAGAAATACCTGGTCGGCATCCGCAAGCTGCTCGACGAGTGCTCGTTCTCCTACACCCGCCAGACCGAAATGAAAGGCCTGGGCCACGCGATCCTCACCGGCCGTCCACTGATCGGTGATGAGCCGTTCGCCGTGGTACTGGCGGACGACCTGTGCGTCAACCTCGAAGGCGACGGCGTTCTGACCCAGATGGTCAAGCTGTACAAGCAGTTCCGCTGCTCGATCGTGGCCATCCAGGAAGTCGATCCGTCCGAGACCAACAAGTACGGCGTAATCGCCGGCGAGATGATCCGCGACGACATCTACCGCGTACACAGCATGGTTGAAAAACCAAAGCCGGAAGACGCACCGTCGAACCTGGCCATCATCGGCCGCTACATCCTGACCCCGGACATCTTCGACCTGATCGAACAGACCGAGCCAGGCAAGGGCGGCGAAATCCAGATCACCGACGCCCTGATGAAGCAGGCCCAGAACGGCTGCGTGATGGCCTACAAGTTCAAGGGCAAGCGTTTCGACTGCGGCGGCGCCGAAGGCTACATCGACGCGACCAACTTCTGCTTCGAGAACTTCTACAAGACGGGCAAGGCGTACTGATCGCTTTCGACCTGACTGTATTGAAAAGCCACCTTCGGGTGGCTTTTTCATTTTCAGGCCCCATATCGACTGCAGCGCTTGCCCAACAAATGTCTGCGGGTATGCTGGTCACCTGCCGAGGAGATTGAAAATGGCCTACGATTTTGACCTATATGTGATTGGCGCCGGTTCCGGTGGTGTGCGGGCTGCGCGGTTTGCCGCCGGGTTCGGTGCGAAAGTGGCTGTGGCCGAGAGCCGCTACCTGGGCGGTACCTGTGTGAACGTCGGCTGCGTGCCGAAAAAGTTGCTGGTCTACGGTGCGCACTTCGCCGAAGACTTCGAGCAGGCTTCCGGTTTTGGCTGGGGCCTGGATGAAGCGCAGTTCGATTGGTCGACGTTGATCGCCAACAAGGACCGCGAGATCAATCGCCTCAATGGCATTTATCGCAACCTGCTGGTCAACAGCGGAGTGACCTTGCATGAAGGTCACGCGAAGATCGTCGATCCGCATCAGGTCGAGATCAATGGTGAGCGTTTTACCGCCAGGAATATCCTGATCGCCACCGGCGGCTGGCCGCAGATTCCGGAGATTCCGGGGCATGAGCATGCCATCAGTTCCAACCAGGCGTTCTTCCTCAAAGAGCTGCCCAAGCGGGTGCTGGTGGTGGGCGGTGGCTACATTGCGGTCGAGTTCGCCGGGATCTTCCATGGCTTGGGTGCCAAGACCACGCTGCTGTATCGCGGCGAACTGTTCCTGCGCGGCTTCGATGGTTCCGTGCGCAAGCATTTGCAGGAAGAGTTGACCAAGCGCGGCATGGACCTGCAGTTCAATGCGGACATCGAGCGCATCGACAAGCTGGCCGATGGCAGCCTGAAAGTCACGCTCAAGGATGGTCGCCAGCTGGAAGCCGATTGCGTGTTCTACGCCACGGGTCGTCGTCCGATGCTGGACAATCTGGGGCTGGAAAACACCGGGGTGAAACTCGACAGGAAAGGCTTTGTCGAGGTCGATGAGCTGTATCAAACCGCCGAGCCGTCGATCCTGGCGCTGGGCGATGTGATCGGCCGTGTTCAGCTGACGCCGGTGGCCCTGGCTGAAGGCATGGCGGTGGCGCGACGCTTGTTCAAGCCAGAGCAGTATCGTCCGGTGGATTACAAGATGATCCCGACGGCGGTGTTCAGCCTGCCGAACATCGGCACTGTCGGTTTGACCGAGGAAGAGGCTCGCGAAGCCGGTCACGAGGTGCAGATCTTCGAAAGCCGCTTCCGGCCGATGAAGCTGACCCTGACCGAATGCCAGGAGCGCACGCTGATGAAACTGGTGGTGGACGCCAACACCGACAAGGTCCTGGGTTGCCACATGGTCGGCCCGGAAGCCGGTGAAATCGTCCAGGGCCTGGCGATTGCCTTGAAGGCCGGCGCCACCAAGCGCGACTTCGACGAAACCATCGGGGTGCACCCGACGGCCGCCGAAGAGTTCGTCACCATGCGTACGCCGGTCGCCGGTTAAGCGTCCTTCGCTGCGTCTGCCGCTGCCGCAAGGGTCGCGGCCAGACGTACGCGTTCTTCCAGATCCGTCCGGGTCTTGGCCAGATCCATTTCCAGTGACCTGTTGAGCTGCGACTGCTCATCGACGTTCTGCTTGAGTGCCTGGCTTTCCAGTAGGGCGACGCGCAGGCGTTCCTGGAGGAGGGTGCGCTCACCGTCGACGCGGGTGGCCTGTTCCAGCAACTGATCCTGACGGGTATTGCTTTGCTTGAGCTGTTCTTGCAGCAGGCTCAGTTCGCGCAGCGTGCCGCGGTTTTCAGTCAGCAAGCGTTCGTTGTCGCGGTGCAACTGGGTGATTTCATCCTGGCGTACCAGTGCGCTTTGTTGCGCCTGACGCAGTTCCATCTGCAGCTGTTGCACCTGGCCTTCGTGGCGACTCATTTCCTGTTCGCGCTGTTCCTTGACCGCATTGCGGTAGTGCTCCAGTGCGTCGCGAGTGTGCAGGTGCTTTTCTTCAAGGGAGCGGATCTGCTCGTCCTTGTCTTTCAAGCGCAATTCGAAATCGGCCAGCGCCTGATTCAACCCGGCGTTGCGGGTTTGCTCCGTTTGCAGCATGGCTCGAGTTTCTTGCAGGGCCTCGGATTCCTGAGTCAGCGCCAGGCTTTGAAACTCGTATTGCTGGTGCAGTTCGCTGTTGTCCTCTTGCGCTTCGCCGAGCTGGTTTTCCAGCGCCTTGCGTTGTTCTTCGTACTGTGCGCGCGCCTGGTCGATGGGCTCTTGCGCCTGCTCCTTGAGTCTTTGCGCGAGCCGCGCCACCAGCGCCATCAGTTCGTCGTCGATCGGTTCTGTCGGCGCCTCGACAGGTTCGACCTGGTCATCGAGCTCCTTGAGGTAGCGATGAATCGTGGTTTTCGAGCCGGTATTGCCCATTTCGATGCGTACGGCATCGATGCTGGGGTTTTCGCCGCGGGCGAGGATCGCCAACCGAGCGGCTTGAACCACCGCTTTATTTACACCGCCGCGTGCCATGAGATCTCCCGGGTTTTGATGATGTGGTACGTACCACGTAAATACACATTGTACCATTCAATAGAAAAAGTTAAATGCTGAATGTGATTAACACGGGATATACTGGTATTACCCCGTGTGATCGAAGTTTCTAGGTATTCCCCGCACTGTTTCCGTACACCAACCCTTGTAGGAGCGAGCTTGCTCGCGAAAAACCCGAGAACGCCGCGGGGCACCTGGCAGTCAGCGTTATCGTTGACGACCATCGCGAGCGAGCTCGCTCCTACAGTCGGTTAAAACAGGTTCATTTCCTATGAGCGATATGGATCGCTATCTGCAAGCCGCGACTCGCGACAACACCCGTCGCAGCTATCGGGCGGCCATCGAGCACTTCGAAGTCACGTGGGGCGGTTTTCTGCCGGCAACCGGCGACAGCGTGGCGCGCTACCTGGTGGCTCATGCCGGCGTGTTGTCGATCAACACGCTGAAATTGCGTTTGTCGGCATTGGCGCAGTGGCACAACAGCCAGGGCTTTGCCGACCCCACCAAGGCGCCTGTGGTGCGCAAAGTTTTCAAGGGCATTCGCGCGCTGCACCCGGCCCAGGAAAAACAGGCAGAACCCTTACAGCTTCAGCACCTGGAACAGGTGGTCAGTTGTCTGGAGCAAGAAGTGCAGACCGCCAGGGCCACAGGCGACCGACCGGGTTTGCTGCGGGCCAGGCGCGACATGGCCCTGATCCTGTTGGGCTTCTGGCGTGGCTTTCGCAGTGATGAGTTGTGCCGGCTTCAGGTGGAACACGTGCAGGCCAGCGCCGGTTCCGGCATCAGTCTCTATCTACCGCGTAGCAAAAGTGATCGCGATAACCTTGGCAAGACCTATCAGACACCGGCCTTGCAACGCTTGTGTCCGGTGCAGGCTTATATCGACTGGATTACCGAGGCGGCACTGGTGCGTGGGCCGGTGTTCCGTGGCATCGACCGCTGGGGGCATCTGGGCGAGGAGGGATTGCACGCCAACAGCGTGATTCCGTTATTGCGTCAGGCGTTGGCGCGAGCAGGTATCGCCGGTGAGCTTTACACCAGTCATTCCTTGCGTCGCGGCTTTGCCACCTGGGCGCATCAAAGTGGCTGGGATCTGAAGTCGCTGATGAGCTATGTGGGCTGGAAGGACATGAAGTCGGCCATGCGCTACATCGAAGCCAGTCCGTTTCTCGGCATGGCGCGTATCACGGAAAAGTCCGTCTCACCCTAGATACCGTTTTCTTCTATTAATACAGTTGGCTAATAGCGAAAGCCAATCAGCAGCATCAGGTTTGCCAATGAGCCTTCCGTTCGTCGAGTGGGTAAAGTTCTTTCCATCAACTTCTTAACCCCTGACGGAGAGTCAACGATGCCTATCATCAACAGCCAAGTTAAACCGTTCAAAGCTGACGCATTCAAAAATGGCGACTTCGTAAAAGTCTCGGACGCAGACCTGAAAGGCAAGTGGTCCGTGGTGTTCTTCTACCCGGCCGACTTCACCTTCGTCTGCCCGACCGAGCTGGAAGACCTGGCTGACAACTACGACGCGTTCCAGAAACTGGGCGTCGAGATCTACAGCGTTTCCACCGACACCCATTTCGCCCACGCTGCCTGGCACAACACTTCGCCAGCCATCGGCAAGATCCAGTACACCATGATCGGCGATCCGACCCACGCGATCTCCCGCAACTTCGACGTATTGATCGAAGAAGCAGGCCTGGCTGACCGTGGCACCTTCGTGATCAACCCTGAAGGCCAGATCAAGATCGTTGAACTCAACGACGGCGGTGTAGGCCGTGACGCTTCCGAGCTGCTGCGCAAGATCAAGGCTGCCCAGTACGTCGCTGCTCACCCAGGTCAGGTTTGCCCAGCCAAGTGGAAAGAAGGCGAGGCCACTCTGGCGCCGTCCCTGGACCTGGTCGGCAAGATCTAAGTCTGTGATCGCACCATCAGGGCGGAACTCCGCACCTACTCGGTAAGCTGCACCGCCCAATAAAAACGCCCGGGCGAGATTCGCTCGGGCGTTTTTTTATGCCCGCTCTAAATGAATCAGTCAAAAGGAAATCGCCCGTATGTTGGACGCCAATCTTAAAGCCCAGTTGAAATCGTACCTGGAACGGGTCACCCAGCCGATCGAGATCGTTGCCTCCCTCGACGACGGTGCGAAATCCCAGGAAATGCTAGAGCTGTTGAAAGACGTTGCCAGTCTTTCCAGCCAGATTACTTTGCTCGACAACGGTGACGATGCACGCAAGCCATCGTTCTCGATCAATCGCCCGGGTGCCGATATCAGCCTGCGTTTCGCCGGCATCCCGATGGGCCACGAATTCACTTCGCTGGTGCTGGCCTTGCTGCAAGTCGGCGGCCACCCTTCGAAGGCCAGTGTCGATGTGATCGAACAGATCCGGTCGCTCAAAGGCGAGTTCAACTTCGAGACTTACTTCTCGCTGTCCTGTCAGAACTGCCCGGACGTGGTCCAGGCGCTGAACCTGATGGCGGTACTGAACCCGAACATTCGCCACGTCGCCATCGACGGCGCGCTGTTCCAGGCTGAAGTCGATGAGCGCCAGATCATGGCGGTCCCCAGCATCTACCTTAACGGTGTGAACTTCGGCCAGGGCCGCATGGGCCTGGAGGAAATCCTCGCCAAGATCGACACCAGCGGCATCGAACGCCAGGCCGAGAAAATCAGCGCCAAAGAAGCCTTTGACGTGCTGGTGGTCGGCGGTGGACCGGCCGGTGCTTCGGCGGCAATCTACGCGGCCCGAAAAGGCATTCGCACCGGTGTCGCGGCCGAACGTTTTGGTGGGCAGGTGCTGGACACCATGGCCATTGAGAACTTTATCTCGGTGCAGGAAACCGAAGGCCCGAAACTGGCCGTGGCCCTGGAAGAACACGTCAAGCAGTACGACGTGGACATCATGAACCTGCAGCGTGCCGACAAACTGGTACCCGGCAAGAATGGCGAGCTGCACCAGATTCACTTCGCCAGCGGCGCCTCGTTGAAGGCCAGGACCGTGATTCTGGCGACCGGTGCGCGGTGGCGAGAAATGAACGTTCCCGGTGAGCAGCAATACCGCAACAAGGGCGTGGCGTACTGCCCGCATTGCGACGGCCCGCTGTTCAAGGGCAAGCGCGTGGCGGTGATTGGCGGCGGCAACTCCGGCGTCGAAGCGGCCATCGACCTGGCCGGTATCGTGTCCCATGTCACGCTGCTGGAGTTCGAAGTGCAGTTACGTGCCGATGCGGTATTGCAGCGCAAGTTGCACAGCCTGCCGAACGTCACCGTGATCACCAGTGCGCAAACCACTGAAGTCAGCGGTGACGGTCAGAAGGTCAACGGCCTGCGCTACAAGGATCGTCAGAGCGACGAATTGCGCAGCGTGGAACTGGAAGGGATCTTTGTGCAGATCGGTCTGTTGCCCAACACTGATTGGCTCAAAGGCACCATCGAATTGTCGCCCCGTGGCGAGATCATCGTCGACGCTCGCGGTGAAACGTCGGTGCCGGGTGTGTTCGCTGCCGGTGACGTGACCACGGTGCCGTACAAGCAGATCGTGATCGCAGTGGGCGAGGGTGCCAAGGCTTCCCTGAGCGCTTTCGATCACTTGATCCGGACCTCGGCTCCGGCATAAATCGGACGCTGAAAACAAAAAACCTTGTAGGAACTCGCTCGCGATGGTCGTCAACGATAACGCTGGCTGGCAGGTGCCCCGCTGCGTTCTCGGGTTTATCGCTAGCAAGCTCGCTCCCACAAAGGGGTATCGGCGCCGGCGCTGCAATATACAACCCTGTAGGAGCGAGCTCGCTCGCGATGATCGTCAACGATAACGCTGGTTGGCAGGTGCCCCGCGGCGTTCTCGGGTTTATCGCGAGCAAGCTCGCTCCTACAGAGGGGCATCGGCGCCGGCGCTGCAAATATACAACCCTGTAGGAGCGAGCTCGCTCGCGATGGTCGTCAACGATAACGCTGGTTGGCAGGTGCCCCGCGGCGTTCTCGGGTTTATCGCGAGCAGGCTCGCTCCTACAGAGGGGTATCGGCGCCGGCTCTGAAAACACAAAACCCCATGATTGATCATGGGGTTTTGTGTTCCACACATTCCAAATGTTGGATTTGTTGTGCGGGTTACAGCGGTGCTGGCTGAATGATCTCTACCCAATAGGCGTCCGGATCCTTGATGAACGCCAGGCTCTTCATGCGGCCATCGCTCAAGCGTTTCTGGAAATCGCAGCCCAGTGCTTCAAAGCGCTCGCAGGCGGCGACGATGTCCGGCACCGAGATGCAGATGTGGCCAAAACCGCGCGGGTCGGTGTTGCCATTGTGGTAGGCGAAATCCGCATCGTTCTCGGTGCCGTGGTTGTGGGTCAGCTCCAGGATGCCTGGGATCGATTTCATCCACTCGGTGCGCGCGGTGGCGTCGGCCGGGATCTGGTTCTTGTCCACTAGCGCCAGGAAATACAGGCTGAACTCGGCTTCCGGGAAATCGCGTTTTTCCACCAGGGTAAAACCCAGGATGCGTGTGTAGAAATCCAGGGACTTGGTGATGTCCTTGACCCGCAGCATGGTGTGGTTGAAGACAAATTTCTGTGTAGCGGCGTCCGGTTGGGCGGTAACGCCGGGGAAGGTGTTCAATTCGTGCAGGCTCATGGGCCCTCCGGAAAATATGTGGGCTAACGAATGGAGACAATGATACGCAAGGGTTCGGACATCACCAAACCCAAACAGTCGGCTATTGCCTGACAGCCGGCCTGGGCCCAGACTTTACGGCTTGAACCTTGAGTGCCCATTGCAATGATTCGATTCCGTAACGTGCTGTTCATCCTGCTAAGCGTGCTTTCGCTGGCTGGCGCTGCTCGCGCCGATGCGCCAGTGGTGACCTGGCCGCAAGGCTGGCAGGTCGAAGACGTGCCTGAATCGGCGTCGGGGGTCAGTCGCCAGCGGGCGGTGAAAAATGATCAGGATGGATCGCCGCTCATGGTGATGGAACTGACCATGAGCCCGGTGCAAAGCGGTCACCAGGTAAACCTCGAAGGCGTACTGCTGGAGATGCGCAAGTCGGTTCAAAAAGACTTCTTTCAGGGCGGATATCAAAGTGTCTGCACGCGCATTCATTCGACTACGTTGAGTCGATTGGCCGCGCTGGAAACAGCCTGCACCATCACGCAAAACGGCAGGCATGTGCTTTCTCAAACATTGGTGGCCGCGGTGGACGCCGATAAGGCCTATGTTCTTTCCTACGCAGGGCAGGCCGAGGCTTATAAGGCGAGCCGGGATGAAATAGACGCTGCCCGTAACAGCTTGAAACTTTAGTAAGCGGCAGTGCTTTTTCGATGCATGAAAAATATTTTAGATATCCAAATGGATTAAGCACAAAGTTGATGGCAGTTAGTAATTGTCGGGTGCCGGCCCCGGGCATTTAGATAGCCCATGAAAAAGCCCTGCATAAGCAGGGCTTTTTTGTCGCCGCGAGAGTTAGCCGCGCAACCAGGAATCAACGGTGGCTGCACCGTACTGTTCTTTCCAGGCTTTCAGGCCGCGGTGGTTGCCGCCCTTGGTTTCAATCAGCTCGCCGGTGTGCGGGTTCTGATAAACCTTGACCACACGGGCGCGGCGGGTTTTAGGGGCGGCTGCCTGCAGCAGGCCGGATTTTGCCGGGTTAGGATCGAGAATGGCGATGATGTCGCGCAGGCTCTTGCCATAGGTTTTCATCAAGCCCTGGAGCTTCTCTTCGAATTCGATTTCTTTCTTGAGCCCGGCATCGTTCTTCAGGGATTCCAACTGCTTGAGCTGTTCTTGAAGGGCCTTTTCGGCTGCACGAAATTCAGCGAGTCTGGACAATATCTTTACTCCAATAGTGTGTTTGGTTGATGCCAACCGCAAACAAAGCTATAAGCCAAGAGCCTTGAAGCGACTCGGTGATAGTGGCTCACCTGCCAATTTAGCGCAGGCATCAAAAATTGTAGTAGTTAATTGGCCAAGAGTAAATCCTGTCTTTTTCTTCATGTAACGTCAGAAGTGTTTTGATTCAAATTGGTGCGGCTAATCGTTTGTTTTGGCGATTGAATTCGCGAGTTAATGGTCGCTTAATGCACTAATGAATTCCGCGCCGGGCATGGGTTTGCCGAACAGATAACCTTGCAGAAAGTTGACCTGGTGAACGCTCAGGTAATCACTCTGTTCGCGGGTTTCGACACCTTCGGCCACCAGGGCAAGGTCGAGTTTGACCGCCAGTTCGATGATGCTGTCGAGGATGTGGCTCGACAGTGTGTCGATGCCGATCATGGCGACAAAACTCTGGTCGATTTTCAGAAAATCGACATTGAACTGCCGCAGGTAGCCAAGGCTTGAATGGCCGGTGCCGAAGTCGTCGATGGCGATTTTCACGCCCAGTTCGCGAAGTTGTTCGAACAGTTGCAGGGTGATGGCCGTGGGCTCGATCAATTCACGTTCGGTCAGTTCCAGTACCAGATGGATCGAGCCTGGCTCGAACGCATCGAGAAACTCGCGGCAATCCTTGACCAGTTCCAGGTCCTGGCAATGGCTGGCGGTGATGTTGATGCCAATGTGAAACGGCTTGTTGAAGCTGGCCGATTGCGGTGCGAGCAGGGCGGCGGTTTGTCGCATCAGTGAGCGGGTCATCGGCACGATCAGCCCGGAGTGCTCGGCAAACGGAATGAACAGATCCGGACGCACCAGGCCTTCCTTTGGGTGTTGCCAGCGCATCAGCACTTCAGCGCCGGACCAGCTTTTACTGTCGCCATGCACCACGGGCTGGAAATACGGAATGAACTCTGAAGCTTCCAGTGCCCGCTGCATTTCCTGGGTAGGTGCCGAGGAGCGCTTTTGCAGGACGTGACCAATAGCCCCGGCAATCACACCGAAGAAAATCAGCAGACTGAGCAGCGGCGGATATTCGCTGCGTATGTATCGCCAGATTTCGCCTTTGGGAAAACCGGCTTCCACGGCAAAAGCATAGTGCCCGGAGGTCAAGTGACTTTGCGCAACGGGCAGGTCAGGCGCAGTGCCGGTATGAACCTTGCCATCGGCGGATATCCAGTCCGGGCCAACTTGCAGCACCAGCAAGGTATTGCGACCGATCAGGCGCAGGGTATTAATCAAGTGATAACCATCGAGGGTCGACAGTGCGCCTTTTTTTCCTTCGCTCACCCGGTACACCAGCACGGCGGTGTTGGGCGTTACCGGATTGCCGCTCAAGAGCCATAAGGCGCCCTGGGTGTAGTCACCGGGGTTGACCTTCTCCTGGTAGTCGCCGAACAGAGAGCTGCAATAGAGGTTGTTGTCCCACACCAGATTGGTTGAACGCACGAAGGGGCGGCGAGTGACCTGCTCGCGCAGCGCCAGTGTGACTTCACCGCAACTCTGGCCTGCCAGCGGCAGCAATTCACGAGCAGCCTGGGCGTTGTTGTCGAGCATCAGGTCGAACTGACGAATCGCTTCTTCGGCGGTTTGTTCGGCGTCTTGTTTGAGCGCACGCCCTGCTTGCATGTAAAGAATGGCGGCACCCAGCAGCACCGGGAGCAAACCACTGATCAGAGTGACGGCAATTCTTGTGCTGCGACTGCGGGTTTTGGCTTTCAGCGGCATTCGCGAGTCCTGTCACGAAGATGTAAGGCTCTCAATTGATGGCGGGGCAAAACGCCTCCCATGAAGAGTTCGGGTATGGGCCATGATAGTTGGCCGTTGGCGGTTATGCCGCTCAACGCAAATCAAGGCTTTCGGCCAGCCTGATAAAGGCCAGCGTCGCGGGTGATGCCTGGCGTCGATCGAGCACCGCCAGGCCGACCTGGCGCAACACCGCCGGCGACAGAGGTTTTTTCACGCAGCGGCGGTCAATCTGATTAGGCAATGAACCTTCGGCAACCACCGTCACCCCGTCGCCACGAGCGACGACATCCAGGGTGCTGATCAACTGCGAGCAGCGATAACGGATATTGGGCGTCAGTCGGGCCACTGTGAACAGACGTGAAACCAGCTCCGAAGAACCGGCCTCGGTCAGCACTAACGGGAAGTCGCACAGATCCTTCAGGCTCAGGCTGTCGTGAGCCGCCAGCGGATGGTCGGCGGGCAGCAGCGCGACCATCTGGTCTTCGATCAGCGCGACCGTGTCGAAACGCTCCTCGGGCAATACCACAAAGCCAATGTCGATCCGCCGTTCCTCCAGCCACTGGAGTACCTGACGGTCGGGGCCTTCGTCGATATGCACCTCGATGCCGGGATGGGCGGCGCGGTACTGCTGCAGAATCAACGGCAGCAATTTGATCGATGAAGTCGGGCCGAAGGAGCCGATTCGCAGCGTGCCGCGTTTCATGCCCCTGGCATCGGCCGCTTCCTGGCGCAGGGTGTTGGCCAGGCCGAGCATCGCCCGGGCGCGCAGCAACAACTGCTGGCCAATGTCGCTCAGTTCGACCTGGGTTTGATGCCGGCGCAGCAGTTCGACACCCAACTCCAACTCCAGGGACTTCAAGGCATGGGACACCGCCGATTGGGAAATACCCAGGCGATTGGCCGCTGCCGTGAAGCCGTGGAGTTCGGCCACGAGGGAGAAAATCTCCAGTTGAGTGAGGGTCATGAGTGTTTGCTCATTTTACGATGACTGGGTATTAACCGAATGATACGGCATCTATCCGACATCCGGTCCTGGAATCTATGACGATCTGCGAGCAAAGCCTGTCAAAACCATCGGATCTTCCGGTGTATCTGAAACTGGCGGCGGTCACCATGGTGTGGGGTGGCACCTTCGTTGCCGGACGCTATCTGGCCGCTGACCTCAGCCCGCTACTGGCTGCCAGCCTGCGGTTTCTGCTGGCCAGCGTGGCCTTGCTGCTGTTTATACGCATGGCACGCACACCGCTGGTCCGGCCCAGCCCCCGGCAATGGCTGCAATTGTCATTGCTTGGCTTTTTCGGGATATTTTTTTACAACCTGTGCTTCTTTTATGGCCTGCATTACATCAACGCTTCACGGGCATCCTTGATCGTGGCGCTGAATCCGGCGGTGATCGGCCTGGCTTCCTGGCTGCTGTTCAAGGAGCGTTTGAATCGGGCGAAAGTCGTCGGCATTGCGATCTGCGTGGCGGGCGCGAGCATGGTGATCGTCAGTCGCGACCCGCAACTACTGGCCGGCGGTGCCGATGTCTGGCTCGGCGATTTGCTGATTTTCGGCTGCGTCCTCGGCTGGGGTGTCTACTCGCTGTTCTCCAAAGAGCTGAATCACACCCTGGGCCCGGTGCAAACGGTGACCTATTCGATCCTGCTGGGCACCGTCATGCTCTGGATGACCTGCATCGCGCGCGGCGAGGTGAGTGTCGCCGCGATCGCCCAGCTGGGTGCGCAGCAATGGTTGAGCCTTTTGTACCTGGGCGTGCTGGGGTCGGCGCTGGCGTACATCGGCTACTACGACGGTATTCGCAAAATCGGCGCGACCCGTTCCGGGGTGTTCATTGCCTTGAACCCGTTGACGGCGGTGATCCTTGGCGCACTGCTGCTGGATGAGCCGCTGACGCTGGCCATGTGCCTGGGTGGCGGGCTGATACTGGCGGGGATTTTCCTCTGCAACAAACCCCTTGCGCAGGCATGGAAAAAGGGGATTTGATACAGAAGGCGGACAAACTGATTTACGCTGTGTAGAATCGGGTTACGCATACAATAATAATCGTCTTCTGGCAGCAGAAGCCTCGCCCGCAAGAGCCTTGGGTCGAAAATGAAGATATTCGGGTTTCAACTGATCTACGGTGACTTTCTCGCCCGCAGTGTGCGGGGCATCTCCTGTGCGCCACCCACCGGTCTCAGCATTGCTTACAACTAACCTTTGTTAATTGATAAAAAAATGATGAGGCGCCGACCATGGCAGATTTATACGAAAACCCAATGGGCCTGATGGGCTTTGAATTCATCGAGCTCGCATCGCCGACCCCGAACACCCTGGAGCCGATCTTCGAGATCATGGGCTTCACCAAGGTGGCGACCCACCGTTCCAAGGACGTGCACCTGTATCGCCAGGGCGCGATCAACCTGATCCTCAACAACGAACCCCACAGCGTGGCTTCGTATTTCGCGGCCGAGCATGGTCCGTCGGTGTGCGGCATGGCGTTTCGCGTCAAGGATTCGCAAAAAGCCTACAAGCGTGCCCTGGAACTCGGCGCCCAGCCGATCCACATCGAAACCGGCCCGATGGAACTGAACCTGCCGGCGATCAAAGGCATCGGCGGCGCACCGCTGTACCTGATCGATCGTTTCGGCGAAGGCAGCTCGATCTATGACATCGACTTCGTGTTCATCGAAGGCGTCGACCGCCATCCGGTCGGTGCCGGCTTGAAGATCATCGATCACCTGACCCACAACGTGTATCGCGGTCGCATGGCCTACTGGGCCAACTTCTACGAGAAGCTGTTCAACTTCCGTGAAATCCGCTACTTCGACATCAAGGGCGAATACACCGGCCTGACCTCCAAGGCCATGACCGCACCCGATGGCATGATCCGCATCCCGCTGAACGAAGAGTCGTCCAAGGGCGCCGGGCAGATCGAAGAGTTCCTGATGCAGTTCAACGGCGAGGGCATCCAGCACGTTGCGTTCCTGTCCGATGACCTGATCAAGACCTGGGACCACCTGAAAAGCATCGGCATGCGCTTCATGACCGCGCCGCCGGAGACCTACTACGAAATGCTCGAAGGCCGTTTGCCGAACCACGGCGAGCCGGTGGACCAACTGCAGGCGCGGGGCATTTTGCTGGACGGTTCGTCCGAGTCGGGCGACAAGCGTCTGCTGCTGCAGATCTTCTCGGAAACCCTGATGGGGCCGGTGTTCTTCGAGTTCATCCAGCGCAAGGGCGACGACGGTTTCGGCGAAGGCAACTTCAAGGCGCTGTTCGAATCCATCGAGCGTGACCAGGTGCGTCGTGGTGTTCTCTCCACTGACTAATCCGTTACACCGATAAAACTGTGGGAGCGGGCTTGCTCGCGAAGGCGTCGTATCAGGCTACTTGAATAGTGACTGACACACCGCATTCGCGAGCAAGCCCGCTCCCACATTTTGTTTTGCGTGTGCTTAAGGTCTGCGCTGCCGGACCAGATGCTTGAACCCTTCAAACACCAGCACCAGCACGGCCATCCAGATCGGGATGTAGGTCAGCCATTCCCCGGCCTTGATGCTTTCTCCCAGCAGCAACGCCACGCCCAGCAGCAACACCGGTTCGACATAGCTCAACAAGCCGAACAGGCTGAACGGCAGCAGGCGGCTGGCAATGATGTAGACCACCAATGCCGATGCGCTGATCACGCCGAGCATCGGGATCAACAGCGATAACCATGGATGCTGTTCAAACACACCAAAACCTTGCGCGCCGCTCTGGACGAACCAGATCGCCACCGGCAGCGTCAACGCCATGTCCAGCCACAAGCCACCGAGATTGTCCGCCGCCAGTCGTTTGCGCAGGACGAAGTAGGCCGGATAACCCACGCAGACCAGCAAGGTCGCCCAGGAAAAACCACCGACCTGATACACCTCGTTGACCACCCCGAGGCAGGCGAACACCACCGCGACTTTTTGCAGATAGGACAGGCTTTCGCCGTAGGCCAGGCGACCGGTCAAGACCATGGTCAGCGGCAGCAGGAAATAGCCGAGTGATACGTCGAGGCTGTAGCCGTTCAACGGTGCCCACATGAACAGCCACAATTGCACGCCGAGCAGGGCAGAGGAGGCGATCAGCGCGCCCATCAGTTTCGGATTGGCCATGGCGCGCCGAACGATCTCCAGCACGCGCTTCCACTCCCCGGACACCACCATGAACACGGTCATGCACGGGACGGTCAGCAGCATGCGCCAACCGAAGATTTCCACGCCGCTCAAGGGGCTGAGCAGCGATGTGTAGTAGTACATGACGGCAAACAGCACCGAGGCTGAAACCGATAGAGCGATACCTTTAGACAAGCTGTCCTCGCGAGGTAGAAGGTGAAACGGGGGGCGGAGGATACGTGGTTTTTGTGCTGAATATTGTCCGGATGATCAATATTTCCAACATCCCCTGTAGGAGCGAGCCTGTTCGCGATGAACGACCAGACACCGCGGGCAGGCAGGCTCCCCGCGTTATCGTTGACCACCATCGTGAGCAAGCTCGCTCCTACAGTGGTTTAAAGCGATCTGCGGCCGGACACAAAGTGGCTCACATCATTGAACCCCGGTGTCGACGCATGCCCCGGTGTCACCAGCGAATCGATGAACGCCTCATCCTCTGCCGTGATCTTCACTGCCTGCGCCTTAGTGTAGGCGTCCCACTGCGCTTCGGTACGCGGCCCGACAATGGCCGAGGTCACGGCGCTGTTGTTCAGCACCCAGGCGATCGCGAACTCGACGATGCCGACGCCGCGTTCCTGAGTGTATTGCTGGATTTGCTGGGCGATGCGCAGGGATTCGACGCGCCATTCGGTTTCCAGGATGCGTTTGTCCTGGCGTCCGGCACGACTGTTGGCATCAGGTTTCACATCCGGTGCGTATTTGCCGCTGAGCACCCCGCGCGCCAGCGGGCTGTAGGGCACCACGCCAAGGCCGTAGCTTTGAGCCGCTGTGAACTGCTCGGTTTCTGCCTGGCGGTTGACGATGTTGTACAGCGGCTGGCTGATCACCGGCCGGTCAACGCTCAGTTTGTCGGCGACGCGAATGACTTCGGCGATGCGCCAGCCACGGTAGTTGGACAGGCCCCAGTAACGGATTTTCCCTTGGCGGATCAAGTCACCGATGGCCGATACCGTGACCTCCAGCGGCGTATTGTGGTCTTCGCGGTGCAGGTAATAGATGTCGAGATAGTCGGTGCCCAGGCGCGTCAGGCTGGCATCGATGCCGTTGAACAGGTGCTTGCGGCTCAGACCGCTGCGGTTGGGAACGCCGTCCACGGGACCGAAGCCGACCTTGGTGGCCAGCACCCATTCATGGCGGCGGCTGGCGATGGCCTCACCGACGATTTCCTCGGAACGGCCGTTGGTGTAGACGTCGGCGGTGTCGATGAAATTGATACCCTGGTCCCAGGCCTTGTCGATGATCCGCAGGGAATCTTCGGTGCTGGTCTGTTCGCCGAACATCATGGTGCCCAGGGTCAGGGTGGACACCTGCAGACCCGAATGACCCAGCGTGCGGTAGCTCATGAGCAAATCCTTTTACCAGTGGGAAAGGCTCAATCAGATACCAGAACCAATGCCGGGAGCAAACGCAAATCTCAAACACACACAAACCAACTGTAGGAGCGAGCTTGCTCGCGATGGAGTGTCAGCTACATGGGCGTGTCTGACACTCCTTCGCGAGCAAGCTCGCTCCCACAGGGGATTTGTGTTGATCAGGTGCGCAAGGTTCGGGTCATGCGCAACGCCAGTAAACTGCCGCAGACAATCACACCCGCCAGCAGGTACAGCGCCGCATCGGTCGAGCCGGTGCTGTCCTTGACCCAACCCACCAGGTACGGGCTGAGGAAACCGGCCATCTGCCCCATCGAGTTGATCAGCGCCAGGCCACCGGCGGCAGCGCCCGCACTGAGCAGAGAGGTCGGCACCGGCCAGAACATCGGCAGGCCGGTGAGGGCGCCCATGGTGGCGATGGTCAGACCAAGAATCGCGATGGCCGGGTTGGCGGCGAAATTCACCGCGATCAGCAGCCCCAGCGCCCCCATCAGCATCGGCACCACCAAATGCCAGCGGCGTTCTTTGCGCAGGTCGGCTGAACGACCGACCATCAGCATGAATACGGCGGCGAGCAGATACGGAATCGCGCTCAACCAGCCGATCACCAGGTTATCGCTGAAGCCCAGGTTCTTGATGATCGACGGCAGCCAGAAGTTGATCGCATAGACGCCACTCTGGATGCAGAAATAGATCAGGCCGAAAGCCCAGATCGCCGGGTTCTTGAACACCGCCAGCAGCGAATCGGTCGTGGTTTTCGGCTTGTTCGCCAGATCTTCGGCGTGGTCGGCTTCCAGCACCGAACGCTCAAACGGAGTCAGCCACTTGGCATTGGCGTAGCTGTCGCTGAGCAGGAAGTAAGCCAGCGCACCCAGGATGACGGTGGGAATGCCTTGCAGCAGGAACATCCACTGCCAGCCGGCGAGACCGCCCTGGCCGGCGGCGAAGTGGTTGAGAATCCACCCGGAGAACGGGCTGCCGAGCAGGCCCGACACCGGGATCGCCGACATGAACAAGGCCATGATGCGGCCACGGCGGAAGGTCGGGAACCACTGCGAGAGGTACAGCACCACGCCCGGGAAGAACCCGGCTTCGGCCGCGCCGGTGAACAGGCGCAGGGTATAGAACTCGGTCGGCGTGGTGACGAACAGCAGGCAGGTCGACAGGGTGCCCCAGGCAATCATCATCAGCGCAATCCAGCGCCGCGGGCCGAATTTGGTCAGGGCCAGGTTGCTTGGCACGCCGCACAGCACGTAACCGATAAAGAAGATGCCGGCGCCGAGGCCGTACACGGTTTCGCTGAACTTCAGCGCGTCGAGCATTTGCAGTTTGGCAAATCCAACGTTTACCCGGTCGAGGTAGTTGAACAGGTAGCAGATGAAAATGAAGGGGATCAAACGCAGGGTGATGCGCTTGTAGACGGCGTTTTTGTCGTCAGCGATGGCCTGGGACGCTACGGCGCTCTGTGTCATGGCGGCTCTCTCTTTATTATGATTTTTTGCGATGCAAAGGGTAACGTTGATCGCCCAGAGAGTCTCGACCACCCTCAGGGTGGCTGTCTTTGTGCCTGAGCACAGGGTTTGCAACCAAGGCCTGTGCGGGTGAACAACCCGTTCCATCACTGTCTTCAAGGATCCCCGCTATGTTCGAACTCGATCACGACCTGGCCCAGGACATCGTCGACCGGGCGATGGCTATCCTGCCGTACAACGTCAACGTCATGGACAGCCAGGGTTTGATCCTGGGCAGCGGCGAACCGGAGCGGGTCAATACCCGGCATGAGGGCGCGCAACTGGTATTGGCCAATGGCCGGGTGGTGGAGATCGATGCGCAGACGGCGATTCACCTCAAGGGCGTACAACCGGGGATCAACCTGCCATTGATGCTCGACCAGCGCCTGATTGGCGTGCTGGGCATCACCGGCGAACCCGAGCAACTGCGCACCTACGCCGAGCTGGTGCGCATGACCGCCGAAATGCTGGTGGGCCAACGCAACCAGCAGGCCGAACAGCAATGGCGGCGCCAGCGCTGCGATGACTTGCTGGCGCTGCTTCTGAGCGAAGCCGGGGATTCTCCACGACTGGTCGATGAAGCGCAGCAGTTGGGCCTCAAACCACAAATGACTCGTGTGCCGTACTTGTTCGAACTGGGCCTGGAGCACGCACCAGGACAAACCGTCGAGGCACTGAGTGCCTGGTTGACGAGCCGTCATCCGGACAGTTGGTGCGTGAGTTCGGCCAAAACCTCATTGCTCTGGTGCCGACCGGCCAGCCAGACGGTCGAGAACGAGCGCTTGCTGGACAAGCTCGACGGCCTGGGCTGGAACATCCTGCGCATTGCCGTGGGTGGGCAGGCCGATGGACTTTCCGGATTGCGTCGCTGCTATCGCCGGGTCGGTGACTTGCTGGCCTACGGGCGCGAAGTGCTGCCGCGCTCCCGATTGCTGACGCTCAACCGCTATCGGCTGCCGGTGATGCTCTGGCGCCACCGCAACGACGACGCCCTCGACGAATTGCTCAATCCGCTGCGCAAGGTCATTGCCAAAGACAGCAACGGCCAGTTGTTGGCCACCCTGCGCAGTTGGTGCGAACACGACGGCCAGAGCCAGGCCTGCGCCGATGCACTGGGCATCCATCGCAACAGCCTGCGGTATCGCATGGAGCGGATTGCCGAGCTGAGTGGGGTTGATCCATTGCGACTGGACGGCATGCTCGCGTTGTATCTGGGGGTGCAACTGCTGCCCGAGTCAGACGCCCATCCATGAATCACGCAATTGCCCTGTGGGAGCGAGCTTGCTCGCGATAGCGGTGTGTCAGCGGCATTAATGCTGACTGATGCGCCGCCATCGCGAGCAAGCTCGCTCCCACAGTTATTTGTGGTGGTGCACAGATTTGTGGACGATGCCGCTCCCGCCGGGTTTTGTGGAAATGAACAATAATCCTCAACACCGCTTGTGCAGCGGCCCGGCGTTATTGTTCATGGCGGCTGGCAGCATGTGGGCATTGGAACTGGAGAATTCCCATGAAAATCGTGATCGCCCCCGATTCGTTCAAGGACAGCCTCAGCGCTCAAGGCGTGGCCGATGCCATTGCATTGGGATTGGCGCAGGTCTGGCCTGATGCCCAACTGATCAAATGCCCGATGGCCGACGGCGGGGAAGGGACTGTCGAGTCGATCCTGGCCGCGTGCGAAGGCCAGCAGCGCCGCACCCTGGTTCGCGGGCCGCTGGGGGCCATGGTGGATGCCGCCTGGGGCTGGTTGCCCCAGAGCCACACCGCGATCATCGAAATGGCCGAGGCCAGCGGTTTGCAGTTGGTCCCGGTGGCGCAACGGGATGCGTGCATCAGCAGCACCTTCGGTACCGGGCAACTGATCCGGGCCGCGCTGGAGGCCGGCGCACAACGGGTGATCCTGGCGATTGGCGGCAGTGCGACCAATGACGGCGGCGCTGGCGCCATGCAGGCCTTGGGCGTGAGATTGCTCGACGCTCAGGGGCAGACGCTGTCACCGGGCGGCCTCGCCCTTGGGCAATTGGCCCGCGTCGACCTGAGCGAAATTGATCCGCGCCTGGCCCAGGTGCGCTTCGACATCGCCGCCGACGTCAACAACCCGCTGTGCGGTCCCCACGGTGCCTCGGCGATTTTCGGCCCGCAAAAAGGCGCCTCGCCCGTGCAGGTCGAGCAACTGGACCGCGCCCTGGGGCACTTTGCCGACCATTGCGCGCAAGCCTTGAACAACGACGTGCGCGACGAGCCGGGCAGTGGTGCGGCGGGCGGCCTGGGGTTTGCCGCCAAGGCGTTCCTCGGTGCGCAATTTACGGCCGGGGTCGAGGTGGTTGCCGAACTGGTGGGGCTGGCCGACGCCATTGCAGGCGCCGATCTGGTGATCACCGGTGAAGGGCGTTTCGATGCGCAAACCCTGCGCGGCAAGACGCCGTTTGGCGTGGCGCGAGTCGCCCGGGAACACGGCGTGCCGGTCATTGTCATCGCCGGCACGTTGGGCGAGGGCTATCAGGCACTGTACGAGCACGGTATCGACGCTGCGTTTGCCCTGGCGAGCGGGCCGATGACCCTGGAGCAGGCTTGTGCCGAAGCGCCGCGCTTGTTGCGTGAGCGGGCGACCGATGTGGCGCGGGTTTGGCGGCTGGCCAGTCGCTGACCTTTCGAACACCCCAATCCCTGTGGGAGCGAGCTTGCTCGCGATGACGGTATGTCAGCGACATCAATGCTGACTGACATACCGCTATCGCGAGCAAGCTCGCTCCCACAGGTTTTTTGAGTGTTGGCGGACTATTCAGGCGGATCTATCTGATCCAGCACCCGGTTCGCCGCGATCTCCGCCAGCATCACGCTGTTGGAAATTCCCAGCAGCGCATTGCGCGATCCGCCGTCCAGATGATCCACCAACTGGTGAACCATCACGTCGACTGAGGCCAGCGTTTCCACCAGGTAAACCACCAGGGTTTCGGTCGTGGCTTCTGGGTTCACGGTGAACAGTGTGCCGGGAGTACGCGGCGTGGCTTTGATGTCGGCGATCGAGGGGAAGTGAAAGGCGAGGGCGCGTTCGGCGGCTTCGTTGAGCTTTTTTGAATCGGGTTCGTACGGGGAAACCGGATCGGTGTCCGGCGGGTTGGGTGTGACCTTGAACATCAACTAGATCCTTATATGGAGTGCCATCCCTTTTGCTGCTAAACGAAAGAGGAGGCAGCTGTACGCAGGTTAGCAGACCGGGGATCTAGTAAACCGGCGCGCCCGAAGGCGCCCTGCGCACAGCTACCATCAAGTGCAAGCATGGGAATGCCTGACTGATAGCGCCTATGCACTTCACTAGAAAACCACCGGGCTGCTAAACCCGATCACTGATGAGCAGTGACACGAATCAAGTTACCGATGGCCCCCCAGGCGCACAAGCCGGCGGATTCTGGCGCAAGCGTAGGCAACGGCGCAAGGTCCTGTGGCTTTCATGAAGTAACCTTAAACACCATTAAACACGCGCTCGCGAGGTGCCGTGTTGCGCGATTTGAGATAGGGTTGTGGCCAGGAATACGCGCGACAGGAGAACGCCATGCGCTACTCAGCCTTGACCCAACGAATCGCCGGTGACGGAGCGGCAGCCTGGCGGATTCACGATCGAGCGCTGGCGCTGCGCGAGCAGGGTGTCGATGTCTTGCTGCTATCGATCGGCGACCCGGATTTCGACACCCCACAACCCATCGTCCAGGCCGCGATTGGCAGTTTGCTGGCCGGCGACACGCACTACCCGGCGGTGCGCGGCAGCCAAGGCTTGCGCGACAGCATCGCCCGCCATCATCGCCGGCGCAGCGGCCAGGCCGTGGATGCGCAGCACGTGATCGTATTCCCCGGGGCGCAATGCGCGGTGTATTCGGTTGCGCAATGCCTGCTCGACCCGGGGGACGAAGTGCTCGTCGCCGAGCCGATGTACGTGACCTACGAAGGCGTGTTCGGTGCCTGCGGGGCGAAAGTGGTACCGGTGCCGGTGCGCTCGCAGAACGGCTTTCGGGTCGATCCGGCCGATGTCGCGGCACTGATCACGCCGAACACTCGCGCGATGTTGCTCAACAGCCCGAACAACCCCTCCGGCGCCAGCCTGTCGCTGACGGCCTGGAAAGCGCTGGCCGCATTGTGCATTCGCCATGACCTGTGGTTGATCAGCGACGAGGTGTACAGCGAACTGCTGTTCGAGGGCGAGCACATCAGCCCCGCGAGTTTGCCGGGCATGGCCGAACGCACGGCGACGATCAATAGCCTGTCGAAATCCCACGCCATGAGTGGCTGGCGGGTGGGCTGGGTCATCGGGCCGCAATCGCTGTGTGAACATTTGGTGAATCTGTCGTTGTGCATGCTGTTCGGCATTCCGGATTTCATCCAGAACGCCGCGCAATTGGCGCTGGATGAAAACCTGCCGCACGTGGCGCAGATGCGAGAGGAATATCGCCAGCGTCGCGACCTGGTGTGCGCCAGTTTGAATCTGTGCCCTGGCATCCAGGCGATTCGCCCCGATGGCGGCATGTTCGTGATGGTCGACGTGCGCCAGATCGGGTTGTCCGCCCAGCATTTTGCCGAGCGGCTGCTGGACGGTTATGGCGTGTCGGTGCTCGCCGGTGAAGCCTTCGGGCCCAGTGCGGCGGGGCACATTCGCATCGGTCTGGTGGTGGACCGGGCGAAACTGGCGGATGCCTGCCGACGGATTGCGCTGTGCGCCACGGACTTGCTTGAGGGGCGGCGGGCTTGAGTTGCACCGCCTCCAGCATGCAAAAAAAAGTGGCGCTACCTGTCAACTTTGACAGTTACGCACTTTTCTAAAACACGGTTTACTGCTCCAAAGCGCAGAACGACGGGATGCGTTTGGTAGTGCCCGGTAACATTCGGTCTGCTTTTCCGGCCTGACGCCATGGCAAGCCCATGGCGCGAGGTTATGAATATGGAGAGCGACAACATGGCAGGTTCAGATAAAAAAGAGCAACAGTTTGCGGCACGCGAAGCTACCTCCGGCGGGGCGGCACCGTTGGAGGTCCAGTCCCCGAATGTATCGCACATTGTGATGGCCGGGAACCCGGTGGGGCTTATTCCCAGGGCAAGTCTGGATGCCGATCAAACCATCACCATTCAGGTGTGGGACGGGCCACTTCCAACCCGACCCACACAAACTGACAGGTTCAAACTGGAAATCGCCCGCAGAGGCAGCAACGAATGGACGTTGATTTCTCCTGAACTCACGTATACGGGCGATGATAAATGGGAGCCGCTGGTATTTACCTTGCCCAGTGCGTTCATGCTGAACCCGGACAATGAGGGCGCGTTCGACCTCAGGTATTGGCATATGAGCTATTTGGATGTGCCGGACCAATCCCTACCCGTGCCCATTCATATCGACAAAGTCCCGCCCAATGGCTCGATACCGCCGGCCAAGATGGGATACACGTTCACAACACCCATTACCGATTTAACGTTTGGCACTGATGATTTTCTTGAGTTTACGATTCCTGGCTGGACTGGCGATTCGGCTGACGTGAAGGTCGCGTTCGGTTGGCTCAAAGGTGAATTACCGGACGATCCAGCGGACATTGATCTCATTGGCCCGCAAGCCATTGTTGCGAACGGCAAGGTAAGAATTCCCAAAGACAAGTTCATCACGGCGGGGGACGGTGCATGCTGTGGCGGCTATGTTTTGATCGACAAGGCCGGCAACATCAGCCCGCTGTCATTGTATGAGCTGATGTCCGTGGCGCTTGGGCCAACGCCGACGCCAGTGCCATTACAGGCGCCGATTGTCACAGACGCCACAGGTGGTGAATTACTGCGCTCGGACATCGTCAACGGCGGTGTCATTGTCAGGTTTCCAAAGATCCCCAATGGCAAACCCACCGATGAAATTGCCCTGAAATGGGGCGGCGTCGAGGTTGCAAACAGAATTCCCGTTGGCGATAACCCGCAAACTCACAGTTTCTTTGTGCCCTGGGAACACATCAAGACGCGGTATGGTGCAGCCAAAGGTCCGGTGGCGACCGACGTCCAGTACATCGTGTACCGAGGTCTGGAATCTTTCGTATCTATCATCGTCCCCAAGACTTGCAACCTTTCCAATGCCGGGCCGGATAACCCAAACCCCGAGCCCGGTAACCCCAACCTTGAACCCGTCACGATTGTTGGCGAGTCAGGCGTTGACAACGAACTGGTCGACACGGATGAGGACAAAGAGGTTCTTGCCAAGATCGAACTCGTGGCGCCGTTGGCTGACGGCGACACCTACCAGGTGATGTGGAATGGAACCCGGGTTGCTGGACGTGGTTTGTGGCAGGTCAATGGCGCCGATCACCGTGCCGGGACTTGCGTCCCGCGGCACGTACAAGGTGCCCATGTCACGCTGGTAGTTCTTCATCGTCGGCCCGCCCGCCGGCACCCATTGGCAATTGGCAGACCAGGCCAGGGAGGGCAGGCAGGTAGCGGCCAGGACCGTGGCGCCCAGTAAACGGCGTTTCGAATTTTTCATGCTTGAGTCCTGATGGATGGCCATTGACGTCGACAGGCGAATATTGGAATCAGAGGCACGTGAGCTCCTGCAGGCGATAGCCCTGGTCTTGCTCCATGCTGTCCGGATCGATCATCAGCCGGCATTGTGGGGTCGGCTCCTCTCCCCAGTGAACGTCGAGCATCTGTGGTTGTGTATGAGTCGACAGCAACATTTGTCCGGCCTGACCGACCGTGCCAAGCACGCTGCCCTCGGCATCGCTGACCTGTGCACCAAACGGCAAGGGCTGTCCCGTGGCGGTTCGGGCGGTGATGACCAGGCGACTGACCTTGCGGGCAGCGAAGGTGGCCTTGACCACGGCACCGCGCCTGGGGACGACCTGGGTCACGCCATTGTCGATCTCCACCTCGGGGCCCACTTGGTTTGTTTGCAATTCGATCTGGTTCAGCCGATAGGGGCGCAGGTAAGGCACCAGGGCGTAACCGTGCCGGTCCGTCTTCACGCCGGTGGCGTTCACCACTTCGACCCCGGCAATGTCGGGTACTTCGAGCAATGCACTGGTTTCCCCAAGGTAAGGCCCGACGCTCAGGCCATCGGCATGCAGCAACATGGCACCGCTGGCGTTGATTGACGTACTACGGTAATCGCTGCCTTGGGTCAGCCCGGCGCCGAGTGTGCCGAAGGGCGCTTGATAGCCGAGCGTCAGGGCGCCTGCCTGCTGTCGATTGTCGTCGTTGCTGAGACTGACGCGGTAGTTGAGCCGGTTGTCGTGGGCATTGCCCCCCAGACTGGCCCGCTGGCTGTACCGGTCACCGTCGTTGTGCACATCGAACGTCGCCGAACCAGGGCGCCCGAAATCAACAGGCAGGGAAATGCTCAGGCCAAACTGGCGATCCGTGCCGCGTGTATTGCTCAACGACTGAGAGGCGTAGGCGTTGTAGCTGACATTGCGTAACTGGGTATTGAAATTGAACTGGAACTGCCGTTGTTCATGACGGCTACGCCAGTAATCCTGTTTGGACAGGGTCAAGCCCAGCGCACTGCGTTCGCCCACGGCCTGATAGAGGGAGGCCTCCAGGCGACTGCGCCGGCTGCCCAGGAATGTCGAGCTGTGGCTTTGCTGGCGCACTGCCTCGTCGAAGTCTCGATAACCTTCGGTCGAGTAGCGGTAACCGGCGAAACGCAAATTGGTGCGGGTTGAAAAGGATTTGCCGTACTTCAACGCATAACTCACCCCCTGGACACGCTGCGAGTCGGCTGTTTCGATTTCAGCATCGGAGCGCGTCACATCCAGGGCCAGGGCGCCGAAGCTGCCCAGGTCCCTTGCCAAGCCAAGTGTTCCCGCGCGGTAGTACTCGCTCGTCATCAAGCCGCCGTACAGCGTTGAGTTCCACACGGTGCCCATGGCCAGTGTGCCCTGCCAGAACAACGGGTCATCCAGGTCATTGGCGGCGTTGTATCGACCCACGGCAGCGCTGTAGCGCCAGACGCCTTCACGCAGCAGATTGCCGATAGTGGCGTAGTTCTGGGTAAAGCGTCGTACCTGTCCGTCGGCCTCGGTCAGCACGATTTCCAGCTCGCCATTGCCGCCGATCGTACTCAGGTCATCGATTTCATACGGGCCGGCACTGACATAGGTGGAATAGATGGGGTAGCCATTTTGCAGCACTTCCAGCTTGGCGCGGCTTTGCGCCACACCGCGAATGATCGGGGCATATCCCTGCATGGCATCCGGCAACATGTCGAGGTCCGAGCTGATTAGCGCGCCTTTGAAGGGCACGCTGCGGAATACATCGCCGCCGCTGAAGGTTTCACCGAGTGTCAGGCTGGCGTTTGTGCCGGGCAAGTCACGCTGAGCATAGGTGTAGGCGCGGTTCCAGACGCGTTGACCGCGTTCGTCCTGGCGCATCGACTGATTACCGCGCAGACGCCAGGGGCCCAGGTTGATTCCGCTGTTCAGATACACATCGTCACTGTTGGTGTTCCCGCCATAGCGGCTGGTGCCTTGCTGCGCCGAGACCTGGTAATTGACGAAGGCGGCGTTGATGCCGTAATCCCAGCGTTCGGGGTCGACATGACCCACCACAGTGCGGCGCATGGCAATCTGTGGAATGGAAATCGTCAGCACCAGTTTGTTGGGGTCGAAGTCGAGTTCGGATCCCGGTATCGCTGTTGCCAAATCGATGCACGACGCTTGCAACAGGGCGGGATCGGCCAGGCTGTCGAGGCGAACCCCCAGCTCATCCAACAGCGCGAACGACAGGCAGGGAGTCAGGTGATCACCCTCGGGGCTGAGTTCGAAGGCGAGCTCGCGTTCGCCGAAGTAACGAAGGTTGACCTGAATGGCCACCCAATATTGGCCTGGGCCGAGGTCGTGACCACGGGTCAAGGCATTGAGCGCGAAGACGCCGGCATCGCTGGGATGAGTTTGGGTTTGGCGCATGAAACCGCTTTGAAACTGCGCAGGTTGCGCAGCCAGTGCAAGCTTGGTTTCGAGCGCAAGGGTGCCGCTACCGCCGATCAGGAGCAAATATGCGAGGCGCAGGCGCTTAGGCCCGCCCGCGCAATCGCGGTCGAGTAATGAAGTCATGGTGGTATTCCTGGCAGTTAAGGCAGAGGGCGAAGCCTCAGGGAGCCAGTTGAATGGGCACGGTCAAAGGCTCGCTGTAACCGCCGTAATCGTTGATGGCCGAGAACAGAATCTGCGCACGCTCTTGCAGTTTGATGCCGTTGAGGGCGTAGGTCTGGCTGCTGAACGGTTCGACCATGACGGCATTGGGTACAATCTGATTCTTGATGTCGCCGAGAACTTCGAGGCGGACAAAGGACACATGAAAAGGTGTCGGGTTGTTCACGATGAGCCGTCGTTCGCCCGCTACGTCCTTGAGTGACCATTGCAGGTCCTTGAGACGCGCCATCGGGTTGTCCTTGATCTGCGCGGGTCGATAAAACAGCTTGATCCGGGTGCGCAGTGCAATGTTCAAGGCATTGCCATCGCTGGTTTCGGCTTGCGGGATTTCCTGCACATTCAGGAAAAACAGTGACTCCCGATCATCCGGCAATGTATTGGGCAAACCGTTGATTTGCAGCTGTTGCTCCTTGCCTGGATTGAGTCGGAACAAGGAAGGTGAAGGGATAAACGGAACAGGGGTGACGTCATCGTCAGCGACTGTATTGACCCAGGTCTGCACGGCAAAAGGCCGGTTGCTGGGGTTGGCGACAATCACTGAAGTGCTGCGTTTGTTGCTGTCGAATACCACGCGTGTGGCGCCGAGCGTCAAGGCGGCCTGGGTCACGGGGGCATGGACCATCAGCAACAACAGGCTCATGCAGGCGCCAACGGTCTGTCGGTAAAGGGCGGTGTGCCGGGTCAAGCCAAACATGGAGTTCTACCTCTATACGTCCGGGCAAGCGAAACCTGTCCGGACGTATTGATAAAGTCACTTGCACGCGATGATCAGCATCGTGTGCAAGGCGAGCGGGTGGGTATGACTTGCGTGGCCGGTTGACCAGCTACGCCTGTGAGGGCACTCAACCCCCGGTCGATCCCTATAATAAGGCCATCATCAGTCAGTTGTTTTTGTTCAGCGCACTGGACAACCTGCAGGGTGTGATGACGACCTTTCCCGGTGGCAGCAACCGGGCCCTCTATACCTATGACACGGTTGATCCGGCGCAACTGCGTAAAGTGACGAATAACCACGACGATTACCCGGCAGAAATCCTGCTGGAATACAACGTCGACGGCCACCTGATCCGCGACGAAGCCAACCGCACCCTCGAATACGACCCCCTCGGCCGCTTGATCAGCGTCAGCGGCCCATCGGGTGGCGCAACCGGCTACAACTACGATCCGCTTGATACGCTGGCCGGTACGACCGACAGCGGTGGCAAGGAGCAGCGTTTTTACCAGGGCAATCAATTGGCCAACCAGATCACGGACAACACGAGCAGCACCTTCATCCGCGGCGACGATATGGTGCTCGCCGAGCTCAAGGCAGGTGCCGACCCAAAGTCTTTACTGCTGGCCAGTGACCACAAGAACAGTGTGTTGAGCGAGGTCAGCAAGACCGGGCGCAAGGATGTTGTTTATACGGCGTATGGACATCGGGCGCAGGATGCAGCGGTGAGTGGTGCGCTGGGGTACAACGGGGAGCGGCGTGAAGATCCAACGGGAAGGTATCTGCTGGGGAATGGGTATCGGGCGTTTAGTCCGGTGTTGATGCGGTTTACTGGTCCGGATGATTTGAGTCCATTTTATGATGGCGGACTGAACGCGTACGCATATTGCGGAGGGGAGCCGATGATGAACTCAGATCCTAGTGGACATATGTTCAGAGGCATAACACATCAGCCTCCAACGGCGTCACCGCCACGGAATCTTTTTCGGGCAAAAATCCAGACACAACAGCGGCAAATGGACGAGTTCATGAAAGGGAACACAATCCAGGCAGGCGACAAAGCACCGAAGAGAACGGAGATTCAAACAACGTCTGCCCAGAAAGGTGCAAGTCAGCGCGTGGGCAACCGATCAACTGGGGCCGACACTACAAGCAAAACCGGAGGGGCGTCTGAGGTCGAACGTACTGAAGCCCGGTTGGATGAAATCTACAAACAACATAGTGAACGGGTAATTAATGAACAGATCCTCATGTCCCGTAAGCTCGCAAAATATTCGTCCTCTGAATGGAAAAAAATCAGCAATGAAGAACGCGGTTCTCGTTTTGAGGAAACCTCGCGTCCGCATGTGGAGAAAAAAGTGAAATCTGTTAGGCGCCCTGAAGAGAAAACTGGCAAAAGAGGACTTTTCGGCTTTAGTAACTCCCAGAAGGAGGGCTGGACGTGATCGTGAAGTACCGAATGAAATATCCGGGAAAGGGCTTATGGTGACTCTTCACTCTTAGCCACAAAAAAACGCGCTTACCGCCAGGGTTCGTTTTCGAATCCTGGCGGTTTTTTAGCCTGCGGTTTGTTAAATTATTGTGCAATTCAATGCAACTGAATCAACCCCAACTCCAACGCCATCATCATCGCCACCCATCTCGAGCTGACATTAAACTTGCGCCGGATATTGCTGAAGTGGTAATTCACCCCGGCTTCCGAGCAGTTAAAGATGCGGCTGATTTCCCACGACGACTTGCCTCTGGCACTCCATAACAACGCTTCTTTTTCCCGTGCGGTCAGGGTGACGGCCGGCTTCTTGCCGGCATCCAGTTTCGGCGATTTAGCTTTGGGGGGGCGGGTACGAGCGGGGACTGGGGTCTGGTGGTTCATGACAGATATTCCCATTTCGATCAATGAGGCGGGCGCGGCGGTTCCTTCCTGACGGGGCGTGGTTCCAGCGTCCAGCGTGTAGCTTCAGCCCCGTTATAGCGTGGTTCCCGCGCGTTGAAACCTGTAAGAACTACCAGTTTTGCGATTTTTGATCGGCACTCGGGCAGGTGGCCGCGAGTGGCTTTTTTTGACGGATGTCATTGTTTTGGCTGGATTAACATCGAGGGCAGGGTGCAATGGGAAGCGGGTTCCGTTCGTCGCTTTTGCGCATGAGATTGACGAGGGCGGACTTGATGAGGTGTGTTGCTTGCACTGGCGACATCGCGAGCAGTGGTCGGTGGTGAACGTATGAATTGTGAACACCACTGAACCTGTAGGAGCGAGCCTGCTCGCGATGGCTGCCTTAAGGACAACGAATGTCTCAAGCCTTCCACACCCCGGGATTCACCAGATTCACCGGCCGCTCACCCGCCAGCGCCGCCAGCAGGTTGTCCACCGCACACCTGGCCATCGCTTCCCGTGTTTCATGGGTTGCCGAGCCCATGTGCGGCGTCGCCACCACGTTGTTCAATTGCAATAACGGCGAATCAAGGTTCAACGGTTCGCGCTCAAACACATCCAGCCCCGCCGCGCGAATCTGCCCACTGCGCAACGCCTCGACCAACGCCGCTTCATGCACGACTTTTCCTCGAGAAATGTTGATGAAGATGCTTTCCGGGCGCATCAGTGCAAATTCCTCGGCACCGATTAACCCTTCGGTTTCGGCCGTCAGCGGCAAGGTCAGGCAAATGAAATCCGCTTGCTGCAACAACTCGGGCAGGCTGCGGTATTGCGCGTTGAACCGTTTTTCGACCGCCAATTTCGGCGAGTTACTGTGATAGATCACCGGCATGCCGAAGCCGAAATGCCCGCGCTGGGCCAGGGCCTCGCCGATGCGGCCCATGCCGATGATGCCCAGGGTCTTGCCGTGTACGTCACTGCCGAAATGTGCGGGGCCGATGTTGCGGGTCCACTGGCCGTCGCGAACCATGTTCGCCAATTCCACCACGCGCCGCGCAGTGGCCAGGATCAGTGCGAAACCGGTGTCGGCGGTGGTTTCGGTGAGCACGTCCGGCGTGTTGCTGAGCAGGATGCGCCGCTCGGTAAGGTAATCGATGTCGTAGTTGTCGACGCCCACCGAAACGCTGGCGATGGCTTCAAGGTTGGGCGCCAGGTCCAGCAGTTCGGCATCGAGTTTCAGGCTGGCACCGAGCAGCCCGTGGGCACGGGGCAGGGCGTCGCGCAGTTTGCCGAGACCTTCGGCATCGAGGCTGTCGATCAGCGTCACATCGGTGTGCTCGTGCAGGCGAGCCATGAGCAGCGGCGAGAGTTTCTTGTACAGGACGACCTGCTTTTTCATCTTCGTGATCTCAACTTCAATTCAGGAATGAGCCGTGAGGGGGCGCGCTACCGTGGGCCGCTCCCGGTCGCTGGCGCCGGGCTTGAGGAACACCGTGAGCACCACCGAAAGCATCAGCGCACCGCTCATCAACAGATAGGATGCGCCGGGCGAACCGGTGGAGCTGTTCAGGTAACCGACCAGATAAGAGCCGCCAAACGAACCGAGCGCGCCCATGCTGTTGATCAGCGCCATGGCACCGCCCGCGACGTTGGCCGGTAGGATTTCCGGGATGATCGCGAAGAACGGACCGTACGGCGCATACATGCACGCACCGGCAATCACCAGCAGGGTGTACGACCACCAGAAGTGTTCGGCGCCCAGCGCGTAGGAACCGTAGAAAGCAATCGAGGCAATCAGCAGCGGCGGCCAGACGAAGCGTTTGCGCTTTTGCAGTTTGTCCGAACCCCAGGACACCAGCAGCATGCCGATCACCGCCGCCAGATAAGGCAGCGCCGACAGCCAGCCGGCCTCGACCATGTCCATCTGCGCGCCGGCCTTGAGGATCGACGGCAGCCACAACACGAAACCGTAGACACCAATGCTCCAGCAGAAAAACTGCAGCGCGAGGATGATCACTTTGGGTGAGCGAAACGCTTCGGCGTAGTTTTTCACTGCTTTGATGCCGACCTGTTCGGCCGCCAGTGCGCTTTCCAGATCCTGTTTTTCCTGATCGTTGAGCCACTTGGCCTGGGACGGACGATCATCAGCCAGGCGCCACCAGATGAACGCCCAGAGCACCGCCGGCAAACCTTCGACAATGAACATCCAGCGCCAGCTGTAGTGCTGCACGAGATAGCCCGAGACCACCGACATCCACAGCATGGTCACCGGGTTGCCAAGGATCAGGAAGGTGTTGGCCCGCGAGCGTTCGGCACGGGTGAACCAGTGGCACAGGTAGATCAACATCGCCGGCATCACCGCGGCTTCGACCACGCCGAGCATGAAGCGAATGACGATCAGCCAGTAGGCGTTGGAGACGATCCCGGTCAACGTCGCCAGGCTGCCCCAGAGGATCAGGCTGACGAAAATCAGTTTCTTCACGCTGTGTTTCTGCGCGTAGATCGCCCCCGGCACCTGGAAGAAAAAGTAACCGAGGAAGAACAGAGCGCCGAGCATCGACGACAGGCCCGGCGTGATCATCAGGTCGGCGGCCATCCCGGAGGCGGCGGCAAAACCGTAGTTGGCGCGATCGAGGTACGCCAGGCTGTAGGTGATGAACACGATGGGCATGATGTACCACCAGCGGCGGGTGGCGAGCGTTGCGGTTTTCATGGGTGATGCTCCTGAGCTTGTTGTTTTTGTCGCAGCAGGTAACGGTTTGTTCTTCAGTGCCTGTACTGGCCTCATCGCGAGCAAGCTCGCTCCTACAGGGGAATTACATTGGAATACGATCCAGTGTGGGAGCGAGCTTGCTCGCGATGGCGGCCTCAAATTCGCTGACCATTTCGGATCGGGTCGGCAACCCCTCCATATCCCCCCGACTCTGCACCGCACGGCTGCCAATCCAGTTGGCCCGCCGCACGGCGTCGGCAAAGCTGTGGTTTTCCAGGAGTGCACTGATCATGCCGACGGCAAACCCGTCGCCGGCGCCGACCGTGTCGACCACCGTTTCCACCGGCACGCCGGCGACGAAACCTTGATCAAGATGAGTACGGTAGTAAGCACCGTGCGGCCCCAGCTTGATCGCCACGGCTTCGGCGCCCTGGTCGAGGTAGAACGCGGCGATATCGGCAGGGTCTTCGAAGCCGGTGAGCAGGCGACCTTCGCTCAGCCCTGGCAACACCCAATGAGCGAGGGCGGCGAGGCGGTTGATTTCCGTGATCATCAGGCGCTCGCTGGCCCACAGGCTCGGGCGCAGGTTGGGGTCGAACGACACGCTGCGCCCGGCATCGCGCATGCGGGTCATCAATTCGAAGGACATCTGCCGTGCCGTTTCCGACAACGCCGCAGGAATGCCGGTGGCGTGCAGATGCCGGGCCTTGAGCAAGTCGGGCACGATCGAATGCGACGACAAGTGACTGGCCGCTGAGCCACGGCGAAAGTACTCGACGACGGGATCGCTGCCATCGTCGGTGCGCGACTTGAGTTGGAAACCGGTGGGGTGCGCGGGGTCGATGTCGACGTGGCGGCAATCCAGGCCTTCCTTTTCCAGCGTGTCGATCACGAATCGGCCCAGGGAATCGGCGCCGACGCGGCTCAGCCATGCCACGTTGAAACCCAGGCGCGACAGGCCGATGGCGACGTTGCTGTCGGCGCCGGCAATGCGTTTGTGGAACGCGTTGACGCTGGCCAGGTCGCCGGTCTGCTCGGCAACGAACATCGCCATGGTTTCGCCGAACGAGAGGATATCGATCTCAGACATGAGCATTCTCCAGCGACGATTGGCCGAGGTGGGCGAGGGCGGCGACATGCTCGGTTGTCAGCTGCACCAGGTCTTCACCTTGCAGCGGGTATTCCGCGGCTCGCATAACGCCTTGGTCCATGTGCCGCAGCAGGTGTTCCCACTGTTGCAAGTCGCTGGCGGCGGGTGGGATGGCAACCAGTTTGCCGTCGGCACGGCGCGTCACCGCTTTACAGTGCACATAACCGACGTGCCGTCCGAGCAACCGCGCGGCGCTGGCGGCGGACTGGTCCTGCCACTGCCAGTTGCCGATATCGAAGGTCATTTTGATCGGCAGGTTGTGTTGCTCGACTTCATTGAAGAAACGCTGGAACGGTTCGATGCGGCCACCGTGCAGGGTCTGGTCGTTCTCCACCAGCAATTGCACCGCACTTTCGCCGAGCATGCGGGCGAGGCGTTGCAGGTCGCTGTTGTCGGTGAAGTAACCCAGCGATACTTTCAGCCATTTGGCGCCGAACATTTGGGCGCGTTGCAGTGCTGTCAGCAATTCGGGATTGGGTCTGGATTGACCGGCCAGCCACAGTTCCATCGGTGATGAGTACACGCTTTCCAGGCCCTCGGCCTGAGTCGCGTCGGCCAGGTGCTCGGGATTCTCAAAGGTCAGCAGCTCTTCGCGCCATTCGATGCGCGTGGCCCCGGCGGCGGCCAGTACTGCGATGAAACTGCCCTGGCCGCGCTGGCGCACCAGATCGGCGCCGTAGCTGGAGAGGCTGATGGAAACGGCTGGTTTATTCATTGTTTTTCTACCTCTGAAACCGGTTTCATTTTTGTTCAAAAAAATATCAGTGAGTGATGTGTTGTTCTTTCGGGCCTCATCGCGGGCAAGCCCGCTCCCTCAGTGTTTTGTGTCGTACAAAAATGTTGTGTACCCCAGCGATTCCTGTGGGAGCGAGCTTGCTCGCGATGGGGCCAGTCCAGTCATCTGAAAACGCCAAGGGTCGACCCCCGCACAACCAGCTGCGGCGAAAAATCCAGCGTCCGCAACGCCCCGTCATCCCCCCGCAACCGCTTGAGCAAACACTCGAACGCACTCGCGCCAATCTCGGTGGTCGGCTGGGCCAAAGCGGTGATGCCACTGCCCACCAACGGGTACCAATCCAGATCGTCGAGGGCTATCAGCCCCACGTCTTCAAACAGATTGCACTTGAGCTCACGCAAGGCATGAGTGCTGGCCAGCGCCGCGATCCCGTTCGCGCAAAACAGCGCTTTCGGACCGGGGCCTGGCGTGTCGAGGAAGTTTTTCAGGTGCGCAGTCAGTTCGCTGCCGGTCTCAATCATCGTGCCGCGCAGGGCCGGGCGCTGTGCGATCTGTGCCTTGAAACTGCTGACCCGCTCGATCCGCGAACTGGTGCCGTCAAACGGCTCTGTCACCAACAGCACGTCGCGATAGCCGCGCTCTTCAAGGTGGGCAAGGGCCATCTCGACAGCCGCCGGGTTATCCAGGCCGACCATGTCACTCTCAAGATGCTCGACCTTGCGGTCCACCAGCACCAGAGGCATTTCCCGGTGCAGTTCATGCAACTCGTCACGGTGATGGCCGAGGGTGTTCACGATCAGGCCTTCGATGTTATACGAGCGCAGCAGGGCCAGGTGCTGACGCTCCTGCTCGTCGTCGCGATCGGTGTTGCACACCACCAGGCTGTAGCCGTGCTGACGGCAGGCGGTTTCCACCCCGTGCATCACGGCAATCGAATATGGGTTGCGGATATCGGCCACCAGCATGCCGATCAGGCGGGTGCGCCCCCGTTTCAGGCCACGGGCCATCTGGTTCGGGCGATAACCCAGTTCGGCAATGGACTGTTCGATGCGCTGGGCAATGGCATCGGAGAGCAGGGCGCGGTCTTCGCCGATGAACCGCGAAACGCTGGCCTTGGAGACCTTGGCGTGTTCGGCCACGTCGAGCATGGTCACGCGGCTTCGCTGGGCGGCGGAGAAATCGTTCACGGTCTGAAACCTTCTTATTGGATTTATAAGGCAGAGCGCATGGCGCTGAAACCGGTTTCAGGAAACACCAGAAATGAATCCGTCGTCAAGTGTTCGATGAATCACAGGCCGACAAAAAACGACCAATGGAACTCAGGCGAGCACGCTCAACCACGCCGAACCCAGCAACAACAGGCCCATGCAGCGGTTGAAGCGCTGCATCGCACGAGGTGAACGCAGCCAGCGACTGGAGCCGGCGCCGAGCACTGCCCAAGCTCCAAGACACGGCAGCGAGATCAGGAAAAACGCCAACGACAAATACATCACATGCACAAACCGGTCTTCACCCACCCCGGCAAACACGCTGACCACCGCCAGTGCCATCATCCAGGTTTTCGGGTTGATCCATTGCAGGCTCGCCGCGCCCAGCAAGCCGAGGCGCTTCTCGGCATTTTTGGCGGCAATGGCGACAGCCGGGGTGCGGAAGATTTGCCAGGCCAGATAACTCAGCCATGCCACGCCGGCCCACTGCATGAGCGTTTGCAGCGCAGGCCATTGGATCAGCGAAGTCCCGGCACCGGTGCCCACCAACAACACCAATATCGCCGCACTGGCACAGGCACCAAGAATGATCGGAACGGTAGCCATCAAGCCGAACCGGGCACTGTTGCTAAGCACCAGAATGTTGGTCGGGCCGGGGGTGATCGAGGCCACAAAGGCGAACAGCAGAAAGGGCAGCAACGTCGGAAAAGAGGACAGCATCGCAGGCAAACTCCGGTGAAGATCATTGAAGTTGATCTTCACAAGCCGGGCGCTTATCTGTCTGGAAGATTTGAGCAACGCTTGCGGTACAGTGCTGGTGTCAGACCGTAGGCGCGCACGAACCAGCGACCCAGGTGACTCTGATCGGCAAAGCCCAAGGTCATGGCCACGGTTGCAGGTTGCTCACCACGGGCCAGCATTCGACGCGCCGTAGCCAGGCGCAATTGCACCAGATATGCATGGGGCGCCATGCCGTATGCAGCCTTGAATGCACGGGTCAGGCGAAAGCGGTCGACCCCGGTGACGGCGGCCAGTTGATCGAGACCGATGTCCAGTTGTGCGTTGGCGTGCAGATAGTCCCGAGCCTTTTGCGCAACCAGGGGCAGGCGCGGATCTTCGCCATAGCGAGTGCGCCAGTGCAGATGGCTGGTGAGGCGTTCAAGCAAGTCATCGAGCGCGGTCTGGCGGACGATCTTCATTTCACCACCGTGCAGCGTCTCAAACGCAAGGCTGGTGGCGTGGGTCAGGCGCGAATCGCTGGCCAGGGTGTTGGCGAAACTCAACTCGCTGTTGTCCGGCGCGTTGTCAAACACCGCGCCTAACTCACGCTGCAACCACTGTGGGTCGAGGTACAGCATGCGATAGGTAAAACCATCCGCGGTCGGCGCCTCACCGTCGTGGATGTCGCCCGGTTCCAGCAAAAACACCTTCCCCGGCGTGCTTTGGTGTCTGGCTCGTCGACAATTGAATTGCTGCACCCCTTGCTCGGTGACACCCACCAGATAGCTGTCATGCCAGTGCGGGTCGTAGGCATGGCCCTCGAAATGCGCACGCAGGGTCTCGATGCCGGTATCGGCGTCCTGGGCCAGATCGAGCCAGTTTTGAGACGTCATGCTGAACCTGTGGGATCGTTTTTCCTGCTCATTTAACGCCCGTCTCGAGGGTAATGGTTAGAACATTTGTGCACTGGAGGGACGTTGTTACCATGCACAAGCCGGCCAGACTTAGCACAAATACACCGTCTTGCCACTCACAGTTCTGATAGTGGTGCAGTCGACGCAAATGTTTTTTACTGCGGCGACATTACTTGTGCAGAGTACCCATGACATGAAGCCGTTTGATTCCCGTTCATCCACTGTTGCCACAGGAGCGGTTGAGGTACAGATCTGTGCTCCAGGTCATCTGATTGGCGGACGAAACGGTCCGACAAGCGCCTTGTTGAGTTGGGACGAGCCCTATTCAACCTGCAACTTGTGTCCGAATGCAATTGGTTATGAAGTGTTCGGAGAAGGTATTCAAACAAGAAGTGTGACCCGACCGCCTTTTGAATTGACGGGGTTGAACGCAGATACCGAGTACTTGCTTTACGTCAGGGCAATAGCTGCCAGCAATAATGTTTCGCAGCCCAGTCCGTTACGCTTGTTCAAATTCAAATTACTCGCGCCCTCCAGACCGGGCCCTCTGGAGTTGAGCGAGTTAACCAGTACCTCTGTAAAAGTGAGCTGGACCCCGTCCACTGACAATGGCGGGGACATTCGCTATAGAGTTTTCCTGAACGACTTTCTCATCAAACAGACCGCCCAGCCGTATGTCCTGATTACGCACCTGCAAAATCATAGCGACTATCACGTCAAGGTACTGGCGATCAATGCTGCAGGCAGTTCCGAACCTGTTGCCACTGCTTTTAAAACCAGTCTGCGCCCGCCAACCAATCTGAGGTTCAGCCACCTTAACGGGATCTGTAGGCTGGCATGGGATCCGCTCTTCAAAAAACGCCCGGCACATGAAATATCCATCAATGGCGAAAATTTTACGGCTGCCCCTGGCCGCTGGGGCTACAACTTCAAGTTGTCGGATCTTTCTCCGGGACCTGCTCCGCATCACTTCAAGTTTGCGGTCCACGCACAACTTGACGGGGACACCTCGGCAGTGGTGACTCTGGAGGCGACGCTTGCTGACACGACCCCTCCAAGCCGGCCTGGAGCCCCCGTCGTCACTGAAATTACAGACACTTCCGCGTATTTGACCTGGCAGCCCTCGAACGACAATGCAGGCGTCACCGACTATCGGGTTACCCTGAACGGATTTGTATTGTTCAACACTCCGGACACTCACATGAACTTCAGTGGGCTGGCTCCTGGTGCCTATCACTATGTTTTCGTGCGCGGCCGCGACAAGGATGGAAATATCTCTCAACGCAGCCCGATGAGCGTCTTCAAAACGACAGGGCAGGCGCCAGCGCCTAGACCCAATGCACCGACCGTCAGTATCAGTGCACTGAGCTCCAGCTCAGCCAAGTTGGAGTGGACTTTCGCGCAGGGTGATGCGGCTACGGGTGTAAGGATCATGAAGGATGACGAGCACCTGCAAGACGTACTGTTCATTCAAGGCATTCACCTCAATAACTTGATCCCGGACACGGAGTACAGAATCAGCGTCAGTGCTTTTGATATCTACGGACAGTTGTCCGAACCCACTGTCGTTGTTTATGAACCCCAGGATCTTATCCCGCCCAGCGCTCCTGGAAACTTGCGCAAGATGGGATCGACCCTTGATTCCGTCACGCTCGCGTGGGATGAATCCACCGACGACGTCGGTATCTGTGATTACGTTATTTACAATAATCAGCAGTATTTCGATCGCACACCATTGACCCATTACACTGCCGTTGACTTGCCTTCCGGTACATACTCATTTGAGGTGTGTGCGCTGGATCTCAGCGGTAATCACTCCGCGCCTGCGTCAGTAAGTGTTGAAATCGAGGGCGAACTCTAGTTCGCCAAGCCCTGAAGTAACCACTCATGCCGATTTACTCAAATAACCCGGCGGCGATGTTGATCGAGAACCCGAGAATGGCCGTGTTGAACAGAAAACCGATCAACGACTGCGCCAGCACGATCTTGCGCAATTCCCGTGTCGCCACGCCGACATCCGAGGTCTGCACCGCCACGCCGACGGTGAACGAGAAGTACAAAAAGTCCCAGTAGTTGGGTGTCGTCAGACCTTCGGCAAAACGCAACGCCGGCTCTTTGCCTTCCCAGGTGTAAAACAGGCGCGCGTAATGCACGCTGAAAATCACCCCGATCAGCAGCCATGAACCGATCACCGTCAACGCGGTGAAGCCGTAGTGCAGCAGTTTGCGGGTGGTTTCCAGGTCTTTGCCGCCGGCCAGTTCGAGGGTGATGGCTGCCAGGCTGGCAATTGCCGCAATGCACACCACGAACAGCACCAGCCCGGCGTTCTCGTCCTCGATTTCGGCAATGCGTTTCACATCAGTCGCTTTCGAACGCACGACGAGCCAGGACATCAGGATCAGGTAAGTCCAGACCCCGGCATTCCAGCCGATGAGTATTTTGCCGATGACCGAATCGGCCGGAACCAGGATACCCGCCGCGATACCGAGCGTCGTGGCGGCGGACAGGCGAGGGTGGGTGTGGCTGAGGTAGGGCATGAGCGCTCGATGGGTCGGAGTATTGCAAACACCTTAGCCCAGGTAAGCACAATCTTGAAATCACCGGGATCCCCTGTGGGAGCGAGCTTGCTCGCGATAGCGGTGTAACAGTCAACATGGATGTTGAATGTGACGGCCTCATCGCGAGCAAGCTCGCTCCCACAGGTAATCGGTGGTGTTGGTTAGATGTTTTTATGGCGCTTGGGCACCAGCTTCATCACCACCACAAAAAACACCGGTACGAACACCACGGCCAGCGTCGCGGTGATCATCCCGCCGATCACCCCGGTGCCGATGGCCTGCTGGCTCGCCGAACTGGCGCCGGTCGCGATCGCCAGAGGCACCACGCCAAGGATGAACGCCAGGGAGGTCATGACAATCGGCCGCAACCGCAGGCGTGCCGCTTGCAGGGTCGCGTCGATCAGGTCGTGGCCGTCGTCGTACAGGCTCTTGGCGAACTCGATGATCAGGATCGCGTTCTTCGCCGACAGGCCGATGATGGTGATCAGCCCGACCTTGAAGAACACGTCGTTGGGCATCCCGCGCAAGGTCACGGCCAGCACCGCGCCGAGCACGCCCAGCGGCACCACCAGCAGCACCGAGGTGGGGATCGACCAGCTTTCGTACAACGCCGCCAGGCACAGGAACACGATCAACAGCGACAGCCCCAGCAGGATGGGCGCCTGGCTGCCGGACAACCGTTCCTGCAACGACAACCCGGTCCATTCCTGGCCCAGTCCCGCCGGGCCTTGCGCCACCAGCCGCTCGATCTCGGCCATGGCCTCGCCGGTGCTGTGGCCCGGGGTCGGTTCACCGGAAATGCTGATCGCCGGATAGCCGTTGTAGCGGGTCAACTGCGCCGGGCCCTGAGTCCACCTGGCCTGTACGAAGGCTGACAAGGGCACCATTTTTTCGTGGGTGTTACGCACGTGAATCTTCAGCAGGTCTTCCACCTGACTGCGCTGGTCGCCCTCGGCCTGCACCACGACGCGCTGCATCCGCCCCTGATTGGGGAAGTCGTTGATATAGGCTGAGCCCACGGCCGTGGACAGCACATTGCCGACGTCGGCAAATGACACCCCCAGTGCGTTGGCCTGCTTGCGGTCGACGACCAGTTGCACCTGCGGTGCCTCGGCCAGGGCACTTTCGCGCACGTTCATCAGGATCGGGCTTTTTTCGGCTGCCGCGAGTAACTCGGTGCGCGCTTGCATCAACTTCTCATGGCCGAGCCCCCCGCGATCCTGCAGGCGGAACTCGAATCCGCTGGACGTACCCAGGCCATCCACGGGCGGCGGCAGTACGGCAAACGTCACCGCGTCCTTGATCTGGCTGAGGGCGACGTTGGCCCGGTCGGCAATCGAAGCCGCCGAGTCGTCGCTGCCTCGCTCGGACCAGTCTTTGAGCGTGCTGAACGCCAGCGCCGCATTCTGCCCGCTGCCAGAGAAGCTGAATCCGAGAATTACCACGCTGTCCCGAATGCCCGGTTCCCCTGCGTTGTGCGCTTCAACCTGCTCGGCCACCTGCACCGTGCGATTCTTGCTCGCACCCGGTGGCAACTGGATGTCGGTGATGGTGTAACCCTGGTCTTCCACCGGCAGGAACGAGGAGGGCAAGCGACTGAAGGCCAAGCCCAGGCCGATCAGCAGCACGCCGTAGATCAGCAGGTAGCGCCCGGTACGTTTCAACGCATAGGCGACCCAGCCCTGATAGCGCTCCGTCAGTTGTTCGAAGCGACGGTTGAACCAGCCGAAGAACCCGGTCTTTTCGTGGTGCTCGCCTTTGGCAATCGGCTTGAGCAGTGTCGCGCACAGGGCCGGGGTCAAGGTCAGGGCGAGGAAGGCCGAGAACAGGATCGAGGTGGCCATCGACAGCGAGAACTGCTGGTAAATCACCCCGACCGAACCCTGCATGAACGCCATCGGAATGAACACAGCGACCAGCACCAGAGTGATGCCGATGATGGCCCCGGTGATCTGCTGCATGGCCTTGCGCGTGGCTTCCTTGGGCGACAAGCCCTCGGTGGCCATGATGCGCTCGACGTTTTCCACCACCACGATGGCGTCGTCCACCAGAATGCCGATGGCCAGCACCATGCCGAACATGGTCAGCACGTTGATCGAAAAGCCGAGCGCCAGCATTGTCGCAAAGGTGCCCATCAGCGCCACCGGCACCACCAGCGTCGGAATCAGCGTGTAGCGGATGTTCTGCAGGAACAGGAACATTACCGCGAACACCAGCAGCATCGCCTCGAAGAGGGTGTAGACCACTTTGGTGATCGAGACCTTGACGAAGGGTGAGGTGTCGTACGGTATCGAGTACTCGACGTTCGCCGGGAAATAGCGCTTGAGTTCGTCCATCTTCGCCCGCACCAGGGTTGCGGTGTTCAGGGCGTTGGCGCCGGGCGACAGTTGCACGGCGACGGCGGTGGACGGTTTGCCGTTCAGGCGCGTGGAAAACTGGTATTCCTGGCTACCGATCTCGACCCTCGCCACATCGCTGATGCGCACGGTCGAGCCGTCCGGGTTGGCCTTGAGGACGATGTCGGCAAACTCTTCGGGGGTCGACAACTGGCCCTTGACCAGAATGGTCGCGGTGATTTCCTGGGTGGTGCGGGTTGGCAGGTCACCGATGCTGCCGGCCGACACCTGGGCGTTTTGCGCGACGATGGCGGTGTTGACGTCCGCCGGCGTCAGGTTGAAGGCAAGCAGCTTCTGCGGGTCGATCCAGATCCGCATCGCCCGTTCGGCGCCGTACAGTTGCGCCTTGCCGACGCCGTCCAGACGCTTGACCTCGTTCATCACGTTGCGCGCCAGGTAATCGCTGAGCGCCACGTCGTTGAGTTTGCCGTCGCTGGAGGTCAGGGTGATCAGCAGCAGGAAGCCGGATGAGACTTTCTCCACCTGCAAACCTTGCTGGATGACCGCTTGTGGCAGGCGAGACTCCACGGCTTTCAGGCGGTTCTGCACATCCACCTGAGCCAGTTCCGGGTTAGTGCCCGGCTGGAAGGTGGCCTTGATGGTGGCGCTGCCCAGGCTGCTCTGGGATTCGAAATACAACAGGTGATCGGTGCCGTTGAGCTCTTCCTCGATCAGGCTGACCACGCTCTCGTCCACGGTTTGCGCCGAAGCGCCGGGGTACACGGCGTAGATTTCGATTTGTGGCGGTGCAACATCGGGGTATTGCGCCACCGGCAATTGCGGAATGGCCAGCGCACCGGCCAGCAGGATGAACAGGGCAACCACCCAGGCGAACACCGGGCGGTCGATAAAGAACTGCGGCATAAAAAAGCGTCCTGCTTACTGACCAGTCGCCTGGGCAAGTGGAAGAGGGGTGTCGTCGATCTGCACTTTCTCACCGGGGCGGGCGTGCTGCAGCCCTTCGATGACGATGCGGTCGCCCGCCTTCAGGCCTCCGGTGACGATCCAGCGATCGTTCTGCACGGCACCCAGTTCGACCGGTCGCTGCCCGACCCGCTGTTCGGCGTCGAGCAGCAGCACCTGGGCGATGCCGGCGCTGTCGCGCTGGATGGCCCGTTGCGGCACGCTGATGCCCTGCTGGTTGATCGCTTGTTCCAGGCGTACGCGCACGAAACTGCCGGGCAGCAAGTCGAGGTCGGGGTTGGGGAACTCGCTGCGCAGGATGATCTGGCCGGTGCCCGGGTCGACGGTGATATCGCTGAACAGCATTTTGCCCGGCAGCGGGTAGAGGCTGCCGTCATCCTGAATCAACGTGGCCTTGGCCTGGTCCTGGCCGACCTGCTGCAACTGACCTGAGCGGAAGGCGCGTCGCAGATCGTTGAGTTCGCGGGTGGACTGGGTCAGGTCGGCATGAATCGGGTTCAGTTGCTGAATCAGCGCCAGGGGCGTGGTTTCGTTTTGTCCGACCAGTGCGCCTTCGGTGACCAGTGCGCGACCGATACGCCCGGAAATCGGCGCGGTGACCGTGGCGTAACCGAGGTTCAACCGGGCGCGTTCCACCGCCGCCTTGTTGCCGGCGACGTCGGCAGCGGTCTGCCGGGCGTTGGCCCGGGCGTTGTCGTAGTCCTGGCCGCTGATGGCCTTGTCGTCGATCAACCGGGCGTAGCGCTGTTCCTGCAATCTGGCCTGGAACGCGTTGGCTTCAGCCTTGCGCAACGCGGCTTCGGCGCTGTCCAGGTCAGCCTTGAACGGCGCCGGGTCGATGCGGAACAACACTTCGCCCTGTTTCACGTCACTGCCTTCACGGAAGGTGCGCTGCAAGACTACGCCAGCCACCCGGGCACGCACTTCGGCCATGCGCGGTGCGGCAATCCGCCCGCTCAGTTCACTGCTGATGGTCAGTGGCCGAGCTTCGATGGTCTCGATGCGAACTGTGGCCAGCGGCGCCTGTTCCTCGGCATTCGAGGGCTTGTCACACGCGCCCAGTGTCAACGCCAGTGCAATCAGGCTGAGCCTGGCAAGCAGATTCTTCGACATGTAATACCCCAATAAAGACCCCCAGCATCCTACTGGGCGAAGGCGAGGGTAGCGGTGAAGCTTTGTTGGTGCTGTGTGAAATTGTGTAAGGGTTTTACTCAGGTGTGCGTGAGGGCGTATATCCTGCAGTCCTTGATTTCTATTGCGCCAGATAGATTGCCATCGCGAGCAAGCTCGCTCCCACCGGGATTTGATGTGAACACGAATGTTGTGAACAACACCGACCACTATGGGAGCGAGCTTGCTCGCGATGGCGGCATATCTGGCGCCACGGCTCTTTCTGGAAACACCCCATGCCCAACATCCTCCTGGTCGAAGACGACACCGCCCTCGCCGAACTGATTGCCAGTTACCTGGAACGCAACGGTTATTCCGTCAGCGTGATCGGTCGCGGTGACCATGTGCGCGAACGTGCGCGGCTCAATCCGCCGGACCTGGTGATCCTCGACCTGATGCTGCCCGGCCTCGACGGCTTGCAAGTCTGTCGCCTGCTGCGCGCCGATTCGGCGACCCTGCCGATCCTGATGCTCACCGCCCGCGACGACAGCCACGACCAGGTCCTGGGCCTGGAAATGGGGGCCGACGACTACGTCACCAAACCCTGCGAGCCGCGGGTGCTGCTGGCCCGGGTGCGGACCTTGTTGCGCCGCAGCAGCCTCAGCGAGCCGCAGACTGCCAACGACCGCATTCTGATGGGCAACCTGTGCATCGACTTGTCCGAGCGTACCGTCACCTGGCGCGGGCAATTGGTGGAATTGTCCAGCGGCGAGTACAACCTGCTGGTGGTGCTGGCCCGGCATGCCGGAGAGGTGTTGAGCCGCGACCAGATCCTGCAACGCTTGCGCGGCATCGAATTCAATGGCACCGACCGTTCGGTGGACGTGGCGATTTCCAAGCTGCGACGCAAGTTCGACGACCACGCCGGCGAGGCGCGCAAGATCAAGACCGTGTGGGGCAAGGGTTACCTGTTCAGCCGTTCCGAGTGGGAATGCTGAGCCGATGTTCAGAATCCTCTTTCGTTTGTACCTGGTGACAATCGTCTCATTCAGCGCGGCGATCTATCTGGTGCCGGATCTGGTGGTCAAGGTGTTCCAGGAACGCTTTGTCACCTACAACCTCGATTACTCGCGAGGGCTGCAAACGCTGATCGTCAAACAGTTCCAGGGGGTCCCGGCCGAACAGTGGCCGACCCTGGCCGCTGAAATGGACAAGGACTTCTCTCCTCTGCACATCGTGCTCAGTAGCAATGACGACAGCAGCCTGACGCCCGATGAACAGCAGCGCTTGCGCCGCGGCGAGAACGTCGTGCGCGTGGGCGACTGGGGCTGGCGCACGCTGGCGGTCGCGCCGCTGAACGAGCGCACCGTGGTGCAAATGGTCGTGCCACCGGATCCGCTGGACGTCAATCTGTTGTACTGGAGCATCAACGTCCTGATCGGCGCGACCATGCTCGCGTGCCTGTTGTTGTGGCTGCGCCCGCACTGGCGTGATCTGGAGCGCCTCAAGGGCGCCGCCGAACGCTTTGGCAAGGGCCACTTGGGCGAGCGTACGCAAATTTCCCCGAGTTCCAACATCGGCAGCCTGGCCAGTGTGTTCGACACCATGGCCGGTGACATCGAGAACCTGCTCAACCAGCAGCGAGACCTGCTCAATGCGGTGTCCCACGAGTTGCGCACGCCGCTGACGCGCCTGGATTTCGGCCTGGCGCTGGCCCTGTCCGACGACTTGCCGGCGGCCAGCCGCGAGCGCTTGCAAAGCCTGGTGGCGCACATTCGGGAACTCGATGAATTGGTGCTGGAGCTGCTGTCCTACAGTCGCCTGCAAAACCCGGCGCGGCTGCCGGAGCAGGTCGAAGTGTCGATGGATGAATTCATCGACAGCATTCTCGGCAGCGTTGACGAAGAAATGGAGTCTCCGCAAATCGTCATCGACGTGTTGCTCCACGGCCAGCTCGAACGCTTCAGCCTGGACCCGCGCCTGACCGCGCGAGCCCTGCAAAACCTGCTGCGCAACGCCATGCGCTATTGCGAGAAGCGTATTCAGATCGGTGTGCAGGTCTATGCCAGTGGCTGTGAAATCTGGGTCGACGATGATGGCATCGGCATTCCGGATGACGAACGCGAGCGGATCTTCGAACCTTTCTACCGCCTCGACCGCAGCCGCGACCGCGCCACGGGTGGTTTCGGACTGGGACTGGCGATCAGCCGCCGAGCACTGGAAGCCCAGGGCGGCACGTTGACGGTGGAAGCCTCGCCGCTGGGCGGGGCTCGGTTTCGTTTATGGTTGCCGGCTTCGGCCTGACGCGCTTCGCAGGCGCTGCCGCAGCGCCTGCGTTGTGCCAGGGATTCTCAGGTGCTCAGGCGACTACGCAGCAGTTTCGCCATCTCCTCCAGGTCCGCCATCGGCTGATGCCCGATCAGCATCCAGGCGTGTTCCATGTCAGCCCAATACACGATGTTCAGCTCGCGCCGCTGTTCCCGTGCGAAATGGCGGCTGCCGCTGTTGGAGCGGGTAACACACAGCGCCATGGGGCCATGGGCCGGATCGAGGTAGGTGATCTGGGCGATGGTTGCACCGTCGTACTCGAGGATTTGCGCGCGCCTGAACTCGGCACGGGGCAGGCTCAGTTTTGCCGGCGCGAGGTTGAGGCCCAGACGCGCATCGATCGTGCGCAGTTGTGCCCGTTGGGCAGCTTCATCGCCGGGCAGGTGATCCAGGGTTTCCGGCACATAGAGCGCCATGTAATCGGCCACCAGGCCGCGCCAGCTATGTGACTGTTGGCTCGCTTGCCAGCCGAGGAACAAACGGTCCGCCAGCACGCCGCCGGCCAACAGCCCGGCCGCGGCGGCCAGGAACCAGCGTCGATTGAGCCCGGGGCGGGCGGGTGAGGGCAGTGTGGCAAGCATGGTTTGCAGGCGATCGACCGGCGCCTGTCGGGCCAGTTCATCGTAGGCGTCCTTGAACGGCAGGCTGCTGCGATCCAGCCATTGCAGGCGCAGGCCGAGCATCGGGTCGGCGCTGATGGCCGCGTCGATGCGCGAGCGCTGCTCGGCATCGAGTTGGTTGTCGAGGTAAGCCACCAGTTGTTCGTCCGAGGGTATCGCGTTCATCAATGTTCTCCTCGGTTAGGGGTGGGCACCGTGTGCAACGGTGGATATTCGGCCAGTTTCGCCCGAGCGGCGGCCAGGCGACTCATGACGGTGCCGATGGGCACTTGCAGCACCTCGGCGACTTCGCGGTAGGACAAGCCTTCGACATAGGCGAGAAACACCGTTTCGCGCTGGGCCTCGGGCAAGGCATCGACGCGGCGGATGACCTGCGCTGCCAACACGTGGGTTTGCGCCACGGATTCTCCATCGAACGACAAGGCCTGATCGGCGTCTACCTGGCCCTGCCCCTGGCGCACCCGCCGGGCGCGGACTTCGTTGAGCCAGATCGAATGCAGAATGCTCAGCAGCCAGTGGTCCATGCGCGTCCCCTGCACGTATTGCCCGGCCCGTTCCAGCGCCCGCAGGCAAGTGGCTTGCACCAGGTCATCGGCGACATGCCGTTGCCGGGACAGCAGCAGGCCGTAGCGCCATAAACGCGCCAGATGCTGGTTCAGTTCCGTTCGTATTGCCTGATCGCTGGCGATGGCGACCTCCGTCCGCTCGGGTTGTCAGGTTTTCGATGAACCGTTGATGGCTTCGGCCAGGTCCTGGTACTCCTCGCACTGGGTACTGCCACAGATGGATTCGATCTGCCGCAGTTGCTCCTGTGCAAGATCCAGCCGGCCTTTGACCACATAGGCTTCGCCGAGGTATTCGCGGACCTGCGCATATTGCGGGTCGAGCTTCACCGATTGCAGGTAATAGCCGATGCCTTCGTCGGTACGTCCCAGTTTACGCGTGGCGTAGCCGCGATAGTTCAACGCTTTTGCGGTATTTGGCTGTTTCAGCGTGTCGAGCAGGGCCAGGGCTTCTTCATAACGCCCGTCCTTGGCCAGTCGATAGGCATAGTTGGTACGGTCTTCGTCCGGCACCAGGCTACTGGTCTGCCGGACGCAACGTTTCGATTTGCTGTCGAACACCTGACCTTTCGGGCAGTTGGGTCTGATGGGCGCGTCGTCGTCCCCGCCACCGCCGTTGGCCAGGGCGAGGGAACCGGACAACGCAACGGCCAGCAACAGAGGGGGCGTCAGAACAGCAAAACGAATATTCATGGGCTTTGCTCCAGAGCTTCATGGGTTCAGATCGGGGCGCGTCCCGCTAGACGCAGTGCAAGGTTGATGTGACGAGAACACCGCAGCATGAACAATTATTCGTTACGCCCTGATGGTGTTTTCAAGGAAAACTCATATCGGGGCGGATGCATGGTTTTTGTGCCTCGTGCAGCGTTGTGTGCGCCGAAGAGTCCCTGTGGGAGCGAGCGTGCTCGCGACGCGGAGTGTCATTCAACTTTGATTTCGACTGATACACCGCTATCGCGAGCAAGCTCGCTCCCACAGAGGATTTGTGCCGGGCACAATTACTGCGTTCGCCGATGTAACCCTGTGGGAGCGAGCTTGCTCGCGATGCGGAGTGTCATTCGACGTTGATGGCGACTGAGCCTCCGCTATCGCAAGCAAGCTCGCTCCCACAGAGGATTTGTGCCGGGCACAATTGCTGCGTCCGCCAATGTAGTCCTGTGGGACCGAGCCTGTTCGCGATGAACGATGACGCGGTATCAACCCAGCAAACGAATCGGAGCACCCGCCGACCAGGCCTGAATGTCCTCGATCATTTGCGAGAAAAACAGCCGGTAGTTCTGTTGGCTCACGTACCCGACATGGGGCGTCGCCAGTACATTGTCCAGGGTCCGGAACGGATGGTGGGCGGGTAGCGGTTCCTGCTCGAAGACGTCCAGGGCGACACCGGCCAGCCGTTGTTTCTGCAGCGCCTTGATCAGCGCCGCTTCATCGACAATGGGGCCACGAGCGGTGTTCACCAGCAGCGCCGAGGGCTTCATCCAGCCAAGGGCTTGTGCGTCCACCAGACCGCGACTGCGCTCGCTGAGCACAAGGTGCACCGACAGCACGTCGGCCTGTTCGAACAGTTCCTGTTTGCTGACACGGGTCACACCGACCTGCGCCGCGCGTTCGGCGGTGAGGTTTTCACTCCAGGCGATGACACGCATGCCGAACACCTGACCGAACTGCGCGACTCGCTGACCGATGCTGCCCAGACCGAGGATGGCCAGTGTCTTGCCATGCAAGTCGCCACCCAGGCCTTGCTGCCATTGGCCGGCGCGCAGGGCATTGGCCTCGACCACCAGGTTGCGGGTCGCGGCCATGATCAGCGCCCAGGTCAGTTCCGGTGCGGCGTGTTTGTAGCTGTCGGTACCGCTGACCTGAATACCCAGCGCGGCAGCGGTTTTCAGGTCCAGGGCCGCGTTGCGCATACCGCCGGTCACCAGCAGCTTGAGCTTGGGCAAGCGCCTCAGCAGGTCTTCATCGAAGCGGGTACGCTCGCGCATCACGCAGATCACCTCGAACCCGGCCAGGCGCTCGGCCAGGGATGAGGTATCGGTGGGGTAGTCATGGAGAAAACTTACCTCACCGACGCTGTCCAGTGCCGACCAGTCCACTACATTGCGCGCCACATCCTGCCAATCATCGATCACTGCAATCTGCACAGGCATCAGCCTTTCCTCTTCAATGCACGGGGTTGGTCTTGCTCAGCCAGGCGAGCAGGGCCTGGTGGAATCGGGCCGGTTCTTCCATCTGCGGCGCGTGGCCCATGCCAGGGAATTCGACCAGCGTGGACTGGGGAATCAGCCCGGCTATCTGTTTGCCGAGGACGTCGTAGTGCCCGATCTTCGCCTTGACCTCGGGAGGGGCGATGTCACTGCCGATGGCGGTGGTGTCGGATGTTCCGATCAACAGCAAGGTCGGCATCTTCAGGTTCTGGAATTCGTAATACACAGGTTGAGTGAAGATCATGTCGTAGATCAGTGCCGAGTTCCACGCGACTTGCGTATGCCCCGGGCCTTTGTTCAGACCGGCGAGCATGTCGACCCAACGATCGAACTCCGGCTTCCAGCGACCGCCGTAATAGGTGGTGCGTTCGTAGTTGCGGATACCCTCGGCACTGAGTTTGAGTTCGCGCTCGTACCATTGATCAACCGTGCGATAGGGCACACCGAGGGCTTTCCAGTCTTCCAGGCCGATGGGGTTGACCAGCGCCAGTTGCTCGACCTGTTCGGGGTATTGCAAGGCGTAGCGAGTGGCGAGCATGCCGCCGGTGGAATGCCCCAGCAGGGTGGCTTTCTGGATGCCCAGCGCCTTGAGCAATTGCTGGGTGTTCGTCGCCAGTTGCTGGAAGCTGTACTGATAGTGCGCCGGCTTGCTGGAGGTGCAGAAGCCGATCTGGTCCGGGGCGATGACCCGATAGCCGGCGTCGCTGAGGGCTTTGATCGAGGTGTCCCAGGTGGCACCGCAGAAATTCTTGCCGTGCATCAGCACCACGCTGCGGCCATTGGCCTTGCCGTTGGCGGCGACGTCCATGTAACCCATTTGCAGGGATTGGCCCTGGGAATCAAAGGCGAAGTGCTTGAGCGTGTAGGGGTAGTCGAAACCTTGCAACTCGGGGCCGTATTGCGGCCCTTCGGCGTGGGCGATGACGGGCAGGACGGCGGTCAGTAACAGGCTGGGTAACCAGCGGGAGAAGGGGCGCGACATCGGAGAGCTCCATGGGAATCCGCCTATATTGGATCGACACGATTAGGGCGGCATTAATCACAGGCAATCGCCGCCCTTGAAGGTTCAACCCATCCAGCCCAAAGTCGCCAACGCCAGCACGCTGTAGCGGGCGCCTTTGGCCAGGGTGACGATCAGCAGGAAGCGCCCCAGCGGCTCGCGCATGACCCCGGCGACCAGCGTCAGCGGATCGCCGATCACCGGCAGCCAACTGAGCAGCAATGACCAATGGCCGTAGCGTTGGTAATGAAGCCGGGCCTTTTCCAGATGCCGGGGGCTCACCGGAAACCAGCGTCGGTCGTGGAACCGCTCGATCCCACGCCCCAGCCACCAGTTGATTAACGAGCCCAGAACGTTGCCGAACGTTGCCACCGCCAGCAGTGCCCAGAGCCAATAGCGATCGCTGAGCAGCAGTCCGACCAGCACGGCTTCGGATTGCAACGGCAGCAGCGTGGCGGCACCGAATGCCGCGAAAAACAATCCGAAGTACGCGCCGGACATCAATGGGCGGGGTAGTCCGCAACCACCACGTCAGTGCCGTCCTTTTTCAGGCCGATGACCTGATAGGCATCGCTCATGCCGTCCATTTTCATGCCGGGCGAACCCATGGGCATGCCGGGGGCCGCGACGCCCAGCAGATCGTCGCGTTTGCTCAAGGCCAGGACCTGATCGGCCGGGACATGGCCTTCAACGAATTTGCCATTGATCAATGCGGTGTGGCACGACGCCAGGCGTGGCGGCACGCCGTGCTGTTGCTTGAATTCGCTCATGCTGGCTTCTACGTGGTCATCGACCTTGAAGCCATTGGCCTCCAGGTGGGTGATCCATTTTTTGCAGCAACCACAATTGGCGTCGCGATGAACCTCGATCGGAATGAGGTCGGCGGCCTGGACCAGGGAAGACATGAACAGGGCGCTCAGGGCGATCAGACGCAGAGGGTTTCGCATGGGATTCGTCTCGGCTAACGGGCAAAAAACGCATTCTGACCATTTTTATGGGTCAGGTATTCAAGGAGTGTTTCCAGTTGCTACAAGATAGGCCATTCAATGATGGTAGATCAACGCTGTCAGGGAGATGAGGGGGACATTACAAAATTGTCAGCTTGAAATGTGGAGGGTAAGTATTGGTGTTGATATAAACCAACTATCCGCCCTGTACGAAAAGTCTGAAAGACTATTCATCAATCTTCCGAAGCCCAATAAACATGAAGTTTTACAGCATGTATCTTAATTGTACGAAAATTGTTAAAGCGCTGAATTAAAGTTTGGTGGCGTTAGTGCTCCGGCCGATACTTCTGACCTTCTAACTTGATCAAAAAGAAGGAGTTTTCAATGACTATCGGTTATACCGGCGCCTGGACCCCGAAGGCGGGCTTGTTGGTTCGAGATACCGCCAGCAGCTCAAAGTCTGTTCCCCAGAGCGTCAAGGTCAGGCAGATGCTTGACCTGGTGGGCAACAATCCAGTTGAACTGGATACGGTCAAGATGGACAAGATGAAATTGCGCAAGCAGATGAAGGGTTTTGATCCCACTAATATTTCAGTCAAATCCATGGGCAGTCTCAGTGTCTTACTGAAAGAACGCGGCCTGATCAGTGATGTGACGGCCGTCACGCTGAGTAATGCCGGTGACAAGTTCGACCGGTTTGGCATCAAGGACCCTGATGCGAAGTTCAATGCACTGGAATATTTCGCGACGCAACTGGAGAACATCCAGAACAACAATCTGAAGGGTAACAAGTACGCCAATTACTTGGTTCCCGAGTTCAAGAAAGCGATCTACGTGCTGCAAAACCTGGAAACTTATGGCAAAAGCAACGGCCCCATGGTGAGGCCGGGCACTGTTCTCTCGGACGAAGCCTGACGCCCTGTTGCCCGGCCCGCCCGGTTCATTGAGCGGGCCGGCGACCCTTAGCGGTCGAGCAGCTTCATGACTTCTTCCGGATAACGCAGGCCAGCGGTGGCATTTGCCGTAAAGACCGCATCCAGCGCGTGCAGTTCTTCGGCGCTCAGCGTCACCTCCAGAGCGGCCACGTTTTCTTCCAGGTATTTACGTTGCTTGGTGCCCGGAATCGGAATCAGGTAATCACCCTGGGCCAGTACCCACGCCAGCGCCAGTTGGCCCGCCGTCACGCCTTTTTCTGCCGCCAGCGCTTGTACCTGTTGCACCAGCAGCAGGTTTTTCACGAAGTTTTCGCCCTGAAAGCGCGGGCTGAAACGACGGTAATCGTCGGCCGCGAAATCATCCGGGCTTTTCAACGCGCCGGTCAGAAACCCTCGGCCCAATGGGCTATAAGGCACAAAGGCGACGCCCAGGCGTTGGCAGGCCGCCAGGCAACCGTTTTCTTCCTGATCGCGGCTCCACAACGAGTACTCGCTTTGCAACGCACTGATCGGATGAACCTTGTGCGCTCGTTCCAGGGTCGCCGCCGAGGCCTCGCTCAAGCCCAGATAACGTACCTTGCCGGCACTGACCAGTTCGGCCATGGCACCGACGGTTTCTTCGATGGCCACCTGCGGGTCGATTCGGTGTTGGTAATACAGGTCGAGGGTGTCCACGCCCAGGCGCTTCAACGTGCCGTCGATGGACTGGCGAATGTATTGCGGCCGACCGTTGACGCCACGGGCGGTGGGGTTGGCCGGATCGCGGACGATCCCGAACTTGCTGGCCAGGAACACCTGATCGCGCTTGCCGGCAATGGCCTTGCCGATCAGCTCTTCATTGGTGTGCGGGCCGTACATATCGGCGGTATCGAGCAGGTTGACGCCCAGTTCCAGCGCGCGATGCAGGGTGGCCGTGGCTTCGCGGGCGTCGGTGCCGGTGGTGTAAAAATCCGGCAACTGGAGGAGGGGCGTTTGTGTGAAGTGCTGAGGGAAGTGCCGCCACCGGGCATGCCGATGACGGCGCTTTATCCGCCGCACCGCCAGTTATCCCGGCGGGTGCGTGTGTTCGTCGATTGGTTGGTGGGACTGTGCGCCCAGCCGGGCAATGACTTTTACCGAAAGGATTCAGGCCGTTGAGCCACTGTTAACGATGTGGGTAGTAACCTGGTCCGCCATGGTTGGCATAGTGATCGTGATGCCAGCCCCCGTGGGGGAAAACAATGCATCCGCTCAGGGTCAGGATGGCAAGCAGGGGAATCAGCAATGTGATTCGACGCAACATTTGAAAGTCCTCATGGTTATCGCCGTAATGAAGCCAAAACTCTTCATCGGCTGTAACATGAGACCCCGCTTGTAGCCGCTTATCCCCGAAACAGGGTAAGCGCTTGGCATGCGCGTCGATACAAACCGGATACATTTTCAGATTCAGGAACCCGCAATGACTCAGTCGCAACGTTTGAAATACTCGATTCTGATCTCCCTGGTGGTGCTGGGGATCATGTTTGGCCTTTCCTGGTTGCAGAACACCGGCGTCATCAGCGAAAAACTGTTCCAGTACATCGCCATTGGCGTGGCGGTGGTCGTGGTGGTCATCAATGGCGTGATGCGCCGCAAGGTCAAAGCCTGATCATTCGATCATCGGTTACGCAAAATGGCAGCAGCCTGGGGATGCAGGCTGTAGCTCTTGTCGGGGTTGAGGACAATCACGCCTTCGCTGCACAAGCGCTTCAGCACTTCACGCACGCTGAGAAAGGACAGGGGAATATCCAGGTCCAGCAATTGGCTGTGCACGCCACGCACACCAAGGCTGCGGTCGTTTTCGGCGGCCGTCAGCAGGGCATCGATGACTTTCAGGCGGATCAGACTGGTTCGAAGGCCAAAGCTTTTGAGCAGGACCCTGATCCGCTCGTTGCCGTGGCGATCGGTACGCGGCTCGAATACGCCGACTCCCATGGAAGTACCCTTTGGCGCGTTGCTACCGTCCGTTGGCAGTTGCGAGTTGTACATTGCAAAACTCCTTTCAGAGCCTGATCAGGAAAAAATGGGCGCTCTTACAGCATTAGACGTATGAGCAGCCCGAATCATGAAGGCTCGAATGTAGAAATTTTGTCGCCATCGCGTGATCAACCTGTCAGACCATGGGGCGTTGCGCAGTAATCTCTAAAATTTTTGTAGTGAGCTTCGTCCCTACAGGGAGGCCCGGTGCGCGTGGGTAGGCGCAGCCGTGACCATCGTTTTTTCGATCAGGAGCGAGCGTGATTATTTCCAGCCAGTTAACCAGGTTGAGCCTGGTGGGTGTGACTCTGGGGTTGAGCCTGGGGCTGAGCTTTGCGGCGAGCGCGAGTGATACGCCTGCGCAAACGAGCGCCGAGATCCGCCGCACCGGTTTCGGCGTGCCGCACATCCGCGCCGACAACGAGCGCGGGCTCGGCTACGGCATCGGCTATGCCTACGCCCAGGACAACCTGTGCCTGTTGGCCAACGAAATCATTACGGTCAACGGTGAACGTTCGCGGTATTTCGGGCCGGATCAGTTCACCGTCGAAGAGCGCGAGAACCTGGCCAGCGATGTATTTTTCACCTGGCTGAACACTCCGCAAGCCGTCGCCGGTTTCTGGCAGGCCCAGACCCCGCCAGTGCGTGAGTTGGTCGAAGGCTATGTGGCGGGGTACAACCGCTCCTTGAGCGAGCGTCGCGTCCAGGGATTGCCGCCGCAGTGCCAGGGAGATTGGGTGCGCGACATTACCACGTCGGATCTGGTCAAGCTGACCCGGCGCCTGTTGGTCGAAGGTGGCGTCGGCCAGTTTGCCGAAGCCCTGGCCGGTGCCACGCCGCCCCAGGCCGTGGCCCGGGCGTCGAGCGCACAGGCAGCGTTCCAGGTGGCCGCTACGCGGATGCAGCGTTTTGCCCTGGACCGTGGCAGCAACGCCATCGCGGTCGGCAGCGAGCGTTCCTTCAACGGACGCGGCATGTTGCTGGCCAATCCGCACTTTCCGTGGGTGGGCGGCATGCGTTTTTATCAGATGCACCTGACCATTCCCGGCAAACTGGACGTGATGGGCGCGGCGTTGCCCGGCCTGCCGGTGATCAACATCGGTTTCAATCAACATCTGGCCTGGACCCACACCGTGGATTCGTCCAGGCATTTCACGCTGTATCGCCTGCAGCTCGATCCCAAGGATTCGACCCGTTACCTGCTCGACGGCCAGTCCTTGCCGATGGACAAGCAGACCGTGACCGTCAACGTCAGGCAGGCGGACGGACAGGTCCGGGCAATTTCCCACGAGGTCTACAGCTCGAAATTCGGTCCGGTGGTGCAATGGCCGGGAAAACTGGATTGGGATCATCAATACGCCTACAGCCTGCGCGACGCCAATCTGGATAACGACCGGGTTCTGCAGCAGTGGTATGCGATGAACCGCGCTGAAAACCTAAAGGATTTCCAGGCTTCGGTGCACGAGATCCAGGGCATTCCGTGGGTCAATACGCTGGCAGCGGACGATCAGGGGCAGACGCTGTACATGAACCTCTCGGTGGTGCCCAACGTCAGTGTCGACAAGCTGGCGCAATGCAGCGATCCGCGCGCTGGCTTGCAGATGATCATTCTCGACGGCTCCAACAGCGCCTGTGCCTGGGACATCGACCCGCAGGCTGCACAACAGGGTATCTATGCTGCGGACAAGTTGCCGCAGTTGCTACGCAAGGACTTTGTCCAGCACTCCAACGACTCGGCATGGATGGCCAACCCGGCGCAACCGCTGACCGGCTATTCGCCGTTGATCAGCCAGGACAGTCAGCCACTGGGGCTGCGCTCGCGCTTTGCCCTGGACCGTTTGAGCGCGCTGGCCCAGGCCGGCAAGGTCGAGGCAGCGGACTTGCAACACATGGTCATGGACGATCGGGTTTATCAAGCCAGCCTAGTGATGCCGGACCTGCTGCAATTCTGCGCGGCGGATCTCGGTACCGATGCCAAAACGCTCGCGCCACTGTGCGCCAGCCTCAAGGCCTGGGACCGCAACGCCAACCTGGGCAGCGGTTTGGGCTTTGTGCACTTCCAGAATGTCATGGAGGCGTTGGAGTCGGTGCCGGACGTATGGCGTGTGGCATTCGATCCGCGGGATCCGCAACATACCCCACGGGGTCTGGCAGTCGATCACCCGCAGGTGGCGAAGGCGCTAAGGGCAGCGATGCTGGCTTCGGCTGAACAGGTCAAGGCGGCAGGACTCAAGCCGGACAGTCGCTGGGGCGATATCCAGGTGGTCAGCAGCGGCGGACAACAGACACCGATCCACGGCGGGCCGGGAACGTTAGGGGTCTACAACGCCATCCAGAGCGTACCGCGCAGCGATGGCAAGCGCGAAGTGGTCAGCGGCACGAGCTATCTGCAAGTGGTGACCTTTGACGAAAACGGACCGCAGGCCAAAGGGCTGCTGGCATTCTCGTTGTCCAGCGACCCGGCCTCGAAGTATTCACGGGACCAGACGCAGGCCTTTTCCAGGAAGCAATGGAGCGTACTGCCTTTCACCGAGCAACAGATCCTGTCCGATCCGGACTATCAGGTGCAGACGATCCGCCGGCAGGATGCAAAAGTGGCCGCGCAGTAAGGTAGTGGGGTTTCGCATGAATGCTGAAGGCCGCATCCGCAAGGGTGGCGGCCTTTTCAGCTTTTCGGGGAGATTTGCGGAATCGCGTTGACCACCAGATTGCCGTTCTGGTTACGGGTCAGGTAGACCGGCAGGACCCGCGGCAAGGACTTTACCAGGCCGTTGATCTCTTTGATGTTGTAGATGCCGCCGATATGGATCGAGCCGGTGCTGTGGTCAGCCACCATCAACGGTTTGTCCAGGTAGCGATTGATCAACGGCAGCGCATCGCTCAAGGCCAGATCGTCGAGCACCAACTTGCCCTGGCGCCAGGCCAGCGAGCTGTCATTGTCATAGGTCTGGCTGATGCGGGGAATGAAGTCGCCGCGGCGATACCTGGCCTGCATCGCCGGGCCAAGGCGCAAACCATCGCCTTGCAGGTCGGCGTTGCTGCTGACCAGTACCGATCCTTCGATCAGGTTGACTTTGACCTGGTCTTCATACATCCAGACGTTGAATTGGGTGCCGGTCACGCGAATCCGGCCTTCGGCGGCCTTGACCACGAAGGGGTGGCGGGTGTCATGGCTGACCCTGAAGAAGGCTTCGCCTTTATCCAGCGTGACTTGCCGCTGATCCTTGTAGTTGCTGTACGTCAGCTCGCTGCCCAGGTTCAGCTCCACCTGGCTGCCGTCTTTCAACGTGACGGTACGCACATTGTCGGTCGCTTCGAAATGCTGGTACGCGTTCGGTACCCAGCCCAGGTGCCAGCCGCCATAACCGGCCAAAGGCAGTGCCAGGGCACATACCGCCGCGGCAATGGCCAGGCGGCGCCACGGGGTTTCGGGTTGGCGGCGAACCAGCGGCACGACGGGTTCGGGACGAGGCAACTCGCCGGCGACATCCCAGATCTCCAGCATCGCTTCGTACTCGAAGGCATGGAGCGGATGTGCATCACGCCATTGCTCGAACGCCTGGCGCTCTTGCTCGGTGCAGTCACTGGCGTGCAGACGCATGCACCAATGCGCGGCAGCATCGGTGATAGCGTCGAATTCGGCTTCCGAAAGTGTGTGGTCGGTCATTGGCCCTTCCTGATTTCCTGCATTCTAACCTTGGGGGAAGTCTGCGAGAACATCAGTCATGGCATTTAACCATCAATGTGTTGTTTTTTTTCAACGCATCGCCTTTGGAACATCTGTTGTCGAATAAACAGTATCCATAGGGTGCGTGAAAAAAACATCAAGTCAAACACCGTTGTGCTGCGCAGACCCGGGGATCTGCGCGTTGTTACGCCGCGGTCAGGTTTCAGCGGTCGGAGTGACCGGCACCGGGTCTAGTTGCCGGCCCAATTCGCAGATCAAAAAGGCGATCGAGTCGGCATTGTGCAAAATGACATCGGTTCGGAACTTCGATTCCTGCCTGTTTAAAAAAGCTTCCCGTGCCTTATCCATGGTCTGGCTGCCCGTCAGCCGTAGAATGGCCTTGCCAATGTGATAAGAATCCGGAATCGAATCCAGGCTGATCCAGGATTGCAGGCCACTGTTCCAGCGTGCGAACAGTTCCTCTTTCGGCGTTTTCATCGATAAGGCTTCTCGCTGGAAATCCAGCTGAGACTGTTTCTTTGCCGCGCCATAGCCGGTGACCGACGCTACCAGATCGCTGAACGGCAGCCTGGCCTCAAGGTATGCAATGTCAACGGCCCCGGAAAACAAATGAGCGAATTCGTGTATCAGGGTCGCGGCCTGGCTGTGGCCGTCGACATCGAAGGGCTGTGTCAGGCTGGATTTGTACCAGTCGAGTTGTTGATTGAAGAATTTTTCCGTGAAATGGACATTGCGCTGTAGATCCTTGTCCACGACAAACGCGATGAGGTTGTCCTTCGGGTCCCGACTTGAACCCACGATAAAGCGTTGCGAGTTCATCCAGTCTTCATCGGGATCGACCAGCGCGTTGCAGACGGGGACGATGGCCTGTTTGATTTTTTCGAGCAGTGCTTTGTCGACCTGACCAACATCAAAGAACTGTTTGAGGAAGGTATCGAGCCGTGTGCCCGGGAGGAGTTTCCTGAGTTGCACCAGATTGTGCAGGCTGTTGAACGCATAATAACGAGCCATGTCGATGGCCTGCACGATCATGCGGGCTTTAGCGGGATGCTTTGCCCGGATTTCGTCCATCCCCCGGGCCTCGATGTTCAGGACCGCCCGCGCAACATAGGCGTTGGCATACTGATTGTGCATTTTCGAGACGACTTTGCCGAAGTGAACGGTGTGGAAATCCGGGTCGATGACCAATTGTTTGTCAGGAGTAGTCGTTAACACGGGGCCTTCTTCCTTGCCTTTGACCGTTCTCCAGACCGCTCCGGTCTTGTTCACGCCGTACACCTTTCCGGCAATGGCGGCATAGGTTTTCTTGCTGCCCGCGTCCAGATAGGTGCCGTCAGTGCTGTTTTTCGCCAGGTCCTTGAGTTCAACCGTGGTTTCGAACGGTTGCAGCCGGGTGCGCATTGCTGCTGTCGACCGAATCTTCGACCAGGGTTGAGCGATCACGAGGGTGACAGCCGGTGGAGCAACGGCTTCACCGGTTTCCTGGGCGCTTTCGCCCCATCCATCAAGTGACAGCCGGCCCAATGACAGGATTTGCGCCGTCCCGGCAATAAACTCGCGCAACGCGGTCATCCAATGATGGTCCTGCAAGGCTTCGGCCGAATTGAGGGCATCCTTGTAGGCTTTCCAAAGAAACTGCACGTATGCGAGTTTGCCCGGCAGCAGGCTTGAAATGCGCTCGATGCCGGCGCCGAACAGGTGTTTAACGGCCTCCCAGTCCGACTGACCGCTAGCGTGTGACTGGGTGGCGAGCATCTTCACCAACAGTTGGGTGTTGTCATGGAACAAATGGGTGAGCAGGTTTCCGTCGATGGGGTTGGACGCAAGGGTGATTTCGCTCGACTGGCCGACGGTGGACTCCAACAGGTTGCGAAACACCGTTTGCTCACTGTCCGGCAGGCGACGTATCAACATGTCCTGCAATGGCCCCGGTGTGTTGAGTGCCGAAACAACGCTGGCCTCATTGTTGAATTCAACGAAGGGTGAACCACCCGGGTGGTAAGGGGCATAGAGGATTTGCGGGCCTGCCTTGCCCGAGCCTGGACCAATCAGGTACAGGCCCAGCGCCTTGACGGCGGCGGCGCCGGTTGTCTTGATCAGTTCCAATGGTCGGGCAATGGCGTGAGCACCTTCTACGGTCGCCCGGGCGATGGCGTCCGGCATGTCGAATACTTGCCGAAGCAAATCGAAAGCGCTGTCGGAAAGCCGTTGCTGCAGTTTCAGTTCGTGCGCGTGTTGCAGCAGTTGCCAGGGCAGTTGCTTGACGAAGCGCAACATCTTGCTTTCGACGTCGGCCGCTTGATTCGACAAGCTGTCCGTGACCTGTTTGGCGTAGTTTTGCGCGATGTCCAGTGATCGCAACAGTTGGCGGACAGCCGCCTGATCCAGATTCCGGGGCAGCGTTTGAGTGGTCGACGACCCGACCTTGAACCCTGTGCCTTGCGCAATGTTGATGTGCTGCAAGGCGAACTCGGTGAGGCTCCGGGCGGGGCCGACCAGGGCCAGGTCCGGGGTGATTTCGATATTGTCAGGGTCCAGCGCTGTTGCGGGGAAGCGGCTGGCGAGCAACGATTTCAGTGTTTCCTGCACATACGACTTGAGGGGGTTGGTCCCGTGTAAATAGTCTTTGTCCTCAACAACGCTGTGGCGGTATTGCTCCAGCAGTTCAAGGTGCAGTCGCTGCTCTTGCAGCGGAGCCATTCCCAGCCAGGCGGGCAGGGACTGCTGCTGGCTGATCGCCCGGGCAATCGACGTGGCTCTTCCCAGGTTGGTGTTGAGGACCGTTGTGGTCAGGTCTTCAAGGGCTTTTTTCTGCTTCGTGTCGCTCAGGTCGAAAGTACGTACGTGTTCGCAGCGAGCCAAAAAGTGCTCGATGGACGATTGCGCGACCCGTTCCAATACAGACCCTTCAATCAGCCGCAACGGTCCCAGTGAGTAGCGTTGGTGAAAGACGCGCTGGGCCGGGGTCAGGTTTTCCAGCAGCGCCAGGCGTTGCTGCGGCTCGAGCAGGCGGCGGTTCAGTTCCAGCCGTGCACGACTGATGGTGTCAAAGACTTCCAGGCCCTCGGCGGGCGTCCACAGGATCGTCCGGCCGGAATGCGAGGGATCGAGTCCGCCACGCTCGGTCACGAGTAGACAATGGGCCAGGGGCAGGACATCCTGCTGGCCGGAGCGCTCCAGCGTCAACGAGTAGGCATCGGGGCGGAAACCCTTGAGTGACAGGCGGTTTTGCCGGTCGGGCTGGTCCGGGTTGAAGACTGTTTCGACAATGGCCCGATCCGCATCCCGCAATGTTGCACCAAGCACCCGCAGGCTGGCCTCGCCACGCAGGCCAACGGCAAGTGCATGGGCCAGGCGGGGTTTCATGTTTTCCAGATAGACCCGTTGCAAGGCCATAGACGCAACCGGTTGTGCTGCAAAATCCGCGTTGATCAGTGTTTCGATGTCGCGGAAGGTTTTGACGAAAGCTGCCGCTGTATCGGCCAGCACGGTGGAGGGATGCTGATTGCCGGATAACACGGGGCGTGTGCTCCAGCGTCCGCCGGCATCCAGCGTCAGCAGTCGCTCGCTGATCATCGAGCGGATATCCAGCGCCTTGTCGAACAGGGCGTGGATGTCCACGCTGCCGTCACTGTGACGGAACACCTGCAGGGCATATTCCATGTTATGCCGTTGCTTGCTGATGATCCCGTCGAAGAGCTTGGGGATGATCGCGCCGCCAATCACTTCCCCGGTCACATTCGGCCGGTCAAAACCAATGAAACGCTGGCGTTCATCCAGGCTCAGCAGACCATAGAGTTCATCCTCATGACCGGCCGCACTGAACTTGCTCAGCACCGTATCGCACAAGTCCTGATAGTTCTCGAGCACCTGCAGGCCTGCGGTGGGCGTGTAGAGAAACGCATTGCCGGCGCTGACCATCAGTGAGCCGGCCAACTCTACATAGTTGGCCTGGTACTCCCACAGACGCACGGTTTCGACCGTCATAGCTTTGTTCGTCCGGCTGGCCGTCGAGATCAACGCGTGCAAGTCCTGGCTTTGCTCAGGGGTGATGATCCCGGCTTCGCGCTTGAGCAGCAGTTGTACCCTCGCCTGGTCGGCGATGGCCTGGCCGAAGAACTGGCGACGCGATGCACCTTCGGTACTCGCCGCAGCCCAGAAACCTTCGAGCTGCCCGATCAGCAGGCCGATCAGTTGGCGCGAGATTGTCGTGACGGCTGTTTCCCAGAGTGGCTGGTCGGCTTTTGCCGGGGACTTTCCCGGATGGGAAAATTCATGGGACTGCCCGGATGGCCAACGCTGATGGCGATAGTGCAGGAGTACCGCGTCACTCAGGGAAAGGGTGTTGACCCAGCGTCGCGCCGGATGGCTTTCGCCCGCATTTTCTGGCGTTGTAGCCAGGTAGAAGTTCACTTGGGTCCGGCTCTGATCCAGACCGGGAAACGACGCCGCCAGACGTTGACTCAGCAATGTGTCGAGCAGAGAGGTCAGGGACGGCAGCGCTTTCAATTCGTCGAGCAGGGCCTGGTCGTTAAGTTGCTGCTGGGTGGAGAGGGTGTTGCGCTGGTCTTCGAACACGTCCCCGTCGATGGTTTGAAAGTCCAGTTCGATTTCGGTGGCGCCCACCACGGCCTTGCGTTGAGACAGCGCCATGAAGGCCAGCAGGTCGTCGTCTTCACCGGCCGCTTTGAGTTGCGTCACCAGTTGTTCGGTCAGGGCCGTACGGTCGACGAACTTTTTTATTCCCGCGTACGGGGTGTAGAGAATCACGCCATTGTCATCGGGTGTCGCAGTCAGCAAAAAGCTGCCGGCCAGCGCCACGGGTTCCAGTCCAGGGATTTTCAGCAGGATTTTCTTCGCCAGCATGGGCGGCGTCTGCTCGTCGCGCAGTGCCTGGGTGGCCAGTTCGATATGGCTGAACCATTCGAAGTCCCTTCGCGTCAGCCCGTGGGTTTGGCCAAGTTCTCTCCAGAGACCGCGCAACGTCAGCGCCTCGGGGAAAAACAGCGGAGTTAATGGTGTAGACATCGTCGAGTCTCGTTCTAGGTGCCACTCAAAGGCGCCTGTGGATTGAGCATCGAGACTAAAAGCCGGTGCGTTGACGCGGGTGGTAAATAGATAACGCACGGGTCGCGGGCGTTTGTGACAGGGATAGACCTCATCGACCCTGAGCGAAAGGTTGACAGGTCGCACGCCGCGCGTTGTTAATCGGCGGGTCTTTGTACGCTGTTGTTCCCTCCAATAATCAGTCTGGAGCTTCAGATGTCTGCGCCACACGATCACGCCTCTACCGCGGTCCCGTCACACCTGTCACTCGAAGCGCTGAGCGCTTTGCTGGAGAAGATTTTTCTGCGTCACGGCACGTCGGCCGAAGTTGCCCGGGTGCTGGCGCAAAACTGCGCCGGTGCCGAGCGCGACGGCGCGCACAGTCACGGGGTATTCCGCATTCCTGGTTATGTTTCGACGCTGCAAAGCGGCTGGGTCAATGGCCAGGCCGTTCCGCTGGTCGAAGATGTGGCTTCAGGGTTTGTGCGGGTCGATGCCAATAACGGTTTTGCGCAGCCGGCCCTGGCGGCGGCACGCGAGTTACTGGTGCAGAAGGCCCGAAGTGCCGGCATCGCGGTGCTGGCGATCCGTAACTCGCACCATTTCGCGGCCTTGTGGCCGGATGTCGAACCCTTCGCTGAAGAGGGCCTTGTGGCATTGAGCGTGGTCAACAGCATGACCTGCGTGGTGCCCCACGGTGCCGACCGGCCGCTGTTCGGCACCAACCCGATTGCCTTCGCTGCACCGCGGGCCGAGGGCGGGCCGATTGTCTTCGACCTGGCCACCAGCGCCATTGCCCATGGCGATGTGCAAATTGCCGCCCGCGAAGGTGAACGCTTGCCGGAAGGGATGGGCGTGGACAGTCTCGGCCAGCCGACCACGGACCCGAAGGCGATTCTCGAGGGCGGCGCGTTGCTGCCTTTCGGCGGGCACAAGGGCTCGGCGTTGTCGATGATGGTCGAGTTGCTCGCGGCGGCACTGACCGGTGGCAACTTTTCCTTCGAGTTCGACTGGAAGAACCACCCTGGTGCCAAGACCCCCTGGACTGGCCAGTTGCTTATCGTGATCGATCCGGACAAGGCAGCGGGGCAAAGCTTTGCCGAGCGCAGCCAGGAACTGGTGCGGCAAATGCACGGTGTTGGCCTGAAGCGTTTGCCGGGTGACCGGCGTCATCATCAACGCGCGAAGTCGCAGGTCAATGGCATTGAGCTGGATGCCAAGACACTGGCGAACTTGCGGGAGCTGGCGGGGGAGTGATCCGTTAGATACGCCCCAACCCCCTGTGGGAGCGGGCTTGCTCGCGAAAGCGGTGTGTCAGCCAATATCCAAGTTGCTGACACACCGCTTTCGCGAGCAAGCCCGCTCCCACAGGGTTCAGTCTTTGCCAGTGCTTAGCGACGTCCCAGCAACAACCCCACCACCAGGCCGAACCCGGCGGAAATCGCCACGGTTTGCCATGGATGCCCGCCGATATAGGTTTCAGTGGCCTCGACCGCGGGCAGGGTGCGGTCGCGTACGCTGCTCACCGAATCCCCTGCCTGTCGGAGTTTCAGGGCGATTTGTCCACGAAGGGTCTCTGCTTCTTCCCCGACCAGCGAGGCGCCGCTTTTCAGCAGCTTTTCCGATTCTTCGATCAGCGTTTGAAGTTCGCTGAAGGCTTGATCCTTGATTTGATCTTCGGCGGCTTGCACGGCGGTTTTGCGGGCCATTGAAGTACTCCTTGCAGGTAAGTGGACAGTGAACAATGGAGTCTGCCGTCGTCGGAAAAGTTGCAGCTATTTTGCCCGGGGAGGCCATCTTGCTGAAAAACCGGCGCAGGACCTTTCGTCCTACAGTGTAAGATGTCGCCTATTTTACGCAGCAGGAAATTCCCATGAGCTTCAATCTGGCCGACAAACCCCTCGCCGAGCGCGCAGCGCTTGAAGACGAGAAATCCCGACTGTTCGAACTCTGGCAAAACAACCTGGGCAAGGCCAAGGGTGAGGCTGCGAGGTTGTTCGGCGAACGGGCCAAGCGCAAAGGCAAATGGGCCGAATGGGTGCGCGCCGAACTGGACGGCATGTCGCCGCCGGAATACGCCAACATGGTGCGCAGTGAAGTCAATCGCCTGATGGCGGCCAACAAGTAACAACGGCTGTCAGGCGAAACTCGCGACGATTGCCTCGCGCACTTTCAAGAGCACCGGGTCGAGCTGGGTGCTGGTCCGCCAGCCCAGTTCGATCGGGTAGCGCGGCAACGCCAGGGGGCAGGGCAGCAGCACCAGCCCGCTGAGCGTTGCGATGCTTTGGGCGGCATGGGCCGGAATGGTCGCCACCGCCCGACTGCCTTTTAGCAAGTGCGGCAACGCGGCAAAATGCGTGGTCGAGGCGCACACCCTCCGGCTCAGCCCCAGCGCCGCCAAGCCCTCATCGGTAATCCCGATAAAACCGCCGGACGACACCAGAATGTGTTCGCGGGCCACAAACTCCTCGAGACCGATGCTCTGCTGGCCCTCGACCAGGCTCGACGGGTCCACCAGGCACAGATAGCCACCTTCCCCCAGCACCTGACGGCTGAGCAACCGCTCGGCAAACCCGCCCGCGGCAATCGCCAGGTCAATACTGCGCTCCATCAACGCCTGGGCGACGATCTGGCTGTGGGTCTGGCGGAAAATCAGCCGCAGTTTCGGCGCGCAACGGGCGATCTCTTCGATCAGCCGCCGGCCGTAGGAAATCTCGAAATCATCCGACATGCCGACCGTGACCGAGCGACCTTCGTACTGTTGCGCAGCCGGATCGACCATCGCCAGGCTCTGCCGGCATTTGTTCAGGGCATCGCTGACCACTGGTTTGAGCTGATTGGCCTTGAGCGAGGGGGCCAGGCCGCGTCCGGTGCGCACGAACAGCTGATCGCCATACAGCTCGCGCAAGCGACGCAAGGCCGCGCTGACGGCCGATTGCGTCACGCCCAGGCGCAGCGCGGCACGGCTGGCGCTGGACTCTTCGTGCAGCGCTTCGAAGACTTTGAGCAGGTTGAGGTCGACGTCGGTGATATTCATTTCGTTCATATCATTCAGCAGTGAATCGGTCTTTATTGATGATTACCTGACGCAGGAGAATGAGCAACACCTGATGCGAATGGAGTTTCCAAGATGGCCAAATCAATTGTCGCGGCCCTGCAGATCGGCGCCTTGCCCGGCGGCAAGGCTGAAACCCTGGAACAGATCCTGTCCTATGAAAACGCAATCATCGAATCCGGCGCCGGGTTGGTGGTGATGCCGGAAGCGTTGCTGGGCGGTTATCCCAAAGGCGAAGGCTTTGGTACGCAATTGGGCTATCGCCTGCCGCAAGGGCGCGAAGCCTTTGCCCGCTATTTTGTCAATGCCATCGATGTACCCGGCGCGGAAACCGAGGCGTTGGCGGCGCTCTCCGCTCGCACCGCAGCCAATCTGGTGATCGGCGTGATCGAGCGCGCCGGCAGCACCTTGTACTGCACCGCGCTGTACTTCGATCCGCAGGCCGGGCTGGTGGGCAAACATCGCAAACTGATGCCCACCGGCACCGAGCGGCTGATCTGGGGCAAGGGCGATGGCTCGACCTTGCCGGTGATCGACAGTCAGGTCGGGCGTGTCGGTGCGCTGGTGTGCTGGGAAAACATGATGCCGCTGCTGCGCACGGCGATGTACGCCAAAGGCGTGGAGGTATGGTGCGCGCCGACCGTGGACGAACGGGAGATGTGGCAAGTCAGCATGCGCCACATTGCCCATGAGGGGCGCTGTTTCGTGGTCAGCGCCTGCCAGGTCCAGGCATCGCCCCAGGCCCTGGGCCTGGACATCGCCAACTGGCCGGCGGATCGACCGTTGATTGCCGGTGGCAGTGTGATCGTAGGCCCCATGGGCGACATCCTCGCCGGACCGTTGCGCGACAGTGCCGGGCTGCTTACAGCGCAAATCGACACCGACGACCTGGTGCGCGCCCGCTACGACTATGACGTGGTCGGCCACTACGCGCGGCCGGATGTGTTCGAACTGATCGTGGACGAACGCGCCAGGCCCGGGGTGCGCTTCACCTCCTGATGCCCAGCGGGCTTTGGCCAAAGCAGTCAGACAACTTGATAGCTTTGACCATTGCCCGGTAACCCGCGCAGAGCGAGTATTTCCCTGTTGATTACGGTTCCCCCCAACCTAATAAAAAACACAGTGGGATTCTGGCAATGCGCGATTACTTGTCTGCTACTTCTCAGTTCAATTATCAGCACACCGTCGATGCCGCGCTCGCGGGCGACTTGACGGCCCTCAACGCCTGTGTCGAATGCTGTGACCGGCATGCCTTTCCGGGTCGCATCGCGCTGTTCTGGGAAGGACGCGATGGTACTGGTGCTTCGTACACCTTCACCGACTTGCAGGACAAGGCCGCGCGTTTCGCCAACTACCTGCTGGCCCAGGGCGTGAAGAAAGGCGACAAGGTCGCCGGCCTGTTGCCCCGCAATATCGAACTGTTGATCACCGTGTTCGCCACCTGGCGCATCGGCGCAGTGTATCAACCGCTGTTTACCGCATTCGGCCCCAAGGCCATCGAGCACCGCCTGGGCAGCTCTGGCGCCAAAGTGGTGGTGACCGATGCAGTGAACCGGCCGAAACTCGCCGAAGTCGCCGATTGCCCGACCATCGTGACTGTCACCGGTGCCAAAGGGCAGGGCCTGGTGCATGGCGATTTCAGTTTCTGGGCCGAACTGGCCAACTATTCCGCCGACTGTGAACCGGTGCTGCTGACCGGCGAAGATCCGTTCCTGCTGATGTTCACCTCGGGCACCACCGGCCCGTCGAAAGCGCTGTCGGTGCCGCTCAAGGCCATCGTAGCGTTCCAGAGCTACACCCGCGATGCGGTGGATCTGCGCCCGGAAGACGCCTTCTGGAACGTCGCCGACCCGGGCTGGGCCTACGGCATTTATTTCGGTGTCACGGGGCCAATGTCCATGGGCCATCCGATCACCTTTTACGATGGCCCGTTCACCCTCGAAAGCACCTGCCGGGTGATCAACAAATACGGGATCACCAACCTCACCGGTTCGCCCACGGCCTACCGCTTGCTGATTGCCGGCGGCGATGAATTCGCCAAGTCGATCAAGGGCAAGCTGCGTATCGTCAGCAGCGCCGGCGAGCCGCTGAACCCGGAAGTGATCCGCTGGTTCGCCGATAACCTCGACGTGGTCATCCACGACCACTACGGCCAGACCGAACTGGGCATGGTGCTGTGCAACCACCACGGCCTGGAGCACCCGATTCACATGGGCGCCGCCGGTTTTGCCTCGCCGGGCCACCGCATTGTGGTGCTGGATGACGAGTACAAGGAACTCGGCGTTGGGCAGCCGGGCATCCTGGCTATCGACCGCAGCCAGTCGCCGATGTGCTGGTTCGCCGGCTACGAAGGCGGGCCGACCAAGGCCTTTGTCGGCAACTACTACTTGAGTGGCGACACCGTGGAGTGGAACCCGGACGGCAGCATCAGCTTCGTCGGTCGCAGTGATGACGTGATCACCACCTCCGGCTACCGGGTAGGTCCCTTCGACGTGGAAAGTGCGCTGATCGAACACCCGGCCGTGGTCGAGGCCGCCGTGGTCGGCAAGCCCGATCCGGAGCGCACCGAACTGGTCAAGGCGTTCGTCGTGCTCAGCCCGCAATACCGCGCCGCCTCCGAGTTGGCCGAAGAGCTGCGCCAGCACGTGCGCAAGCGTCTGGCGGCGCACTCGTATCCCCGTGAAATCGAATTTGTCAGCGAATTGCCGAAAACCCCCAGCGGCAAATTGCAGCGCTTTATCTTGCGCAACCAGGAAATCGCCAAGGCTCAAGAGGCCGCGGCGAAGAACCTTCCAGCTTGAATCCAGGGAATTAATGATGCAGATCCAGAACAAGATTTTTATCGTCACCGGTGGCGCTTCCGGCCTCGGTGCCGCCACCGCCGAGGTGCTGGTCGCCGCCGGCGCCAAAGTGATGCTGGTGGACATGAACGCCGAAGCCGTTGCAGCCCAGGCCCAGCGCCTTGGTGCACAAAGCGTGGTGGCGGACATCAGCAACGAAGCAGCGGCCGAAACTGCCGTGCAGGCGACGGTCAAGGCCTTTGGTGGCCTCAATGGCCTGGTCAATTGCGCCGGCATCGTGCGTGGCGAGAAGATTCTCGGCAAGACAGGTCCGCATGCACTGGCCAGTTTCAGCCAGGTGATCAACGTCAACCTGATCGGCAGCTTCAACATGCTGCGCCTTGCGGCCGCGGCGATTGCCGAGACCGAAGCGGATGCCGATGGCGAGCGCGGCGTGATCATCAACACGGCGTCTGCCGCGGCTTACGACGGCCAGATCGGCCAGGCGGCTTACTCGGCGTCCAAGGGCGCGATTGTCAGCCTGACCTTGCCGGCGGCCCGTGAGCTGGCGCGCTTCGGCATCCGTGTCATGACGATCGCCCCCGGCATCTTCGAGACGCCGATGATGGCCGGCATGACCCAGGAAGTCCGCGATTCCCTGGCCGCTGGCGTGCCATTCCCGCCGCGTTTTGGCAAACCGGGCGAGTATGCCGGGCTGGTCAAGCATATTATTGAAAACAGCATGCTCAATGGCGAGGTGATCCGTCTCGACGGTGCCTTGCGCATGGCCGCCAAGTAAGGAGGATTTGTCATGACAATGTCCAACGATCCAATTGTTATCGTCAGCGCCGTCCGCACCCCGATGGGCGGTTTCCAGGGCGAACTGAAAAGCCTGACCGCACCGCAACTCGGTGCGGCCGCCATCAAGGCCGCCGTCGAACGTGCCGGTGTTGCCAGTGATAGCGTCGACGAAGTGCTGTTCGGCTGCGTGCTGCCGGCAGGCCTTGGCCAGGCCCCTGCGCGTCAGGCGGCGCTGGGTGCGGGGCTGGATAAATCGACCCGCTGCACCACCCTGAACAAGATGTGCGGCTCCGGCATGGAAGCGGCGATTCTGGCCCATGACATGCTGCTGGCGGGCAGCGCCGACGTGGTGGTTGCCGGTGGCATGGAAAGCATGTCCAACGCGCCTTACCTGCTGGATCGCGCCCGTGCCGGATACCGCATGGGCCATGGTCGGGTGCAGGACTCGATGTTCCTGGACGGCCTCGAAGACGCCTACGACAAGGGCCGCCTGATGGGCACCTTCGCCGAAGACTGCGCCGAAACCAACAGCTTCAGCCGTGAAGCCCAGGACGCGTTTGCCATTGCCTCGACCACTCGCGCGCAACAGGCGATCAAGGACGGCAGCTTCAAGGCCGAAATCGTGCCGCTGACTGTGACGGTCGGCAAAGAGCAGGTGGTGATCAGCAACGACGAGCAGCCGCCAAAGGCCAGGCTGGACAAGATTGCTTCGCTGAAGCCGGCGTTCCGCGAAGGCGGTACGGTGACGGCAGCGAACTCCAGTTCGATCTCCGACGGTGCCGCCGCGCTGGTGCTGATGCGCCAGTCCCAGGCACAGAAACAAGGCCTGAAACCCTTGGCGGTGATTCATGGCCACGCTGCGTTCGCCGACACCCCGGGCCTGTTCCCGGTGGCACCGATTGGTGCAATCAAGAAGTTGATGAAGAAAACCGGCTGGTCGCTCAATGACGTGGATCTGGTGGAAGTCAACGAAGCCTTCGCCGTGGTCGGCATGGCCGCGATGACTCATCTGGAAATCCCTCACGAGAAACTCAACGTGCATGGCGGTGCTTGCGCCCTCGGGCACCCGATCGGTGCGTCCGGTGCGCGGATTCTGGTGACCCTGCTTTCGGCCCTGCGCCAGAAAGGCTTGAAGCGTGGTGTTGCGGCGATTTGTATCGGCGGCGGTGAAGCGACGGCCATGGCCGTGGAATGCCTCTACTGAAACTGACGCTATCCCATGTGGGAGCGGGCTTGCTCGCGAAAGCGGTGTGTCATCCGACGATGATGTCGACTGACACGGCCACTTCGCGAGCAAGCCCGCTCCCACAGGGTTCTGCGTCGTAACCAGATTTAAGGATTCACCATGATCCCCAATGACGACCAACAACAGATCCGCGACATGGCCCGGGACTTTGCCCAGGAACGGCTGAAGCCCTTCGCTGCCGAGTGGGACCGCGAGCACCGTTTTCCCAAGGAAGCCATCGGCGAAATGGCCGGGCTGGGCTTCTTCGGCATGCTGGTGCCGGAGCAGTGGGGCGGATGCGACACCGGGTACCTGGCCTATGCCATGGCGCTGGAAGAAATCGCCGCCGGCGATGGCGCCTGCTCGACCATCATGAGCGTGCACAACTCCGTGGGTTGCGTACCGATCCTCAACTACGGCACCGATGAGCAGAAAGAGCGCTTCCTCAAACCGCTGGCCAGCGGTGCGATGCTCGGTGCCTTTGCGCTGACCGAGCCCCAGGCCGGTTCCGACGCCAGCGGCCTGAAAACCCGTGCGCGCCTGGAAGGCGATCATTATGTGCTCAACGGCTGCAAGCAGTTCATCACCTCCGGGCAGAATGCCGGGGTGGTGATCGTGTTTGCGGTGACCGATCCGAGTGCCGGCAAACGTGGCATCAGCGCCTTTATAGTGCCGACCGATTCGCCGGGCTACAAAGTCGCGCGGGTTGAAGACAAACTCGGCCAGCATGCGTCCGACACCTGCCAGATCCTCTTCGAAGACGTGAAGGTGCCGCTGGCCAATCGCTTGGGCGAGGAGGGCGAAGGCTACAGAATTGCCCTGGCCAACCTTGAAGGTGGCCGCGTCGGCATCGCTTCGCAATCGGTGGGCATGGCCCGTGCCGCGTTCGAAGCGGCGCGCGATTACGCCCGTGAGCGCGAGAGCTTCGGCAAGCCGATCATCGAGCACCAGGCCGTGGCCTTCCGCCTGGCGGACATGGCGACCCAGATCGCCGTGGCGCGGCAAATGGTGCACTACGCCGCCGCTCTGCGTGACAGTGGCAAACCGGCCCTGGTCGAAGCGTCGATGGCCAAGTTGTTCGCCTCGGAAATGGCCGAGAAGGTATGCTCCTCGGCGCTGCAAACCCTGGGCGGTTACGGTTACCTCAACGACTTCCCGGTGGAGCGGATCTACCGCGACGTACGGGTCTGCCAGATCTACGAAGGCACCAGCGATATTCAACGCATGGTCATTTCGCGCAATTTATAAGAAGGAGTCCCCTGTGAGCTACGAAACGATTTTGCTGGAAACCCACGGCCGCGTTGGCCTGATCACCCTCAACCGTCCACAAGCGCTGAATGCGCTGAATGCGCAGATCGTCAGCGAACTGAACCAGGCCCTTGATGGTTTCGAGGCTGACTCGAACATCGGCTGTATCGTCCTGACCGGTTCGAAAAAAGCCTTCGCCGCCGGTGCCGACATCAAGGAAATGGCGGAGCTGACCTACCCGCAGATCTACATCGACGACCTGTTCAGCGACAGCGACCGCGTAGCCAACCGCCGCAAGCCGATCATCGCGGCGGTCAACGGTTTCGCCCTGGGCGGCGGCTGTGAGTTGGCGTTGATGTGCGATTTCATCCTGGCCGGTGACAACGCCAGATTCGGCCAGCCGGAAATCAACCTCGGCGTGTTGCCGGGCATGGGCGGCACCCAACGCCTGACCCGCGCCGTGGGCAAGGCCAAGGCCATGGAAATGTGCCTGAGCGGCCGCTTGATCGATGCCGTGGAAGCGGAACGTTGCGGCATCGTGGCGCGTATCGTGCCGAGCGATGAGCTGCTGGATGAAGCGCTGAAAGTCGCCGCGTTGATCGCTAAAAAATCGTTGCCGATTGCGATGATGGTCAAGGAAAGCGTCAACCGTGCTTTCGAAGTGAGCCTGGCCGAAGGCGTGCGCTTTGAGCGTCGGGTGTTCCATGCGGCGTTTGCGACGCAGGATCAGAAGGAAGGGATGGCGGCGTTCATTGCCAAGCGTGAGGCTGAGTTCCAAGGCAAGTGATGTAGTCACCTTTCGGACGCTTTCGCGAGCAAGCCCGCTCCCACATTGGACCTCAGCATTTATGAGATCCTCTTGTAGGGGCGAGCCTGCTCGCGAAAAACCTGAGGGCACCGGGTTGATTCAGGTGCCCCGCGTTATCGTTGGCCACCATCGCGAGCGAGCTCGCTCCTACAGGTACAGGGCATCAAATCAAGTAGTTCTTCAGCTCGCGGGCAATCACCATCCGCTGAATTTCGCTCGACCCTTCGTAGATCTGCGTGATCCGCGCATCCCGGTAGTACTTCTCCACCGGATAGTCTTCCAGATACCCGTAGCCGCCATGAATCTGAATCGCGGACGAGCAGACCTTTTCCGCCATTTCCGACGCAAACAGCTTGGCTTGTGACGCCTCCGACAGACAGGGTTTGCCGGCCGTGCGCAGGCGTGCGGCATGCAGGATCATCAGTCGCGCGGCGTTCAACTGCATGTGCATGTCGGCCAGCAGGTTGGCGATGCTCTGGTGTTCATTGATCGTTTTGCCAAACTGCACACGATCACGGGAATAAGCCAGTGCCGCTTCAAACGCTGCGCGGGCGATGCCCAGTGCCTGGGCGGCGATGCCGATGCGGCCGCCTTCGAGGTTGGACAAGGCGATGGCCAGGCCCTTGCCGCGTTCGCCCAGCAAATTGGCTTCGGGGATGGTGCAGTTGTTCAGGGTCACCGCGCAGGTGTCGGAAGCACGGATGCCCATCTTGTGTTCGGTACGGTCGACGATAAAACCGGCGGTGTCGGTCGGTACCAGGAACGCCGAGATGCCACGTTTGCCCAGGTCCGGATCGGTGACGGCAAACACAATCGCCAGTTTGGCGCGCTTGCCGTTGCTGACGAATTGTTTGGCGCCATTGATCACCCACTGGCCGTCGCGCAGTTCGGCGCGGGTGCGCAGGTTGTGCGCCTCGGAACCGGCCTGGGGTTCGGTCAGGCAGAAACAGCCGATGACCTGGCCGCTGGCAAGGTCCGCCAGCCAGGTCTGCTTCTGTTCTTCGCTGCCGTAGTTGAGCACCGGCCCGCACCCCACGGAGTTGTGGATGCTCATGAAGGCGCCGGTAGCACCGTCGCCGGCGGAAATTTCTTCTACCGCCAGTGCATAGGCCACATAGTCGACATAGGTGCCGCCCCATTCCTCTGGGACCACCATGCCCAGCAAGCCCAGTTCGCCCATTTTCGCCACCAGACCGTCATCGATCCAGCCGGCCTTTTCCCAGGCCTGGGCATGGGGCGCGATTTCGCCGCGGGCAAAATCCCGGGCCATGTCGCGGATCATGACTTGTTCTTCACTCAATTCGATATCGTGCATGGCTCAGCTCTCGCTCCGGTCAAACTCGCTGAAGAAGCTCGCCACGTGTTCGGCGTCCAGTGCCTGGAGGGTGGGCGGGTTCCAGCGTGGTGTCTTGTCTTTGTCGATCAGCAAGGCGCGCACGCCTTCGATCAGGTCGCCGCGCTCGAACCACTGACGGTCCAGGTGCAGCTCAAGGGCGAAACATTGTTCAAGGGGCAGCTCGCGTCCGCGACGGAGCATTTCCAGGGTCACGGCCATGGCCAGCGGCGAGCGGGTTTCCAGCAGGTCGGCGGTGGTGACGGCCCACTCATGGCTGTCGGCGACCGTTACCTGGCGTAGTTGCTCCACAATACTCGGCACATCGGGTTGGGCGAAGAAGTGGTCGATGGCCGGGCGCAAAGTCGCCAGTGGCGCATCGGGCAGTTGCTGCACGGCGAATTTCGCCAGCAGGCCTTGCAGGTCCTTGAGCGGCGTATCGTGCCATTCGAGCTGGTCGAGTTTTTCGTCCAGGACGCCAAGCTTGCCGCTTTCCAGGTACCAGTCGGCCAGGCCGCAATACAGCGCATCGGCGGCGCGAATCTGCACGCCGCTGACGCCGAGGTAAATCCCCAGTTCACCGGGGATGCGCGACAGGAAGTAACTGCCGCCGACGTCCGGGAAATAACCGATGCCGACTTCCGGCATTGCCAGGCGGCTTTTCTCTGTGACCACGCGCAGGTCTGCGCCTTGCACCAGTCCCATGCCGCCGCCGAGGACAAAACCGTCCATCAGGGCCAGCACCGGTTTGCGGTAGTGGTGGATCGCGAGGTCGAGGGCGTATTCCTCGACAAAGAAATCTTCGTGCAGGGTGTCGCCGCTTTTGAAACTGTCATGCAGCGAGCGAATGTCGCCGCCGGCGCAGAAGGCTTTTTCCCCGGCACCGCGCAAGACCACGGCATGGACTTGCGAATCCTGGGCCCAGGCGTCGAGCTGGCAGTGCAGGTTGCGCACCATGTCCAGGGTGAGGGCATTGAGGCCGGCGGGGCGGTTGAGGGTCAGGTGACCAATGTGGTTGCGAACCTCGGCCAGCACTTCGTTTTGCATGGCATCCATGGACTGAGTCCCGGGAGAAAAAACCTGAGCAGTCATCACTAACTCCCTGCTTTTATTGTTCTTTATCAAGATGCTCGCGCGCGAGCGATGGCGGATCGTATCAGTGCAAATTTGCCTTGTACAACCCGGATAAGTGCAGGTTATCTGTGCATTTTTGCATGGCAGTGTCCGGCATTGTTACAGCGTAGACCACGACGTAGTCAGGCAAACGCCGCGAGCAGATCCTCTTCGAATGCCTTTTGTGCATCGCCGGCCACTTGCGCCCGGTGCCGGGCCAGATGAAACGCGACATCGAAACTCATGTCGCCTCGACGCACGGCCCTGAGCAAACCCTTGTTTTCCCAGGCATGGGCGAAGTGGCTGGGCAAATAACCGACATGCTTGCCGGAAAGGATAAAGGCGAGGGTGCCTTCGACTTGTTCCGAGCGCGCCGAACACAGCTTGCCCTGGAAGGGTTCGTCACTGCGCAGGAAACGGTAGGGGTGATCGACCCGGTCGCTGGCCTGCAGATCCTGATCGCAGGGGGCCGGGTTGGTGAACAGCGGATGGCCGGGGGCGCAATACAGATGCTGGGTTTCAATGAACAATTGGCGGTAGTCAAACGCGCTTTGCACTTGCGAGAAATAGCCGATCGCCAGGTCCAGCCGCTGTTGCAGTAGCAAGCGCTCCATTTCGCCGGGCATGGCGCTGATCAGTTCGATGCGCACTGACTCGTCCCGCTCACGGAAGCGCCGGATCGCCTCGGCCACCCGTTGCAGCACCGATTGATCCAGGGCTTCGGACAGACCCAGGCGCACTTCACCGATCAAGCGCCCGGCCACGCCGTTGGATTGATGACGGAAGGCTTCGATGGATTCGAACAGGGGGCGTGTGGCGCTGAGGAGTTGTTCGCCCTTGGCGGTGACCTTGAATCCGCCCTTGCCGCGGCTGCACAGGCGATAGCCAAGGCGGGTTTCCAGCTTGGCCATTTGCTGGCTGATGCTCGACTGGCTCAACCCCAGCTCACCCTGTGCGGCACTGAAACCGCCGCACTCCACCACGCTGACAAACAGACGCAGCAATTGCAGGTCCAGATCATGGAGTTGGCCGAGCATCAAACATTACTCCGTCATAAAGTCAGGTTAATTAACTTGATATTTTACCAATGTATCCGACGACGCATCCTGCAACCACTTCCTCTGGTCAGGTGTTCGTCATGGCTCCCATGTTCAAGCTGTGTTTACCCGCGCTGTTGCTCGCCGTGGCTGTTTCGGCCCAGGCCGAAGACAAGGTGGTCAATCTGTACAGTTGGGCCGATTACGTGGCCCCCGAAACCCTGCAGCGGTTCGAGCAGGAAACCGGCATCCATGTGCGCTACGACACCTTCGATTCTTCGGAAGTACTGGAGACCAAGCTGCTCACCGGCGGCAGCGGTTATGACGTGGTGGTGCCGTCCTCCAGTGTGCTGGCCCGGGGGCTTGCAGCCGGGGCGTTGAAACCGATTCCCCACGAAGGACTCAAGGGTTACGCCAATCTCGATCCGGACTTGCTGGAAAAACTCGCCGCTGTCGATCCCGGCAACCGCTATGGCGTGCCTTATACCTGGGGCACGCTGGGATTGGGCATGAACGTCGAGGCGATCAAGCAGCGCTTGCCGGACGTGCCGCTCAATAGCCTGGACCTGCTGTTCAAACCCGAGTACGCGAGCAAGTTGAAGGACTGCGGCATCGCCATTCTCGACTCGCCCCAGGAGGTGATCGGACTGGCGCTGCATTACCTGGGTAAAGATCCCTACAGCACGGACAGGAATGATCTGTCAGCCGCCGAGGCGTTGCTGCATCAGCTACAGCCGAACGTGCTGTACGTCGCCACCGGGCGGCAGATCAGCGACCTGGCCAATGGCAGCGTGTGCATGGCGTTGACCTACAACGGTGACGCGAGCATGGCCGCCGACCAGGCACGCAAAGCCAATAAGCCCTATGAAATTGCCTACCGGATTCCCAGGGAAGGCACCCTCGTGTGGCAGGACAACCTGGCGATTCCCAAGGACGCGCCGCACCCCGAAGCCGCCCGCGCCTTTATCGAATTCATGTTGCGCCCCGAGTCCGTTGCGGCACTGACCAACACCTTGTTCTTCGCCACGGCGAACCAGGCCGCCACGCCGCTGGTGGATGAAGCGGTGCGCACCGATCCGGACATCTACCCGCTGGCCGACGTGCGCGAACGGCTGTACGCCGACCGCAGCATGAACCTCAAGGACATGCGCCTGCGCACGCGCTTGTGGACCACTTTCCGTAGCCGCCAATAACTATAAAAGAAGGAGCCTTCAATGGACGTCCCGATGCAGAACGATCAAGCCCTTACCCGTGACAGCCTTTATGGCACGGCCGCTGAAAGTACCTACGCCGGTATCACCAGTTTCATGCGTCGCCGTTACAGTCGTGACTTGCGTGGTGTTGATGTGGCCGTCAGTGGCGTGCCGTTCGACACGGCCACCAGCAACCGCCCCGGCGCACGCTTCGGGCCCCGGGGCATTCGCGCCGCCTCGGCCGGGATCGCCTGGGAACGGCACTGGCCGTGGACGTTTGACCCGTTTGATCATCTGGCAGTCATCGACTACGGCGATTGCGATTTCGACTATGGTTCGCCGCAATCGACGCCCGAAATGATCGAAGCCCACGCCGAGCACATCCTCAATGCGGGCAGCGCGATGCTGACCTTTGGCGGCGATCACTTCATTACTTACCCGCTGCTCAAGGCCCATGCGCGAAAGCACGGGGCATTGTCGCTGATCCACTTCGACGCCCACAGCGACACCTGGCCGGACGAAGAGGGCAAGCGCATCGACCATGGCACCATGTTCTGGCACGCGGCCAGGGAAGGGCTGGTGGACCCGTCGCGCTCGGTACAAATCGGCTTGCGCACCACCAACGATGATCATCAGGGCTTTCAGGTGCTCGACGCACGGCAGGTGCACCGCCGTGGCTGCGAGGCGATCGTCGAGGCGATTCGCGCCCGGGTCGGCGACAACCCGGTGTACCTGACCTTCGACATCGACTGTCTCGATCCGGCATTCGCTCCGGGCACCGGAACACCTGTATGCGGCGGCTTGAGCACGGTGCAGGCGCTGGAGATTCTCGGCGGTTTGCGCGGGATCAATCTGGTGGGCATGGACGTGGTGGAAGTGGCACCGGCCTATGACAGCGCGGAGATCACCTCACTGGCGGCGGCGACGCTGGCGATGGAGATGCTGTGTCTGTATGCGGCAAGGCATAAGGTCGATAAGTAATACGCCTGACCCTGTGGGAGCGAGCTTGCTCGCGATGGCGGTCGATCAGCCGACATGGATGTTGAATGTTCCGCCCTCATCGCGAGCAAGCTCGCTCCCAAAGTTTTGATTTGTGTCAGGCCACCGGAATGATTGGCAGGTCGAGGATCTGACCACCGCTGAACCGTGCGAACGAACCGGAAATGGATTCGTGCGGCACGCCTTTGTCCACGTCACTGACGCCATCCAGTCGTGCCAGTTGTTCGCTGCTCAACTGCACATTCAGCGCGCCCAACGTCGCATCCAGCTGCTCACGGGTCCGGGAACCGAGGATCGGAATCAGCGCCGTGGTCGAGCGTCTGGCTTTTTCCCGCAGCCAGGCGATGGCTACGTGGGTAGGGCTGGCGTCCAGTTCTGCGGCGACATCGATCAAGGTGTCGAGCAGGGCGGTTTCGCGGGCGCTTTTTTCGGCGTGGATCAGCACGCCGAGCTTGTTCGCACGGTTGTCGCCCTCACTGTTGCGGTACTTACCGGTCAGGAAGCCGCCACCCAGCGGCGATCACAAGGTCGCGGCCAGGCCCAGGGCTTCGGCCATTGGTAGTTGTTCACGCTCGGCGGTGCGTTCGGCAAGGCTGTACTCGACCTGGATCGCGGCAATCGGCGCAAAACCGCGTACCTCGGCCAGCAGGTCGGCGCGGGCGATGCGCCAGGCGGGGAAGTTCGAAAGCCCGGCGTAATGAATCTTGCCGGCACTGACCAGATCGTCGAAGCCGCGCAGGATCTCTTCCATGGGCGTGACGCCGTCGCTCATGTGCGCCCAGAACAGGTCGATATGCTCGGTCTTCAGCCGTTTCAGGCTTTCTTCGACGGCGCGCACCATGTTCTTGCGGCTGTTGCCAGTGTGGGAAATGCCGGCTGCCGGTGTAGTCCCGAGGGTGTATTTGGTGGCGATGACCAGGCGATCCCGTTCTGCGGCGATGAATTCGCTGAGCATGGTCTCGGACTGCCCGCCCTGATAGCCATTGGCGGTATCGATGAAATTGCCACCGGCTTCCAGATAACCATCAAAAATCCGTTTGGCTTCGTCACGCTCGGCGCCATGGCCCCAACCGGTACCGAAATTACCCGCGCCCAGCGCCAGTTCGGAAACACGCAAGCCGGTTTTACGACCGAAAACTTTGTAATGCATGGGATGACTCCAGAGGGATGGCGACAAGGTTTAATAGATTATATAAAACATCTATTAAATATGATGCTGGTAATCTAAAGCGTCAAGGGGCTTTTCCTGTCAGCACAAAACTGCCGATCACCGGTCGCGTTATCCATACACAATGGCATACTGCCGCCCATGACTATCGATTCCCCTTTAAGCGCCTGGCAGCATGCCATCGAACAAAAGGGCTTCGTCCAGGACGAGGCCCAGGAACATGCGGTGTGGGCGCTGCAAAAGTGCCACGAAGCGTTGCACGCAGGCCGCGCGCCCATTTCCGGCGTGTACCTGTGGGGGCCGGTGGGGCGGGGCAAGACCTGGTTGATGGACCAGTTCTACCAAAGCCTGCGAGTACCGGCGCGGCGCCAGCACTTTCACCACTTCATGGGCTGGGTGCACCAACGCTCGTTTCAACTGACCGGCACTGCCGATCCGCTCAAGGCGTTGGCCCGTGAATTGGCTGAAGAGGTTCGCGTGCTGTGTTTCGACGAACTGTTCGTCAATGACATCGGCGACGCGATCATTCTCGGGCGCCTGTTCCAGGTGATGTTCGAACAGGGCGTGGTGGTGGTCTGCACGTCCAATCTGCCGCCGGACCAGTTGTACGCCGATGGCTTCAATCGCGACCGTTTCATGCCCGCCATCGCGGCGATCAAGCAGCACATGCAGGTGATTGCGGTGGATGGCGGGGAAGACCATCGCCTGCATCCGGGGGCCGGTTTGCAACGTTATTGGGTGGCCGAGCCCGGTAACCCCTGCGCGCTGGGTGAAGTGTTCCAGTTGTTGAGCGTCGGCCAGTCAGTATCGATCGAGCCGGTCAAGGTCGGTCACCGTTCCCTTGAGGTGGTCAAGGCCAGCCCGACGGTGCTCTGGACCCGTTACGCCGCGCTGTGCGAGCAACCCTTCGCGGCCATGGATTTCATCGCCCTGTGCGATACCTACGGCGCTATCCTGTTGAGTGACGTGCCCAACCTCAGCGCACAGAAACGCGCAGGGCGCATTGCCCGCGGCACCGAGGACGGTGTCGAGCGGGTGGAGGCGGGAGATCGCGAGTTGCCGCAGTTGTCGGTGCATGACGATGGTGTGCGACGGTTCATTGCCCTGGTGGACGAGTGCTACGACCGCAAGGTGCCGCTGTACCTTGAAGCGCAAGTGCCAATGGCATCGCTTTACACCGAGGGTTATCTGGAATTTCCGTTCCGCCGCACCCTCAGTCGATTGCAGGAAATGCAACTGCAGCGGTTTGCCGAAGTTTGATCGGGATTTGATCGGGAGCAGCGAACATGAATCAGCCCCTGTCACACCATTTGCTGACCATGGCCTATCAGAACGCCTGGGCCAATCACCGACTGGCCAAGGCCTGGCGACAGTTGAGCCCGCAGGAACTGAGCGCATCCCGGGTCAGCTTTTTCCCCACGATCCGCGCCACCCTCAACCACATCCTCACCTGTGACTGGTTTTATGTAGACGCCCTGGAGCGCGAACTGCGCGGCGACGATCCGCATCCCGATTGCCGCGTGTTTTTCAAGGAAGACGAACCCTGCCTCATGGCAATGGATCTGGTTGGCGAACAGGCCCACGTCGACCGCCGGTTGATCGCCTACTGCGAGCAGATGCGCGACGCCGACCTGGGCAAAATCGTGACCATCGCCCGCGACACCCCGCAACACGACAGTCGCTTGCGCCTGCTGTCCCATTTGTTTGAACACCAGATCCATCACCGCGGCCAGATTCACGCCATGCTCAGCGGCACCTCGGTCCAGCCACCGCAACTCGACGAGTTTTTCTGCGCCGGTGAGTCGCACTTGCGGGCCGAGGATTTTGCCGAACTGGGGTGGACGGAAGCCTTGATCTGGGGCGCTTGAGGCCAAAGATTTTCTCGGTTGCGATTGTCGTTGGCACATTGCTCGCGCTATGGTCTGCCGGCACTTCAGCGTGAGTACATGCTGGGGGCTACTTCATGTGTGATCGAGGATGGAAATGGACTCCGCAGAAATTCTTGTGCTTCAGGCCAGTTACACCAATCCGGTGCACGCCGAGGCTATTTGCCTGGTGCTGAACCACTACGCCGAGGACCCGATGGGGGGCGGCCAGCCGTTGCCGGCCAATGTACTGGAGCAACTCCCGGGCGAACTTGCCCGGCGCCCCCACGCATTCAGTGTGCTGGCCTTTGTCGGTGGCGAGCCGGCCGGGCTGGTCAATTGCTTCGAGGGGTTCTCGACGTTTGCCTGTCGGCCGCTGGTCAATGTGCATGATGTGTCGGTGGTGAAAAAATTTCGCGGCCTGGGCTTGAGCCAGAAGATGCTGCAAAAGGTCGAAGACATCGCCCGTCAGCGTGGCTGCTGCAAGCTCACCCTGGAAGTGCTGGAAGGCAATGCCGTGGCCCAGGGTTCCTATGAAAAAGCCGGTTTCGCCGCCGGCATGTTCGACCCGGCCCATGGACGGATGCTGTTCTGGACCAAGAGCCTCTGATTCAACAGGCAAAAAAAGGGCGTCCATCAGGACGCCCGACAGTCTTCTACCTAGAACTGCAATCAGACGGCCATGGATCATTTCGGTCTGTAGGTTTCAGTCATTTGTGCGGTTTGATCGTCCGGAACCCGCAGTTCAGTGCTTTGGATGGGGTGGCCCAGGGCTTCTTGCTGGGCCAGTCGCAGGCTTTCGTAGTAATAGCGCATGCGTTCGGCTCCACCTTCGGCAAAAGCACTGGTTGAGCCCAAGGCCATCAGGCCGGCGAGAATCATTGCGGTGCGTTTCATGGTTTGCCTCCCACTACAGATGTCGGATGCCTTTCGTCCATGAATCAATGAAGCAGTGTCGAAATGGCATTATCCGCCGATTCGGTCAATTGGGAATCAACTTCACCAACGACCTGCATGGCTGCAACGGGAGCATGAAAAAGGGGCCGGAACCGGCCCCTGAAAGGATTACTGCTGAACGACAGTCGGTGGCGTTTTAGGCTTCATCAGGCTGAAGTCGATCAGCGCACGCTGTTGACGCTCATACGGGTTGCCGATCATCAATGGCCGGGCCTTGAAGCTGTCGCTGACTAGGCTTTTGCTGCGATCGAGTTCGTCGAAGCTCAGGCCCGCCAGGTCGGCCCAAGTGTGAATCAGGTGCGAGCTGCTGTAAGGGCGCGAGAGATCACCCACGAGGTTCCAGTCATGGGTTGCGCGCCATTTCGGCGATGCCCAGGCCATGAACGGAATGGTGTACATCGGTGCTGTCGGCTTGTTCTCGTTGCGCCCCAAGGTGTTGTGGCCCACGGAATCGAACACGTCCTCGCCATGGTCGGACAGGTACAGCAGGAAGCCGTTCGGATCGGTCCTGGCGTAGTCCTTGATCAGGCTGGACACCACGAAGTCGTTGTACAGCACGGCATTGTCGTAGCTGTTGTACGTCGGCAACTGGTCATCGCGAATGCCGGCAGGCACGCCCTCACGGTCCTGGAACCTGTCGAAGGTCGACGGGTAGCGGTACTGGTAGCTCATGTGCGTGCCGAGCAAATGCACGACGATGAGTTTGCGCGGTGCACCGTCGGCCAGGGCCTTGTTGAAGGGCTCGATCACGTCTCCATCGTACTGGGCGGCGTTCTGGTTGCGGTTGTTGTTCAGGTACACCTGTTCATCGGCCTGTTCGGAAAAGGTCGTGAGCATGGTGTTGCGCTTGGTCATGGTCTGCTGGTTGGTGATCCAGAAGGTCTTGTAACCTGCCTGTTTCATCATGCTGACCAGCGATGGCGTCGACAGGTACAGGTCGGGGTTTTCTTCGTCGGCGAAGGTCAGGACCTGCTGCAGCGCCTCAATGGTGTAGGGGCGCGGCGTAATGACGTTGTCGAAAACGTCCAGTTGATCCTTGAGCTTGTCCAGTTCCGGCGTGGTTGCCCGGGGGTAGCCGTACAGGCTCATGCGCTGACGGTTGGTGGACTCACCGATCACCAGGACCAGGGTCGCAGGCGTGTTGGCCATTGCGTCCTTCAGGTTGTGCAGCGGTGGAATCTTGCTGGCGCTATTGAGCATGTCCTGCATGCCGGCCAGGGTTTCCAGGTAGCGGTGATAGGCCACGGCCATCTGCCATGGCACCGCCGGCTCGATGCGGGTTTCGAACTTGTCGAAGCCTTCGGCGAAACTGCCGGTGCGTGCGGTTTGCTTGATCAGCGGATAACCGACGACCGCCACGACAATGGCCACCGCGGCCACGATTGCCTTGCCACGGGATAGGTACACCGGGCGCAGGCGTGTCCACAGGAACCAGGAAAAAGCGGTGTGGGCCAGGAACGCCGGCACCATCCACCAGGCAAAGTACTGGGTCATGTATTCGCCGGCTTCAGCCACGTTCGACTCAAACATGATGAAGATGACGCTCTGGGAAAACTCCTGCTGATAAATGAAGAAGTAACCCAGGCTCGCCATGGAGCACGCCCACAGTACGACGCCGATCACGGCAGCCATGACGCGGGTTTGCCGGGGGAACAGCAACATCGGCGCCAGCCAGAAGGCGCTCATGACGAAGGCCTGGCGGAATCCGCTAAAGCCGGAGGTGCCAGTCAACTGGATCAGTAGTTGGGTGATGCCGGAAAAGTACCAGAAGAATACAAACAGCCAGACAAATCCGGCCCAATCAAAACCTGCCGCAGTCGTGTTGCTGCGTTTCAACAAAGACATTCAGCGCTCCAGCCGAGAGTTCACTACCACCGCCGCGACTTGGATATCACGGACGACGAACGAGGGCCGCGCGGAATCGGGCGACCTAAACGAGTAATTGTCGTGTAACAATTGTGAAAATTTTGTGAGTTGCCAGGGGTGGCAAGGCGTGAGCCGGTGCGGAAGCAGTGCAGACTGCTCCCGCTTCAAAGGAGGGGGTCAGGCGAATGGGGTGTGTTGCACCACAGCCAGGGGCTGCGCTTGATTGGTTTGCAGCAGCAGTCGCAATTGCGCCAGTTCCTGCTTCAACTGATCGCGTTCGTCTTTCAACTGGCGCAATTCGTCACGACGGATTGTGACGTAAAGGGTTTGTGCTGGCAGTGCGGTATGTACTGTGCCCATTGCTCACCTCGCAAATGGCGTGTCTCAACTGTAGGTACGCCTCGAAATCCGGGGCTGACCTACTATCGGCGCCAATTTTGATTTCTTTTGCCCCAGAAGGGAACTTTTTTATTTTTCATGGTCGTTGTGTCTTCGGTTTGATTCCCGACGTTATCCATCAGGATCGGGCACAATGCCCGGAAACTTCGTGCCAACGCTCTGGACTAACCTCATGAGTCGCGTTGGGCTATAACCTTTGACACACTTTAATTTGTAGTAGGGAGCATCAGCACATGCAACTCGGGATTATTGGACTGGGCCGCATGGGCGGCAATATTGCGCGGCGCCTGATGCTCAACGGGCACACCACCGTTGTTTACGATCGCAATACCGCCTTTGTCGAAGCCTTGGCTACAGAGGGCTCCACGGGCGTCACCGATCTGCCGGCGCTGGTCGCCGGCCTGGCCAGGCCGCGTGCGGTCTGGGTCATGCTGCCAGCTGGCGCGCCGACCGAAGAAACCATCGACACCCTGAGCACCTTGCTCGACGCCGGCGATACCATCATCGACGGCGGCAACACCTTCTATAAAGACGATATCCGCCGGGCGAAGACCCTGTCGGAAAAAGGCCTGCACTACATCGACGTCGGTACCTCCGGCGGTGTCTGGGGCCTGGAGCGCGGTTACTGCATGATGATCGGCGGCGATGCCGAGACTGTTAAGCGCCTCGACCCGCTGTTCGCAACCCTGGCCCCTGGCCTGGGCGACATCCCGCGCACCAAGGACCGCAAGTCCGAAGACGATCGTGCCGAGCGTGGTTACATTCATGCAGGTCCGGCCGGTTCCGGGCATTTCGTGAAGATGATCCACAACGGCATCGAATACGGAATGATGCAGGCGTTCGCAGAAGGCTTCGACATCCTCAAGACCAAAAACAGCGAGAGCCTGCCGCAAGACCAGCGTTTCGATCTGAACGTCGCCGATATCGCCGAAGTGTGGCGCCGTGGCAGCGTGGTGTCCTCGTGGTTGCTGGACCTGACTGCCGACGCCCTGGCCAGCGATCCGAAACTCGACGGTTTCTCCGGGTCCGTGGCCGACAGCGGTGAAGGTCAATGGACCATCGAAGCCGCCATGGAACAAGCGGTGCCGGTGCCGGTGCTTTCGAACTCGCTGTTCTCGCGCTACCGTTCCCGTGGGCAAGGCACCTTTGGTGACAAGATTCTCTCGGCCCAGCGCTTCGGCTTCGGCGGCCATGTGGAGACCTCGAAAAAATGACCCACGCGATCCGCAGGAAATCCAAGGCTGAACCCGCGCCGCCGACCACGCTGTTCCTGTTCGGCGCCCACGGCGATCTGGTCAAGCGCCTGCTGATGCCGGCGCTGTACAATCTCAGCCGTGACGGTTTACTCGGGAATGGACTGCGGATCATCGGCGTTGACCACAACGCCATCAGCGATGAAGGCTTCGCGAAAAAACTCGAAGACTTCATCCGCAACGAGGTGGCCACCAGGACCGGCAAGGGCGATCAAGCCCTTGACCCGGCGCTGTGGGCCAAACTCGCCAAAGGCATCAGCTACGTTCAGGGCGATTTCCTGGACGACAGCACTTATCAAGCGCTGGCGGCAAAAATCGCCGACAGCGGTACTGGCAATGCGGTGTTCTATCTGGCTACCGCGCCGCGTTTCTTCAGTGAAGTGGTGCGCCGTCTTGGCTCGGCCGGCTTGCTGGAAGAAACCCCCGAGGCCTTCAGAAGGGTGGTGGTCGAAAAACCCTTCGGTTCAGACCTGCATACGGCCGAAGCCTTGAACGCTTGCCTGCTCAAGGTGATGACCGAAAAGCAGATCTACCGCATCGACCATTATCTGGGCAAGGAGACCGTACAGAACATCCTGGTCAGCCGGTTCTCCAACAGCCTGTTCGAAGCGTTCTGGAACAATCACTACATCGACCACGTGCAGATCACCGCCGCCGAAACCGTGGGCGTGGAAACCCGTGGCAGTTTCTATGAGCACACCGGCGCGCTGCGGGACATGGTGCCCAATCACCTGTTCCAGTTGCTGGCGATGGTGGCGATGGAACCGCCCGCCGCGTTCGGCGCCGATGCGGTGCGCGGCGAGAAAGCCAAGGTCGTTGGCGCGATCAGGCCCTGGACGGTGGAGGAAGCCCGCGCCAATTCGGTACGCGGCCAATACGCCGCGGGTGAGATCGACGGCAAGGCACTGCCGGGCTACCGCCAGGAAAACAACGTCGCACCCGACAGCAATACCGAAACCTATGTGGCCCTCAAGGTCATGATCGATAACTGGCGATGGGTCGGCGTACCGTTCTATCTGCGAACCGGCAAGCGCATGAGTGTGCGTGACACCGAGATCGTGATCTGTTTCAAGCCGGCGCCCTATGCGCAGTTCCGCGATACCGAGGTCGATGAGCTGCAGCCGACCTATTTGCGCATTCAGATCCAGCCGAACGAAGGCATGTGGTTCGACCTGCTGGCCAAGCGTCCCGGTCAGGCCTTGAAAATGGACAACATCGAGCTGGGGTTCGCCTACAAGGACTTCTTCGAGATGCAGCCTTCCACCGGCTACGAAACCCTGATCTACGATTGCCTGACGGGTGACCAGACGCTGTTCCAGCGCGCCGATAACATCGAAAACGGCTGGCGCGCCGTTCAGCCGTTCCTGGATGCCTGGCAGCAGGATTCCAGCGTGCAGAGCTACGCTGCCGGGGGAAACGGCCCCAAGGCCGGCGAAGAACTGCTCACCCGTGACGGTCGCGTCTGGCACCGCCTCGGATAGCACCTATCTCCAGTGGGAGCGAGCTTTTGTGGCGAGGGGGCTTGCCCCCGTTCGGCTGCGAAGCAGTCGCCATTTCATCACTCGGTGTACCTGCTACAGCGTAGTAGTAGGTTTTGGGGCCGCTGCGCAGCCAACGGGGGCAAGCCCCCTCGCCACAAAGGCTCGGCGGTGTCAGAGCCAGTAACTCACCGCATACCAGCCCAATGTCCCCATCACCACGGTGTACGGCAGCGCCATCCAGACCATCCGCCCGTACGACAGACGCACCAGCGGTGCAATTGCCGAGGTCAGCAGGAACAGAAACGCCGCCTGACCGTTGGGCGTCGCCACGCTCGGCAGGTTGGTACCGGTATTGATCGCAATGGCCAGGGTTTCGAAATGCTCACGGGTCATCTCTCCCGCCATGAACGCGCGCTTCACTTCGGTGATGTAAATGGTTGCCACGAACACGTTGTCGCTGATGGCGGACAGCAGGCCGTTGGCAATGAACAGCATGCCCGGTTGTTGGTCTGCCGGGAGCGTCAGCACCCAGTGGATCAGTGGGGCGAACAGTTGCTGGTCGTGAATCACCGCGACCACGGCGAAAAACACCACCAACAATGAGGTGAACGGCATGGCGTCCTTGAACGCTGTGCCCAGGCGGTGTTCGTCGGTGATGCCGGTAAAGGCGGTAATCAACACGATCACCATCAAACCGATCAAACCCACTTCGGCGATGTGGAACGCCAGCCCGGCAATCAGAATCAATGCGGCAAAGCCTTGCACCAGTAGCGCTGCACCTTGGCGCGTGGTGCGCTCGGCATTGTCTTCGGCGGCGTAGTTGGCCAGCACCGCACGAACGTTATCCGGCAGCAGCGTGCCGTATCCGAACCAGCGTAGCTTTTCCAGGAGGACGCAGGTTACCAGCCCGGCAACCAGTACCGGCAGGGATACCGGCGCAACCCGGGTGAAGAACTCAGCGAAGTGCCAGCCCATTTCATGGCCGATCAGCAGGTTCTGCGGTTCACCGACCAGCGTACAGACACCGCCCAGCGCGGTGCCCACGGCGCCGTGCATCAGCAGGCTGCGCAGGAAGGCGCGGAACTGTTCCAGATCACCGTGATGCAGGGTGGGCAGATGTTGGTCGTCGCTGAACTCGCTGTCCTGGCGCGGATCGTTGCCCGAGGCGACGCGGTGATACACCGAGTAAAAACCTACGGCGGCACTGATGATCACGGCGGTCACAGTCAAGGCATCGAGGAACGCCGACAGAAAGGCCGACAGAAAGCAGAACATCAGGGACAGCAGGGCTTTGGAGCGGACCCCGAGCAGCAGGCGCGAGAACAGGTAAAGCAACAGGTCCTTCATGAAATAGATACCCGCCACCATGAACATCAGCAGCAGGATCACCGGGAAGTTGTGCAGCAACTCGTCGTACAGCGCCTGGGGCGTGGTCATCTTCAGCAGCAGGGCTTCAATCAACAACAGGCCGCCGGGCATCAGCGGATAGCATTTGAGTGCCATGGCCAGGGTGAAGATGAACTCCAGCACCAGTAGCCAGCCGGCAGCCACCGGGCCTGCGGTCCAAAGCACCAGGGCATTGAGGATGAGAAAGCCGACGATGCAGGCCTTGTACCAACGGGGCGAGTGCCCGAGAAAGTTGTGCGCGAACGCCTGGGCCATTGAACCGGACATCGGCTGCTCCTTGTCTTGAGAAGCGCGCAAGTTGCCGCAAGCGCGCGAGAAGATCAAGCGCAGGAAAAATGCCGGTGTTTATCCCTGGAAACGAGCGATGACCGCCTTGTAGTTTCCGTGCAGCGAATAGCCTCCCACTACAATGTTTCCATCGGCGTGCGCGGCGACACAGGTGGCGGTATCCAGGCTGGGGCCCAGGCGCGTACGTGTATAGCCGCTGCCTTTGCCAAAACGGCGATCGGGAAGGCCGTTGGGCAGGTATCGCCCGAGAATGAAGTCTGCTTCGACGCCGCCGATGGTGGCGCCCGCCGTGAGCACACTGCCATCAGGTTGTAACTGTGCGGCGGTCCACTGGCATCCGCTGTAACCGATTTCCCGCCGCTGCGGATGTCCTCCGTTGCAATGACTGTCGGGGCGCCCGTTGCTGTGCATTTTAAATGTCAGGCAGTGCATCGGCTCGCGACTGCTGCCAAAACACAGGATTTCGCCTTCGTTTTGCTGGACCACCCGGCTGACCCGGGCGCCATGCCCTTGCGCCTTGAAGGTCATGAATCCATCCACGGCAAATCGGTCGTCGAGGCGCCCGTCCGGGTGATAGCGTGCCAGTAAGCCTTCCTCGGGAAAATTGATCGATCCACCGACCAGGATTCGGCCATCACGTTGTACCGTCAGGCTGCTGAGCCAGGTATTCATCAGCAGGTGCCTGACCATCACGAAGCCGCGGTCGTTGAACGAGCAGTCCAGCGAGCCTTCGACATCCAGGCGTATCAACATGCCGACGTGATCGGCCAGTTCGTAGTGATGGTTGGCCAGGATCAGGATCCGGCCGTCTTGCTGTATGGCCACATCGCAGGCTTCTGCACCCGGCACACCGAGAGGCAGCCGGATATCGCGCATGCCCAGGGACAGATCGCCAGGCAATCGCACGACACGGCGGCCATTATCGCCAAAGCCTTGCACCAGGCGGCCATCCTGATCCAGCAATGCCAGGGCCGGGAGCGTGCGGTGCGCGTTTTCGTATTGCAGGCCAGCCAACAGGATGTTGCCGTCGGGCAGGATCAGGACCTTGGTGCCCATGGCTTCGAACCCCGGTTCGAATTGCCCGATGACACTGCCTTGTTTACCGAACGTCAGGTCTGCGCAACCATCCGCCAGCAAGCGGGCCAGGCCAAAGCGGGTGCCATCGGCCATGCCGACTTTTGCGGCTACCAGCAAGCGACCTTGCGCATCGATCGCAACGTCATTGGCCAGGCTGAAAAGGCTGTCGGCGAAATAGACCTGGGTTTTGCCGTTGGCGGCAAACGTCGTATCGAGGGCCCCGGCGTTTTTCCGGGCTGCGGAGTAGGCAAAAGCGGACTGGCTTGACATGCACCGCATCTCCTTGCGAGTCGTCCTGATCCGGAAGTTTGGGTGGCGACTTGATAGGAAGATTATTCAATCCCTGAATGAAGGGATGCACAACGGTAAGAACTAACAGACGGAGGGTCGCTGTGTGCCACAACAGTGTCTTTTCGAACCAATGGCGAGCCTGCAAAGTATCAGGCGTATGTGAAGTTCGAATTAAACAGTGTCACGTAGTGTGCGCGGCCAGAAAAAACTGCGAACTAAAGACAGGAAAAAGGCGCGGATTACCCCGGAGTAATCCGCAAAACGATTAGTGCGGCATCGACCACGACTGCAGTGTGTAACCTTCCTCGCTCAATTCGGCGCGAGCCTGTTCCAGCAGCAGTTCGAGTTGCGCGGGATCGGAATAGGCGCTGCTTGGGATCTGCTTGCGGCCAATGCGGGTGCTGGTGCGGTCGATAACGGTCAGGCTGAGTTCGCCATTGCCGTCTTGTGGGGCCCAGGCTACGCATTTGAATGGTTTAAATGCGCGGTCGGCAATCAGAAGTGCTTCGTTGATACGGAGCGGGGCGTTCATAGGGTCTTCTCTCTGTATGCCCAATCAAGTGATAGGCCGACGGTTGGGCTTACCGTTCAGCTGGTTACTTGTACTGATGCCCGCAACCGGGGTTCGGGTCACACACAATCAAAAGAAATTTCCACTTTATTTCACAGATTCAAGGAAGAGCCTGACATTGAAAGCTGAATGAAAGGAAAGAGTCGTTAGGCAACTAACGTAATCGCAACTTATAACTGGTTTTGTGACATCCCTATAGTCAAACAGTACAAGGCCCTGTCAAATTCTTGCTAATGTTACAGCCAGGTCTGCCAAATGACTGTTTTTATTAAATTTTCATAAATTTGGCGCCAAGGATCAGTCATGAGTGATGCGCCTGCCTTACGACGTTTGTTAGTGGTGGACCCCTGTGACGATTGCTATCGCCTGGTCCCTGGATTGCGCGCCATCGGTTGGGACGTTGACAGCTGCACGCTGGAGAACGCCGTTGACCGAACCTGTGACGTGGGCTTGCTGCGCTTGCAGCCTTATCACCTTGAGCACCCGGAGGCCGTCAAAGAGCTGATCAGCCGCAGCGGCACCGAGTGGATAGCCGTACTCAACCAGGAAGTACTGCGGTTGCAAAATGTCGGCGACTTCGTCTGTGAGTGGTTTTTTGACTTTCATACCTTGCCGTTCGATGTGTCCCGGGTTCAGGTAACACTGGGCCGGGCGTTTGGCATGGCGCGTTTGCGCGGGCAGGGCACGGTCTATGTCGACCAGCCCGAGCACGAATTGCTGGGCGACAGCAAACCTATTCGTGAGCTGCGAAAGCTGTTGAGCAAACTGGCTCCGACCGAATCTCCGGTGTTGATTCGCGGTGAAAGCGGCACTGGCAAGGAACTGGTCGCACGAACCCTGCATCGTCAGTCCCAGCGTCACAACAAACCCTTCATTGCGATCAATTGTGGTGCGATTCCCGAGCATTTGATCCAGTCCGAGTTGTTCGGCCATGAGAAAGGCGCATTTACCGGCGCGCACCAACGCAAGGTCGGACGGATAGAAGCCGCCAACGGTGGCACCCTGTTTCTCGACGAGATCGGTGACCTGCCACTGGAGTTGCAGGCCAACCTGTTGCGGTTCCTCCAGGAAAAACACATCGAGCGGGTCGGTGGCAGTCAGCTGATTCCGGTGGATGTGCGGGTTCTGGCGGCAACGCATACCGACCTTGAAGCCGCCATCGAGAAGAAGCGCTTTCGCGAAGATTTGTATTACCGCTTGAACGTACTGCAAGTGGCGACTGTTCCGCTGCGCGAGCGCCATGGCGACCTGGCGGTGTTGGCCAACCATTTCTCCCATTTCTATAGCCATGAAACCGGGCGCCGCCCACGCAGTTTCAGCGAAGACGCGTTGATTGCCATGGGCAAACACGACTGGCCAGGCAATGTTCGCGAACTGGCCAACCGCGTTCGTCGCGGGCTGGTGTTGGCCGAAGGCCGGCAGATCGAGGCCCGTGACCTGGGGTTGATCAGTCAGCATACGCTCGCAGCGCCGATGGGCACCCTCGAAGAATACAAGTCCCGGGCCGAACGCCAGGCGTTGTGCGATGTATTGAGTCGCCACAGCGATAACCTGAGTGTCGCCGCCAAAGTATTGGGTGTGTCGCGACCGACCTTCTACCGGTTGTTGCACAAGCACCAGATTCGCTGAACCCCGGCCGCAAACCAAAACCCCGCTGCGATTGCAGTTGCAGCGGTTTTTTTGTTCGGGTCAGAAGTAGTAGGGGAGTTTCAGGCTGAACTGGAAGTCCGGGGCATCGTCCGTCATGCCGATGGACAGGTTGGGCACGATGGTCAGGCTGTCGGTGGCCGCAATGGTCATGCCGATGTTGAAGTAACCGGCGTTGGCATCGCTGGAGACCACCGCTTGCCAATCCCCGCCATCTTCCTTGAGCTTGCTTTTGCGTTGCACCAGGTCAGAGACCGAGAACGACATACTCATCTTTTCGTTCAAGGCGAACGCAATGCCGGCGCCGATCTGGAAGCTGTCGCCAATGCGGACTTTGCCCGGTGTCTCGACCGCCGGGTTGGAGCTGATGTCGTCGAAAGACTCTTCCATGTTGTACGTGTAGGACAGGCTGCCGAACAGCACCGCCGGGTCGAACGTCTTGACCAGGGAGATCCCCGGCGTAATCGACCAGACGCCGTTACCGGTAGGCAAGGATTCAGGCACGGCCAGGTTTGAGTTATCGGCCACCCGAACCAGCTTGATGCCGAACGGGTCTTTGCCGGTAGGCGCCTTGACGCGCAAGGTCACCACGGCATCCGGCGTGTTGGCCGATTCGTCGAGGAATTTGTAGGCGACACCGAAGTTGACGTCGCCTATGGTCGGGTCTTCCTTGACGGTGTCTTCGGTCGTGACGTTTGCGGCGCCGCTATTGCCGCCACCGGACTGGTACGTGGACTCACGGTAGACAACCGGTACGTTCAGGTCGAACTGCCAGCGATTGTTGAAGTTGTAGCGACCGGTGAGGTCAAGCGTCCAGGTGTCGGCCTTGATCCGGTCCAGGTTGATAGCGCCCAGGAAGATCGAGTCCAGGGCTAGAAAACCGTTGAGGACCAGTTGGCGGGAATCGTAGCGGGAGTAGGTTATCCCGGTTTCGACGCTGAACTTGCCACCGCCGAAAAACCCGCTGGCCTCGTCATACAGGTTCGAAACGCTTTGCGCCGGTTGCGAGTCATTGGCCAGCGATTGTCCATAAGAGCTGCCGCTCCCCCCCGAGGCGGCTGCGGCGCCGGTGCCGACGCCTGGATTGCCCTTGAGATCCGCTGGCGACTTGGCCAGGCGTTTGGGAGCGGGCGAGGCGGGCTGCTCTTCGACCTGGCGGACCCGTTGTTCGAGAACCGCCAGGGCTTTTTGCTGTACTTCGTATCGTTGTTTCAACTCCAGGAGCTCTTGTTTGAGAGCCTCCAGTTCCGGGTCAGGTGCTGCCTGCAACATCGCCGCCGGGAGTAGAGCACTCAAGCATGCAACTGCACGCAGTGATACTGATCGGTACATGAAATATGCCGTCCATTTGTGCCCAATGGTCCAGACTCAGCGTAGTTCAATAGCCCATGGTCCGTAATGCAGCGAGTTGGTTGAGGTTGCAGTCCAATGCCCCCGCACTCGGGCCATTATTGTTGAGCACTACGTTGAGTTGAGTCATGTTGTCGACCACATTGCTGCTGCCCAGCAACCGGGTGTTTTGCAGCAACCCGCCCTGGGCGACTTGTTGCAGGCTGGTGCCCTGGTTGTTGTTGGCGGTAATGGCCATCTGAACGCCGCCGCTGGTCGCGGATACCGCGACACTGCCTGCGGCATTGCTGCCGGTGATGGTTTGACCGGCTATCAGCGCCTGGCCCTGGCCCGCCACCAGTGCCGGGGCCGTGCTGGCCTCTTTGACGTTGATGGCGATGTTGTTGTTTGCGCTGTTGCCATCACCTGCGGCCCGTGTGACCTGGGTTATGCCCCGGGAAGTGCTCAGGGCTGCGCCCCCCGACACGTGACCGCTGCCTGACCTGGACGTACCGCCATGACCCGATTGCTTGATGGTCGAAACATAGAACTCGGGCTTGACCGTTGCGGCTTGAAGCTGCATCGAGGTGGAGGCTCCGATCAGGTCACCACTGGCATTGCGCCAGGTACTGCTCATGACGACACCGAAGCTGATGACCCGCCCCGGCATCACATATCGGCCACGCAACTCGGCCAGTTCCTCGTCCTTGATTTCGATGGGTCTGAACTCATCAGCAAAACCTGAAGTGTTCGCTGCCAGAAAGGCAGCGACCACCCAATACGAGGTTTTCATTTGCTGCTCCCGGAGCATCCTGCCCCCTATCATCTTGTTGGCGATTAAAAGAAGTCGCTCTGTATGAAACCAAAATCCATCAATTCGGCATCTTTGACCGGGTTGAAGTTATCCATCTTGTTCTTGGCTGTCAGCGGTTCCGGTGGACTGCGTAACGCATTGGTCTTGTCGTAACCGGGACCGACGATAGCGAAAATAATGCCATTCCAGCCTTTGACAAAGTCATCATGGGAGTAGCGTTTGTGACCGAGTACCGGATCGCCGATATACACCCAGTTCTTGTCCGCCCGCTGCAACACCACGAAGTGCTTGTAGCCGCGAATTTCCATCAATACCACCACCGGAATCGTCACGGATTCGAGTCTTTCCGGCGGGATCCTGTAGCCCCGGGCGCGCATGCCGATGCGCTCTATGTAGCGCTTCATGTCCAGCATTGAAAAACCCTGGGTACGCACAAGGTCCTGGTCTGCGGTGACCAGCATGCCCTTGATGATGTGCTCCTCATCGACGTCGAGCCAATAGGCCTGGCGCAGTATCGTTGCCAGCGCGGCGGCGCCACAGCTGAAATCGGTTTTTTGTTCGACGATGTCGCTGAACTTGCGCTCGCGCAAACTCTGTACGTGCTTGTACACCAGCACGCCGCCCGGCAGGGCAGCAACCGGCATCTGTGCAGCCTGGGTCAGGCCAGACAGGCAGAGCAGGGCGAAAAGGACAGTCTTACGCATGATCGATACGCCTTGGGACTGTGGAAAATCCCCGTCGCCGGGGCTTTCATTGCAATCGCGATTACAGACAGGACTTGCAGCCCGCGGCGATGGACAGCGAGTTGCTTTGCTGGTTGCCCACACCAGACGATACGTTGGCTCCGCCGTTGCCGGAGAAGTTGTTCATCGAGCCCGTTATCGACGCATTGTTGGTTACAGGGGCTTTCCAGCCCTCTGGCGTGATCACTTGTTGAGTGGTTACACCCGCCAGACCGAGTACACCCACGGTAGCGAAATCAGTCTGGGTGCTGTCGTCATGGTTGGCGTTGTTGGTGACGTTCAGCCCGGACGTGCTTTGGTTGGCCGCCGCCGCCGCTTGCGCTACACGACCGCCCGAAACGGCAATCGCCAGGTTGTTTTTCTGTTGGTTGAAGTCGCCGGTGGTCACGTTGATGCCGATGTTGCCGGAACCGCTGTTACCTGCGTTGTTGAGCGTTGTGTTGTTGGTGCTGGAGTGTTTCCTGGCGGTGTTGCCGGTGCTCTTCTGAGTCGCGCTGGAGGCGGCGACCGCGGTGCCGAAGATGAAGCTTTCGTCAGCCGTGGCAAGGGCGGCGGCGTTGTCTTGCTGGTTGCCGTTACCGGCTGCAACGTTGGCGCCCATGTTGCCGTTGGAGTTGTTCAGGGAGTTATCGACTCTAGCGTCGTTCCTGGTGTCCCGGCTCAATACGCTGCTGTCACTGCTTTCCTGCGAGTCCAGCACGGCGGCCCCGGCGCCTGCTGTAATCTGCAGAATTTGTTCCAGCGTCGGGCCTTTAGGCTGATGGTTGTTGCTCTGGCCGTCGCTCTGGCCGTTGCCTTGATCATCATCAAGGCTGCCTGCTTGTGCTGCGAATGCCATCACTGCTGCCAGAGCGAAAGCCAGAGGTTTGAGAGCAGTTGTCGGGTTCATGGTGTTTCTCCGTGCTCATTAGTTGGTCAGGTGTTGGTACTTCCCTAATCGCACTGTTTCGGGTCAGTCAGCGACCCGGATGCTCAAGGTGTTAGCCATTCGGTTTCCCACCCCGGCACTCTGGTTTACCTGGATCACTCCCCGGCTGCCGGTGAAGGCCTGATCGCTTGTCACGACCTGGCGACTGCCATTTGGGGCGCCAGTTGCTCCCGAGTTCGGTAACAACGCCACGTTCTGTTGAGAAAGGGCACTATCGTCGATGGCTTGCGGTGCGGCGCTGATGCTGATGCGCATGGCGTTGGCCATCTGGTTGTTCGCCCCGGCGCTCTGGTTGACGCCCAGTACGCCGTTGCCATTACTGAAGGAGGAGCCGCCGATAGTGGCCGTCGCGTCCATCGACGGATTGGCGGGCGTAGTGATTTTCTGCCGGACGCTGGTGATCGCACCGGCTTGGGTGCCAATGGCGATCGCGCGGACGTTGGCCTGCTGTTGTTGATCGCCAGCCGCCTGGTTGACGTTGAAGTTGCCGCGGTATTGAGTACCCGAATCCTGGAGGGTGGCGTTGTTCACCGAACTGACGCCCGAGTCGGCCATCACACTGGTGCAGCCGAGCAGGGCAAGTAACAGCAGGGATCGACTCATCTCATTGGCCTCCCGCCATTCTGCCCAGTGAACCGAGGCCGCTGCTCATGGCGCGGTTGATGGTTCCGGAAATGGCGCTGCCACTGCCACCACCGTGACCGACAGACATGCCGGGCATACCGTTGGGGTTGGTGACGGCGTTGAGGCCTTGCAGGCCACCCAGGCTTTGCCCGTTGTTGTGGCGAAGGGCGGTTCCGGTGGTGACCCCGGCGATGTCGGCATCACTGAGTTCGCCGGTGACGCGGGCCGATGGGTTGGCATTGAGGGTGTTGGGGTTTGGATCCCTGCCGCCGCTGCGACCGATGGGCGTCGGGTGAATGGTTCGATCAAGCACGATGACGCCGTTGCCTTCGGCTTGAACGTCAAAACTGATAACCGCGCCTGCAGCGCTCGCGAAAAGCAGCAGGCACGTCAAGGCATGTTTATCGAGTATCCCCACGACGGTCTTTCCTTCTCATGTGGGCTGGCTCTGGTCGGCTTTTTGAAGGAGAGAGCGAAAGCTGTGCCGGTTTTTGAATATCTCGTTGATTCAATGGCTTATGGAAATTGTCCGGATAGCCTTTGCCGAGAATGTTTCAAAGGTGAGACGAAACCCTGCGCAGGCAGCCCTTATTTGCGGATAAATCGCTCTGGAACAAGGGTTTCAGCGGTGCTGTATCAATGACTTAACAAATCCGATGATCCAGCGGTGAAGGGCGCTTAAACAGGCGGTTTGAGGCGGGAAGGGTGTTTCAGGACCGGACACTTTTCCCCCGGGACAGGGGGGGATAGTGGGGAAGTTGCCCCAAAAGGCCGGTCAGGCGCCGAGCAATCGGGTCACGGCGTTCAGTGCCTGGAATCGGCGTTCTGCCCAATCTCCGCGCAGTACTTGAACCGGTTGGGCGTGGTGCTCAAGCCAGGCCAGGGTCTGCTCGAAAAATGCCTGGCGCTCACACAATCGGGGTTGGCAACGCTGGCCATCATCCGTCCATTCGACGTGTTCCGGCGACAGCAGCAAGTGCAAGTCGTAATGCCGGGCCAGTAGCGCTTGTTCGAGCCAGGCGGGGCAGTCGCCAAACAGGGTTTGGCTCCAGAGGATATTGCTCAGCAGGTGCGTGTCGAGGATGAGCAAAGACGGTTGTTGCGCACGGGCTTCGTCTTCCCATGCCAATTGACCGCGGGCGATGTCCGGAATGTCGGCCAAGGTGGTGTCCCGGGGATTGTGCTCGATGAACCAGCGTACATACTCGTCCACCAGGATCCCGCCGAAACGCTGTTGCAACTCGGCCGCCAGCCAGCTTTTACCGCTAGATTCAGGGCCTGTGAGTACCAGGACTTTCATGCGCGCAACGCCGGATCGGCGCGCCATTGGCGCCAGCCCTGCACGGCGATAACGGCGAACAGCCCGTACAGGGTGGCGGTCAGGTACAGGTCCTTATAGATGAACAGCCCGACGAAAATCACATCCAGGGCGATCCATAGCGGCCAGCACTGGACACGTTTTTGCGCCATCCAGACCTGCGCCACCAGGCTGAATCCGGTCAGCGCCGCATCGAGCCAGGGTTGCGCGGCGTCGGTCCAGTGGGCCATGGCCGCCCCCAGCAACAGGCTGCCGAGTGCGCCGATGGCCAGGCTCAACGCCACGGAACGGAAATCGAGCCAACTGACTTCGCGGCCATGGGTCGTTTCGCCACCCCGTGTCCACTGCCACCAGCCGTAAAGCTGCAAGGCGGCATAGACGACTTGCAGCAACATGTCCGAATACAGCTTCACCTCAAAAAAGATCCAGCTATAGAGCAGCACCATGACCAGACCGATGGGCCAGCACCAGGTGTTCTGTTTGACCGTCAGCCAGACGGCAATGACACCGAGGGTGGCGGCAAACAGTTCAAGCCCGGACATGGAGGTTCCTTGGTGAAATCGAAGAGGGGCCGATTGTAACCGGATTGGCGTCGGGAATCCCGTGGAGCAGGGTGTGCTTCGTTGGTGCGCGATAACGCGGCAGCGCCAATCGGACTTGTCTGATAGGATTTCGGCCCCGCGCGGGTAAACCCGGATCAGGATTGTTTTTTCACAGGATTTTGACGGTTCCGTGGTGATCCTTGATGCGCGGGGCTTCAGCTAGGCTGATCGCAATTCAAGCTTTGGAAAAATATTAACGGGGCATGCCGGCGCGCATAGCCTTTTGGGGGATTGATGGATCTTTGGACCGCCTTTCAGGCATTGATACTTGGGGTTGTAGAAGGGCTGACCGAGTTCCTGCCCATTTCCAGTACCGGCCACCAGATTATCGTGGCCGACATGCTCGGCTTCGGGGGCGAGCGGGCGATGGCGTTCAACATCATTATCCAGCTGGGTGCCATCCTGGCGGTGGTATGGGAGTTTCGACGCAAGATCTTCGATGTGGTCATCGGCCTGCCGACCCAGCCGAGCGCTCGGCGGTTTACCGCGAACCTGTTGATTGCGTTCTTCCCGGCCGTGGTGCTGGGCGTGATCTTCGCCGACATGATCCACGAGTACCTGTTCAATCCGATCACCGTGGCAGCGGCGCTGGTCGTGGGCGGGTTCGTCATGTTGTGGGCCGAGCGCCGGCAGCATGAAGTCCACGCCGAAACGGTGGATGACATGACCTGGAAAGATGCCCTGAAAGTCGGCTTCGCCCAATGCCTGGCCATGATTCCGGGCACTTCGCGTTCGGGCTCGACGATCATCGGCGGGTTACTGTTCGGCCTGTCGCGCAAGACCGCTACCGAGTTTTCGTTCTTCCTGGCGATGCCAACCATGGTCGGCGCAGCGGTGTACTCGGGCTATAAGTACCGTCACCTGTTTGTCCCGTCCGATTTCCCGGTGTTCGCGATCGGCTTCGTCACGGCGTTCGTCTTCGCGATGATCGCGGTCCGCGGGCTGCTCAAGTTCATCGCCAACCACAGCTATGCGGCGTTTGCCTGGTATCGCATTGTGTTCGGCCTGATCATCCTGGCGACCTGGCAGTTCGGTTGGGTCGACTGGAGCGCGGTCAAGTCGTGAGTGACTCAAGCTCGCGCAATAACCCCGGGCGCCAGCCCGGGGGACAGATCCGTAATCCACGGCTGAAGTGGCTGCTGTTTGCAATCCTGTGTGCGTTGCCGCTGTCGGGGTCGGTGTCTTCATGGCTGCACGGGGTGTCGCTGATTCCCTTGGCAGCCTACGGCATCGTCAGCGTCGTGACGTTTTTCCTGTACTGGAGCGACAAGCGCAAGGCCCGCGCCGAGCAATGGCGTACGCCGGAGAATGTCCTGCATGCGCTGGAGCTCGCTGGCGGCTGGCCCGGTGCCTTGCTGGCGCAGCAAGCGTTCCGGCACAAAACCCGCAAAATCTCCTACCAGTTGGTGTTCTGGATCATCGTGCTCATGCACCAGGTGTTCTGGATCGACCACCTGTTCCTCGGCGCACACCTGTTCGCCTTGTTCTGATCGACAAGGCCCTAGAGCAACAAGCCGACTTGAGTGCGTTTGGGCAGTTTGCTCACCACCAGCTGGTGGGAGCGCTGCAACAAGCCCTGCAGTTCTTCGCTGGCGAGCGGGTAGGGCGTTTCCATGATGATCCACTGGGCGCGCGCCAGATAAGGCGCCGGATGAATCCCCGGGCGGTCGCAATGACCGAGAAACAGATCCTTGTCGACCTTGAAGGCCAGGGAATCACCCCGCAGGCCCTGCAAGGCGAACATCTTGTTCCCGGCAATCGAAAACACCCGCACGCCGCCCCATTTATAGTCTTCCCGTGCTCCGGGCAGGGTAAGGCAGAATTTCGCGACATCCTCTTCGCTCATCCGTCCGGCTTTCATAACAATCGTTCCCCACAGGCATTGAATGACTCGACCAGATGGTCAATCCAGGCGCGTACCGCCGGCATGACCCCGCGCCGATGAGGATAGACCGCTTGCAGCCAGCCACCGGGCAACGACCAGTCGGGCAACAACTGCACCAGTGCGCCGTTTTCCAGTTCCTGCTCGCAATACATCATGGGCAGCATCGTAAAGCCCAGGCCAGAGAGGGTGCTGGCCTTGCGCACGATAAAGTCATCGATGCCCAGCCGGGCCTCGAGCGCCAGTTCGCAACTTTTGCCTTTTTGATCCAGCATGCGGATGTGCACCATACGGTCGGCCTCGAGGGCGCCGAGCACCGGCAGGTTTTTCAGATCGTCGGGATGGTTGATCTCACGGCCAACGAGGAAGCCGGGACTGGCGACCATCAGCATCTGCGCCTGACGCAGGCGGCGGGTCACCAGCAGCGGGTCTTCGTCGCCCAGCTCCCGCACTCGCAGGGCCACGTCAATGCCTTCGTTCACCAGGTCGACCCGGCGGTTGAGCAGCATGACCTCCAGCTGGACTTGTGGAAACCTTTCCAGAAAATCGCTGATCACCCCCGGCAATATTTCATGGGCCAGCCCAACCGGGCAGGACACCCGCAAACGCCCGCGGGGCTCGCTGGACATGCTGGCCACGGCCTCGTCGGCCATTTCCGCCTCCAGCAGCATCGCCTGACAGTGCCTGAGGTAACGCTCACCGACGGCAGTCAGTTTCAGTTGTCGGGTGGTGCGTTGCAGCAATCTTGCGCCGAGGCGCTCTTCCAGTTCGGCGATGCGCCGTGACAATCGGGACTTGGGGATGCCCAGCAAACGTCCGGCCGCGGCGAACCCCCCGGCTTCCACGACTTTGGCGAAGTAATACAGGTCGTTGAGGTCTTGCATGATGTGAATCCAATTGTCCTATCTGTGGGACGAACTATCGCATTGTTACCGTCTAATCAGCTATTGGTTTCGTGTGTAGGATTAGTCCCATCAGATCGCCCTTGTGGGCGATCCTCACTTGGAGATCCCACATGAAACTGCTGCATATCGATTCGAGCATCCTGGGCGACAACTCGGCTTCCCGTCAGTTGAGCGGTGAAGTCGTCAAAGCCTGGCAAGCCGCCGAGCCAACCGCCGTGGTGACTTACCGCGACCTGGCCGCCGACGCCATCAGCCATTTCTCCGCCACCACCCTGGTCGCCGCCGGCACCACCGCTGAACTGCGCAATGCCGCACAACAGCACGAAGCCGAACTGAGCGCCTCGACCCTGGCCGAATTCCTGGCTGCCGATGCCGTGGTGATTGCCGCACCGATGTACAACTTCACCATCCCGACTCAACTCAAAGCCTGGATCGACCGTATCGCGGTGGCCGGCCAGACCTTCCGCTACACCGAAGCCGGCCCTGAAGGCCTGTGCGGCGGCAAGAAAGTCGTGATCGTTTCGACCTCCGGCGGCATGCACGCCGGTCAGGCAACCGGTGTTGCCCACGAAGAGTATTTGAAGTTGCTGTTCGGTTTCATCGGTATCACCGACATCGAAATCGTCCGTGCCGAAGGCCTGGCTTACGGTGACGACGTGCGCAGCAAGGCCATGAGCGCCGCCCATTCACAAATCAGCGAGCAGTTGTTCGCCGCTGCGTAAGGCTTGGGTAAAAGTAAGCAACCGTTCAGGTAAAGCCCAAAAAACTCTGTATTCTGGCTACGCAAGTACCAGTTACGGAGTTTTTTGTTTCTGGTCGTTTCAGATTGTGGCCCGACTCATGCAGTCCAGGGTGTACGTCTCAAGTCCGGTAACAAGGCGGGGCATCCATGATGCGTCTTTGTGCAACTTTACTGATTTGCCTGCTCAGCAGCTTGAATACAGTGCACGCCGCGCCTGCACCGCATCCTCACTGGAGCGTCGGCTTCCACGAGATGACTTTTCTCGACCCGCTGGACTTGCAGCCGATGCGCGCCATTGCCTTCTATCCTTCCAGTGATCGGGAGCACTCCAGCAAGCTCGAGGGTTACACCGTCGAAGCCGGGGAGGACACCAAGGTCGCCATCGGCCGGTTCCCGATGCTGATGCTGTCCCACGGAAATACCGGTACCCCGCTGGCCCTGCACGACCTTGCCACGTCGCTGGCGCGCAAAGGCTTTGTCGTGGTGGCGGTGATTCACCCCGGTGACAACTCCAGGGACCACAGCCGACTCGGTACTTTGAGTAACCTGTACGGCCGGCCGATCCAGATTTCCGAAGCCATTACCGCGACCTTGGGCGACCGTATGCTGTCGCCGTTCGTCAATGCCGATCAGGTGGGGGTCATTGGCTATTCGGCCGGTGGCGAGACCGCATTGATTCTGTCCGGCGCGACCCCGGACCTGGATCGCCTGCGCCGTTACTGCCAGGAGCGCCCGGATGACCGCGATGCCTGTAACACCCAGGGCGAATTGATTGTCGACCGCGATGACCTGCAACCGGTGGCCGATCCACGCGTCCACGCCTTGATGCTGATGGCACCGTTGAGCCTGAAGTTCGGCCGCCACACCCTGGCCGATGTGCATGTGCCGGTGCTGCTTTACAGCGGCGATGGCGACAAGCTGGTGGCTGTCGACAAGAATGCCGCGGCGCTGGCGCGCAAACTGCCGACCGCGCCCGACTTCAAGTTATTGGCGGGGGCAGGGCACTTTGTTTTCATGGCGCCGTGCAATGACGAGCAGATCGTAATCATGCTTGCGCTGTGCACCGATGCCGATGGCGTCGACCGGCAGGACATTCATCGCAATCTGATCTCCGAAGCCGGACGCTTCTTCACGCGTACCCTGGGCAGGCCGACCCGGGCCGGAATGCAGACCGCCGATCAGTAATGCGCCACATATTCTGTGGGAGCGGGCTTGCTCGCGAATACGGTGTGTCAGTAGACATAAGTACTGCCTGACACGCCGCCTTCGCGAGCAAGCCCGCTCCCACATCAAGCCATCGCGCGGCGCTTGAGCAGCAGCGTCAGCCCCAAACCCGTCACCGACAACAACGCAGCACTGAAGAAAATCCACGCATAACCCAGGTTCAACGCCACTGCGCCCATCAACGGGCCGGCAATCGCCAGCGCCAGATCGAAAAACACCGCATAAGCACTCAAGCCCGCCCCCCGGCTGGAGTTGGGCACCTGTTTGATGGCCTCGACACCCAGCGCCGGATACACCAGAGACAGGCCAAATCCAGTCAGGCCGGCGCCAATGAGCGCATACCCGGTCGAAGGGGCCAGCCACAACAGCACCAGGCCAACCGTCTCAATGCACATGCAGGCAATGGCCGACGTGAACCCGCCAAACCGACCGATGGCGGATATGAACAGCAGCCGCGACAGAATGAAACACACGCCGAACACGGTCAGGCAGTAGGCCGCGCCGGTCCAGCCACGATTGATATAGTACAGAGTGATAAAGGTCGTCAGGGTGCCGTAGCCAATGGACGCCAGGCTCAAGCTCGCGCCGAACGGCGCAATGCGTCCGAACACCGCCCAAAACGGCAGGCGCTCGCCGCGCACCACGGGCACCGAGGGCTTGTTGCGAATCAGCAACAGTGCGGCCAGGGCCAGCAGCGACAGGGCGATACCCAGGCTGGCGAAGCCCAGTTGTTGCACCATGACCACACCCAGCGGTGCGCCAATGGCAATCGCCCCATAGGACGCGATGCCGTTCCAGGAAATCGATCGAGCGGTATGCTCGGCGCCCACCTGGCCCATGCACCAACTGATGGTGCCGACACCGATCAACCCTTGGGCGATCCCCAGTAGCAGGCGCCCGGCGATCAGGATCAGCAGGCTGAGCAAGGGAAAGCCTTGCAACAGGGTCGACAGCAAGGTCAGCACGCCGCTGAGCACAATCCCCGCCAAGCCATAGATGATTGCGCGCTTGGTGCCAACGCTGTCCGACATCCGCCCGGCCATGGGCCGGCTGAGCAGGGTGGCGAGGTATTGCGAGCCGATGGTCAGCCCGGCCACGATGGCGCTGAACCCGAGTTGCTCGTGGACATAACCCGGCAATACCGCAATCGGCAAACCGATGCAGAGGAAGGCAATGAAGGTATAGAAAACGATGGAGACGATCTGCAGGGTGATCGCCAATGAGCTTTGCGGAGCAACTTGCTGCACAGACATGAGGGCTCGTTCGCGGGCGGCGGTGGGAGACCTGCATCATGGCGCGGCGTTGGGATAAAAGAAAGCAGGCTAACTACTTTTGCCGTGACATTATCGTTGTTCCTCATGGCCTCATCGCGAGCAAGCTCGCTCCCACATTTTGAAATGCATCCCCCTGTGGGAGCGAGCTTGCTCGCGATGATTCATGTACCAACAAGAAACCTTGGCCCGGAATGCAAAAAGCCCCGTCACCAGGACAGGGCTTTTCACTTGAAGCTTGTAGCTAAAGGCTTGTAGCTACCTTTAGAACACCACACCCTGGCTACGCAGGTAATCGTCGTAGGTGCCGCTGAAGTCGGTCACGCCGTTAGGGCTCAGCTCGATGATGCGGGTGGCCAGGGACGATACGAACTCACGGTCGTGGCTGACGAAGATCAGCGTGCCCGGGTAGTTCTCCAGCGCCAGGTTCAGCGCTTCGATCGATTCCATGTCCAGGTGGTTGGTCGGTTCGTCCATCACCAGTACGTTCGGCTTTTGCAGGATCAGCTTGCCGAACAGCATGCGGCCTTGCTCACCACCGGAGATGACCTTGACCGACTTGAGGATCTCGTCGTTGGAGAACAGCATGCGGCCCAAAGTGCCGCGAATGATCTGCTCGCCCTGAGTCCACTGGCCCATCCAGTCGAACAGGCTGACGTCGTCTTCGAAGTCGTGGGCGTGGTCCTGGGCGTAGTAGCCCAGCTCCGCGCTTTCGGTCCACTTCACGGAACCGGCGTCCGGGGTCAGTTCGCCCATCAGGGTGCGCAGCAGGGTGGTCTTGCCGATACCGTTCGGGCCGATGATCGCCACGCGCTCGCCGGCTTCTACGGTGAAGCTGAAGTTCTTGAACAGGGTCTTGCCGTCGAAGCCCTTGGACATCTGCTCGATGGTCACGGCCTGGCGGTGCAGCTTCTTGGTCTGTTCGAAGCGGATGAACGGGCTCACGCGGCTCGATGGCTTGACTTCGGCCAACTGGATCTTGTCGATCTGCTTGGCGCGGGAAGTGGCCTGCTTGGCTTTCGAGGCGTTGGCCGAGAAGCGGCTGACGAACGTTTGCAGTTCGGCGATCTGGGCTTTCTTCTTGGCGTTGTCCGACAGCAGTTGCTCGCGGGACTGGGTCGCCGCAGTCATGTACTCGTCGTAGTTGCCCGGGAACAGGCGCAGCTCACCGTAGTCCAAGTCGGCCATGTGGGTGCAGACGCTGTTGAGGAAGTGACGGTCGTGGGAAATGATGATCATGGTGCTGTTACGCACGGTGAGAATCGATTCCAGCCAGCGAATGGTGTTGATGTCCAGGTGGTTGGTCGGTTCGTCGAGCAACAGCACTTCCGGATCGGAGAACAATGCCTGGGCCAGCAATACCCGCAGTTTCCAGCCTGGAGCCACTTCGGACATCGGGCCGAAATGTTGTTCCAGGGGAATACCCAGGCCCAGCAGCAGTTCGCCGGCACGGGATTCGGCGGTGTAGCCGTCCATTTCGGCGAATTCGGTTTCCAGCTCGGCCACGGCCATGCCGTCTGCTTCGCTCATTTCCGGCAGCGAATAGATGCGATCGCGCTCGGCCTTGACCTTCCACAGCTCTTCGTGACCCATGATCACGGTGTCGATCACGGTGAATTCTTCGTAGGCGAACTGGTCCTGGCGCAATTTACCCAGGCGCACGTTCGGCTCCAGCATGACCTGGCCGCCAGACGGCTCGAGGTCACCGCCGAGAATCTTCATGAAGGTCGACTTGCCGCAACCGTTGGCGCCGATCAGGCCGTAACGGTTGCCACCGTTGAACTTGACCGAAACGTTTTCGAAGAGCGGCTTGGCGCCGAACTGCATCGTGATGTTAGCTGTGGAGATCAATTACCTTACCTATCAATGGGTTAGAGCTGGTCTTTATTGCCTGATACCGATTTGATACCAATCTGGAGCTTTTCCAGCTCCGCCCAGTCTGAGCTTGAGTTGAGCCAACGCGCATACGTCGTCAGCAACATTTGGACGCTGTGGCCAAGCTGCTGAGCGATGAATGCGGGGTTCATGTTGGACATTAAGCATATTGTCGCATAAGTATGACGGCAGTTGTACGGCGGTCGATATAACACCGACAGCGCTTTCAGTGCCGGCCCCCACTGTTTGTGCAGATCGGAGGTCTGTTTGACGTACTCGCTGTTCTTCGACGGCGGGAACACGTAGGGCGTGGTCTTCACCTTGCCAATGCCTTTGGCGCGGCGCTCGGCGTACTGGCGCGCGAACTCCAGCGCGTGCAGAGCTCGCTCGTTCAGCAGCACGAACCGATCCTTTCCGGTTTTTGTGCGCTCTTCTACAACACCCAACGCCACTGTGCGGCAGACATGAACCTGACGTTTCACCTGGTCAACGGCATCCCAGCGGAGCGCGGCGACTTCAGACAGGCGAAGCCCGGTGAAGAACGCGAACTCAAAGAAGGCGGCGTAGATACCGCTCGGCCAGTGCGGTGTCTGGTAGAGGTGATCAATGATGCGGTTGGCTTCTTCCAGCGAAAACGGGCTGATCTCCTTTCGCCCGCGCTTGGGGAGGTCGATCATTTTGGCCGGGTTTTTCTTGATCAGCTCTTCAGCAACGGCCGCCTCCAAGATTGTTGAGAGCTTGACCAAGGCGTTGCGCCGGACACCTGGTGACGTCCACTCCGTGGCCGCAATGATGCGGCGTAGGAGGGTGGTGGTGATCAGGTCGATACGTACCAGTGCCAGCGGCGGAATCCAATACAGGTTGAGCGCACCCTTATAATTGTTCCGCGTGCCTTGGGCGATGACTCGGCCATCAAGCCATAACTGCGCGTACTCATGAAAAGTCGGGATGCCGCCGAGCGATACGGTCGAGTTCGGGAACAGCTCGGCGTACTTGGCGTCATCCAAGAGGCCGAGCTTGATCAGGTTGTCTACTTGATCGCGTAATTGGGATGCAGCTTTAATGCCTTTCTGCGTCGTGGGGAAGGGGAGTGTTTCGCTTCGGCGGGTACCGTTCCAAGTAAAACGAATCCTGAGGGATTTGCGGAAGAGTTCAACTCCATCGGGCAAATCCATTGTGCTTCTTCCCATTCGTAATACCTTTTCCTGCTGTACATGATGCGGTGGCCAAATTTATTCCAGACGCCTTCGGGGATCTGTTTACGGGCGCGCCGGGTTGCGAGTGCTCTGAATGAAATGCCCAGGATGTGGGCCATTACTTCTTCCGATACCTTGTCAACTTCGGGTAGCGGCATCGCTCCCAATTCATTGCCGTCCATTACTGGTCTCCATTGCACTCGGGGCAATCGCCACCGGTTGCGAAGCTTGAACACCGACTTTGGTTGTCTGAAACCATGCGCGCGCCTTCATGCCGCCTCCTTGTTAACTTGGCCTAGAAAGCAGCTCGAATGCTGCTGCTGCCACAAGTGGAACCTGTCCATTGCCAATGGCCTTAAGTCGGTCCACCCGATGGGCCACCCCATCAGCCACTCGACCCATTCCGGGTTCAGATGACCACCATCCAATGCCATCACGGCGTGATCGAGACGATCGTTCGAACGATCTGCTCCCGATCGGCGAGTCAGTGCGGCAGGTGAAGATCCCTTCGCCATGCTCGCCACCGGCGTTGGCCACCGCTTGGCGGGTGTCTTCTGCGATGAGCCAGATACGGTCTCGCTGATGAGGTGCACCGAAGTCAGCCGCTCCGATAACACCCCATCGCGCGTCATACCCCATTTCGGCAAGGTCACCGAGCACCACGGCAAGTCCTCGTCCCACAAGCAATGGTGAGTTCTCCAGTTCGAGGTAGCGGGGTCGTACCTCATCGGTAATGCGTGCCATCTGCCGCCACAGCCCGGAGCGGGCGCCTGCGATGCCCAGACCGTTGCCTGCAGCCGAGATGTCCTGGCAAGGAAACCCTCCCGAAACCACGTCAACAAGGCCTCGCCATGGTCGTCCGTCAAAACTGCACACGTCAGACCAAATCGGGAAAGGCGGGAGCAGTCCATCGTTTTGTCGTTGCGCCAGAACTTGTGCGGTGTAGGCATCACGCTCAACGGCGCAGACGGTGTGCCAACCGAGGAGGTGGCCGCCAAGTATTCCGCCACCAGCGCCTGCGAAAAGAGCCAACTCATTCACGCCGCCTCCTGGATAGACGGAAAGTCTGTAAATGGGCATGCTCTGCTCCTTTTTCTGGGTGGGAGCCCTGAGGCATGATGAATTGTAGAGTTCCGGAGAAGATGGTCACTTTGACCTTGTGGGCATTGTGGGTTTTGTTCTTTGGGACTGCCGCATTTTGGCTTTTGGTAGGGTCGGTTGCTTACTGGGTAAAACATGGGTGGCTTCCGCCCGACACATCTGGATGGGTGCAAGGTTTGAGCGCGATCGTGGCTATAGCAATTGCTATCGCTGTTCCTTGGTACCAAAAGCGTCATGATCTGACTCTTAAGGAACGGGAAAAGAGACTTTTGGAGGTGGCTAGGTCTGAACAATTGCTTTGCTTGTGCCAGGAGGTTCAGATATTTGTGGATAGTCAGCCTTATGACGATGCGCATGCTGACTACAAACCGTCTAACGAAATGCGCCGTACGATTCTCACCGATCAATTGGCCCGTTTGACCGAAACCCAGAAAGGAGAACTGAATGCTGAGAGGATGCGGATCGGCCTTAAATTGAGGTTTGAAATTCACGATTGGCTGAAGTATTTCGCAGGAGATGTACCTCCAGCACTGGGTGATTTTTTTGACCGAACATGGAAGCGGCAGCCTCGCCTCGAACGTATTCGAGATGAAGCTGAAAACGAAGTGCGCAAGCTTGATGGAAGGCCATTGATTGAACCTCCCCAGCCAGCCGTTAAGGAAGAGGAAGATCTTCCTTGGTAACGAAGGGGCGAAAAGCAGGATCAGAACGATCAGTGCGCATATCTGAAGTGCGGTCATGTGCTGTGTTCCTAGTGAGAGCCCGCCGCCGGGATTTTTGGTGAGAGGCCGGCGGCAGGGTGTTTTAATGGTTAGATAACCGTTGAATCAGGCCACTTGTACCGCCGCTTGTGCGTCGAGGAAGTCGGCCAGGTCGTGCAGGTAAACCACGCGCTTCGCCCGTTCCGAGTTGTGCAGGCGTTTGACGACAAGTGCGATGCGGCCGGCTTTGATCTCTTCGAGCATGTAGCGGTCGGTGCGGATGTGCGAGAAGTAGTGCTCGCGAACTGCTGCCAGCGTCGGGCATGGTGTTGCGAACTGGCGCCGAAGTTGGTCAAGGGTGTTGCTCATGCCGCGTCCTCCCCGAACCCCTCCGATGGGGGCAGCAACTTGAGGCGGATCAATTCGGCGAGACCTTCTTTGCTTTTGCCCATGGCGGCCGCGCAGACGTTGCCGCGTTGGTCTGCGACGACGGCACCGTAGGGATATTCCGGCGATTTGGTCGGGGTGACGTAGGCGATTTGCCCCTCACCAATGACCGCGTCGACGCAGCGGAATACCTCAGCCAGTTCGGCGCTGACCGGTGGCAGAGACTCCAGAAGCTGTACCGCTTCGGCTGAAGCGCCAATTAGAGTGGCGCGACTGATGACCGTCGGGTGGTTGAGAAACATCGGGACCAGCTTCAGTGCACCGATGGCTTGGGTAATGGCGTTCTGGCTCATGCTGCGGCGTCCTTGTGCGTAATGGTGATGTTTAGTTTTTTGGCGATCCACTCGACGCCTTCTTCTTTCACCATCACTACGGCGTAGTGCCGATAGCGGTTGGTGTTTCCGACCTGAGCGCTGCGCGGATCCGAGAACAGGTAGCCCCGGTCGCGGTGATGGCTGGCCAGATCGCCGTCATTGGTCAGGATGCGAAGTTCTCGCAACCTGGCGCGGAAGGCGCGCGGCTTGAGGCCGAGCACGGCGGCCGTTTGATCCAGAGTGCGATTCACGGCGCTGTCCTCAGGCTGCGAGCAGTTTTCGAACGTTGTTCAGCAGTGCTTCCGACTCAGCCAGCATCTGCTGTATTTGCGCTGCGCTACCGGGTTGCTCTGATGGCGGCGTAGGCTCTGCCGACTCAATGCGACCGTTCGCGATGTCCTGAATGAAATCCCGCAGGTGCAGATGATTGGCGCGATCTGAACGCTTGAGGGTCAGTTCGCCGGTGTGGCCACCGAAGTCCACGCTGATGACTGCGCGGTCGTCGGTGAGCTCCACTTCAAAGCTTGCGTGGATGGTTTGCTCTGGCCGTTGAAGAGGGCATACGGCTGCGCCGCCAACCTGAAGCATGTGATGCAGCAGGTCTTGTTTGGCGAGAGGGATGAAGTAGCTGTTCATGCTGCATCGCCTCCAAACGGCCAGGTGCTGTCGTCGGTCGCAGCGCTGTCGAAAGGCTTGATGGCCTCGGAACGGCCTTTTGGGGTGCTGATTACCAGTAGTCCGGTACGACGCTGGATATCTTCGACGGCTGCTCGACTACTGCACACAGATGGGTGCAGGTAGACCGGGCAGCGTGTGTTGCTGTGCTGTGTGGTTTGCATGGCTCGTACTCTTTGGTGAGAGGTAGATACGAGCGCAAAATTAGTATCACTGATTTAATAAGTCAACAGTAACACTTATAAAAAGGAGTGAAATAAATTTGAAGGCGAAAAAAAAGACCCGGCAGGGTCTCTTTTTGGTGGCGGGGAGTCAGAGCATCACTGAGTACCAAAAAACTTTTCCGATTACGCGGATGTGCTCTTGAACGTAGACGCCGTCATAGCGCTCGTCCGGATGTTCTTCAGTGTTGTAACTGCGCAGGCGTAACCCTCCACTAGGAAGGCGGTAAAGCTGCTTTACGCGAAGCTGCCCATCATGATCAATCGCGTACATTTTTCCGTCTTGAATGCTTGTATTCGCGGTGTCCACGCCAACCGTACTGCCGTCTGGTAGCACCGGTTCCATACTGTTACCGCTGACTGGCACACATCCAGCCGAATCTGGGTCAATATTTTTTCTCTTGAGAGTTCGCTTGCCGAAACGCAGTTTTCGGCCGTTTGTCTCAAGCATTACCTCGGATCCTTTCCCTGCGGACAATTCCACTTCCTTGAAGAACGGCAGCTCCACCTCATCCGGACCGAGGGGAGTGTTGTCATCCCACACCTCAATTGGATGCACAGACAAATTTAGATTTTTATACGATTCAGCCGAGATGCTTTGCTTTGGTCGGAAATGGGTAATTTCAGTGTATGCAGCTAAGCGTGGGCTGACTTCCTGCGGTTCGAAATTAAGCGCGTTTGCGAGCTTAAGCAGTGCACTGAGATTCAGAGGGATGCGGCCGTTTAGGTACTGGCTGACGACGCTTTGACCGGACCAGTCGCACATGTCGGCAATTTTGTCCTGGGTCAGCGTTGGGTCTTTTCGCTTCCGATCTTGATAAATAGCCTTCAAGCGCAATGCTTCGGCTTTTCTGGTCTCGTCGTCGGAGATGGTGGAGTCTGTATTCATGGACCCTAACTTATAAGCAAGGCTTCTTTTGTCAAAATCGCATTGCGACTTTTTTTCTTGCTGTTTAAAAGAAGTATCACTAATATTCATTCCGCAACGCCCATTCGAGGAAGCGTGGATGGCTAACGAAATTGGTATCCCCTTGGAAGATTTCGCCGAGGGAAAAACTCAGCCAGAGCTGGCTTTGCTTATTGGAGTATCGCAAAGCGCTGTCTCACAGATGCTCAACTCGGCTCGAGATATTCGAGTCCGGGTTGATGAAGCAGGGGCGTGTTCGGCGGTGGAGATTCGGCCAGTCGGGTCGCGCCGCAAACCCAAAGCTGCTTAAAAGGTGCCGGGCTGGGGCCTCTCACCAAAGAATCCCCCAGCCCAGCTACGACGACACACAGCACATGCACATCGGTCGTGGTTGTAGGATAAGGTTTGACCCGTCCTATGGCTACACCGTAAACAGGGGATTTACGGTTATGAGTCGAACAGATCTTTTGCCGGACGCGGGTCCGGTCCTTCCTTTGCGCCAGGCGATTTACCGCGCTGGTCGTGACTACAAGGGCGGAATCACCGCCCTTGCCTTTGACATGGTGTTGGAAAACGACACCCTTCAGAAGAAACTCAAACTCGATGAAGAGCGCCGTTGGCTGAATCCCGATGAGCTGGAAGAGCTGATCAGGCTGACTGGCGATTCGCGCTTGCTCGATGCGCTGATGCGCCCGGCAGGGGCTGTCTGGTATCGCCCTGTGCCAGTACCAGCAACGCGGGATGCCTTGAAGGCCGTCGGTAAGTTGCTCGGCGAAACCGGTGAATTCGTGGCCGCGATGCACGATGGTGCTGCCGACCACGTCTGGAAGCTTCAGGAAGTTCTCGATCTTGAAAAACAAGGGATGGATGTAATCCGTGAAGTCCTTGGCATCATGGCGGGTGCCCGTCAGGCGATGGAGGATCGTATCCATGGCTGACGAAATCGACCGCGCCAACGACCAGGCGCAATACCTGCTCGACCTTGCGCTGCAGAGCCGTCGTCGTGCGCCATCAAACCGCGTAAGCGCTGAATTTTGCGATGATTGCGACGATCCTATCCCGTTGCTTCGTCGGCAGACGATTGTAGGTTGCCAAACCTGCGTCGATTGTCAGGGGTTGCGGGAGGCTCGGCGATGACTGAACCGGCAAAAGGAATAGCCATCGCCACTTGGGCAAAGCGTTACATCAATACCTTCGACCTCGCCCTGGTTTCCATTGAGCCAGGTGAGAAAGCCCCAAAGGGACTGGGGTGGAACAAGCCGGGCGGTTACTTCACTGATGCCGCTGCGGCTGAAGCGTTCTGGCAACGAAATCCTAAACACAACCTTGGCGTCGTGCTCGGGCCGAGCCGTGTCTGCTCGTTGGACGTCGATGACGTTCAGTGGACACGGCATGTGCTGTATGAGTTGCTTGGTGTCGATCTGGATGCCATGGCAGTAGTGTACCCGACGATTGTCGGCAACCCTGCGCGCTTCCGGGTGTTGTTCAAGCTCCCGGACGGCGTTGAGCTGACCCGTCATTCTCTTTCCTGGCCAAATGAAAAAGACCCTGACGGTTCGATTCACAGAGGCCTGACGGACAAGGCCAAGGCCGCGAAAGAGCAGGGGGATGCTGCCGGGGAAGCGGCAGCGCGGGCGGAGGCCGAAGAGTACCAGCGCTTCACGGTGTTTGAGCTGCGTGCCGGCCTGGTGCAGGACGTGTTCCCGCCTTCGATTCATCCGGGTACCGGCAAGCCTTACACCTGGAGAACTCCGCCCAATGCTGCGGACGGTTTGCCGACGCTCACCAAAGAGCTGTTTTCAGTCTGGCAAAACTGGGATTTCTTCAAACGTGATGCTGAAGCGGCGTGCCCTTGGGCGATCAAACCCACGGTGGCGCCAGCGAAGGCTGTCAAGCGGCCAGCAGCTGTGGTGGGTCAGCGCCCGTCGGTGATTGATGAGTTTAATCGTTGCCATGACGTTGAAGAACTTTTGCGTACCCACGGTTACATCAAGCGCGGCAGCAAATGGCTTTACCCGCAGAGCAGTACCGGATTGCCGGGGGTAACGATCAGTGAGGGTAAGGTCTATTCGCACCACGGTGCCGACCCGCTCGCGAACGGGCATCAGAACGATGCCTTCGAGGTGTTCTGTTTGCTCGAACATGGCGGCGACCAGTCGAAGGCCGTGAAAGACGCTGCGCGCATGTTGGGTATGCAGCACTCATCGCGTCCTGATCCGCGTGATCTTCCCCCGACCCCATCCGGTGATTCAAGCAGGCCGAACACTGCTGCCGCCGACGCACCCAGCGAGGCTGCTCCTGCATCTGACGGGGGAACGGGGGAGGTAATGACGCTTGACCACTTGCTTCGGCGTTTCGCATTGGTCGAGGGGACCACGCATGTGTGGGACTGCGACCAGTCGCGGGTGATGAAAAAGTCAGCGTTCGAAGCTCGGGTGGGCAAGCCGCTCGCCAAGGCGTGGCTGGATGACACGGGCAAACGGTTGATTGCAGATGATCACGTCCGCGACATCGAGCAGGCACGACGCATGGCGGGCAAGAAGGGCGGTGCGCTGGGCATGCCACCGACTGACCGATACGTGTATATCGATGGCACCAAGGATGTCTGGGATCGGGAAAAGAAGCGGCGTATCGCCGAGGGTGCGGTGAAGATGGCGCTGGGTGACACGTATCCGCTGTGGTTGAACAGTAGCGAGCGGCGCACTGTGGATGTCGAACATATCGTGTTTGATCCGACTATGAGTAAGGATCCTGCGGTGTACATCAACACCTTTGATGGTCTGCCGCTCGAGCCTGTCAGGGATGACGATGCCTGCGCCAACCTGCGTTGGCTGATTTCGTTTTTGTGCAACCACGATGAAGCGGCGGCCCAATGGCTGACCCGCTGGCTGGCGTATCCGTTGCAGCACCTGGGCGCCAAGATGGACACCGCCGTGTTGATGCACTCGATCATGGAAGGCTCAGGCAAAAGCCTGCTGTTCGCCGATGCACTGGGCATGTTGTACGGCCAGTACGCAGCCACGGTCGGTCAGACGCAGTTGGAGAGCAACTTCAACGCTTGGCAAAGCCGCAAATTGTGGTCGGTGTTTGAAGAGGTTGTGAGTCGCGATCAACGATACAACCAGGTGGGCAAGATCAAGCACCTGATCACCGGCAAGACGGTGCGAATGGAATCGAAGTTTATCAACGGGTGGGAGGAAGCCAACCATATGAATGCGGTGTTCCTGAGCAACGAAATTTTGCCGTGGCCGATCAGCGACAGTGACCGCCGGATGTTGGTGATGTGGCCCATGGAAACCTTGCCGGTCGAGCGGCAAAAGGCAATCGGGCGGGAGCTTGAACAGGGTGGTGTTGCAGCGCTGTACGGTTGGTTATTGTCGATCGATCTGGGCGACTTCAACCAGCGGACGCGACCGCCCTCGACTGATGCCCGTGAACGCTTGGTGGCCTTGAGTCGGGCCGGTTGGCAGACGTTCTTGCATCTGTGGCAGACGAGTGAGCTTGGCAATGGTTTATGGGGGCCATGTCTGTCGACGGATTTGTATGCACTGTTCTTGGAGTGGTGTCAGCGAAACAAAGAGCATACGATGAGCCAGACGAAATTCTCCCTCTTTATCAGTTCGGCTGTGGAGAAGACCAGGTCCATCCCGTGGACTGAAGGTAGTAATCGTCGTTTCGGGGCGTTCTTCGTTCCCGATCATCCTGACGCTTCCCTGCTCCCATCATTGAAGGCGGCCGAGCTGGGGAGCACCGTGTCGTTTTGGCGTGCCAAGGCAAAGCTTGCGGGTTGGAATGTGGACGGCTGGGATCACCTCAAGGGGATCGCAGCATGAGTTCACCAAGCATTGTGTTGGGTGTGTTGAGTGTGTGTCGGGTCAATTTCGGCAACTCAACACAGGTCCGAGCCAGCAAATTCAAGGGTTACAGAGAGATGTGTTGGGTGTGTTGGGTTTACGCCCGCGCGCACGCGTGCGCGTGCATTTTTCTCTCTCTCAGTTGTCCTTGCGGCAATAGAAAAAAACTCCATGCGAGGACAGAAAAACCCAACAAACCCAACACACTCAACACAGGTTATTTGAAGCTATTGATTTATAAGGGTTTTATCTGTGTTGGGTTTGTGTCGGGTTGGCTGTTTTTTGTGTCGGGTTCGATTTTCAGGGGAGTGGGGCGATGATCGAGGAAGTTGAAGCGTTGATGCAGCATTGGGGCGTTCAGCACTGCCAGGTTGGCGACGGTGGTGGCTTGGGTAGTCCGATGGCGACGATCATGCAGTATGGCGGATGCGCTCCCCGTGGCACTCCTGGTTCGAGGGATCTGATGATGTCGGCGGGTGGTGGCCTGGACCATGCCAGTGCCGAGGTTGCCGCTGCTGTTGCCCAGCTCGAACGGCAATCAGAGAAGGGCGCCCAACTGGCCCTGTTGGCTCGGAATCGATACTTGGTCCAGCCTCCAATGACCGTGCGTGAGCAGCTGCGGTTGTTGCACCTTGCTGAGGACGCCGACCGAACCTACAGGAACTGGGTTCATCGGTTGCACCAGCAGGTGCTGTTGATTCTGACCGTTCGCAGCGCCACAACGCGTGGACGTGATCGCCGAAGTGGTACGGTGGAAACCAGCTATACGCGTGCTTCGATGAGCAAGCGCACGCAGGTTTGCTGAGTGCCGTTGGTCGGGGTGGTTTGCGCCAAACCAGCGTCAAAGTGGCGTCAATGTTGCGCCGAGTCAAACAACCGAAAATGCCCCCTTTTCGGTTTTTCCGGAGAGGGGTAAAAAGTCCCCACGATATGGAATTTGCGCCTTGGCGCTGACCTCGCACGTGCTGTGCAGCTTCACCCGGCCCCCCCTGAGCCGGTCACCTAACCCCGCTTCGGCGGGGTTTTCTTTTTCGGCTTACGGCGCAACCAATAAGGACAGAAGATGACAAATGAGCAGCAGGCGCTGGCAGAAATGCCGATCTGGTTGGTGATCGTCCTGGCCCTGGTTGGCGGCGTGTCGGGTGAAATGTGGCGGGCCGATAAAGACGGCGCGCGCGGTTGGGCGTTGTTGCGGCGCTTGGCCCTTCGATCTGGCGCCTGCATCGTCTGTGGCGTGTCTGCAATGATGTTGATGATCGGTGCGGGGATGTCGGTTTGGACGGCCGGCGCGATAGGATGCCTCACTGCGATGGCCGGCGCCGATGTCGCGATTGGCTTGTATGAACGGTGGGTGGCAAAGCGTCTTGGTGTCACCGAGTCGTCTGCAACTAGCGGCGAATCAGGGAAATGATGCGCCTTGAGATGCGCGACAACATCGACAAGATCGTGAAAGGCATGCGGGGGTTGAGTCGGTCCAAAGTGCCACTCGCTGCTGCAAAGGCGTTGACCTTCACCGCTGAACGAGTGCAGATCGCGGAGAAAGCCGAGATTGCCCGCGTGTTTGATCGTCCCACCCGCTGGACGCTGAACTCGATCTATAAGCGAAGCGCCACAGCTACCCGGTTGTTCGCTCGCGTATGGGTCAAGGATGAATCCAGCTCGGGAGTTGCGGCCTCGAAGTACCTGCCGGTGCATATGGACGGCGGCAATCGTCCGCACAAGCGGTTCGAAAAGGCGCTGATCCACTATGGCCTGATGCCTGCTGACATGTACGCGGTACCAGGCCGACGGGCTCGAATGGATGGCAACGGCAACATCAGCCGGGGCCAGATCGTCCAGATACTCTCCGCCCTCGGCGCTGCCGAACGTGTGTCAGGCTTCATGGCCAACCGCACGGCACGCAGTAAACGCCGCAATCGCAATGCACCTGACTACTTCGCTGGTCGCCCAGGCAATGGCACTGGTCCACTGGGTATCTGGCAACGCATAGGCAACGGTGCGCGGCCCATCCTGATCTTCGTTAAGCGTCCGACCTATCGTCGTCGCTTCGACTTCTACGGTGTGGCCAATCGCGTCGCCGCTGTGGAGTTCGAACCGCTGTTCCGCCGGGCATTGGCCCGCGAGATGGCTCGCGACTGAAGCCTTCGGCGATTTTTTCCGCGTTTTCGCCCGATTTTTGGGCGACTCGGCAACGGATCGAGGCCTCATCCCCTTTTTCAATGGGTCCTTCCGGCGACCTGAGCGATTGGGGTAATTCGAACCCCGATCTTTTTGCAGATTCAACCTGACATAGGGGGTTCCGCTTCCTAGTCCAGACCTTGGAGGCGGCCATGCCGACGCAACGTGAAATCGCTGATCACCTGGACATGAGTGAGCGCAATGCCCGCGATGTACTGAAGGGAATCGGCATCAGCGATTGGCAGTCGGCCAGCCTGGATGAGATCCGGATTGCTTACATCCGCGACTTGCGTGCGAAAGCAGCTGGGCGCGGAGGCAGCCAACTGGAAGAACTGAATGCGGTGCGGATCGATGAGGGCCGGGTCAAGGCTGCCAATGGCCGGCTGCTGTATCACGAAAAATTGCGGTCGCTGATCCCTAGCATGGAAGCGGAACGCGTGCTGGCCGATTGGGCCGGCTTTGCCAACCGGGAGTATCTGGGCGGCGTCGAACGACTTATTCAGGAAATCGAGAACGTGCAGAAACTCACGGTAGATCGATCTGTGGTGGCCAAAGTTGCTGGACCTACAACCGAGCGAATTGCAGGCTACGCGCGAAAACTTGGCGCGGAGCTTGTTGGCAGCAGCGGGGAAATTCAACCCGCCGCGTGACGTGCCGACAGCGGAGTATTTGAGCACCAAGTTTTACCTGCCTGCTGAAAGCGGGGTGCTGCATGGTCTCTACGACTTCCATTACACGCCGTATTTCCTCGGTGTCGCCGCCGCGCTGGACGATCCTCGTGTCAGTGAAGTGGACCTGATGAAGGCCGCGCAGATCGGCTGGACCTGGTTCCTGATCGGCTACCTGTTCAAGTTCGTCCAGTTCCTGCCTCGGCCAATCATGATCCTGTTCGCCAAGGAGAAGGACGGGAAAAACTTCCACGACGAAAAGCTCAAACACGGGGTGACCGCGAACACTGAGATCAACAAGTTGATGCCGGTCGATACCAGCCGGACCTCCGGCAACCGCTGGGACCACAAAAGCTTCCCCGGTGGCTTCCTCAAGCTGGTGGCGTCGAACTCGCCTGGCAACGTCAAGTCGACTTCGTCGGTTGGGCTGTCGGTGGTTGAGGAGCCCGACGATACCAGCGACGACGTGAAGGGGCAGGGTGATGCGATCGCCTTGCTCGAAGAGCGCGGAAAACGTTACCCAGGCTCGAAGATGTTGGTCGGCGGAACACCCGCGATCAAGGGCGCGAGCAAGACCGAAGCGCGGTTGGCGCAGACAGATTGCCGGGTATTGCCGATCATCTGTCATACCTGCAGTCAGGCCCATGTGCTGGACTTTGCGCACATCAAATACCTCGACATCGCCGAGGGGGTAGAACCACACGAAATCTATGGCCGTGCGGATCCCGGGACTGCCGGTTATGCCTGTCCGCATTGCGGGGAAATTTGGGACGACTACCAGCGCAAAGAGAACATCCGCAACACGGTGTTCAACGCGGTCGAGGCAGGTGATCCGTACTGCGGTTGGGTACCGACCAAACCCTTTGCCGGTCGTGCCGGCTTCATTGAGCTGAACGAACTTTATGCCTGCCTGCCCGGTACCAGCCTGGCGGACATTGTGCGCGAGCAACTCAACGCCGAGCACCAGGCAGCAATGGGCAACCTGTCGCTGCTGATCAAGTTCGTCAACCAGAAACAGGGGCGCGCCTACGAGTACAAATCGGATCTGCCCGAAGCCGACAAACTGGCGGAGCGGGCTGAAGACTATCCCGAGCTGTTTGTTCCCATGGGCGGGCTGGTCCTGACTGCCGGCGTCGACGTTCAGCATGACCGGCTGGCAATCATCATCCGTGCATGGGGCCGAGGCGAGGAGTCTTGGTTGGTCTATTGGGGTGAGATTCACGGTCAAGTGGTGTTGCCGGACCAGGGCGTCTGGCTTGACCTGGAGAAGCTGTTGTTTGCTCCGATTGCCCACGCCTGCGGCGCCAAGCTGAAGGTGCTGGCCGTTTCGTTGGACACCTCCGATGGCACCACCACCCAGGATGCGGCGTATGCGTTTTGCCGTAAACATCAGCAACGTGGAGTGATGGCGATCAAGGGGGCGAGTGAACGAGGCAACACCCGTGACGATGAGCGCAAGGAAATTTTCAGCGCGCCTCGGCAGGGCGTGGATACCGACAAAGAACAAAAGGCCTCGAAGTATGGCCTCCGCCCTTACATCGTCGGCACGTCACGGGCCAAGGATCTGTGGATCGAAGGTCGGCTGCCGCTGACCGGCGATGGCCCTGGTCGGATGCATTTCTACAAGACGGTGCGGCCGGATTACTTCCGGCAGATCACCGCCGAAGTGAAGGCACCCAGCCGGCGACATCACTACCGCAAGGTCTGGCAGAAAAAGGCCGGTGAGCCGAACGAAGGGACGGACTGCGAAACCTATGCGCTGCATGCGGCCCGGTCGTTGAAAACTCACCTGCTGAATGAACACGACTGGGCGGCGTTAGATGCGCAGATCCGGCAGGGCGGTTTGTTTGATTCGCCACCACCGGAGCCTGACGCCGAGCCGGAGCCAGTGCCCGCAATGGCGCCGGAAAATCTGGCACCCACACCACCCGCTGAACCCAACGAGCTCCCGCCTTCTGGCGGGAGAGTTGTTTCTGGGCGCCGCAGCGCAATGCGCGTGCTCTCCCAACGCAGGAATTAGACATGGCCATCACACTGGAACAAGCGCAGAACCAGCTGCAGGCCTGGCTCGACGCGAGCATCAAGGTCAGCCAGAAACAGAGCTACCGCATCGGCACCCGCCAGCTCAATTATGCCGACGCGGCAGAGATCACCCGAATGATCGACTACTGGCAGGGGCAGGTTGATCGCCTGGCCAGTGGCCGGCCTCGCGGCATTGTCCTGCGTGGGATCACACCGTTATGAGTCGCGCGCCGAAGGTACCTGAGCCCACATTGTTGGATCGGGCCATCAGTTGGCTCAGTCCCGAAAGCGGCGCCAAACGAATGCAGGCGCGCATGACCATGACGGCGCTGGGTGGTTACAGCGGTGCCTCCAAACGCAAGCGCTCACTCAGTGCCTGGAATGCGTCGGCGGGTAGTGCTGCGGCAGATCTGCTGCCGGATCTGCCGACGCTGCGGGAGCGCTGCCGCGACCTGGAACGCAATAACCCCATCGGTGGCGGTGCGATCAATACGGTCACCACCAAGACAGTCGGTACCGGCCTAGCACTCAAGTCGGTGGTCAATCGACAGATCCTCGGTTGGGATGAGGACACCGCGCGTGAATGGCAGCGCAACACTGAGTCGTTATTTAAGTCGTGGGCGGAAACCACTGAGTGCGACATCACCCGCGAACAAAATTTCTACGGGCTTCAGGATCTGGCCTGGCGGTCGGTGCTGAGCAGCGGGGACGTGTTTCCATTGCTCACACACAAGGAGCGGCCGGGCCAGCACTATTCGGCCTGTATCCAGTTGATCGAGGCCGACCGGATCTGCAATCCGCAGGGCAAGGCGGACACGGAAACACTCACTGCCGGCATCGAGCGTGACGCTGACGGGGAGCCGATCAAGGCGCACATCCTGCGCAGCCACCCCGGCGCACTGGGCGTGAAAGAACGGGTGTGGGATGAGCGACCGTTCTTCAATGAACGGGGCGGACGGGCGCTGCTGCATCTGTACCGGCGTCGACGTGTGGGCCAACCACGGGGAGTGCCGTACCTGACTCCGGTGATCGAGAAGCTCAAACAACTCGATCGCTACACCGACGCGGAGCTGGAAGCCGCCGTGGTGTCGGCGTTCTTTGCGGTGTTTATCAAGCCTGGGAACGGCGGTCAGCTCAGCCCACTGGCCTCGGCCGCGACCGGTAATACTCCGGTGGGTGGTGATAGTCCAGCCGGTCGCGAGTCGGGTGGGTGGGACGGCTCGCTCAGCGGCGGCATTGTTGCCGAGCTGGACGATGGCGCCTCGATCGACACCGCCTCACCGGGACGGCCTAACCTGGCCTTCGACCCGTTCGTGTTGGCCATGCTGCGGCAAATCGGTATGGCGCTGGAGCTGCCGTATGAGGTGCTGATCAAGCACTTTACCGCCAGTTACACCGCCGCCCGTGCGGCGGTGATGGAGGCCTGGCAGTTCATCCGTGGTTGTCGTGACTTCCTCGGCACCGGGTTCTGTCAGCCGGTGTACGAGCACTGGCTGGAGGAAGCGGTCGCTCAGGGGGATGTCGATGCCCCCGGATTTTTCGACCACCCGTTGCTGCGCTATGCCTACTGCGGCTCGTTGTGGGTGGGTGATGGTCCGGGCACGGTTGACCCATTGAAGGACATCAACGCGGCCAAGGGGCGTGTCGATCTCGGCGTCAGCACCCTGGCCAAGGAATCCATGCTTTACGACGGCAGCGACTGGGAAGAAAACCACGAACAGCGCGCACTGGAAGTGAGGCGCCGCATGGAGGACGGCCTCTCAGCAACGCCGGCCTCACAGCCTGAAGATCAACTGCCGCAAAACCCCGATTTACCTGAACGGACCTGACCATGACCGATAAACCAACCGACGCACCCCCCGTGCATCGGGTGACGGCGTTCGACCTGGTGTCGCGTGAACCCTGGGCCATCACCCCGGACATGCTCAACACCATCGCCGCCATCGCCCGGCGTGAACATGAAGGCCCCGAAGCCGTGGAGGCTCGCCAAGGCCGCCCCCTGCAGAACAGCCGCACGGTCACCCAGCGCGGCAACGTGGCGTTGGTGCCGGTCACTGGTCCGGTCTTTCGCTACGCGAACCTGTTCACCGCCTTGTCCGGTGCGACCTCGTTGGACGTACTGGCGAAGGACTTCACTACGGCGGTGGATGATCCACGTACCGAAAGCATCATTCTGGTGATGGATACCCCGGGCGGGCAAGCCAACGGTATTGCCGAGTTCGCGCAGATGATTCGCGCCTCCCCCAAACGGGTGGTTGCTTATGTGTCGGGCAATGCCGCCAGTGCGGGCTATTGGATGGCATCGGCGGCGCACGAAATCGTCATGAGCCGCACCGGTGGCGTCGGCTCCATCGGCGCCGTGCTCAACATCCGGGCCAACAAAGATGACGGCAGCCTGGAGATTGTCAGCAGCCAGAGCCCCAACAAGCGTCCGGACTTTACGACCGAACAGGGCCGGGCGGTCGTGCAAAGCCATGTCGATCGCTTGGCCGGCATCTTCATCGAAGACGTTGCGAGCTATCGCGGCGTGACCGTCGACGACGTCCTCACCGATTTTGGTCAGGGCGACATGCGGATTGGCTCTGACGCCGTGGCGTTGGGCATGGCCGACCGCGAATCAACCTTGGAAAACCTGATTGCCGAACTCAATGGCAGCACATTTGGAGATCGTTCCATGAGCACCACAACCACCAGCAAGCCCAACGACAGCGACAAGCCGCCGGTCATCGACCGCAACTACTTGGCCACCCACCATGCCGAGCTGCTCGCAACGTTGGAGCACGATGCGCATGCGGCCGGTGCACGCGCCGAGTGCGATCGCATCAAGGGCGTCGAAGCCGCCGCGTTGCCAGGCCATGAAGAGCTGATTGCCAGTCTCAAGTTCGACGGCGTGACCAGTGGCCCTGAGGCTTCCGCCCAGGTAATCGCAGCGGAGCGGGCCAAGCGCACAAATGCCTTGGCCACGCTGCGCAGCGATGCCCCGCCACCTGTGCCGAATGCCCCTGCACCCGCACCGGAACCGGCGGCAAAAACCACTGAGGATCCGGATGCGCCGCTGGAAGATCGCGCCAAGGCGACCTGGGACAGTGACAAGGAAGTGCGGGCCGAATTCGGCACCTTCGAGGCCTATCACGGTTATCGCCGGGCTGAGGACAAAGGCCTGATCAAGGTCTTGAAAAAGTAACTCGCATTTAACCCTCAACCCTCGGCTCTGGAGAACACCCATGCCTCTTACCCTCGACACCCCGCGCTCTAACGAGATCGGGGATATCAATGAATTGCCCGTTGCTGCAGCCGTGCAGATCTTTGAAGGCTCAGCGGTCGGTATCAACTCGGCGAACGGTATGGCCCGGCCGCTGGCCGCCGGTGACCTGTTCGTTGGCTTCGCTGATCGCAATGCCGACAACCGTCTTGGCGGTGCTGGGGCGTTGCGTGTGCGGCTGCGCGAAGCCGGCAAGATCGAGGTGCCTATTGCGGCCCTCGCAGTAACCGATATCGGCAAGCTGGTTTATGCCAGTGACAGCGGCACCTTTTCCCTTTCTGCCGTCGGCAACAGTTTGATCGGCCATATACACCGCTTTGTCAGCGGTGGTGTGGGTGTCGTCAAGTATGCCGCCCAGGCTATCCCGGCCGCGTAATCACGCGCCCATCCGCCACCTTCATCAGGAGAATCACCCATGGGTGCTGAAGTACTTTCCAGCCGTGCCGTCATCGGTACGTTTTACGAACTGCTCGAGCAGAACACCGGGGCCAGCTGGATCGACGTCTTGTCGAACCTGTTCGACTCCGACCAGGCCAAGGAAACCTATCCGTGGATCGGCAGTGTGCCGACCTTGCGTGAGTGGATCGGTGGCCGGCATGCCAAAGGGTTCATCTCTGCCGACCTCGAAATCGAAAACCTGCACTTCGAAGCGACCATCGAAGTACTGGTCAAAGAGTTGCGTCGCGATAAAACCGGGCAGCTGCGCATCCGCCTCGGTGAACTGGCCGACCGCACCAACTCGCACTGGGCGCGCTTGTTGTCGGCGCTGATTCTCAATGGTGAAAGCCAGGTCTGCTACGACGGCCAGTACTTCTTCGATACCGATCATGAGGAAGGTAAAAGCGGGGTGCAGTCGAACAAGATCACCACCGACATCAGCGAGCTGAGCGCCACATTGCATGGCACGCCAAGTCGCCCTAGCCCTGAAGAGTTCCAACAGGCGGTCGCCAAATCGATCACCCAACTGACCAGTCTGAAGGACGATCAGGGCGAGCCGATCAACGAACTGGCGCGTGAGTTCCTGGTGATGGTGCCGTTCAGCCTGCTGAGTGTGGCGCAGTCCGCGCTGACCGTGCCGCGCGGTACCAACATCAGCGAAGTCGTTATGCCGGACAACGTCACGGTCCGTGTCATCGGCAACGTGCGCCTCAATGCCTGGACCGACAAGTTCGTCACCTTCCGCACCGATGGCCGCCTGAAAGCGTTCATTCGTCAGCAGGAAACGGACGTGGTGATGAAGGCCAAGGCCGAGGGCTCGGAGTTCGAGTTTGACAACGATGCTCACCAATACGGCGTCGATACCTGGCGCAACGTTGGGTTCGGCCGCTGGCAGTACGGCGTCCTGAACCAACTGGTGTAAGCCCTCAGGCTTAAATCTCACAGAGGACAACACCATGCCGAAATACCGTGTGGATCAGCCCATCACCTTGTATGGAGGGGAACTGATCCTGACCGATGCACAGGCCAGTGCGCGAGCGCACAGCCTGGAGCAGGTCAAAAAAGGCCGCTACACCATTGTGCAACCGGTGCAGTTCAAGATCGGGGAGGAAATCGTGATCCCCGGCGAACCGGACAAGGCGCTGGCGCAGCGGGTCACTCGGATCGAACGAAAAGCCGGAGACAGCCATGGCGAATAAATCCTACACCGTGCTGTCGGGCTCATTTCGTGACCACAACAACAAAGTGATTGGCGTCGGCGGCACCGTAGTTTTGCCAGATGACGTAGCGGTTCGCTTCCGTAACCAGTTGCTGGAGTTGAAACAGGACTCGGCGCCGGTTGCGCCCACTGCGCCGGCCAAGTCCAGCGGAGCGGCCAAGGAGGGCCGTGATGTTTGATGAAGACCTCTCAGGTTTCCTCGAGGATTTCGATGCCGGTGGCCTAGTCGATGACCAGCCGTTTCTGGCCGTTCGGGATATGCCGGACGAGATTCGGGCCATGGCCGGTATCAATAGCCAGTCCACCTATTACGAGATCCTGGTCATCACTGCCGAGGCCAAGCGCCTGGCCATCGACAACGGAAAATTGATTAAGGTCGGCGGCGTTGCTTTCCGGGTGCGCGACCGACTGATGATCGATGACGGGGCGTTCAGTCTCGTTTCACTCACCGAGATTTAAACATGCCTTCGATTCAGGAACGCATCGTCCAGCGGGCGCAGGCGCTGATTCTGGCCGCCGGTACGTTGGCCGAAGATCGGGTGTTTCGCAGCCGCGCTGAGGCTTTCACGCGCAAGCAGACCCCGGCGATCGTGATCCGCCCGGATCTAGAAACCACCGAGCGGGAGGGTCACACGGTGGATCGCAACCAGTTCGAGCTCTCGGTGGAAATCCTCGCCCGTGAAGACACCGTGACTCAGGCCCCTTGGGATCAGGTCGCTGACCTGGTCAAGGTCGCCGTGCATGCGGTGTTGATGGGGGAGGATGCGTTTCCCGAAGCCGATCGCGTGCAGCGCTTTTACATCGACTGGATTGAAGAGGAGGGCGACAACACCGCAGGCAACTGCATGGTGCGCTACCGCTTCACCTACCTGTGCCATGCCGGCGATCTGACGTCCGGTCCTACTTTCTACTGAGGAACACAACCATGCAAATCGCATTCGGCAGCGGGCTGTTTTATGCCACCCCGCTGATGGACGCCTTCGGTAATTCTATCTCTGCACCGACACCGATCCTGCTGGGCATCATGCAGGAAGCATCGGTCGACCTGTCCTTCGATTCCAAAGAGCTGTTTGGCAGCGAGCAGTTCGCAGTCGACGCTGCACGCGGCTAAGGCAAGCTTACCGGCAAGGCCAAATCGGCACAGATCAGCTTGCTGCAGTGGAACCAACTGGTATTCGGCCAGACGCTGACGACTGGCCAGGTACTGGTCCATCACGCCACGACCCCGACGGATATCCCGGTTGGTGCCAAGATCATCGTGCCCCCACCCGCTGGTGGCTCGCTCTCGGGTGATCTGGGGGTGCGTGGCGCGGGCGCGGTGCCTTTTGTGCGCGTGCTGAGTGCGCCGACCGCTGGCCAGTACACCTTTGATGTGGCGACCGGCACCTACGGTTTCGCTGCGGCTGATGTGGCCACACCGGTGTTCATCGACTATCGCTACACCGTGCAGACCGGCAAGAGCCTCTCAGTGCGTAATTTACCGATGGGTGACATGCCGGTTTTCCAGGGTGAGTTGATCCTGAAGTACAAGGGCAAAAGCATCTATGTCCGGGTACCCAATTTCGTCAGCAACAAGCTGGGCATCGCTACCAAGCAGGATGATTACACCATTCCGGACTTTGAGTTCACCGGCTATGCCGATGAGTTCGGTGAGGTGTGCTACTGGAGTGCGAACGAATGAGCACCGTAAACATCCCCGGCATCAGCTACCCGTTCCCGGGTAAGTCGTTGGTGATTCCGCCGCTGTCGTTGGGTGACTTGGAGCAGTTGCTGGATCGGATCAATGCGATCGTCGCCGGTGGCATGGACCGGAGCAGCATTGCGACGGTGATCGACGCCACCCACTCGGCGCTACGCCGCAATTACCCGGACATGCTCCGTGAGGAGGTGGCGGGGTTGCTGGACCTGCGCAACATGCGCGACGTACTTAACGCCGTGATGAGTGCCTCCGGCATGGAGGCGCAGCCGGTGAACGAACAGGGGGAAGTCCTGGCCCCTTCGACTGGGGCCAACTCTACGCTCACCTGATTGCCAGTACTGGTCAAAGTCCTGCCACGCTGCGGCGTGAGTGGGACATGACGATGGTGGGGCACATGACCGACTACTGGCGTCACCATCCGCCGGTTCATGTGCTCGTCGCCGGCTACATGGGGTACAAACAGGAAACGCATGTAACTGATGCGCCTGATCTTGCGACCAACCTCGCCGCGTTGGCTGAAGACTTACGGGACGAATTGCCAGTGCATCTACGTGGCGCGCTGGAAGCCTTTACTACGAAGAGATGAACCTTACAATGAGAGGGGTTTGTATCGACTCCTCTCATTGTCAAAGAATTTGACGGAGCCTCTATTTCAAAGAAAGCTTGTAGGTTGGGGAATAAAGAGTTGCCGACTCTACTTGGACTGACCCATCAGGAAGTTTTTTTGCTTCTAACGATAACCTGACTAAGGCGTATTTCATGTCGCCATAATAGTAGTTTTCAATTCCATATTGACCAGACCATTTACCATTAGGTTTTTCTTTTAATATGAAATAGGTTGGTGGGCGGTCTGGGAATTCTCTGTCTTCTCTCCAGAACGATAAGACTGGCGCTTCTGCTGAGCCTGATAAGAGCAGGCGATAATGCGGCTTGCTGTCTATGGCATCTTTGCCTAAGTCGGGGCTTCGTGGGTCACTGGCTTCGTTTAGGCTTAACTTAAACCTATTTTCGTAGATTCCGTCTTCTGTTTTTTTGGTTATGGATCTAACTTCGCCTTTGTGCCCAAACCACGGGCGATAAAGTTCTGCGGAAATGTATGATAAACATAGGTTTGGATTTTTAATTGTTACTTTAAGGTTGTCAGGAGATGCGGGGGAAGAACTTACATTTACTTTTGCTATCGCTACTCCGAAAGTGGATGCCAATTTACTTGCATCAACGTCCATGCCTCCAGTGGTTTTGCTCTTAGTTTCAAAAGTGTATTCAGAAAGCATTATGCACTTATAGACGAACTCTTTTTCAAGAGGGGCGCCTCTTGAAAAATTTTTAATCTTCGCGATTGACCATCCTTTAGAAATACTTACATCTGATGTGGTGCTCTCGATACCTGCATTTGCGGTGATTTGTTTAAATGATACTTCAGCCCCGGTTTTAAAGTTTGAGTATGCTTCTGAAGTAACGTCTGAGAATGAAGGCGATGTGGAAATTATGTCGTCTGTAATTTCGAACCCATCTCCTCCAAGTGTTACATTTTTATTGTTTGATATTTCTTCAATGTATTTGCCTAGTGCGTTTTCTTCTGGCGGGTTGAGAGTTCTCCAGCCTATCTCAGTCGAGTCTGGTAGTTTTGTGCTGCAACCCAGTATCGAGGAAGCAGCTACTACAATCGAAGTGGAACGCATTAGATTCATGGAGTGTCCCTACGTTGGTGTTGGCTTTTATGGGGGCGGGATGAAGATATGGCAATTTTTATTTTTGTTATCAAAAAATCTAGCAGAGGAATTTCATGGTCGCCATGTAAGGACCGAAAAATTTTAACTTGTATGAAAAATTGACTATGGGGTCGAAAATTAAATTTCTTTCCTGTTAAAGAAAGTTGAATGTTTTTTAATCAGTTTTCTCTGCTTAGCTCAGTTTTTTTGTGGACTGAATTGATATTGCTTATTTGTCAATTTTGCATTAGCAGATTTTTAATCTGCTACTGAGGTGTTAATGGATAGAAGTATCGCGTACCAGTTCACTGCGGGCACCCAGGGTTTTGATCGGGCGGTGGATAGCATTGAGCGCAACATGCGTGACGCTCGAAGTACCTTCAATCGCGAGCTGAAGGCCATCAACACCGACATGGTCGGCAGTCAGGTGCAGATCAGCCGTCTGGGTATTGCTGCCAATGATGCTTTCGCCTGGGTGGGTTCCAAACTCAAGGGTGACCTGTTGGCCTTGGGCGCTTCGATGGCAGCGGTGTTTTCGGCCGTCGCGATCAAGGATTTTGTGGCTGATAGCAAAGCGGCCGCAATCCAGCAGGAGGCCGCCTATCGAGGTTTGGAGGCTGTGGCCAACCATGCGGGTGTCGGCATCGGCCGGGCTATGCAGGAGGCGCAGAAGTTGTCCGCTGATGGTCTACTCAGCGTAGGGGATGCCGCGAAAGCCCTGCAAAACCTACTGAGCCGTGGGTACAACCTGGACCAGTCGATCGCGGTGATCAATCGCTTGAAGGACGCGGCAGCTTTCAACCGGCAGGCCAATCTCGGTTTGTCCGAAGCGGTGTTGACAGCCACCGAAGGTCTGAAGAACGAAAACTCGGTGCTGGTCGACAACGCTGGCGTGACAAAAAACGTCGCCAAGATGTGGGACGAGTACGCCAAAAGCATCGGCACCACGCGCGACAAATTAACCGAATCGCAGAAGGTCCAGGCTGAATACACCGGCATCCTCAAGGAAACCGAAGCTCAGGTCGGCAATGCGGACAAAGCGGCGAAGGGGCTCACCGGTAGCCAGGCTGAACTGGACGCCAAAAGCAACGAGCTGAAGGTCACCGTCGGTACCATCCTTGAACCCGCGTTCATCAGTCTGAACAAAACCTTGGCCGAGACCGCGAGCTGGTTCAACGGCCTGCTCAAGAGCATGACCGGTGTAGGGGTAACGGTCGACGAGGTCAGAGGCAACATCGCTCGCCTTGAAGCCTCTTTGGCGAACCTCAAGGAGGGTCCGCGTGGTGGTGGCGCCAGGGGACCGCTGGAAGGCACACTGCAAGAGCAGCGTTTGCTCTTGGAGCAGCTGCAGTTGTCATCGGACAAGATCGACGAAGTCGACGCGGGCATGAAGACGCGCCTGGCGCGCATTGAAGAGCAGCGGCGCAAAGTTGCCGCGATGGCCGCGACAGGTGATACCGCCTTATCCACCAAGCAGCAGGCGCAGTTGCGTCCCACGGCCTATGGTCTTGAAGTCAGCCGCCTGACCAAGCTGGAAGAGTCGTATGCCGCCGCCATTGAGCGGCGTAAGGAACTGCAAAAGGGGACCGAACCACCGGTCAAGCCCGAGCCCGAAGTCAGCGGTGGCGGTGCCATCAAGTCCCGGGTGAGTCAGTGGGCCGAGGTGTTGGATGCGCAGAAGGTCGCCCATGCTCAGCAGCAGGCGGAGCAAGGTACCTACTACCAGTTTTCGCTTCAGCAAGAAGTCGAATACTGGCAAGGGATTCTCAAACGCGCCGATCTGAGTGCGTCCGAACGTCTTGGCGTTCAGCGTAACTACCTGGCTGCACTGACGGCCATGCGGCGGCAGGACGAAGGTAAGGCGTTCGCGGATCTACAGGCTCAGGCGCAGCAGTATCGCAACAACATGGATGCGCGTTTGCAGATTGCCCAGCAAGCGTTGGCGCGCAGCCGGCAGCTGTACGGCCAGGACAGTCAGGAGTATCGCCAGGCCGCGGCAGAAGTGGTCGCGATCGAGCGGGAGAAACAACAGCAGATCGCGACGATGAAACAGCAACAACTGGCCGCCGATCAGCAAACCCGCTTGGGCAATATCGCCCATGCCGAACAGATGGCTCAGCTTGACCTGCAAGCCAACCTGATCACCCAAGGTCAATTGCTCCAGGCTCAGGCCGAATTCGAGCAGCAGCGTTACGCCATTGAGGCGGCGGCGTTACAGCAGCGAAAAGCCTTGCTTGATCAAGACCCGGACCGCAACCCCGTTGCCCTGCAGCAGGTTCAGCAACAGATCCTGGCGCTGGAACAGACCCACCGCAACAGCATGGCCGTTATCGGTCGGCAGCAAACCCTGGAGTCACAGAGCAACTGGTCCGGCATGCTCGGCGGCATTCAGTCGAGTTGGAGCAGTGGCCTCAACGGCATCCTGACCGGGACGATGAGCACTCAAGGATTGCTGCAGGGCATCTTCGGCAGCATTGGCACTGCGTTCATCGAGAACATGGTGACCAGGCCGTTGATGGCCTGGATGTTCGGGGAAACCGCTAAGACTGGTGCGACGGTGGCCGGCGTCGGTGTGCGTACCGCCGCCGAGGCGGGTGGTGCGGCCATGTCCGTAGCGATCTGGGGTGCAGCCACGATCAAGAACATCATCGCCAGTGCCTGGCAAGCGATGGCGGGTGCCTTCGCGGCCATGTCGGCGATTCCCATCATCGGTCCCGTGCTGGGTGTCGCTGCCGCAGCGGCGGCTGGTGCCTTCGTGTTTGGCCTGGTGAAAAACGTGGCGTCGGCCGAAGGCGGTTACGACATTCCGGCGGGTACCAACCCGATGACCCAGCTTCACGAACAGGAAATGGTTCTGCCCAAGCAGTACGCCAACGTCATCCGCCAGGCGGCGAATGGCGACGGGCAACTGGGTGGCGGTGGCACGTACCACTACAACGATTACAGCGGCCGGATGACGCCGGCAGACATCCGGCGCAATGCCCGGGCGTTTGCCGAAGAAATGCAAAAAATGCGGCGCAACGGTGCCATCAAGGCATAGGGGGAAATCATGCCATTAGGTCCGTTCTGGCCAGCACGCTGGATAGCCAGTTATCCAGATGTGGGTGAGGTGATCGATGGGGTGTTGCCGCGCCTGCCGGGGCAAACACTGTTGTCGAAAAAGGCACCGGAGTGGAGCACGGGGGTGCAAAAGGCGGCCAGCGGCCGGCGGCGCACTACCGCGTATTACTCGGCGCCCTTGTGGTCGTTTCAGATCAGCTACAACGCGGTGCGCAAACGGCCGAGTCTGGATGAGTGGACGCGGTTGATGGACTTCTTCAACAGCCGCAAAGGCCAGTTCGGCGAGTTCCTGTACTTCGATCGCTCCGACCACCTGGTGAAACTTCAGCGGTTCGGTACCGGCGACGGCACCACCGTCACCTTTCAGCTTTCCCGTGCCATCGGCAGTTGGGTCGAGCCGGTGTATGGCGTCGTCAACATTGATGCGCTGACGGTCGGTGGAGCACCGGTTTCGAGCTACAACGTGGACGAGCTGGGGCGCATCACTTTTGCCGTGCCACCCCCCAACGGGGCGTCACTGGTGTGGAGCGGCGCGTTCTATTTCCGCTGTGCCTTCGAAGCCGACTCGCTGGATGGCACCCAGCCGTTCCGGACGATTTGGGAAATGAAGAACATCGCCTTTACGAGTATCAAACCATGATCGATGCCAGCCCAGAGTTGAAGCAATTCCTGACCACGGCGCGTAGCTTCGTGATGGCCGACCTGTACACGATTGCCTTGGCCAGCGGCCAGGTGCTGCGCTACACCGATGCCGGCCTGCAGATTTACCACGCCGGACAGAACTACTCGGCCAGCGGCCCGCTGATCAAGCGCACTGGCGTGCGTGCGGTGCGCGGCATCGAGGTGGATACCCTGAACGTCACCTTCACCGCCGGACTGAACGACACGGTGTTGGGGGAGTCGGTGCTGCCCTTCATTGCCGGCGGCGGCTTCGATGGCGCGACGTTGATTCTGGCCCGGGCCTTCATGGCGGATTGGGGCCAGCCGGTGATTGGAGCGGTGACGCGCTTCATCGGCCGGGTCGCCGAGGTCGATCCCGTCGATCGTGAGCAGGCAACGGTGACGGTCAAGTCGCCGATGGAGTTGCTGGATACCAAAGTCCCTCGGGGCGTGTATCAGCCGTCGTGTTTGCGCACGGTGTACAGCGCCGATTGCGGGGTGAATCGGGCGTTGTTCCAGACAGCCGGCACCGTCCAGGCCGGCGGTAATACCGCCTTGCGGATCAACTCCAACGTGATGGCGGAGCAGGGCTGGTTCGACCAGGGCGTGATTCGCTTCGTCAACGGGGCGAACGCCGGTGTGGCCCGCACGGTGCGCCGGCAGACTGGAGACGGGGCGGTCACGATGATCCTCGGCGTGCCCGCGGTGCCCGTCCCTGGTGACCAGTTCCTGATTTATCCGGGCTGCCCGCGCACGCTGGATGCCTGCACCCATAAGTTTGGCAACCGCGCACGTTATCGCGGCATGCCCTTCATCCCGGTCGCGGAGACGTCCATATGAATGCGCTTGAAGCTCAACAGCGGGCGGCAGTGGTGGCCGAGGCCGAACGCTGGCTGTGCACGCCGTACCAGCACCGTCAGCACTTGCTGGGTGTTGGGGTCGACTGTGCCTGGCTGCTGATTGAAGTCTACAACGCGGTCGGGTTGATGCCCTTGATTGACCCCGGACCCTATGCCCAGGACTGGCACCTGCATCGCAGCGAGGAACGCTACCTGGACTGGCTCGACCGGTACGGCCACCCGGTGGAGACACCACAACGCGGCGACATGGCGGTGTGGCGTTTCGGCCGCACCTACAGCCACGGCGCGGTGGTGATCGATGAGCACCGGGTCATCCATGCCTACCGCGATATCGGCGTGGAATACGCGGACATGCGCGAAGAACGGCTGGCCAGCCAGCAGGTGCGTTATTACACACTCAATCTATATGGAGTCAGCGATGGGGGGCAGCAGTAGCACCATTTCCACCAGCGCCACGCGCATCAATGCGCTGCAAGTGCAGAGCAGTGCCAGCGGCAAGCCGATCGCCTGGATCGCCGGCCGAAATCGCATCAGTCCCAACCTGATTTACTACACCGACTTCGAAGCCGTGGCGAAGACCACGAAGAAGAAATCGGGCGGCAAGGGCGGCGGCGGGGCGACCCAGAAAGACACCACCTACACCTACTACGCGGCGCTGATCCTTGCGATCGGTCGTGGAACGTTGGGTGCGGTTCACCGCGTTTTTCGTGACAAGGAAGTGTTTACTGAAACGGTCATCAATGGGGTGACACAGTCGGCCTTGGCTCAGGCGGGTTTCAGCTTTGCCCGAGGTGACCGGGACCAACCGGTGTGGGGCTTTCTTCAAACCAAGCATCCCGCCGAGGCCATCGCCTACGCGGACACGGCCTATGTGTATGCCGGTCGGTACCTGCTCAACGACAGCGCCGGGGTGCAGAACCACACGTTCGAGGTGGACGGTCCCTATCAAGTGCCGGGGTTGCCGGACGCCAATCCCGGGGAGTTCTTGCCAGGGTTACTGCTCGATCCTTTGGACGGCATTGGATTCCACCCATGGTGGGTTGCCGACCTGAGCAATTATCGCAATTACTGTTTGGCCGAAAACCTGTTGTTGAGCCCGGTGCTCGATGAGCAGTCACCGGCCAGTGAAGCGATCGCTCGCTGGCTGCAACTGACCAACAGTGAATTGGTCTGGTCGGCCGGTCAGCTCAAGGTCATTCCCTATGGCGATCAGGTCGTGACCGGCAACGGCGTGACCTGGTACCCGGATGTCACGCCAGTGGCCGATCTGACCGATGATGATTTTCTGGCCGAGGAAGGCGAGCCACCGGTCTCACTCAAGATCAAGAGCCAGGCCGACAGCTACAACGAAGTCTCGCTGGAGATCCTCGATCGCGCTCATGAGTACAACACTGACGTGGTGCGCGGCACTGATCAGGCGGCCATCGAGCAGTTCGGCTCGCGACCGATGGAGACAATCAAGGCCTATGAGATCTGCGATGTGGCGATCGGCGCGCATGCCGCGCAATTGCTGGTGCAGCGCAAGCTTTATGTGCGCAATGAATACCAGTTTTCCCTGGGCTGGCAGCATGTGCTGCTGGAGCCGATGGATCTGGTCACCATCACCGAACCAGGCTTAAACCTGCAGCAGCGCTTGGTCCGTTTGATCTCGGTCGAGGAGGACGAAGAGGGCAAGTTGGCGGTGGTCGCCGAGGATGCGTTGTTGGGTGTCGGCAGCGCGCCCAACTACCCGGTGCAAAGCAAGAGCGGCTTTCAGGGCAATCAGAACGCCGCACCCGGTCCGGTCCTGGCACCGATCATGTTCAACCCACCGGAAAGCCTGTTGCTCGCCGGTGAGTTGCAAGTGTGGGGCGCCGTGGCCGGTGCGAGCCCCAACTGGGGTGGCTGCGAGATCTGGATCAGTGCTGACGGTGACAGCTATCGGATGGCTGAAACCATCTATGGTCGGGCGCGTATGGGGCAGCTTTCCGCCGCCCTGGCCGCCGGCAGCGATCCGGACACGGTCCATACCTTGTCCGTGCAACTGGCGGTACCGGACGAACTGACGGCCGCGACTACCGCCGAGGCCGACAGCGGCGCCACCCTGTGCTGGGTGGACGGAGAACTGCTCAGCTATCGCGATGCCACGCTGACCGGCGTGGGGGCCTATCAGTTGGGCTACCTGCGACGCGGGCGGCTGAGCTCGGCGGTGGCCAGTCATCCAAGCGGAGCTCCGTTTGTGCGCCTGGACGACGCGGTCTGGAAATACAGCTATGCCCGGGATCAGATCGGCAGCACGGTGTGGGTCAAGTTTCGCTCCTTCAACGTGTATGGTCGGGCGTTGGAGGATCTGGCGGACGTCACGGCGTACAGCGTCACCTTGTCGCCCGCGCGGGTGGTACCGGCGCCGGCACAGAACCTGGCATTGGTCGGCACATTCGAAGCGCCGTATTTCACCGTCAGCTGGACGGCGGGAGCTCGGGCTGAGGATCGGCTGGTGCGGATTCGCAACGCAGGCAGCAATGCGCTGCTGCGTCAGGTGACGACCACCAGCACGGCCTTCACCTACCAACGCGCGGATGCGCTGGTCGATGGTGCGCTGATTCGCAGCTACCGCGTCGAGATCATCGAGCGCAACGCCGCTGGCAGCGCGCCGCTGGCCTCGCTGTTGGTCACCAACATGGCACCGGCGGCCGTGAGCGGGACAGTGGCCACCGTGAGCGGTACCACGGCTGATGTGAGTTGCGATGCAAGCAACGCGGCAGACGCTGCCGGCTACCTGTTTGTGTACTCAACGGTCGCCGATTTTGATCCGGCCATTGACGGAACGGTTGGCTACCAAGGCATGTCCCGAGCGGGGCAGATCACGGGCTTAACCGCCGGCACGACCTACTACCTTTGCGCCGCCGCTTACGACACCTGGAGCAGCACCCGCAGTCAGCTCAACTTTGCCCCGGCAATTACCTTCAACACTTGATAGAGACTCGATATGCAACCTATTCAATTCTTCGCCGCCAGGGCTGAGGACGGTGCTCTGCTGCCTGGTGCAACGATAAACGTGTACATCAGCGGTACCTCGACTCTGGCGCATTTGTACAGTGACGAGAACACGTATGTGCCGCTGGCGAATCCCGTGTATGCCGATGGCAATGCGGGAGTGTTCTTCTACACGAAAGAGCGAAAGATTGACGTTGCGATCAGTCGCGGTGGTTATGTGGCGCCTTTGTTGCGGGGGATTGTCACCACCGATCCCGGCGACGTGTTGAACGCGGCGGTCTCTGCTGCCGACCGTGCAGAGGCTGCCCGGGATGCGGCCCAGCTTTCGTCGGGGATCTACCCCAATACCTCAGCGGGCATCAGCAACACCGCATCCGGTCGCTATTTCAGCGTGCCAAGCCCTGAGTGGAGTCAATCGCTGATCCTGTACTTGAACAACGGCGGCGTGCCGCTTGAAATCAAGCGGTATCCCAGCAGCGCCATTCTGGACATTGCCCGGCGGAGTAACTACCAGCTGTCCGGGCGCACGACGAAGGTCGAGAAGGGGGCCTCGAGTCTGGATTTCACGGTGAGCTGGGGCCGGCTCTACTTCTTTACCGGCACGGGCAAGGCGCGGGCCAACGTTCAAGCTGTGACTGACCTGGTGGTGCCGGACGGTAAATGTGCTTATGTGGATCTGGCCGAGCCCTTGGTCGGCGGCGAGTACCTTGTGCATGTGTCGTCGCTCCCGCTGACGGCGATTGCTAACCCGCCAGGGTCCTACATCGAAGACAGCAAAATTATTCTGTTCACCTGCCTGAACGGCATCGTCGGTGGGGCGCTGTATCCCCAGTACCACTCCGTGGGTGATGGGGTGGTGTCGCGTGCGGCCTTGACCGGTTCGTTGCAGAACACCGTGGACCGGGCCGGCTGGCACGTGGTCGGCCGGGCCACCAAACTGCAGCGCAACGTGGGTACGCCAAGCACCTACGCGATCAGTTTTTCGGAACTGACGGTCACCGGTGGTTTGACCTTTGCGTCGAAAAAGGTCGCCCCCGTCAGTGGCCAGAATGTGCCGTTCGGCGAAGCGATCTATGTCGATCTCGACAGCGCACCCAATGAGAGCGGTCAGCTGGTTCCGCAAGTCACGACCGGTGGTTTTACGGCCGGGATGCTGGCCTCCGGTGCGTTCGTCACGGATCGCAAGGTGTATCTGCTCATCAACGGCACCTCCGGGCTTGGTGGCCCACTGGCCCGGCAGGAAGCCTCCGTTGATTCCATTGATCAAACGTTGAAGAACCGCACGGTGCGTGCGGCCTATCAGGTGATTGGCGACATTAGCCGGTTCCTTCTCAGCGGAACGGCGTGCGTCATGTCGTTCGGCGATCTTCGTGTTGCGCGGGGGGTGGGCAACACTACGCTGGTGATCGCGGGTCTTACGGATGTGGCGGTGCCCCAAGGCCAGGCGCTTTACGTCGATCTTGGCGCCGAGCTGGTCGGCGGGAAGTTGGTGGCCGAGGTCACCACCGCCGGCTATTCGAGTGTCGGCGGCAGCATCGCTTCCGGCGCATTCGTCGATGACAACAAGCTCTACCTGTTTATCAATGATTCGACCGGGTATGGCGGTGCGCTGGCCAATCGAAGGCCGCTGAACACGTACCTGGGCGAGGTCTGGCTGAAACAGGCGCCGATCAAAATCACCTTTGACCCGGCTACCCGAACGCTGGCCTGGGACAACTATTTGATTCTGCCCACTAACAGTGGGCAGGGGCGCATCAAGGTCGCCCCCGGCTCGTTTTCTTTCACTAGCACCGGCTTCAACGTTGCCTACCTTGACCTGTCGGCCACGGTAACGACCGGCGACACCCCGGCTACGGCAGTGAAGGGCGGGGTGTATTACGAGTCTCCCAGCCCTGACCGCTTTCGAGGCCTGCCCAATCAACTGCCGATGTTCTACTGGAACGGCGCTAACGACTTCGGGTCGCTCTGTGGTTTTCCGCGTGCATCCGAGCCGGGCGCGACGGTGGTTACGACGCTGGCGCCAGATGATGTCGTGGTCAAGGTCGGGGCGACTCTGGTCAGCACTTTTATCAAAGGCAGCAAGGCCACCTCGAAAAAGTACTTAGAGTTCACTCTGGGCTATGAGTACAAGCCGTTTGACCCTACCGGGGCGGATGCCTATGGCAATGCGGATTTGTGGCGGTTGAAGCACGCCTACGAGGCCGACTTGGACCCGGTGGCGATCTCGTTCGTCCGCTCGCGTTCGGGCAAGGCGCTGCTCAATGGTGGCGAGATTACTTGCGCGATCAAGGAGCAGGGTGCGCTGGACTACATCGGTGGCTTTCACGGCGATGAGGTCAAGAGCACGGCAATATTGCTGCTCGATGGCGTCGAAATCCCGATGGGCACGGTGGCGACCTACGTCGGCAAGAAGTTGCAGTATGTCCAGCGCTCGACGCTGTTCAAGTGCAACACCCAAACGGCGGTGGCCACAAGGTCGCAGAGCTTGGTGCTCAGTCATGAAAATGGCCACGCGAAGATCGACATGTCGCAAAAGGTCGTGTGGTCGCAATCGCTGGTGCTGGAGGCCGCAATGCTCACCATGCTGCCGATCAAGCGTCTACTGGATGACTCGACGGGTGAGGTGATTACCAATACCGCGCTGCGCTCGCCCTACGTTGGCAAAGAGGATGTGTCTGTCGAGGGCTTTCCGCAGGTAGCCACTTTGGGGTGGTTGCCTGATTCCCAGATTTGGGGGCCTACCGGGATCTCCGCGAGCGTTCAGATCTTGAAGCATCCTGGGTATGCCGATTGCGGTTTCTATGTGGCCAACGCGCCGTTCTACAACAAAGACTATTACAGCGTTGCCGGCAGCGCAGTCAGCACCATGGGCGGCGTCACGCACACGACTCAGCCCGGAGAAACCTGGAACGTGGACAGCGTCATCAAGATGACTACCAATCTCTGATCTAGCGCCAGACAGGGACGGAAATCCGTCCGGCAGTACCGTTTCGTAGAAGAGCCATGCCCGCCGAATGCGGGTTTTTTTTTCGCCTGGAGAAAAGTGATGACTACAACAGAGAGAGACCGCGACATCCTTGCACGCACGCTGTGGGGTGAGGCCCGTGGTGAAAGCCTCGCCGGCCAGATCGCGGTGGCCTGGACCATCCGCAACCGGGTGAACGATGGCAAGACCAAGTCGTGGTGGGGTGAGGGCTATGCCGGTGTGTGCCAAAAACCCTACCAGTTCAGTTGCTGGAACAGGAACGACCCGAACTTCGCTTACCTGAGTGGCGCGAATCAGATTCCTTTCCGCGAGTTTGCTCAGGCGCAGATCGCTGCCGACCAGGTGCTGGCGGGCAAGGTGTCAGATCCGACCGGTGGGGCGACCCATTACTACGCGACCACCATGCCAAAACCGCCTATGTGGATTAAGGGCGCCAAGCAGACGCTGAAGCTCGGGCACCACATTTTCTTCAAGGATGTGCCGTGAGCCCCACGGCACTGATGTTTGCGTATTACCAGGTCGCGCTGAAGACGCTGGCCTGAACCTTTCCCAACACCTGAGGCAACAAAATATGCAACTGATTAGTAATTGGAAAGATGCTTTGAAGATGTCCAGCGTTCAGACTGGCGGTGCGATTGCAGCGCTGGGTATTGCTGAGCAGATGCTACCTCAGCTGCAGGCGGTACTACCGCCTGCAGCCTACGGCGTGCTGGGCATTTTGGTGATGCTGGCACGGGTGATCTTGCAGCCCAAGCTGAGATAGTATGTTCGAGGGCAATAGAGTCTTCGTCGGAAGGATTGAACGGGGCGGGGCTAAGATCTTCTGACATCGCGCTTCCTCCTTACACAGGAAAAGCGTGGCCCAAGAGATGCTCCAACCGTAAAGGGTACGCAAAAAAAGCATGGGCGGGCTTAAAGGGGGCGAACAAAATTTCTTTCGGTCGCCTCCCAGATTGTTGCAGCTTCGATGAAAGCCTTCAGCGTTTCCTGAATGCAGTGGTATAGGGCTTCAGTTTTTCTGTCTAAAGTTTGTGCGAGCGATACTTCTTCTATCTTGTGCGAGTTGAGGTCTTCACCTCCGCCTAGCAGAAAAACCCCTCTGGAACTGACATTAAAGAAGCCCCCTGAGACAAACTCATAGTGGGCAATTCTATCGCGAACAGAGGGGGCCGCGCGGTCCTCTGAAAGAACGAATTTAAAAGCATCAAGATATTTTTCGTGAACCGTGCTAATAGCCTTGGCGACTTCTTGAGGTTTTTTACTTTCGAGGAATTTTGGAAGAGTCCTAAAGGAAGTGCACGCATTTTTGAAGTAGGCTGCGATGGCTCTAGCGAATTGATCCAGACATCTCCGATATGAAAGTACATATGCTTGATACTCAAAATCTAAAGTGGAAGGGCTGCCTACTCCAGTTTGCATCCTACCCATTATTTTAGGTAGGTCGTATTGTTTGAAAATATTAAGTATGTTGTTCTCGATGCTCTCAAGTTGTTTTTGATGGTAAAGAAGGCATGAAAATGAATACTTTACGTTACTTTGTATTCCGTTTACTAATAAGAGATACCAATGATTTTTTTTGGGGTCTCTTCTAAGTTCTGAAATGAATTCAGATGAATGCGCATAGATAAAAAATTCGTGAAAAGGGTCGTTGTATTTTCCCTCAAGCTCTCTGATGGAGGTGCTTTTTACGGCTTCAAAGCAAGCTTGATAGTCTGGGTTTGATTTGCATGCATCTACATCTTCAAGAAATTTCAGAAAATCTGCATCCATAGTCACTGCACACCTTAAATCTAGTTAAATTGCCAAACGAACATACTCTGAGCGAGGATTCCTCGGTCGCTTCTCACCACTATTCACTTCTGTATTGCTATAGTAATGGCTTAGTTTCCGAGTTCGCGATTTGCTTGCTCATATGTGTCATATAATTTTTTGACTTTATCGCTAAGTTTGATTCCGCCTTTTGTTCCTCTGTCAGTCCAGTAATGTCCTTGGAGTTCATATGCGGGTGAACCATGAATTTCCAATGCGAAAGAACCGTGGTGTATTTCACTGCGTACTCCTTGTAGCTCAATTTTTGGCTCGTTCCTGTATACCCCAACCAGCTTAAATAAATCCTCATCTTCTTGCTGTTCAATACTGTGAGCTACAAGTACTGAGCGGGACTCTTCAGTCATTAATCGGAAGCTGAGTGAAGTTAGTGATTGCCGGATTACTGCATAGCCATATATGGGTTTTACGGCTTGCCCTGTTTCGGGGTTTGTCCAGTTGCTCTTTAGCTCAACTTTCCAAGTTCCTCTGAGGTCGGGGCGTTTAACATACCATCCTTTGAAAATTCTCCACGACCATAGGTATTTGTTAAATATCGTTACAATGAACGTAATTAAGCCAACTACGGTGCCGAATGGTTTCACGAAGTCAGCTTCAAGTACTGGCATCCCTTGATACCAGAGAGCTAGCAGCCAAACTGCAATCGTTAGCCCTATGAATGATGAAATATGAAGTCGAGTCAACATTTACTCATATCCTATATGGTCCCAAGCATCACTTATAAATTTGTGGGCTCCCTGTCTTGTCCAAGGTTGGGATGTTCTGAATAGATACTTAAGTTCGGACACTTCACCCCACTCGGAACACGTTGAATCAGTGATGGTATTGTTGAATAGTTCAGCAAGTACCGCGCGAACTATTTGTTTGTATGTCGTGAACGAAAAGCATTGTTGCGAGGCGTTGAATACTAAGCATTCGATCAAAAAGCTAGGTGTGTTCTTTGCTGATTGCACTCCTTGTTTGGCCATTTCACTTGAAAGATTTTTCAGAATCCGCACTATTCTTTTGAAGTTTCTTGATGTGTCGGTATTTTTTTTAACCCCGTTTTCGTAATGCTGCTCAGGCCAGTTTCGTATTCTTGGTGGTTTATGGTTGTCTGTGATCATTTCTACACCAGATAGGTATCGAGATGTAGATGTGTATCTTCTGTGCTCAAAAAATGGGGTTACATCTGAGTCGATGCGATATGTATTTTCTTTTATGTCAAATGATTTGGTTCCTCTCCTCACTGCTTCTCTGCCGAATTTCTGTACTAACGCCTCTTCTAGTTCGTTCTTAAACGTAAAAAAGGTATAGGTGGCGTCGGAGAAGCTTTTAGAGATGTTGGCCTTTACATTGTCGTCCGGGTAGTCGGGGAAAAATGCGTCGTAGCAGACAACTCCAATGTCAACATCGCTATCTTTTCGAATATTGACCCTGTTGCGATATGAGCCTTGGGTAAAAACGGTAATGGATCTATTCTGCAGTTTTAGGCTTGCGTGTATCGCTTCCCGGATCATTCGTTCTGCATTTTCGGCCCTGTCCTGCTCAGTTTTGCCAGGTCCCTGCGCCCAAGTCGTAAAAATGGACTCCCAGTCTCGACTCATTTGAATTCCCTAAGTGTAATGGTAGAAATAAATCGATTGAACAGGATCGGCGTGTGCGAGTGAAAATGTCAACCCTGTCCGCGATGTCGCGATGCTCTGAATTTCTATGGGGCAAAAATGGGGCAAGCCGTATGCCAATCAATGCCAAACGAACAAGAATACCGAGATGTCAATCAAGCCCTACAGCCCTTTGTTTAAGGGGGTGTAGGGCTTTTTTTCGTTAGTACTCCAACACAATCGGGGTGTGATACTGGGGGGCCGAGCTATGCTCTCGATCACATTTCTAAAGGCGGGAGGGAAAGCTTATGGCCTATGTGACTTTCTATGATCGGCAAGGCCGTGCGGTGGCTTGGTTCGATGACGAGCAGGAAAGTCCTGCCATTTATCTTTATAGCGGTAGGCCGGTTGCCTGGATCTCAGATGAGTCCGTCTATGCTTATTCGGGAGCACATCTCGGGTGGTTCATTGACGGTTGGATTCGAGACTCGCATGGTCGTGCCGTGTTCTTCACTCCAAACTGCGGCGGTGGACCAGTCCGACCTGCGCGCCATGCCTGCCCTGCGAGGGGGGCACGACAAGCGCGACCTGCACGCAGTGCTCGTCATGCTCGCCCGGCTAGGCCAGTTAGGACGACATCTTGGTCTCCGCTGAGTGGTGACGCTTTCTTTTTATGATTAGGCTTTAGGGCATATTTTGGGCAAATCAAGGGCCGTATTAGACCGCAATAGGCCGAGAGTGCATCGAGAAAACCGAGATTTTGTTGGCCTGTAGCGGCTTACGTAAATGGCCGAAGGGGTTCGAATCCCTATCCACAACTCGACTTCTAAAAGGCAACCCTTTGGCTGTTTTCGACCCATAGCTGCCGGTCAGCATCGGCAGAAATTGGCCGATTGCTGCCTGTCGCGAAGGGCAGCAACCGACCCATAGCAGCCAGTTGTGACAGGCCTCAACCGGCCAATTACTGACTCTCTGTGCGTCTACAAAACTAGGGAAACTCAAGTTAACAAGTCCACTCTAGTTGAGAGGGATCCGCTCCATCTGCAATGCGTCACTATTGTCGTTGAGGTAGCGTGCAAGCCAGTACACTTTGGACTTCACGCCGAGGTCGTTGCTATTTTCCAATGTCGAGATTATCTCGCTGCGCGCCAGCGACAAGATGGGCTCTCTGGGGGAAGGAGGGCCGAGAATTAGCGGCCCCTGCGCCAGGTAATCCATAAAGTACAAACCGTCTAAATCCTGTTTAGCCTTCCAGAGATTGTTTGCCGGTACATTGCAAGCAACGCTGATTACCGAATCGTCGAAAATCACCCTGGGGTAGATTGCAGTTCGACTTTCCAGCTCATAGGCTCTTACCAGTCCCTCGCCGAGCACCACGCTACCAGTATGATGCAGTCTTCCAACGGTAATGGCCCCCCGTGCGTATACTCCTTGCGTCAGGAGTCTTGCACATAATGTAGCGCATACAGTCGTAACAATCGTAAAACCCATGGGGTCAAGCTGGCCTGAAATTACGATATTGTCTGAGAACGTAGATACTCGAAGCATATTTTCAAAGCCTTGGGTTGCGGCCATGCTTTGGCTTAATGCTGGGTAGTGCGTAGCCATCTCATTCAAAATTTCAAGAAGTTTCTCTAGCTTTTCAGGGTTAGTGTTGATCGACCTGATGTGCTCGCGGAAACCTAAAATGTCGACGAAGGCGACATACCGCTCGTTGTAGTCAGTCACTTAATCTTTTTCCTTAAAGTGTTTTACTTTTGGGTGGCATGGATAAGTTGTCTGTTATTTTCAGTGCGGCCGTCGCGGTATTGTAGTGGTCAACAGTTCGAACGTCAGCTATTGCCGTTTGCTGCCCGTCACGAAGGGCAGCAGTCGATCCAAAGTTGCCGGTGGTGGACGGTAACTTCCGGCCAGCTGATGATCATCACTGCCAAAACCTGTTGGCATCAAAGTCCAGTTTTGCGGCTTTGAGCTCACCCACCAGTTTGGCTTTCCATCCATCCGCAGGATCCATGTCGGTATAGATGACGCCGTACAGGTCTGAAGGGATTTCCACATGACCTTTGCGCAACAGGCAAACACGGCCTCGGCCGAGCTTTGCAGCAAAGTAGCCCAGCTCAAAAATCACGTTCTGCCGCGCTCGGGCGTCCGAGGTCTCAGCCTTCACCGAAGCACCTAGATCGTCAGGCGTCAGCAACACCACCGCAAAACCAATATCGTCAGCGGTTTCCTCAAATTTCTCGATAATGGTGCGGCCCTGATCAGGCTGCTCCTTGAGAATAATGGCTTCCAATCCAAGCTTTTCGAGAAACCGCGCAAGGCCCTGGAGTGCAGCCTCATCATGCCCATGCACGACAAAAACCCGATTGGATGGCATTACCGCTGCCTTCTCGGCTGACGAGTCGATTTCAATCGACTGCTCATGATCGACAAGGTCTTCTTCCAGGGCCGCTTTAGCCTGTTTAAGCAACGCGACAGCATTGTCGATATTTCGCCGGGTAGGTGTGCTGTAGTCCACTGGACCGCGTCTAAGCGACCCCCCGTAATAGTGAAGAGTTGCCGCCCGTTCATAAAGGATAAAGGTCGCTGGTTTGTGCCCAAAGCACCTGTTTAGAGTGTCCGTGATCGCGACTTCCAACGCCGTGAGCGCTGGGCTTCTACCGTTAACCAAAACACCGATATCAAATGCTTCAAGCTCCGCGATCCGCGCGTCAAGACGTTCGATGTTTTTTTGAATAGCGGCTGGAGGGAAGGTAGGTTGAGCCATCGGGTGAGTCCCTTCTATATGCGATAAAGGACATTATCAAACAATTGGTGACCACAAGTTAAGCGAACTGAACTCTCGCCGTTTCCGGACAACCGTGAGTGGTAGCTCCTGACGATAGCCGTTACTCTGGCGTCATCATCACCGCGAGTGTCATCTTGATGAATTCCTCATTGCGGTCGATCGCCTCCAGGGCACCGCGCACGTTGTCGGCGACCTCCGCGGCTCCCCGCTGCTCGACCCAATTTGTGAGTTCCAGAATGGCCGCTTCCAGGGCGAGTTGGTTTTCATTGATCTTGAACAGAAGGGAAGGGAGCAGGTCAGCATGCGGCATCGCGAATCCTCAGTGAAGCATTCAGCGTAGCAGTCGAAGGGTGAGAGGGTGACCTGCTGCCCCCTTTCCTAAGCAAGGTTCAACTTCCCCCAAACAAAGAACCGGTAGTGCCCGTGACAGGCCTGTCTAACAGACTGCTTAAAACTTGCTACAAGGAGCAGCAATAAAATGGGATGGGCTAGGCGGGCCGGGGCGATTCATGTGGTGGATGGCTACATCCAATCCATCATTGGACCTCATCGTAGAGGTTCGCCGTATTGGAGTTTAGGGGGGGGGGGCTGATACCAATTCTGATACCAAACGGCGTTATTTAAGGTGTTTTGATGTGATTCGATGCGGCTCAAACCCTTGATTTTCCTACGCTTGACGCTACATCACGACGCCCAAAAGATCGCATAACATCCGTTGATCTCGCAAGCGACGACTTCCGGCCAGAAGCGGTCATAGCCTAACGATTACTCTAAGGGTCTGGCTTTAGCCCGGGCCAGCAGGTGAAACGAGCGTGCTTGATCACCTTATTATGTGGCGTTAAACCAAGCTGCATTATCAGGTTGTTTTAAAAGTAATTTCTTTAACAAATAGCTCGCGTTAACCGTGGCGAAAAGTCTGTTCTGGAAATGATTTTTGATATCTCTTATTTGATCTTCAAGTATATTGGACATCCTGTCGCGATTAATCTGTGCAGCACCTTTACCTTGCTGATTGTACGGCATTTGAATTCGAAATACAGTACAGCCACTACTTTGTACCATTGAGTCACGAAGTTTATCTTTTCTAACTTGCTCATCACTAAGGTGTGCTGGGCCATCGAATTCCACTACAACACTTGCTATTGGAATAAATTCAGATTTTCTCTTTTGTTGTTCTGTTTTTTGATTTGAGAGATCGTAGAAAGCTGATATACCCAAATCTATTTTCAAATCAAGCTCGAACGAGCCATTGGACTCTGAAAACTCTCTCAGCGTCTGCTTTGAAATTCTATACTCTGGCGTGAAACAAAATCCCACAAACGCATGACTTCTTTCCCCAAGCGCTAGATTTATGGGCTCAAATAATTCTTTAAGGAAGCCATCGGTGGCCAGTGTAAAATTAAATGGTCTAGATTGATTTGACCCATAATCTAAGCAGCCGACTGATACAGGATGATTTTCGGCAATACCTGCAATCACTTCAATAAGGCAATTAACACCAAATAAGCTGCACTTAGGCTGGCTACTCAGCATTGCACAGAGCAGGAGGCTTGGTCTCTCCCCGATACGCTTAGATAACTCTTGAACATCAAGAGGTTTTTTTGTTTCAAAACTAATACCGTAGCGTTCTTTTATTTGTTTCTCTAAAGGCTGTAACTGAAAAACATCACAACCATCAAGCCCTTTAATTAAGGTTGGCATAAAACTATCCTATTAAATTAATTATGCATGTGTTAATTAAAATTTTGCCCCGCACGGTACCGCCGTTCGCTTTAAGCAGATTACTAGGCACGGTGAAACGCGACATGGGCCTGCACGAAGGTTACGAAGTAACCAGCAGCGTGTCCATGGCCTTTTGAGCCGGTTGCTGCTGCTCGTAACAAGGCACTAGACAGTTTCCCCGACGGGCCGCTTCTGGCCGATTTCTGCCTGTCGCAATGTCAGATGAAATGGCAGCGTTTCTGATACCAATTCTGATACCAATCGATGCATTTTCGGGTGTTTTGGTGCGCTATGGTGAGAGGCAAGTCCCTGATTTCACTACGCTTTGAGTAACACCACAATGCCGTTTAGATCGCATCGTGATGTTAGCTGTAGAAATCAAAGGTTTTTCCTGCGAAGCATTCAGAGTAGCTAGGGTTGCGGCAGTACCGGTTCAGTACCTGTTTCCACTGTTGGGCCCCCGGGACATTCATCCCGATCGGCAGTGGAAGATCCATCTGGCATCAAGTGGACAGCAGCATGTGGCGCGCCTGGCCCGAGACAACGTGCGCTGAAAGGGGATTTTCCCGCTCTCAACCTGGGGGCGCGTAAAGTTTGGCGGCGATTGTACTGGTCTGGCTCTTTAAACGATAGGGCGATGGAGGCCTCTGTAACGCTTTGGCGGTTTTTGCGGACACATTTTCACAGTTGCGGGTTAACTATTGGTTACAAACTGTGGCTAAAATGCCATCCATCAGCTGAAGGCCGACCATCGGCGTGGTTCGATGGCATTACGGGGCCGCTGTTTCGCATTCAGTCGCTGCACAAGACCCGGGGACCGGCATGCCGGTAAAGGGCGCAGTTTGTTTATTTCCAACCTGTGACGATTTCCGTGAAACTGATCATTGCCGTTATCTACGTTGTCTCTATTGCGTACGTTCACCTGCGTGGTCGAGTGCGCCACAAGCTGGGGCGCCAGTTGAGTGATCACTCGACATTCCTGGCGCCGATCAATTGCTTTCTTTATCTGTTTTCGAAAATCCCCAACAAACCGTATCTCGATCCGGCTGATTTTCCCGACCTGAGCCCGCTGCAGGCGCATTGGGAAGAAATTCGTGCCGAAGGCCAGAATTTGCTTCACGCCGGCGAGATCAAACGTTCGAACCAATACGATGACGTCGGTTTCAACTCGTTTTTCAAGACCGGCTGGAAGCGCTTCTATCTCAAGTGGTATGGCGATAGCCACCCGTCGGCCATGAAGCTCTGCCCGCGTACCACCGAACTGGTACAGGGCATTGGCTCGATCAAGGCGGCGATGTTCGCCGAGTTGCCACCGGGCTCCAGACTGGTGCGCCACCGCGACCCGTATGCCGGTTCGTACCGTTATCACCTCGGACTGGACACACCCAACGCTGAAGGTTGCTACATCAATGTCGATGGCCAGAACTACCATTGGCGCGATGGCGAAGCGGTGATGTTCGATGAGACCTTCATTCATTACGCAGAGAACACCACGCCACGCAACCGCATCATCCTGTTCTGCGACGTCGAGCGGCCGATGAAGTATCGATGGGCAGCGGCATTCAATCGCTGGTTCAGCCGCACTGTCATGTCGGCGGCAGGTGCACCGAACGAGGACGGAGACCGCACCGGCGGAATCAACCGACTGTTCAGTAAGGTCTACAAGGTTCGCCTGCGCGCCAAGGAACTGAAAAAGCGCAACCGCAAGCTTTACTACCTCCAAAAATGGTCGATCTTTGCCGGGTTGCTGGCGGTCTTCATTCTGATCTGATTTTTTCGGTGTAGCGTACCAAGGCTTCGCGAGCAGGCCGGGATATCCAACGGATCACTTGCTGACTTTCTTCCTGGCAACCGGTTTGCTGCCCGCCTTCGGCCTGGACGCTGCTTTACCGCTGCCGAGGCTGCGCTTGAGCAGTTCGGTCAGGTCAATGACATCCGCCGTTTTGCGCTCCTCTTCACCAGTAGCGGTTTCGACGTCTTCGATCTTGCCTTCACGGGCCTTCTTGTCCACCAGGGCCATGATCTTGTCTTCGAAGCCGTCCCGATAGTCGTCCGGCGTCCACTCGGCACTCATGTCCTCCACCAGGCGTTTGGCCATGTCCCGTTCGCCCTTGGCCAGTTCGGGGTTGGTCACTTCGCTGCCCAGCGCCAGTTCATCGAGACTTCGCACCTCGGCCGGCCAGCGCAGCATCACCAGGACCAGTGCCGATTCCAGCGGCATCAATGCGGCCAGGTGCTGGCGGGTATGCAAGACCACGCGGGCGAGGGCGACCTTGCCGGTTTTGCTCAGGGTTTCGCGCAGCAGCGCATAGACCTTTCCGCCACGTTTGTCGGGAGCCAGGTAGTAAGGCGTGTCGATGTTCTGCAAGGGAATCTGCTTGCCGTCGACAAAGGAGAAAATGTCGATGGTCTGGGTCGAGAGCGGATGAGCGGAACGGATCTCCTCTTCACTGAGCACCACGTACCGGCCCTTTTCGTATTGCACGCCCTTGACGATGTGCTCCTTGGTGACTTCCTTGCCCGTCACCTTGTTGACACGCTTGTAGCCCACCGGGTCCATGCTGCGGCTGTCGAGCCAGTCGAAATCGACGCCTCGGGAGGACGTTGCGGAGACCAGCGCCACGGGGATGTGCACCAGTCCGAAGCTGATTGCGCCTTTCCAGATTGCCCGTGCCATGGTCGTCTACTCGCGAGTGATGTTCAGGTGACCTGCGGTCCTGGGCAAAAGTTTCTGTGGTCTGCGCGCCGGTTCCCCCGCCGGATCAACCGGGTGCCAGATCGTGCCGGGGAGTTTTTGGTTAACAAATCCGAACCTCGGGCGTAGCGTGGTATCGAAGTCCTTACTTACGCGGACGCAGAGAGGCACCCCCATGAACCGATACGTGTTTGGCGCCATTGCACTGGCCTTGAGTGGCGTACTTGGCTCCTTGGTCCAGGCCGACGTCTCTGCTTCGTTGCAGTTGGCCCAGAACCTGCCGGGCAGCACCAACAACAACCCTTATAACAGTCCGATTCGCCGGGCCAATCCCAACAGCATGCAAGGCACCCAACCCGGCACCCCGGCCATACGAGGACCCAATACCGTGCCGGTCCCGCGCCCGCCGACACTGGACAACGGTGGCATTGGTAATCGCTACCCCGACCGGACAGCGCCCGCCAGCCCACCGAAATTCATTCCCAATCCACCGCCTCGAGACACTGGTAGCAGCAACCGTTGAGTGGCAGGCATGACGTCTGCCCGCTACTTTTCACCAAGCCCCATTTCCATCAGAAAAGGAATCCTGCATGTTGCGTAAAAGCCTGTTGGCAACCCTCTGTGCCGGCGTATTGATCAGCGCCGCTGTCCCTGTGCTTGCCGCTGTCCCTGTGCTTGCCGCACCGGCCCAGACGATGAAAAGCGAAGATGGCACCCTTGAGGTCACCCCCATCGTGACGGGGCTGGAGCACCCCTGGGCCCTGGCATTCCTGCCGGATAGCAAAGGCATGCTGGTGACCGAACGGCCCGGCAACCTGCGACTGGTGACCGCCGAAGGCAAGTTGTCCGCACCGCTCAATGGCGTACCCACGGTCTGGGCCAAGGGGCAGGGTGGATTGCTCGACGTGGCGCTGTCGCCCGACTTCAAGCAGGACCGGATGGTCTATCTGTCCTATGCCGAAGGTGGCGGTCAGGGCGGCAAGGCCGGCACGGCGGTGGGCCGCGGCCGGCTCTCCGACGATATGACAGCGCTCAAGGATTTCCAGGTGATCCTGCGTCAGGAACCCAAGCTCTCGGTGGGCAACCATTTTGGCTCGCGGCTGGTGTTTGATCGCGACGGCTATCTGTTCGTGACCCTGGGGGAAAACAACGACCGCCCGACCGCCCAGGACCTCGACAAGCTGCAAGGCAAAGTGGTGCGAATCTACCCGGATGGCACTGTGCCCAAGGACAACCCCTTTGTCGGCCAGGCCAACGTGCGCCCGGAGATCTGGTCCTACGGGCAGCGTAACCCGCAAGGCGCCGCGCTCAACCCGTGGAACGGCACGCTGTGGGAAAACGAACACGGCCCTCAGGGCGGCGATGAAATCAACATCATCGAGCGCGGCAAGAATTACGGCTGGCCGCTGGCGACCCATGGCATCAACTACTCCGGTCAACCGATTCCCGAAGCCAAGGGTGAAATCGCCGAAGGCACCCTTGTCCCGAATCATGTCTGGGAAAAGTCCCCGGGCCTTAGTGGCATGGCGTTCTACGATGCCGATCGTTTCAAGGTCTGGCAGCGCAACGTGTTTGTCGGCGCGCTGATTAGCCAGGAACTGATCCGCCTGGAGTTCGATGGCGACAAGGTGATCCACGAGGAGCGCTTGCTCGGGGAGCTGAAAAAACGCATTCGCGACGTACGGCAGGGGCCGGACGGATACTTGTATGTTTTGACCGATGAGGAGAACGGTGGCGTTTACAAAGTGGGTTTGAAGTTGCCGGCTGACTAAGGTACCTAAAAACTTGCCATTGACTTGCCATCAACGTCCGGCTAATTTCGAGCCATGACTTCCACCGTATTGCGCTGCCAGCCAAGCATTATTACCGCCATTCCTCATTTGGCGGGCTAGCTCACGACTGCAGCACCCAACCCGCCCTCGAGGCGGGTTTTTACTTTCTGTCTCCCGGGCCCCGATCAATGTCAGGAGACGACGATGAGTTTCACAACCGATCAACAGGCCTTGCTTGAAGGCTACGTGAAAAAAATCCTTGCCGCGCCGGTCTATGAGTTGGCCGTGCGCACGCCTTTGCAACCGGCACTGGCCTTGTCCGAAGCCTTGGGCAACCAGATCCTGCTCAAGCGCGAAGACTTGCAGCCGACCTTTTCTTTCAAGATCCGCGGTGCCTACAACAAGCTGGTGCAACTGAGCGAGGCGCAAAAGGCTCGCGGCGTGGTCACGGCTTCTGCGGGCAATCATGCGCAGGGCGTGGCACTGGCGGCGCGGGAGTTGGGGATCAACGCCACCATCGTCATGCCTTGCACGACGCCGCAGTTGAAGGTCATCGGCGTGCGCAGTCGCGGCGCCGATGCGGTGTTGCACGGTGAAAGCTTTCCGTTCGCACTGGCCTGTGCGCTGGATTTGGCCCGGGAAACCGGTCGCACCTTTGTTTCACCCTTCGACGATCCGGAGGTGATCGCGGGGCAAGGCACGGTGGCAATGGAAATCCTGCGCCAGCATCAGGGGCCTCTGGATGCGATCTTCGTGCCGGTGGGTGGCGGGGGGCTGATCGCGGGTATCGCCGCCTACGTCAAATACTTGCGGCCGGAAGTTCGCGTCATTGGCGTCGAGTCGGAACATTCCGCGTGTCTGCAAGCGGCGATGCATGCCGGCGAACGGGTCGTGTTGCCGAGCGTCGGCACCTTCGCCGATGGGGTGGCGGTGGCGCAGATCGGCGCTTACGGTTTTGAGGTCTGCCGGTTTTGCGTCGATGACGTGGTGACGGTCAGTAACGATGAACTTTGCGCCGCAATCAAGAATATCTACGATGATACCCGCTCGATCACCGAACCTTCCGGTGCGCTGGCCGTGGCCGGGATCAAGAGGTACGTCGCGCAGACCGGTGCCTTGGGGCAGACCCTGGTGGCGATCGACTCGGGTGCCAACATCAATTTCGATAGTCTGGGGCACGTGGCCGAGCGCGCCGCGTTGAGTGGCGCCCCGGCATGATGCCTGGGCAGGTCGACAGCGGACGCCGCAAACGGGCGCCGCGAGGGGCCGCCGGATGGCCGGGTTATTCCTGAATGGCTTTCTCGACCTTGGTCGACGCCGACCAGATCCGATAGCGCACTTCGATGTCCTTGGGTACGTACAGCACGAGCGGCAGCTTGCTGTTGTAACGCAGCAGGAAGCCGTCACCGACCACCGGTACAAAACCCTGTTTGCTCGTGCCGCCCGGGCAGGCCATCAGCGTGCTCATCGGTCCGATGACTTTTTCCAGGCGATAGAACGGATAGCCCCAACCCTCGAGGTTCTTCTCCTCGAGAATACCGCCCAGGCGCGGGTTGTTGCAGTCGACGGTCATCGTCTTGCCGGCCAGGATCTCGACCTGGAAGTCGCTTTCCCGGGTCTGTGGCGCGAGGTGAATCACCTGGCGGGTGAACCCGCTTTCGGCCTTCGGATAGGGTGCGGTGTCTTCGAGTTTGGCGGCGTGAGCAACGCCGGCAAGCCCCAGTGCGAACAACGCTGTGCAAGCGTTAACGGTCAAAGAATTCATGATGCCTCCTTGCTTGAAGTGAAGGGCGGCATTTTCACTGTCGTGTGCAGTGAATGCAAACCCGGGATCCCCCCGTGCAAATTGCAGGGTCGCCAGGGGCGTTCATTGCAAACCGCATGGCAGGTTTAAGGTGATTCGTCTAAATCCTTGAAGTGCCGATGAACTGCACCACGAAAATCAAGGTATGTTTTATGCTGTAGGTGCCCTTGAAGCTTGCCGGGATTTCAAATGAGCAAGCATTGATCGTCGGGCCGTTTCACAAAGGAGGGAGTTGCCATGTTTCTTTCTGCCTTGGAAATTCGCAATATCATCGAAAGCAGTTTTCTGCCCAAGCGCTGCCAGTGCACGCTGTCACCGGACCTGTCGATGACCGTCAAGGTCTATGCAGACGGGCAAACCGATCAGCTCGATCTATTGGTCACCGGCATCGATGCTTCCGGGCTCAATGGTTGTCGGGAAATCAACGAGCTGATTGCCCAACTGCGTTCCAGGCAGCATCACGTAGAGGTCGAACCGCACTCTATGCTGGGCAAAGCACTCTAGTCTGCTGTTTCGGGTTCCAGGGACACGCGCCGGGTCTGGAAGAACGCCAGGCCCAGCGCCAGTTCAAACCCGACCGCCAGTAAAATGCCCGGCCCGACATGGCCGTTGAGCCATTCGGCAAAACCCAGCACGGCCAATCCCCAGCAGCCGACGACGAAGCCGAGGCTCAGCGCATTGCGGGTTGCGCAAGGAGGGGCGTTGCGAACCAGAAAAGAGAACACGCTTAACGCCCCAAACAGCACGGCGGTGCGTCGCGCGACCAACCCCACCGCGAATGAAAACTCGATATCCCAGAACGACAATAACCATTGCGGTGTCAGACCCCAGACCAGACTGAGCAAAAGACATAGGGCGGCGCAAAACAACGACAGCGTGCGAAACGACAACTGCATGGCGAATCCTTGCGGGCAGAGAGGGAGGCGCTAGAGCATAGCGCCGCAACCCTCAAAGGAATACTGCCAAGTACCAAATCAGATTTTTCGGTCAGCCCTGGTTCTCGCAAGCGTCGGAAAGTTTACGGTAGGAAATTTCTGCGGTTTTTCCCGTGTCATCGATGTACTTCATCTCGGCCTTCACCACCTTGCACTCCAGGGTGTCCGGCTCGGTCAGTGAAATCACTTTGCTGACATGCAATGGCATGCCGTAGTGATAGGGCACGGCTTGAGAGGTCGTGGTGTCATTGGCCTGAGCCAGGCCGGCAAACGCGGTGCAGGTGAGGGCGGCGGTAACCAGCAGGGTGCGAGTGTTCATCAGCGATCTCCGGTGCGGACGGAATGTCAGTTCGATGTGTCGCTTGTCGAACTTGCCGCACTGGGCGTCAGAACAGTCTGAGGGCGTGCGGTCCAGTGAAGTGTTGGATCGCACGGTTAAGCGAGGGTTAACCCGGCTGAACACCGCCTGTCGCGGATGCGCGATCCTGTATATCAGTTAAGACCATCGGGCGCCTGATAGAAAGTCATCGCGAGCAAGCTCCCACAATGCCCGAGCGTCGACACAAATGTTGTGAACGACCCGCAACCCTGTAGGAGCGAGCCTGCTCGCGAAGAGGCCCTCGAATTCAGCGCAAATCCAGTTGCTTGCGATAAGGCAAATCCGGCCCGGTCTTACTGCACGTCAGTGCCGCCGCCCGCACCGCGAACTTAAGCATGCGGTCGATCTGCTCGCGGCCCAGTTGCTTCACGCCCTCCACCGAATCCAGCTGCTGTTCGGTCAGCCAGGTAATCAGCGCCGCCTGAAAGGTATCGCCCGCGCCCACGGTGTCGGCGATTTTTACCGAACAGGCGGGGGCCGACCACGAACCATGTGCCCGACTGAACACGGTCGCGCCTTCGCCACCCCGGGTCAGGAATACCAGCTGACAGCGGTGCTGCAACCAGCCCTGGATCACCTGGGCCGGGTCCTGGCCGGGGTACAGCAGATGCAGGTCCTCGTCGCTGACCTTGATCAGGTCGGCCAGTTCCACCAGCGTTGCGATCCGTTCACGCCACAGTTCAATGTCCGGCTCCGGATTCAGGCGCACGTTCGGATCGAGGCTGATCAGGCGCTTGCCGCTTTCCCGGCGCACCAATGCCAATAGCGTGTCGGCAATCGGCTGCACCACCAGGGAAAACGAGCCGATATGCAGGCCGCGTACCTCAGGCCCGAGTGTCGGCAGGTGCTCCGGTTGCAATTGTCGATCCGCGCAACCTTCGCCACGGAAGCTGTACTGCGGCGAGCCATTGGCGCCCACGGCGACCATTGCCAGGGTGGTCGGCGCGGCAAACTCCAGCAGGTAGTCCAGGCACACGCCCTCATCTTGCAGCACTTGCAGCAGGCGCCGGCCCAAATAGTCGGTGGACAACCCGGCCAACAGCGCCGCGTCCACGCCCAAGCGGCGCAAGCCCACCGCCACGTTGAACGGCGAGCCACCGGCAATGGCCTTGAAATTCACTTTGGACGCCAGCCCACTGGCGTCGTTTTCACTGAAAAAATCGAACAGCGCTTCGCCACACACCAGGTACATAGTTGTTCACTCTTCAAAGGGTTGCGACATGCTGTTGATAGCGTTCATACGCCTGCTGACAGGCTTGCACATTGTCGGCGACCGGCAGGGTTTCACTGGCCGGGTCGAGTTTTACGCAGCGCTCGCACAGTTGCGCCAGGCTGTCTTCGTGCCCGTTCGCCCGGGATACGCACCAGGCCGCCTGAATCGCCGCACCCAAGGCTGCGGCCTCGCTTTGTTCGGTGCAGATCACCGGTGTATTCATGGTGTCGGCGACGATTTGCCGCCAGACCGCACTTTTTGACCCGCCCCCAATCAGCCGAATGCTGCTGCTTTGTAAGCCATTGCGGCGTAGCAGGTCCAGTCCGTAACGCAAACCGAACGTCGTGCCTTCGACCACCGCGCGACACAGGTTGGCCCGGGTCAGGTTGGTCATGGTCAGGCCCGACAGGCTGGCGCTGGCATGGGGCAGGTCGGGCACACGTTCGCCATTGAAGAACGGCAGCATGCACACACCGTCGGCACCGATTGGCGCCTGGGCAACGAGGTCGTTGAATTGATCGATGTCGAGGTCCAGCAGTTCGCGAATCAGGCTGGTGGCATTGGTCAGGTTCATGGTGCAGATCAAAGGCAGCCAGCCGCCACTGGAGGAACAGAACGTGGCAACCGCGGCATCCGTGGCGACGTTCGGCTGATCGGCGTAGGCGTACACCGTGCCTGACGAGCCGAGGCTCATGGTGATTGCGCCAGGCTGGATGTTGCCGGTGCCGATGGCGCCCATCATGTTGTCGCCACCGCCACTGGACACCAGTGCCCGAGGGTTGATGCCCAGGTGTTCGGCGATGCCTGGCAGAATCGTGCCGACCGCCTGATGGGGGGCGATCAATTCCGGCAGCGCCGCTTGCAGGCGTCCGCTGGGGTCGATGTCACGCAACAATTGCGAATCCCACTGACGCGTACGCACATTGAAATACCCGGTGCCCGAGGCATCGCCGTATTCGCTGCAACTGCGGCCAGTGAGCCAATGGTTGAGGTAGTCGTGGGGCAGCAAGATGCGGGCGATCCGGGAGAACACGTCGGGATGCTGCTCTTTGGTCCATAACAGCTTGGACAGGGTGTAGCCCGGCGCGATGACGACGCCAAGGCGTTTCAGCGAACCCTTTTCGCCACCCAGGTGGGCCAGCAGTCGGTCATTCTCCGGGGTGGTTTCGGTGTCGCACCAGAGTTTAGCCGCACGCAACACCTTGCCCTGATCGTCGAGCAGCACCAGGCCGTGTTGCTGGCCGGACACGCCAATGCCGAGGATCGACTGGCCATTGGCTTTGGCCGCGAGCAATGCGCGGCGAGTGGCGGTGGCGAAGGCTTCCAGCCACTGCTGGGTGTCCTGTTCGCGGCGGCCATTGGGGCCGCTGATCAGGCTGTGGCTGGCGGTTCCCTGGCCGAGTACTTCACCATTGGCCGAGTCGAGGATGATGGCTTTGGTGCCTTGGGTTCCGCAGTCGATGCCGAGGAAGAGTTGTCGGGTTGTCATGCAGTATTCCTGGTCGTCAGCTAGATACAAGTCTGGATTCACTATCCCCGGTGCCTGTCAGGCCGCCTTCGCGAGCAAGCTCGCTCCCACAGGGCACAAAACTCCTTGTGGGAGCGGGCTTGCTCGCGAAGGCGGCAGCAGGGCCACCGCAGGACTTACGCCAGCACCCGTTCCAACGTCCGCGACACCCCAACCTCGCGCAAACTGTTGCAGCACCACTCAAACGCCGCGACAAACTCCGGCGAGCGCGCAATGGCCGTACCAAAAATCTCCTCGACCGCCAGCAAGCGCTGGGTAATCAGCACATCATCGGCCACCAGTGCCTGGCAGAACGCCGCCCGCGGATCCGCAATCGTGTAGGTCTCGCCCTGTTCATCCACACCTTTGAGATACAGCGCCCAGGCCGCCACCACCAACGCAGCGCGCCGGGTCTCGCGGCCATCGGCGATCAGGCGGTTGATGGTCGGTACGGTGAATTTCGGAAACTTCGACGAACCGTCCGAACACACCCGTTCAAGCTGATCGGCAATCGCCTGATTGGAGAACCGCGCCACCAGGGTGTTCTTGTACTCGGTCAGGTCGATTCCCGGCACCGCCGGCAGCTGTGGCGTCACGTCCAGGTCCATGTAGGCGCGCATGTAGCGCACGAACAGCGGGTCGTTCATGGTTTCGTGGACGAAGCGGTAACCCTTCAGGAATCCCAGGTACGTCAGCGCCAGATGACTGCCGTTGAGCAGCTTGATCTTCATTTCTTCGTAGGGCGTGACGTCGTCGGTGAATTGCACGCCGACTTTTTCCCAGGCCGGGCGACCGTTGACGAACCTGTCTTCCAGCACCCATTGCGCGAAGGGTTCGCAGACCACCGGCCAGGCATCGTCCACGCCATGCCGGTCCGCCAGTTGCAGGCGATGGAGGGTGCTGGTCATCGGTGTAATGCGGTCGACCATGGCGTTGGGGAAACTGACGTTGGCGTCGATCCAGTCGCGCAACTGGCTGTCGTGCAAGGCGGCAAAGGCCAACAGGGCCTTGCGGGTGACGGCGCCGTTGTGCGGCAGGTTATCGCAGGACATCAGGGTGAAGGCCGCTGTGCCAGCGGCGCGGCGCTTGGCCAGTGCGGCACACAGGAAGCCGAACACGGTTTTCGGTGCGCCAGGGTGCGCCAGGTCATGCTGGATCTGCGGCAAGTGCGCCATGAACTCGCCGGTGCTGTCGTCGATGCAGTACCCGCCTTCGGTGATGGTCAGCGAGACGATGCGGATCTCGGGGCTGGCCAGTTTGTCGATCAATGCCTGGGCACTGTCCTCGGCCAGCAGCATGTCACGAAGGGCGCCGATCACCCGCACTTCGGTGTCGTCGCTATCGCCGAGTTCGAACAGGGTGAACAGATAATCCTGATCCTTGAGATCGTCACGGGCGCGACGGTCCTCAGCGCGCAGGCCGACACCGCAGATGGCCCAGTCCAGGCCTTCACCGGTATTCATCAAGGCGTCGGTGTAGTACGCCTGATGGGCACGGTGGAAACCGCCGACCCCGATGTGCGCGATACCTTGGCGGGTCTCGCCCAGAGCGTAGGCGGGCAGGACCACTTCAGGGGCGAGGCGGTTGAGGTTGAGTTGGTTCAATTTCATCGCAGGCTCTCTGAAATCAGGCAGCGACGCGCAACGGGCGGGTCAACGCCACGCCGTCGGCATCGAATAAATGGCAGTGTTGCGCATCCAGATGCAGGCTCAGGGTTTCACCGTAGCGGCTGGCCAGATCGCCGCGAACGCGCATGGTCAGGGCTTCGCCGGATGCCGTCCGGACGTGGCAGAAGGTGTCGCTGCCCAGGCGCTCGCTGACATCGGCGGTGACCTGCAAGGCGCAGTCGCCGGGTTTGGCTAGTTCCAGGTGCTCTGGGCGAATACCCAGCGTCACCGCACTCCCGACGCTCAGATGCCTGCCGCCCAAGGGCAGGCTGACGCGGGTTCCGGCGTCAAGTTGCACTTCACAGCCCTGGCTGTCGACGCCGGTGACCTTGCCCTTGAGCAAGCCCATTTTCGGTGTGCCAAGGAAACCGGCGACGAACAGGTTGGCCGGCTGGTGATAGAGATCCAGCGGCGAGCCGACTTGCTCGATCTTGCCGCCATTGAGTACGACCACTTTGTCGGCCATGGTCATCGCTTCGACCTGATCGTGAGTCACGTAGATCATCGTGGCTTGCAGTTCTTTGTGCAGGCGCAACAGTTCCAGGCGCATCTGCACCCGCAGGGCGGCATCGAGGTTGGACAACGGTTCGTCGAACAGGAAGATTTTCGGGTTGCGCACGATGGCCCGGCCAATCGCCACGCGCTGGCGCTGTCCGCCGGACAGTTGCTTGGGTTTGCGCTCCAGCATCGGCCCCAGTTCGAGGATGCGCGCCGCTTCGCTGACCTTCTTCTCTACTTCGGCTTTCGCCACGCCGGCCAGGTCGAGGGCGAACGACATGTTCTTGCGTACGCTCATGTGCGGGTACAGGGCGTAGGTCTGGAACACCATCGCCAGGTCGCGCTTGGCCGGGCTCACTTCGGTGATGTCGCGGCCGTCGAGTTCGATGGTGCCGCCGCTGACTTCCTCCAGCCCGGCGATCAGCCGCAGCAGCGTGGATTTACCGCAGCCCGACGGGCCGACGAATACCACGAACTCCTTGTCGTTCACCTCCAGGTCGATGCCCTTGATGATGGAAAAGCCTTCGAAGCCTTTTTGCAGATTCTTGATTTTCAGGTTGGCCATGGTGATGGGCCTCCGTTTGTTTTTATTCAGTTGAATAGGGCATGCCTTTCTGTAGGAGCGAGCCTGCTCGCGATGGGCTCACAGGCGACGCGTTTATTCAGGCCGCACACGTTATCGTTGACGTCCATCGCGAGCAGGCTCGCTCCTACAAGGGTTCATTTCACGGCGCCGAACGACAGGCCGCGCACCAGTTGTTTCTGGCTGACCCAGCCGAAGATCAGGATCGGCGCACAGGCCAGGGTCGAGACGGCCGACAATTTGGCCCAGAACAGCCCTTCGGGGCTTGAGTACGAGGCGATCAATGCGGTCAGTGGTGCGGCTTTCGACGAGGTCAGGTTCAGCGACCAGAACGCCTCGTTCCAGCACAGGATCAACGACAGCAGCACCGTGGATGCCAGGCCGCCCTTGGCGATGGGCAGCAACACCCGGAGCATCTCCTGAGCCAGCGTTGCGCCGTCCAGCCGCGCGGCTTCGAGGATGTCCCTGGGGATGTCCTTGAAGTAGGTGTAAATCATCCAGACCACGATCGGCAGGTTGATCAGCGTGTAGATGACGATCAGCGCGATCCGCGTATCGAGCAGGCCGAAACTCTTGGCCAGCAGATAGATCGGCATCAGCACGCCCACCGGCGGCAGCATCTTGGTGGAGAGCATCCACAGCAGCGTGCCTCTGGTGCGTTGGGTTTCGTAGAAAGCCATGGAGTAGGCCGCCGGCACCGCGATCAGCAGGCTCAGCGCGGTGGCGCTGAAGGAGATCACCACCGAGTTCCAGGCGAAACTGAAATAGTCGCTGCGCTCGTTGATGTGCAGGTAGTTCTCCAGCGTCGGCATGAAGATGAACTGTGGCGGCGTGGCGAAGGCATCGATTTCGGTTTTGAAACTGGTCAGTACCATCCAGAAGATCGGAAAGAAGATCAGGATCGCGATGGCCCAGGCCAACGTACCGAGCAGCAGGCTTTGCAAACGACGGGATTGTTGAAGAGTCATGGCAGGCCTCAGGCTTTGTCGGTCAGGTTTTTGCCGATCATCCGCACCAGGATGATCGCGGCGATGTTGGCGATGACGACGGCGATCAGGCCGCCCGCCGAGGCCATGCCGACATCGAACTGCACCAGCGCCTGGTTGTAGATCAGGTAGGCGAGGTTGGTCGAGGCGTAGCCGGGACCGCCGTTGGTGGTGGTGAAGATTTCGGCGAACACCGAGAGCAGGAAGATGGTTTCGATCATCACCACCACCGCAATCGGCCGCGCCAGGTGTGGCAAGGTCAGGTGCCAGAAAATCGCGATGGGCCCGGCACCGTCCAGGCGCGCGGCTTCTTTCTGTTCCTGGTCGAGGGACTGCATGGCGGTCATCAGGATCAGGATTGCGAAGGGCAGCCATTGCCACGAGACAATGATGATGATCGACAGCAGCGGGTAGTGCGCCAGCCAGTCCACCGGTTGCGCGCCGAACAGCTTCCAGACGTAGGCGAGAATCCCCGACACCGGATGGAAAATCAGGTTCTTCCAGATCAGTGCGCCCACCGTGGGCATGATGAAAAACGGCGAGATCAGCATCACCCGTACGATGCCGCGACCGAAAAACTCACTGGCCTCCAGCAGGGCACTGATCAGCACGCCGAGTACCACACTGATCAGCAGCACGCTGCCCACCAGCAACAGCGTGTTGGTGGCGCCGGGCAGAAAGCCGGAGTCGGTGAGGAAGTAGGTGAAGTTTTCCAGGCCGACGAACTCGTTCTCGCCGGGGTTGAGCAAGTTGTAGCGAATCGTCGAGAAGTAGACGGTCATACCCAGCGGTACGATCATCCACAACAGTAGCAATGCCACCGAAGGGCTGACCAGAAACCAGCCGGGATTGGCCACGCTGCTTTTGCGCTGCGGCTGGGCAATATCCATGTGAGCTTTTGCAGTTGATGTATTCATGGTGTTAAACCGAATGGGTACAGGCAATGAAGATCAACTGTGGGAGCGAGCTTGCTCGCGATAGCAATCTGTCAGCCGACATCACTGTTGAATGTCATGGACTCATCGCGAGCAAGCTCGCTCCCACAGGGAACAGGGGCAGGCTACTGCCGGTTACTTGGGATAACCCGCGCGCTTCATCTCGCGCTCGGTGGTTTGCTGGGCCGCCGCCAACGCCTGGTCGACCGTGGTCTGGCCGATCAGCGCCGCCGAGAAGGATTTGCCGACCTGGGTGCCGATGCCCTGGAACTCGGGAATGGTCACCAACTGGATGCCGATGTACGGCACAGGTCTGGCGCCTGGCTTGCTCGGGTCCGCGGCCTTGAGCGATTCCAGCGTGACCCTGGCGAACGGCGCGGCACTCATGTACGCCTCGCTGTAGGTCGAGGCTCGGGTGCCCGGCGGCACGTTGGCGATGCCGTCTTTTTCCGCAACCAGTGCGCCGTATTCTTTGGACGTGGCCCAGGCGCTGAAGGTTTTCGCTGCGTCCTTGGCCTTGGAACTGGTCGGAATGGCCAGCGCCCAGGAGTACAACCAGGCCGAGCCCTTGTCAGTGACCTGATGCGGCGCATAGGTGAAGCCGACGTGATCGGTGACCTTGCTCTGGGACTTGTCGGTGACGAACGAGCCGGCGACGCTGGCATCGACCCAGATCGCGCATTTGCCACTATTGAACAGCGCCAGGTTTTCATTGAAACCGTTGCTCGACGCCCCCGGCGGGCCGGATTTCTTCATGGTGTCGACATAGAAGTTCAGCGCGTTTTTCCATTCGGGACCGTTGAATTCCGGCTGCCACTTTTCATCGAACCAGCGCGCGCCATAGGCGTTGGCCACGGTGCTGATCAGCGCGATGTTCTCGCCCCAGCCGGCCTTGCCGCGCAGGCAGATGCCGTACTGTTCCTGTTCGGGTTTGTTCAGTTTGGCGGCGAACTCACCGATCTGCTCCCAGGTCGGGCGCTCGGGCATGGTCAGGCCGGCGTCCTTGAACAGGTCGGTGCGGTAATAGGTGATCGAGCTTTCGGCGTAGAACGGCAGGGCGTACAGCTGGCCTTTGACCGACAGGCCTTCGCGCACCGACGCAAACACGTCGTCGAGGGCATAACCAGCCGGCAAATCCTTCATCGGCTCCAGCCAGCCCTTGGCGCCCCAGAGTGCGGCTTCGTACATGCCGATGGTCAGCACGTCGAATTGCCCACCCTGGGTGGCGATGTCGGTGGTCAGGCGCTGGCGCAGGACGTTTTCTTCGAGGACCACCCAATTGAGCTTGATGTCCGGATGCTCGGCCTCGAAGGTTTTCGAGAGCTTTTGCATGCGGATCATGTCGCTGTTGTTGACGGTGGCGATGGTCAGGGTCTGTGCGCCAAGGCTGACGCTGCTGAGGGTCATGCAGGTGAGGGCAAGCAGGGCTTTTACCGAAGGTTGCATCGTGCACTCCTTTTCTGCACCCGGCGGGCTACAGAAGGACAGTTATTGTTTTTGTGTCTTCCGAAGGCAGGAAGAATGTGCGCTGATTACATCCTTCAATCGAGGGCGAGACAAATCATCCATCGCACTTCAATCGATACTTTTTTGCACTGAAGTTTTGAGGGGTAGACGCAGGGAAGGGCTTTTCAGCGAAGGAGGGGTATTGAATCCGTACAGGTTTTAGGGGGTAACGCTGTACCTGTGGAAGCGAGCTTGGTCCGGGCGGCGATCCGACGATGGCGGTGTATCAGGTTAATAAATGTCGACTGACACGGCCTCATCGCGAGCAAGCTCGCTCCCACAGGAATTTGAGGCGTGTCTTCAACCCAGGTTTTGCTCGGTCAACCGCTGCACCACCAGCCGCCGGTAATGCGAAGGCGTCATGCCCTTGAGCTGCTGGAAGCGCCGGTTGAAGTTGGAAATATTGTTGAAGCCCGATTCGAAGCAGACGTCAGTCACCGGCTTGTCGCCATCGGCCAGCAACTCGCAGGACTTGCTGATGCGCAGGCGATTGACGAATTCGATGAAATTGCGCCCGGTGGCCTGCTTGAATACCCGGCTGAAATACGTCGGCTTCATACCCAGGTGCTCGGCGACCTCTTCCAGCGTCAAGTCCCGGGCGTAGTGGGCAAAAATGTAATCCACCGCGCGGTTGGTGCGATCGATATTGTGCTCGTCCGCCAGTTGCGGGGTTGTGGCACCAGAGAGCAATTGGTAGTCGTCGGTGGCCGCAAGCAACTCCAGCAGAATGAAAAAGTGCCCGAGCCGGGTCATACCGGTGGTATCGGCGATGCGCTGCATCAGGTCCATCGCCTTGTCGATGGTGTGCTTGCAGCGAAACTCGATGCCGTACTGCGCGCGCTCCAGCAGCGGTGCCAGGGCCTTGAGTTCGGCGAACACCTGATAGCCACTATCGAACAACTCATCGGTGAAGTTGACCAGCATGTCGCGCTTGGGCACCACTTCATCCTCGGCCACCTGGCTGATCCAGTTGTGGGGCAGGTTGGGGCCGGTGAGAAACAGTGTCCGGGGATAGAAGTTGCCGATGTAGTCGCCGATGAACACCTTGCCGGAACTGGCGACGATCAGGTGCAGTTCGTATTCCTTGTGGAAATGCCAGCGCACCAGAGGGCAGGGGAAACCGTGCTGGCGATAGATGATGGACAAGCCGTTGTGGTCGTCCATCAACTCATAGGAAGGATCGGTGACTCTGGCGGTACGGGTCATGTCAGGGCGCTTGTGTAGTTATCCCGCCCCGATCATGCCTCTTGCCGGATGGATAGCGCTACTACCGCCGGTGCGTCTGTTCGTGCAAGGCACGGCCGTAAACCGCTTTCATGCTGGTGGCGCTCCAGCAATAACGAACGATGTCGGACTCGTCGAAAAAATCGGTGCTGATGATGCTGCAACGCGTGACCCAGTTTCTCGTGGTGTCGAACCAGTCGTTGATCTGCCGCTTGATATGTCCGGGCCCGCCGAGCAGCGAGTAGGTGGTCGCGGACAGTGACCAGAGGAAGGTTTCGTAGGGCGCATCTTCCAGGGTTTGCGCGATGTAGCGTTGCAGCTCGGCGGGGGCGGAGAACGCGTTGTCGCGCCATTTGTGCGGGATGCGAGGCCAGAAGTACTCGCCATCGAGCGCCGACAGGGCGGGTGCCGCCATGATCACCCGGCGATGTGGGCTCGCACTTTTGAGTTCTCCAACCGTTTTGAATCTGTCGCCTGGAAGGACGGCCCGCAGCCCTAGACGTCGCACGAGCCAGTCACTGAACCTTTCATGATCGAAAGGTTTATTGCCATCAGCCAGTTGATGGAAGTCCAGCACGATAAATTCGTCCGGGTTTCGATCAAGGAACAGCAGTACCGCGTCGATCAGATCGTCCAGGGCGCGGTGCGAGCGAAAGCCGTTGTGGTGAAAGTAGAAGCCCGATCGAGCCGCACCGGCGGTGTAGCCAAGACGGATATCAAAGGCGCGGGCGCCGTTGGCCAGTTGCCAGGAAAAAGTGTCGTTCTGACAAATCGTCCAATGGCCGAGCACCGCATCGTGGTTGGGCGCTTTTTTGTCCATTCCGGCGTTATGCACGCCAGGCCAGACGATATCGGTGAGTTTGAGTTGATTGATTTCGAGGGTGCTGCTCATCCAGGTTTGCTTGTCGAGCAAACCACGCGTATTGCTGGTCATGGCCATTCCTTGTGCGAATCACCCCATCCATTGGGTGTGAAGCGGTCAGATTAACCGGTCGGGCACAGCAATGGCGGTAACTATGTATTGCACAAGAAAAGTGGGCTACTCCTGATTCAGTCGGTTCTTCGCCTCAATCCATTGCGCCATGTATTGAGTGCTCTTGTGCTGGTGATGACGCAGCATGCTGCCGGTAAAGTTATCTCGTCTTATGTTTGCCAGATTCTGCTGGCAATCGACCAGCCGCTGGATCAAGGCTGGGCCATGAACGGATTTTCGGTAGCGACTGGCAAGCAGGGTTTTCCCGTGCGCCTGGGCGTCCAGCCAGCGCGTCTTGTCGTTGTGCAGTTGCACGGCATGATCGGCGAACTCGCGTGCCGAACGGGTCACTGCACCGGGCCATGCCTCTTGATCATGCATCGCCTCGGCACCCACTGGCGTCGTCACATTCGGCGTGCCACAGAGCATCGCATCGACAATCTTGCCTTTGATTCCCGCGCCAAAACGCAACGGTGCCATACAGACCCGCGCCGACGACATGACTTGCAGGGCGTCTTCTGCCCAGTTCATCACATGAAAACCCTGGGCCGGGTTGTGCAGGGCAGTCGCCTTGGGTGGTGTGTAGGCACCATAGATATGCAATTGAGCGCTGGGTATCTGCTCGCGAATCAACGGCCAGATAGCGCTTTTCAACCAGAGCACCGCATCCCAGTTGGGCGCATGGCGAAAGTTACCGATATGAAGAAAGTGTGCCCGCTCTTCGAACGGTACCGATGCACGGGACGGAACATCGACCATCAACGGGCACCAGTGCAGCAGGTTGCGGGGAAACCTGAACTGCTCGACCAGCAATTCGACTTCCACTTCGGAAACCATCAGCGTCAAATCACAACGATAAAATGAGGCGATCTCGCGCTTCGCCAGATCGGTATCAGCCATGTGTTCGAACTCTTCGCGCGCCGCCGGGGCGAACAGTTCGTTGAAGTCATTGTTGTCGTCACTGGCCTTCAAACGCTCCTTGAGGCGTTGATGCCGACCCAGCCTCAGGCTTTGCAGGTCGCAACTTTCGAGCACGCGCAAGGCATCGGGGCAATGCTTCTCGACCCGCCAGCCGAACTGTTCCTCCATCATGAATTGATCGAACAACACGATGTCAGGCGCCAGTTCGCTGATGAATGCGTCGAAACTGCTGTTGTTCAGCTCGATAGGTACTTCGTCAATACCCAACGCTGTCAGGTCCGCACGTTGCTCGCCGAAGCCTGCCGGGCTGCTGAACGTGATGTCCCAGCCCTGGTCCAGGAAAACGTCGAGAATCTGCATGACATGCCCGCTGGCCGCGGAAGAGCGGGGCTCGGGCCAGACGTAACCAATGACCAGGACTTTGGTTGCGCGGGGTTGAGTCATGAACGGGAATTCCTAGGACCGGCAGAAGGTTGAAAAAGCGCGGGTATTAAACCACAGCAGACCGCCTGGCGCTGTGGCACTCGGTCTGAGAGCGGTGAGTGATGGCTTTCACCGCTCTCAGTGCCTGCTGGATGTTTCGGGTTACACCCGTTCAAATTCTCCCGCCTGTATTATTTCCTTGTAATCGGTGACTTTTCCGCCTCTCACCTTGCAACTGTTCAGGTCAAGTTCAAACCAGTCGTTTGCTCTTTTGAATAGCAGAACATCGACTGACTGAGATAGTTCGCTGATACCTTCCACGCGCGCCAATTTCATATCGATGCAATTCAAGGACCTTGCCGCGGTATAGGTATCGAGTGCTCCGGAGAGGGATTGAAGTTGCTTCACGGCCTTGCCGCTGACTTTGGAACCAACCCCTGTAACCAGCACGACTCCGTTTTTGGTAATGGTCGCTCCCTTCTTCAAAAGACTTGGCACACCATCGAGCGGGTTGACCAAACTCAGGGCAAAACTGCTGCTGACCCTGGCGAGTGTTAAAGATCTGGAAAGGAGGCTGCCGGATTTGAACGCGATGGAAGCGAATTTTGGCGCGACACCCAGTACAGCTCCGACAATCGACAGCGCGTCCAATGCGCATCCAAAGATGGCCCCCCGCTCACGGTCACGGTCACCGGAACTCAGGTCTTCGATGCAACTCTTGAACGGGATAATCAGGTTAAGAACCAGGTCTATTCTGTCCTTGGTGTTCTGTCTTGCCGCTTCCAGGGGCGCTATACCGTAACCAGCGTTGTACAGTTCATCGTAGGTAGCAGGCGGGAAGTACTCAAGTACTCGGTTGACTGTGTCTGATGTCGCCTCAGAAAAAAACATCTCGACCTGACTTCTGTTTTGTGGGGCTACGCGCTCCACGCCTTCCTGTTCGTAGGCTTGCCAAAGCTTTTCGACAACCACTTTATTGCTGATATTTTTTATGGGGGGCGTTCCCTTGAGGTATGCATCGATATCCAATGGCCAGTCAAGCCCTTGAGCCTGCCATTGTTTTTCATCTTTATCATGCCAAACACTGGCTTCCGTGAAGTGCAGGTTGGTTGAACCGAACATCGCATGAAGGTCCTGGCGGCGATGACACTCGGCTCGCAATGTGAACAGTTCGTAGTAATAAAATCGTGAATTGTATTCGGACGAGATGATTACACCAAAGCGCCCCCTGTACTTATCCCTGTCACGCTGTGTTTCCTTGGCCGCTCCAACGTGGAATTGTTTGCGAACAGTAAAGAAACTGAGATTGCCATACTCCAGGCGCTTTCGATCAGCTTCAGGCATTTTCGACATGGCGAGCTTCAATGCGGTGGCGGTTCCCAGCCTTAGCTGATCAAAATAATGGTTGAACTTGTCTGTGTAGATTTTTTTAATGTCCTGCAGTCGCCCTAGGTAGGGTAATGTTCTTGGAAGTTCATACGCTTCAAAGGTTGACATGATTTTGTGCGACAGGGTAAGCCCGGTCCATCCTTCATTCATGAGGTCGCCAGACATGAATAGTTCATGTGCTGATATTGTTTCGCCCAAGGGCAGGTCGGTGTGCATGTAGTTTCTGTTTGTCAGATAGTCTCCGTCGGGCATGGCTCTCTTCAGTTCATTCAAGGCCATCTCATGTCGCGTACGCAGTGGGGTATTGATGGCGTTCCTGCATTGCTCAAGTGCCTCGGTGTAATCGGTGTAAAGTGCTTCAGCCGCTCGGTAGTCATCACTGTTGTACTCGCCTCGTTCGCTATAGGGGATGAGGCGATTCATTGCGCCCCAGTTCAGCATCGACGTCAGCGCATTTAGCCCGAACAATTGCTCAAGGTTGTCATCGAATGGCTCCAGATCAGCGTAAGCCTGGACTTCATCGAAAGTCATCGCGGCCGAGGCACCTGGTGCAATGTGCTCGATTTTTTCGACGGCGACGCTATGCACCACCCACGCAGGCGAGTTTATCGTCATGTCGTCCGGGATTTGTTTTACAACGAGTTCAGGCGCAGCAGCGCATGCGAGCAAGTACGCTGCCAGAGGAACTACTGTTGCATCAACGATATTGTTATCGACAAGATGCTTTTCGAACATCAGCAGTACTTTGGCAGGATGAACTTCGGCATTGACCGGGTTGTAAAATCCATAGCCCAGTGCCCGACCTTTGTTTTGAGTCAGGCCAGCCTCTGGTTCAAGGTTCAGGATGATCGCGGTAATGAGCAATTGCTCAAGATCCTTCGTGGATGGTGAGGCACCTGAGGTAGCGCCATACCAGTTCAATGCATCCAGATAACCCCGCGCCCAAATTTTTCCAATCGTGCTTTCCAGGAGATTGCTAATGTATTGGTTGGGGGCAGCTCTCAATATATCAGTTGGTAGGCTGATGACTTGCTCGACCAGTGTTTTTAGCAATTGACCTTTTTTAGTTGCTCCGAATGATTTTGTTACTTTTTCAATTTTTCGCCGCTCTATCAAAGGCAGTGCTGTCGGGAAAAATTCAGGGTCTTTGAGTATTCTGTAATAGGCTATTGCTGTCGGAAGTTTTGGCCGTTCCTTGTTGAAAAACTCAATGAGGTTCACAAGCTGTCTGGCGGTTGACGGAATCGGGTACCCGTAGAACCGTAACCATTGCTCGAAATTGAACTCATCAGAGCTGTAGATGAAATCGCCCGCGCTGCTCGCATAGTTGCTCAACTGTTTCAGGCGCTCGTGAAGCACTTCATTTTCTTTGAGCAAGTCGTCAATGTGCATCTTTTCATCGTCAATCAATACATGCATATTCATATTGGCGTCGCATACGTATGTAGTGGCGCCTGAAAGGCTGGATAGCTCCTCCAGGCCAAGAAACTCTTCGCTAGCCAGTAAATCTTTCAGCATTGACTGTCCCGCTCGATGGGCTATTTGTAACGAACTGTCATGAGTGAAGGCGATAATCCAGTCGCTGAGGATGAATTGGTTGTTGCTGTCGATAAGGCTGGAAAGGTTTCTCTGTAAAGTTGAAGTGACGTGAGCCTTTTCAAGATTGTTTATCTGCTTCAAATTTTGAATGTCCCGCTGCAGGGTTTCAAAAGTTGATGGTTTTCTATAGTCATATTGGGTGCTGTTCATCAACAAATCCTTTTTTTGATGGGGTGTGTGTTTTTCGGTCGAGAAACACATCTCGATTATTGAAATTTAGTTGCCCTGTTATTTTAGTGGAGAGTATGTTTTCTGATGCTCGGTTGCCCAGTTCATATACTGTGCTTTTTGTTTCGGGCGACAGTTTTCATCGAGTCTGGCTCAGAAGGCCGGCTCGACAGGGCTATGTTGTCTTTTATGTAAGTAGGGCTTGAGCTGTTAATTAATTGGCTGGCAGCATCTCGCGTATTTTCTGCCGCAACTGATCAATGGAGAAGGGTTTGCCGATCAAGTGCATGCCTGGAGGTACTTCAATGCTTTCGGCATAACCGCTGGCGAACAGGATGGGCAGGTCAGGGCGTAACGTGCGGGCGAGGGTGGCCAGTTCGCGACCGTCCATGACCGGCAGGCCAACATCAGTCATCATCAGGTCAATGTGTCGGTTCAAGTCCTTGAGCAAATCCTGTGCCTGTTCGCTGCCATCGGCTTCCAGAACCTTGAATTCCAGTTCTTCCAGGACGTCGACGATCAGCATGCGCACGATGGCATCGTCTTCGACGACAAGGATGGTGGAGGCGTTGGCAGATGACATGGTCGAATTCCCGAAAAAGATTGGCATTGCCGGTCGCTGGAAATCACCGGCCTCTTGCATGAGTAAGTGGCGGATCCCGACAAGTTCCCTGCGCGATGGAAAAAGGATTGGCGGTACAGGCCAGGCAAGGATAACGCGGGAGCAGCGCAATGTAGGACCTTGCGCGCAAACATGTCAGATAATTGGATCAATTTGCCAGTTTTGGGGCAAACTCCTTGCATTCTGACAGTTCGACAAGGCCTGCCCCATGACCTCAGCGTCCTCGGTTGATGAGCAACGATTTCGTAAACTCCTGAGCCGTAACATCAGCCTGCCGTTGGGTCTGGGTCTTATCAGCGCTGTGTTTTTCGTGTCGCTGATCAGCTATTTACTGTCGACCATCCAGTGGGTTGAGCACACCGACCGGGTGATCAATAACGCCAATGAAGCGGTCAAGCTGACCGTGGATCTGGAAACCGGGATGCGCGGTTTCCTGCTCAGTGGCGACGAGCATTTCCTCGATCCCTACGAAACCGCCAAGCCGCGCATCGCCGTAGCGCTCGACACCTTGCTTGAACTAACCGCCGACAACCCGGTGCAGACTGATCGCTTGCTACGGTTGCGAGCCTTGCAGCTGGAGTGGACCAACTACGCGCAATCGATGATCGATTTGCAGCGCAGCAGCGGTGATTATCGCGCCATCGTCAAGGCCGGACGCGGTAAACGCCTGACCGATGAAATTCGCAAGCAGTTCGAGGCAGTGATCGACACCGAGCAACAGTTGCGCGCATCGCGCAATGACGAAGTGCGCGGCACCACCATCATGAGCATCAGCCTCTACCTGTTGTTCATAGCCGGGGTCAGTGGGTTGCTGGCGTACGTCGGGCGCCGCGACTTGTTGACCCTGTCGCAGAACTACAGCGTCAACCTCGCCGCCCAACAGGCCAGCGCCCATCGTCTGGAGCAACAGGCCTGGCTGCGCAACGGCCAGACCGAGCTGGCCGAGCAGGTGCTGGGACAATTGAGCCTGAGCATGCTGGGTCGCAATATCCTGCAATTCTGCGCGCAGTACCTGGGCACCGCCGTGGCGGCTATTTATGTGCGCGAAGACCATGGTGGCCTCAAGCGCATCGCCACTTATGGTTTTTCCCGTGAACAGGAAGGGCGTGAACAGCAGATCTACAGCGAAGAAGGCATTGTCGGCCAGGTGGCGCAACAGGCACGGCTGATTCGCCTGGACGAGGTGCCGGGAGATTACTTCAAGGTCAGCTCCGGCCTCGGTGACGGTTTGCCGTGCAGTGTGCTGGTGGTGCCAACCAGCGACGACGAGCGGGTCAATGGCGTGATCGAGTTGGGCTTTCTGCGTCCACTGACCGACCGTGACGTTGAATTGCTTGAGCTGATTGCCGGCAACATCGGCACCTCGATCGAGGCGGCACGTTATCGCCAGCGTTTGCAGGAGGTGTTGGCCGAAACCCAGCAACTCAACGAAGAACTGCAGGTTCAGCAGGAAGAACTCAAGACCGCCAACGAAGAGCTCGAAGAGCAGTCGCGGATTCTCAAGGAGTCCCAGGCGCACCTGGAAACCCAGCAGGTGGAGCTGGAGCAGACCAACGAACAACTCGCCGAGCAGGCAGAAGTACTGGCCGAGCAGCGCGACGCCATGGACCTGAAGAATACCGAACTCAATCAGGCCCAGATCCAGCTCGAAGAACGCGCGGTAGAATTGCAGCGCTCGAGCAAGTACAAGTCCGAATTCCTCGCCAACATGTCCCATGAACTGCGCACGCCGCTGAACAGCTCGTTGATCCTGGCCAAGCTGCTGGCGGAAAACCCGGAAGAGAACCTCACTGCCGAGCAAGTCCAATTCGCCGAGTCGATCTACTCCGCCGGCAACGACTTGCTCAACCTGATCAACGACATTCTGGATATTTCCAAAGTCGAGGCCGGCAAGCTGGAAATCCGTCCGGAGAACACCAGCTTGGCGCGACTGGTGGATGGCCTGCACGGCCTGTTCCAGCCATTGGCCACGGACAAGCAACTGGATTTCCGGGTGGATATGCAGGACGGTGCGCCGTTGATGCTGTTCACCGACCGCCAGCGTCTGGAGCAAGTGCTCAAGAACCTGCTGTCCAACGCGGTGAAATTCACGCAAAGCGGCAGCGTCAGCCTGTCCGTCGCCACGGCGCCGAATGACGGCATCGCGTTCAGCATCCGCGATTCCGGGATCGGCATCGAGGTGGATCAGCACGAAAGCATCTTCGAAGCGTTCCGTCAGGCCGACGGCACCACCAATCGGCGTTACGGCGGCACCGGGCTGGGGTTGTCGATCTCCCGTGACCTGGCGGCCTTGCTCGGCGGCTCCATCAGCGTGACCAGCACGTCGGGGCAGGGCAGTGTGTTTACCCTGGTCTTGCCACAGCAGTACGTGGAACCGGGCGAAGTGCCTGTCGAACCGATGCGAGCGGCTCCTGTGGCGGCTGTGTCGAGTGTATTGCCGCCCACGTTGTCGCCATTGGTGGCCGAAGTCGACATTCCGCGCTTCGACGACGACCGCAACAAAGGGCCGTTCACCAAACGCTGCATTCTGGTGGTGGAGGATGAGCCGAACTTTGCGCACATCCTCTACGACCTGGCCCATGAACTGGGTTATCAATGCCTGGTGGCTCACGGCGCCGACGAAGGCTACGACCTGGCCAAGGCGTTCATCCCCGATGCGATCCTGCTGGACATGCGCCTGCCGGATCATTCCGGCCTGAGTGTGCTGCAACGTTTGAAGGAACACGCCGAAACCCGGCACATCCCGGTGCATGTGATTTCGGTCGAAGACCGGGTCGAGGCGGCGATGCACATGGGCGCCATCGGCTACGTGGTCAAACCGACCACCCGCGAGGAACTCAAGGACGTGTTTGCACGCCTTGAGGCCAAGTTGACCCAGAAGGTCAAGCGCGTGCTGCTGGTCGAGGACGACGACGTGCAGCGCGACAGCATTGCCCGCCTGATCGGCGACGATGACATCGAGATCACCGCCGTTGGCCTGGCGCAGGAGGCGCTGGACCTGCTGCGCTCATCCGTCTTCGATTGCATGATCATCGACCTCAAGCTGCCCGACATGCTCGGCAATGACCTGCTCAAGCGCATGTCCACCGAAGACATCTGTTCCTTTCCGCCCGTCATCGTCTATACCGGGCGCAACCTGACCCGGGATGAAGAGGCCGAACTGCGCAAGTATTCGCGTTCGATCATCATCAAGGGCGCGCGCTCGCCGGAGCGGTTGCTGGATGAGGTGACGCTTTTTCTGCACAAAGTCGAATCACGGTTGTCCCATGAACGGCAGAAGATGCTCAAGGTCGCCCGCAGTCGCGACAAGGTCTTCGAAGGCCGCAAGGTGCTGCTGGTGGATGACGATGTGCGCAACATTTTCGCCCTCACCAGCGCGCTGGAGCAAAAGGGCGCAGTCGTGGTCATTGGCCGCAACGGCCGCGAAGCGATTGAACGATTGAATGAGGTGCAAGACATCGATCTGGTGTTGATGGACGTGATGATGCCGCAAATGGATGGTTATGAAGCCACCGTTGAAATCCGCAAGAATCTGCGCTGGCGCAAGCTGCCGATCATCGCCGTGACGGCCAAGGCCATGAAGGACGATCAGGAGCGCTGCCTGCAGGCCGGCGCCAACGATTACCTGGCCAAGCCCATCGATCTCGATCGCCTGTTTTCGCTGATTCGTGTGTGGTTACCGAAGATGGAACGTATCTAGTGGAGCGCAATTTTTCAGTGGATCGAAACAGCGAAATCGAACTGAGGTTGTTGATCGAGGCGATCTATCTCAAGTACAGCTACGATTTTCGCGATTACTCCGGCGCTTCGATCAAACGCCGGGTCGACCATGCGTTGAGTCAGTTCGAGTGCAACACCATCTCGGCGTTGCAGGAAAAGGTCCTGCACGATCCCGCCGCGTTCATGCAACTGCTGCAGTTGCTGACCATTCCGGTCAGCGAAATGTTTCGCGATCCCTCGCACTTCCTGGCCATCCGCAAGGAAGTGGTGCCGCTGCTGCGAACCTACCCTTCGATCAAGATCTGGATCGCCGGATGCAGCACCGGTGAAGAGGTGTATTCGATGGCCATTGTGCTGCGCGAAGAAGGCCTGCTGGACCGTACCATCATCTACGCCACCGACATCAATCCGCGCTCGCTGGAAAAGGCCAGGCAAGGGATTTTCTCGATGGAGAACGTCCGCGCCTACACTGCTAATTACCAGCAGGCCGGTGGCCAGAGTTCGTTTGCCGACTACTATACGGCGGCCTATGGGTACGCGATTTTCGACAAGACCCTGCGCGAGAACGTGACCTTCGCCGATCACAGCCTGGCGACGGACAGCGTATTCTCCGAAACTCAATTAATTTCATGCCGTAACGTACTGATTTATTTTAATAAAAGTCTTCAGGGTCGAGCGTTCGGGCTGTTTCATGAGTCCCTCTGCCATCGCGGTTTCCTGGTGCTGGGCAGTAAGGAAACCCCGGATTTCTCAGCCTTCGGCGATCAGTTCGAGCCGCTGGTCAAACAAGAACGGATCTATCGAAAATCATGAAAAGTGCAACGAAAATGCCGGCTATCGAAGCGATCGTGATCGGTGCCTGCGCCGGTGGCGTCGAGGCGCTGTTGAACATCCCCGGCCCGCTGCGCGAAGGCTATGCACTTCCGATCATTCCTGTACGCGGCATCGGCCGTCTGCTTGTCGAGCTGGAACGAATCGCATGCTGAGTAATATCCAGGCCAAACTGCTGATCGTGGACGATCTGCCGGAGAATCTGCTGGCGCTCGAAGCGCTGATCAAGCGTGAGGACCGCATTGTGTACAAGGCGCTGTCCGCCGACGAGGCCTTGTCCCTGCTGTTGCAACACGAATTCGCCTTGGCCATCCTCGATGTGCAGATGCCCGGCATGAATGGCTTCGAGCTGGCCGAGTTGATGCGCGGCACGGAAAAAACCAGGAACATCCCGATTGTTTTCGTCAGCGCCGCCGGGCGTGAACTCAATTACGCCTTCAAGGGCTATGAAAGCGGTGCCGTGGACTTCCTGTACAAACCGCTGGACCTCCAGGCGGTCAAGAGCAAGGTCAATGTGTTCGTCGACCTCTATCGCCAGAGCAAGGCGATGAAGGAACAAGTGCTGGCCCTTGAGCAAAGTCGCCGCGAACAGGAGACCCTGCTCAAGCGATTGCAAAGCACTCAACTGGAACTGGAGCAGGCGGTACGCATGCGCGATGACTTCATGTCCATCGTCGCCCACGAAGTGCGCACGCCGCTCAACGGCCTGATCCTTGAAACCCAGTTGCGCAAGATGCACCTGGCCCGGGACAACTCCGCCGCCTTCACCCTGGACAAGATGCACGCGATGGTCGACCGCGACGAGCGGCAGATCAAAAGTCTGATTCGATTGATTGAAGACATGCTCGATGTCTCGCGCATTCGCACCGGAAAGTTGTCGATCCGGCCCAAGCGCTTTGACCTTTCAACGCTGGTTGGCGAGCTGTTGCACAACTTTTCCCAGCAGATCGACGCCGCCGAAGCGTCGGTCTCGCTCGATGCCACGCAACCGGTGATCGGAAACTGGGACGAGTTTCGAATTGAACAGGTCATTTCCAACCTGCTGACCAACGCCTTGCGCTACGGGGCCAAGAGCCCGATCTCGGTGAAGGTCTACTGTGAAGGTGGCCAGGCGCTGGTGGACGTGCAGGATCGAGGGATTGGCATCAGCGAGGAAAACCAGAAGCGGATCTTCCAGCAGTTCGAGCGGGTATCGGCCAGGCACGCCGTCGCCGGGCTGGGCCTGGGATTGTTTATTTCAGAGCAGATTGTGGCCGCCCATGGCGGTACTATTACCGTCCAGAGCAGGATCGGCGAAGGCGCCTTGTTTCGCGTTTGTCTGCCGCTGTAGGAAAACAACCGGATAAACGCAACCTCTGGTCGACCCCACGGTCTATCAGCAGCAATTGACCGAGCAAAGGCTTCCCATGAGCGAAGATGCACAAGATGTAGTACTCGTCGTCGAGGACGATCCCTCGATTCTGATGGTGCTGTCCGCTTATCTGTCGGGCGAGGGTTACCGCGTATTGCAGGCCGAAAACGGCGAGCAGGCTTTCGAAATCCTGGCGAGCAAACCGCACCTGGACATGATGATCACCGACTTCCGCCTGCCCGGAGGAATCTCCGGCGTGCAGATCGCCGAGCCCGCCGTGAAACTGCGACCGGAACTCAAGGTGATCTTCATCAGCGGCTATGCCCAGGAAATCCGCGAGACCGACAGCCCGATTACGCACAAGGCACCGATCCTGGAAAAACCTTTCGATCTGGATAAATTGCAGGAATTGATGCAGGACATGCTTTCGTAAGCCTTCAGGCCCTGATCATCTCCCTGACCTTCGCCGTCAACAGGTCGAAGGTAAACGGCTTGGTGATCATCTGCATGCCCGGATCGAGGAACCCGCCACGCACCGCGGCGTGCTCGGCGTAGCCGGTGATGAACAGCACCCTCAGCTCGGGACGCAACTGCCGGCCGATTTCCGCCAGTTGCCGGCCATTCATACCGGGCAAGCCGACATCGCTGATCAGCAGGTCGATGCGCTGGGCCGAATCGAGTATCGGCACCGCGCTATCGCCATCACAAGCCTCGACGTAGGCATAACCCAGGTCGCTCAACACCGTGCTGACCAGCACCCGCACCGCCGGATCGTCCTCGACAATCAACACCGTCTCGCCACTCCTGGCCAAAGGTGAATGTTCGACGTCCGATGGATGGTCCCGAGGCAGGTCTCCACCGAAGCGTGGCAGGAACAGGCTCACCGTGGTGCCCTCGCCCACGACGCTTTGGATGGCGACGTGACCTCCCGATTGTTTGCTGAAACCATAGATCATTGATAACCCCAGCCCGGTGCCCTGGCCGATAGGCTTGGTGGTGAAGAAGGGGTCGAAGGCGCGGTTGATGGTGCTTTGCGGCATGCCACAGCCGGTGTCCGTCACGCTGAGCACCACATAGTCACCCGCATCGAGATTGCTCTGGCCTTGGGTGAAATCCTCGTCAAAGTGCTGGTTCGAAGTCGAGACCACCAGACTGCCGCCATTGGGCATGGCATCGCGGGCATTGATCACCAGGTTGAGCAGGGCGCTTTCCAGTTGATTGGGGTCGGCTTCCGCCACCCACAGGTGCTCGTCCAGTTGCATGTCCAGACGAATGGTTTCGTTGATGCTGCGTTGCAGCAGTTCATCCATGGAGATCACCAGGGTGTTCATCTCCACGGGTTTCGAATCCAGCGACTGGCGCCGGGAAAACGCCAGCAGGCGGTGGGTCAGGCCCGCTGCGCGGTTGGCCGAAGTCACCCCCAGATCGATCAGGCTGTCCAGGTCTTCGGTTCGCCCCCGGGCCAGGCGTCGACGCAACAACTCCAGGCTGCCGATGATACCGGTCAGCATGTTGTTGAAATCATGGGCGATGCCGCCGGTGAGTTGGCCGACGGCTTCCATTTTCTGCGACTGGCGCAACGCTTCCTCGTTGTGACGCAGTTGCGCGGTGCGCTCTTGCACCTGCTGTTCAAGGGTTTCGAGGGTGTTCTGAAGGCGCAACTCACTCTGGCTCAGGTCGATCAACCGATCCCTGGCTTCGTACTGTCGTCGCCGTCCGCGCAGGGCCGTGGTGACCAGGCTGATCAGTGTGACCGGGTGAAATGGCCGTTCGAGGAAGGTCACGTTGCCCAATTGCGGGCCGAAGCGCGATGCCGGGTTCTGTTGCGGGCCGCCATGGTGTGTCATCAACACGATCGGCAGATCCGACCACGCGGGCTGCTGTTCGATCAGGCGGATCAGCGGTTCCAGATCAGCGCCCAACAGCGCCTCGCAAGAGATCAGCAGCAGGCCGGCACCCTGTTCAAGTTCGGCACACAATTCGGGCAGGTCGGGGCTGATCACCCCGTGAAACCCGGCCTCGTTGAGCATCATCAAGGCTATCTGGCCGTCGCGCCCTCGCGGCGCAAGGATGATTGCGCGCTCGGACGTCGCTTGCATGTCCGTCACGGGATTTCGTCCGCGAGCAATGGATTGCTGGCGCCGAGATACGTGGGTACGCCGCGCAATACGCCCTGAAAGGCTTCCAGGGGCTCACCGATGGTCATGCCCTGGGCGCTGATGCGGTATTCACGGATGGTCGACTCATGGCTGCCGGTACGTTTCTTGATGATCGAAATGGCCCGGCGCACCTTGCCCAGGGCTTCGAAGTAACGCAGCAGAATGACTGTGTCGGCCAGGTAGGTGATGTCGACCGGCGCCTGCATGTCGCCGACCAGGCCGTGCTGAGCGACCGTCATGAAGGTCGCGGCGCCTTGGCGATTGAGGTACAGCAGTAGCTCGTGCATGTGCAGCACCAAGGCGTTTTCTTCCGGCATCGCCGCCTGATAGCCGTTGATGCTGTCGATCACCACGGTCTTTATATTGCCTTCGTCCACGCAGCGCCGGACCCGGTGGGAGAACTCGCCGGGGGACAGCTCGGCCGCGTCCACTTGTTCGACCAGCAAATTGCCGCTGTCTTGCATTGCCTGCAAATCGATGCCGATGTTCTTCATGCGCTCGAACAACAACCCCAACTCTTCATCGAAAATGAATAACGCGGCTTTTTCGCCCCGGGCCACGGCCGCGGCGGCGAACACCATGGCGATCAGCGATTTGCCGGTCCCCGCCGGGCCGAGAATCAAGGTGCTGGAACCCGTCTCGATACCGCCGCCCAGCAGCGCATCCATTTCCCGGATGCCGCTGGTCAATTGCTGACGCAGGTATTGACCGCGATGTTCGGCGGCCACCAGGCGCGGGAATACACGCACGCCATCGCCCGTGATGGTGAAGTCATGGAAGCCGCCGCGGTACTTCTGGCCGCGGTACTTGACCACGCGGATGCGACGTCGCTCGGCGCCGTAGTTCGGGGTCAATTCTTCCAGGCGAATCACGCCGTGGGCCACGCTGTGCACGGTTTTGTCCAGGGACTCGGCGGTCAGGTCATCGAGCAGCAACACCGTGGCGTCGTAACGCACGAAATAATGCTTGATGGCCAGAATCTGCCGACGGTAGCGCAGCGAGCTTTGCGCCAGCAGGCGAATCTCGGAAAGGCTGTCCAGGACAACGCGGGTCGGCTTGACCCGCTCGACCACCTCGAAGATCTGGCGGGTGGCTTCGCCCAGTTCCAGGTCGGAGGAATAGAGCAGTGTCTGCTGCTGTTCGACATTGAGCAGGCTTTCCGGGGGCGTCAGTTCGAAGATATGGACGTTTTCGTCCATCTCCCAGCCATGGGACAAGGCGCCCTGGCGCAGCTCGCGTTCGGTTTCAGAGAGGGTGATGTACAAGGAGCGTTCGCCGGCTTGCGCGCCTGCCAACAGGAAGTGCAGCGCCACGGTGGTCTTGCCGGTGCCCGGCTCGCCTTCGAGCAAAAACACATGTCCGCGGGACAGTCCGCCATCGAGGATATCGTCCAGACCTTCGATACCGGTGGCGGCCTTGTCTCGGTTCAAATCGTTGGATAGAGACAAACAAGCGTCCTCATATGGCCAGGGTCAACGAGGCAGCCGCTGCGAAGCGCCATAACGGGCTGCCTGTTCACTTGACCCCTGGCCAGGACGACGGTTCAACGAAATTTCAGTCGGGGTCAAAGCCCTTGTTGCAACGCCGGATCATCGGGGTTCATCTGTTCGAGTTGGGCCAACAGGATCTGCACATTTTGCAGCTGTCCGCTTTCCTTCCAGTAGTTGATCAGCAGCACCCGGGCCTTGCGATCGTTCGGGTGGCGTTGAACGATTTCCTGCAACTGTTTCTGCGCCGCTTCGAGCTCCTGCTCACCGTGCAACGTGGTGGCCAGGTCGTAGCGGTAGTCCCGGTTATTGGGCTCAAGTTCAACGGCCTTGGACAGGCCGAGCAGGGCGAATTCGCTTTGCTCGTGATGCAGCAGCCAGAGCCCCAACGCGTGTTGCAGGTAGGCCGAGTTGGGTTGTGCCTGCAGTTGCCTGGCCAACAGTTGCCGGGCAGCGTCGTTCTGGCCCTGTTTATCCAGCACTTCGATTTGCAGTACCAGCGCCGGCAGGTTGTCCGGCGCCAGGCGCAGGGTGTTGTCCAGCGCCTGTTGCGCTTGCTTGAGCTCTGCGTTGTGCAAGTGCAGTCGGGCCAGTTGGTATTGGTTTTCGGCGCTTTGCGGCGCGCTCTTGAGCACTTGCTCCCAGGCATCGATGGCTTGCTCCAGCGGCCCGAAATACAAACCCAGTTCATCCGGGGACAATCCCAGCAGCGCGTTGATCGCCGCCAGCCGCACGCTTTGTTCGCTGTCATCGAGCAATGGCCCCAGCAGCAGACTGCGCTGGCCGTTCGGTACCAGGCCGCTGATGCTTCTGATCGCCGCGATACGTACCTCGGGCGACTCGTTCTGCAGGTCGGCATCCGCCAGCTTCAGGGCCACCGAGCTTGGATAGTTGGGCAGCTCGGCATGCAACCCGATACGACGTTTGGGGGACAGGTCCGGACGGGCCAATTGCTGATAGAGCACCCGCGCCGCACCCGGTTGGCCGGCCCGGGCAGCCGCCAGCGCTTCGCTGTAGCCGTGCAGGATGGCTTCGGGAACCACCGGGGTGGTATCGCGCAGGGAAAACCAGACACCGCCGATGACGAGCAGGGCGAAGAGGCTGATAAACAGAAGGCGGCGGTACTTGGGCATGCAGGAATCCGGAAGCTGGCAAGCTTTTGCAAAGGCGCAAGCTTCGGTCAGGCCAGGCTTTGAGTCAAACCTTGACGCCGTTCTCGCTCGATTCAAACCGTTGAACAGCCCTTCAGCCGACAATCCACGGGCCGGCAAGCTGCGTCGATGGCAAAACCTCTCGAGGCACCGCAGCAGTGACTACGCTTGCTGGAGGTGTCTCGACGAGTGTTCCCATGCAAGCGTTGTTGCAATACTTCAAGGCGATTTTCAACCCCGGCCCCGGGGTGTTGCTGTTTGCCTTGCGAACCATCGCGGCCGGGTTGTTGACCCTGTACCTGGCGTTTTTGTTCGATCTGGACCAGCCCAAGTGGTCGATCATGGCCGTGGTCATCATCAGCCAGCCACTGGCTGGCATGGTGCTGGCCCGCAGTTTTGGCCAGGTGATCGGCACCACGCTGGGGGCGGCCGTGGCGGTGTTGATCATGGCGATCTTTCCCCAGGCACCGCTGCCGTTCATCACCACCCTGGCGTTGTGGCTGGCGCTGTGCACCGCCGGTGGCACGCTGTTGCGCTACACCAGTTCCGGGGCATTCGTGCTCAGTGGCTACACCGCCGTGGTCATCGCGTTGCTGGCGATTCCCGATCAGGACGGCACCTTTTTGCTGGCAGTGACCCGCCTCACCGAAACCTTGCTGGCGGTTGCCTGCGTGTGCGTGGTCAGCCTGCTCACCGCCAGGCCGGAAGCCGTGGCCCGTGATTACTTCGCCAAAATCGATCAGATCACCCGGTTGCTGGCCACCCATGCCAGCGCCGTCATCCGCACCGAAGAGAGCGAAGCCGAATTCCAGCAGCGGCAAATGCAGCTGCTGGGCCAGATCAGTGGCCTGGAGGGTGTGCGCAGGCACATGTACTACGATGCGCCCCGGTTACGCAGCGCCAACGGCCTGGTGCAACTGCTGGGCAACCAATTGGTGTTGTTGACCGCGCGGCTGACCGCCCTGCGCCACCAGCGGCTGTTGTTGACCGAGCGCTGGGAGGGCGAGTTGCCTGAAGAGATTCAACGGCTGCGTGCCGAAGAGCTGGCCTTTCTCGATGAATTGGCGCGGGAGGGGCGTTCGCTGTCCAGTGAAAAGCGCCATCATTTCACATCGCTGCAACAACGCTTTGATGAGCTGGCCTACAGGGCCGAACAATTGACCGAGCCGCTGCCGGCCACCTTGCGTTCGCTGGCCTGGTCGCTGCGCTGGGAGCAGGCGCGCCTGTTGCAGCAGCTTGAGCAGATTCTGGAGCTGAGCGATGCCATCCAGAGCGGGCGACCCGCCAGCAGCGTGTTTCGCGGGCGGGAAAATCCGCTGCATCTGGACTTCACCCTGGCGACGATGAATGCCGTCCGGGCCTTTTGCGCGCTGTTGATCGCCGGCCTGATCTGGATCGAAACCGGCTGGGACGGTGCGCGAGCCGGGATGGTGCTGGTGGGCATCCTTTGCTCGCTGATGTCGACGTTTCCCCGACCGCTACTGGCTGTTCAAAGCTATGCCAGGGGGTTCGGGCTGGCACTGGTGGTCTCGGCGCTCCTTCAGTTCATGTTTGTGCCGATGATCAGCAATTTCGAGATGCTTGCCTTGCTGCTGGCGCCCTTGCTCTACGCCGTAGCGGTGGGGCTGGCCAGTCCACCCACTACAGGTACCGGGATTGGCCTGGGGCTCACGACGTTTTTGTTGCTTGGCCCGTTGAACGTGGGGATTGGTCAAAACACTGCCAGCCAGTGGTTCGAGTTTGCCGGAGCCTATACCTGTGCGACCGTGCTGGCTTTGAGTGTCTATGCGCTGATCTTTCCGTTCAGGCCGGATTTTCGCATGCGCCGGCTCTACAAAGAGAACTGCGAGCAGGTGTACGCCTTGCTGAAAACGTCGGCGAGCGATGAACAGCAGTTTGCGTTCGAGAGCCGTATGGTTGACCGCCTGACCATGATGTTGGGGCTACTGCCGGCGACCCGGGAGCCACAATCGCGCGAGCTGTTTCAAGTCAGCCTGGCCTGCATGGCATTGGGTATCGCCTTGAATCAGCTGCGGCAGCAAGGGCAGAACAACGCACTGCTGAGTCCGGATCTGCAACGTCGCCTGTTTTCGACAGTCCGGGAAACGGGCAGGCTGGTTGCCGGTCGGCCCGGGGTCGAAGGGGTGCAGGTGCTTGATAGCCTCCACACCTTGGGCGACGACCTGGATGCCCTGCACACCGATGTTCACGAGCACCTGTGGTCGGTGTTCCGCATGCGTGTGGCGCTGCTGATCGTGGTGTCGTTCGTGGAACGCTATCGCGGCCACTTTCAACCCTCAGGCCTTGAAGGAGACCCTGTCCTTGCCCATTGATCTGGAAGTGGGTGGTGCCTATCTGCCCCCGATTGCCCAGGCGCTGCTGCTGGGCTTGCCGATTTTCCTGTTGCTGGACTGGACATTGCGGCGCCTTGGCGTGCTGCAGTTTGTCTGGCACGAGGCGTTGTTCGAAGGCGCGTTGTACGCCTGCGTCTGCGCCACGTTGATTCTGGTCATGGGAGCCTGAAGCCTTGAAGAACATCCTTTCCCGACTCACGACGGTGGCGGTGGTATTGCTGGCCCTCATTCTGGGCTGGTTCGCCTGGGAGCATTACACCCGCGCACCCTGGACCCGGGATGCCCGGGTGCGTGCCGATGTGGTGACCTTGTCCGCCGACGTTTCGGGGCGAATCGTCAGCCTGGCCGTGCAGGACAACCAACATGTGAGCAAGGGCCAGGCGCTGCTGGAGATCGATCCGGCGCGCTACACCCTGGCGGTGGAGCATGCCAGACGCGCGGTGGAGGTGGCGAAAGCCTCGCTCGGGCAGGCCCAGGCGGCGATTATCTCCAGCGAAGCATTGCTCAAACAACGTCAGAGCGAGGAGCAGCGCCGGCGCACGCTCAAGGATCGTTCAGCGATTTCCGGTGAAGAGTGGGAGAAAGCCAGCACCGACGTGTCGGTGGCCCAGGCCGACTTGATGCGTAATCAGGCCAGTCTGGTGTTGGCCCAGGCCAACGTGCAACTGGCCATCGCGGCATTGACCCAGTCCGAGCTCGACTTGCAGCGTACCCATGTCGTCTCCCCGGTGACCGGTTATGTCACCAATCTGCTGACCCGGGAGGGTGATTACGCCTCGGCTGGTGGCCCATTGTTGGCGCTGGTGGACAGCGAGTCGTTCTATGTCAGCGGTTACTTCGAAGAAACCAAGTTGCCGCGGATCGGCGAGGGCGACCGGGTCAGGATCGAGTTGATGAGTGGCGAAACGTTCGGCGGCAAAGTGCAGAGTATTGCCTTCGCCATTGCCGACCGGGAAAACCTGCCGGGCGGCCGTCTGCTGGCCAGCATCAACCCCAGCTACACCTGGATCAAACTGGCGCAACGGGTGCCGGTGCGGATCGAGATCGATGCCGACTATGCCGGTAAAGACAAATTGCGGGCGGGGACCACGGCTACCGTGACCGTCCAGGAAACCCGCAAATCCAAAGACCAGCACTAACCCCCCCTGTGGGAGCGAGCTTGCTCGCGATAGCGGTGGATCAGTCAACATCATTGGTGAAGGTGCTTGCGTCATCGCGAGCAAGCTCGCTCCCACAGGGGGGTGTACTGCCTTTTTCAGGGCAAAAAAAGCCCCGCGACCGAATGAGACGCAGGGCAAGGAAATTGGTTGGTTGCGGCCAAGCAAAGGAGCGCTTTAAAAACCGTATTACTTGCTCGCGACCGTCTCCGGCTGCCAGCCACCACCGAGGGCCTTGTAGATCGCGACGATGCCGCGATACAGGTCAACCTCGGCCTGGGCCTGGGTGTCTTCGGCCGCCAGGCGTTCACGCTGGGCGTCAAGCAGTACGAGGAAATCGGACGTACCTTCGCGGTAGCGGATTTGCGCCAGGTCGGCAGCCGAGCGGCTGGACTCGCTCTGGCGAATCAGCGAGATCAGGCGCTGTTGGCGTTTGCCGTAGTCGCTGAAAGCGTTTTCCGATTCTTCCAGGGCCAGCAACACTTGCTGCTCGTAAGTCGCCAGGGCGCCTTCGGCATCGGCGTCGGCGCCACGTATGCGGGCTTTTACGCTACCCAGATCAAACGCGGCCCAGGTGATGCTCGGGCCCAGCGCCCAGGCGTTGGCCGCCGAAGAACCGATCTGCGAACCACGTCCGGCAGTCCAGCCGAGGAAGCCGCTGAGGCTGACCCGAGGGAACAGATCCGCCTTGGCCACGCCGATACGCGCGGTGGCCGAGGCCAGTTGGCGTTCGGCACTGAGGATGTCCGGACGGCGTTGCAGCAGTTCACCCGGATCGCCGATCGGCAGGGCCTTGGCAATCGCCGGCAAGTCTTTCGGGCTCAGGTCCACGGTCAGCTTGTCCGGACGTTCACCCAGCAGGGTGGCGATGCGGTTTTTCTGCCGAACCTGTTCGGCCTGCAGCTGCGGCACGCTGGCCTCAACCGACGCCAGTCGCGCATCGGCGCGCTCCACATCGAGCTGGTCGCCGACGCCGGCATCACGCAGGCTGATGGTGATCTTGCGCGACTCCTGCTGGTTCTCCAGGTTGGCCAGGGCGATTTTCTCCCGCAACTGCGCACCGCGCAGTTGCCCGTAGGAGTCCACCAGTTCGGCAATCATGGTGACTTGCAGTTGGTACAGATCGGCCTCGAATGCCTGTTGCTCGGCGTTGGCCGACTCCAGGTTGCGCTGGATGCGACCGAACAAGTCAATCTCCCAGGCCATGTCCAGGCCCAGGTCATAGCGTTCGCTGTTGACCCGGTCGGTGGTCTGGCCCGGAATCTGGCCTTTGCCCAGGTCACTGCTGACGCGGCTGGTGATGGTCGGCATGGCGTCGTTGCTGACGTCATCGCGGATCGCCCGCGTCGCTTTCCAGCGGGCGAAGGCGACGCGCAGATCACGGTTGCCTTGCAGGGATTGCGTCACCAGCTGGTTGAGGGTCGGGTCTTCGAACTGCTGCCACCAGATGCCTTCGAAACGCGAACGGTCAAAGTTCTTCTGGCCGGCGGCGCCATCGGTGGCGGCCGTGATGTTGGCCGCCTCGGTGGTTGGCGTCTTGTAGTCCGGGCCCACGGCACAGGCACTCAGGGCCAGTACCAGCAGGCTCGGCAGGAAGGCTTTCAAACTCATCAGTGCGACTCCAGCTTCAGGGTGGCCTTGGCAGCTTTGCGTGCCTGGCCGCGCTCGACAAAGTTACGGATCAGTACGTAGAACACCGGCGTCAGCAACAGACCGAAGAAGGTCACCCCAAGCATCCCGGAGAACACCGCGACACCCATGGCGTGGCGCATTTCGGCACCGGCGCCGCTGGAGAACACCAGGGGCACCACACCCATGATGAACGCGAAGGAGGTCATCAGGATCGGCCGCAGACGCAGACGGCACGCTTCCAGGACCGCAGCCAGCGGGCTCAAGCCTTCCTCCTGTTTATCCTTGGCGAACTCGACGATCAGGATCGCGTTCTTGCAGGCAAGCCCCACCAATACGATCAAACCGATCTGGGTAAAGATGTTGTTGTCACCGCCGGAGGCGATCACACCGGTGATGGCCGACAGCAGGGTCATCGGTACGATCAGGATCACCGCCAGTGGCAGGCTCCAGCTTTCGTATTGAGCCGCCAGTACCAGGAATGCCAGCAGCACACAGAGCGGGAACACGAACAGTGCGGTGTTACCGGACAGGATCTGCTGGTAGGTCAGGTCGGTCCATTCGTAGGTCATGCCGTTGGGCAGTTCTTCCTTGAGCAGTTTCTCGATGGCTTTTTCGGCCTGGCCGGAGCTGTAGCCGGGAGCTGCCGCACCGTTGATTTCAGCGGTGATGAAGCCGTTGTAGTGCATCACGCGGTCCGGGCCCGAGGTATCGCTGACCTTGATGAAGGTCGCCAGCGGGATCATCTCGCCCTTGTTGTTACGCACTTTCAACTGGCCGATCTGGTCGGATTCGAGGCGGAACTGTTGTTCGGCCTGAACGTTGACCTGATAGGTGCGACCAAAGCGGTTGAAGTCGTTGGCATACAGCGAACCCAGATAGATCTGCAGGGTGTCGAAGATGTCGCTGACGGCCACGCCGTGGGTCTTGGCTTTTTCCCGGTCGATGGCGGCATCGACCTGGGGCACGTTCACCGTGTAGCTGGTGAACAGGCCGGCCAGTTCCGGCACGTTGTGGCTCTTGTTGATGATGTTCATGGTTTCCTTGTACAGCTCTTCGTAGCCCAGGTTGCCCCGGTCTTCGATCTGCAGGCGGAAACCACCGATGGTGCCCAGGCCTTGTACCGGCGGCGGCGGGAAGATCGCCATGTAGGCTTCCTGGATATTCGCGTACTGGCCGTTCAAGGCACCGGCAATCGCACCGGCGGACATGCTCGGGTCTTTACGTTCGTCGAACGGTTTGAGGGTCACGAACACGATGCCGGCGTTCGGACTGTTGGTGAAACCGTTGATCGACAGGCCCGGGAAGGCCACGGCGCTTTCCACGCCGGGCTGTTTCAGCGCCAGCTCGGACATGCGCTTGATCACGTCTTCGGTACGGTCCAGGCTCGAGGCATCCGGCAGTTGCGCGAAGGCCACCAGGTATTGCTTGTCCTGGCCGGGGACGAAACCGGTCGGGGTGCTGGAGAAACCGAAGAAGGTCAGGACCATCAGGCCGGCGTACAGCAGCAGGGCGATACCGCTTGAGCGGATCACGCGGGCAACGGTGCCGACATAACCATGGCTGGCCTTTTCAAAGAAGCGGTTGAACGGACGGAACAACCAGCCACCGAAAATCTTGTCCAGCACCTTGGAGAAACGGTCCTTCGGCGCGTCATGGCCCTTGAGCAACACCGCGGCGAGCGCCGGCGACAGGGTCAGGGAGTTGAAGGCCGAGATCACCGTGGAAATCGCGATGGTCAGGGCGAACTGTTTGTAGAACTGGCCGGTCAGGCCGGAAATGAACGCCGCCGGAACGAATACCGCACACAGCACCAGCGCCGTGGCGATGATCGGGCCGGTTACCTCGCCCATGGCTTTTTTGGTCGCTTCAACCGGGGTCAATCCGAGTTCGATGTTCCGCTCGACGTTCTCCACCACCACGATGGCGTCGTCCACCACGATACCGATCGCCAATACCAGGCCGAACAGCGACAAGGCGTTGAGCGAGAAGCCAAACAGATGCATCACGGCAAAGGTACCGATCAGCGATACCGGCACAGCGACCAGCGGAATGATCGAGGCGCGCCAGGTTTGCAGGAACAGGATCACCACGAGTACCACGAGGATCAGTGCTTCGAAGAGGGTGTGAACCACCGCCTCGATGGAGCCGCGCACGAAGATCGTCGGGTCATAGACGATGCTGAAGTCCATGCCTTCGGGGAAGCTCTTCTTCAGTTCGGCCATTTTCGACCGCACTTCGTTGGAGATTTCGATGGCGTTGGAACCCGGACGCTGGAAGATCGGGATCGCCACCGCCGGCTGGTTGTTCAACAACGAACGCAGGGCGTACTGGCTGGAGCCCAGTTCGACGCGAGCGATGTCTTTGAGGCGAGTGATTTCACCGTTGTCGCCAGAGCGAATGATGATGTTCTCGAACTCTTCCTCGGAAACCAGTCGGCCCTGGGTGTTGACCGACAACTGGAAGGCCGTGGCATTCGGTGCAGGAGGCGCACCCAAGGCACCAGCCGCCACTTGACGGTTCTGCTCACGAATCGCCGTGACCACATCGGTGGCGGTCAGGTTGCGCGAAGCGGTCTTGTTCGGGTCGAGCCAGACACGCAGGGAGTAATCGCCCATGCCAAACAACTGCACATCACCGACACCACCCAGACGCGCCAGCTCATCCTTGATGTTGAGCAAGGCGTAGTTGGACAGGTAGAGCATGTCGTAGCGTTTGTCCGGCGAGGTCAAGTGCACAACCATGGTCAGGTCGGGCGAAGCCTTGTCCACGGTGATACCGATGCGCGTCACTTCCTCGGGAAGTTTTGGCTCGGTCCGCGTCACACGGTTCTGCACCTGCACCTGTGCGTTGTCCAGGTCAGTGCCCAGCGCAAAGGTGATGGTCAGGGTGATCTTGCCGTCAGCGGTGGACTGCGAGGACATGTACAGCATGTTCTCGACACCGGTGATGGCTTGCTCCAGTGGAGCGGCCACGGTTTCACCGATGACTTTTGGGTTGGCACCCGGGAAGTTGGCACGAACCACAACGGTCGGCGGTACCACTTCCGGGTATTCGCTGATCGGCAGCTGGAACAGCGAGATGGCGCCGGCGATCAGGATCAGCAGCGAAAGCACCGCTGCAAAGATCGGCCGTGAAATGAAGAATTGGGAAAAATTCATCGTAAAAATCCCTTAACCGCGTGGGGTCGTGGCAGCCAGTTTCACAGCCGTGCCCGGCGCAACCCTGGCAGGCGCGACTTGGGGCAGGTTGCTGGCTTCCAGCGCTTGGCGTTGTTGTGCGAGTGCCGCGAGGGTTTGTTCGCTGGCCATCGGAATCACTTCAGGGGTGACCGGTGAGCCAGGGCGCACCCGTTGCAGGCCCTTGACGATGATGGTGTCGTCCTTGTTCAGGCCATTGCGCACAATGCGCAGACCTTCGATCTTCGGACCCAGCTCCACCGCGCGGTAGGCGGTCTTGTTATCGGCATCCATCACCAGCACGAACTTCTTGCCCAGGTCGGTGCCGACCGCTTCGTCATTGATCAGCATGGCGCTGTAAGTGCCGCTGCCCACCAGTTTCAGGCGTGCATACAGGCCCGGGGTGTAGCTGCCATCGCTGTTGTCGAACACGGCGCGCCCACGAATGGTGCCGGTCTTCGGGTTGACCTGGTTGTCGACGAAGTTCATCACGCCCTGGTGCGGGTTGCCGTCCTCGTTGGACAGGCCCATGTAGACCGGGGTGGTGGCGCCGCGCTTGCCCTGGCGAGCGAGCTCGGTGTACTTGAGGAACACACGCTCGTCCGCGTCGAAGTAGGCGTACACCTTGTCAGTGGAGACCACGCTGGTCAGCGGGGTGGTGTCGGCAGTCACCAGGTTGCCGGCGGTGATTTCCGCACGGCTGACGCGGCCGCTGATTGGAGCAGTCACACGAGTAAAGCTCAGGTTCAGCCTGGCCAGATCCAGCTGCGCTTGCAAGGCGCCGACCGCGGCGCGGGCTTCCTGGGCGGCGCTGGTCCGCGAGTCGGCCAGTTCGGCGGAAATCGCGTTGCTGGTGCGCAGACGCTCACCACGCTGGGCTTCGTTTTCGCTGCGGGTGGCATTGGCGCGCGATTGTGCAACCAGTGCTTCGAGGCGGCGGACCTCAGCCTGGAACGGACGCGGGTCGATCTGGAACAGCAGGTCGCCTTTCTTGACCAGGGCGCCTTCCGTGAACGCCACTTCATCGATCTGGCCGGAGACCCGTGGACGAATCTCGACGGTTTCCGGCGCTTCGAGACGGCCGGTGAATTCGTCCCATTCGTTGACCGGCTGTTCCAGCACCTTGGCCACGCTGACCTTGGCCGCTGGCATGCTGGCGGCGGTTTCCGGGGCCTTGCCGCAAGCGCTGATCACCACTACGGCCAACAAAGCCAACGGGAAGCGCAAATGTTTGAGTGACTGTTCCATGGATGCATCCGCCAATGTGTTGAGATTGGCGAATGATGCGCGGCGGGTTTGTATCTCACGAATCGAATGGGGCGAAGGTAACTATCATCCGGAATGATATAAGACCCAAGCCAGCCCTCTAGCCTGCACCTTGTGTTCGGTCGTCATCAACTGGATTGATGACAATTGTGTGTTGCATTGGATGCAATGGTCAGATTTGGAACCGTGTTGCGGCCATCGCGAGCAAGCTCGCTCCCACATTGGATCTTCGCTGTTCCCAAATCCCTGTGGGAGCGAGCCTGCTCGCGATAGGGCCAGAAGCCCTGCAAAATCAGGATCAGGCCAGACTGTCCGGATCCCCAAAAAACATCTGAATCCGCGACCGCAACCAACGCTCCCCCGGATCATTATCCTGGGATCCGCGCCACGCCATGTGCAACTCGAAACTGCGCACCGGCAACGGCGGATCTTCGGCCCGCACTCCGCCAGCGGCAGTCAGTGCATCGGCTGTGTAGTCCGGCACCGTCGCCACGATGTCGGTTCCGGCGAGCAGGGTACTCAACCCGTTGAACTGCGGAACGGCGAGCACCACATGCCGTTTGCGCCCGAGCTTTTCCAGCTCTTCATCGATGAAGCCGCTGAGGTCGCCAGCGAACGACACCAGTGCATGGGGGCGAGCGCAGTAATCATCCAGACTCAACGGCCCCGGCACGGTGTCGGCGCGCAACAGCTTCGGTTGGCTGCGGCGCAGTACCTTGCGTTTGGCGTTGGCCGGCAGGTCGGTGGTGTAACTGACACCGATGGATATCTCACCGGATGCCAGCAACCCCGGCATCAGGATGTAGTTGACCCGACGTACCACCAGCACAATCCCCGGCGATTCGGCACGCAGGCGCTTGAGCAGCATCGGCAGCAAGGCGAACTCGACGTCGTCCGAAAGGCCGATGCGGAACACGGCGGTACTTGTGGCAGGATCGAACTCGGCCGCACGGCTGACGGCGGTGGAAATCGAATCCAGTGCCGGCGAGAGCAGGGCGAAGATCTCGACCGCCCTGGCGGACGGCTCCATGCTGCGGCCGGTACGCACAAACAAGGGATCATCGAACAGGCCGCGCAGGCGCGAGAGCGCCGCACTGATGGCTGGCTGGCCGAGGAACAGTTTTTCCGCAGCACGGGTCACGCTGCGTTCGTGCATCAATGTTTCGAAAACGATCAACAGGTTCAGGTCGACACGACGCAGGTCATTACGATTCATCTGGAGTCCTGGCAGAGTCAGCAAGCTTGACGTGGGCGGCCATATGAGAACAATGGCCAGCAGGAATATTACGGGGAAAGACTGGTACTCTGCACCGGGTAATTCAGTTTTTCCTACATAGGCTGCTTCGGTTTCTTACGACATTTGACGATGTTGCCGCCGCTGCGGAATCAATGACAGGCATGTCGACTATTAATAGCCACAGATAGTGTTGGGTTGAAAGCCCGGCTAGAGTTCATGGCATTAGAGGTTTATTTGGCGAGGTTTGCGATGTCCCGCACGATACGTTTTCACAAGTTTGGTCCAGCCGAGGTGCTCAAATGCGAAGAGCATGCGACGGCTCTGCCTGCACCGGGCGAAGTGCAGGTGCGCGTCGAGGCGATCGGCATCAGTTGGTATGACACTCTCTGGCGTCAGAACCTGGCCCCGTCCCATGCACGACTGCCTTCAGGCCTTGGCCAGGAGATGGCCGGTATCGTCACCGCTGTCGGTGATGGCGTCGATGACCTGGAGGTCGGTGACAAGGTCGCCAGCTTTCCGGCCCAAAGCCCGAACGACTACCCGGTCTACGGCGAGCAGATCGTTCTGCCGCGCTCGGCAGTCACCCGTTATCCGGATGTGCTTAGCCCGATTGAAGCGAGCGTGCACTACACGCCGTTGTTGATCGCCTATTTCGCTTATGCCGATCTGGCACGGGTCAAGCCCGGGCAATTTGTTCTGGTGACTGACGCGAGTCATTGCGCCGGACCTTCGTTCGTACAACTGGGCAAGGCCTTGGGTGTTCGAGTGATCGCCGCGACCAAGACCGAGGAGGAACGTGAATACCTGCTGTCGCTGGGCGCCGAGAAAGTGATCGTCACCGAGGAAGAAGATCTGCTGATGCGGATCAACAAAATCACCGATAACCGTGGCGTAGATGTGGTGTTCGATGGTTTGGGCGGTCCGCAGATGTCGTTGCTGGGCGATGTGCTGGCGCCTCGCGGCAGCCTGGTGCTGTACGGCCTGCAAGGTGGCAACCAGACACCTTTCCCGGCCTGCGCAGCGTTCCAGAAGAACATTCAGTTCTTCGTGCACTGCATCGGCAACTTCACGGGCAAGCCGGAACTGGGCATCACCCAGGACCAGGCCGCACTGCAACGTGCCTTGCGCGACATCAATCAGCTGACCGCCGACCGCGTTCTGCTGCCGCTCAAGACTCGGGTCTTCCCGTTTGCCGAGTTTGTCGAAGCACACCGCTACATGGACGAATGCCCGTGTCGCGAACGGGTCGCGCTGCAGGTCGAGCCGGCGTAGCACTTACAGTCCTCCCAAGAGTCCGTGCCCACACGGACTCTTTCGTTTGAGCCCCCCCGAAAGCCGTCGATCCGCAGGCCGGTCCAGCAACTGAACTGGTTTTTGCCCGTAATCTGTAGCTTCTAATCAGCCACTAAGCCCTGATAATTGAATGATTACTTTCATCTCAAGGAATGAGTCATGGCCGGGTGTCAGGCTGAAACTTTTCAATGTGCGCCATCGGTGCAAATCTCCAAATTAGTTGGCCGTTGGCTAGTTGCCAAAAAGACAGCTGCAACTTCCTTCCTTGTTTCTTGTATTAAGTGTCTGTGGGACTTTGTCGGATATTTCCTAGGACTACGGTTTCAAATCAGCAAACCCTTGCCAGCAGGGCGCTCCAGCCTCACCTCTGTCGTTAAGTCGAGGGGGTGCTGCGATCGTTTCAAATGATTTCAAGAAAATTCAAGTGTTAGCATTTGGCAATAAAGTCCATGACTCCATTCGCGCCGACAGTCCAACGGGATTTGCTGTCTGTACGATATTGAACTTACGAGTATCAGGTAAATAAAGATGACCAGCATCCATGACCAAGCGATGAACTATGTCTATCAACAAGTGCTGCAGCGATTGCTGGGTTTTTTTTCCCGTGCCGAACGCACTGCATTGCAATTGTTGATTCAGCGCCTGGCAGTAGCGGCCGGGGGCATGGAGCACATTGGCGATTACAAGGTGTTGGCGATCCAGTCCGGGGCTCGTGACAACTGCTACACCCTGGCTTTGTTGCGTGCTGCACAGTTGACCATCGCCACGCGGACACCGGCGACATTCCAGTTGCGCATCGCCTCGTTACGGTTGAACGGCACAAGCGGCGCGGCCGTGGAAAACATGCACCGGACCAACAGCGCATTGTTTGTCTATGACGATCCCCGGGTCGAGGTACTGATGGTCGATGATCGGGAAGTCTTGCCGTTCAACCACCTGGCGCCGATCTCCGACGCCGGCCGCGAGTCCAGCCGCCTGAACCTGCTGCTGATCGGCCATCGCCGGGAGTGGCGCGGCGGGTTCGACCTTTGGGATGACGGTTATCTGGCCACGGGAGAGTTCTACGGACAAATCGCTCGCTGGGACGGCGGTGTCGACGCCCTGCTCATCAGTGACACGCCGCGTCAGCAAAAGCAGTTCATCGACGGCTTGAGGCGCGCCGCCACCAAGGCAGGGCTCGAGCCTTCGCCTGCGGGCGAGCCGGGTTATGCTGGGTTGTTTGCATTGCTCGATGAACTGGGCAGCGACTGTTATCACGGGTTCTACGCCGATTACGGCCAGGCCCGGTGGCGTCCGCAAGAGCGCTTCGAAACCTGCCGTCGTACGGCCTGCATCGACATTCACGACCTGCTGGTCAGCAACCTGGAAGAGCGTTGGCCATTGTTGACGGAGTTTCTCGGCTTCCAGCCTGACGAACTGTCCGCGCAGATCAGCGACAACGAATTCGTCAGCCCGTCGATCACGGCGCACGTCCGAGGGTTGCATGCGTGCTTCGTACAGAATCGCAATTACGAATCCGGTGTTGCGCAATACCTGCAACGTGCCTTGGTGATGATGCGCCGCAAGCACTTGCCCGAGCGATTGTGCGAGCAGGCCATCGAGGTCTTCGGCAATCCGGCGACACTGGTCGAACTGCGCGCCCGAGCGGCGGCCGAGGCACAAAAGAACCTGGGCCTGAGCGAAGCACAACTGGTGTGCCTGCTGTTTGCGCCCTTTACCGAAAAAGGTGCGGGGCTCGAGCGTTTTCTGCGTCAGTGCCATCCGGGCATGCTGGTGGCCATGCCCGAGTTGCATAAGGCGATGCAGGGGCATCCGGTCGCCGAACAGATCATGCAATGGATGATTGATGTCAGCGGATTGCCCGTCAGCCTGATTGGCCGGCTTTACCGCATGGAGCGGGCGCCCGCAGACGCTGGCGGGGCGGCTGAAGCAATCATCCCAAGGGCCGTGTCGCAAAATGCGCTGGACGATCCTGATGCTGACAGCACGTTGGTGGATGAATGGTCAGCGGGTCACTGAACGTGGGCGGATTTTCAGTCAATGCAAATGGCCTTCGCCGATGAAAGGTCCACGAGAAACGGATTTCGCCTATCAAGCGGTTTATCGATACCTGGTCAGCCTGATCAACGAGTCTGAAGGGGATTCGCGCATCCGCCTGCCGTCGCTGCGGCACCTGGCTGAGCGTCTGAATGTGTCGATCTCGACCATTCAGTACGCCTATTCGCTGCTGGAGAAAGAAGGGCGGGTCTATTCGGTGGCCAAGTCCGGTTACTACGCATTGCCAGTGTCCGCAATCAACCTGCAGGACAGCGGCAGCGACCTGCTGGAAGCGGTCTACGTCAATGCCAGGCGCCCGGGGATGTTGGTCCTGAGCGCCGATGAACCGGCGTTATTGCAGCCACTGGACAGCCCGTTGTTGCTGCTGGAGCGGGAGTTGCTGCGCCAGTATCCCCGCCAGCCGCAGTCGCCTTCGCAACCCTGCGGCGAACTCGAACTGCGTGCCGCCCTGGCAGCACGCTACACCACGTCTCCCATGCGTTACTGGCACGCCGATGATGTCTACATCGGCGCCGACCTGCGCGGTGTACTGGAAATCCTGATCGCCGTGCTGGGATTGAAAGACGCTACGGTGGTGGTCGAATCGCCGTGCGACTGGACGATCCTGCGTTTGTTTCAAGCCGCCTGCGTGCGGGTGATCGAGTTGCCCGTGCAAGCCGATGCCTGTCTGGATCCGGAACGTCTTGAAATGCTGCTCGATACCGAACCGGTAAGGCTGGTGATGCTGTCATCGGCCCTGAACATGCCCCGTGGCAGCCTGGCGCCTGACCACAACAGACAGGCCATTGCCCGGCTGTTGGCCGCCCATGACAGTTGGGTGCTGGAAAACGACTGTTATGGCGAACTCGGATTCGACCTGGGCACCCTGCGCTTTCGAGACTTGCTGGACCCTGAGCGGCTGATAGTGTTTTCCACGTTCGAGAAAGTCATCGGACCTGAAGCGCCCTACGGTTTTTTGCTTTCAAGGCATTTGAGCGCCGAGTTGCAACGGCACTTTCTGCTGCGGTCCTTCCGACTCTCGCCGATACGCCAGAAAGCCATTGCCCGTTTGTATAGCAGCGGTCGCATTGATCAACACCTGCTGGTGCTGCGGCGGCTGCTCAATGACCGCAAGAATCAAATGACCCTGTTGTTGCAGGAGCGATTGGGTGATTCCTTGCATTTCGTCGAGCCGCACGGTGGTGCAACGATCTGGATGCGCTCGTTGCGTCGGGTCAATGTCCGTCGTGTGTTCCAGCGCCTGCTGGCGCATCAGGTGGTCATCGCGCCAGGGGAGTTGTTCAGCCTCCACGGTCTGCACGGACAGCATCTGCGCCTGAGCCATACCTTCGGTGGCGATCACAATCTGGCGGCCGCGCTGGGATTGCTGGGAGATGCGCTGCGCCTGGAATCAATCGAGTGAGTGAGACAAAAAATAACAACCTCCACTGTGCGGATCGATCCCATCGCCTTGCGGTCAAACTGCCAGTAAACTGCGACCCAATTCCTGAACCACTCTATTCCAGAGGTTTTGCATGACACTCAGTCCTTTTGCGGGTAAACCGGCACCGGCACAATTGTTGGTCGACATCCCGCGACTGGTAACGGCCTATTACACCGGCCAGCCTGATGCCGCGATTTCCACCCAGCGCGTTGCCTTCGGCACGTCGGGGCACCGTGGCAGCTCGTTCGACTTGAGTTTCAATGAATGGCACGTTCTGGCGATCAGCCAGGCGATCTGCCTGTACCGCGAAGCTCAAGGCATCGATGGCCCGCTGTTTGTCGGTATCGACACCCACGCGCTGTCCACGCCGGCCGGCGCCAGTGCCCTCGAGGTACTTGCAGCCAACGGCGTGACCGTGATGATCGCCGAAGGTGACGAGTACACGCCGACACCGGCCATTTCCCATGCGATTCTCTGCTACAACCGTGGACGTACCACTGGCCTGGCGGACGGCATTGTCATCACGCCGTCCCACAACCCGCCGCAAAGCGGTGGCTACAAGTACAACCCAACCAACGGTGGCCCGGCCGATACCCACATCACCAAGTGGATCGAAGCCAAGGCCAACGAACTGCTGGCCAACAAGCTCACTGGCGTCAAGCGCATCAGCTACGAGCAGGCACTTAAGGCCAGCACTACCCATCGTCACGATTACCTCAACACCTATGTCGCCGACCTGATCAACGTGATCGACTTCGACGCGATCCGCGATGCCAAGCTGCGCCTGGGTGTCGATCCACTGGGTGGAGCAGGGGTGCGCTACTGGTCGGCGATTGCCGAGCATTACCGCCTGGACCTGGATGTGGTGAACAAAGAGGTCGACCCGACCTTCCGCTTCATGACCGTCGACTGGGACGGCCAGATCCGCATGGACCCATCGTCCAGCCACGCCATGCAAGGCCTGATCGGCCTGAAAGAGCGCTTCGACGTGGCGTTTGCCTGCGATCCGGACCACGACCGCCATGGCATCGTCACGCCGTCCGGTGGCTTGCTGGCACCGAACAACTACCTCGCCGTTGCCATCGACTACCTGTTCCAGAATCGTCCGCAATGGCGCGCCGATGCCGCCGTGGGTAAAACCGTGGTCAGCAGCGGCTTGATCGATCGCGTGGCCAAGCGCCTGGGGCGTCGCCTGTACGAAGTGCCGGTGGGTTTCAAATGGTTTGCCGACGGCCTGTTCGATGGCTCCCTGGGTTTCGGCGGCGAAGAAAGCGCCGGTGCCTCGTTCCTGCGCAAGGACGGCGGGGTCTGGAGCACCGACAAGGACGGTTTGATTCCGGCCCTGCTGGCCGCCGAGATGACGGCCCGGACTGGTCGCGACCCGAGTCAGGCGTATCGCGCCTTGACCGATGAACTGGGTGAGCCGTTCTCGGTACGGGTCGACGCCAAGGCCAATCCGGAGCAGAAAGCGCTGCTGAGCAAGCTGTCGCCGCAACAGGTCACCTCGACTCAACTGGCCGGCGAACCGATCCAGAGCATCCTCAGCCACGCACCGGGCAATGACCAGGCCATTGGCGGTCTCAAGGTCATGACCGAGAACGGCTGGTTTGCGGCGCGTCCTTCAGGCACGGAAGACATCTACAAGATCTACGCCGAAAGCTTTGTCAGCGACGACCACCTCAAGCAACTGGTGGCCGAGGCGCAAACGCTCGTGGATGGTGCCATTTCCGCAAAATAAACGGCGTAATTCCCACTGGAGTTGCATATAACCCTGTGGGAGCGAGCTTGCTCGCGATAGCGGACTGTCAGTCAAAATCAATGTTGGATGCCAGGCCGTCATCGCGAGCAAGCTCGCTCCCACAGGGGTTGGCTGCAGCCACTTAAAGGGGGTGACCAATGCGGTCGCCCCTTTTTATTTGCGATTGCGCTCAGCGAATCAAGCCAGATCCACCAGAACAATCTCGCTGTCCTCGATGGCCGTCACCCACAGCACCTGCTCATCGGCAACGGCTACGCCGTCTCGAGCTTGTGCACGCAAGCCATTGACCTCAATGACCCCCGTGGCCGGTACCAGGTAGGCGCGACGACCGTTGTCCAGGTGATACTCGGCGGATTCGCCGGCCTTGAGGTTCGCGGCTACCAGCCGGGCATCGGCCCGAATGCGCAGGCTCTGATCGTCGCCTGCCTTGCCGCTGGCCAGGGTGACAAAACCTTCGCGATTACCTTTCGGGAACGGCTTGGCGCCCCAGGACGGCGCCAGGCCGGACTCGTTCGGGATGATCCAGATCTGGAAAATCCTGGTCGGCGTCGCTTCCAGGTTGTACTCGCTGTGGGCGATCCCGGTACCGGCGCTCATGACCTGGACGTCACCCGCTTCGGTACGACCCTTGTTGCCAAGGTTGTCCTGGTGGGTAATGGCGCCTTCGCGGACATAGGTGATGATTTCCATGTCGCGGTGCGGGTGTTGCGGGAAACCGGTGCCGGGCGCGATCACGTCGTCATTCCAGACCCGCAGGTTGCCCCAGTTCATACGCTTGGGATCGTAGTATTCGGCGAACGAAAAATGATGGTGGGCATCCAACCAGCCGTGGTGAGCACCGCCGAGCGAGTTGAAAGGTCTGAGTTCAAGCATGATCGTCTCCAGAAAAGGTTCGTCATGGGGCCAGGTGCCTGAGCCCACGAAGCGAGACCGGTGAGTGATGACGGCCATCATCCAACAGGCAACAATCGATAAAAAGCGTAAAAAATGCTGCATTCCTATCGAATGGGTTGATATGAAATAACCTCGAAAATTTCTCATCCAACCTTCACTTCATCGCATAAGCCAATGAGTCATAAGCAATTCACTAGAACTCAACGGCAAATGCAGACACCATAGCGCTCAACAGCCTCACACCCTGGAGTCAGTCCGCGTGCCGCAACACACCCCCGATCTCCCTCCCGAACTTCGCCCCCTGGCCGAGATGCCGCTGATCAAGCGATTGCTTGCCCGATTCTTCGGCTACAGCCTGACCCGCCTGCACGCACAGCATCGTGCGTCGTGGTTGCATGGCCAGGCTGACGGTTTTCGCAGTGGTCACAGTGCCGGGGTCGATTACGGCTACAGGGAAGGCAAGCTCGAGGGGCTGGAAGAGGGCCGGCAGGTTCTGCTGATCCGCGACTCGCGCTGCACTGAACATCGACCGCCGAATGTCGATGACCTGTTGTTCGACGACTGGCGCCTGCCGTTGAGCGCCGAGCTGAAGAAGCGTATGAAGGCCGATGTCGCCCGCTTGTTGCCGGCCCATGCCCAACCCAGTGCCGCACAGTGGAAAATGATCTTCAGCGACACCCCGTCCACCTCGGTGATCGCGGGTGCCGGTGCAGGCAAATCGACCACGCTGGTGCTGCGTATCCTGCTGCTGACCCATTACCTGGGCTTCGAGCTGAGTTCGATGACGGTGGTGACTTTCACCCGCGAGTCGCGCAAGGACTTCATCAACAAACTGATCGAACTGTTTGCGCTCTGGGGCCGCGGGATCAGTTTCAAGGAGGCGCGGGACCTGGTGCGCACCTTTCACTCGCGGATCCTGCCGATGGTGCGCAGCCTCCCGGGTTTTGAGCGTTTGCAGGCTTTCGAGAACCTCAGCCTGCGGGCTGCACAGGGTGATGAGGAGGTCGACAGCAATCCGTTCGATCTGCGCATCAACGACGCCCAACGCCAGCAGCTCAACGCCTGCTATCACCGTCTGCACCGTGACGATGAGCGTTTTCGCGAGTTGATCAAGCCATTGTCCCGGCATGCCCTGCAACTCAAGGAGCTGGAGCGCGATCACCCGGATGTGCAAAAACGCATGGGCGTTACCGAGCTTGCGGCCAAACGCGATGAGGAGCTGTGCGACGCCATCGAGGACCTGTGGTTTCGCGCCGGTGCCTGGCCCATCAAGGGCATCGAACCGAATCGCCAGTCGTTCGATATCAACGGTTCGACATTCCATTGTCACGGCTACATCCCGTCCCTGGATGCCTGGGTGGTGCTGGGGTTCGATCCTCGGGAGAACCCGCAGGTCACGCGACCAAATGCCAAGCTGTCGGTGCGCGCAGAGTGGGCAGTAAAGCGCACCCTGTTTCAAGCTTTCTGTCGTAAGCCATTGATATGGCTAGATAGTTACGAATCATCAAAACGTGTTCTGGCCTCGCTCGCCGGTGATGCCAGCGCCGGGCCGGGTTTCGACTACAAGGTCAAGGGCGAGCTCGCTTCAGCGCCGCTGCTCGATTGTTTTGTCGCCGCCGCCGGGTTCATCGAAAACCTCGGGCTGGACGTGCCGGGCGCCGTGGCCCGGATGAGTTTCGCCAAGGACGATCCCGACCGGTTCTTCTTCGAAGCCTTGAGTCTGTACTGGCGGGCGCTGGAAGATCATTTGCTGGATCAGAAGCCGCCGATCATGACCTACAACCGAATGTTCGCCCTGTTCAGCGAACATTCGCCGGAGAACCTCAAACTGCTCGGCGATGAGCTGCTGCGGCCGCTGTCACACCTGATGATCGACGAATTCCAGGATGTCTCGCCGCAGATCGTCTCCTGGATCAGGGCCAGCCTGGCAGAGATCCGCAGTCGCGGGCCGGCCATGCACGTCGGGCGCGGAGCCCAGCGTTCCTCGTTGCTCTGTGTGGGCGATGACTGGCAGTCCATCTATGGTTGGCGCGGCAGTTCGCCGACCTACTTCATGGAGTTCAACAAGGAGTTCCCGTCGCCGAGCACCACCAAGGTCATGCTCAGCGACAACTACCGCAGCCACCAGCACATCATCGATGCCGCCGAGCACATCGTGCGCGCAGCACCGGCGATTGCCGGGAAGAAAGCCAAGGCCAGCGGTGAACCTAAGGCATTGCTGCCGGTGAACGTCCTTGATCGTGATGACCAGGGCATGGCCCAACGCCTGATGGAGCATTACCGAAAGGGCGATTCGATCTTGATGCTTTATCGAAAAAGCAGCGATAAGTCATTGATAGAAGAGCATATTCAATCAGTACTTAATGTTGATTCCAGCTTGCCGTATGAGGCTCGCAGGCTCAAGCAGTTGACGTATCACAGCGCCAAGGGCCTCCAGGCCGATGCGGTGTTTTTGCTGGGCGACTGCCAGCACCTGACCAGTTCACCTTACAAGAATCAGGTTTACCGGATGGCGGGCCTGGGCAAGGCCGGCGACAGCGAGCCCTATGACAATGCCCAGAAGGACGAGATCCTGCGGTTGGCCTACGTGGGTATTACCCGCGCTGTCAGCCATTGCTACTGGTACGTCGACGCACAAGAATCCCAGGCCGCGAACATGCCCAAGGCCTCCGACCGGATCGGCAAGGGCAAAGCGTTTTTTGTCGACCATCGTAAAAGCCAAATCACCGCCTGACTTCTGTAGGTGTAGGAGCGACCTTGCTCGCGATGGATTCAAGAGCGCCGTGGTTAGCCAGTAAATACGCGTTATCGTTAACGACCATCGCGAGCAAGCTCGCTCCTACAGGTACAGGGAAGCGTTCAACAAAAAGCCCACATAAAGTGGGCCTTTTAACAACTGAGCCTTCAGGCATAACTCTTGAAGGCCTCCGGTGGGATGAAGGCTTCAAGCTCGTCCTCCACCGCTTCGATTATTCGTTCTACATCCGCGGCATTCATGACGGTGGCGCACGGAATACCGGCAATGGCGATCATGGTCTCGCCAGTGGCACGATCAAAAAGGCGGGCAATCATGCTGCCCGGCGCGTCCATGCTCGCCTCGAAACCCATGGGATGAAAATGCCAGCGCATCAGCTGGCAGGCGTTTGGAAACGTGACCTTGCTGAACCCTTTATTCATGTGTTGCCCGCCTTCATTATCGAGCGCGTCCGTTAGCTCATGGTAGGAGGGAAGAACCTTCATTGGTTCAACCAGTGACAGTTTTTAAAAGTAGCATCCGGATGTGAAAACAATGTGGAGTTTTCAGGTCGTTTGGCGATTGCCGGCGCTTTTTTTGATTCAGGTCACGCTTATCGGCCATTTGCGGGCACAAGCCATCATCGGTTTAGTCGTTGAAGACAAAACGGAAGTTGGGCAAGCTCGGTCTTTTCCCGTCGAGATGTTCAATGCACGCCGATGATGATGGCCCGCTGCAAACCCAGGCCACGGGCGAGACGGTCATGCGCTATCACTTGCGCTGGAAGCACCGGGATCTGGATGGCGTCATGGCGCTTTATCACCCTGAAGTCCAGTACAACGACTTTTTCCAGAACCGGGTCATGGGCCTGGCCGAATTGCGCGAGTATGTGCGCAGCAGCATGCCCCGGGATCCGGACGAAGCGCTGGAGCACTCCGACCGCATTCGACTGGACGGCAACACTGCGTTCATTCAGTACCGCATCACCTTGCGCGGTGGTGAAGGGTTGGTGTCGTTCCGCGCCAGCGAAGCGATCACCGTCAAGGACGGGCTGATCTGGCGGGTCAATGAATATGCTTCATTGGTGCACGAACAACCCGGCAGCAAAACGTCCGGCAACCAGCGCCCGGCGGTCAGCCGGCTCGGCCTGTCGCCTCGCCAACTGAGCTTCATGGCCGATGACCTGCAGCAGTATTTCCAGCGCCAACAGCCTTATCTGGACCCGGAGCTCGATCTGCAACGAGTGGCGAAGGAGTGTGGCTACAGCCGCAACCAGATTTCCTACCTGTTGAATCAGGTGCTGGGCCAGAGCTTCTACCGCTACGTCAACCAGGCGCGCCTGCAACATTTGCTTGCGGCGCTGGATGCCGCCATGCTGCCAGTACGCATCGACGAAATGGCCTTCGCCGCCGGATTCAATTCGCTGTCGGCGTTCTACAGATGTTTCCGCCAGCACACCGGCCAGTCCCCCAAGGCCTACGTCAAACAAATTTCTTTGCGTGCACGCGCGCAAGACAACGCCTGAGGCCACGCACTAGGATCGACGCCATCGAAGTTTGAGTGGCGGAGTCTTGCATGCCGGCGTGGCGCACTATCAGTTTGTGGATGGACCAGCTCGACGAGCCGCTATTGGCGCGTCCGGCGCTGGAGCGGGACCTGGATGTCGACGTGGCGATCATCGGCGCGGGTTATACCGGACTCTGGACCGCGTACTACCTCAAGCGGCACAAACCTGACCTGAACATCGCCATCGTCGAAGCGCAAACCGCCGGTTTCGGCGCGTCGGGGCGCAATGGTGGCTGGCTGATGGGCAATTTGCTGGGAGAAGACCGCCTGCTGGCCAAACTGTCGGCCGAAGCGCGCCGCGCCTCCTACGATTTGTTGCACAGCATTCCGGATGAAGTGGAGATTGTCCTCGAACGTGAGGGAATCGACTGCGATTACCGCAAAGGCGGGGTGCTGTATTGCGCCGCACGCTATCCGGAGCAGGAGGCCAGCCTGCGTCGCTACCTGGACGATCTCCACCGCCAGGGCCTCAACGACAGCCACTATCGCTGGCTTACCCCGGAACAACTGGTGCAACAGATCCTCATCGCCAAACTCTACGGCGGTATCTACGCGCCGCACGTGGCGACCATTCACCCGGCCAGGCTGGTACGGGGGCTGGCCCGGGCGGTGGAGCGCCTGGGCGTCAGAATCTACGAAAACAGCCCGGTCACCCATTGGCAGTCCGGCAGTCTGCGCACGGCCAAAGCTTCGGTGCGCAGTCGCTGGGTGGTGCCGGCGGTAGAAGGCTACTCCGTGACGCTGCCGCCATTGGGGCGTTATCAGATGCCGGTGCAGAGCCTGATCGTCGCGACCGAGCCCTTGTCGGCGGCCACCTGGGACGAAATCGGCCTGAGTCACGGCCAGGCATTCAGCGAGGCCAGTCGCCAGGTCACCTACGGTCAACGCACCGCTGACAACCGATTGATCTTTGGCGCCCGTGGCGGGTACCAGTTCGCTGGCAAGCTGCGCCACGACTTCGACCTGAGCGCTGACGAAATACACCTGCGGCGTTATCTGTTCGGCGAACTGTTCCCGCAGTTGAAGAACGTGCAGATCACCCATTCCTGGGGCGGCAACCTGGGCATGTCCCGGCATTTCCAGCCACACATGCTTTGCGACCGGGCCAACGGCATTGCCCTGTCGGGCGGTTATGGCGGGGAGGGCGTTGGCGCCAGCAACCTGGGAGGCCGCACGCTGGCCGACCTGATACTGGGGCGCGACACCGATCTGGTACGCCAACCGTGGGTCATCCCCCAGCGCGGCCTCGACGCACTGCGGGCCTGGGAGCCGGAGCCGATCCGCTGGCTCGGCTACAACGCGATCATCCGCAGCTTTGTCCACGAGGACCAGACCCTGGCCAACCCGGCCACAGCGCCCTGGCGGCGCAGGCTGGCCAGCGGGGTGGCCGGTTTCATGGAAGGTTTCATGCACTAAACAGCGTCTCTACATCGACAGGTATCGCCATGAGCATCACGCAATTCAAGAACACCGCAACCCTGAAACTGGACGAATCCAATCCGGTCGCCGTACCCCTGGGAACTCCCGTGGCCGTGGCTTCGACCACCAGCGTCGAACGCGACGACGGCGTCGAGACCGGTGTCTGGGAATGTACCCCCGGGCGCTGGCGGCGGCAGATCGTCGCCCAGGAATTCTGTCACTTCATTCAGGGCCGCTGCACCTTCACGCCCGACGGCGGCGAACCGCTGCACATCGAGGCCGGCGACGCGCTGATGCTGCCAGCCAATAGCCTCGGTATCTGGGACATCCAGGAAACCGTGCGCAAGACCTACGTTTTGATTTTTTGAATGCTTTTGAAATTTGAAAGCTGATCTTTTGATTGCCTGCCAATAACAACAACCTCTACAGGAATCGACTCATGATCCGAAAGACCCTGACTCTGGCTCCGCTGATGCTGGTTGCATCCATCAGCCAGGCCGCCGAAACCGTCAAAATCTACAACTGGTCGGATTACATCGCGCCAGACACCACGAAAAACTTCCAGAAAGAAACCGGCATCGGCTTCACCTACGACGTCTACGACAGCAACGAAACCCTCGATGGCAAGCTGATGACCGGAAAATCCGGTTACGACGTGGTGTTTCCGTCCAACCACTTCATGGCCCGGCAGATTGAAGGCGGCGCACTGAAGAAACTCGACAAGAGTCAGCTGCCGAACTGGAAAAACCTCAACCCGGTATTGCTCAAGGCATTGCAGACCAACGACCCGGGCAACGAGCACGGCTTCCCTTACCTGTGGGGCAGCACCGGCATCGGCTACAACATTGCCAAGGTCAAGGCGGTGCTGGGCGACAACGCCCCGGTGGATTCCTGGGACCTGATCTTCAAGCCCGAGAACATGCAGAAGTTGCAGAAGTGCGGCGTGGCCATCCTCGACAACGGCCCCGAACTGCTGCCGGCCGCGTTGAACTACCTCGGTTTGCCGCATCACAGCAAGAACCCGGAAGACTACAAAAGGGCCGAAGCCCTGCTGATGAAGGTGCGGCCGTATGTCAGCTATTTCCACTCGTCCAAGTACACCAGTGATCTGGCCAATGGCGACATCTGCGTCGCGGTCGGTTTCTCCGGCGACATCCTGCAAGCGGAAAACCGCGCCAGGGAAGCCAACAATGGCATCGACATCGGCTACTCGATTCCCAAGGAAGGCGCAGCGATCTGGTTCGATATGGTCGCGATGCCGGTCGACGCCCCGGACGACAAGGCCGGCTACGCCTTCATGGACTACCTGCTGCGCCCGGACGTCATGGCCAGCGTCAGCAACTACGTGCATTACGCCAATGGCAACGAGCAGGCCGACAGCCTGATCGACCCTGCGATCAAGAACGACACCAAGGTTTACCCAAGTCCTGAAATGATGGGCAAGCTGTTTGCGCTGGAAGCCATGCCACTGAACATCGACCGGGTGCGTACCCGGGTCTGGAACAAGATCCGCACCGGCAGCTGACAAGCTGCATCAGGCCACCGGGAAAGGATGTCCCGATGCGCCATCAGCCAACTGGCTCGAGCGTACAACGCATTTGCCCCGAGCCCGGGATCTGTAACAGGGCCTCGTTACCGGTTTGCCAAAAGCCGTAGCTACCCCGCAAATCCTTGCCGTTGTATTGGCTTGCATAATCGTTCGGTACCTGGATAAGGGTGGCAGAGGTATTCGCCCATTTCAGGTACACCACACGCGGCTCGACATTGAAGAAAGTAGCGGCAATCAACGCGTTCAATCCTGCGCAACGAAAGGCTACGGGGCCATCGGTGAGCCTGCTTGGATCCTTGGTCCTCGCAATGGCCGAACCCTGGCGAAGCTGGTGTGCGCGTTCGGCATAACTGCGGATCGTGCAGGCCTTGGGCTCTGCCTTGGTGGCACATTGATTTCGCGCGTCGACCCAGAAGCGCTGTTCGATCTCGACCTTGTCGGGGCGCGGTACCGAATGATCGTCCGTGAGCGCCAGGCGATAAAGGCGTGTCAGTTCAATCTCCATCCGCTTCAGCTGTGGGTCGCGACAGATCAGCTTCTCGACGGATGCGCTGGCCCTGGCGCAGTCGAAGCTGGTTGCCAGGACCGTAGTCGTCCCGGCATTCGCACAAATGCTCATTACCGCACACGCGCTGGCGGCGATGAGAGCGGCCAAAAGAGGCGTGACCATTTTCATGTCGGCTTCACCCGGATCATTTCGTGAGGCCCGTGGTGTAAGGCAATCCATCGAACCCTTGCACCGTCATTCGTTCATGGGCTGTATCGCAGTTTAAGGCAGTGTGCAAAACCTGCCACACCGGGGAGGGTTCCAGTGGGGCGACAACGCCGGTTGTGCAGCCTTTGCGGAGCTGAAATGGTTATTGCCTGATGGTCATTCGTTGCCTGCTCGCGAAGAGCGATAACCCGGTATTCAGAGGTGATCACTTCATTGAAATGTTTAACAGATTAAACATAAATAGTCGGACGATTCGAGCGCCCGGAAATTTACCTATATTTAATAATTAAATTGTCGATTGTCCGACAATAACTCCCGTCTAATATTTTTTAATTCAATACTTTCTCAGTACGCCCACTGTTTACGGGCACATTCCTGAATGCGCAAATTTGACGTCAAAAAAGTAGTGGACGTTTGATTTCTAATTGTGTCAGTTTTCCTACGCCTTCATTGGGCGAGTGATAGGACGATCTCGCCAGGGATCGTCTTTATCTGACAAAAACTGTTCCATAGCTAAACAAGGAAGTGTGTTTATGTCGAAAGTAAAAGATCACGCTATTGATTCCGCCGAACAGGTGCTGCTGCCACTGTCAGCATTGGCGGCAAGCAGTTCTGCATTCAATCAGATCAATAGTTTCAGCCATCAGTATGATCGGGGCGGCAACCTCACGGTCAATGGCAAACCGTCATTCTCCGTCGATCAGGCAGCCAACCAATTGCTGCGCGACGGCGCTGCTTACCAGGACAAGGATGGTAGCGGCAAAATAGAGCTGACCTATACCTTCCTGACTTCGGCATCGTCCAGCACGATGTACAAGCACGGGATTACCGGATTCAGTCAGTTCAGCGCGCAGCAGAAAGCCCAGGCCGTGCTCGCCATGCAATCCTGGGCCGACGTGGCCAATGTTACCTTCACTGACAAGGCCAGCGGCGGCGATGGCCACATGACCTTCGGCAACTACAGCGGCGGTCAGGACGGTGCGGCTGCGTTTGCCTACCTGCCTGGTACCGGGGCCGGTTACGACGGGACTTCCTGGTACCTGATCAACAGCAGTTACACGCCCAACAAGACCCCGGACCTGAACAACTATGGCCGGCAAACCCTGACCCACGAAATCGGCCACTCCCTGGGCCTGGCCCACCCCGGCGACTACAACGCCGGCGAGGGTGCACCGACCTACAATGACGCGTCCTATGGGCAAGACACCCGCGGCTACAGCGTCATGAGCTACTGGAGTGAAAGCAATACCAGTCAGAACTTCAGCAAGGGCGGCGTCGAAGCCTACGCGTCCGGCCCGCTGATTGACGATATCGCTGCCATTCAGCAGCTCTACGGTGCCAACACCACCACTCGCACCGGCGACACTACCTACGGTTTCAACTCCAACGCCGGTCGCGACTTCCTTGGCGCGTCTTCTTCGGCGGACAAGGTGGTGTTTTCGGTCTGGGATGCAGGCGGCAAGGACACCCTGGACTTTTCCGGGTTTACCCAGAACCAGAAGATCAACCTCAATGAAACGTCGTTCTCGGACGTCGGCGGCCTGGTGGGTAACGTCTCCATCGCCAAGGGTGTCACCGTCGAGAACGCCATTGGCGGTTCGGGCAACGACTTGCTGATCGGTAACAACGTGTCCAACGAGCTCAAAGGCGGTGCCGGCAACGACATCCTTTACGGCGCTGGCGGCGCGGACAAACTGTGGGGCGGCGCAGGTTCGGACACCTTCGTGTTTGCAGCCAGCAGTGACTCCAGGCCAGGTACGGTCGACCAGATCCTCGACTTTGTCAGCGGTCTGGACAAGATCGACCTGACCGGCATCACCAACGGCGCGGGCCTGCACTTTGTCAGCGCCTTCACCGGGGCGGTGGGCGATGCGGTGCTCAGCACCTCGGGCGGCAACAGTTTGTTGTCGATCGACTTCTCGGGGCATGGCGCGGCTGATTTCCTGGTCAGTACCGTGGGCCAGGCGGCGTACTCGGACATCGTGGCTTGATGTGAGGTGAACAAGGAGGGCGGCGCCCGATGCGCTGCTCTCTTACCGTAAGCAGGGTTGCGGCCCGGAGTACAAAAACCTATGACGCACAGCGTCTTTTCCCGCAAGACAAGCGCGTGGCTACTGGCAGCGTTGATGATGTTTTTTGGAGAGGAAACCATGGCAAGCAGTCTGAAACTGGCGGATCCGTCAGAGTTGGCTGGCAATTGGCTGGCTACGCTAAGAGCCGCGCAAGACACGGACAAATCACCGCTCGTTGCTTCGAATGAATGCTTGATCGACTTTCAGCCAAATCAAACCCTGGGTGCTGGCGCGGACTGTTTCACCGCCTGGCTTGGGGAGCAGGCGATCGGCTGGTTTCCCGAACCGGACGGCATTGCAATCACCGGCAAGGAAGGCTCAAAAATCCTGTTTTTCAACCGTCAGTTCGAAGGGTTTTATCAAGGTACTTTGCAGTCGGGTCGGATCATTACCCTCAAGCGGCCGACGCGTTAGCCGCAAAAGCAGTCAAGCGCAATCCCCCGGCACTTTATCGATCACAAAACATTGTTCGTTATTTGTAAACGATAACGGGCAAACAATGTCTCGACCGTGTGCGGACAGTTAACTGGAACCTCGCCCGCGCGTGGCGATAAATATCAGCTCAGGAATAACCAATGAAGATGGCGAAGGCCCCAGCCACCGCACCATTAATAAAGGCACTGGGGGACTATAAGAGCATCTTGATCAGCGTCGGTTGTTTTACCACCCTGATCAACATTCTGATGTTGGCGCCCTCTATCTACATGCTGCAAGTCTATGACCGGGTACTGTCTTCGCAGAATGAAACAACACTGGTCATGTTGTCGCTGATGATTGTCGGGTTCTTTGCCTTTATCGGTTTGCTGGAAGCTGTCCGCAGTTTCATCGTCATCCGTATTGGCAGTCAGTTGGAGCGACGGTTCAATCTGCGGGTCTATCGGGCGGCGTTCGAGCGCAACCTGTTCAAAGGCGAAGGCAATGCGGGACAGGCGCTGGGGGATCTGACACATATTCGCCAGTTCGTCACCGGCCCGGCGTTGTTCGCGTTTTTCGATGCGCCGTGGTTCCCGGTGTACCTGTTGGTGATTTATTTGTTCAACATCTGGCTCGGCGTTTTTGCCACGGCGGGGGCTCTGCTGCTGATTGCGCTGGCCTGGCTGAATGAGTCCATGACCAAAAAACCGTTGGGCGAAGCCGCCGCGTGTTCCCAGCAATCCAGCCAATTGGCCACCAGCCATTTGCATAACGCCGAAACCATTCAGGCCATGGGCATGCTGGGGGCGTTGCGCAATCGCTGGTTTCAGGTGCATTCACGGTTCCTCGGCCTGCAAAACCAGGCCAGCGACACGGGCGCCGTCATCAGTTCCTTGAGCAAAACCCTGCGCCTGTGCCTGCAATCGTTGGTGCTGGGCCTTGGCGCATTGCTGGTGATCAAGGGTGACATGACCGCCGGAATGATGATCGCCGGTTCGATCCTGATGGGCCGTGTGCTGAGTCCTATCGATCAGTTGATCGCCGTATGGAAACAATGGAGCGGCGCCAAGCTGGCTTACCGCCGTCTCGACGCCTTGCTGCAAGCCTTCCCGTCGGGCGACGAGGCCATGGCGCTGCCGGCGCCGAAGGGCCAGATCACCTTTGAGCAGGTTAGCGCGGCGCCTCCGGGGCAACGGGCGGCGACCCTGCACCTGGTCAGTTTCAGCCTCGCAGCGGGTGAGGTGATGGGCGTGCTCGGTGCTTCCGGTTCCGGTAAATCGACACTGGCACGGGTACTGGTGGGTGTCTGGCCGACGCTCGGTGGTACGGTGCGGCTCGACGGTGCGGACATCCATCGCTGGAACCGCGACGACCTCGGGCCTTACATCGGTTACCTGCCGCAGGACATCGAGTTGTTCAGCGGCAGCATCGCGCAAAACATCGCGCGTTTCCGCGAGGCCGATCCACAGCGCGTCGTGGCCGCCGCACAGCAGGCCGGGGTGCATGAACTGATCCTGCGCCTGCCGCAAGGGTACGACACCGTGCTCGGCGAAGACGGTAGTGGCCTTTCCGGCGGGCAGAAACAACGGGTGGCCCTGGCCCGTGCGCTGTACGGCCAGCCGCGCCTGGTGGTGCTGGATGAGCCGAACTCCAACCTCGACACCGTGGGTGAAGCGGCGTTGGCCAGCGCGATTGCGCAAATGAAGGCCCAGGGCACCAGCGTGATTCTGGTGACCCATCGTTCTTGCGCATTGGCCCAGGCCGACAAGTTGCTGGTGCTCAACGACGGGCGCTTGCAGGCGTTCGGTTCGAGCCAGGACGTGCTCAAGGCACTCTCGGGCGCTCAGCAAGCACAACATGAAAAAACCGCACAAGCGCCGGGCGGGCTCAGCATGAGCTGGCAGTCTCAGCCCGCGACAAGGAGTTCGGGCGTATGAGCCGCAGCCAAGTAAAGCCTCAAAACGAAGCGACGATGGAGCAGGACTACCTGGCTGGACAGCCTGAACGCGACGCGCGTTACTTCGCTCGCCTGGGCTGGATACTGGCGATTGTCGGCGCTGGCAGTTTCTTCACCTGGGCCAGCCTGGCCCCCCTCGATCAGGGCATACCGGTACAGGGCACAGTGGTGGTTTCGGGCAAGCGCAAGGCCGTGCAGTCGATGAGCAACGGCGTGGTCAGCCAGATTCTGGTGAGCGAAGGCCAGCGGGTGAAACAGGGCCAGCCGTTGTTCCGGCTCGACCAGACCCAGGTCGCCGCGGACGTGCAATCGTTGCAAGCGCAGTACCGCATGGCCTGGGCCAGCCTTGCCCGTTGGCAAAGCGAGCGGGACAACCTCAAGCAGGTGAATTTCCCCGCCGAGCTAAGCAATGATCCCGACCCGCGTCTGGCGTTGGTGCTCGAAGGCCAGCGCCAGTTGTTCAGCAGTCGTCGCGATGCCTTCGCCCGCGAGCAGGCCGCGTTGCGCGCCAGCATCGAAGGCGCCGGCGCGCAACTGGCCGGCATGCGCCGTGCCCGTACCGACTTGAGCGCTCAGGCCGATTCCCTGCAACAACAGCTAAGCAATCTGACGCCATTGGCGGAAAACGGCTACATCCCGCGCAATCGGTTGATGGAGTACCAGCGGCAACTGTCGCAAGTGCAACAGCAGTTGGCCGAAAACCTCGGCGAAAGCGGTCGGGTGGAGCAGGGCATTGTCGAGTCCCGCTTGAAGTTGCAACAGCATATCGAGGAGTACCAGAAAGAAGTACGCACCCAACTGGCCGAAGCGCAGCTCAAAAGCGTGACGCTGGAGGAACAGTTGACCTCCGCCGGGTTCGATCTGCAGCACAGCGAGATCATCGCCACGGCTGACGGCATTGCGGTCAATCTGGGTGTACACACGGTAGGCGCGGTGGTGCGCCAGGGCGACAACCTGCTGGAGATCGTGCCTCAGGACACGCGCCTGGAAGTGGAAGGGCACCTGCCGGTCAACCTGATCGACAAGGTCGGTCCGCACCTGCCGGTGGATATCCTGTTCACCGCCTTCAACCAGAGCCGCACCCCGCGAGTACCAGGTGAAGTCAGCCTGGTCTCCGCCGACCAGTTGCTCGATGAGAAAACCGGCGCACCGTACTACGTGCTGCGCAGCAGCGTCAGTGACCAGGCCATGGAGAAACTCAATGGCCTGGTGATCAAGCCCGGTATGCCGGCGGAAATGTTCGTACGTACCGGTGAGCGTTCGCTCCTCAATTATTTGTTCAAACCGCTGCTCGACCGGGCAGGCTCCGCGTTGACCGAGGAATAAGGATGTTCGGCTGTATGAAAAAGCTTTCGATGCTCGGGGCGGCGTTGATGTTGTTCGCGGGCAACCAGGCCGTGGCGGCCATGGGACCGTTCGAGATCTATGAACAGGCACTGCACAATGATCCGGTATTCCTCGGCGCTATCAAGGAACGCGATGCAGGCCTTGAGAACCGTGCCATCGGCCGCGCCGGATTGTTGCCAAGACTGGGTTACAACTACAACAAGGGCAGGAACAGCTCCAAGGCCACCTACCTCAACGAGCGCGGGCAAAACCAGAGCGATGACCGCAACTACAGCAGTTACGGTTCCAGCCTCACCTTGCAACAGCCGTTGCTCGACTACGAGGCCTACGCGGCTTATCGCAAGGGCGTCGCGCAATCGCTGTTTTCCGACGAAAATTTTCGTGGCAAGAGCCAGCAATTGCTGGTGCGGGTGCTGGAAAACTACACCAAGGCGTTGTTCGCCCAAGACCAGATCGATATCGCCCTGGCCAAGAAGAAAGCTTTCGAGCAGCAGTTCCAGCAGAACGAGCAGATGTTTCGCCAGGGCGAAGGTACTCGCACGGACATTCTCGAAGCCGAATCGCGCTATGAGCTGGCCACCGCCGAAGAAATCGAAGCACGTAATGAACAGGATGCATCTCTGCGCGAACTCGGCGCGCTGATCGGTGTGCCGGCGATCGACATTGCCGACCTTGCACCACTGGATCAAAACTTCCAGACCTTCACCCTGCAGCCGGCCAATTACGACACCTGGCATGAGATGGCCGTGGCCAACAACCCCAACCTGGCTTCCCAGCGCCAGGCGCTTGAAGTGGCGCGCTACGAGGTCGAGCGCAACCGGGCCGGGCACCTGCCCAAGGTCAGCGCCTACGCCACGGTGCGTCAGAATGAATCGGAAAGCGGCAACACCTACAACCAGCGCTACGACACCAACACCATCGGCATCGAAATCAATGTGCCGCTGTACGCCGGCGGTGGTGTTTCTGCATCGACCCGCCAGGCAAGCCGTGCGATGGAACAGGCCGAGTACGAACTGGACGGCAAGACCCGGGAAACCCTGATCGAATTGCGACGGCAGTTCAGCGCCTGCCTGACAGGGGTGAGCAAGCTGCGTGCCTATCAGAAGGCCCTGGTCTCCGCCGAAGCGCTGGTGGTCTCGACCAGGCAAAGCATTCTGGGCGGTGAGCGGGTCAACCTCGATGCGCTCAATGCCGAGCAACAACTGTTTACCACCCGCCGGGATCTGGCCCAGGCCCGCTACGACTATCTAATGGCCTGGACCCGGTTGCATTTCTACGCCGGGACCTTGAGCGAGCAGGACCTGGCCAAGGTGGATGAGGCCTTCGGCCAGGGACCGAGGGTGCAGTAGCTATTAAAAACAGTATGGAGAGGACTCAAAAAATGCCTGTCTGTTGAGGAACTGCACACCGCAGCCCCTGTAGTGGCGCGTTTTAACCAAGAGGAATTGAGGCAAGGCGTCTAACAACAAGGATTTTGGCAACACAACTAAGGAAGGTAGCTCGATGAATAACAAGTACAACAATCTAGCCGTGCTCTGCGCGTTGGCCACACTGGGCACCGCACACGCGGCACCCTACGTGGAAAACGGCAGGACAGGCGATCCCGAAAGCTGGCGCAGCACAGAGTTCAGCGCTGACTGGGGCCTGGGGGCGATCAACGCGCAGGATGCCTATGCGGCCGGTTACACCGGCAAAGGCGTGAAGCTGGGGATCTTCGACCAACCGGTGTACGCCTTGCACCCGGAGTTTTCCGGAGCCAATAAGGTCATCACGCTGGTGACCAGCGGCATCCGCGAGTACACCGACCCGTACATTCCGGTCAAGGTCGGGGACGCCTTTCTCTATGACGGTTCGCCCTCGGTGGGCTCCAACGGCAAACTCGGTGCCCACGGCACCCACGTTGGCGGGATCGCCGCCGGCAGCCGCGATGGCGGACCGATGCACGGCGTCGCCTTTGGTGCACAGATCATCAGCGCCGACAACGGCGACCCGGGCCCGGAAGACGGTATCGTACGCGGCAACGACGGCGCGGTGTACAAGGCCGGTTGGGACGCCCTGATCGCCAGCGGCGCGCGGATCATCAACAATAGCTGGGGCATCGGCATCACCGACCGCTTCGACCTCGGCGGTCGGGACCCGGCGTATCCGCACTTCACCGTGCAGGATGCACAACTGCAGTTCAACGAGATCCGGACCTTGCTGGGGACCAAACCCGGCGGTGCCTACGACGGCGCCATCGCGGCGGCCCGCAGCGGCATCGTGACGATTTTCGCCGCCGGTAACGACTACAACCTCAACAACCCGGACGCCATCGCCGGCCTCGGTTATTTCGTCCCCGAGATCGCGCCGAACTGGATGACCGTCGCGGCCTTGCAGAAGAACCCGGACACCAACAGTCCCGACCCCTACAACATCAGCACCTTCTCGTCGCGCTGCGGCTACACCGCGAGTTTCTGCGTGTCGGCGCCAGGCAGCCGGATCTACAGTTCGATCATCAGCGGCACCGATGCCGCTGACCTGACTACCGGCTACGCCAATTACAACGGCACCTCCATGGCGGCACCGCACGTTGCCGGCTCGGTGGCGGTGTTGATGGAACGCTTCCCGTACATGACCGGCGCACAAGTCGCCAGCGTGCTGCGTACCACCGCCACCGACCTCGGCGCACCCGGCGTCGATTCGCTGTATGGCTGGGGCATGATCAACCTGCGCAAAGGCATCGACGGCCCGGCGATGCTCGTCACCGAGCAGGACATTCCCGAAGAGTTCCGCATCGACGGCGCCTACGGCTCCAGTCAGTTTGTCGCGGACTTGCCGGGTATCGGCGCGATCATCGACGCCGGCAAACCCACCGAGCGTGTGTGCAACGACGTGCACTGCGGGCTCGACGTCTGGCGCAACGACATATCCGGCCACGGCGGCCTGACCAAGCAGGGCATCGGCACGCTGGTGCTGACCGGAGCCAACACCTACACCGGCCAGACCCTGGTCAATCAGGGCCGATTGGCCGTCAACGGTTCGCTGCTATCGGCCGTCACCGTCAATGACAATGGCATCCTCGGTGGTAACGGCAGTATCGCGGCACTGACTGCGAAAAGCGGCGGTACCGTGGCGCCCGGCAACTCCATCGGCACCTTGCAGGTGACGGGCGACATGACCTTCGAGCCCGGCTCGACCTACGCCGTAGAGGTGTCGCCCACCCGCAGCGACCAGATCATTGCCGGCGGCACAGCCACCATCGAAGGCGCAACGGTCAGCCTGACCCTGGAAAACAGTCCAACGCTGCTGACCACCGGCGAGGCGAAAACCCTGCTGGGCAATCAGTACAACATCCTGCAAGCCGCTGGCGGGATCGAAGGGCGTTTCGGGGCGGTGTTGCCGGACTACCTGTTTATCGGTGGCACCCTCGGTTACACGACGGACAGCATTCAACTGGCGGTGGAGCGCAATGCGACATCTTTCACCAGTGTAGGCCTGACCCCGAATCAACGGGCCGTGGCCGCTGCCGCCGAGCAACTGGGCGCAGGCAATCGGCTCTACGAAACCCTGCTGTTGTCGCCGACCGCCGCTGTCGCGCAACAAGCGTTCCAGCAATTGTCCGGTGAGATTCATCCGGCGATCGGCACGCTGCTGATCAACGACAGCCGCTACCTGCGCGATGCGGTCGGCGAACGTCTGCGCGAGCGTGATCTGTTCGACGCCAGCGCACCGACCGATGACCGCAGCAATGCCTGGCTCAAAGTGCTCGGCGCCTGGGGCAAGAGCGATGGCGGGAATGACAACGCCAGTTCCAACAGCTCCATCGGCGGGCTGCTGGCCGGCGTCGATGGCTTGATCACTGAAGACACACGACTGGGTTTCGTTACCGGTTATAGCGATAGCTCGTTGAGCATGGGCGATGGCACGCACTCGTCGGCATCGGTCGACAGCTACCACTTGGGCGCCTACCTGGGCCACGAAATCGACGCGCTGCGCCTGAGCGTCGGCGGTGTTTACAGCTGGCATCGCATCGACGTCAAACGCGACCTGCAATTCGGTGACGTCAGCGGCAAGCAGAAATCCAAACGCGATGCGACCACCGCGCAACTGTTCACCGAAGCGGCGTATCGCCTGGACCTGCAACCGCTGGCACTGGAGCCGTTCGTCAACCTGGCTTACGTGCACCTGAACACCGACAGCTTCAGCGAAAAAGGTGACGCCGCCGCACTCAAGGGCGGTGAAAACAACCGCGACGCGGTGCTCTCGACCCTTGGCCTGCGGGCGAGCAAAGCCATTGCGCTGTCCGATCAGCAACAACTGGAACTGTCCGGCACGCTCGGCTGGCAGCACAACCTGGGCAACACCCGTTCCGAAGACCACTTGGCCTTCGTCAATGGCAACACCGCGTTCAGCGTGCAAAGCGTGTCCATGGACCGCAATGCCGCGGTGGTCGGTGCCCGGGCCGGCTGGGCGCTGGGACGCGATACCCGCTTGAACCTGGACTACAACGGACTGCTCGGCTCCCGGGAAAAAGCCCATGGTGTGGGCCTGACCCTGGACTGGCAGTTCTGATTTGACGCAAAGGAAGCAAGAAAATGGGACTGTTTGATTACAAAAATGCCGGCAGTGAGGCCGGCAAGGCGTTGTACTCCGACGCGATCGCGCTGGCGCTGTACGCGTATACGCCTACCGGCCAGCCACTCCCGGCGACCGCCTGGGCGCCAATTGGTGCCTCGGCCTTGGGCTATCAGGGCAAGGTTGGCACCCAAGGTACCTTCTATGGCGAGAAGGACGGCTTCACCAGCGCCGAAGCCGAAATCCTCGGTAAATACGACGGGGCCGGGAACCTGATCGGCCTGGGCATCGCCTTCCGTGGCACCGGTGGCCTGGGGTACAGCGACACCTTCGGCGACATGAAAAACAACCTGTTGGCCGCAGTCGGTCCGGTGGATTATGCGAGCAACTACGCGAAAAACGCTTTCGACAGCCTGCTCAAGAGCGTCGCTGCATTCGCCATCGCCCACGGCCTGAGTGCCAGGGACGTTGTGGTCAGCGGGCATAGTCTTGGCGGTTTGGGGGTCAACAGCCTGGCGGAGTTGAGTGGCAATGACTGGGGCGGTTTCTTCAAGGAAGCCAACTACATCGCCTTCGCTTCGCCAACCCAAAGCGCCACCGGCAACAATGTGCTCAACATCGGTTATGAGAACGACCCGGTGTTTCGGGTGCTCGACGGCACTACCTTCAGCAGTGGCTCACTGGGCAAGCACGATGGTCATCAGGATTCAGCGACCAACAACGTCGTCAACTTCAATGACCAGTACGCCTCCACCGCGCAGAACCTGGTGCCCTTCAGCATTCTCAACCCGCTGAACTGGTCGGCCCATGGATCGCCGGGTTACGCCGACGGACTGAACCGGGTGATCGACTCTGCCTTCTATGACCTGACCGGGAAGGATTCGACCCTGATCGTCTCCAACCTGTCGGCGTCGTCTCGCGGCGCCACCTGGGTCGAGGACCTCGGGCGCAGTGGCGAGCCGCACACGGGCAGCACGTTTATCATCGGCACCGACAGCGCCGATTGGCTCAAGGGCGGCGCCGGCAATGACTTCATCGAAGGCCGGGACGGCAACGACCGTTTCCGCGACGACGGCGGCTTCAACATACTTTTGGGCGGCAAGGGCAACAACACGTTCGAACTGCTCAAGCCACTGCAGAACTTCAGCTTCGCCAACGATGGCGATGGCACGCTGTTCGTGCGTGACGCCTATGGCGGCATCAGCATGACCCGGGACATCGGCGCGCTGGTGAGCCAGGAGTCCGGATCATGGTGGAGCACCAGGGACATCACCTGGACCGTCACCGGCAACGGCCTGCTCAACAGCAACGAACTGACCCGCTACAGTCATTCGCTCAACGGCGATGCCCTCGGTAATACGCTGTTGGCCGACGCCCAGGGCGACTGGCTGTTCGGCAACGGCGGCGATGACGTATTGCGCAGCGACAAGGGCCACGTGACCTTCGTCGGCGGCAACGGCAACGACGTGATGCATTCCACCGGGGACGGCAGCAATACCTTCCTGTTCAGCGGCGCTTTCGGATTTGATGCGATCAATGGCTACCAGGGCAGTGACACCCTGGTGTTCATGGGCGTTGAAGACGCGGGGCAGGGCTATGACTACCGACAGCATGTCTCCCAGGCCGGTCAAGACACGGTGCTGAAGGTTGGCGACTTTTCCGTGACCCTGGTCGGGGTGGGGCTGGATAACCTGTCGACTTCCGGTTTTGTGTTTGCCTGACAGATTTTTGTAACAGCACTGGAGGCTCCGGGCATCTCGCGATCGAGGTGTCCCGGCTGTGAGCTATCTCTGACAATTCCAACAAAGAGAGAGGCAATACCCATGGGTGTGTACGACTACAAGAACCTTGGTACAGAAGACGCCAAAGCGTTGTTCACCGACGCGATGGCAATCACGCTGTACTCCTATCACAACCTCGACAACGGCTTTGCCACCGGTTACCAGCACAACGGTTTCGGCGTGGGCCTGCCGGCAACGTTGGTGACCGCGCTGATTGGCGGCACCGACTCCCAAGGGGTGATTCCCGGTATCCCCTGGAACCCCGATTCGGAAAAGGCCGCACTGGACGCGGTACAGAAAGCCGGTTGGACACCCATCACCGCCGCGCAGCTGGGTTATGACGGCAAAGTCGATGCACGGGGAACCTTCTTCGGTGAAAAGGCCGGCTATACCAGCGCCCAGGTGGAAATCCTCGGTAAATACGACGCCCAAGGGCACCTCACGGAAATCGGCATCGCCTTTCGCGGCACCAGTGGCCCTCGTGAAAGCCAGATCAGTGACTCCATCGGCGATGTCATCAATGACCTGTTGGCGGCATTGGGTCCACAGGATTACGCGAAAAACTATGTGGGTGAAGCGTTCGGCAAGCTGCTCGCCGACGTCGCGGCGTTTGCCCGGGCCAACGGGTTGTCCGGTAATGACGTGCTGGTCAGTGGTCACAGTCTCGGCGGGCTGGCAGTCAATAGCCTGGCGGATTTGAGCCGCGAAAAATGGGGCGGTTTCTTCCAGGATTCCAACTACATTGCCTACGCCTCGCCAACTCAAGGCAGCAGCGACAAAGTGCTGAACGTCGGCTATGAAAACGATCCAGTGTTCCGCGCGCTGGACGGTTCGGCGTTCAACCTGGCATCGGTCGGTGTGCACGATGCCGATCAAGCCTCGGCCACCAACAACATTGTCAGCTTCAATGACCACTACGCGTCGACCGCATGGAATCTGCTGCCGTTTTCCATCCTCAACATTCCGACCTGGATTTCCCACTTGCCGACCGGTTATGGCGACGGCATGACCCGGGTGCTGGAGTCAGGGTTCTACGACCTCACCAGCAAAGACTCGACCATTGTTGTTGCCAACCTCTCGGACCCGGCGCGGGCCAACACCTGGGTCCAGGACCTGAACCGCAATGCCGACATCCACAAAGGCAGCACTTTCATTATCGGCAGTGACGGCAACGACCTGATCCAGGGCGGCAAGGGCAACGACTATCTGGAAGGCCGCGACGGCAACGACACCTTCCGTGATGCCGGTGGCTACAACGTCCTTTTGGGCGGCAACGGGCACAACGTGCTCGACTTGCAGCAGTCGGTGAAAAACTTCGACTTTGCCAACGACGGCGCCGGCAACCTGTACATCCGCGATGCCAATGGCGGCATCAGTATCACCCGTGACATCGGCAGCATCATGAGCAAGGAGCCGGGCTTTTTATGGGGGCTGGTCAAGGATGACGTGACCCACAGCGTCACCGCAAACGGGCTGGCGGACGGCAACCAGCTGACCCGGTACGAGTCGTCGATAAAGGGGGGCATGGGGAACGATACGCTCAAGGCGCAGGCGGTCGGCGATTGGTTGTTCGGTCTCGACGGCAACGATCATTTGATCGCAGGCAAGGGCAACGACGTCTTGATCGGCGGGGCCGGCAACGACCTGCTGGAATCGGGGGGCGGGATCGATACGTTCCTGTTCAACGGCGCGTTTGGCCACGACCGGGTGTTGGGCTATCAGTCGAACGACAAACTGGTGTTTCTCGGGGTACAGGGTGTTACGCCGGCCGACGACTTCCGGGACCATGCCACCGTGGTGGGGCAGGATACCGTGCTGACGTTTGGCAATGATTCAGTGACATTGGTCGGGGTCGGGCTGGACAGTTTGTCGGGTGCGGGGTTTGTGATCGCCTGATGGTGAGTTGGCTCCGGTAAGGGCCTCTTCGTCGGAGCGCCGCCCGGACCAGGCCCGCTCCCGCAAGGTTGGCGCATACCCTGTGGGAGCGGGCTTTCCCGCGATGAACGATAACGCGAAATTCAGTCTTCCCTGCGAATCGTGGCCACTTCATCGGCCTTGACTTTCACTTTCGCCCCGGAAATATCTTCGAACTCGAAGAAGCCATCCTTTGTCTTGGTTTCCGGCATGTCCTTGGTCAAATACTGGGTGCCGTTCTGCAGGGTCACCACCGTTGGCGTCGAGCAACCGGCCAGCATCAGCAGGGCCGCCGCCGCCAAGGGCAAGCCCAATGTCTTGATGTCCATAATCACCTCCCGTACGTTTTGAAGCAGCACCATCAGCTCGAGGCTGTCACCGTTTCTCTCTGGCGGTTGGTGCCGCCCGGGGGCAGAAAGTTCTACTGCCCGGAAAAAATACCGTACAGCGCCGCCATTTATCCTTTTCCGATTGCGCCGCGCAGGGCGGAACTGGTATCTGTACGCATAACCAGTATTCGCTCGCCATGGCCCATTTCCCTGTGACTGCAAATCCCCTCGACGATCCGTTCTACTACTTGAATAACTTCATGCAAGTGCTTGATTGGCTTGAGCAGCGCTCAAGCGATTTGTTGAGCGTCGAAGAGCAGCGCTTCACACATGAGTTTAAGCGGTTGCCCCGTGAATCGCAGGCGCTGCTGGTCAGAATGGTGATGCGCAAAGGCGTTCATTTCAGGGCGAGCAAGCTGCATTACGACGAAATCGGCGATATCGGCACCGCCGCCGGCCCGCTGCTCGAGCTGCGTTGGGTCGAAGGGCAAATGCCCATCGCCATCGACGAACTGTTCGAGGTGCTGCTCAAGGCAGAAATCCTCCAGACCTTTGCCGCTGTCATCGATCAACCCAAAGGCAAGAAAGCCGATTGGTTGCCGGCGCTGTGCGAGCAGTTTCCCCAGGTGCAAAGCTTCAACGACTGGTGTCCGAGCCTGGACGAGCGCCTGTTCAGCCTGACCATCATGCAATTGTGCGATCGCCTGCGCCTGATGTTTTTCGGCAACCTGTATCAGGACTGGTTGGAGTTCGTATTGGCCGACCTCGGTATCTACACCTACGAAAAAGTCGAATTCTGTGCCGAGTCCCGTGGCTTGCGCAGCCGCGAAGACGTGGATGCCTGCGTCCTCCTGCACGCATACCAGCAACAATTCGAGGCCGGTGAAGCGCTGGAAGAGGTGGCCGAGCGGATCAAGGGCCTGGCGCTGGACAATCCGTGGTTGCAACGCCGGCGCGGCAAGCTGCTGTTCCAGATGGCCCAGTACTGCGAACGCATCGCCGATTTCTCCATGGCCCTGAACCTGTACCGCGAATGCGCTTTTCCCGGCGCGCGTGCGCGGCTCATTCGCGTACTGGAACGCAGCGGCCAGTTTGAACAGGCGATGGACCTGGCCGTGCAGGCTGAACAGGCACCGCAAAGCGCCGCGGAACACCAACAGTTGCTCCGCGTCCTGCCACGTCTGCGGCGCAAGCTCGGCGGGCCGCCCATCAAGCGGGCAGCGCCTCGGGAAATGCAGCGCCTGGACCTGCAATTGCCCAGGACAGACCCGGCATTATCGGTGGAGTTCTATGTTCAGGCGCATCTGGCGCAAGATTCGGCGCCGGTGCACTACGTGGAAAACAGCCTGGTCAATTCATTGTTTGGCCTGCTGTGTTGGCCCGCGATCTTCGCGCCTTTGCCGGGGGCGTTTTTTCACCCGTTCCAGCGCGGGCCGGTGGATTTGCTCAGCGAAGACTTCCATGTCCGCCGGGCCGAACTGTTTCAGGCTTGCCTGGCCGAACTCGACGACGGGCGCTACCGGCAGACCATCCGCGAACGTTATGCCGCCAAGTGGGGCGTGCAGTCGCCGTTCGTGTTCTGGAGCGTGCTCAGCGAAGAGTTGCTGGAGCAAGCCCTCGATTGCCTCCCGGCCGAGCACCTCAAGCACTGGTTCAACCGCCTCTTGCTGGACATCAAGGCCAATCGCGCCGGCATGCCGGACCTGATCCAGTTCTGGCCGCAGCAAAAGACCTACCGCATGATCGAGGTCAAGGGCCCGGGCGATCGCCTGCAGGACAACCAGTTGCGCTGGCTGGAGTTCTGTCATGAGCACCAGATGCCCATCGCCGTGTGCTACGTGCAATGGGCGGAGCAGGGCGATTGAGCTACAGCATTGCGGTGCGGGCGCTGTGCGAGTTCACCGCCAAGACCGGCGACCTCGATCTGCGCTTCACGCCGTCACCAACCGCGCTGGAAGGTATCGTCGGGCACCGTACGGTGGCCTCGCGACGCAGCGAGGGTTACCAAAGCGAAATTGCCCTTGAGGGCCAGTATCAAACCTTGACGGTCAAGGGCAGGGCGGATGGCTATGACCCCGGGCAAAACTGCCTGGAGGAGGTCAAGACCTACCTCGGCGACTTGAGCAAACAACCGGCCAACCACCGCCAATTGCATTGGGCCCAGGCCAGGATCTACGGCTGGTTGATGTGTCGGAAACTGGACCTCTCGCGGATCAGTCTGGCACTGGTGTATTTCGACATCGTCAGTGAAAAGGAGACCTGCCTGGTCGAGTCTTTCGACGCCATCGAGCTGCAACAGTTCTTCGAACGGCATTGCGCGCAGTTCCTGCAATGGGCCGAACAGGAAGTCGCCCATCGAGAAGGGCGCAATCTGGCTGCGCAGGCCCTGGCCTTTCCCCATGCCGGTTTTCGACCGGGGCAGCGTCATCTGGCCGAATCGGTGTTCAAGGCCGTCAGCACGGGGCGCTGCCTGATGGCCCAGGCGCCCACGGGCATCGGCAAGACCCTGGGCACCTTGTTCCCGATGATCAAGGCGCTGGCGCCGCAGCAACTGGACAAGGTGTTCTTCCTTACGGCGAAAACCCCGGGACGGCAACTGGCCCTGGACGCCGCGCATGTGATGCTTGCCAGCGCCGATGCGCCGCCGTTGCGGGTGCTGGAGATGATCGCCCGGGACAAGGCCTGCGAACATCCGGACAAAGCCTGCCACGGCGAGTCCTGCCCACTGGCCCGGGGGTTCTACGATCGCCTGCCCGCCGCACGGCAGGCGGCCAGTCAACTGAGCCTGTTGAACCAGAGCGCCTTGCGCGAGGTCGCCCTGGCGCACGATGTCTGCCCGTATTACCTGAGCCAGGAAATGGCGCGTTGGGCCGACGTGGTGGTTGCCGACTACAACTATTATTTCGATTTCAGCGCGTTGCTGTTCGGTCTGGCCCAGGCCAACAACTGGAAGGTTGCGGTGCTGGTCGACGAAGCCCACAACCTGGTGGAACGCGGCCGCCAGATGTACAGCGCCAGCCTCGACCAGGCGACCTTCAACGGCGTGCGCAAAACCGCTCCCGAAGCGCTGAAAAAACCCATGCAACGGGTCAACCGCGAGTGGAATGCCCTGCATAACGCGCAAACCGGCGCCTATCAGGCCTATGACAAGGCGCCGGAAAAGCTCCTGCAGGCGCTGTCATCGTGCAGCGCCAACATCGGTGACTACCTCAACGATCACCCTCAAGGCCTGGACAGCGCACTGCAGGGATTTTACTTCGACATGCTGCACTTTTGCCGGGTCGCCGAACTGTTCGATGAGCAGTTCCTGTTCGACATCAGCAAGCGCGACCTCGAGCGCCAGCGCAACCTCTCGCAACTGTGCCTGCGCAATGTAGTCCCCGCCGGCTTCATCCGCCCGCGCCTGACCGCCGCGCGTAGCACGGTGCTGTTTTCCGCGACCCTCAGCCCCCGGCACTATTACGCCGATTTACTGGGAGCGCCGCAGGACACGGTGTGCATCGACGTCGAGTCGCCGTTTCACGCCGATCAACTGCAAGTGCACATCGTCGACCAGATCTCCACGCGGTTCGTACATCGCCAGTCCTCTCTCGAACCGATCGTGGACTTGATCGCCAGGCAGTTCTGCAAACGCCCCGGCAATTACCTGGCGTTTTTCAGCAGTTTCGATTACTTGCAGCAGGTGGCGCAGTTGCTGGCCGAGCGGCACCCGCGGATCAAACTGTGGTCGCAATCCCGTGGCATGGGCGAGGCACAGCGTCAGCAGTTTCTCGATCAATTCCACGCCGAAGGCCAGGGCGTCGGCTTTGCGGTATTGGGCGGGGCCTTTGGTGAAGGCATCGATTTGCCCGGCGCCAGGCTGATCGGCGCGTTTATCGCCACGCTGGGGCTGGCGCAACTCAATCCGGTAAATGAGCAACTGAAACGGCGCATGGCCGCCATTTTCGGTGCCGGTTATGACTACACCTACCTTTATCCCGGCGTACAGAAAGTGGTTCAGGCCGCTGGACGGGTCATCCGTACGCAACAGGATCAAGGAGTGGTGATGTTGATCGACGACCGTTTTGGCGAGCACAAGGTCAGGCAATTACTGCCGCGCTGGTGGTCGATTGCGACAACGAATTCTCGCTCTGCGCCGTAGGAATCTTTACCTTTAAAAACAAATACATACCTTGATCAAAACAACGAATTGAACAATCAGCGCCAGCACGCTTTATTGGAAAGGCTAGATATCACAACCCAATTCTTTGATAAGGAAATCAAGGTATGTCAGAAGCACCGAAATACAACTATTCCTCAGACGACGTGATCAAGGCGTTCGACGAGATCTTCCCTGCGCTCTTCGTCGGCAAAACTGCTGAAGCCATCCCAAAGTTGCTGATCACCGCCGGAGTGGAGGGCTCGGGCAAGACTTACTTGTTGGAAAAGAGCTTGCTGCCATCCGGGAATTACGAGAACTACATTCGACTGTACCTGCCTGAATATCGAAAAAAACACCCGCATTACGCCGACATGATCAAGCTCGGCGTTTTGCACGCCTACGAACATACAGAAGCGTTTGCCAGGGAGCTCGGTGAGAAAATCTTCGCCAACGCGCTTTCTCAAAGATGCAACATCATCATGGAGTGCGCGTTCGATGACATCGGTTTTGCCGGATTGGCAAAATTTGTTCCCGGTTATCAACTCGAAGTCCATGTCGTGGGCTGCAATCACGCGTTCGCCCATCTGTCCAGCATCAAAAGAGCATTCTCCAGCCTGGAAAAGCAGGAGATGGAACGGTTTGTCAGCTATTCGAGACTCGAATCGAGCATCAGTAACGCCCCTGCGGTTCTCGTTGCGTTCGAGTTCATCGCAAAGACAGTGAGTGGCTCGCAAATCTTCCTGTACGAGCGCGGTCTGGGCACGCTGAGCGAACGGGTACTGCGTGCTCACAGCACCTATACCCTGGACCCAAATGGGAATTTGAACGAAGTTTCAACGTTGCTGCCATATGCGTACAGGGCCTATGACACTATCCTCAGAAGGTCCGTCTATTCGATGGAGGAGCGTGACGAGATGGTCAGGGAATGTCATCTGCAGCTGCTTAAAACCAGCAAATATGACAAACAGGTTCCCGATTTCGTCTACAACGACCTTTACTCCTATATCACCAAATACGTGTATCGCTAAGCCGGGATTGCAGGCTATGAAGCAAACTGCCGCAGTCATGGCTTTCCAAATTGGCAGTTTGTCTCATACTCCAGAAAAACAATCATGACGCGAGAACTCAATGAGCGAGGATCGAAACAGGCCGAGTACCGTTGAGGACAAGCGCTTTCGCCTGTTGATCGATGCAGTGATCGACTATGCGATCTACATGATTGATCCCGACGGCATCATTACCAGCTGGAACGCCGGCGCCAGGCGTTTCAAGGGCTACGAGGAGGCCGAGATCCTCGGTCAGCATTTCTCGCGTTTCTACACCGATGACGATCGCCGTGCCGGCTTGCCCCAGCGGGCACTGGACACGGCGATTCGTGAAGGGCGTTTCGAGGGCGAAGGCTGGCGGGTGCGCAAGGACGGCACGCATTTCTGGTGCCATGTGGTCATTGATCCGATCTTCGACCCGTCGGGCACGTTGCTCGGTTTCGCCAAGATCACCCGGGACCTGACCGATCGCAAAATGGCCGAGGAAGTCCTCAAGCAAAGCGAGCAGCAGTTTCGCCTGCTGGTGCAGAGCGTTACCGACTATGCGATCTACATGCTTTCCCCGGACGGCCGGGTGAGCAACTGGAACCCCGGCGCCCAGCGCATCAAGGGTTACTTGCCGGAAGAGGTCATTGGCCGGCATTTTTCGATGTTCTACACCCCGGAGGATCGCGATGCCCGCGAGCCACAACGGACGCTGGATATTGCCGTTCGTGAAGGGCGCTTTGAAAACAAGGGCTGGAGGATGCGCAAGGATGGTACGCGGTTCCTCGCCCATGTCATCGTCGACCCGATCTGGGGCGACACCGGCACATTGCTCGGTTTTGCCAAGATCACCCGGGACATCACTGAAGTCACCCAGGCGCAGCAGGCGCTGGAGCAAACCCGTGAGGCCTTGTTCCAGGCGCAGAAAATGCAGGCCATCGGCCAGCTCAGCGGTGGGATCGCCCACGACTTCAACAACCTGCTGACGGTGATCCTCGGCAATCTGGAAATCGTGCGCAAACGGGTGACGGATGACCCCAAAATAACCCGCCTGATCGACAACGCCACCCAAGGTGCCTTGCGCGGTGTATCCCTGACCCAGCGCATGCTGGCGTTTGCCCGACGCCAGGAGCTCAAGTCGGTACCTGTGCGGATACCGGCGTTGGTGGAAGGCATTTCCGGGCTATTGCGCAGCTCCCTGGGGCCTTCGGTGAAAGTCGAAACACGCTTTCCCGAGGATCTTGAACCGGTGATGGCGGACATCAATCAACTGGAACTGGCCGTACTGAACCTGGCGACCAACGCCCGCGACGCCATGCCCCACGGCGGGACCATCATCTTCAGTGCCAGGACCGAGGAGGTCACCGGCGGCGCCTCATCATTGGCCGCTGGGCGTTATGTGTGCCTGAACATTGCCGATACCGGCGAGGGCATGGATGAAACCACGCTGGCCTCGGCGATGGACCCCTTTTTTACCACCAAGGGCGTCGGTAAAGGTACGGGCCTGGGGTTATCGATGGTCCACGGTTTTATCGAGCAATTGGGTGGGCGCTTCATCCTCAAAAGCAACAAGGATCAGGGTACGACGGCCGAGTTGTGGTTGCCGGTTGCCACCCGGGGTTCGGTGGCTGAGCCTGTAGCGCAAACGCAGACCGTGGAAGTGCCCCGCCTGTGCGTACTGGTGGTGGACGATGACAGTCTGGTGTTGACCAGCACCAGTCTGCTGCTTGAGGACCTCGGGCACCGGGTCATCAGTGCGCCTTCCGGAGCCAGGGCGCTGGAGCTGTTCGGCAGTGAACCGGGTATCGATCTGGTGATCACCGACATGGCCATGCCACAGATGAGTGGCGCGCAACTGGCCAACGCCATCAGGCTCATACGGCCGAGCGTGCCGATCATTCTCGCCACCGGTTTTGCCGAACGCCTGGAAGGCATTGCCGCGCGTCTACCTCGTTTGTCGAAACCCTTTACCCAGCTCAACCTGGTGGAAGTCATTGCCTTGGCGATGAAGTGACGCGGCGGTTACGCCGTTCATAGCGGGCAAGCATCGGCTGGGTGCTGATGCCGTGGACCAGAATGCTCAGGGCGACCACCGAGAGCGTCAGGTCGGCACACACCGTTGCCACTGAAGGCAGCAGATCGTGGTTCAAGGCATAGAAAAGGTAGTAGAAACTCCCGATGCCGCGAATTCCGAACCAGCCAATCAACCAGCGTTGCGGGCCATTGAGCAGCGAACCCCATGGCATCAGCCAGACCGTCAGCGGGCGAATCATCCCGAACAGTACCAACGCGACCAGCAACGCCCGCCAGTCCCAGTGCGCGATCAGCACAATACCGAGCAAGGTGACCAGAAAAACTTCCATGGCCCGTTCCACCAGGCTGCCGAACGACAGCATGTCGCCCATCATGATCCCGGCGGCGACTTGCGTGTCTTCCAGGTGCTCCACATTGCCGAGCACGGCCGCCTCCGGTTCGACATGCTGATGACCGACCACCGCTTGAACCAGGTGTTCGGCCGGTGTGTGGGCGTCACTGCTTGTCCTGACCTCGGCCCGGCGCAAGCCCAGGCCGGCGGCAAACACCGAGAGGAACCCGTAGCCGCCGATGGTTTCGGCCACGACGTAAGCCAGTGCGATCAAGGCCAGGGCAAGGTAGTCATTGGGGGAAAACGTGCTGTCGGCATTCTTGATGCGCATGAACAACGTCAGGTGACCAATACCGCGCCCCATCCAGTAACCGGTCAGCAGTCCGGCGGGCACGCCCCACAACAGGCGCTTGAAAAACCAGTCATCCAGACCGCTGCCAAAGCTGCCGTTTTGCTGCAAAAACAACAGTCCCAGAATCACGAACGGAAAAGCGATTCCGTCGTTCAGTCCCGCCTCGCCCGAGAGCCCGAACCGCACCGGATCATCATCCTTGGCGTCATTGACCTGAACCAGCGAGGCCAGGACCGGATCGGTCGGCGCCAGTATCGCCCCGATCAGCAGCGACGGCCCCCACGCCAGTCCGAAAGCGAAATGCAGCAGCAGGCAGACGCCGACAATGGTCAGCACCATCACCGGTCCGGCCAGGACGAACGCCACTCGCCATCGGCGATCACGAAGAGGAGGTCGCAGCTTGAGCCCGCAGACAAACAATGAAAACAGCACCGCGACTTCCGTCAGGTGCTCGATCCAGAACGCCGCCTCCTTGATATCCAGCCTGAGCATACCCAGGCCCGCCGGCCCGATGGCGATGCCCAGGACCAGGCACACCGCCGAAGTGGTGACCGGCATCCAGCGCAGGTACGACGAAGTCAGTGCCAGGGTCAGCAACACCGCGCCCAACACCGCCACCCAGGCAACGAAACTCATGGCTCAGATCCCGAAACAACCGTCAGTGCAGGGCTATAGGCTGTTGAGCATTGAAGGGCTGCATCGGTTCAATTATTACCTGCAGGAGTGAGCCTGCTCGCGATAGCGCCGTGTCAGGCAACACATTGCCGACTGACAGGACGCCATCGCGAGCAGGCTCACTCTCACAAGGGGATAGGTATGGCTAGAGGGGGCGGGTCAGGCCTTGAGATGGCGCAAACTGCGCTCCATCCGCGCAATGCCTTCTTCCAGCAGCGACCTTGGGCAGCCGAAGTTCAGGCGCACGAACTGCTTGCAGCCATCGCCGAAGTCCAGACCGGCGCTCAAACCCACCTTGGCCTGTTCGAGGAAAAACTGCTGCGGGTCGTCCAGCCCCAGTGCCGTGCAGTCGAGCCACGCCAGGTAGGTGCTTTGCGGCAGGTTCATGGTGATGCCCGGCAGGCGGGTGTGTACGGCCTCGGCCAGGTAATCCCGGTTGCCTTGCAGGTAGACCTTCAGCTCGGCAAGCCATGGTGCGGCTTCGCTGTAGGCGACGCGGGTGGCTTCCATGCCCAGCGGATTGACGCTGTCGACCATGCCGCAACGAGCGTGGTTGACCTTCTCGCGCAGGTGGCGGTCCTGGATGATCATGAACGAGGTCTTCAGGCCGGCGATGTTGTAGGCCTTGCTCGCCGACATCAAGGTGATGGTGCGCTGGGCGACCTGCGGGCTCAGGGTTGCCATCGGAATGTGCTGGCGGCCGTCGAAGCACAACTCGGCGTGGATCTCGTCGGAAATGATCCAGGCATCATGCTCAAGGCAAATGTCGGCAATGGCTTGCAGCTCTGCGCGGGGGAAGGCCTTGCCCAGCGGGTTATGCGGGTTGCTCAGCAGCAGTGCGCCACCACCTTGCAGCGACTGGCTCAGGGTATCCAGCGGCGTTGTGTAGGTGCCGTCGGCTTGCTCATCGAAATTCAGTTCGACCTTGTTCAGCCCCCAATGCCCGGGCGCATGACGCAGCGGTGGGTAGTTCGGCACCTGCACAACGACATTCTGTGGCGCCTGCACCAGTGCCTTCAGTGCCATGTTGAAGCCGGACTCGACGCCCGGCAGGAAAATCAGCTCCTGGGGCTCGACGCGCCAGGCGTACTTGTTCCAGAGGTCGGCAACGATTGCCTCGCGCAGGTCATCCTGGGCCACGCTGTAGCCGACCATCGGGTGTTCCAGTCGTTTTTGCAGGGCCTGGATGATCATCGGCGGCGCGGCGAAATCCATGTCGGCGACCCACATCGGCAACACATCGGCGGGGTAGCGGCTCCACTTGGTGCTGCCGGTGTTGTGGCGGTCGAACACCTGATCAAAATCGAAAGTCATGCGGGGTCTCGTAACGGCAGGTTGGTTATGGCGCCATGATAAGCGCCAACCCCCTGTAGGAGCGAGCTTGCTCGCGATGGAGTGTCAGTCGACACTCACTCAGCTGATACACCATCGCGAGCAAGCTCGCTCCTACAGTGGGTAGTGTCTGGAGGGCCGACGGTCGGCTGTCATGGTGAATTCGACAGCATTGACTACAGTTTGTAGTGTCGGCAGCCAGACTGCCGCGACCGTGGTTGTTCGAAAAAGCCCGGCCATGTACCGGGTTCCACCTGATCAGGAGTGCACGATGGATCTCAGCCGTCGTCAGTTCTTCAAGGTCGCCGGCATCGGCCTTGCAGGCTCTAGCCTGGGTGCGTTGGGCATGGCCCCGACGCTTGCCTTTGCCGAACAGGTGCGTCACTTCAAGCTCGCCCACACCCATGAAACCCGCAACACCTGCCCGTATTGCTCGGTCGGTTGCGGCTTGATCATGTATAGCCAAGGCGATACGGCGAAGAATGTCGCGCAAAACATCATCCACATCGAAGGTGACGCCGACCACCCGGTCAACCGCGGCACCCTTTGCCCTAAAGGCGCAGGCCTGCTGGACTTCATTCACAGCCCCGGCCGCCTGCAATACCCGCAGGTGCGCAAACCCGGCAGCACCGAATGGACCCGCATCTCCTGGGATGAAGCGCTCGATCGCGTCGCCGACCTGATGAAGGCCGACCGCGACGCCAACTTCGTCGAGAAGAACGCCCAGGGCCAAACGGTGAACCGCTGGCTGACTACCGGTTTCCTCGCGGCATCGGCGGCGTCCAACGAAGCCGGCTATATCACCCATAAGGTGGTGCGCAGTCTCGGCATGCTGGGGTTCGATAACCAGGCGCGTGTCTGACACGGCCCGACGGTGGCAAGTCTTGCCCCGACGTACGGCCGTGGTGCCATGACCAATACCTGGACCGATATCGCCAACGCGAATCTGGTCCTGGTGATGGGCGGCAACGCAGCAGAAGCGCATCCGTGCGGCTTCAAATGGGTGACCGAAGCCAAGGCGCACAACAAGGCGCGGCTGATCGTGGTCGACCCGCGTTTTACCCGGACCGCCTCGGTGGCCGACTATTATGCGCCGATTCGCACCGGCACCGACATTGCCTTCATGGGCGGGCTGATCAATTACCTGCTGACCGAAGACAAGATCCAGCACGAATACGTGCGCAACTACACCGACGTGTCGTTCATCGTCAAAGCCGGCTATGGCTTCGAGGACGGGATCTTCAGCGGCTACGACGCCGCCAAGCGCCTTTACACCGACAAGTCCGGCTGGGGCTATGAACTCGGTGAAGACGGTTTTGCCAAGGTCGACCCGACCCTGCAGGACCCACGCTGCGTCTATCAGTTGATGAAGCAGCATTACAGCCGCTACAGCAAAGAACTGGCGAGCCAGATCTGTGGCATGCCCGTCGATGCCATGCAAAAAATCTGGGAGGAAATCGCCACTTGCTCGACACCGGGCAAGACCATGACCATCCTCTATGCCCTGGGCTGGACCCAGCACTCGATTGGCGCGCAGATGATTCGCAGCGCGGCGATGGTGCAACTGCTGCTGGGCAACGTCGGCATGCCGGGCGGCGGCGTGAACGCCTTGCGCGGGCACTCCAACATCCAGGGGCTGACCGATCTGGGCCTGTTGTCCAACTCACTACCGGGCTACCTCACGCTACCCGGCGATGCCGAACAGGACTACAACGCCTACATCGTCAAGCGCACGCAAAAGCCGTTGCGCCCGGGGCAACTGTCCTACTGGCAGAACTACGGCAAATTCCACGTCAGCCTGATGAAAGCCTGGTACGGCGCCAACGCCACGGCCGAGAACAACTGGGCCTACGACTACCTGCCGAAACTGGACATTCCCCAATATGACATTCTCAAGGTGTTCGACCTGATGGGGCAGGGCAAGGTCAACGGCTACATGTGCCAGGGTTTCAACCCCATTGCCGCATTGCCCGACAAGAACCGGGTGATGGCAGCGCTGGCCAAGCTGAAATGGCTGGTGGTGATGGATCCGCTGGCCACCGAGACCTCGGAGTTCTGGCAAAAGGTCGGGCCGTACAACGACGTGAACAGCGCCGACATCCAGACCGAAGTCATTCGCCTGCCCACCACCTGCTTTGCCGAAGAGGATGGTTCGCTGGTCAACAGCAGCCGCTGGCTGCAATGGCACTGGAAGGGCGCCGACGGACCGGGTGAAGCGCAGACCGATATCCGCATCATGAGCGAGCTGTTCATACGTCTGCGTCAGCGTTATCAGGCCAATGGCGGCAAATACCCCGACCCGATGCTCAAACTGTCGTGGCCGTACAAGATCCCCGAGGAACCTTCGCCGGAAGAACTGGCCAAGGAAATCAACGGCTCCGCCACCACGGACTTCACCGACGCGACGGGCGCGGCGATCAAGGCCAATGCGCAACTGGCCGGGTTCGGCCAGCTCAAGGATGACGGCAGCACGGCGTCCGGTTGCTGGATTTTCTGTGGCAGCTGGACTGAACTCGGCAACCAGATGGCGCGGCGCGACAACAACGACCCGTACGGCATGCACCAGCATCAAGGCTGGGCCTGGGCCTGGCCGGCCAACCGGCGGATTCTCTACAACCGCGCTTCGGCGGACCTGCAAGGCAAGCCGTGGGATCCGAAAAAACGCCTGGTGTGGTGGAACGGCAAAGCCTGGGCCGGCACCGATGTGCCGGACTACAAGGCCGATGTGCCGCCGGAAGCGGGGATGAATCCGTTCATCATGAACCCCGAGGGCGTGGCGCGATTCTTCGCCGTCGACAAGATGAACGAAGGCCCGTTCCCCGAGCACTACGAGCCGTTCGAGACGCCGATCGGCATCAATCCGCTGCACCCGCAAAACAAGAAAGCCACCAGCAACCCGGCGGCGCGGATCTTCGATTCGGTGTGGGATTCCCTCGGCGTGGCCAAGGATTACCCGTACGCCGCGACCAGTTACCGGCTGACGGAGCATTTCCACTTCTGGAGCAAGCATTGCAAGCTCAACTCGATTACCCAACCGGAGCAGTTCGTCGAGATCGGCGAAGTGCTGGCCAAGGAAAAAGGCATCGTCGCCGGCGACCGGGTGCGGGTCAGCAGCAAGCGTGGCTTCATCGAAGCGGTGGCGGTGGTGACCAAGCGGATTCGTCCGCTGCAGGTCAACAATCAGGTGGTGCACCAGATCGGCATTCCGTTGCACTGGGGGTTCACCGGTCTTACGCGCCACGGTTACCTGACCAACACCCTGGTGCCGTTCCTCGGCGATGGCAACACCCAGACCCCGGAATCCAAGTCATTCCTGGTCAACGTGGAGAAAGTCTAAATGGCCAGCCAAGACATCATTGCCCGCTCGGCCACCACCACACCTGCGCCCTCGGTGCGCGGCATGGAGGAAGTCGCCAAGCTGATCGACACCACCAAATGCATCGGCTGCAAGGCCTGTCAGGTCGCCTGCTCGGAATGGAACGAGTTGCGTGACGAGGTCGGCCATAACCATGGCACCTACGACAATCCTCAGGATCTCACCGCAGAAACCTGGACATTGATGCGCTTCACCGAGCACGAGACCGACGCCGGTAACCTGGAATGGCTGATCCGCAAGGATGGCTGCATGCACTGCGCCGAGCCCGGTTGCCTGGCGGCATGCCCCAGCCCGGGGGCGATCATCAAGCACGCCAATGGCATCGTCGATTTCGATCAGGATCATTGCATCGGTTGCGGCTATTGCATCACCGGGTGTCCGTTCAACATTCCACGGATCTCGCAAAAGGATCACAAGGCCTACAAATGCACCTTGTGCTCTGACCGGGTGGCGGTAGGGCTGGAGCCGGCCTGCGTGAAAACCTGCCCGACCGGTGCCATCGTGTTCGGCTCCAAGGACGACATGAAGGAACATGCGGCCGAGCGTATCGTCGACCTCAAGAGCCGGGGTTTTGAAAACGCCGGCCTATACGACCCCGAAGGCGTCGGCGGTACCCACGTGATGTACGTGTTGCACCACGCCGATACGCCAAGACTGTACGCCGGCTTGCCCGATCACCCGGCGATCAGTCCGTTGGTAGGGCTGTGGAAGGGCATCAGCAAACCCCTGGCACTGTTGGCCATGGGCGCAGCGGTGCTGGCCGGGTTCTTCCACTACGTGCGCGTCGGTCCGCAAATCGTCGAAGAGGATGAACATCCGGAGCCGCCGGACAACGCCGTGCACGAAGTCGATCCATCGGTGCACACCTTCGATCCCCGAGGGGAGGGCAGGCCATGAGCGACAAGACGATCCTGCGCTACACCAGCAACCAGCGCACCAATCACTGGCTGGTGGCGATTCTGTTCCTCATGGCCGGGTTGTCCGGGCTGGCGCTGTTCCACCCGGCGCTGTTCTGGCTGAGCAACCTGTTCGGCGGCGGGCCATGGACGCGCATCCTGCACCCGTTCATGGGCGTGCTGATGTTCGTACTGTTCCTCGGCCTGGTGTTTCGCTTCTGGCGCGCCAACTACTTCATCGCCAATGATCGCCTGTGGCTAAGGCGCATCGACCGGGTGATGAAAAATGAAGAGGAGGGCGTCCCGCCCATCGGCAAATACAACCCCGGGCAGAAGCTGCTGTTCTGGACTTTACTGCTGTGCATGCTGGTGCTGTTGTTCAGCGGGCTGGTGATCTGGCGTGCGTACTTCAGCGAGTATTTCGGCATCACCACGATACGCTGGGCGATGTTGCTGCATGCGCTGGCCGGTTTCGTGCTGATCCTGAGCATCATCGTGCACATCTATGCCGGCATCTGGATCAAGGGCTCGGTCAGCGCCATGTTGCACGGCAGGGTCAGCCGCGGCTGGGCCAGGAAACACCACGAACTCTGGTATCGCCAAGTGACTCAAGATGAGACCCGCGGCGAAGCGCCCAAACGACCGATCACCAAAAAGGGCTGACATTTGCCAACCATCCTTGAACCCGGAGAAATCGAAGCGGCGGCCAGTTCGCCGCCGTTTCTGTACATGCCACCGCATAACCTGTTCAGCCTGCGTGGCCAGCGCCTGGAAACGCTGGCCGAAGGGCACCCGATGGCCGATTACCTGCGCCTGATCGCCGGGTTGTGCCGGGTGCAGCAACAGGTGCTGGACGACCCGCCGCCAAGCGACCCCCTTGACCGGCAACGCATCGAGTTGTGCCAGCAACACGGCTTGCCGCCGTTCGCGGCCGACAGCCTGGCGCGCGAAGACGATTGGCAGCCTTACCTCGATGCCTTGCTGCAGTGCTATAGCGCACCGTCACAATCCGCCGTGGCCGATGCCGTGGACACCTTGCGCCTGGCCGGTGCCGGGCAACGGCGTGCCTGGGCGGTGGCGCTGGTCAGTGGCCAGTATTCGCTGGTGCCGGCGGCGCTGGTGCCGTTTCTCGGTGCGGCGCTTCAAACAGCCTGGAGCCACTGGCTGTTGAGTACGCCGAACCTCGCACTAACTCCCGGCGACAGCCTCAGCCAGTGCCCGGCCTGCGGCTCGCCGGCCATGGCCGGGGTGATCCGTCATCGCGGCAAGCACAACGGCTTGCGTTATCTGGTCTGCTCGCTGTGTGCCTGCGAGTGGCATGTGGTGCGGGTCAAATGCGTGTATTGCGAACAGAGCAAGGGCCTGGAATACCTCAGCCTTGAAGATGATCGCCATGCCGCCAACCAGGCGCCGTTGCGCGCCGAAGTCTGCCCCGGTTGCAACAGTTATCTGAAGTTGCTCTATCTGGAGAACGATGCGGACGCCGAAGCGTTGTCGGCAGACCTGTCCAGCCTGATGCTCGACATGCGCCTGACCCAGGACGGTTATCAGCGTCTGGCACCCAATCTGTTGCTGGCGCCGGGAGACGAGTAACCGCAGCGTCTACACTCTGGCGCGAGGGCCATTCGTTTTCAGGAGCGCCAGATGTCTGTACGCAGTGCCAGCCAACCCCTGCGTCTACCTTCTATCGACAGTTTGTTGCGTCACCCGGCGTGCCGGCCGTTGGCCGAGCGCTATGGACGCGACGCCTTGCTGGGCGCCTTGCGGCTATTGCTGGATGAACTGCGCGAAGGCGTACGGCAGGGTTTGCTCGAACCTGTGGAAGTCAGCGCCGACGTGCTGGCGGGCAGGGTCGGCGAGCGATTGGCAACCGAGCATCGCAGCCATGTGCGTCGGGTGTTCAACCTCACCGGCACGGTCTTGCACACCAATCTCGGCCGGGCGTTGTTGCCCAAGGAAGCGATTGAAGCGGTGCAAATGGCCGCGCGCTATCCGCTCAACCTCGAGTTCGACCTGCGCAGCGGCAAGCGCGGAGATCGCGACGACCTGATCGAAGGCTTGATCCGCGAATTGACCGGCGCCGAAGCGGTGACCGTGGTCAACAACAATGCCGCAGCGGTGCTCTTGACCCTCAACAGCCTGGGCGCGCGCAAGGAAGGGATTATTTCCCGGGGCGAACTCATTGAAATCGGCGGTGCCTTCCGCATTCCCGACATCATGGCCCGCGCCGGGGTGAAGCTGGTTGAAGTCGGCACCACCAACCGCACCCATGCCCGCGACTACGAGACTGCCATCGGCCCGCGCAGCGGCTTGATCATGCGCGTGCATGCAAGCAACTACAGCATTCAAGGCTTCACCACGAGTGTGGCGACGGCTGAACTGGCGCAAATTGCCCACCAACATGGACTGCCGTTGCTCGAAGACCTCGGCAGCGGCAGTCTGCTGGACTTGACCCGCTGGGGTTTGCCGGCAGAGCCGACGGTGCGCGAGGCCCTGCTCGATGGCGCGGACATCGTCACCTTCAGTGGCGACAAACTGCTCGGCGGACCACAGGCCGGGTTGATTGTCGGCCGCAAGGAATTGATCGCCAGGATCAAGAAAAACCCGCTCAAACGTGCACTGCGTGTCGACAAAATGACCCTGGCGGCCCTGGAAGCCGTGTTGGGTTTGTACCGAAACCCGGACCGATTGGCCGAGCGTTTGCCGAGCCTGCGCCTGTTGACCCGGCCACAGGCCGAGATTCTCGCCCAGGCCGAGCGCTTGCGGCCGGCGCTTGCCCAAGTGCTGGGTGACGGCTGGAGCGTCAGCGCCATGCCGGCACTGGGCATGATCGGCAGCGGCAGCCAGCCGGTGGCGAGGCTGGCCAGCGCAGCGCTGTGTCTGCGCCCGCTGACGTCCAAGCGCTTGCGCGGACGCTCGTTGTTGACGCTGGAAGAAGCCTTTCGCGACTTGCCGATTGCGGTCCTGGGGCGCATCGACGATGACGCCCTGTGGCTGGACCTGAGGCAACTGGACGACGAGCCGGCATGGCTGGCGCAACTCGAACAATTACACGTGGAGGGCCGGGCAGGGTGATTGTCGGCACCGCAGGGCACATCGACCATGGCAAGACGGCGCTGCTCCAGGCGCTGACCGGTCAGGCGGGTGACCGGCGCCGCGAAGAGCGTGAGCGCGGCATGACCATCGACCTTGGCTACCTGTATGCCGAGCTGGAGGCGGATGCGCAGCTGACCGGATTCATCGACGTTCCCGGCCATGAGCGCTTCACCCACAACATGCTGGCCGGAGCGCAGGGCATCGATCTGGTGTTGCTGGTGGTGGCCGCCGATGACGGGGTGATGCCGCAGACCTGCGAGCACCTGGCGATTGTCCAGTTGCTGGGCATCCCCCGGGCACTGGTGGCGATCAGTAAGTGCGACCGGGTCGACAGCGACCGGGTGCAGATCGTGCGTGAGCAGGTCCGTACCTTGCTGGCGCCCGGAGCGTATGCCGATGCGCCGCTGATTGCGCTGTCGAGCTTGACCGGCGAGGGCATCGAAACCCTCCGCCAACAATTGCTGCAAGCCCAGCGTGAAGTACAGCAGCGCAGCACCGAAGGCGGTTTTCGCCTGGCGATCGATCGGGCTTTCAGCGTGGCCGGGGCCGGTATCGTGGTGACCGGCACGGCGCTGTCCGGCCAGGTCGCGGTGGGCGATACCCTGCTGTTGGGACCACAGGGCAAACCGGTGCGCATTCGCGGCCTGCACGCGCAAAGCCAGGCTGCCGACCACGCTTTCGCCGGCCAGCGCGTGGCCTTGAACCTGAGTGCCGAACGGCTGGCTCTGGAACACATCCATCGCGGCCACTGGTTGCTGGCCGAGAGCTTGTACGCGCCTACCCGGCGCCTGGACATCGACATGCAACTGCTGGCCGGCGAACCCCGGGCTTTCGAACACTTTCAACCGGTGCACGTGCACCTCGGCACCCAGGACGTGACCGGGCGCGTCGCCTTGCTGGAAGGCACCAGCCTGGCACCCGGTGGCCGGATGTTTGCGCAACTGCTGCTAAACACAGCGGTGCATGCCGTGAAGGGTGATCCGCTGATCCTGCGTGACCAGAGTGCCCAACGAACCCTGGGTGGCGGCCGGGTGCTCGATCCGTTTGCCCCGGATCGGCAACGCCGCAGCCCCGAACGTCTGGCGCAACTGGGTGCGCTGGCGAACAGTGCCGGGCTGGAAGAAGTTTTGCCGGCGTTGCTGGCCCACAGCGACACCGGACTCGATCCGCAGCGCCTGGAGCGGCAGTTCAACCGACCGCGCAGCAGTTGGGTGTTGCCCGCTGACGTGCGCCTGATCGATACCCGTCAAGGCCCATTGCTGTTCAGTGCAAGTCGCTGGGAATCGTTGAAAGCGCCCTTAGTGGATCAGCTCGCGCATTTCCATCAACTGGAACCGGATCAGATGGGGCCGGACCGGGATCGCCTGCGTCGATTCACCGGCGGCACGCTGGATCGCCCAACGTTTATCAGCCTGCTCGACGAGTTGTTGGCCAGCGGCGACATCGCCAGCAGCGGCCCGTGGTTGCACCTGCCCGAACATCAGGTGCGTTTAAGCGAAGAGGACGAAACCCTGTGGCTACAATTGCAGCCGCTATTCGAACAGGCCGGATTCGACCCGCCCTGGGTGCGCAATCTGGGGCATGACGAAGCCACCGTCCGCGCATTGCTACGCAAAATGGCGCGCCTGGGCTTGATGCACCAGGTGGTGCGCGACCTGTTTTACACCGACAGCATGATTCGCCGATTGGCGGCTATGCTGTTGCAACTGGCGGACGCCAACCCGGTGATTCAGGTGACGGCGTTTCGTGATGCGGTGGGCCTGGGGCGCAAGCGCAGCATTCAGATACTGGAGTATTTTGACCGTGTCGGCCTGACCCGGCGCTTTGGCGATCGTCGGCAGATTCGCCTGGACAGTGCGCTGGCCCAGCGAAATGAGCTTTGATTCAGAGGCAATAACTCAAGGAAGGCAATCGCGCCCGGTGGCGCGGCCGGGCTTCAAACCCGGTTGGGGACGGCATCCGTTCCCGGGCAGGTTCGACTCCGGCTGCCTTCCGCCACTTTCCGCTCAGAACGGCCCGAAGTTCAACGGGTACTGGATGACCACGTACACCCGGTCGATGTCATCGCCGGCCTGGGCCGCGTTCGCCCGGTGCGACACATGGGACAGTTGCAGCGACAAACCCTTGGCCGTCCCGGCCTGCACGACGTAGTGCAGGTCGATGTCACGCTCCCAGTGTCTGCCCCCGGCACCTTGTTGTGGCACGTAGGTGCCGGTCGCCGGGTCGAACGGGTTGTAGGCCCCGCCTTGTGGTGCATGGGTGCCGTCGATCTGGTCGCCGGTGACGTAGCGGGTCATGAACTTCAGGCCGGGTATCCCGAAGGCAGTCAGGTCCAGGTCATAACGAACCTGCCAGGAGCGTTCGTGGGCGCCGTTGAAGTCGGCGTACTTGATCGAGTTGGCCAGGTAGATGGAATCGCCACCGACGAAATCGAATGGCGTATCACCGTCGACTTTCTGATACGCCAGGGTGAAACCATGGGCGCCCAGCGCGTATTTACCGGACAGGCTGTACGCCGTGTTGTCGATGGCACCGGCCAGCGCCTGACCACTGTCCCTGGTGTGATAGAGGTTGGCGTCGAGGAACACCCCGGACTGCTTGAAGTGCAGGTTGCCGTAGTACTGATGCCAGGTGTCGGTCAGATCCGAGGCATACAGGGCGCCGCCAACCGGGCTTTGGGTAAACAGATCGGCGCCGACAAACGAAATGCCGCCGGCCTCGGTATTGGCGCCATAACCGAAAAAGTTGCCCTTGCCTGAAGCACTGTCCTGATTCTTGAATGCCGTGAAGTGACCGGCTTGCAGGTTCATGCCATCGATTTCGCGGCTGTTGAGCAGAAAACCTGTGGCGTACTCCGGCTGCAGGCGTTTGTCCGCGGTATCGAACACCGGGGATTCGACCTCCATTTCGCCAAACGCCAGGGTGGTATTCGATGCCTTGAGCTTGATCGCGCCGCCACCGCTGGAGTAATTGCTTTCGCTACGACCGTCACTGCCCACGGGCAGCAGACCGGTTCCGGAATGGCCTTTGCCACCGTCGAGTTTCAATCCAGCAAAGGCATGGGCATCGAGACCGAAACCAACTGTGCCCGGCGTGAAACCGGATTCAAAAGCGCTGATAAAACCTTGAGCCCATTCGGCTTTGAAGTTTTTTCCGGTCGGTGAGGGGGATCGATAGTCGCTGTTCAGATAAAAGTTTCGACTGAGCACGCCAAGGGTCGAGCCCTCGAAAAATCCGTCTGCGCCTTGCACCGATTCCTCGGCCGGTGCGTGGTTGGCCAGCAGGCAGAAAAACAGGGCAACAGGCGCCCTGAAATCTTGCAGGGAAAGGATCATCAATGGGTCACCACAGGGGAGGTTCTGCCTTTGCAATGGTCATGACACTGTTCTTACGGGGGGCGTGAGGTGGTCATGGTTACGTAGATCGGGTCGGGAATATTGAATCGGTGTGCTGTCTTTGATGCCTGGTGCGCAAAGTGGCTAGAACCCCAATAGGGCTGTCCATCGGCACGGTCCTGCAAGCGGCCGGCTATCGATTATTCTGGTAATGAGGCCAGCGCTGCCGGCCGAGGAGGGGACGCAATCATGTCTGCACAGGATCGAGAACTGCTGGACCAGGTGCTTGCCGCCCATGGCGGCCTGGTGCGCTGGAACAGTTTCAATAAGGTCTGCGCCACGATCGTCACCGGCGGCTCGCTCTGGGGCATGAAAGGGTTGACCCAGGACAGCGCGCCACGCCAGATGACCGCGTGGTTGCATGAACAAAGAGCCTCGGTGAAACCCTTCGGCGCACCGGAGCAATTCACGGCCTATACGCCGAACCGAATCGCCATCGAGAATACCGCGGGCAAGGTGATTGCCGAGCGCCATGCGCCCCGGGCATCCTTCAAGGGCCATGGGGAACACACGGCGTGGGACCCGTTGCACCGGGCCTACTTCAACGGCTATGCGATGTGGTCCTACCTGACCATGCCCTTCCTGTTCACCTTGCCGGGCGTAACCTGCGAGGAAATCGAGCCCCTGCAAGAGGGGGCCGAACTCTGGCGGCATTTGCGGGTGCACTTTCCCGACAGCATCGCAACCCACAGTGCCATCCAGGACTTCTATTTCGGCGATACCTTTCTGCTGCGCCGCCACGACTACAACGTCGATGTGAGCGGCGGCATGCCCGCTGCCCAACTGGTTGGTGACTACGTTGAAGCCGACGGATTGCGCATGCCGGGCAAGCGGCGAGCCTATCGACGCAAGATCGATGGGCAGGTCAACAAGGAGGCGTTGCTGGTGTCGATCGACTTGAGTGAAATCCATTACTCGTAGCAAAAATCGTGTCTTGGCGTAACCGGGCGGAGCGCGAAGCTAGCCGTCGCGTCCTGTGGGAGCGAGCTTGCTCGCGATGAGGCCGGCACATCCAGCATTGATGCCGGCTGACACTCCGCCATCGCGAGCAAGCTCGCTCCCACCTTTGTTTTGTGGTGTGACAAGCATTTGTGGGCGCCACTGAAATCTGTGGGAGCGAGCTTGCTCGCGATGAAGCCGGCACGTCCAACATTGATATCGGCTGACACTCCGCCATCGCGAGCAGGCTCGCTCCAACAGGGTTTAGGGGGTTTCCATGCCGCCAAAATGAAATGAGCGCCACCCGGGCGCTCATTTTTTCAGATCCTGTTCATTTGGTTTTCACCACCGCCGGTGGGGTCCAGTCGCCGTCGAGGACATCGGCTTGCGGCCAGTAGGCGCGGATGTACAGCGAGAATTCGGCACCTTTGGGCGAGGGCAGCCAGTTGCTTTCCTTGTCCTTGCCCGGTGATTCACTTTGCACGTAAATGGTCAGCGAGCCGTCAGGATTGGTTTGCAGGGATTTGTTCTTGGTGCCGATGGAGTAACGCTTGAGCTCATTAGGCGAGAAGAAGTGCTGTTCGTTGTACAGCGTCAGCGACCAGAACCCCCTGACTGGCGGCAGCTTGCCTTTGGCGAACGTGACGCTGTAGCCGTACCGGCCGTTGAGGCGCAGGCCGTTCTCATCCAGGTCCTGGTAGAAGTATTTGGTCTCTTTCTGCTGGTTCACGAATATGTTCGAACGCGCGACGGCGGTACGGGTGAAATAGTCGGTGCCGAACGCTGCACCGTTGCTCACGGTGCTCCAGTGATTGGGCAATTGCAGACCGTAGTTGCGGAACTGCAACAGCGGGTCGATCACTTCGCTGTCGGCCTTTTTCGCCTCGTCGATCATCGCAGCGCGAAGTTGCGGGTCGGCCTTGGCGATGGCCGCGAGGGTGGCCATTTGCGCGTAGCGGGCTTCTTCCCCCGGCAATGGCTTGGCGTCCTTGAGCAGGGCCGGCAGCTCATCGAAGAACTTCTCCGGCACCACCCACTTGGTTTCGGCATTGCCTTCGGTAGCCTGGGCCGGGAATTTCGGCAGCTTGGCCCAGTTGCGCTTCTTCATTTTGCCGTCGTATTGCGACAGCGGGTACATGTCGATGCCCGACAAAGCCGGCTGCACGGCCTGGCGGTCGGCGGCGGTGTCGTCCTGGAATACCCGTGGGATCACGAACCCGGTGTTCGTACGCGCCCGGTACACCCGCTTGATGCCGGGCGGCACCTTGCCGTTCCAGTCCGGGCCGACCAACAAGTAGAAACCCGGTTGGGTGTTATACATTTTGCCCATTTCGGCGAAGCTGTCCGAACGCAGGTCCACCACCTGATACACCCAGAAACGGCCGTCGAAGTCCGGCACTTGCAGCACCACCGGCTCAATGTCCAGGGCGATGCTGCCGGCGCCGTACACCACGTCCTGGTTCGGACAGGCCACCAGCCGCTCGGCCGGGTCGATGTAGTCGCTGAGCATCGACAGCCGATTGATCGGGGCCACGGGTACGATGCCGCCCATCAAGCCGGGTTCCGGCAAGTTCTTGAAGGCCTGGCGACGATTGAAGATATTGGCCATCGGCCAAGCCCAGAAATACGCCTCGCGCGCCATCATGCGCACATACGGTTCGGTTACTTTGGTGCCGGCGACAGGGCCTGAGACAGGGCTGGCGACCGGAGCGGCAACAGTGGCTTGCGCTGCGTAACCCGGTGTACTCAACAGGGCTGCGGCTGTGACCGTACTGGCGAAAGTCAAGGCGAGGAGGGCATGACACCGGGGTAAACGATTCATGAAGCGTCCTTACTTGTCGGCAGTCACCGAATGCAGGTGATTCGCTCTCAAGATAGCTCATCCATTACCCCAGTGCTGTTCAGCACAGGCGCGAGGGCCTCAGATCGACCTTAAAGATGATCGGCATCAATCACCGCCTTGGCGAACGCCTGCGGATCTTCCTGCGGCAGATTGTGGCCGATGCCACCATTGATCAACCGGAACTCGTATTTGCCGGTGAAGCGCTTGGCATAGTCTTCAGGCGCCGGGTGCGGTGCGCCGTTGGCATCGCCTTCAAGGGTGATGGTCGGCACGCTGATGGACGGCGCCGTGGCCAGTTTCTGCTCCAACGCTTCGTACCGACTTTCGCCCTGGACCAGGCCCAGGCGCCAGCGGTAGTTGAACACAGTGATGTCGACATGGTCGGGGTTGTCCAGCGCCTTGGCGCTGCGGTCGAAGGTGGCGTCATCGAACGCCCATTTCGGCGAGGCCAGTTGCCAGATCAGCTTGGCGAAGTCATGGGTGTTCTTCTCGTAACCGGCGCGACCACGGTCAGTGGCGAAGTAGAACTGATACCACCACTGCAATTCCGCCTTGGGCGGCAGCGGGTTCTTGCCGGCCGCCTGGTTGCCGATCAGATAACCGCTGACCGAAACCAGCGCCTTGACCCGTTCCGGCCACAGTGCCGAGACAATGCCGGCCGAACGCGCACCCCAGTCGTAGCCACCGAGCACCGCTTGCTTGATCTTCAGGGCATCCATGAAGTCGATGACATCACTGGCCAGTGCAGCCGGTTGGCCATTGCGCAGGGTTTTGTCGGACAGGAAATGCGTATCGCCATAACCCCGGGCATAGGGCATCAGCACCCGATAACCCTTGGCGGCCAGCAACGGCGCAACCTCATCATAGCTATGAATGTCGTACGGCCAGCCGTGCAGCAGGATCACCACCGGCCCGTTGGCCGGGCCTGTTTCTGCGTACGCCACGTCCAGCAGCCCGGCGTTGACATGCTTGAGCGGGCCGAAGGGCGAGGGCGCCGCCTGGGTGGTACCGGCAGGGGCCACGGCTGGCTGCGCGGTGGCGGCCGTTTGCGCGTGGGCCGCACCGAGCACACCGAACAGCGTCAGCGCGAGAATCGAAGGACCGACCAGGTGGCGGCGAGTCTTGCCGGATTTGCTGTTGCGCAGTGCCATCTTCATGGGATGTCTCCATTACCAGCCGTGGGTCAGGGGTTCCGTCCGAACCCCTTCAAACCTTACGAGCATTCAAGCGCGACAACGTATCTGGCCTGTGTCCAATTGCAGTCCGGATGAAAGTCTGTGTATCGAGGTGTCACGCCGATACACTGTGATACACAACAGGTCAGACACTGGAGGGGGGCAGGATCAGTATGAAGACTAACTCGACTAAAGCACTATTTAGTCGAGTTATGTTGGCAAATGCTTCGATTATGCCAATAAAGTTGCGATTTAAAGGCAGGGAGACAAAATGAATCAAAGCACCACGAAAATTGCAAAGCTGATCAAAACCCTGGCCCTTGAGCCCCATATCGAAGGTGGTTTCTTTCGCAGAACCTACCAGTCGGACGACCAGAACATGATTCTGACGTCCACCGGCCAACGGCATTGCATGACGTCGATTTTCTATCTGCTGACCCAGGACGCTCCAATAGGTCATTTCCATCTGAACCGGTCAGACATCGTTCATTACTATCATCTGGGCGATCCGATTCAGTACACGCTGATTTTTCCGGACGGCACATTGAAAACCATTGTGATGGGTCACGACGTTCTCGCCGGACAATGCTTGCAACTGCATGTGCCCGGTGGCATCTGGAAAGCTTCGCAGGTGATGCACGGCGCAGCAGGATTCGGCTTGATCAGTGAAGCGGTTACGCCAGGCTTTGATTTCGCAGATATGGAAATGGGTGACCGGCAAAAGCTCGGTCAGCAGTTTCCTGAGCATTGGGCATTGATCGAAAGGCTGACGCGAGGATGAGGGGGTTCCTTGCTTCAAGATCTGTGTGAGTCTGTGCCAATCTGGCCATATCGTATTACGTGTAATGTATATTATGTTAAATGCTGTATTGAAGCAGATCCCCGCCTAAGTCCTGAGCTCCACGTACTACCCGGAAGTAATTCTGAGAAATCCATGCTAGTAATTATCCTGTTTTCCGCACCGCTGTACCGTCCGCTTCGGCTGTCATCGGTGTCGAGTGGCTCACCATTCATAGGCAACGAAAGCAGCCCGAACCAACTCCACCGTGAACTACACTGAGTTAAGTTTCATTAGAGCTGCGAAATGTTGATGACAAGACTCCAAAGCCCGTTTCCGATATTTCCACCGATGTCTGATTTTTTCCGGTGCATTACCGTTTAATGAAGGTGCTGTCAGCCTAAAAAGGCAGGTTTTTGCCCATCCCAGAAGCTGTAAAAACAGCTTTGACGTGTTCCAGGTCACGACTAATGCGACCCGCGGCGTTGACTGCGCATTCGCTCAGTCAACGAACATCGATGATCGAAAGCGGTGAGTTCTTGACCGTTTTTACACACCCAGGGCCACAAGCGGACATTCAAAGGGCTCGATAACCAACCATGATAGCCGCCATCTATACAACTTAAGCTCATCCAAACGCCCTATCACAAACAAGCTGACAATCAGGTCCAGGTGCGCACCACCCGCATTCTTGTACACGGTGATCTCCTCCTCACCCCGCTCAAAGGCCAGCAATTGACTCAGATCGAAAAGATCCCCCTCGATTAGAGGAAAAGTAGGCGGATTTGGCCTACGCCAGTCAGGCCGCTATCAGCATGGTGCTGTCGCAAGCGGAAAATCTAATAGCCTTTAGACCGATCAACCACATTCAAGAGAGGCATTCCCTCACACTCTCTTCGGAGATTCTCAACAATCACCGCCACCCCACCTTCAATCTGCACATCGCTTGCAATATGTGGGGTCAGGAGCACTCGAGGGTGTTTTCTGAGTGGGTTGTCTTGAGTAGGAGGCTCTTGTGCCAAAACATCCAGTACGGCACCTCCCAGACGACCTTCATTCAACGCAGAAAGCAAAGCTGTTTCTACAACGTGGGCGCCACGTCCCACGTTAATCAGTCCAGCGCCATGAGGCAGGCAATCGAGCCTTGCTGCATTGAGTATCCCGTCTGTTTCGGGAGTCAGCGGCAACATGTTCACAAGGATGTCGCACTGCCCTAAAAACTCCTCTAATTCGTCCGGGCCGACGTAACAGCGACCACCTGGCACCTCCTTCGAAGAACGATTCCAGCCACTGAGCTGAAATCCCAATGGCTGAAGGCGATCAAGCGCGGCACGTCCGAGATTGCCAACCCCCATGACACCAACACGCCGCTGTGAAGCATGCACGATTGGTCGAGGTTGCCAGCGAGCACTTCGCTGATCCTCTTGGTAAGCAAGGATGTTTCGATGCAAGGCAAGAACACCAAACAGAACATACTCAGCCATGATGTCAGCCATCGAGCTGTCTACCAGCCGTATTAGCGACACGTGAGCAGGCAAACGGGCCAAATCGAACTGATCAACTCCAGCCCCGGCAGCGTAGATGAGCCGAAGATTACCAAACTGCTCCGAAACGTTGGCAAGAGGCTCCCAAGCCAGGATGTAATGCACCTCTGCCGGGTCACCGATATCAGGCCATTGGCGGAACTCTAGTTCAGGGGCGAGCGTTGACAGGCAATCTCGCCATTTCTGCGCATCGGCGGGGTCGGCCATGTATAGGATGCACATAGAAAACTCCCTATTCGCCTTTCAGATGCGCATAGCTATCTACGAAACGCTTAAATTTGTGTTTACCACAAGTGTACGCTTCATACTTCGCGGGTAGGGCCTCACTCACGCAGGTTGGCACAGCCTCAACAACCGCATCGAAATCCAAATCAATAAAGAACGGTATTGAATAGCGCTCTAGACCGCTGGTATTTATGACGCGATGCATTGTCGAGGTGTAGCGATCGTTGGTGAGGGTTTGAACTAGATCACCAATGTTGACGATAAAAGTGCCTTCAACGGGTGGGGCGGTAACCCACTCCCCTGCCCGGTTCTTGACTTGTAAACCGCCAACTGTGTCTTGAGACAGGACTGTCAGGAAGCCGTAATCCGTGTGAGCACCAATACCGATCTCTTCCAGGGAGACCTTTCCTGTCTGAGGCGGATAACGCAAAACTCGCTGAATAGTGATGGGTTTGCGTTGGCGTTGTTCAAAATAATTTTGCGGCAAGTCCAGACTCAGCGCGATGCCGCCGATGAGCATTCTCGCAAGCGCCAATACAGCTGAATGATAAGCCTCGGCAACCGTTTCGAATTGCGGCAGTCCGGATGGCATTTGATTAGGGCCAAAAAACGGAGAAACCTCATCGTAATGGGCTCCGTAATCAAAGCACTCTTTGAAGTCGCGCGTATTAGCAGGGTCTACGTTTTCCGCATACATCGGGATGTAACCACGTAGCGTAAGCCCGGAGTTCACGATGTTAAGTGTGTTCTTCTCCTCGGATGGAAGCTTGAAAAAAAGTTTGGTGAGCCTGTACATCTCATCTATCAGTTGCTGCGAAACACCATGGTTTTTTATATAAAAAAAACCCACTTTTTCGCACGCTTCACCTATCTGGCTTGCCACCCGCAGCGGATTTTCGCCGTTTATGAGTGGCGAAATATCTATGACCGGGATTTCAGTGAACGCAGTTTGTTTGCTGGCCAAACGAACATCAAATAACTCAGTCACGCTTCTCTCCTTTCTAAATGGATGACAGACGCGGACGAGCCACACTCGTCCTTGTTTTGACGGATGTTAATCTTGGTTTTTTTGGCACGCAAGCAAAATGTACACCTGTGTCATCAATCGTTGACACAGGTGTACATTTATCCTAATTTTAAGTCACCGAGTCTGATGAAGCCCACTTTGGAGCGCACCACGATGTCCAGCGATCCCTTGCTGCAACCCTATAAAATCAAGAATCTGACCCTCAGAAACCGGATCATGACCACCTCCCATGAACCGGCCTACCCTGTGGACGGCATGCCCAAGGATCTCTACCGCGCCTACCACGTGGAGCGCGCCAAAGCCGGTGTCGCCCTGACCATGACTGCCGGTTCCGCTGCCGTATCCCGAGACAGCCCGCCGGTGTTCAACAATGTGCTCGCCTACAAGGACGAAGTAGTCGGATGGTTGAAGGACCTGACCGATGAATGCCACGAACATGGCGCGGCTGTGATGATCCAGTTGACTCACCTGGGCCGTCGCACCCGCTGGGACAAGGCCGACTGGTTACCGGTGGTGTCGCCATCGCACCGTCGGGAGGCTTCACACCGCTCCTTCCCGAAGAAAATGGAGGAATGGGACATCGAGCGGATCATCAAGGACTATGTAGATGCTGCGGAGCGCATGAAGGCAGCAGGTCTCGATGGCCTGGAGCTTCAGGCTTACGGGCATTTGATGGACCAGTTCTGGTCGCCGTTGACCAATGACCTCGACGGCCCTTACGGCGGGTCGCTGGAAAACCGCATGCGCTTTACCTTCGACATCCTGCGTGGCATCCGCCAGCGGGTCGGCGAAGATTTCCTGCTTGGGGTTCGCTACACCGGTGATGAAGAATTGCCCGGTGGCTTTACTGCCAGTGAGGGCATGCAGGTTTCTCACATGCTCAAGGACAGCGGACTGGTCGACTTCCTGAACGTAGTGCGCGGTCACATCGATACGGATGCCGGCCTGACTGATGTCATCCCGATTCAGGGTATGCGCAACTCGCCCCATCTCGACTTCGCTGGCGAGATCCGCTCCTCAACTGGCTTCCCGACCTTCCACGCAGCGAAGATTCCCGATGTCGCCACCGCGCGCTACGCGATCGCCTCGGGCAAAGTGGACATGGTGGGCATGACTCGCGCGCACATGACCGATCCGCACATCGTGCGCAAAATCATCGAGAAGCGCGAAGAAGACATTCGCCCGTGCGTGGGCGCCAACTATTGTCTGGATCGCATCTACCAGGGCGGCGCGGCCTACTGCATCCACAACGCAGCGACGGGTCGGGAAACCACCATGCCTCACGACATTCCCAAAGCCGCCGTCAAGCGCAAGGTGCTGGTGGTCGGTACCGGCCCTGCTGGGCTGGAAGCGGCGCGCGTCGCCGGTGAGCGCGGCCATGATGTAACGGTGCTTGAGGCGGCTGACCAACCTGGCGGGCAGATTCGTCTGACTGCACTGAGTGAGCGGCGCCGCGAGATGATCAGCATCATTGATTGGCGCATGGCGCAATGCGAACGACTGGGGGTGAAGTTTCACTTCAATACCTGGGCCGAAGCCGACACCGTGCAAGCCTTCGAGCCAGACGTGGTCATTATTGCGACCGGCGGCCTGCCGGATACCGAGGTGCTCCGCGCGGGCAACGAACTCGTGGTTTCAACCTGGGACATCATTTCCGGCGACATCAAGCCCGGTCGCAACGTACTGATCTTCGACGATGCGGGGGATCATGCTGCCCTGCAGGCTGCCGAGGTCATCGCGCAAAGCGGTGCGAGAGTCGAAATCGTCACCCCTGACCGCTCGTTTGCACCTGAAGTCATGGCCATGAACCTAGTGCCCTACATGCGCAGCCTGCAGGATCTGGACGTCACCTTCACCGTCACCTACCGGGTCGATACCGTGGAAAAACGTGATGGCGGGCTCGTTGCAACCTTTGGCAGCGATTACGGACAGGTTCACAAACAGCGCGTGGTCGATCAGGTGGTCGTCAACCATGGCACCCTCCCCCTGGACGACTTGTACTTCGACCTGCGTCCTCTCTCCACCAATGGCGGCGCGGTAGAGCAGCATGACCTGATCGCCGGCACGGCACAGAACATCGTCACCAATCCCGAAGGACGCTTCCAGCTGTTCCGGATTGGCGATGCCGTGTCTGCTCGCAACACCCACGCGGCCATCTACGACGCTTTGCGCCTGGTGAAAGAAATCTGAATCCGAACCTCCATTCCTGTTGGAACGGAGGCTCGCCATGAACAAGAGGGAAACCATGTCAGCAGTGACCATTAAATCGAAGGCGGCAGTCGCTTTCGGCCCAGGGCAGCCGTTACAGCTGGTGGACATCGATGTCGCACCGCCCAAGGCTGGCGAAGTACGGGTACGAATCGTGGCAACCGGTGTCTGCCACACGGATGCTTTTACCCTGTCGGGCGATGATCCCGAGGGGATCTTTCCTGCCGTGCTGGGTCATGAGGGCGGCGGGATCGTCGAGTCGATCGGCGAAGGCGTTACGTCATTGTCGATCGGCGACCATGTGATTCCGCTGTACACGGCCGAGTGCCGGCAATGCAAATTCTGTCTGTCGGGCAAGACCAACCTGTGCCAGGCAGTCAGAGCGACACAGGGCAAGGGCCTGATGCCTGACGGAACATCGCGCTTCTCCTTTCAGGGCCAGCCTGTGTTCCACTACATGGGCTGCTCGACCTTTTCCGAATACACGGTACTGCCGGAGATCTCCCTGGCCAAAATCCCCAAGGATGCACCGCTAGAACAGGTGTGCTTGCTGGGATGTGGCGTGACCACAGGCATTGGTGCCGTACTCAATACCGCCAAGGTCGAGGCCGGGGCGAGCGTAGCGATATTCGGGCTCGGCGGGATCGGGCTAGCGGCCATCATCGGCGCGAAAATGGCCAACGCCGGGCGAGTCATCGCCATTGATATCAACCCGGGCAAGCGGGACGTCGCCCTATCGCTCGGTGCAACCGATTTCATTAATCCCAAGGACTATGACAAGCCCATCCAGGACGTGATCGTCGAACTAACCGACGGTGGCGTGGACTATTCCTTCGAATGCGTCGGCAACGTCAACTTGATGCGAGCGGCTCTGGAGTGCTGCCACAAGGGCTGGGGTGAATCAATCATCATCGGTGTCGCCGGCGCAGGCCAGGAAATCAGCACCCGCCCTTTCCAACTGGTGACCGGGCGCGTCTGGCGCGGCAGCGCGTTTGGTGGGGTCAAGGGCCGCACTGAACTTCCCAGCTACGTCGAGAAAGCGAGCACCGGGGAAATTCCGCTGGAAACCTTCATTACCCATAACCTCGGCCTTGAAGACATCAACAAGGCTTTCGAATTGATGCATGCCGGGCAAAGCATTCGCACCGTCATTCATTTCTGACCAAGGCACTGCCGTGATAACGGCCAGCGCTCACACCCGCATCACAACCCCAAGGAAATCAGAATGTCTGTTTTTACCCATGTCACTGTCGGTACCAATGACCTTGCCAAAGCACGGAATTTCTATGATGGCGTTCTCAAAGAAATTGGTCTCAGCCGTGTTGCCGACCTCGATGAATCAGGCTCCATCTGGGGCGTGGATAAACCGTCGTTCTTCGTGCTGAAACCCGCCAATGGCAATCCTGCCAACGTTGGCAATGGCGTGACTATCAGCTTCGAAGCTCCAAATCGCGCAGCGGTCCATGCATTCCACGAAACCGCACTCGCCGCCGGTGGTACCTGTGAAGGCCAACCGGGTTCGCGTAACTGGGCAGAAAATGCCTATGCCGCTTACGCTCGGGACCTTGATGGCAACAAACTGGCTGTCTATTGCTTCAAGGCCGAATAATCGCAACCGTCTGACGCCTTTTGCAGTGAAGGCCCTTCAGCGGGCCTTCACTGTAGTCCCCTGCCCTGGCTACATTCCCCGCCGTGCAACCTCAGCGCCTGCCTTCACTGCCTGCCCCACAATGGACTCGATGTTCTGATCGGCCATCGACTGCAGCGCTGCCGCCGTCACGCCACGGTAAGCCATCAACGACTCAATCATTTGCTGCGGATCGCGGCTGGCAAGCATCTGACCGCCCCCCACTACTACGCCTTGTGCAGCGCGCTGCGCGATCACAAGGGGAATTCCCGCAGCCACCGCCTGATTAGTCAGTGCCATTTGCAACATTGCCGGGAAAGCCGGCCCAGTCCCGGACAATGCGCTGAGGTAATCGATACAGTCTTCATCAGGCACTTCGTCCGATGAACCTACGCACTCGAACAGTCGCTGCACCCACTTGCGGTCGCGTTCAACAAGATTTCCAACACTGTACCAGGGCGTGAAAGACTGCCTGATTTCGACGGCTGCATTCGGCATGGCCCGCACCACTGCATCCGCACCGGTGGCCGCGCTGATGGTTGCCGCCGGTACTCCAGCCATCAGGGAAATCACCAACTTGCCGCGGGCGTTGATCTGCAGTTCACGAAACTGCTCCGGCCGGATGGACAACACGACAATATCGCTGAGGTCCACCAACTGCTGGTTGTCGGCCAGCAGTCTCACGCCTGGCTCGAAGTTACTGACGCCGGAGCGGTTCGAGATCAACAAATGGTCAGGCTTGATGAAACCGCTATCAAGGAGTGCCTCGGCGATTGCACGCCCGAGCCAGCCAGTACCTCCGATGATGCCCAGGGTTCTACTCTCCATCGGCAAGGGACTCCTCGAATGTTTCGGCCAAGGGAACGAAAACGCCGGGTTCTTTTTCTGCGTAGCCGAACTTTCCATAAAAGCGGTCCAGCTCGCGCCGCTTAGGTACTTTGCCGGTAAACACACTCACGTACTGAGGAATCCGTCGAAATCGAACGACGATGTCTTCGCTGGTTTTCATGGAGATGTAGCCGATCTGCGTGAGGTAGATCGTCCTGGCCCGAACGTCGGCCCCCTCTGCGTCGTAGCCAAACCGTCGGAACATCGCGGCCAGGGCATTCATCCGTGCTTCATCGGCTAAAGCGATTTCAGCTGTGACCTCGTCCGATTGCAGCGCCCAACTGCGCACGGCAAATTCGAATTGCGAGTCGAACAGCTCAGGGTTCACCCAGCACTCGAAGACGTTGAGAATCGCTTCGGAAATACTTTCTGCGTAACTCTCGCATTGGCTGACCATACCGCCGGTGTTCTTGTCCCGCCATCGAGCCAGGAGTGCCGCGAGCAGCTGTTCCCGATCTTCATAGAACCAGTAGAAGCTGGTACGAGACAAATTCAAGCGTTTGGCCAGCGGCATCACCCGCACAGCATCCACACCCGACTCTTTAAGAGCATCGTAGGCGGCGTCCAGCCAGCCATCGACGGAGCCTCGCCAGCCTGCGTCCTGCGCTTTGGTTTTCGCCCTTCCTGTCTGTGACATCCGGGTTGCACCCTTAATCTGAAAATTCTCCTCCACTGTACACCCCAAGATCTGTCGCGTACACGGCATGTACACGGGCGTACATTTTCGAGACGCTCATTCGTAAATCTTGTGAGCGAATCACTAATGGATCCATTGATTATCGTTTATCGGGATTAAATTTGACATTTTGAGCGATAATTCACTTTAATGGATCCACTAAATAACAACAAATAACCTTGGAGAATCTCCATGTACCCCAAGAACACGTGGTATGTCGCCTGCACGCCCGATGAAATCACCAACAAGCCACTGGGCCGTCAGATCTGTGGTGAGAAGATGGTTTTTTATCGCGGGCACGAAGGCAAGGTGGCCGCTGTCGAGGATTTTTGCCCCCATCGCGGCGCACCGCTGTCCCTCGGTTATGTGGAAAACGGCAATCTGGTATGTGGCTATCACGGCCTGGTGATGGGGTGCGACGGCAAGACCGTGGAAATGCCTGGGCAACGGGTTCGCGGTTTTCCGTGCAATAACACATTTGCCGCGGTCGAGCGCTATGGCTTTATCTGGGTCTGGCCCGGCGATCAGGCGTTGGCCGATCCGACGCTGATCCATCACCTGGAATGGGCGGTCAGCGACGAGTGGGTCTATGGCGGTGGCCTGTTCCACATTCAGTGCGACTACCGGCTGATGATCGACAACCTGATGGACCTGACTCACGAAACCTACGTCCACGCGTCCAGCATCGGCCAAAAGGAAATCGACGAAGCGCCGCCGCTGACCACGGTCGAAGGTGACGAAGTTGTTACCGCCCGACACATGGAAAACATCATGGCGCCACCCTTCTGGCGTATGGCCCTGCGCGGCAACAATCTGGCCGACGATGTACTGGTGGACCGCTGGCAGATCTGCCGCTTCACCCCGCCCAGCCATGTGCTGATTGAAGTCGGCGTGGCCCATGCCGGCAAAGGTGGTTATCACGCCGACCCGCAGTTCAAGGCGTCGAGCATCGTCGTCGACTTCATCACACCGGAAACCGAAACCTCGATCTGGTACTTCTGGGGCATGGCGCGCAACTTCAACCCGCAGGATGAAGCCTTGACAGCGAGCATTCGCGAAGGTCAGGGCAAGATTTTCAGCGAGGACCTGGAGATGCTCGAGCGCCAGCAACAGAACCTGCTTCGCCATCCTCAGCGCAACTTGCTCAAGCTCAATATCGACGCCGGCGGCGTGCAGTCACGCCGCGTCCTGGAGCGCTTGATCGCCCATGAACAAGTGCAGCAGGAATCGCTGATCGCCTCCGCAAGCTAGAACGCTGCAAGCACGCAACCCTCCTCCCAAAATGCCGTGCCCCGTCACGGCATGAACCCCGTGAACAATAACCGGAAGTGACCACGTCGCTGGCAACACTCTGAGGATCGAACATGATCGAAGTGCTGGTGGTATCGCGCAATAACGAAGCCCAGGACATCTGCAGCTACGAATTGGCCAGTGTCGATGATCGACCGCTGCCGGCCTTCAGCGCCGGTGCGCATATCGATGTTCATTTGCCTGACGGCTTGATCAGGCAATATTCCCTGTGCAACCACCCCGAGGAACGCCATCGCTACCTGATCGGCGTGCTCAAGGACCCGACGTCTCGGGGCGGCTCACTGGCCATGCACGAGCAGATCCATCCCGGCACGCATCTGACAATCAGTGAGCCGCGCAACCTGTTTCCATTGAGCCATGAAGCCAGGCGCAGCCTGCTCTTCGCCGGCGGTATCGGCATTACCCCCATTCTCTGCATGGCCGAACGCCTGGCCCACAGCGGCGCGGATTTCGAACTGCATTACTGCGCCCGATCACGGGAGCGCGCGGCTTTTGTCGAACGCTTGCAGCACTCGCCTTTTGCCGACCGGGTGTTCCTGCATTTCGATCAGGAGCCCGAGACTGCACTGGACGCATCCAAGGTGTTGGCTGCGCCTCAGAACGACGTCCATTTGTATGTGTGTGGCCCTGGCGGCTTTATGCAACACGTGCTGGACTTGGCCAAGGCCGAAGGCTGGCAGGAGCAATGCCTGCATCGTGAGTACTTCGCCGCCGCCCCCATCGACACTCGCGCCGATGGCAGTTTCTCGATCAAGGTCGCCAGCAGCGGTCAGGTCTTCGAGGTCCCGGCCGACAAGAGCGTGGTGCAGGTGCTGCAAAATCAGGGAATCGAGGTCGCCATTTCCTGCGAACAGGGTATTTGTGGCACCTGCCTGACGCGGGTTCTGGAGGGCGTGCCGGAGCATCGTGACCTGTTCCTCACCGAGGATGAACAGGCCTGCAACGACCAGTTCACCCCATGCTGTTCGCGCTCGAAAACACCGCTGCTGGTGCTGGATATCTAGAACGTCGCGCCTATTCCGAGCGGAGAATAACCTTCATCCGCTCGCCTGCCGCCACCGAGCCGAAGATCTCGGCGTAGCGCAACGTGGCGTTGGCGTGCTCGCGCATGATCGCTTCGGCACGTGCGCCCTGGCGGTTGACCAGGGCATCGAACACCGAATGATGTTGCATGTGGGCGTAGTTGAAGCGTCGGTATTCCCGCACCATGTCGTTGCGGTCCACTGCCAGGGCTGTCACCGAAGCGAACGGCAAATGATCGTTGCGCGCCAGTGCGTCGGCAATTGCCGGGTTATGGCTGCCTTCGACGATCACCTCATGAAATCGCATGTTGAGGTCGTGATAGATCTCAAGGTCCTCTACGGTTACGTAGCCCTTGTCGAACAGCTGATCACCCTGCAACAGGCACAACTCAAGGGTCGCACGGGCTTCGTCCGACAACCCTCGCTCGGCGGTCTGGCGCGCCGCGAGGCCTTCGAGCACACCCCGCACTTCAACCGCACCGGCAATGTCATTGGGACTGACCGAACGCACTTGAAATCCGCGACCGCCAAAGCGCACCAGCAAGCCTTCCTGCTCCAGCGTGCGGAACGCCATGCGTACCGGCATCCGCGAGACACCAAACAGCTCCGCCGTGGGTATTTCCATCAACCGCTCGCCAGCCGCCAGTTCGCCCGAGGCGATCATCTTGCGCAACGCGACCAGCACCGTTTGACCGGGCTTACTCATCCAGGCAACTTCCAGAAAGGTGGGTCTGCATAGTAACGCAAGATAGTGACGCACGGCTTGGGCAGCGCACTTACACCGAAAGGCAGCGGTGTCCTGCCTCAGCCTTGATACGCAGGGTTCTCGATCAGCAGTGCCATGCCCTGCCCACCCCCGACACAGGCGGCGGCAATGCCATAACGCAGATTGCCCTCGCGCAGTTGCCGGGCCAGGGTCAGCACCAGACGCAATCCACTGGCGGCCAAGGGATGCCCCAAAGCGATGGAGCCGCCTCGCCGGTTGAGCCGGTCGCCGTCCAGTTCCAGCACCTGCGCCACGGCGAGCACTTGAGCCGCCTGGGCCTCGTTGATTTCTAGCAGATCGATGTCGCCAAGGGCCAGCCCGCTGCGTTGCAGTAACAGCTGGATGGCCGGCGCCGGCCCTATACCCATGAATTCCGGTGCCACGCCCACCACGGCACTGGCCAGCAAATGAGCCAACACCGGACGCCGGGCCGAAGAAGCTCGCCCTACCAGCGCGGCCGCGGCACCATCGACTACCGCGCAACTGTTGCCGGCCGTTTGCACACCACCGGCATGCACCGCCCGCAACCGGCGCAAGCCGTCCAGATCGGTGGGCCGTGGGTGGCTGTCACGTGTCACCCTGTCCACACCCCGTGGCAACTGAATACTTCGTGGCTGATAACCGGCCAGTTCAAAGCGCTCATTGCCGAGCGCCACGAGTTCCGGTTCAAACCAGCCGTCAGCCTGGGCCTGCAGCGCCAGTTGATGACTGTCGAGGGCGAAGCGATCCACTTCGTCGCGGCTCAGACCATGCCGCCGGGCCAGGTTGTCGGCGGTGGTGATCATGTCTACGCCCGGGGCCGGGTCGTAGAGGGCTTCCCAGAGAAAGTCCTTGAACGCTACCTGCGCACCGAGCCGGAAGCCGCTGCGGTGGGTGTAGGCGGCAATCGGATTTCGCGACATGGACTCGGCCGCCACGCATAAGGCCAACTGCACACCGTCATCCAGCTGCCTGGCGGCTTGCCGCAAGAGTTCGAAACCGGTGGCGCAGATGCGCTGCACTCCCAGTGCCGGAGTCTCTTGCGGCACGCCGCTGTAAAGGCCGATATGCCGAGGCAGCAAGTAGGCATCGAAACTGGCTTGAGCCATGGAACCGGCAAGCACGCTGTCCACCGAGGACGGATCGATAGCGGCGCGGGCCAGTACCTCGCGCCCGACCTTGATCCCCAAATCGATCGGCGAGACCTGAGCCAATGCACCGCCGAGGTCGACCCAAGGCGTGCGCACGGCTTCGAAAATCGCCACATCGCTAAAGCTCGAATACTGCCCCGCGCCACTCACGGCAGAGATCCGGCACGCAAGATGGAAGGTTCTTCGCCGCGATACAGCGCCTCAACCTTTTCGGCCCGCCACTGCAGCACCGCACGTTGGTTGATCGAGCCCTTGTCGGTGATTTCACCACGGTCGATGGACGCGGGTTCGTCGAGCAGCGCGATCCATTCCAGGCGGCTGGCATTACCGGTGGCGTTGCGGTTGAGCCGTTGCAGCCAATCGCCGAACCACTGACGCACCGACGCGCTGGTCAGGACCTCGGCATCGCTGGCGTCCGGACTCAAACCGGCCAGACGTCGGCATTCGTACAACCGAGGAAAGACCAGCGCACCCAGGCATTCGCGGTCCGGCGCGGCCACCACCAGATCCTGAACATAAGGCGAGCCCTCAAGCACTGCGCGATTGCGCAACGGGCCGACACTGACAAACACGCCGGAGCTGAGTTTGAAGTCTTCCGCGATGCGCCCGTCGAACATCAGCCCCAGTTGCGGATCACGGGCGTCGGCCAGTTTCAGCGCATCACCGGAACAATAGAAACCCTGCTCGTCGAACACCTCGGCGGTCTGCTGCGGCGCGCGCCAGTAACCGGGCATGATGTGCGGCCCACGGAAACGCCCTTCCAGCTTGCCGTCCACCGGGACCAGCCGCACTTCACAACCGGGAGCCGGCAGACCGATATAACCGGCCATGGACAGTGGCCCGGTGGTGAAGGTGCAGGACGGTGCCGCCTCAGTCATGCCGAGCCCGGCCATCATGAGAATGCGTTCGCCACAATGCTGTTCGGCGACCCGATCCAGGCGATCCCAAATCCTCTGGGACAAGCCGGCAGCGGCGAAGAAGAACAGCTTCATGCGCGAGAAGAAACATTCGCGCAACTCACCGTCCTGCTCCAGGGCGTTGACCAGTTCTTCCCAGCCCTTGGGCACGGTCAGGTAGGCGGTGGGCGATACCTCTTTGAGGTTGCGCAGGGTCTCGGCAAAGCCCTGGGCGGTGGGCTTGCCGTCGTCCAGGTAAAAGGTGCCGCCGTTGTACAGCACGATGCCGACGTTGTGGCTGCCGCCGAAGGTGTGATTCCACGGTAGCCAGTCCACCAGCACCGGTGGTTCTTCGCCGAACACCGGGAAGGTTTGCAACAGCATCTGCTGATTGGCGCAGAGCATGCGCTGGGTGGTGACCACCGCCTTGGGCAGCTTGGTGGAACCTGAGGTAAACAGAAACTTGGCGATGCTGTCCGGCCCAGTGGCCGTGAACGCGCAATCGGCCTCGGCACCGCCGGGCTGTTCCAGCAGGCTGGCAAAGCTCACCTGACTCCGGCCCGGTATTTGGCCACGCACGGTAATCAGCGGCGTTTGCGCCGGCAGCACCGCATCGATCGCCCGCTGATAGATCGCGGCGTCGCTGACGAACACCAGACCCGGTTGCAGCAGGTCGCAGACATGCCGCAACTTGGCGAAATCCTGAGACAACAACGAATACGCCGGTGAGACCGGGCTATAGGGAATGCCGGCGTACATGGCGCCCAGCGCAATCTGCAAATGCTCGATGTCGTTGCCCGAGAGGATCGCCAGCGGTCGCTCGGCCGAAAGACCGTAACTCAGCAGGCGTTGGGCAATGGCGCGGACGCTGGTCAGCATCTCGGCGTAACTCACCCGGCGCCAGTCGCCGCCGTCCTGGCGAGCAGCGATAAACGTCTGTTGCGGGCGCACCTGGGCCCAATGCACCAGGCGATCCAGCAAGCGGGCCGGCAACTCGGCCAAAGGTTCCAGGGAGCGCATATGCAGGATGCCCTGCTCTTCGCTGACCTCGACCGCAGGACGACCGATGGATACCTGCCGATAGCGCGTCGCACTGGCTTCGTTCTGGGTTGGCGATCTGAATTCGGAACTCACGTGGTTGTTCTCCATCAAGGCACACCACGGCTCGCAGAAATGCGTTCACCGGGGCATGGCAGCCTGCGACTGCAGCCTCGTTATTGTTATGTATGGCCTACACGCGGGCGACGATCGCTCTCAAGCGTTCGTCGCCCTACGGTGCGACGGCTGCTCAGATCGGGTAATGCCGTGGTCCGTTTTGCACGGTCACCCAACGTAATTGAGTGAAGTGCTCGATGGACGCCTTGCCGCCAAAACTGCCATAACCGCTGGACTTGACCCCGCCGAAGGGCATCTGCGCCTCGTCGTGCACGGTCGGTCCGTTGATATGGCAGATACCCGATTCGACCCGCTGAGCCAAGGCCAGAGCACGGCTGGTGTCGCGACTGAAGATCGCCGCCGACAAGCCGAACTCGGAATCGTTGGCCAAGCGCAACAGTTCTTCATCGCCCTCACCTCGCAGCACCACCGCCACCGGGCCGAAGGACTCTTCGCGGTACAGGCGCATGGCATCGGTGACGCCGTCGAGCAAGGTTGGCTGCAGAATGCTGCCCTCCAGCTGTCCACCCGTGACGGGGGTTGCGCCCTTATCGAGGGCATCGTCGATCATCAGTTTGATGCGCTCACCGGCATTGCTGTCCACCAGAGAACCGAGTACCGAACCTTCGGCATTGGGATTGCCCGCGGGCAAGGTGGCGATCTTCGCCGCCAGCCTGGCGACAAAGTCATCGGCCACTTTGGCATCGACGATCAGGCGCTCGGTAGACATGCAAATCTGCCCCTGATTAAAGAAGGCGCCAAAAGCCGCCGCCTCCACCGCCGCATCCAGATCGGCATCCTCCAGCACCAGAAACGGCGCCTTGCCGCCCAGTTCCAGCAACGCCGGTTTGAGATGACGCGCCGATAGTTCACCGACGATGCGCCCGACATGGGTCGAGCCGGTGAAGTTGACCCGACGCACCGCCGGGTTAGCGATCAGCCGCTCGACAATCGCCGCGGCATCCTGGGGTGCGTTGCTGATGACGTTGACCACGCCGTCACCAAGGCCGGCATCTTGCAACACCTGACCGATCAGCCGGTGCACCGCCGGGCTCAGTTCCGACGCCTTGAGCACCACGGTGTTGCCGCAGGCCAACGGCATGGCGATGGCGCGAGTGGCGAGGATCACCGGCGCGTTCCAGGGAGCGATGCCCAGCACCACGCCGCAGGGTTGACGCAGGGCCATCGCGAAGCTGCCGGGCACATCCGAGGGAATGATTTCGCCGTTGATCTGGGTGGTCATGCACGCGGCTTCGCGCAGCATGTTGGACGCCAGGTGCACATTAAAGCCGTACCAGTTGGCCATGGCACCGGTCTCGCCGGCGGCGGCGATGAATTCCGCGCTGCGCGTCTGCAACTGCTCGGCGGCGCGCAGCAAGCGGGTGCGTCGTTCATTGGGGGCCAGCGCTGCCCAGGCGGGGAATGCTGCTTTGGCCGCGGCCACCGCAGCATCGGCATCTTCCAGGGTGGCGGCGGCAACCCGCGACACAACTTCACCGGTCACCGGATTACGCCGTTCGAAGGTTCGACCGTCTCGGGCGGGGCACGACTGGCCGCCGATCAGCAGGGGCACGTCCAGCATGGTGATTCCTCTTTATTGTCTTTATCGGGAATACGTTCGAGGGGTTCACAGAAGCGCCGAGGCGCCGGGGCGAACAGCTGGCGGACGCTCGATCGCCCGGCCAGCTCGCCGTGATGCAAGGCCGGGGTTCAGCGTTTGTAAGCCTGCAAACCGGGCTTGATGCTCTTGTCGTCGAGGAACTGCTTCATGCCTTGCTCGCGACCGCCTTCGGTGTCTAGCAGGCGCGACTGATCGAGCTTGGCGTACAGGTAATCTTCGTTCTGCTCCCAAGTGAGTTCGCGGCAACGCTTGAAGCCATGCTTGGCTGCGCGCAGCACCACCGGGTTCTTCTCCAACAGATTACGTGCCAGCTCGATCGTCACGTCACGCAGTTGCGCGAGAGGTACGCTCTCGTTGACCAGGCCCATCTCGGCGGCTTTCTGCCCGCCAAAGGTCTTGCCGGTCATGATGTAGTACAGCGACTGGCGATGGCCCACGGTGTCGGCCATCGCCTTGCTCACCAGATTGCCCGGCGGAATGCCCCAGTTGATTTCCGACAGGCCGAAGGTCGCTTCATCGGCGCAGATCGCCAGGTCACAGGCCACCAGCGGGCTGAAACCACCACCGAAGCACCAGCCGTTGACCATGGCGATGGTCGGCTTGGCGTACATGCGCAGCAGTTTCCATTGCCATTGAGAGGCTTCGCGGCGGATTTTTTCCTGAAGGATTTCCGGACCGGCGTCCACTTCGCGGAAGTATTCCTTGAGGTCCATGCCCGCAGTCCAGGCTTCGCCCGCACCGGTCAGCACCAGTACACCAGCGTTCGGATCCTGCTCCAGGGTTTCCAGAACGTCGATCATCTCGCGGTTCAGGGTCGGGCTCATGGCGTTGCGTTTTTCCGGGCGGTTCAGGATGACCCACGCGATGCCTTCCTCGATTTCCACTTTGACCGTTGTCCAGCGACCTTCGTAATTGCTCATGGTGATGCTCTCTTGTTCTTGGCTTGACGATGGGTAAAAACTAAACCTCCAAACTAGTTATGTCAATTAACTATTAAGCGAATTAACCAAATATTTTCTGCCATCGAGCTCCTTGGAAATGCGACGTTTTAGGCTCCTGACGTAGCTATTCCTGACCAATCTCGTCAAACTAGATACCTTTATTAACCTGAAACCCGAGGGATTTCCCCGCAATGGCCAAGTCGTCCAAAAATGTCGCTGCCCCAGAAGCCCTGGCCGACGACGTCGAAATTCAGGCGCCGATGGACTCCGCATTGGACGAGCTGATTGGTTACGCCATGCGCCGGGCCCAGCTGAAACTGTTCCAGAATCTGATCAGCCGACTTGCGGCCCACGACTTGCGGCCCGCGCAGTTCTCGGCACTGGCGATCATCGAGCAGCACCCCGGGCTGATGCAGTCCGACCTGGCCAAGGCACTGGCCATTGAGCCGCCCCAAGTGGTGCCGCTGCTTAACAAACTCGAAGAGCGCGCGCTCGCAGTACGGGTACGCTGCAAACCGGACAAACGCTCCTATGGGATATTCCTCAGCAAGACCGGCGAGACGCTGCTCAAGGAGTTGAAGCTGATCGCCGCCGAGAGCGACATGGATGCCACGTCCGCCCTCGACAGCCAGGAACGCGAAGAACTGCTCAGGTTGCTGAAAAAGGTCTATCAAGCCTGACACGCGAATGCCGGCGCGCTCCAGGGGGGCGTCCGGATTCATTACAGATGAAACGGCTTACCAGATCGGCACGGTGTAGATCACCAGAAAACGGGTCTGGTTTTCATCGCGAAACGCCGCGCCGGCGGGGAAGTCGTTGCGATAGATCGACTTGCGCGCCATCAGCCCGACATCCTTCAGCGGGCCACTCTGGATCACGTACCCCAGCTCCATCTGGAACTCACGCTCCTTGCGGTCGTCGGCATTCAACGCCGCCAGTTCGATATGGTCACCGCGCACATAACGCAGGCGGCTCTTCAGGCCGGGTACCCCGGCGGCAGCGAAGTCATAGTCGTACATCGCCTGCCAGGTTCGCTCCTTGGCATTGAGAAAGTCCGAACTCATGGTCAGCTCGCTCATGCCCATCAACTCGGTGCCCGATACATAGGGCGTCGCCGTGTCGCCACTGGCGTGCATATAGCCAAGGCTCAAACGATGGCCGCCAAAGCGATAGCCGAACAGCGCCGAGAGGTTGCGGTTGTCCACTTTTCCGGCCTTGGCGGCGCCGTCTTCATCGCTGAAAAAACTGCGCAAGTCGCTGGTCAGCGTGCCCTCGCCCACCTGCACCGTGTGCAGCAACGCCAGGGTGTTCTGCTGATACAGGTCCGCGACTTCGGCGTGATAGACGCGCAGGCTGAGGTCCTTGTTCACCTGGTAATCGCCGCCGACATAGGCCATGTGCGATGAGGTGGCCGCGCCGTTGAAACGCCGGTTTGGCGAGGCGATGCTCATCGGCTGGTAGTCGGTGGAGTCACGCTTGTTGATGCGATCGATGTAGCCGGTGTTGAAGACAAGTCCGTCAATGTCCTTTGAGCTGAGCGTGGTGCCGCGAAAAGTCTGCGGCAGCAGCCGCGACGGGCTAGCGAAAGCGAACGGCAGGAAGATCGACACGTCGCCGGTTTTCACCGTGGTCTGGGCAACACGCATCTTGGCAGTCATGGCCAGGCGCGAATATTCGTCCGCCGCGCGCTTGTCACTGCTGGACACCGGCAGCAACTCAGTGCCACTGCGGTCCGGCGCCGAGTCCAGCTTGACCCCCATCAACCCACGAGCGTCCAGGCCGAAGCCGACACTCCCCGGGGTAAAGCCCGACTCCACAGTCATGATGAAACCCTGAGCCCATTCCCGGGCCGCGGTTTTCGCTCCGTCGTCCTTGTAATCCCGATCCAGGTAGTAGTTGCGCAAGGTCAAGGTGCCGTGACTGTCATCGATGAAGCCGTCAGCCAGCACTGATGGCGCAATCAAACTCAGGCCCAGCAAGGCCAGGTGGCGTGCGCGAACAGGTAGGGTTGAAGCTGCCGCAAGGGCGTCCCAAGAAAGATTTGGCATGTTCGATGTCCACTTATTGTTGTTGTTTTTTTGAACGGGATCGTTGGGGTATCCCGGAGATCTGCGGCCAGAGAATGGAAACAGCCTGACGCGGCGTCAATCAGAAATGACCGATAAACGAACATTAATATTGTTATCTATTTTATGAATAAGTCTATATCTGAATGTCATCCTATTGATTTAGATAGGTTTAATGATGTTTTTCAGCAGAAAATCCGAAGCATTCATTTTTTAGTTATCTTTGTTAATCTTATTTCCGGCCTGTCGCCGCCTCGGGTGAACAGGATCACGTTCATCTGTCAGCACACCCACAAAAACAAGAATGAGGTTCGCCATGGACACCCCATCACGTCGCACGACGCTGACCATTGCCCTGTGTTTTATCGTTGCACTGATCGAAGGTTTCGACCTGCAAGCTGCCGGTACCGCCGCCGCGGGCCTGCGCCAGACCTTTGCCCTGGACCCGAAATCGATGGGCTGGGTGTTCAGCGCCGGAATTATCGGATTGCTGCCAGGCGCCTTTTTTGGTGGCTGGATTGCCGATCGAATCGGCCGCAAGAAGATCCTCATTGGAGCGGTGCTGCTGTTCGGCGTGTTCTCCCTCAGCACCGCTTACGTCAGCAGTTTCTCCGGCTTGCTACTGGCACGCTTCATGACCGGGCTAGGCCTGGGCGCGGCCCTGCCCAATCTGATTGCTCTGTGTGCCGAGGCCGTGGGTGAGCAACGTCGCGGCACCGCGATCAGCATCATGTATGCCGGCGTGCCGTTGGGCGGCGCATTGGCGGCGGTGGTCGCCATGCTTTTCACCGATCATTGGCAGACGACCTTCATCATCGGCGGGCTCGCGCCCTTGCTGGTGGTGCCATTGATGATCCTGCTGCTGCCCGAGTCCAGCGCCTTTCGCCAGCAACAAGGCACTGTCACCGTGGCCCGCGCTTCAACCGGTCAGGCGTTGTTCGGCGACGATCGGGCTCGCGTCACCCTGGCGTTGTGGCTCAGCTACTTCTTCACCCTGACCGTGATGTACATGTTGCTCAACTGGCTGCCATCTCTGCTGTTGGAACAAGGTTTCAGCAAAGCAGAAGCTGGCCTGGTGCAGATGCTGTTCAATATCGGCGGCGCTATCGGCTCGCTACTTGGCGGAGTGCTGCTGGATCGCTGCAACGGCGTCAAGGTGGTGCTGTTCGTATACGCCGGATTGCTGACAGCGCTGGCCGGGGTCGGCCTGTCGGTGGGCATTGTCCCCATGGCTGTCGCCGGGTTTTCTGCTGGGTTGTTTGTGATGGCCGCGCAGCTGGTGCTTTACGCCCTGGCACCACCGTCGTACCCGACCTCAGTGCGTGCCACCGGCGTCGGTGCAGCGGTAGCCATCGGTCGTCTGGGGTCGGTAGCGGGCCCCTTGGCCGCGGGGCAGATTCTGGCAGCCGGGGCCGGCACCACTGGGGTGTTACTGGCGACTTCACCGGGGTTGGTAATTGCAGCACTGGCCATCATCAGTGTGATTGTCCGATCGGCCCTGCAACCTGTGCCCGAGCTGAGGACGGCGAACCCGGTCGCGGACAAACCCTGACCGCGATCCCTGACAAACTGATTCAAGCCAAGCTGTTCGGCGTTGCGAAGAAACGCAATGAGCGCACCGTCTGCCACAGAAACAAGAAAAGAGACCGAGGTCTCTTTTCTTGTTTTCAGCGGCCCGCTACCACACGGCGATATGGGAGTCGGCTCGCGGCTCGGTGCCGCCGCACAGCACTCCGGTGTCCGGGTCACGGATGATGATCTGCCCTCGGCCGTAGTTGATCAGGTCGCAATCAACCTGAATCTGGTGTCCGCGCCGTGCCAGCGAAGCGGCCAAGTCCCGAGACGCCCCGTGTTCGATGCCGACCTTCATATCTCCCAGCCATTGCCACCGTGGCGCGTCCAGCGCGGCTTGGGGATTGAGATCAAAATCCACCAGATTCATGACCATCTGCACATGGCCTTGGGGCTGCATGTAGCCACCCATGACGCCGAACGGTCCCACCGGTGCGTCGCCTTTACTGATAAAACCGGGAATGATCGTGTGAAAGGTTTTTTTGCCCGGTGCCAGGCAGTTCGCGTGGTCAGGGTCGAGACTGAATTCCTGTCCGCGGTTCTGCAAGGCGATGCCGCTGTCTGGCAGTACCACACCGGAACCAAAGCCGTGGTAGTTGCTTTGGATGAAGGACACCATATTGCCCTCCGCATCCGCCGTGGCCAGATACACCGTACCGCTGGCGTGGGGATCGCCAGGATTAGGTTCACGCGCCTGATCCGTAATCTGTTCGCGACGTTGACTGCTGTAGGCATCGCTGAGAAGGTCAGCCACGGCCACACGCATGTGCAGCGGATCGGTGATGTAATGCAGGCCGTCGCTGTAGGCCAGCTTCATGGCTTCCAACTGACGATGCCAGGTCTGCTGGCTGTCCCGGTGATCGAAGTCAAAGCCCTGAAGGATTTTCAGGGTCATCAGGGCCACCAGGCCTTGCCCGCTTGGGGGGATTTCCCACACATCGTAGCCGCGGTAGTTGATGCTGATCGGATCCACCCATTGGGCGCGATAGTCTTGCAGGTCGCTGGCTCGCAGGTAGCCGCCGGTGGCGCGGGAATGGGCATCCAGACGCTGAGCCAGTTCGCCGCGATAGAGGCTTTCGCAAGCGCTGTCCGCCAGTTCTTCCAGCGTTCGGGCTTGCGCCGGGTTGCGGAATAATTCACCGGCCTTAGGCGCACGGCCATCAATCAGGAACGTGTCGAACCATACGTCGAGCACTGGGTCTCGATGGGGGCTGAATTCATCCAGAGCGGTCTGCCATTGTCGGGCGACCACCGGTGAAAGTGGAAAACCATCTCTGGCCAGACTGATGGCGGGCTGCAGTAACTCGGCAAAAGGCAGCTTGCCGAACCGTTTGGACAACTCCGCCCAGGCCGAAGGGCAACCGGGCACCGTTACCGGCGTCCAGCCATAAAGCGGCATCTGCTCGTGACCACATGCCTTGACTGCATCGATGGTCAGCGCTGCCGGCGCATGGCCGTTGGCGTTCAGTCCGTGCAATTGGCCTTTGCTCCAGACCAGGGCAAAGGCGTCGCCACCCAAGCCGCAGCCGGTGGGTTCAACCACCGTCAGAGCCGCCGCCGTGGCGATCGCGGCATCGATGGCATTGCCGCCGTTGCGCATGATTTCGATGCCGGCTTCGGCGGCCAATGGCTGTGAAGCAGCGACCATGCCACGGCGTGCAAACACGTTCTGACGTTGTGACGGATAGGGATATTCGTGGGCAGAAAATTTCAACATGGCAAAAGTTCTTCCATACAAAGATTCATTGGCCGCAGGTGTCCGGGTCCATTGCCGGGTGAAAAAAAGACCCGACTGAGAAGATCACAGCACGCGGCTGAGAAAGGCCTGGGTTCGCGGGTGTGTCGGTCGACTGAAGATCTGCTCCGGCGGCCCCTGTTCGATCAATTCGCCCTGATCAAGCACCACCACGCGGTCAGCGACTTCTCGGGCAAAACCCATTTCATGGGTGACCACTACCATGGTCATGCCGTCATCGGCCAACTGCTTCATCACCTGCAGCACCTCGCCGACGGTTTCCGGATCCAGAGCGCTGGTGGGTTCGTCGAACAGCATGGCCTGGGGTTTCATCGCCAGCGCCCGGGCGATTGCCACGCGCTGCTGCTGCCCACCGGACAACATCGACGGATAATGCATGGCCTTGTCCGCCAGACCGACCCTGGCGAGCAAAGCCCGGGCCTGTTCCAAAGCTTCGGTGCGTGGCACGCCGAGCACCTGGATCGGTGCCTCAATGATGTTTTCCAGGGCGGTCATGTGGGGGAACAGATTGAAGCGTTGAAAGACCATGCCGATGTCCCGACGCTGGCGAGCGATGTTGCGCTCGGAGTCGCGCACCAGACTGCCGTCGGCGCGCTCGCGGTACCCCATGGAGCGACCGTTGACGCGAATGCGACCACCTTGAATATCTTCCAGCAGATTGATACAGCGAATGAAGGTGGTCTTGCCTGACCCCGATGCGCCGATCAACACCACCACTTCACCGCGCCGCACCTGCAAGGAAATCCCCTTGAGAATCTCCAGGTCGCCGAAGGACTTGTGAATGTCCAGGGCCTCGATGATCAGTTCTTCACTTTTGTGCGCCATGCTTAACGCCCCCTCAGCAATTTGAACGTGCTGCGACCGAACATGCGACTGCCAGCCGCTGGCGGTGCGGGTCGATCGGACTGTCCGAAACGCGCTTCCAGCCAACGCTGGAAGAAGCCCCAGAGGGTGGTCAGCAGCAGGAAATAAATCGCCACCACCAGATACAGTTCAAATACCCGGAATGTCGCCGACGTGACCATTTGCGTGCTCAGCAGCAACTCCTGCACGCCAATCACGCTGACCAGCGTCGTATTCTTGAGCATCACGTTGAACTCGTTGCCCAACGGCGGGACGATGACCCGGAACGCCTGAGGCAGAACGATTCGCCGCATCAGTTTGGCGAAGGTCATGCCCAGAGAACGCCCAGCCTCGTACTGCCCCTTGTCCACTGCGCCAATGCCCGCACGGATGATCTCGGCCATGTAGGCGCCTTCGTTCAGGCCCAGGGCGATGATCGCTGCCTGGATGTTTCCAGGCACCACCAGGCCAAACAGCTCCACGTCCTCAAAACGGAAGATCCCGCCGGCTGCCAATGCGGTATAGAGAAAGACGATCTGCACCAACAGCGGCGTGCCGCGCATCAGCCACACGTAAAACCGTACTGGCAGGTTGAGTAGCGGGTTGCGCGACAGACGCATCAGCGCTGCCGCCAGCCCCAGGACACAGCCCAGCGCCATCGCCAGCACACTGATCAGACAGGTCAGCCAGAGACCGGTGAGGTACACCCCGCTGGGCTGCAGCAGGTATTGCCAGAACACATCCCAATTGAAATTCATCGAGCGTTCGCCTCAGTCGAGTGTGTCGCTGGAAACATGCCATTTGCTCAGCAACTGCACGTAACTGCCGTCGCTGCGCATATCACTGATGATCTGTTGTACCGCCGTGGTGAGCTGCGGATCATCCTTGCGAATCCCCAAGCCGGTGAGGATCCGGCTGAAGGCCGGCACCCCTTCCTCGAACAGATCGGGCGCCATGGCAGCGTAGTAACCGGCGGTTTCCACGGTGGTACCGTAGGCGTCTACCTGACTGATGCGCAGCGCCTGAAAGGCGTCGGTGTCGCTGTTATAGACCACCAGTTTCATGGGTGTCTTGCCAGCCTTGGTCAGCTTTTCGTTCTCGGCGTCCAGCAAGGTTTTGATTGTCGAGCCGTTGAGCACTGCTACCTTGTGCCCGGACAGTCCTTCCAGGGTTTTGATGCCCTTTGGATTGCCTTTGGGGACTACCACTGACTGGCTGGAATACATGTAGTTGACGATGTCGATCACCTCACGCCGTTCGGGCTTGTCAAACAGCTGATCGACGATCATGTCGCATTGCTGAGCGAGCAATGCCGGCAGCAAACCGGAGAAGGGAATGACCCGCCATTGCACCGGTTTGTCCCCCAGCCGCTTGGCGATTTCCAGCCCCAGATCGACCGTCAGGCCCTTGGGTTTTTGCGCCTCGTCGAAAGACACCAAGGGCGGTGAATCCATGCCCGAGCAATACGTGAGTTTGTCGGCCTTTTGCAGTCGCTCCGGCACTTGGGGCGCGGCAACCGCCCACTGTGTACAGAGCCCGAGGGATACAGCGGCAAGTAACATATGACGTTTATGCATGACGAGACACTCCTGTTGTTTAGTAACGGGGCAGTACTCAAAGTCAAAACACTGTCGGGTTTAAGCCCGATTCTATTTTTCCGATTGCAGGAACTGGATCAGCGCCGGCACCGTGCCCTCGATATGCTGACGCACCACGGTCTCGGCCCGGTCGACATCGCCTGAGCGAATGGCGTCCAGGATCACCGCGTGTTCCTGGCGAGCGCTCAGTGGTTTTTCGCTGTGTTGCAGCCACAGCCGCATCGGCGCCTCGATCAGCGAATACAGAGCCGAGATCTGCTTCATCAGCCGAGGACGGCCGCTGAGGCTGCACAGGTATTCATGGAAGGCACGATGAAGCCTGACCCACTCGGCGCTTTCATCGCGGTAGTCATCCATCTCGTCCAGCATGCGCTCCAGAGCCGCCAGCTGACGCTCGCTAATCTTGGCCACGGCCACGCGGATGGCCAGGCCCTCGAGGGCACTGCGCATCTCGAAGACTTCGTGCAATTCGTCGAAATCCAGGCCACTGACAATGGCCCCGCGGTTAGGCCTCAGGGTGACCAGGCCTTGAGCATCGAGACGGCGAAAGGCTTCGCGCACCGGCATCCGGCTCATGCCGATTTCGCTGGCAATGTCCTCAGCGATCAGACGGTCGCCTTTGCGGTAACGACCGCCACAGATCGCTTCCAGCAGAAAGTTGTAAGCCTCCTCTTCAGCGGTCAGGGGCTGGCGTTCAACGTAGGTGGGAGCGAATTGCATAAAATCACCTTTTGCAGTTTTGTATCCAATTATCCATAGATCCAAAACAGCAGAAACCGTGCCAGTCCGCTTAGAACAGCCTCAAGCTCTTAATTGGAAAGGAGTTTCTACTCAAAAACCGATGATCTTCAGATGAGCGTGATACTCACCGTGTGCTACGAAATGGCCCAGCGCGCCCCAAATGGGTGAATAACGGTATCCAGGTAACAGATCATTTCGCCTGCGAAGGCTTTCGTTACAGTGAAAGAACGCACTACAGAAATTAGCGCTTTAAAAATTTTACTCGATTAAGTATTTTGCATAAATGATTGGGCGACATCCGCCCCCCTTATTCATAGCGACAAGGATCTCCCGTGAGCGGACTACGTGAACGTCAGAAAGTCGAACGACGCCAAGCCATCAGCAAGGCAGCGATCGAACTGTTTGAGCGCCAGGGTTTCCAGAACACCACCATCGAACAGATCGCCAACCAGGCTGGGGTGTCGGCGCCCACCGTGTTCAAGTACTTCGGTAACAAACAGGAAATCATTCTGGAAATCCTGCACGACGCCGACCAGCGTGCACTTAAGGACACCCGCAGCCAGATGCCTGACATTGAGGACCCGGTCGATGCCATGTGTTACCTGGAGCGGCGGCTGACCGGTTACGCACTGGAGGTCATGCACCCCAGCCTCTGGCGTGAACTGCTGCCACTGATATTGTTTGGCGGCGACAACGGGCTGCCCGAAGGCTATCGCGCCATGAACGATGCGCTCAGGGCTGAAATCAGTGGGTTGCTCAGAGAATTGCAGCAGGCCGGCAAACTTCGCGCCGACCTCGACGTCGACTTGGCCGCTTTCCTGTTGAACGACTATTCACACCTGCAGTTGTTCAGGCTGGTCAACCAGGAGCAGCCGGATATCGAGTCCCACTCCGCTCAGGTAAGGAACATCACCGAGCTGCTCTTTTACGGCATGCGGGCCTGAGAAAACACACGGATGCAATCACCTCGCAGGGTGTTTGGCTGAACGCCAAAAGCCAGAGGGCTGATTATTAAATCGAACGGCGGACCAGCATGAAAAAAGACTATCTGGGTAATTCAACGATGGAGAGTTCGCGCCTGGTGCTGGGCGGCAATGTCTTTGGCTGGACCGTCAACGAACAAGATTCGCTGAAGCTACTCGACGCTGCGTTTGAACTCGGTATCAGCACCTTCGATACCGCAGACGCCTATTCCATGTGGGCCAGTGGCAATAGCGGCGGCGAGTCGGAAGCCATCATTGGCAAATGGCTGAGTCAGAACAGCCACCGACGCAGTGAAGTGAAGATTATCACCAAGGTCGGGGCCGAACTCTCGCCCCATCAGCGCGGGCTATCGAAAGGCAGAATCCTGCAAGCCGTGGATGATTCGCTACGTCGACTGCGAACCGATTACATCGATTTGTACTTCTCCCACTACCCCGATGCCTCGACAGCACACGAGGAAACCCTGGAGACTTACGGCACGTTGATCGCCTGCGGCAAGGTTCGCTCGATCGGCGCATCCAACTACACCCTGGAAGATCTGCAGGCCGCTAAATTCTCTGCCGATCGTCACGCCCTGCCCCATTACGCCTGCCTTCAGGTGGAGTACAACCTCTATGATCGCCATGACTTCGAACAGCAGTTGCGTTCTTTTGCCCAGGCCGAGGGCTGCGAGGTCCTGACTTACTTCAGCCTGGCCTCGGGTTTCCTCAGTGGCAAATACAAAGGCCTGAATGACCTGACTCATAGTGCTCGCCGCGAGGACCTGGAAAAGTATTTCGATGAACGCGGCATGGGCATTTTGCACGTTCTGCATCAGGTGGCGCAGGAACAGCAGGTCTCACCTGCGGAAATCGCCTTGGCCTGGGTCATGCACCAACCCGGCGTTACCTCTGCCATCGCGAGTGCCACCAACCTGGAGCAACTGAATAGCCTGGCGCGTTCGACGCAGCTGGGGCTGGATACTCAAACCCTTGAACGATTGGACCTCGCCAGTCGCCTTTGAGACTGGCTCTACGTGATAGCTTGGGCACGTGGCTGGCATGACCAGCCACAAAACGAAGTCCGACTCACCTCAGGTCTTGAAACGCTCGAGCAAACGGCCTTGCTCAGTGGCCTGCCCACTGACATCGGCGATCTCCTGCGCCGATTCACGTGCGCTGAGCGTCAGGTCCTCGCTGAGCTGCCGGATCCGACCGACCGAACGGTTGACCTGCTCCGACACCGCGCATAATTCTGCCTCGTAAAGTGACAAACATGGTGCGTCTCCTGTGCCTCGCGTTCACACAAAAAAATGGCGACATACTTGTCGCCTATTAGAAGCAGATCCGTCTCACCCTGCTGCGCTGCCTGTCATCCACATGTGTCCGACCGGCGATGCGCACCAGCGACAAGGGTTAACAGAGGCAGTACTCAACAGCGTTCAGCCCGGCACAAAAGCGCCGGGCTACATTGATCAGCGGTTGGTCTTGATGCTGGTCCAGGTGCGAGTGCGGATCCGCTCCACGGCTGGCGGCATGGGCTGTAAGGCGAACAGGGTTTGGCGCGCTTCGTCCGGCACATACATGTTGGGGTTATTACGGATGTCGGCGTTCACCAGCGCGGTGGCATCCTTGTTGGGGTTGGGGTATCCGATCTTGTTGCTGATCCGGGCGATCACATCCGGGCGCAGGATGTAATTGATGAACTCGTGGGCCTCCTTGGTGTGGGGGGCGTTAACCGGCACCATCATCACGTCTGACCACATCGGCGCACCTTCCTTGGGTAACGCCATTTCCACCCTGACACCCTTGCCGGCGGCATCGGCCAGCTGTTTGGCCAGTGCCACGCCGCCCGACCAGCCCACGGCGATGCAGATGTCACCGTTAGCCAAGTCCATCCCGTAGCGCGACGAGTTGAAGTAGGTGACGTAAGGGCGAATCTTCATCATCGCCGCCTGAGCCTGCGGGTAGTCCTCGCGCTTCTGGCTGTTCGGGTCGAGGCCCTTGTAGTGCAAAGCGATGGGCACGATCTCGTTGGCTGCATCGAGGAAACCGACTCCACAACCGGCCAGCTTGGCGAGGTTCTCTTCCTTGAAGATCATATCCCACGTGTTCATCTGTACATTGGCGCCCAGAATCTGCTGGACCTTGTCGACGTTGTAACCGATCAGCGTGGTACCCCACAGGTACGGCGCAGCGTAGCGGTTGCCCGTGTCACCTACCGCTTCCAGGGATTTCATGAACTCCGGGTCCAGATGCTGCCAGTTCGGCAGCTGGTTGCGGTCCAGAGGCAGGACGGCACCCGCCGCGATCAAGTGGCTCAGGTTGGCGCTGCCGGGGTACACCACATCATAGCCAGAGTTGCCGGTGAGCAACTTGGACTCCAGGGTCTCGACGCTGTCGAACACGTCATAGATCGGACGGATCCCCGTTTCCTCCTGAAAGCTCTTGAGGATCTCCGGTGGCAGGTACTCGATCCAGTTATAGATCCGCACCGTGCGCTCTTCAGCCTGGGAAACGCTCGCCGTCAGCAACGACAGCGCAACGGACAACAGGGTGTTGCGTACGTTCTTGTTCATGGTGAAACACTCCTACGCGGCCGCGATGGCTCGCGACACTTAATAGCGGTAGGTGAAGTACAGTTCCAGCGCGCTGAATTTCTGATCATCGCCGAATACTTGCTTGGCAGCGGCCAGCGGCTTGACCCAGTTATACGACAGCGACGTATAGAACGACGGAGTCGGTGTCCAGTCGAGGAAAACCACGCTCTCATCGGCAAAGCGCCGATCGTTGACGGATGCGCCCATGTAGTTTTTCTCGTCCAGCCAGAACTGATAGTGAATCGCACCGAGGGTCAGGGTTGGGTTCAGGTGAGTTTTGAGTGAGAACTGCTGAACGTTTTCGTTGCTGTTGAACAACAGGTAGTTACCGACGATGTCCCCCACCAGCCAGGTGCTCCAGTCGATGAAGCCTTTGCTCAAAGGATCCCAGGCTTTCTGACGGTTGTCGGTAAGGTTGTCATCGCCGGAAAAACTGGCGTAGCGATAGCCAATAACCGGCGTCAGAGGCAAGGTATTGAAGGCATAGTCCGCCTGACCATACCAAGCCTTGGCATCGTAATCGACGCCCTCGCCGCTGCCTTTCTCCAGCGCGTATTCGGCGTTGAGCGTCAGGGCGGGCACGCCCGGCACTTTGGCGTTGAGTGCCCTTACGTTGTACACCTGCATCCCGTCCCGGAATCGGGGGGCGGTGCTGCCCTTGGGGCCCAGCGCATGAACCTTCATCGCCATGGCGCCCAGTGTCACCTGGTCGTCGAGGTTGTAATCCAGGTTGGCGCCCGTCATGCGGAAGTCACCCAGATCGTCGTCGGTGCGCAAGCTAAAAGCCTGGGCCTTCACCGCGCCATGATCCCAGGCCAGGATCGCAGAATCCTTGAAGGCGGTTCTTGGGCCAAGCCAGTAGGCGCCGTCATCGAGCTGGTCAAGGTTGCCGTCCATGACGATGAAGCCAGTGCCGATCATGTAGTTCTGGCGCCCGGCAGTCAGCGTCCATTCCCCGGCGCGGAAACCGCCGTAGAGCTCTTCGGCGGCCACATCACCGTCAGAGCTGCGCGTAAAGCCGCCGGCATCGCCATCGCCAAAGGTTGTAGCCGCCACGAGCGAGCCGCCGGCCAGCAGGCTGAGGTCGGACTGCAGCGAATAGTCCAGCTTGATACCTGGCTTTACGTAGAACTCCTGCCAGTCGATTTTCGTGCCGTCATTTTTGCCGCTGCGCATATCGACGCGGCCGCTGCCGAAGTTGACGTTTCGGGTGGAAAGGGTCGCACCGCCAGCGGTGAAGTTGACCTCCCCCTTGAGGTTGCCGTCCTCGAAGGTGTAGCCCGCCAACGCAACGTGGGTGGTCAAGGGTAAGCCGAACGCTAAGAGCGCTCGAGAGCAACGCGTCATCGAAACCATATGAAGCTCCTGTGTGATTATTGTTGTTACAGGGCAGTGAAATGGCGGCGCAGAGCGCCGCCAACACCTGGCCGAGCCAGGCGGATAGGACGCAAACTTCTTGTCGTTATGGGGCGTTTCAGTGAGTAAGGTGCGCGGCGATGGCACGCAGCATGCGCACGCTGTCAGCATCGAATGGGCCGACAGCCTCGGTCAGCGATGACTGCTTGACGATCACCACACCGGACGGCTTGTCGACGAACAGGTATTGGCCATGAATGCCACCGGCCATGATCGCCTGGCTGTGGTCGTTGAAGACGTACCACTGACTGCGGTAGGAAGCGCCGGGGGTCCATTTGGAGAACTCGGAGTTTTCGGCATAGATCGCCGGCTCGGCGCCGGCAAAGAGATGTGCAACCGTCTCGGTCGACAGCAGTTGCAGTCCATCCTGGCGACCATCGTTGGCCAGCAGGCGGCCGAAACGAGCCATGTCACGCAAGGTGGCGCTGAACCCGGCACCGGCGACGCTGCGTCCCCAGGGGTCGGCCATAAAGTAGCCGTCACGCTCACATCCCAACTGCTTCCAGATTTCTTGCAGCAACTGATCGCAGGCCTTGCCCGAGGCGCGCTCCATGACCCAGGCCAAGGCTTCGGTGGTGGCGGTCACGTAATGAAAAAAGCCACCGTGGGTGCCGCGTTTTTTTAGAGACGGCAGGTACTGGTACAGCGACTCGAACTGGGCGTACTGCGCAGGTGCAGGCTGAAAGCCACAGGCATAGCCGTACTGAGAACTCTCCGAGTTGGGGTCGTCATAGACCTCGCTGTACTCGATGCCCACGGCCATGTCGAACAGCTGGCGTACCGTGGCATCACCAAACGCGCTGCCCACCAATTCAGGCACGTAATACGCAGCAGGCAACGTTGGGTTGAGTACGCCATCACTGACCAGCTGCTCACCGAGGGTGCCGATCAGTGACTTGGTTACCGAGAACATGATGTGCCGGTCCCGGGGCTGTTGACCATTGAAGTAGCGCTCGAACAGCACCGTGTTGCCCTGCATCACCAAAAAGGCATCGGTCTGACTGGCCACCAGATGATCGATGACGCTGACACCCACACCACACTCACTGTCGAAGTGCAGCTCATCCAGCGCTTGTGGTGATTCTTGCAAAGTACTGACCGGCCCGGAGCCCGCCTGCACATCAATGGAGGGACGCAGGCGCGCCAGATTGCGAAAACCCCACTGACTGAACGGTGGGCGCATCCAGTTGTGCCAGGTAACGCGGCGTTCCGGCTCGGCCGGGAAGCCCTGCATAAGCGACGGTGCGAGGCGCGCGTCGAATGACGATCCATTAGTCTCGACGTAAAGACTGGCCAGTGAAGGCACGGTGTTCTGACTCATCGGGTTGATCCTGAAAATGACTCTGCGTGAGAGCAGATGCAGGAAAATAATTACCCGATATTATTTTTTAGTCAATAAAACATTTATACGAATTAACATATTCGTGATTGCTGCGCTTTTGCGAGCCCCCGAGTCGATCCACTGGCGGAAAAGGCACGAATTACACACAAAAAAACGCGGCGCACGAAGTCCTTCATGCGCCGCGCTGCTGGAGATTAACTCAGCGATATACCGCTACGGGTTCACCGATGACGTCCCGATTGATCGTGATGCCCAACCCTGGGGTCTGCGGGGCACGGATACGGCCATCCACCACGGGAATGTCGACGAGCGCCGTGACCGGTGGATACATATCGCGCGTATCAAGCACGCAGCGCAGATTTCGGTGTGGGATTGATTGCCCGAGGTGAGTCAGCGCAGCGAACGCTACCTGTGAGCCAGCGGTCTCCTGAACGCTCATCGTCAAGCCGGAGGTCATGCACATGTCGCGCAGACGTCGGGCTCTGGTCAGGCCGCCATGTTTGGAAACTTTCAGACCAATACCGTCTGCAGCCTTTTCGCTGATCAGCTGCATCACCGAAGCCTCATCCGTCGCCAGCTCATCCATGATCAGCGGCACATTGGTTCGCTGGCGCAGGGACATGTGCTCAGCCCAGGTGGCGCACGGCGCCTCAAGGACGAAGTCCAGCCCGGATGGCAGCAGTTTCAACATGCGCAATGCATGCTCTACCGTCAGGCCACCGTTGCAATCAACGATGAAGTATTCCTCGGGGCGGGCATCTGCAAGTGATGCCTCAATGCGCGCGGCATCCAGCGCGGGCCCACCCTCCTCCGGTGTCGCGCCGACCTTCACCGAATGCCCCAGGTATCCTTGCTTTCGAGTCTGAGCAACTCGACGACGCATGTCTTCAGGATCGCCGGCATAAGTTGAGTCGATGATCGGCATGGACTGTCCTGTACTACCGCCCAGCAGTTCACAAACCGGCATACCCACCGCTTTACCCAGGATGTCCCAGCAAGCCACATCGATTGCAGCTTTTGCATGGAGGTGGCCCATCAAGGTGCTGTCCATGACATCGTTGATTCGATCAACCTGTCGGGGATCCCGGCCGATGAGCATGTCTGCCATTTCGGCGATACCCGCTCTCACCCCCAGGGCGTGCGCTGCAATGTAGTTCGGGCCGAAGGGTGTCGACTCGCCCCAGCCTTCAAGGCCAGTATCTGTGCGAATACACACTATCGTGGAGTCAAAACTTGTGTAAGTACGGCCGCCTGACAGCTTGTAAACGCCGCCAGCGTATGGCAGATCGACTTGATAAACTTCAATTTCAATGATCTTCACAAACACTCTCCTGTGGTGGCACCAATACCAGTTTTCCCGCATAACGTTTTTCTATGAAATCATTCTGTGCCGTGGCAATTTCGGACAGCGGATAACTGTTGCTGACAAAGGGACGGATACGACCGTGTTCAATATGACTGACCAACTCATTGAAAACTGCATCCTCCTGGAAAGTGCAGCCATGAAACGTGAGGTCTTTCAAGTAAAGCGTTCGTAGATCCAGCTCGACGATTGGGCCAGCGATAGCACCCGAAACAGCGTAACGACCACCCCGCTTGAGCACTTGCAACAGCGCGGGCCAATCTTTCCCACCCACCAGGTCCAGCACCACGGAAACGCTGTTTTCTCCAAGCGTCTCAACCAGGTTTTCGTCTCGATGAATTACGCGATCGGCGCCCAGAGACAGAATTTGATCCGCCTTGCTTGCGCTGGTAATTGCGATCACCTCGGCACCGCGGCATTTCGCCAATTGGACCGCAGCCGATCCCACACCGCCGCTTGCACCGGTGATCAGTACTTTGTCGGCGCCACTGACGACTGCACGCTGGAGTAAAAGTTCGGCGGTTGAATAGGCACATGGAATCGAAGCTAATTCTATATCGCTCCAATCACTGTTCACCGGCCAGGTGTCCGCTGCCGGCGCTACTGTAAATTGCGCAAAAGCCCCATTGCAGTCCGAACCGTAGGTCCAGCACTCGAACGGCCGATTCTCAACCGGTGCTCGCAGCATGTTGCGTACCAGCACGCGCTGTCCGACTCGAGAATCGTCCACCCCTTGGCCAACCGCAACAATGCGTCCGCAGCAATCGGCACCCTGGATCAGCGGAAACTTGAGCGGAACACCGGACCAGGATGCGTCCTCAGTGTCGATCTTAGCGAACCCGGAAGCGCCGCCCGAATTGGTGTCACCGGTTATTTGTTTGGAGTACCAACCAATACGCGTGTTGATGTCGGTGTTATTGACTCCAGCAGCGCCGACTTTTATCAAGACTTCGCCGGCACCAGGGCGAGGCACTGGCACATCTGTATGGTATTCAAGCTGCTCAGTACCCCCATGCCCCTTCAGAAGCACAGCGTGCATGGTCTTGGGTAATGTAAGCGTCATTCGACTCTCCTAGTCATTTGGGGGTATACAACCTGTCTTAGGTTTTTTATTAGTCGGCGGATTTGCCAAGAGGTTGTTTGCTGCGTGTGCAAACAAAAGACTTTACTGGCGGTTATTTATTTTTATTCATTAGGCGCTCAAACTCTGTGCATTCAATGGCCCAGGTGTTGCCAGTAAAAAACGATGAGGTTTGTAAACTGCAAATTTGTAGCTTTCTACTTATAGAAAACCTTAGCAGTGGAGACTCCCTGGCCATAATGATATTTTAGATAGATAAATGATTACTTCACATTATGAACAGCTGACGTTCCGCGGGATTGTGCGCTATGGCCATGATCAATGCTCCCGCAGAGAATGGGCTGACAGTGAAACTACATTTCGCCCCATTCCAACCGCTCTGAGCACGATTCAAAATTTTCGATTCAGAAATTTTGGATAACGTCAGGTTATCCTTGGCCCGGTAAAAAAGTTGCTGGACGTTTCTATCCATTGAAATTAAATAATGGCTCCGCCAAAAAATTACCAAGTAGGTTGCCATATGAAATTCAATAATAAAGTGGTGGTCATTACTGGCGCTGCCGGCGGTGTCGGACAAGCGTTAGCATTATTGTTCGCCCGAGAAGGCGCAAAGCTTGTTTTGTCTGATCTTGACGAAGCCGGTTGCAAATCAATTTCCGCCAAAGTCCGTGACTTGGGCGCCGAAGTGCACTATGTAGCAGGCGATTTACGCCGAAAGGAATATTGCGAAGCGATTGTCCAGACTGCCGTCGATACTTTTTCGGGGATCGACATCGTATTGAACAATGCGGGCATCATTCCCCGCGGCACGATAGAGGAAACCACTGACGACATGTGGTTTGACGCCATGGGTGTAAACCTGAATGCGGTGTTCTTCATCTGCCGTGCCGCGATACCGCACATGAAAAATCGCCCAGGCGCCGCAATCGTCAACACATCATCTGTCTGGGGCATTTATCCCGGCCCCGCCCACGTGGCGTACTGCACAAGCAAAGGGGCCGTCGCGGCTTTAACCAAGAATCTGGGCCGCGATTGCGCGCCCTTGGGCATTCGCGTCAACGCCGTGTGCCCGCACGAAATCAATACCCCGATGATACGCAGCGGCTTTGCGCGTCGTGGCCTGGATCCGGACAAGGCCGTGCAAGAACTGAACAAGAGCGTGCCATTAGGCCGTATCGCCGAGCCTGAAGACATTGCGGATGTCATCGCATTTCTGGCGTCCGACGAGGCCAGGTACATCGCCGGCGAAACGGTAGAAGTCACAGGCGCCAAGCCGGTGTCCGGCTAAGGAGAGGTAGCGATGCTCAATGGTAAGAATGTAGTGGTGACCGGGGGCGGCAGAGGGATTGGCCGAGGCATCACCGAACAATTGCTTGAGGCGGGAGCTTCTGTGTTGATCGCTCAGCGCCAGGCACTGGACGCCGACTTGCAAAATCACCCTCAAGTCTATTTCGTCGAGGCTGATCTCGCCTCGATGGAGTCACCCAATTTGATTGCACAGTTTGCCCAGGAGCAGCTTGGCGGAATCGATGTATTGGTTAACAACGCCGGGTTCATGTTCGAGAAATCCATTGATGATATGACCGAACAGGACTGGGATCGCATGATGGCTGTCAATCTGCGGGCGCCAGCGTTCTTGTGCAAAGCGTTGGTGCCCCAGATGCGTCAGCGAGGCGGTGGCAGCATCATCAACATCGGCTCGATCGAAGGGATAGGCGCCAACCCTGAACATGCCGCGTACTGTGCCTCCAAGGCCGGCATCCATGGGCTGACCCGAGCCTTGGCAATCGATCTCGGCCGAGACGGCATCCGCTGCAATGCCATTGCTCCAGGGTGGATCAATTCCGAGTTGAGTGATGCGTACCTCGCCGCTCAAGCTGATCCGCGTGCGGCGCGCCATGCACTCCTGCGCCTTCATCCCGTCGGACGTACCGGATTGCCGGCCGATGTTGGCGGGACAGTCGTTTTCCTGGCCTCGGAGTCATCAGCCTTCATCACCGGGCAGGTGCTGGTGGTGGATGGGGGGCGCACGGCGAAACTGCCACTGCCGTTTTGATCGAATCAGCCTGAATTGCGGCGGAGGAAGTCACTTACTCTCCTCCGCCGCAATTTTTTGCGGCGGGCAACGCATTCATTACTTGGGTGCTTTGTTCTCTATCAGACAATTGCCACCATCGATCACCAGCAACTCACCGGTAATGTAGCTGGACTCAGGTGAGGCCAGGTGATTGGGTGCTAAATGCCCTCGCAGAGTGCTGATACCAGGCGTAGGATCGATACGATGACTGCTAATCACGCGTCGTTGGAAGGTGACTTCCAACCAATCTGCATTCACGCGCAAACGCAAGACATATACCGCCGCACTGTAAGGCCGCGCGCCCCTTCGCAGTACAAGGGCCGTGTTCTCACAACAACAAAAGCGAGGTGAAAGCATGTCTGGTAATCGTGGTGTCGTGTATCTCGGCGCAGGCAAGGTTGAGGTGCAGACCATCCCCTATCCAAAAATGGAAGACCCGCGCGGCAAACGCATTGACCATGGCGTGATCCTGCGCGTGGTTTCGACCAATATCTGCGGCTCCGACCAGCATATGGTGCGTGGTCGGACCACGGCCCAGGTCGGGCTGGTGCTTGGCCATGAAATTACTGGTGAGGTAATCGAGAAGGGCCGTGACGTGGAAAACGTGCAGATCGGTGACCTGGTCTCGGTGCCGTTCAACGTCGCCTGCGGCCGTTGTCGCAGTTGCAAGGAACAGCACACCGGCGTCTGCCTGACGGTCAACCCGGCGCGCCCCGGCGGTGCCTATGGCTATGTGGACATGGGCGACTGGGTCGGCGGCCAGGCCGAATACGTGCTGGTGCCGTATGCCGACTTCAACCTGCTGAAGTTGCCCGACCGCGACAAGGCGATGGAGAAAATCCGCGACCTGACCTGCCTCTCCGATATCCTGCCGACCGGCTACCACGGCGCGGTGACCGCCGGTGTCGGCCCTGGCAGCACAGTGTATATCGCCGGTGCCGGTCCGGTCGGACTGGCTGCCGCCGCCTCCGCCCGTCTGCTGGGTGCGGCGGTGGTGATAGTCGGCGACGTCAATCCGCTGCGTCTGGCGCATGCCAAGGCCCAGGGCTTCGAGATCGCCGACCTGACCCAGGACACTCCGTTGCACGAGCAAATCGCCAACCTGCTCGGTGAGCCGGAAGTCGATTGTGCGGTCGATGCGGTCGGCTTCGAAGCCCGTGGTCACGGCCATGACGGCGCGCAGCACGAGGCCCCGGCCGATGTGCTCAATGCGCTGATGGGTGTGGTGCGGGTCGCCGGCAATATCGGTATCCCCGGTCTGTATGTCACCGAAGACCCGGGCGCGGTCAACAAAGCCGCCAAGCATGGCAGCCTGAACATCCGTTTCGGCCTCGGCTGGGCCAAGTCCCATAGCTTCCACACAGGCCAGACCCCGACGATGAAGTACAACCGTCAGCTGATGCAGGCGATCATGTGGGACCGGATCAATATTGCCGAGGTCGTCGGCGTGCAGGTGATCAGCTTGGACGACGCGCCGCGCGGTTACCACGAGTTCGATGCCGGAGTGCCGAAGAAATTCGTCATGGATCCGCACAAACTGTTTAGCGCCGCCTAAGGAGCAGGTTGGAAAAAGGGCAGCTTTGAGCTGCTCTTTTTTATGGCCGTGTCTCGTCCTGGAAACTAACTACAAATTGAGTACTTCATACACTCAGGTATGTTCACGCCTTTGCCTTAATCGCATACAGCCCACCGATAATCACCAACGTGGCTCCGACAACCACCCAGGTATCAGGGCGCTCGGCAAAAACGATCACACCAATCAAAGTGGCGAACACCAGAAGCGCATAATTGAAAGGCTGCAGGGAAGAAGCGGTCGCGTATTTCAGTGCTTGAATGAAGAGAATCTGAGCAACTACCCCCGTCAATGACAGGATCCCCATCAAGAGGCCCTGGACCGGAGTCGGAGAAACCCATGCGGGCAGCCCCGCAAATGTGACCGTCAGGGCACCCACACTCGCCATAAAGAGCATGTTCGTTGCAAAGGAATCGTGCTGGCTAATCCGGCGCGTCAGTACGTTGAACACCGCGAACGCCAAAGCCGCCAACAGGGGAATCAGCGCCGCGAGATCAAAAACGCCCGCGCCTGGTCGAAGGATGATCAGTGTCCCGGTGAACCCTATGGCGGCGGCAATCCAGCGCCGCAGACCTATGAACTCCCCAAGCACGGCCCCCGCCAATGCCAGTGCCATTAGCGGAAATACGGCATAGAGCGCATGCATTTCGGCCAGGCCCAAATATCGTAGCCCCACTGCAAACAGTATGGTTTCACCCACGGCTAACAGCGCTCGAATGATTTGGAGCCAAGGGTGCTTACTGCGAAAGGACTCCTTGCCCCTACCTTGGTAGGCGGCATATCCGAGGGCAAAAACGACAAACACCCAATAGCGCATCATGACCAGTTGGGCAACCGGGAAGTCTTTGACAAGCACCTTGGTTAGTCCGTCCTGGCTCGCAAAGATAAGCATTGAAAGCAGGCATAGGAAGATCCCGAGTTGGGGCCTTGCGACCCCAGGACCAGCGGCAACGGTGGGCGTAGTTAAGTGCGCAGTATTTTTCGTTCGGTCGCTCTTCAATCGCAACTCGGTCATGCCCTCCTCCTTAAAATTTCAGCAATATCCGCTTTTTTATTTCACCAGCCGAGTTTCTCTCGAAGGCCGGTAACCAAAATACGAGCTGTAGCATTTGCTGAAATGGCTTGGTGAAACAAAGCCGCATGCGACCAGCACATCAACCTGAGACAGCTCTGTGTGCTGAAGCAATCGCCGTGCTTCGGTAATGCGTAATTCCAGGTAATACCGTTGCGGTGTTGTACCCAGCTGTTCTTTGAACAAGCGCTCTATTTGTCGACGGGAACGTCCGGCATAGACCGCCAGTTGGTCCATTTGCAGCGGTTCTTCAAGGTTGGCGTCCATCAGCTTGACCACCTCTTTAAGGGGGGCGCTCAACGAGATGTTCTGCGTCGGTTTGATACGCCGATAGCGCGACTCTTCGAAAGAAAGAATGTCTTCGATGCCTTCGACGAGCGCCTTACCGTGCAATCCCTTGATCCACTCCAGGGCCATGTGAAAAGCACCCGCCGGACTCGAAGCCGTGAGCCTGTCTCGATCCATGACAAATGCTTCACTGGTGACATGCGTGACTTTTGAAATTTCTGCGAGCGCGGGTCGGTGCTCGGGATGAATCGCACAACGATACCCTTCAAGCAAACCTGACACGCCCAAAAACCACGCCCCATTCCACAGCCCGGCCAGTGTGATACCAAGTTCCGATGCTGTTTTGAGGATGCTGATCAGCTCGTGATTGACTTTGAGTTCCGTGCGGTAGCCGCCGCATATGACCAGCAAATTAAGGTCTTTGAGTGCTGCGACGTCCAAACGCGCATCCGGTCGAATAACCAGGCCAAGGTCGCTGGTGACCTCTCCCTCCTGCAACCCGAAGGTTCGTGAAGAGAACAACGTAGGACGCAACAGGTTGGCAGTGACAATCGTATCGAGCGCTTGCGTAAATGCAGGCAACGAGAAGTGCTCGAGCAGTAAAAATCCTGCCCGGGCATGAGCCCTCGGCTCACTCCGAGTCTCGTCTAGATAGCGCAGGTTTTTACCTTTCATACACCCGCTGAAATCTCGTCGTTCGATCACTTTACGCCTCGCTTCTTTACACTAACAAACGCAGCCTTTGTGCAAACCACAGTTGAATCTGCGCATCCGAAGAATCAACCACTGGCGCCGTGACCAAACGGTTCATGCGAGCTGGAATCCGTGGGCTAGAGGGTCTTTGTCATCAACGAAAATAGTGTTGTGACCTATCACCTCCGCCCAGCCGCTGACACTTGGTCTCATGCCGTCGAAGGATCCGACTTTTACCGGCGCCTCAACTTTTCCTTCGTAAATCGTACCGATCAGACTTTCAAGTCGGTAAACGTCGCCGACGTTCAACCGACCCTTTCCAAAGAGCTGAGCCATCCGGGCAGAAGTACCGGTACCACCGGGAGAGCGATCAATGGCTTTATCACCGTAGAACACGGCACAGCGTCCATTCACGGTTCTGCTTTGTGGTTTGTCACACCAAATAATGTGGTGAACACCGCTGATTCTACCGTTCTCCGGATGCACAGGGTCACAAATGGCCGAAAGCGCTGCGCGCAGCTTCTGACTCAACCCCACGATGTCGGCCGTCGTCTGCCCTTCGAATCCAGTCCAGCACTCCTGTGGTTCGACTACCGCGTAGAAATTCCCGCCGTAGGCGATGTCCACCGTAAATGTTCCAACGCCAGGTACTTCCACCACCACATCGGCGCTGTGCAGGTAGCTGGCTACGTTGAACAAGCGAATCGACTCAACAAATTCGCCACCCATGGTGTATTCGACATCGACCCGTCCCGCCGGTGTTTCAATGGCCAGCTTTCCTGGCTCACGAGGTGACACCAAGCCCTCTTCAATGACCACGGTCGATAATCCGATGGTGCCCGCTCCACACATCGGCAGGCAGCCGCTGACTTCGATAAACAATGCACCGAAATCGCAGTCATCACGTACCGATGGATAGATGATGACGCCGGACATGATGTCGTGCCCCCGGGGCTCGAACATCAATGCGGTGCGTACCCAGTCGTGGTCACGCACAAAAATATCGCGCCGCTCCGCCATTGATACGGAAGGCATCAGCGGTGCTCCGCCCGCTACAACCCGAACCGGGTTGCCGCACGCGTGCGAATCAATGCAAAAAAAACTGCGTCTCATACTGAAGCCCTTTCAAAGAAGTTTTCTTGGGGAATGACGCTGCAACGCACCGCGTGACAGTCGATCCAACAGCAGAGCAATAGCGACAATGGCCAGGCCAGCTCGAAGCCCTAATCCCATCTCCATCCTGGAGAGGCCTCGGGTCACTTCGGCCCCCAGACCGCCCGCCCCCACCAAACCTGCCAGCACCACCATCGCCAGGGACATAAGGATGCATTGGTTCAGGCCTACCAACAGTGTGGGTGCGGCAGTCGGCAGTTCTATCTTGAACAAAATGTCTTTCGGCGAAGCACCGGACGCCTGGCCCAACTCGAGTAGATCCTTGGGCAGCTGCTTAAAGGCAAGGGTCGTTAGCCTGAGCATCGGTGGAATGCCATACACGATGGTCGCGATGATCGCCGGCACCCGCCCCAAGCTGAACAGCATCACTGCAGGGATCAGGTAAACCCAAGGCGGCACCGTTTGCATGATGTTTAGAATCGGCAGCAATACTTCATCGACACGCTTCACCCGGGCCGCCAAAACCCCCAGCGGAAAAGCGATGGCGACAGAGATCAGGACCGACACGCTGACGAGCGCAATTGTCTGGATGGACGCGCCCCAAAGGCCAGCGAACAAACAGAAAGCCAACATCACCGCAGCAAAAACAGCGACTCGCTTATTGGCAAAAAAGAACGCCGCTACGACGACAATACCAATGAACAAATAGGGATGGGGAGCAAGCAGAGCGCCCTCCACCGCACCCAGTACCGCCTCGATGAGTTGACTGATGCCCTTGAACACCCCATGCAAATTGGCGTTCAGCCAGTCAACGGCTGGAGCCAGGTAATCGCCTGGAGAAAACTGAATGTGCGTTGTCATTGGGAAGCCCCCACCCGCGTCCGTGCAGCGCTCTGCGCCAGACGATCCAGAATCATGGTCAGAATGACGATAGCGATGGCCGCGTTGATCGACTTGGCGATATCCAATGTACGGATGGAACCGTAAATCGCCTCGCCCAAACCGCCCGAACCCACGATGCCGGCGATGACCACCATGCCGAACGCCATCATCAGACTTTGGTTAACGCCAGCCATAATGCTAGGCATGGCGAACGGTAAGCGGATCTTGAAAAACATCTGCATTCCAGTCACGCCAGTGGCATCTCCCAATTCGATGAACTCCTTGGGCGTCATGCGAATCCCCAGGGAGGTCAGTCGTAGAGCCGGGGGAAGCGCAACGATAAAAGTCGCCAACAGCGCCGTGGCAGGCCCATAGCCGAGTAGCGCAATGGCCGGTAGCAGGTAGATATAAGGCGGCATCGTCTGAATCAAATCCAGACAAGGATCAACCACACGATCAAAGGCAGGCGCCAGACCAGCGATGACTCCCAGCGGAATGGCGACAGCCAGTGCCAGCACGGTGGCTGTGAGCACCAGGGCAAGCGTGCTGACTGTCTCTGGCCACAAACCAATAATGTCGCAAAACAACAAGGCCAGGCTTGTGAGAATCGCAAAGCGAACGCCCGCAACACGCCAGCCAATCAACGCCATGACAATCGCTACAACGTAATGCGGTGGATAGGCGATACACCACAGCACGCCTTCGTAAATGCCCTTCAGCACCGCATTGACGGCATCGAACACGAACTCGCCGTTATCCGAAAGCCATTCCAGTCCTGTATCAATGGAGGTATCAAACTGACTAGAAAAATCCGGCGTGCTCATGCGGACGCCCCCATCGCACTGGCGGTTGGTACTGGCGCCAACTCGTTGGGAATACCTTGAACGCCACGCAGCAGATCACGGGGCGTAATGATCCCTACCACTGTTCCGTTATCGACGACGGCAAGCGCATCGCGCTTGGACTTCATCGTCAATCCGATAAGCTCATTGATATCGGCGTCAAGAGAGGTTTCGCTGAGCCTGGTGATGTCGCAGGTCGGGTGTGCTGCCTGGTAGGCCCGGACAGACGTCATGACCGAGTGAGCCTTCACCAGATGCAGTCGGGAAATGCCGGCGACAAACTCAGCCACGTAGTCGTCAGCCGGGTTGAGCACGATCTCCTCGGCGGTGCCGACCTGAATGATGGCGCCATCCTTCATGATCGCAATGCGATCACCAATGCGGATGGCCTCATCCAGGTCGTGTGTAATAAACACCGCGGACTTGCCCAGTTCCTTGGTCAGCTGGCGGAACTCATCCTGCAACTGTCGGCGAATCAGCGGATCAAGCGCGCTAAATGGCTCATCCATCAAAATCACTTCTGGATCGGCAGTCAGTGCACGCGCCAGCCCGACCCGTTGTTGCATGCCGCCGGACAGTTCGCTTGGATAGCGTGAAGCCCACTCGCTCAATCCAACCTTCGCCAGCGCCTGCTCGGCCACTTTGTAACGTTCAGCCTTGCCCACACCCTGTACTTCCAGGCCAAACGCGGTGTTCTCAAGAACCGTCCGGTTAGGCAGCAAGGCAACGCTTTGAAAGACCATACCGATGTGACGCGCCCTCACCTCTCGCAGCTGTGCCGGCGACAAGGATGAAACGTCTTTGCCTTTGACCAGTACCTTCCCCGAGCTAGGGGTGATCAGCTTGTTCAGCAACCTTATAAGAGTGGATTTGCCACTGCCGGACAAACCCATGATGCAAAAGATTTCCCCCCGGCGAACCTGGAGACTGACATCGGAAACCCCGACCACACAGCCGTAGTTTTGCAGGATCTGGGTCTTTGAAAGACCCTGCTGGACAACCGCGTCCATGGCTGCCGGTGCACTTTTACCGAAGATTTTCCAAACCGACTGGCAGTCTACCAGCACTTCGTCAGTATTAATTGTGGCCATTGTCATTTCGCAATCCATCGAACCAGTTGTTTGCTGGTTTTTTAATTAATCAAAGGGCGGCAGTGGCAAACAAACAAAACTTAATAGTTCTTGATATTTCCCCAACGATTTACAAGATCTGTATGATCGTCAATCCAGCCCTTGATAGCCTCGTCCATGGTCTTGCCATCCTTCACTTCAGCATTCATCGCGGTGATGTCCGTGATAGGCACATAAACGCTGGCCATCAGTTCACGCGCACGCGGATTGGCTTCAGCGAAGCCTTTGTGTCCGATCCAGTAATAACCCTGCAATGGCGGGAATACCCCTTTTGGATCTTTCAGGAATTTGAGATCAAATTTCTTGGTCATCCACGATGGATCCCAGACGGTTACCGCCACCCATTCTTTGCGGTCGACTGCCGACTTCAAAGCCGCGGTCATTGCGGAAGTACTGCCTTCGACCAGCTTGAGCTTGATGTCGTACGCTTTGACGACATTGTTCGCGTCACTCATTAAACCCGAACCCGGCTCGATGCCAATGATTCTGTTCCCCAGTTTTTCCGAGTTTGCATTCAGCTGTTCAATGGAGTCGATGTCTACGTAACTGGGTACTGCCATACCCTGATAAAGACCATAGGAGACCGGCGACAGCTTCTCGATTTTGTTTTTATTCTTTTTCCAGTAATCGGCTGCGGCGTAATCAGTCTGGGAGGCCAACACCTGAATATCCCCTTTGCTTAGTGCAGCATAGGCTATACCCCACTCGGAAAACTCCACAACTTTTACGGTGTATCCGGCATTCTCAAGTACTTTCTTGGTTATGCCAGTAATGGGCACCAAGTCCTCCCAAGACATGGTGCCCATGACTATGTTTTTCTCTTCAGCGTGTACTTGCAAACTCATCATGCCCACAAGCGCGAGCGCGCAGAATGCCTTCCAAATATTCTTCATGGATTAATCCGTTCTTATTAGTGACTTGTTAAACGGCCTTTCTAGGAAAAGCCGACGACTTAAACTTGTTAACCTTCTCGCCCGGCCCAAAATTCATGCCAACGAATGACCGAACTGACGCCCAGCTTCGTTATTATTTTGGGTGGTAGCCTGCTGGGTCCTGGCGCGTGACTGAAACTATCCAGAAAATCAGAACGTGTCCCCGAAGCCAACTCCGCCGCCATTACACCTGCCAGGGTGCTCTTGACCGTTCCCAACCCATTTTCGCAGCAAGCCGAATACAGGTTTTCTTCGATCTCGCCAAATGCAGCGGCGCTGTTACGGCTCAAACACAGACGGCCGGCCCAGCTGAACTCCAACGGAGTGGATTTCAGTTCTGGAAAGCGTGCATCCAAGGAATGTCGCTGCTCTTTGGCAACTGCAGCTACACGCTCTGGTGTGACCTGGATACTCGGGTCGTAGGTGAACTTTGTCCGGATGACGATACGCGAGAGACCGTCTGAAGAAATCTTGCGAACGGTCGCACCCATTGGATCAGCCGGCAACAAGGCCCACCTGGCTTTGCCCGGTACATCCTTCCTGAATGCATTATCACTGTACGCCGCCGTCATGGAAGCGTAAGTGAAGACATGCAGCAGGCGGCCTTGATAATGGCCAAAGTCCTCAATGTGCCCGTTAACCCCCAGAATCACCTTGGGTGCGTGTACCATCCCATTATGGGATCGAGCGCTCCAACCGCTTCCCTGCTTGGTCAATTCAATAATGGGAGAGCGTTCGAACAGCGTGATTTTCCCTTCGAGCCCTGCGGCCAGGTCTCTAATGTATTGCGCGGGTTGAATCAACACTGCGCCGGGAGTGTAGATCCCACCGTGGTAATAGGTGGACCCGGTGATTGCGCGCATTTGCGCGGCATCAAACATCTCGAACTTCTCGCCAATGCGCACAAGGGATTGAGCGTAATTGACATTCAGCTTCAATCCTCGCTCAGTGGCGGCCGCGTTGATCTTTCCGGAAGGGTCGAACGTGTTGGCAGACATGCCGTATTCCCGCGCGGCTTCAGCGGCAAAAGCAATCGCAAACCGGTTTTGCGTGATTTCCAGCGCCGTTGCAGACTCACTCGCCACGGAGTACTCCCCGGACGACAGACTGTGCGGCACATCGATCATGAATCCAGAGTTTCGGCCCGCCGGCCCCTTGGCGACTTCATGAGCATCGACCACAACAATGCTGTCACCTGGGTGCAATTGGGACAGCCGGCGAGCGGCGGACAGGCCGGCAAAACCGGCACCGATAATCAGCCAATCCGCCGTCACGTTTCCATCAAGCATGCGGACAGGCGCAGTGCGTGCGGAAATCGCCTCCCAACCTGAAACCCCGGTGTCTACCGGCAGGCGCTTGATGGTATGGGTGCTCATTTTTCGGTCTCTTCATCCGACCGATCAGACACATCGATCCAGATTGTTTTAATTTCGGTGTACTGGTCATGGGCGAAAATGGATTTGTCCCGACCGCCGAAGCCCGACTCCTTGTAGCCACCGAATGGTGTCGACGCGTCGCCCTCACCAAAGCAGTTCACGGTGACGATGCCCGCGCGAATTTCCCGCGACAACTTGATTGCCCGCCGCAAGCTGCCGGTGTAAACCGAGGCCGCCAGGCCATAAACCGTGTCATTGGCCAGCGCAATGGCTTCGGAGATCGTATTGAAGGTGGTGACCGAGAGAATCGGGCCGAAGATCTCTTCCTGGAACAGCCGGTTGTCTCGACCAACACCGTCAATCACCGTTGGCTCTACAAAGGCACCGTCTTTGGTCGCGCCACCGTAAACAACTTCAAGCTTTCCGGCGGTGGCGTGCTCAAGGTACGACTTCACTTTTGCGAAATGCTCTGGGCTGACCAGCGAGCCTACGCGGTTCTGCGGATCGAGTGGGTCCCCCATCTTCCATTCGCGGATGTAGGCGCCCATGCGCTCCAGCAGCTCGTCTTTAACCGACGCATGGACGATCAGACGTGAAGTCGCGGAGCAATTTTCGCCCATGTTCCAGAACGCGCCATTAACGACATGCTGAGCGACGAGATCCAGGTCTTGGGCATCGTCCATCACCACGGCCGGATTCTTTCCGCCGCACTCAAGGACGATGCGTTTCAGGTTCGAATCGGCGGCGTAATGCAGGAAGCGGCGGCCGGTAGCGGTGGAGCCGGTGAAGCTCACCATGTCGACATCGTTATGCAAACCAATGGGCTCACCGACGTCTTTACCCGTGCCGGTCACAATGTTGAGTACACCAGCGGGTATACCGGCTTCAAACGCCAGCTGAGCGACACGCAACGTAGTCAGCGAGGTTTGTTCAGCAGGTTTGACGATGACCGAACAGCCCGCAGCGAGCGCCGGGCCGATTTTCCAGGCCAGCATCAGCAGTGGGAAGTTCCAGGGCAATACGCAGCCCACCACGCCGATCGGCTCCCGGACCACCATAGTCAGCGCGTCGCTGCCAACCGGGGCGGTATTGTCATAAATCTTGTCAATCAGTTCTGCGTGCCAGCGGATCGTGTGGATGGTGTCCGGGATGTCGACCAACTCACACTCACTGACCGGTTTGCCGCTATCGAGGCTTTCGAGGACCGCCAGTTCGTGTTGATGGCTTTCAAGCAGGTTTGCAAACTTCAACAGAACTGCTTTGCGCTCCCGAGGAGAAATAGACCTCCAGCGTCCATCCTCAAAGGCCTCCTTGGCATTGCTCACCGCGAAGTCGACATCATCGGACGAACAAGCTGCGATGTCGGTTAAAAAGTCACCGGTCGCCGGATTGTTCGTGGCGAAGGTTTTGCCAGAGATCGCGGGTTTAAACGCGCCATTGATGAACGCCTTGGATGGCAACGAAATGTCTTTGGCCAGAGCGGCATATTCGGCCTTGGTCAGAAGATCACCCATGGCTGGCTCCCGAAGAAATGTTGGCTACGTTACGTTTGAGTTCAGTAATGACCGACGCGAAACTCTGCTTTTCGTCCGCTTCAAGTGGCTGCAATGGCAGGCGCACGTTACCGACTTTCAATCCGGCAATTTCGCAGCCGTACTTGATCGACTGCACGAACTTGCCACCGTCCAGGGCATTCATCAGCGGCATCATTGCCGACATGATTTGACGGCCTTTGTCGAAGTTCTTTTCGATCACGCAGGCTTCATAAAGCGCTACGTGTTCCTTGGGCAGGAAGTTGGAACCTGCGCACACCCAACTGCGGGCACCCCAGGCAAAAAACTCGAGGGCCTGATCGTCCCATCCGCAGGACAAGGCGATGTTGGGGAACTGCCGGGCCAGCATATGCACCTGGCCCATGTCACCGGAACTTTCCTTGATGGCGACGACGTTTTTCGATTGGCTGACACGTGTGAAATATTCTTCATCCATCGAAACGCACATGCGCCCCGGATAGTTGTAAAGCATGAGTGGCAAGTCCGCTGCGCGATCGATAGTGAGGGCGTGAATCGCGTTTTCCTGTGAGGTTGGCAGCGCATAAGGCGGGGACGTGACAAGAATGGCGTCCGCCTTGATCGATTTGGCATCCTTGGCGTACTGAACCGCATCTTCGGTACGAATCGCCCCGGTACTGACGATCAGTTGCACCCGAGTGCCGATCACATCTTTGGCGTAGGCAGCCAACTCGGTGCGTTCTTCCGAAGTCTGCGCATAATACTCGCCGGTCGACCCGCCGATAATAATGCCGTGCACCTTCGCCTCAATCAGCGACTCCAAAACTTCCGAGTACACATTCCAGTCAATGTCCCCTTCAGAGTTATAAGGAGTGACTGCTGGTGTATAAATACCTTCAAATTTCAAGATAAATGCTCCGAATGCGAGTTAGGTGGAAGATCAACGGGCGCGTCAGCCTTGATGCCTTGAAGCGCGATAAAAATTTCTGTATTTCCACAGGACAGAGGAACTGACCTTTAAAGTCTTCGCAAAGAGCAGTTTTGCTGCTTTTCACAAATGACCTCCAGAGGTTGTTTTACCGACTAGTACGGTTAACTGTTGAATCCAGACTCGCATGGGCCAAGAAGGTGGTCAATAGAGTGCATGTCTGCCGTATACACTTCCAAACGGGCGCCTCACTCGCCACTGGAAATTTAATTCCTTTGATATTCAACAAGTTAAGAATTTTCCGCGGAGACTGCGACTTCAATTGATAACATTTGTTTATGCATTGATAAGAGTAAATGTTTCTTGTTGACGCATGATTGCCGTCGTAGCCTTACAACAGCGATATTCTACCGACGAATTGGCCAAAAGAATTTCTCGTACATTTGTTCCATTAGTTAGAAGGTTCGAATAAGGAACTGTAGAAAAATTGCTATTGATGCAAACATCAGCATTACAGGAATGTCTGCATCAGTAAGGACTCGAGCGAAATGAGTGCACGGATGGCACCACCATCCAAGAAGGCACATTTTTCGTAAGACGCTTCCTGGACGTGGCAAAACGTTCCGGTTCGCGGATAGAAGCAGCACGGTTTGATGGGCTTGCATCCACAGACGGTACTGCGAACTCAAGACCGTTTGGCCTCAGCTCGCAGAGCAGGCTGAATGTGTCGCCCCCTTGGTATTTTGGAGTGTGTTGACCGTGAGCACTAAATCGGCAGTTTCAAATCTAATCGCGCAGCGCAAGCCTGACCACGCGCTGCCAGGTGCCCTTTATAGCGATCCAGACGTTTATAGGCAGGATCTGGAACAGATCTGGCACAAAAGTTGGATCTTCGCAGGGCACACATTTGAGCTGGAGAAGTCGGGTCAGTACCTGTCGCTGCAAATCGGCGATTACCCTGTCACTATCGTGCGCGGTGCAGACAAGCAGATTCGTGCGTTCCACAACGCTTGCCGCCATCGCGGCTCAAAGGTGTGCCCGGAAGCAAGCGGCAAAGTCGCCAAACTGGTGTGTCCTTACCACAAATGGACATTCGAGCTGGACGGCAGACTGCTTTTCGCCGGGAACATGGGGGACGATTTCGACAAGTCTCAGCATGGGTTGAAGTCCGTGCATTGTGAGGTCGTCGAAACGTACATCTATGTGTGCGTAGCAGATGTCGCCCCAGACTTTTCGTCGTTCAGAAAATCCGTCACCCCTTTCGTTGCGCCTCATAACCTGGACGACTGCAAAGTCGCGTTTGAGTCGAACATCATCGAGAAAGGCAACTGGAAACTGGTTTTCGAGAACAACCGCGAGTGTTACCACTGCGATTTTACTCACCCGGAATTGATGCACTCATTCGTGGACAACCCATCAGTGGGTGGCGCTGGCGGCGACGAGGATCTCGAACTCAAAGAGCACTGGGATCGCTGCGAAGCGGCAGGACTGCCCAGCCGATTGGTCATGGATGATGAAGGTCGCTTCCGAATGACCCGCATTCCACTGTTTTCCGGGGCCGTCAGCTACACAATGGATGGCAAGCCTGCAGTCACTGGCCGGTTGGACACCTCCGGTGAAGCCAACATCGGAGCGCTGCTTTATTTCAACTACCCATCAACCTGGAACCACTTTCTGGGCGATCACGCGCTGAGCTTCCGCGTTCTGCCCATCGGTCCGGGCGAGACGTTGGTCACTACAAAATGGATCGTCAAGAAGGACGCGCAGGAAGGTGTCGACTACGACATCGATCGACTCACCAAGGTTTGGCTTGCAACCAATGACCAGGATCGAACCTTGGTTGAAGGTGCACAGGTCGGCGTCAGCTCTCCTGCTTACGAGCCAGGCCCATTGTCGGTGGCCAGCGAAATTGGTGTGTGTCAGTTTGATGATTGGTACTGCAAAACGATGCTTGATCACCTCAGTGACACGATCCCGTTAAGATCTGTCGGCTAAATGCAAAACTGCCGGTGGTGAGAACCACGAATGATCACCACCGGCATACCCAAAACTCCCCCCTCCTCGCACCCCGAGTCACTGCTCGGCCAGTACTCCCTATCTTCTAAACAGGTGAGGAAAACTGGGCGAGAATCCAGTCTCGTAGCCGGCAACAGGCGTCGTCATTGATCCGGTCTTCACGAAATGTCAGATAGTGCTGACTTTCGTGGAGAACCACTTCCTCTTTGATCGGCCGAATCAACGTGCCGCTTGCGATCAGGTTTGCAACCAGGTGATTCCATCCGAGGGCTACGCCCTGATGGGTCAACACCATGCTAATTACCAGGTTGTAGTCGTTCGCGTTGAAAACGTGAGGACTGTCGTGGGGGCGTTTCTCGATATCAACATCGTGATAAGCCAGCCAAACACCCCAGTCAACGTGCTCCGCAACCTGGGACCTGCCATAGGGGCTGAGGTTTAGCAAAACCCCGTCGCGTAATCCTTCCAGGCTGGACAGCTCAGGGTGCTCCTCTTTGTAGCGAGGTGTGCACACCGGGTAGATGACGTCATGAAACAACGGATAACTGCGGTAGCCATCCTGAATCCTGGCCATTTTGGTGATGAAGATGTCCGGAGTTACACCCGGCTCCATCGACAAAAAGTTTTGAGTGGTCACCAGATTGAGGTCGATGTCTGCGTTCTTGGTAAAAAACCCCGGTAGCTTGGCTGCGAGCCAGAGGGCTGAAAACGCGGGAGAACAGCAAAGCGTCAACGTGCGCTTGCCTGCATTGTTGGTGCGAATACGCTCCGCCGCTTGGGAAATGTTGACGAAAGAAATCTGTGCAGCATCAAAAAAGATGGATCCGGCTTCCGTCAACTCGACCGCTCGACCCACCCTCTTGAAGAGATCCACCCCAAGGTACGCCTCAAGCTCTCGAATCTGACGGCTGATTGCCGCTTGAGTAACGCACAGCGCTTCAGCCGCACGCGTAAAGCTCTGATATTTGGCGGCGGCGACGAATGACTTTACTGCTTTCAGAGACGGCATTTTCAGCAGCGTCATGTCTGGATCGATGTGCTTAACCATAACCTAGAGTATTGAATATCCGGTTCGGGGCCCTTTGAAGGGCCGTTTGGGACGAGATCGGCGAGAGGATTCCACCTAGAGCCTATGCTGGAGCGTAGCTGAAACAGAGGGTCTAAGACAGGGCCAGCGGTAGTCGCCTTCGCAACCAGCACTGTCGCAGTCGCAAATTGATACGATTAATTGATTGATAACATGACGTTATTGATTGGCTGGAAGAAATGTTGTTAGACGCTGACTCTATAAGGTAATAACTTGGGTCTCAAGGCACTGATTAATTCAGCGCCGATAAAACAAGAATAATAAACATCACATAATAAAGAGGATGGTCACAATGACTAACTCCCAACCTTTCTCTCAGCTTGACTGCCCCCATAAGCACCGCCTTAACTGATTAAGATAGGTATATCTAAATTCTTGATCTTACGTCGTATTTGCAGCAGGAGGGGTTATGAGTCTTGGTGACGAGATACTCTCGGTAAAAAACATTTACAAAGTCTTTGGTGCTCAGCCAAAGCTCGCGATGGAGATGCTGGCTCGCGGTGCTGATAAAAGTGAAATTTTCAGCAAAACCGGTCAAGTCGTTGGCGTTTTTGATGCCAGTTTCTCCGTAAAACGTGGAGAGATTTTCGTCATCATGGGGCTTTCCGGTTCCGGGAAGTCGACGATGGTCCGGTTGTTCAATCGACTGATCGAGCCAACCTCCGGAACGATCCATCTTAACGGACAAGAAATCACTGGTCTGTCGGACGCCGATCTTCTCAGCGTTCGTCGCAAAGACATGAGCATGGTGTTTCAGTCGTTTGCCCTGATGCCCCACATGAGTGTGATCGACAACGTTGCTTTCGGCCTGGAAATCTCGGGTGTAGAGGAAAGTGAACGGCATAAACGTGCACTCGAGGCACTCAAACAGGTGGGGCTCGATGGCCACGCCTACAGCTATCCGCACCAACTGTCCGGCGGTATGCAACAGCGGGTAGGCCTGGCCCGAGCGCTGGCCAATGACCCCGCCATCCTGCTGATGGACGAAGCCTTCTCGGCACTCGACCCGTTGATTCGCCACGAAATGCAGGGCGAACTGATTCGCCTGCAGGCAGAACAGCATCGCACCATCATCTTCATCTCCCATGACATTGACGAGGCGATTCGCATCGGCCATCGCATTGCGATCATGGAGGGTGGACGGGTAGTACAGATCGGTACCCCGCAAGAGCTGCTTTGCAACCCCGCGAACGACTACGTCAGAGCTTTCTTCAAAGGCTTTGATGCCTCGAAGATCCTCAAGGCTGGTGATGTTGCCAAAATTTGTGCAGAGCATCCGTACGCCGTGGATCAATCCACGCCTACGCTGCGCGACGATGTACTCCTGCAGGATGTCTTTCACATCGTTGCTGATGCCGTTAATCCAGTTGCCGTGCTGGATCGCCAGGGTGTGTTCAAGGGCACGATCTCCAAGAGCCTACTGCTTCAGACAATGAGCCGACATTAATAGTCTCTATTTGCTGGCTTGCCAGGCTCGGACATTCAGGTGATGACATGAACGAATTCAATTTTCTAGACCCGTTTCAATCCATCAACGTCCCATTGGGCCAATGGGTAGAAGTTGCCCTGAATTATCTGGTTCAGAATTTCCGCGAGGTATTCCGCTCGATTAGATGGCCGATCGACCAGGTACTTAATGGTATTCAGTTCGGATTGTTGGCTATTCCTCCGTCAATATTCATTATTTTTGCGACGCTCTTGGGCTGGCAGGTAGGAGGGAAAAAGATAGGCATTCTTTGTTTCGTCACCCTCACCCTTTTAGGAGTGATCGGCGTATGGAATGACGCCATGATCACCCTCGCGCTGGTGCTCACTTCACTGTTTTTCTGTGCAGTCATTGGCATACCGCTGGGTGTCCTGTGTGCCCGGAGTGACCGACTGGAGATGCTGCTGCGGCCGGTGCTCGATGCAATGCAAACACTGCCTGCTTTTGTTTATCTGGTACCCGTGGTGATGCTGTTTGGTATCGGCAACGTACCGGGGGTACTGGTCACGATCATCTTTTCGGTGGCGCCACTGGTCAGGCTCACCAATCTGGGAATTCGCCAGGTACCGGAAGACAAGATTGAGGCGGCCCGGGCTTTCGGATGCACCCCACGCCAGATGCTGAAGCGGGTTCAACTTCCTTTAGCTGCACCGACGATCATGGCGGGTCTGAATCAGGCATTAATGTTGTCACTTTCCATGGTGGTGATCGCATCAATGATTTCGGTTGGTGGGTTGGGGATGATGGTACTTCGCGGGATTGGCCGCCTTGATATGGGCTTGGCAACCGTCGGTGGATTGGGGCTGGTATTGCTGGCGATTTTCCTCGACCGACTGACCCAGGCGATGGGCGAACGCAGTAACAGGGCAACCAAAGGTGAGCACTGGTACCAGACAGGCCCGGCGGGTGTCGTTTACCGTCTGAAAAGAAAGAACACTGTTACAAAAATAGAAGTTAGTCCCAAGGAAAGTTAATCCGCTTAGCGGCGCGTTGTGAACCAAAAGAAATGCCAACTTCTTAACCCAGCCAAGGTAAACGATAATGAACTTCACAACCTTCGGAATAAAACAGAAATTCATTCATTCTGTGGCGCTTTTAGTTTTAGCGGTATCACCTGTGTTCGCATCGGCCGCAACGGCGCAGGAGCCCGGAAAAGGTGTATCAATCACCCCGATCTTTCCGTCAATCGCCGAGGAGCGGTTTCGCGGGGAGATTGCAATGGCGGGTCTCAAGGAATTGGGCTACGACGTTGAAACACCAAAGGAAACCGAGTACTCCACCATGATGGTGGCGATTGCCAATGGTGACGCGGACTTCTCAGTGCATTTGTGGGAGGAACTGCACAAATCTTTCTACGAGAAGGCCGGCGGCGATGAGACGATGGTGAAAACTGGCGCTATCATGCCGGGCGTGTTGCAGGGCTACATGATTGACAAAAAAACGGCCGATGAACACCACATCACTTCGCTCGCAGATTTGCAGAAGCCGGAAATTGCCAAACTGTTCGATGCCAATGGTGACGGTAAAGCTGACCTCACGGGTTGCAACCCGGGTTGGGGCTGTGAGCTCATCATTGCGCACCACATGAAAGCCTATGACCTGATGAAGACCGTTTCCAATAACCAGGGCTCCTATTTTGCCCTGATGGCGGACACTATCGCTCGTTATAAACAAGGTAAGCCGATTCTCTATTACACCTGGGTACCTCAGTGGATCTCCGGTGTTCTGGTCGAAGGCAAAGATGTTGTGTGGTTAACCGTGCCGCGTACGGATCTTCCAGGTGGCAAAAACGATGTCAACACTACCTTCAATGGTAAAAACCTTGGTTTCGCGGTAGACAGTGTCAAAGCGGTAATCAACAAAGAGTTTGCCGAGAAAAATCCGGCTGCCGTGAAGTTCCTGTCTGAAATGCAGATCACTACCGACGATGAAAGCGCGCAAAATCTGAAAATGCACGACGGTGAAAAAAGTGCAGCCGACATTACTCGTCACGCCAAAGAATGGATCGCGGCCCATCGCGCGAAATATGACAGCTGGCTGGCAGACGCACGAGCCGCGGCTAATACCGCCACCGCAAAAAATTAGTCCCTCCATTTAAATCTGCATAAAAGGTTGCCCTTCCCCGGGCAACTTTTTTATCCGTTTCGGCGTTCATCATTCAGGAATCATGAAATGCAGTTGTATTCATTCGTCCAGAATTTCAGTTACAAGGACGCGCCCCTGCATACACGCGAGTTGGTTAAAACTTGCCTGCTCGACATCATTGGTGTGGCCGCCGGTGCTCGCGACAATCAAACCAGCGTGATGCTCAAAACCTACGCTGACACCCACTACTCTGCCAACAAGCTGTCCAGCCGACTTTGGTTCGACGGCAGAGCCGTACATCCATTGGGCGCCGCGTATGCAGGCGGTTTCTGCGTTGATAGCCTGGATGCACATGAAGGTCACTTCACCTCCAAGGGGCATGCGGGTGCAACGGTTGTCCCGGCCATTGTTGCATTGGTAGACGCGTATCGCAGTCAGGGCAAAGATATCAGTGGCGAAGAACTCCTCAGCGCACTGTGCATTGGTTACGAGACTGCGTTGCGTGCAGGCCAGGCATTGATGGCCACTGCCCCTGAATATCATGCCTCAGGCGCTTTTTCCGGGATCGGGGTCGTTTGCGCCGGTGCCCGCTTGCTGAAGCTTGATGAAACAACGTTCCGTCATGCGCTGGGTATCGCGGAATACTTTGGACCCAGGTGCCCGATGATGCGCCTGGTGAGCTTTCCGACGATGTTGCGAGATGCCCACGGCGCCGGGGCGTATGCCGGACTGAACGCGCTACTGATGGCGCAGATAGGTGTCACTGGCGCGCCAGCCGCCACCGTTGAACCTTTGGAGATATCCACTTTCTGGCAGGACATCGGGACCCGCTGGGAGATCGATGAGCAATATTTCAAACCGTGGCCGGTATGTCGCTGGGCGCAACCGGCACTCACGGCCATGACCGATTTGATGCGAGCACATCCAGTCATCTCTGCTGAGTTGATCGAGACCATCGATGTCGAGACATTCCACGAGTCTGTGTGCTTGCAGGGGCATTTTCCGAAGAATGCGGATGAGGCCCAGTATGCGCTCGCGTTCCCACTGGCCGCCTTAGTCGTTCGTGGAAAGCTGGGCCCTGACGAAGTCACCGGGGATTCCATTCATGCGCCGGACATTTTGAACATCAGCGGGAAGATAACCCTTCATGAGGCGCCCGACCTGTCCGCCAGGTTCCCGGAGGAAATTCTCTCCCGCGTCACCGTTACCCTGAAAGACGGCACACGTCTGACGAGCCCAACCGCGACGGCCAAGGGCGACCCCGGCAACCCTATGTCGACTGCCGAACTCACGGCTAAATATCATTTGCTGGCTGATGACAGCTTGGGATCCACGCTCAGCAATGCGATCAAGAACAATATTGAAGCACTGCTTGAGAGTGATAACTGCCAGTCATTCTTTGATTTGTTGCTGTCTGCTCCAAAAACCGCTGTCTAGATTGCGCAACGGTTTCGTAGCTATTGGTCAGGTGTCAAAGAGGATATATGCCATTCGTATTCGAGAGCGTGCTTAAAGACAAGAACATGGGGTACTCCTACACGGCGGAGAAACCATTGAAGCCGCAGGCGGTGACTCGTGTAGCTTTCGTGCTTTTGAACAATTTCTCGATGATGTCGTTCACCGGCGCTATCGATGCGCTGGTGACCGCCAACCTGATTAGCGAGACACCGGCGTTTGAGGTGTTGACGGTCGGCATCAAGAACCGTCTGGTGATGAGCGATCTGGGAATTGCGATTTCAGCGGACCTGGAGTTATCCCAACTACCGGATCGTATTGACGTTCTGATCGTCGCTGGTGGTTTGCGAGTGAAGCTGATCAGCGACCCGCTATTACGGCGCAAGCTACGTAACGTTGCCTCTCTTGGGGCGACCATGGGCGGTTTGTGGAATGGTGCGTTTTTTCTCGCGGAAGCTCAGTTAATGGACGGTGTCGAGTGTGCCTTCCATCCAGATGGGCGAGCGATGATGGAGGATGTTTTCCCCAAAGTCCTGGTCACCTGTCGAACTCACGTATTAGATAAAAACCGTATCACGTGCGCCGGCGCCAGCAGCTCGTTACGAATGATGCTGGAGCTCATCACCGCTAAACAAGGCGTGTCGCTGACCCATGCTGTCGAGGAAATACTCAGTTGCGATCAAACTGCTGAAGTCTCCGGGATATCGACTGTCATCGTTGACTCTGACCCCACCTTGCCACAAACCCTGAAGCTCGCTTTAGAACTGATGCAAAAGAATATCGAAGAGCCGCTATCGATCGACGAACTGGCTGAATGTGTGAAAATTTCCCGACGACAATTGGAGCGGCGCTTCTGCCGTTTCGTGGGCGCCACGCCCACACGTTACTACCTTGAGCTGCGCTTGACTCGAGCGCGACAGCTTATTCTGCAGAGCAATCGGCCGATCACCGATATCGCGATTGCGACCGGCTTCTGTAGTTTCGCCAACTTCCATATGCGCTTTCGTGACTTCTTTGGCGTAGCGCCGAGTAGTTATAGAGCGACGTATGAGCGCAGGCGCTGAGTTTTCGACACCCGCGCACGCGCAAAACATACAAAACCCGCACTGTCTAAGCCGCGCAAATGATGGCTAGCATCATCGATAAGGATTACCGAGAATTATGAATGCTCCATCGCCGGTGCTGATCTCCGCCGCGAACCACAGCGAGCGGATGTCTACACGCATCGCCTTTCTTATCGCGGGCTTACTCATGTCCGCGTGGGCGCCGCTGGTTCCATTAGTTAAAGCCCGCGCTGGCCTGGACGACGGTGGTCTGGGATTGCTGCTTCTCGGCCTGGGTGGTGGATCAATTGCGGCCATGCCCTTCGCTGGATATCTCACGGCACACTATGGATGCCGCCCGGTCGTAATCTGGGCGACGATTGTCTTGTGTGCCGTTCTTCCGCTGTTGAGCACCATGGAGTGGCTGCCTGGCCTGGTGATAGCTGTAATCATCTTCGGTGCCAGCATGGGTATGCTCGATTGCGCCATGAATATACAGTCCGTCATCGTCGAGAAAAACAGCGGGCAGGCACTTCAGTCCGGCTTCCATGGCCTTTACAGCGTCGGAGGCATAGTGGGCGCCGGGGCTATGACCGCTTTATTGACCTTCGGGCTGGATCCACTGATTGCGGCGCTCTGTATCGTTACTACAGTTTTGGGATCGCTTTACAAGGCTGCGCCTACTTTGCTGACCTATGGCACTGAACGGGGTGGGCCATTGTTCGCGGTGCCCAGAGGTATCGTGCTGCTGTTGGGGGCGCTCTGTTTCATCGTCTTCCTGACTGAAGGTGCAATGCTCGACTGGAGCGCGGTATTCCTTGTCTCGAACCGAGGGTTAGAGCCGAGCATCGCCGGTTTGGGCTATGCATCCTTCGCCGCTGCGATGACGGTTGGCCGCCTGACGGGGGACGCCATCGTCAGCAAACTGGGCGGCGTGCGAGTCGTTGTGCTAGGCGGACTTTGCGCGGCCGCAGGCATGATCGTGTCACTTGGAATCGATGGCTGGCCCGCGTCCTTGATCGGCTACGCCCTGGTCGGGGCTGGCTGCTCGAACATTGTCCCAGTGATCTTTACCGCTGTAGGCCGCCAGCAACGTATGCCACAGGCGGTAGCCATTCCTGCTGTCATCTCGATGGGCTACGCGGGGATTCTGATCGGTCCTGTATTTATTGGAGCGGTCGCCCATCTGAGCACCTTGTCGTTCGCTCTGGGCTGTCTGATTGTCCTGCTGGTTTTTGTCAGTGGGGCAGCTCGATCACTTCGAAATTAACCGAATCTTTTCAGACGGGATTTCAGCATTGACCATTGCGAATTGAGCTTGATCGTTCAGAAATCCAAGAGACATCACGATGGATGTATCACTGAATTCTCAAAGGGACCTGCCAGGTATGTTCAAGAGGTAAAAGGTCATGCAGTCGTACCCACAGATGTCGGAACAACAACTCCTGATACAGGGAGTGGTGATGCGGGAGGCACTTGTGCGGATCCTGGCCCGGCATTCTCAAGTGAGTGGCGTTGATGGCGTGGATACAGAAATCTGTGTTCGCTCATTGAGCAATGCGCGCCTGGACATCGGCTTGCCTCCGTTCTCGGGCACTTCCCTGCCCGCTTACCTGGAGCCCACAGTAGCACGGGCATTGGCTGATGCTCCCCGAACGGAACGGGACTTCAAGATTCTGCTTTCGGCTCTTGAAGCCCTGCTATCCAGTAGTCGCTGGATAAAGCGATCCGCGTCAGAAGGGGACGATGGTGCTTTCGAAGAAAAGCACCGACATGCGCTGATTCTCGGCAAGGGCGCACTGCTTGAATGTTCGACTATGACAGTGGGGTTGGCGGTAATGGAGCCCGAACTTTGCTATCCGTACCACAAGCATCCTCCGGCAGAGTTCTATATCGTTTTATCGGAAGGTTATTGGTACCGGGAAGATGTCGGTTGGTGGAGTCCAGGGCCGGGCGGTGTGGTGTTCAACCCGCCATCGGCTGTCCATTCCATGAGGTCAACCAACAAGCCGTTGCTGGCGCTTTGGGGACTTTCCTATGCAGTGGATTGATGCACCGACAATCAGCAGATTGCTCGACTATCCAAGCTTATGTACCGCTTTCGCCCAGGCACATAGAGAGCCGCTACCTGTCATCGCCGATCTATGCCTGGAGCCCCCTGGTGGCGCTGATCGTTTTATGTTGCGCCCCGCTTGGAGCGAACGGCAAATGGTCGGAGTGAAGCTTGCCACCGAGTTTCCTGGCAACCAGCACCGACACCCGGCCTCCCCTTCGATACAAGGCGTCTATGTCGCGTTTGATGGCATCACCGGCGCCCCTATTTTCGTTGCTGATGGCGCGGCCCTAACCGCCCGCAAGACTGCTGCCGACTCGGCCCTGGGACTTGATCTGCTTGCGCGCCAGAATGTCCGAACGATGCTGATGGTCGGTGCCGGTGACATGGCGGGCCCACTGATCGAGGCATTCACCGCGTTGAGACCCTCGTTGCGCCAGGTTTTTATCTGGAACCGCACGCGACCTCGCGCAGAGAAGCTGGCTACCGACCTTCAAATCCCCGACGTTGAACTCACTGTTGTCGATGATCTAGACGCAGCATTACCTGCGGCTGAAGTTATCTGCGCCGCAACCATGAGCGACCAGCCGTTGATCCGTGGCGCCCAGGTTGCACCGGGCACACATGTCAATCTGGTGGGTAGTTGGCTACCGCATATGCGTGAGGCCGATAACGATGTTTTGATTCGCGGCCAACTCTATGTGGACTTTCGACCAACTGCCCTGGCAAGTGGCGAACTTCAGCTTCCGTTAACGTCAGGTGTTATCTCCTTCGACGATATATCTGGCGATCTGTTTGATCTGTGCGTTAGTGCTCCCCCTCGCTTCACCAGGGATCAAATCACTGTGTTCAAGAACGCCGGTGGAGCCCACCTTGACCTTTTTACGGCTCAACTATTGGCGAGAAGACTGGGTGTTGAACAAGCGGCGCTGCAGGTCGAAAACGAGTCCACCTAGCTCTTGTTCACGCCTCGAAGAAATGACATTTCGATCAGTACCGCCATTCTCGACCGGGCCACACGGCCACGACGCTCAGCATCCACCAGCCCGAAAAGTATGGAAGCGAAGATCTCCGACAGCACAGGGGCGGCAATATCGAACTGTGTCTGAAACTATCTGTGCTACAGCCAAGCAAGGGGCCAATCTGGATAGCGGAAATTTTCTCCCGCTCGACCAAACTGCGCCGCTTCCAGGCGTACCTGCTACGACACCAGAATCGACGATGGATGAGTGGGAATCCACGAGCAATAAGAAACCGCTTGCTACCCGGTTTTCAGGGCGTCTTTGAACTATGATTTTCTCTGGGATACCGGAGGCGACAGCCACTCTTTCTCCCCGTGGTCGCTTGGCCCAGGCGATCTTCGGGTCGATAAATCCAAAGGCGTCGAGGGTCGCACCCAGTTGCCGAAGATGGTCCAGGATGCGATGAGGTGCACGGCCCAAGGCACTTTCGTCTGACACCCTGAAACGGAGAAGCCAACGTGAACACCTTGAAACTTCACCCTGCACTGGACAATGGTCTCCAGCCTGCCGCTGCGAATTTCACAGGAGGCACCCTGCAATGCCTGTGTGCGACCGACAAGGTCGAGGTCAAGATCGACGCACAAACCCTGCATAACCACGCGTGCGGCTGCAGCAAATGCTGGAAACCGCAAAACGCGACATTCGCCGTCATTGCCGTAGTACCTCGGGATAAGGTCAGCGTCACTGCCCACGGTGAAAAACTGGCAATTGTCGACGAAACCGCCACCATTCAGCGGCACGCCTGCAAGCAGTGCCACGCCCATCTCTTCGGGCGCATCGAGAACAAAGACCATGCATTTTATGGTCTGGACTTCGTCCACACCGAGCTCTCTCCCCAACGTGGATGGGCTGCGCCGAGCTTCGCGGCGTTCGTGTCGTCCATCATCGAAACCGGCACACCGCCAGCGCAAATGAAGGCCATCCGTGAGCGCCTGCGCTCGATCGGCCTGGAGCCCTATGACTGCCTGTCCCCGGACTTGATGGACGCACTGGCGACTCATGTCGCCAAACAGAAAGGCCTGCTCCCCGCCGCCTGATTGATCGGCCGCCGCGGTTTCTTCGTCGGACCGCGGCCCCGACATCCCAAAAAAACCGCTTCCCGCACAGTGAAATGACGCTGACTACTGCCATTCGCACCGCTGCCACTTCTGCACTTGCCGCCCGCTACCTCGCCCGACCGAACAGTCGCCGAATGGCACTTATCGGCAACGGTTCGCAGAGCGAATTCCAAGCCCTGGCACTCGATGTAAGGCTTCGGGCCTGACTCCACTCGACTCTCCAAAGCGTTCACCTGGCGGCCCCTTCGGCTGCCAGGCGGAACCCTATACAAGGTCTCGGTCTTTTAAGCTTTTTTTCAGCGCCATCCGCTGCGCGAGCCACCCGGTCCACTGCGGACTCGCTACCTGGGCGGTCGTCAACAAACCGTTATTTCCCCGAAACATTTCATAACCGCTAATCAGTTCGATCTGTTTTTTGACGCTTCCCCGATATGCGGTCACAACTTTTGCGCTCCGTTGGGTCATAACACGGTAGCTGCCGATGGAATATTGGCATCTGCCGAGGTTTTCGCCTGATACGGAGATAAACTCATGATTTTTAATGTACAAAATTTTGGCGCCAAGGGAGATGGCATCACTGACGATACGGCGGCGATACAAAATGCAATTGACGCGGCGGCCGCTGCAGGCGGGGGGCAGGTGTACATGCCGACCGGAACTTACATCGTTTCGGGAGGTGAGGAACCCTCCGACGGCTGCCTGATGCTCAAGAGCAACGTCTACCTGTACGGCGACGGCATGGGCGCAACCACCGTCAAGGTGGCTGACGGCTCCGACACCAAGATCACCGGAGTCATCCGCTCCGCCTATGGCGAGCAAACCCACGACTTTGGCGTCAGCAACCTCACCATCGACGGCAACCGTGACAACACCACGGGCAAGATCGACGGTTGGTTCAACGGCTACATTCCCGGCGAAGCGGGCTACGACTCCAACGTCACCCTCGACAGCGTCGAGATCAAGGATTGCTCCGGGTACGGTTTCGACCCCCACGAGCAGACCGTGAACATGGTCATCAGGAACAGCGTGTCCCACGGCAACGGCCTGGACGGTTTCGTTGCCGACTTCCTCAGCGACAGCACCTTCGAAAACAACGTCGCCTACGACAACGACCGGCACGGTTTCAACATCGTTACCAGCACCCACGACTTCACACTCACCAATAACGTTGCCTACAACAACGGCGGCACTGGCATCGTGGTGCAGCGCGGCAGCGAGGACATCCCCTCCCCCAGCAACATCACCATCACCGGTGGCGAGGTGTACGGCAACGGCGCCGAAGGGGTGCTGATCAAACTGTCCAGCGAGGTGACCGTCAGTGGCGTCGACATTCACGACAACGCCAGTGCCGGGATCCGCATCTACGGCAGCAACCACGTCGAGATCATCGACAACACGCTCAACAACAATTCCCTGGGCAGCCCCGTACCGGAGATCATCATCCAGTCCTACGACGACACCCTGGGCGTGTCCGGCAAGTACTTCAACGGCAGCGATAACACCATCCAGGGCAACATCATCACCGGCAGCGACCTGTCGACCTATGGCGTTGCAGAGCGCAATGAAGACGGCACCGATCGCAACGCCATCATCGGCAACACCATCAGCCACACCAGTAACGGTGCCACGCTGGTCTATGGCGACGGCAGCTACGTCAGCGCCACGGTGCCGATGACCACCGTGCAAGGTACGGCTGGCAACGACACCTTGCTGGGCAGCGCCGCCAGCGAGATTTTCTACGGCGTTGCCGGCAACGACACCCTCAATGGCGGGGCCGGTGGCGACATTCTGGTGGGTGGTGCAGGCATCGACAAACTCACCGGCGGTACCGGCGCCGATACGTTCCGTTTCACCGCCCAGTCCGACAGTTACCGCAACGCGACCACAAGCTTTGATGACACCATCACCGACTTCGACGTCACCCAGGACAAGATCGACCTCGCCGGCCTCGGCTTCACAGGCCTGGGCAATGGCCGTGGCGGCACCCTGCAGGTCAGCTACAGCGCCAGCAGCGACCGCACCTACATCAAGGACTACGACGCCGACGCCAGTGGCAATCGTTTCGAGCTGATCCTCTCGGGCAACCTGACCAGCACCCTGACGGCCAATAACTTCATCTTTAATCGGGTGATCACCGGCACCAGCGGCAGCGACTCGTTGTTGGGCAGCGATTCGGCCGACACCCTGTTCGGCCTGGCGGGCAACGACAGCCTCAGTGGCGGCGCGGGCGACGACAAACTCGACGGCGGCGCCGGCATGGACACCCTCACCGGCGGTGCCGGGTCGGACACGTTCGTGTTTTCCAGTCGCCTGGACAGTTACCGTAACTACAACACCGGCGGTGCCAACCTTGGTGACCTGATCACCGATTTCGATTTCACCGCCGACAAGATCGACCTCTCGGCCATGGGTTTCACCGGCCTGGGGGATGGCAAGAACAACACCGTGTACCTGGTGCTCAACAGTGCCGGCACCAAGACTTACATCAAGTCCCTGACCGCCGACGCCAATGGCAACCGCTTCGAAGTGGCACTGGACGGCAACCACCTCGACAAACTGACCAGCGCCAATTTCGTCTTCGCCACATCGTCACCGACCAACCAGGCGCCGGTGCTGACAACGCCGCTGCCGGATCAGAACGCCACCGAAAACACCGTGTTCAGCTACGTGGTGCCGGCCACCAGCTTCATCGATCCGGACAATGACAGCCTCAGCTACACCGCCACCCTGGCCGATGGCAGCGCCCTGCCCGCGTGGCTGAGCTTCAATGCCAGCAACCTGACCTTCACCGGCATGCCGACCAGCACCGCGTCCGGTAATTACAACGTGCTGGTCAGAGCCACGGACCCGGCCGGTGCATCGGTCAGCGATAGCTTCGCCCTGGCGGTGGCCGATGCGCCCGCCAACACCGTCACCGGCACCAACAATGCCGAAACCCTCAACGGCACGGCGGGTGCCGACCTGATCCTTGGCCTCGGTGGCAACGACACGATCAAGGCCGGCACTGGCGCCGACACCGTCGACGGCGGCGCCGGACGCGACTCACTGTACGGCGGCGACGGTGCCGACACCTTCCGCTACACCAACGTGCTCGACAGCTACCGCGACTACGACACCGGCGGTGTCACGGCCACCGACACGATTTATGACTTCACCGCCGGCGTCGACAAGATCGATGTTTCGGGCCTGGGCTTTCTCGGCCTCGGCGATGGCAGCAATGGCACGTTGTACATCACCCTCAACGCGGCCGGCGACAAGACCTACATCAAGTCCGCCGAAACGGATGCCGATGGCAATCGTTTTGAAATCGCGCTCTTCGGCAACTACCTCAACACCCTGACCGCCAGCGACTTCGTGTTCGGCGAGAGCACCCGGCAGGACATCCTCTATCTGCCCACCCTCGGCCAATCCAATGCGCGCCTGCTGCGCATGACGGAGGACGACGGTCAGTCCGGCACCTCGATGCTGGTCAACGACCTGGACCGCTACTCCCCCTATGACGTGCGTAGCCAGTTCACCGATGCCGATGGCAACGGTATCGACATCGCGGTGGGCGGCAGCACGGTCACCGGCCTGTCGACGCTGAGCGCCGGGGAACTCGAGTTGTGCTGGTGGCTGACCGACACCAACCAGCCCGGGGCCGCGTTGTTGCGCGCCGTGACGCTGCTGCGGGGTCAGCTCAGCGAACTACAATCGATCAGTAACGTCACCATGGGCATCATTTGGGGCCAGGGCGAGGAAGCAGCCCAGGAGATCGCCCGAGCCACGGACAAAGCAGCGGCAGCAGCGGCGTACAAGGCCGCGACCCTGAAGGTGTTTGATTACCTGCATGCCCAGTTCGGCAACTTCAGCGTGTACATGATGGAAACCGGTCACTACGAACAGGACGCAGCGCGTGCCCGTGGTTATTCGGAGGAGAAAATTGCCTCCATCGTCGAGGGGGGTGGTTATGTCCGCGCAGCCCAGGAAGCCATCGCCGCCGAGCGCGCCGACGTCAAGCTGGCGGTGGACTACACCGACCTCCCCTTGCGCCACGAAGTCAATCCGCTGGCGTATCCCGACGACGTCTGGCACCTGCACGAGGAGTCGGCGGAGATCGTCGGCCAGCGTTTGGCCGACTACATTGCCAATGACCTTGGCTTCCAGGGCAACCCCAACGACAACAACAGCGTGCAGGACATTTTCGACAACGCCCGGAACATGATTTCCGGTACCGACCAGGCGGATACCCTGGCGGGCAGCTCGGGCAACGACACGCTGGATGGCAAACTGGGCGCCGACACCATGACCGGTGGCAATGGCAACGATATCTATGTGGTCGACAACGCGTTCGACCGCGTGGTGGAAACCAGCACCTCGACCTCGCAGATCGATACAGTGCAGGCTTCCGTCAGCTGGACCCTGGGCGCCAATCTCGAGAATCTGGTGCTCACCGGCGTGTCGGACATCAACGGCACCGGCAATGAGCGGCACAACTTTATCACCGGCAATGCTGCCAATAACGTGCTCGACGGTGCCGCAGGGGCCGACAGCATGAGCGGCGGCGATGGCAACGACACCTATTATGTCGACAACGCCGATGACACCGTGATCGAGACCAACAGCAGTGCGGCGCCTGGAGGAGTCGACAGTGTGCACAGCAGCCTGGCGGCCTTTACCCTCAGCAATAACGTTGAACATCTGTATGTCGATAGCACTGGCGCCGCCAATGGCACGGGCAACGCGCTGGACAACACGCTGTTCGCCGGAGCCGGCAACAACGTGCTGGACGGACGCGATGGCAATGACACGGTGTCTTTTGAGCGCGCCCTGTCCGGCGTTACCGTAAACCTCTCGACGTCAGCGCAACAAAACACCACGGGTTCCGGGCTCGATACCTTGAAATTCTGCGAAAACCTGACGGGAAGCGCCTACGCCGACAGTCTCTCGGGCAACAGCGCCGCGAACGTTCTGAACGGTGGTGCGGGCAACGATACGCTGGTGGGCGGTTCGGGCGATGACCGGCTGATTGGCGGTACAGGCACCGACAACCTCATCGGTGGCACTGGCGCGGATACCTTCGCGTTCAGTGCGCTGTCGGACATGGGCGTCGGGGCTTTGCGCGATGTGATCAACGGTTTCAAGAGCACCGAGGGCGATCTTCTGGATTTCACCGGCCTGGACGCCAACCCGCTGACCGCAACCGTCGACGCCTTCACCTTCATCGGCAGCAATGCCTTCGACCCTGCCAACGCCACCGGTCAACTGCGCTTTGCCAATGGCATTCTCCAGGGCAGTGTCAACGCCGACGCCACCCCCGAGTTCGAAATCCAACTGGTGGGCGTCCAGGAACTGCACGCCAGCGATTTCACAGCCTTGGGTTAAGCCCACACCCTGCGGGAGCGGGTTCGCCCTGATGCCGGTCAGACGAGGGTGATACTGAACCTGCAGGCGTAAACGATCAGGTGCGCAAGTGCGCACTCATGCAGTCAATGAACACGCGCAACTTGGGCGAGGCATAACGGCTGGCTGGCCACAGCATCCAGAAGACGACCTGGCGGTCAATGTAATCGTCCGGCACGGTGACCAACTGGCCGCTTTCCAGAGTCGACATGGTATTTAGAGAGTCTTTAAATCTGTTGGCTATGTCGGCAAGGAACAACTGTTCTTTTGCGACAAGCGAAAACAACTAGCCTGATTCGATGGAGGAGTATTTTCAACTTTCATCAGGGCGTACCTATGAACACATCCACCATGGCAACGGATTATCTGGTCATCGGCGCGGGGGCAACAGCCATGGCCTTCGTCGATACATTGCTCGATCAGTCGGATGCGAGTGTGCTGATGGTGGATCGACACGCTCAACCTGGTGGACACTGGAACGATGCCTACTCGTTCGTCCGCTTGCACCAGCCGTCTGCCTTCTATGGCGTTAACTCCTGCGAGTTGGGCTCCGGCCAGAAGGACGAATCCGAATGGGGCGGTGGCTTGTATGAATTGGCCTCAGGCGCCGAGATTGTCAGTTACTTCGATCAGCTTATGCATCATCGATTCTTGCCGTCAGGTCGGGTGCGATATTTTCCGATGCACAACTACGAAGGTGATCGCACCGATAGTCATTGCATCACTTCCCTGCTCACCGGCGAACGTAATGCTGTCCAGGTCCGAAGGAAGCTGGTGGATGCGACTATTTCACAGGCAGCCGTTCCTTCGACCCATCCTCCGCATTACCTGATAGAGCCTGGTATACGGTGCGTACCGCTCAACGACTTGCCAAAGATCGGACAGCCTTACTTGCGTTACGTGGTGGTGGGGGGAGGAAAGACCGGCATCGATGCGTGTCTGTGGCTGCTGCAGAATGGCGTGGCACCAGGCAGGATTCAATGGATCGTTCCAAACGCCCCCTGGCTGTTGGATCGCGCCAACTTTCAACCCGGCCAGGAGAATGTTGTACGAACGATCGGTAGCCTCGCGAACCAGTTCGAAGCAATAGGTGCGGCAGATTCGATCCCGGACCTGTTCCTCAGGCTCGAAAGTGCCGGCGAACTGCTGCGCATCGATCAAGCCGTCGAACCCACCGCCTTCCGTGCTGCGACCATTTCACAGGCTGAGTTGCGTGCGCTACGGCGCATAACCAATGTAGTGCGCCTGGGGCGGGTGTGCGCGATTGAAGCCAGCCGTATCTCCCTCGAAAGGGGCAGCATCGCTGGAGATCCCGACGCCCTTTATATCGACTGCAGCGCAAGCGCTGTCCCGATTATTCCTGAGGGAAGCGTGAAAGCGTTTGATGGCAATCGCATCAACCTGGTGACAGTCAGCAGTTATCAGATTCTGTTCAGCGCCGCAGTCATCGCATACGTGGAAAGCCACCTCGACGATCAGATGCAGATGAATCAACTATGTGGGTTTGTCCCGCTGCCACGCTCACCGGTGGACTGGGTCAGGATGTGGGCCGCTTATCTGGGCAATCAGCGGCAATGGAAGAACCACGCGGGGTTGTCCAACTGGCTTGCGCAGTGCCATCTGCACCTTTTGCCGACAGTGCTGAGAAGCCTGCAGGAGGGGGATCCTGAAAAGCTTGCCGTGTTGAACCGATTTACTGAAGCCAGGAAAAAAGCCCTGGAAAACATGCCCAGGCTCCTGCAGGCCGTAGCAGGTTTGGCGCAAGAGTCCTGAGCGACTGGAGTCAACCAGAACTCCTGCCGCCTTTTGCGTGAGCATGGGCGGATCAGTGGCCATCCTGGTCGTGCGCTGGCGATGGCGCGCTTTCTCGACCTCAAACGCATTGCACAGCCAGACAAGCGCATGAACCGGACTTTTTCGTCTAACGTCATTGGATGCGTTTGCATGATCCACTTCCTCTGAAAATGGAGTTCAACGATGAAAACAATCGCTTCCTGGCTGACGATTTCGCTTTTTGGTCTTTTGCTTGGCGGCTGTGCCGCGGTGGGAGCCGGGAGCGGAGGCGCTGGCGAGATGGAGATTCGCTCGGGGAAAATCGAGCAGATCACACAGACCCAGATGCAGACCAATCACGATAGCGGCGTCGGTGCCATCTTGGGCGGTATTGGCGGTCTGGGCCTGGGTAGCCTGATCGGCCAGGGTACCGGCCGGGATGTGGCGATGGTCGCCGGAGCCCTCGCGGGGGCGGCAGGCGGCAACTACGTCGAAAAGAAAAAATATGATCAGCCCGTGGACGCACAGCAGATCATCGTTCGCACCCAGAGCGGCGTACTGGTTTCGGTAACGCAGCCGATCAACCCGACGCTGAGAAAAGGCATGAACGTGTACGTCGAGGGTGCCGGAAACGAAGCTCGGGTGGTACCACAAAGCTAGGATGGCTACCGGACGTTGCGCAGCGGACAAATGAGCCGTCATCACTTGCTGCGCAACATTCTCATGGCGAGCGAGTTCGGTTGACACTCAATGACTCATGCACGACCTCAGGCCAATTGCTGGCAACCCATGGATCTATACCTCTTGCGCACTTAAACTTCGAGCCTCTCGCCCTCCTCGCCGATTGTTGAACGGGTTTCATGACTGAGCAAGCCAAGTACCATCACGTGTCCGAAGTACCAGGCCTGGTGCTGGGGTCCGCACGTTTTGCGGATGTCGGCTTCGATCGCCATTACCACCTCGATTTCCACATTGGTTTTGTCACCGAAGGCATCCAGCGTCATCGAGCGAAAGGCGAGTCGTTTCTTTTGGGGCCGGGAAGTGTTGCCCTGATGCCGCCGGGTGAAATCCACGACGGTGTATCCGAAGACGGCGGCGCTTATACGCTCAAGACATTCCGTCTATCCCAGGCGCTGGTCGCGAGCCTGGCCGAGGAGATCAGCGGTCAACCGAAAGAGCTTGAATTGGCCGGTGTGTTGCTCGAAGACACGGGGCTTGCCGGCAACCTGCGCGGTTTGCACGAAGCGATGCAGCAGGCCGTTGGCCCCGGCAGCCTCGCGGTGCAGACGCAATGGTTCACCCTCCTTGAACAGCTGTTGAGCCAGTCACGGGCAATCAAGCCCGAAACGATTACCGGCTCGCTATCACCCCTGCAATGGTCTCGCGTCAGGGACTATTGTTTCAGCCACATCGATGAGCGAATCACCCTCGATGATCTCGCCGGACTATGTGGGCTGGGGCGCTTCCCGTTTCTCAAGCAGTTCAAGCGGACCATCGGCATGACGCCCCACGCGTGGCTGCTTCGCCTGCGTCTCGAACGGGCGTGTGGCCTGCTGTCTGGCAGCGCGCAACCGATCATCGATGTCGCCCACGCCGTCGGCTTCTACGATCAAAGCCATTTCAACCGCGCCTTTCGACAGGCATTCGGCGTCGCGCCATCACGCTACAGGACTTAGGCCGTCGACCATCAGGCGAGCGTCAATTTTTTACAAGCGCAACAACCGTCCCCCTCCATAGGATGCGCCAATCCGGGCGAAACACCTTCGCCTGCGCAGCCGAGAACTGGATGATGAACGGTGAAACAAGCAGACCGCCCGCGCTGGGTTTTTCAAGTGACAACATCGCCGGTGCATCGCCGGAGGTGGCACAAGCCCTCGTCAAACACAGTCCGGGCCAGGCGGGTCCCTATGGCACCGACGAGTTGACGGCACAGGTCAAGCGCAAGTTCTGCGAAATCTTCGAGCGCGACGTGGAGGTCTTTCTCGTGCCCACCGGCACCGCCGCCAACGCCCTGTGCCTGAGCGCGATGACACCACCCTGGGGCAACATCTACTGCCACCCGGCCAGCCATATCAACAACGATGAATGCGGCGCGCCCGAGTTCTTTTCCAACGGCGCGAAGCTGATGACCGTCGACGGCCCGGCGGCCAAGCTGGATATCGTCCGATTGCGCGAGCGGACTCGCGAAAAAGTCGGCGACGTACACACGACCCAGCCCGCCTGCGTCAGCATCACTCAGGCCACCGAAGTCGGCAGCATCTACACCCTGGATGAAATCGCAGCCATTGGTGACATCTGCAAGTCCTCTTCCCTGGGATTGCATATGGATGGATCGCGTTTTGCCAACGCCCTGGTGTCGCTTGGCTGCTCCCCGGCCGAGATGACGTGGAAGGCCGGCGTGGATGCCCTGTCGTTCGGTGCCACCAAGAACGGCGTGCTGGCGGCGGAAGCGATCGTCCTGTTCAACACCTCCCTTGCCACCGAGATGAGTTACCGCCGCAAACGTGCAGGCCATCTCTCTTCCAAGATGCGTTTTCTGTCGGCGCAGATCGATGCGTACCTGACCGACGATCTCTGGCTGCGCAATGCACGCAAGGCCAACGCTGCCGCCCAGCGCCTGGCGCAAGGGCTTGAGGGCCTGGGTGGCGTCGAGGTGCTCGGCGGCACCGAGGCGAACATCCTGTTCTGCCGGCTGGACTCGGCAATGATCGATGCGCTGCTGAAGGCCGGCTTCGGGTTCTACCATGATCGCTGGGGACCGAATGTCGTTCGCTTTGTCACCTCGTTCGCCACCACCGCCGAGGATGTCGATCACCTGTTGAACCAGGTAAGGCGAGCTGCTGACCAGCCACAAGAACGTTAGTTGATCGCAAGTGGCGGCTGTGCTCGCTCTGGTTTCAATGAGCAGCCGCCAAAGCGGAGTTTACGCCTTCGATGTCATTTACCGCCCGGGCCCGGCTTCGATGTGGTTGAATTGACTGCTTCGCTCAACAATGCTCAGCACAGGAGACATCCGCTTGAGCCTGGAAGCAGAATGCATCTCGAGCCGCCCGCGATGAAAATCGGCGTCATCTCCGACACCCACGGTTTGCTCCGCCCCGAAGCCATTGCCGCCCTGCAAGGCTGTGATCGCATCCTTCACGCGGGTGACATCGGTAGCGAGGCGATCCTCGACCAATTGGCCGCGATCGCGCCGGTGGATGCGGTGCGGGGCAACAATGACCTGGACGCATCCTGGGCGCGGGGGTTGCCCGATTGTCTGCACCTGGAGTTCAACGGCTGGACGGTGCTGCTGGTGCATGACATCGCCGACGTGGCGGCCGATCTTGATAGCCGCATCAAGCTGGTGATCACCGGTCATTCGCACAAACCGTGCATCGACTGGCGCGGTGAACGGCTGTTCCTGAATCCAGGCAGTGCCGGGCGCCGACGCTTCAAGTTGCCTGTCACCCTGGCGTTGCTTGAGGTGGTTGACCAGTCAATCGAACCGCGGCTGGTGTCGCTGCTCGACTGAATCGCCTTCAACCGTTCGATTCACGACTCGCCGGCAACCACCCTCACTCTGTGGCAGTCGGACGGTCCAAGTTTTTGGCCGCTCGAGGAGCGAACTTCAATTGGCATCAGGGACTGGCCGTACTCATTGTCCAACAGCACTGAACGCGTCTCGTCCCCCGTGAACAGAAAACGTTCGCCCCACTGCCTCATACTCACCACCACAGGAAAGATCTCACGCCCTTTCTCCGTCAGGACGTATTCCTTGTAGGCACTTCCATCCGACGCCGGTTGAACGTCGAATACACCGACCTCAACCAACGTCTTCAGGCGCGATGCCAGAATGTTCCTGGCCACCCCCAGGCTTTTTTGAAATTCGCTGAATCGGCGAATGTCGTCAAACGCGTCGCGAATGATCATGAGCGACCAACGATCCCCGATGGCTTCCAGTGTTCGTGCTACCGGGCATTCGCTGCTTTGCGATGAAGGGTCTACGACCATCGTGTTTACCTTTTGGATAACGACTGCCAAGTCCGTCGTCTGGTCTTGAGTAATGTGGTTGCAATATGAAACCTGATTCGACAACAATGAATCCAGTTGCTAATTGAAACCAGTTTAGCGCCACGGAGGCTCACGTGAAAGCAGATACCGATTCAGCCACCCATCCTTTCCTCGCGCAGGCTTCGGGGCTGTCTGCGCAACTCACGTTTCTATTTTCTGTCACCTGCGCGCTTGCCGTCGCCAACGTCTACTTCGCACAACCCTTACTCGACTCAATGGCCCGCAGCCTTGATGTTGCCCCATCAATGGTCGGGTTTGTGGTGACGGCGACTCAAGTCGGTTACGCGCTGGGGTTGCTGTTCATCGTCCCTCTGGGCGACTTGTTAAACCGAAAAGGGCAGATTTTGACGCAAATGCTGCTGTCTGCGATTGCGCTGGCGGGAGTCGGCGCCGCACAGCAATGGCTGACCCTGTTGGGGGCCATGATCGCCGTGGGTTTGCTGGCCGTGATGGTTCAAGTGCTGGTGGCCTGCACCGCCGCGCTGGCAACGCCGTCACAACGTGGCCAGGCCGTGGGAACCGTCACCAGTGGCATTGTCCTGGGCATTCTTCTGGCGCGCTTCACCTCCGGGCTGATCGCCGATCTGGCGGGCTGGCGCGCCGTGTATTTCGTTTCCTCGGGATTGATGCTGACCCTCGCAGCGGTGTTCTGGAAAGTGTTGCCTGCGGCAGTGACGCCACGCAGTCGATACACCTATCCGACACTCATCCGCTCGCTCTTCACGCTGTTCATGACCGAACCGGTGTTGCGCATCAGGGGCCTGCTGGCCTTGTTGATCTTCGCCGCTTTTTCCGTGCTTTGGACATCCATGGTGCTGCCGTTGAGCGCCCCACCACTGTCGCTTTCGCACACGGTCATCGGCCTGTTTGGCCTGGCGGGCGTCGCCGGCGCCCTTGCGGCCAGAAGATCCGGGCGCTGGGCCGACCAGGGTTTGGGGCAACGCGTCACCGGCGTTTCTCTGGCGATCCTGACGCTGTCCTGGCTGCCCATCGCCTTTGCACAGTCGTCACTGATCGCGTTGGTTTGTGGAGTGGTCTTGCTCGACTTCGCTGTGCAGGCCGTACACGTCACCAACCAGAGCCTGATTTTCGCGGCACGGCCCGACGCCCATAGCCGCATGGTCGGCGCCTACATGTGCTTTTACTCGGTGGGCAGCGCGCTGGGTGCCGCCGCCGCGACGCAGGTTTATGCGCTATGGGGGTGGATTGCCGTCAGCTTGCTGGGCGCAACGATCAGTGTGACGGCCCTGGTGCTGTGGTTGTTCACCTTCCAACTGTCAACGGGTCCCAAAGCCGACCTCGCGCCTGAGTCAAGCATCGACCTGCAACTCATGCAGAAGAAACCCCAGTGAATCCGGGGCTGCGCAATGACTTTTTGCCGAGCGTTGTTCATCCCACGACATAGCATCATCGGTGCAGAAATCTCCAACACACTCCATGCTCAACTCGCCATCGAGAAGTCCAAGCGGAATCCAGTAGTAAGGCGTTTCGCGAAGAACATTAGGCACGGTCGAGCCACATCGTGAGCAAAAGTCATTTCTGTAGCCGCTGGGTTTGCGCCACCCCGTGATCGTCCCTTGCCCTTGCTCCCACCGAAAGTCGCGAGCGTTGACCAGCGTGGCAAGATTATGGCCAACCCCGGTTTGCTTGCGGCACAGGGTGCAATGGCAGCGATAGAAAAATCGGGGTTCAACCGCCAGGGAAAAACGTACCGCCCCGCAAAGACATTGCCCTGATGCCATGAGTATCTCCCTTGAAAAATGCTTCATCCGTATTTGCCGGTTAGTGGGTTGGTACTGGAAAAGGGGGACTGTCCTGTTACTGGCCCCCTGTTGCCACGTCGGCTTGGCAAAATGATAACCTTGGGCTTTTCCTGCCCCTATTTTACGCAGCTCCCCACTAGCCCCCCTGCATTTCAATGACGTTGAACCTATCAGTCGTCGTTGTCATCGCGATCACGGTAGCGACGGTGATCGCGATCATAGTCCCTGCGATCATAGTCACGGTCATAACCTCGATCATCGTCCCCTCTCTGGTCGTAACCACGTCGATGGTCATGATCGTGATATCGCCCGTACCGCTCTCCGTCATCCCAGTGCGGGCCGCACCCTCCCAACAAGACGGCGCTGGAAATGGCCACGATCAAGATTACTGCGCGATTCATATGAACGTCCTAAACGTCGGAAGTATGGAAGGGTCATGGCTGCTCGAAACCTTCGTCCGGGCAGTGTTCAGACATAGCTATGACCATTCGGTAACCCAATGATTCCGCTGAAAAATACAAACAAGTGACAGTCACTCTCCCATCGAATGCCCGACGAGACAGCCCGGGCCTGTCATCAATAGCCAAGGGGCTGTCGTCGAATGAAAAGCGCCCCTGATAAGGCGGCTATCTAATGGCAGTACTGAAAAAGTCTCTGGTGATGAGTCGACGTAAGCGACTGCTGCGCCTGAGTCACGAGTTGCCTGGTACGCCAGGCAGGAGAATAACAATATGACATTCGTGAAAAGTCTTCTGGCTGCCGTACCCCTCATGGCGCTGGCGATCGATGCCCGCGCCTATGTATCGAGCCAGGAAGCCGCCCGGCTGGGCACCAGCCTGACGTGGGTGGGAGCCGAAAAGGCCGGTAATGCCGACGGTTCCATTCCGCCCTACAACGGTGGCCTGACCACTGCGCCGCCCGGTTTCAAGACCGGCGACAGCATGCGCCCGGACCCCTTCGCGGGCGAAAGACCGTTGCTGGTGATCAACGGCAAGAACGTCGAAGCTTACAAAGGCATGCTGACCGCCACCACTGTAGCGTTGGCCAAGCGCTACCCCGCCTTTCGCGTCGACGTCTATCCGACCCACCGTACGGCATCGCTCCCACAGGCGGTACTGGACAACAGCCTTAGAAATGCCACCAACGCCAGGTCCCTCAACGGCGGGATCGCCATCGACAATGTGATGCCCGGGGTGCCTTTCCCGATTCCGCAATCCGGCGCCGAAGCGATGTGGAATTTCCTGCTGCGCTACCAGGGCGTCAACATCCACTCCAAGTACGACTCCTGGAGCGTCGACACGGCGGGTGTACCGAGCCTGGCGGTCACCGGCGAGGCATTCGTCTCCTTCCCGATCTACGAGAACCTGTCGAAACCGTTCAACAGCTCCGACATCTACTATCAGTTGAAGCTGTCCTATACCGGACCTGCGCGCCGAGCCGGCGAATCGATCATGCTCAAGAACGCGACCAACCCGGCGGAGTTCCCTGGCCGCGCCTGGCAGTACATGCCTGCCCAGCGCCGCGTCAAACAGATCTCGATCCTGGCCTACGACACCCCCAACCCCGGTACTGCCCGTGCACTTGAGTTGTACGACTGGACGCTGGTGGGCAAGCAGGAAATGATCGTGCCCTACAACACTTACAAACTCACCTACGCTCGCGCTGCCAAGTCGCTGACCACGCCTGACTTCATTTCCCCGGACTTCGTACGTTGGGAAAAGCACCGGGTCTACGTCGTGGAGGGCAACCTCAAGCCGGGGGCGAAGCACATCTACCAGAAGCGCCGCTTCTACCTGGATGAAGACACCTGGGCCGCGGTGGCCTCCGATCAGTACGACACCAGTGGCCAGCTATACCGCGGCTCCTTCGCGTTCTTCAGCCAGAGCTACGACCAGCAGGTCCCGGACGCCACCCCTTTCATGACTTACGACCTGTCCAAAGGCACCTACAACATCAATGGCGTGGTGGGCCCCCATGGCGGCATCCGCTACATCGAGCCGCTATCGACGGCGCAGTGGGTGCCAGAATCCATGGCGGGTGCCGGTATCCGTTAGGTCCGCGGCGAAGCAACTCCCGATCATGCATGACCGATGAATAACAAAGCCCCCAGGTTCAACGGAACCAGGGGCGCAGAAATCGGCCGGTCAAATGTAGCGAGGGGGATCTGGTCATTCAAAGCCGCGAAGGAAGGAGTCGACCACGTCTACGCGGTCCGACCTGAATCAGCTCTCAGAGGCGATCGTTGACTCGCCAACGGTTTCTGCCGCCAGCTTCAATCGGTCCGCTTTACAAATGTATTTAGGCTTGCTCTTCGGTGCCAGTTTGGCACTGGCCTTTTTGGTCTTAGCCTTGAACAGCTGCTTTAGTTTCTTTTGACGGTTCATTTTTTCTACTCGGTATGTCAGGTCTTGAATGATATCAGCTTAAGGCATTGGCCCAATTGTGCCGTTACAGACCGGCGAGTAAGAACGCCCATTAAAACGCCGAAAAGCCCGCCACCCTCAAGAGGATGGCGGGCTTTTGTGTTTTTGGTTTTACGTCATTTCAGGCTTCGTGCGTGCCAGTTGCTCCCGGGCAAATGCGCCGAGGGTCTTCAACGCCTTGGCCGCCGAACGCAGGTAGAAGGCTTGCAACTGGAACACGTGCCAGCGTGCGGCATACACCTCCAGGCGGCAATTCACCCCGCAGTCAAGCGCATGCTCGGCCAATCGGGTGGCGTCAGACAATAACAGCTCATGGTCACCGACCTGGATCAACATCGGCGGCAGCCCTTGCAGGTCCACCTCAAGCGGATAGCCCATCACCTGCGTACCGGCATACCAGCCCAGCCCTTGCTCCAGCCAGCCGCGACGGATCATCGGATCCTGTTCTACCCGCGAGGTCATGGAAGCACCGCTCAGGCTGTCGTCAGTCACTGGCGACATCAGAAGCATGCCGGCGGCAAAATGCGGGTGAAGATCACGCAGCTTGAGCGCCAGAGCCAATACCAGCGCGGCACCCGCCGAATCGCCGGCCAGGAAGATTCGGTCAGCGGCATATCCCTGAGCCCGTAGCGTCTGATAGCAGGCCAGCGCATCGTCCAATGCCGCCGGGCAAGGATGTTCTGGCGCCAGGCGATAATCAGCTACCCACACCGACATCCCCGAAGCCTTGGCCAAGCGGCCGGTGATGCTCCAATGTGTATCCGGCGAGCCTAGGCAGAACGCCCCGCCATGCAGGTACAGAATGACCCCGCCGTTTTCACCCTGCTGCGGTGCGACCACTTGCACGGGAACGCCGTTGGCCTGCTGACGATAACGAATCACGCCGCCAGTGCCTGGCATCAACCTGGACAATAGGCTCACGACCTTTCTCTGCGCTGGCGCAGCCAACCCCGGCCCGATCAGCGAGCGAAACGTGGTGCGAAGAAAAACCCTCAGGAATCCGGCGCTCAATGTTTCTGGCCAGTCGCGGGATTCGCCTACGGTCGCGCCGCCTTCAAACTCGCGTGTGAAGCGGTATGCATGCAACCCGGAAAACCGCGTCAGCCAGCGATAGCTCAAGGTGAACCCCGGCCAGTTGGTGCTGTTGTTGCCAGCGTCATCCACATACCAGCTCTTGCAGCCGTTCCACACCGTGTTGACCAGGCGTTGCTGGACCTGCCCATGAAAGCGGTCATACACGCTGGGGTCGACTTCCACAGTGTTGGCGCCGTTACCCTTCATCGTGCGCCAACAGCGCATGACGTGGGCGATCTGACTTTCCAGCATGTAGACAATCGAGTTGTGGCCCAGGTTGGTGTTCGGCCCATACAACATGAAGAAATTGGGGAATTGCGCAACCGTCAGCCCCAGATACGCGCGGGTGCCATCGCGCCAGGCATGGTTAAGGTCCACGCCATTTCGCCCGACGATACGCATCGGCGACAGAAACTCGGTAGCCGCGAACCCGGTGCCGTAGATGATCGCATCGACTTCATGCCGCTGGCCGTCAACGGTTTCAATGCCGCTTTCAGTGACTCGCTCAATGCCGTCGGTCACCAACTCCACGTTGGACCGGCTCATGGTCTGGAGGTATTCGCTCGACAGCAGGATACGCTTGCAGCCGTATGGATAATCCGGGGTCAGTTTGTTGCGCAGTACCGGGTCCGGCACTTGCTCGGACAACAGTCGACGGAACGGAATTCCCACTGCCCACTTCATCAAGCCCTTGAATCGGGTGAACGCCAGCGCCCGGGACTCGTAGCGCATGTATATCGAGGCACGGTAAGCGGTCATCATCCAGGGCACGTTGCGCAGCAATGATTTTACCCGCTTGGAATAAGCCCGATCCGGTCGAGGCATCAGGTACGCCGGCGAGCGCTGGAACACCTTCATGTGCCCGACAGTCCCGGCAATCGCCGGTACGAACTGAATGGCCGAAGCACCGGTGCCGACCACCGCCACGCGTTTGCCTGCCAGCGAATAGCTGTGGTCCCAGGTCGCCGAGTGGAACACGTGCCCCTTGAAGGTTTCCATACCGGCCAGCTTCGGGAACGCCGGGCGACTCAACTGACCGGTGCCACTGATCAACAGCGATGCACTCAGGACGCTGCCATCCTGCTGGGTCACGTGCCACAGCGACGTGCGTTCATCAAACTCGGCGGACACCACTTCGCCGCCGAAACGAATGTGCTTGTCCAGACCGTACTTGTCAGCGCAATGCCGCAGATAGGCATGAATCTCGGCCTGGGGCGCGAACACCCTGCTCCAGTCCGGGTTCGGCTCGAACGAAAATGAATACAGGTGCGAAGGTACGTCGCACGCGGCGCCGGGGTAACTGTTGTCCCGCCAGACACCGCCGACGTCCTGTTTCTTCTCCAGGATCACAAAGTCCTTCACACCGGCCTTTTGCAAGGCAACGGCCATGCCGATACCGGCAAAACCGCTGCCAATGATGATGGCGCTCAAGGCTGTTGCCGACTGACTGCCGGTTCCAACTTCATGCAACGACATAAGATGCCTCATTGTTGTTTTCAGTGGTGGCTGTCGTTTCAGTCCGGGCGGACGAACACACCCGCCCAATACCGCGGATAAGGTCAACGGCTTTCTCGGCGATCATGATGGTCGGTGCGTTGGTGTTGCCGCCGATCAGGGTAGGCATCACCGATGCGTCAACGATTCGCAGCCCTTGCAGACCGTGTACACGAAGTTGCGCGTCGACCACGGCCAGTGGGTCATCGCCCATGCGGCAAGTGCCCACCGGGTGATAAACACTGTCGGTACGACGGCGCAGTACGGTGCGGATCTGCTCGTCGGTCTCGACCCCGTCGGTGTACAGGTCGCGGGTGATCCAGTTGGCCAGCGCCGGTGCCTGCATCAAACGGCGTGTCAGTTTGAATGCCGCGACCATATCTTCAAGGTCCTGCGGGTCCTGAAGAAACGCCGGATCAATCAGCGGTGCCGCTTGCGGGTCTTTGCTGGCCAGAGATACGGTTCCGCGGCTGCGCGGACGCAACAGGCAAACGTGGCACGACAACCCATGACCCAGACGCAACTTGCGCGCATGGTCCTCCACCGGAGCCACGACAAAATGCAATTGAATATCCGGCTTATCCAGCCCTTCGCGCGTTTTGAGAAACGCTCCGCCCTCGGCAAAATTCGAGGTCAGCATGCCTCGACGTTCCCGGCGAAAACGGCCGGCTTCCTTGAGCATTCTGGTGCTGCCTGCAACTGAAACGCCCATGGCATCCAGGCTTGAGGTCTTGTAGACGAAAACGAAATCCGGATGGTCTTGCAGGTTCTGCCCAACACCAGGCAGATCCTGCAAGAGCGGGATGCCATGGCGTTGCAGTTCCTCTTTGGGCCCCACGCCCGACAACATCAACAGTTGCGGGGTCTGGAAGGCCCCGGCGGCGAGGATGACTTCCCGCTTGGCACGCAGGATGAGAGCCTGACCGTTTTGCAGCACCTCGACAGCCACGGCGCGAGTGCCTTCGAACAGGATGCGTTGCACCTGGGCCCGGGTTTCGACGGTCAGGTTGTTGCGCACGTCCACATACGGCAACAGATACGCCCGCGCCGCGCTGCAGCGTTCACCGTGTTTTTGCGTGACTTGATAGATGCCAACGCCTTCCTGTTCCTCACCGTTGAAGTCGTCGTTGAGCGGTAAACCGGTCTCGCGGGCCGCCTCCAGAAAACGTTGCTGGAATGGATTGTCCGAACGCAAATCGCCGACCCACAACGGCCCACCCCGCCCGTGCAAGTCGTTGCCGATGCGCTCGTTGTGCTCGCTGCGTCGGAAGTACGGCAAGACATCCTTGAACCCCCAACCGGTATTGCCCAGGGCGGCCCAATGGTCGTAGTCCCATTGATGACCCCGCACGTAGATCATGGCGTTGATCGCAGAGGAACCACCCAGTGCCTTACCCCGTGGCTGGTAGCCCTTGCGCCCTTCCAGCCCCATTTGCGGGACGGTGTCGAAGGCCCAGTTATTCACCGAAGTCGGGACCATTGCCACCATCGCTGCGGGGATATTGACCAGGCTGGACTGCCCGCCACCACCGGCCTCCAGCAAACAAACACTGACGTCCGGATCTTCGCTCAGCCGACCGGCAACCACACAACCACCGGAACCGCCGCCCACTACGATGTAATCGAAGGTCTTTTTCATTGTTGTTCTCCCTTGTGCAAGGCAGTGCGAGATTTGCGGGGTTACCCGAAAACACACAACTGCGCCTCCTGGTTTTCGCCAGGTGCCGCAACGGCCTTTTATTGATGGTTAAACGACGAACCGTGCGCAAAGGATGGTGACCGCCATTGATAAAGAACCGAATGCTGGAATGGGACAATTGCTTTATTATTCGGGCCAACCTTTTCGCCACAGGGACATGGGCATGAGCTTTCGGGATTTTCTGCGTGGCCCGGCCAGCGCCTTGCTGCTGGTGGAGTTCGGCGTCGAAAAAGGCTTGGCTGCCGGCGCGATACTGGCCGGCTCGGGGCTGACGGCAGCGCAACTGGCCGACCCGAATCTGGAGCTGACTGCCGATCAGGAACTGCGGGTGACCGGCAATCTGTTGCAGTTGCTCGGTCATCCTCCGGGGCTTGGCTTCGAAATCGGTGCGCGCTATCACTTCTCGACCTATGGCCTGTTTGGTTACGGCCTGATCAGCAGCGCGACCACCGGGGATGCACTAGCCCTGGCACTGAGCTTTTTGCCGCTGACCTACGCATTCACCGTGGTGACCTATGAAGAGCAAGGCAGTGAAGGTGTGCTGACTTTCGCCACGCCCGGGCTGGCACCCGACCTGCGGGATTTTCTATTGACCCGGGACATGGCAGCGGGGGCGCTGTTGCTCAAGGAACTGGGGGGCGATGACTTTTCGCTGTCGCGCTTCACGTTGCGTGCCGATCCTGCTCACGAGTGCGATAACGACCGTTTATTGGGGCTGGCGCCTGTCTACGCAGCCAGCAGCAACAGCCTGGCCTTTGATCGTTCATTCCTTGTGCGCCCCTTGCCGCAAGCCAACGCCGTCACAGTGAGCATGTGCGAGCAGATGTGCACACAGTTGATGCAACGGCGAATCGCCCGTTCCGGCATGACGGCGCTGGTCCAGCACTACCTGACCAATACCGACGCGACGCCACCGGACCTTTGCGCCATGGCCCGCCTGATCCACGTCAGCACTCGCACCCTCAAGCGCCGCCTGCACGACGAAGGCACCACCTTCCGTGCCTTGCTGGCCGAGGCCCGAAGCCGCAGTGCCATCGAAATGCTCAACGACGAACGCCTGAGTCTCACCGAGATTGCCGATAGACTGGGGTTCAGTGACCTGTCGAGCTTTTCCCAGGCATTCAAGCGCTGGTATGGGGTAGCACCGAGTCATTTCTCGCTGCGAAAAAGCAGCAGCGGCGTGTGCTAGATGACGCACTCGGTATCGAATGTCCGTTAAGGGGGCGTTTGCAGCCCGATGCGACCGGCAGCAATCGGCTCCCCTCGATTCAACGTTGCTGTTCCACGATCCTGAGCCAGGGCCAGCGAGCCTGATAACTTCTCGCCTTCTGATCGAACAGCTCTGGCTTGAGATTCTTCGGGTTGATTCGAAGTAGCCCGTGCTCGGTGTCGGCCAGGCCGTTGGGCGCATAGACCTCACCCGTTTCGATATCCAGACCAATGCAGGTGCCGGCAATCAGGTAGCGATCTATCCCGTCTTTAGCCGACTGAAGCCTTGGATAATCCCCGCCAAAGCGCTGGCGGTACCACAGGTGGACACGGGCCTGATTCTTGATCTCAATGTTCACGTCGAGGTCCTGGAACAGACGCTGACCTGATTCGATGACCTCATTCTCAGCTTCCCATGACAGGTCATCATCGAAGTAAAAGACGTCGTAATCCTTCACGCCCCACTCTGGCGGTCGCTGTGCCTGTTGATTCCAGACGGCCTGGAACAGGCAGCCGGCCGTTAGCATGCACTGGTTCAAACCGAGCTCCGGCAAACGAGCGGAAATCTCTGCGTTTACCGGATTGGTCATTGCGATCCTGACCAGGCTTTCGACAGTCAATGTCATCTTCATCCCTTCTGATTGATCTAATCCCGGCGACCGACAATACCCTCAACGCTGTTCAAATTTGCAAAAAAGTCGCCCTTTTCTCTCCCTCGGCCAATCTGGCGCGAATCATGCCTGATGCAATGGCCTGAAGTCGGTACTGACTATGTGGGTGACACTTTTGAAGTGAACCACCTCAGTGCCTGCCACGATAATCGATAGCTTACTGACGAACTGTCGAGGTCAAGCATGACGAACGCAACTACGGAACAAGTCAGCCCACAAACACTGAGAAGAGTGATTGTGGCTGCCGGCATCGGCAATTTCGTCGAGTGGTTCGACTTTGCGGTGTATGGCTTTTTGGCCACGACCATCGCCCAGCAATTCTTCCCCAGCGGCGATGCCAGTGCCGCGCTGCTCAAGACCTTTGCGGTATTCGCCGTGGCCTTTGCGTTTCGGCCCCTTGGAGGGATTTTCTTCGGCATGCTGGGCGACAGGATCGGCCGCAAGCGCACCCTCGCGATGACCATCCTGCTGATGGCAGGAGCAACGACCTTGATCGGTCTGCTGCCCACTTATGCGGCAATCGGGGTCATGGCGCCGATTCTTCTGTCCCTGATCCGTTGCGCCCAAGGCTTTTCCGCCGGCGGAGAATACGCAGGTGCCTGTGCCTACCTGATGGAACATGCGCCGAGTGACAAGCGCGCCTGGTACGGCAGCTTCATTCCGGTGTCGACATTTTCCGCCTTCGCCGCGGCCGCCGTGGTGGCCTACGCGCTCGAGGCATCATTGTCGGCCGAAGCAATGGGAAGCTGGGGTTGGCGCCTGCCGTTCCTGATTGCCGCACCCCTGGGCCTGGTGGGGCTTTACCTGCGCTGGAAGCTCGATGAGACACCGGCATTCCAGGCGGTGACTCAGGAACATGCTGTCGCACATTCTCCACTCAAGGAAACCTTGCGCAACCATGGTGCGGCGATCTGTTGCCTGGGCGCTTTTGTGTCACTCACGGCACTTTCGTTTTATATGTTCACCACCTACTTCGCGACCTACCTGCAAGTGGCCGGTGGCCTGAGTCGCGCAACAGCCTTGCTGGTGTCACTGATTGCATTGCTGTTCGCTGCGGCGATCTGCCCGCTGGCCGGGCTGTATTCGGACCGGGTCGGGCGTCGAGTCACGGTGATGACCGCATGCGCGCTGTTGATCGTGGTCGTGTATCCATCGTTCCTGATGGCCAGTTCCGGTTCGTTCGCCGCGTCCATCGTCGGCGTCATGCTCCTGGCGATTGGCGCGGTGTTGTGTGGCGTGGTAACCGCGGCCTTGCTCTCGGAAACCTTCCCTACCCGCACTCGGTACACCGCCTCGGCGATCACCTACAACATGGCGTACACCCTTTTCGGCGGCACCGCACCGCTGGTGGCAACGTGGCTGATCAGCACCACCGGCAGCAACCTGTCACCGGCGTTCTACCTGATTGCGATTGCATTGCTCGCATTGGCGGGCGGGCTGGCATTACCGGAGACTTCAAGGATTTCCCTGCACGACGTTGCGGTGCAGGAGAAAGCCGAGGGCGTGGGCGCATCCGCCTGAAAACACGAAACGAGCCGGCCAGGCGTCAGGTGATCGAGGTCTCCCTCAGCGGCCGTTGACTGGCCGTCAAAACCCTGCACAATTGCCGGCTTTTTTCGCGACAGGACGTCACTCATGCAACGGATTGTAATTCTAGGCAATGCCGGTAGCGGCAAATCCACCCTCGCCCGCGCCCTTGGCAAGCGTCTGGGCCTGCCCGTGGTGCACCTCGATACCTTGTTCTGGGAGCCCGGCTGGATAGAACCCGACGCGGAGCAATTCCGCGCGCGGGTCAGCGCCGCGATCAAAGCGGATACCTGGATTTGTGAAGGCAACTATGCCCGGCGCACCTTTGACCTTCGCCTGCCCCGGGCCGACCTGATCATCTGGCTCGATACGCCGCGCCTGACCTGCTTCGCCCGAGTGATCATGCGCAGCGTCAGCAAGCGCCCTCGCCCTGACCTTGCAGCCGGTTGCCCAGAGAAGCTCGACCGGGCGTTCCTGACCTTTCTGAACTTTGTGTGGAATTTCGATCAGGGTTATCGCCCCGGTATCGAGGCGGTGCGCCTGACCACAGGCCCGCGGATTCCCGTGGTGCATCTGTGCAATAGCCAGCAGATTGCCGCCTTTCTCCATGGCTTGCCCGCAATGCCAGGCACCTGCCCTGTATAGAGGGCGCATGATTTCACATTGATATCGCCGATTTGTCATGAAATGAAAAGAAATTGTCGTCGAATGAATGGTCGATAGCCTCCCCCGTCCATAAATTCCTCTTCGGGCCCGCGCGTTGAATCCCCCGATCTGACGCCTTGCCCGGCTGGCGCAATGCCTGGGCGCATTTCTGATTTATATGCTCAACATAATAATAATCCGAGGGGTCGCATTGTATGCGTGTGAATTTACCCGTAACCGAGCATGAAAGAGTTTTCCCCACCGAACAGCGATTGATCTCCACCACCGATCTGGATAGCCGAATCACATACTGCAACGACGCCTTTGTTGCCATCAGCGGTTTCACCTACGACGAACTGGTGGGTCAGACCCATAACCTGGTTCGACACCCCGATATGCCACCCGGGGTATTCGAGCATATGTGGCACACCATCAAGCAAGGCAAACCCTGGATGGGTATTGTGAAAAACCGCTCGAAGAATGGTGATTTCTATTGGGTCAGTGCCTACGTCACGCCCATCTATGAAAACGGACGCATGAGTGGCTACGAGTCGGTCCGCTCGGTGCCCAGCCGCGACCAGGTGCGCCGGGCATCAGCGCTCTATTCCAGGATGCGGGCCGGCAAGCCGATCGTTGCGCGCAGCGCGCGGATTTTCCGGCCACTGCGACAGGGGTGGCCATTATTGATGGCTGGCGGAGTTTCACTGCTCGGTAGTCAGTGGCTATCGACAACCGCGGCACAAGGGGTCCTGATCGCGAGCCTTGGCGTTGCCTGGTACCTGATCGAGTCCCGAAATCGCAAGGCCATCGAGCGTACCCTGGCCGAGCATCCGAAAGCCTTTTCCGATCCGTTGGTCGCCCTCACCTACAGCGATAACCACGGCCCCCAAGGGCAACTGGACATGGCCATGGTCAGTGAGGAAGCGCGCCTGCAGACAGCCCTGAGCCGGCTCGTCGATGCCGGGGTCAATGTCAAGGCCAAGGCGGCGCAATCATCCGAACTCTCAGGTTCCCAGGCGCAGTCGCTTGATCGTCAGCGCAGTGAAACCGATCAGTCTGCCGCCGCCATTTCACAGATGGCCGCCACCATTCAGGAAGTCACGCAGAACGTCATCAGCACCGCACATGCCGCGTCGGAGGCTGACCAGTTGACCCGTGACGGTAGTGAGTTGGCCCGGCAAAGCCTGAGCGCCATGAAAACCATGCATGAGGCGGTCAACGAGATTGGCCAGGCGGTCGATGCATTGGCGAGCGAAACGCAATCGATCGGCAGTGTCGTGGATGTCATCACCTCCATTGCCGAACAGACCAACCTGCTGGCGCTCAATGCGGCCATCGAGGCGGCCCGGGCAGGTGAGCAAGGTCGCGGTTTTGCCGTGGTTGCCGACGAGGTGCGCTCCCTTGCACAACGCACCCGCACCTCCACCGAACAGATCCACGGCATCATCGCTTCACTGTATGCCGGTGCCGATCGCGCCGTATCAACGGCCAATCGTGGCGAGCAGATTTCCCGCGAAAGCATGCAAAGTGTCGAGGCGGTGCAGTCGGCGTTGGTCGGCATCAGCCAGGCCGTCACCCGGATAACCGGCATGAGCCAGCAGATGGCCTCGGCGTCTGAAGAACAAAGTCACGTGGCTGAAGATATCAATCAGCAGATCACCCGTATTGCCCAACTGTGCGACCACAGTGCCGGGCAGGCCAAGCAAGGCGCCGCGATCAGCCAGGATCTGGAAGTCATGGCCGATTATCTGCACAGCCTGGCCGAACGTTTCAGCCGATAGCCATCAGTGCCTGTTGACCATCTTGCATCCGGACAACAGGCAGCCTCAGTGGAAAACAGCGACGCGTCCCTCAACGCCCCCAGTCCCAATGATAGAATCCTGTTTTGAAAAAGGAGTTTCATCTGTGGAGGCTGGAAAAATGAGTTGCCCTTATTGCGCGGAAGTCATCATGGCTGAAGCCATTCTATGCAAGCACTGCCAATCCGACCTCAGGCAGAAAATACAAATCCCGCCTGGGCGGCCACTACCGTCAGAAAAGAGAATGGGCCCTGTCAGCAAGGTCCTGATCGGAACCATTATCGCCATCACCTTGTACCTGGCTTTCGGCTCTTCTTTCAGTAACAGGTCGCAAGACAAGGAAATGATGCAGGCCCGAGATGCCGTCGAACTATGCCGCCAGGAAGTAAACAGCTACTCCGGCCCTGCAGTCGGGAAAAGCATAATCGTAGAAACTTGTCAGAAGCTTGAAGACGAATTCCGTAAGGGTTTTGGCGACGCACTATAGGAAAAACCGATTACGAAGCCCGCCATTGAGCGGGCTTTTTTGCCTTTGGCATCAGGCAACAAATCACTGATTCACCCAGCATGAAAATCCATCATGACATGTTATGACATCGTTCAAAAACGGACTTTGGTCAACAAATACGGGGTTAAAAGGACGAATGGTCGAGAGGCGTCAAGCGTGGGGAATTGCCGGGAGTTTGCAGCCACTACAGGCTTTTCAGGCAGGCACGTTCGTCGCGGTAAGGTGAACTTCACTTACTCAACGTGTCACATTAGGTCCCCGTCAAGCGAACTTCAGTGGAGGTATAGCCTTATGAGCATGGCCACAATTGTCAGTGCCGTGATTTCCAGTCTCGCACCCAGTGTCTTTGACCAGAACAACCTGCAAGAACCCGGCGCGCATGTTTCAGCCGTCGATTATCACTACGGTATGGACATCGATGTGAAACAGGTACTGCAGCGCACCGATACATCCGACAAGACCGGCGTAGTACCAGTGACTGTGGTCTACCTGGACAGCCAGGGTGAGCTTCACAAGATCCGTTTCCTCGAATGGGGTGCAAGCCCTGCCAACCCCACCAGCATTGCCTGATCCGCTCGTCGATCGGATTCCGGGCCTCACCGCCCCCCCAGAAGCGGAAGTTAAACCTCCCATGCACTCAGTGCGATTGAGGTTTTTTGTTACCTGAAAATGGACATGATCGAATGACTAGACGTTCATTCGAGAAACTCACTTTTATCTTGGTGGCTTAATGTCGCAAGATTAATTGATAACAATTGCTGGATCTAAATGGCAGTCAGCAACGGTAAGTTCCAATCAAGCCGTGCACAGAGCCAAGTTGATTCACTATTGAAACCAAGAGGTCACCATGGAACTTAGTATGTTCTCTTCGTCCACCGTGGAATATGTGCGTTTAGGCGTTGTATATTTTCATCTTATCGCCTGCTGCGTAGCAATCGGGCTGGTATTGACCAGCGACATTGCAATGGTCAAGCAACTCCTGAAGGGAGATGCGTCAGGCCACCACGATGACGCGCACATGGAAAGCCTTCAAAAAACCGTAGTGCTTGCACTTGTAGCGCTTTGGATTACGGGCATTGGTATTGTCGGGATCGATTATGCCGGCAAGGGGATGGAATATTTCCTCAATCCAAAATTGCAAGCCAAAATCGGCATAGTTGTGCTGTTGACCTTTAACGGTTTCCTGTTGCATAGCGCGGTATTGCCGGCGCTGAAAAAAGCCGGTTCGTTACTCAAACTCTCCTTCAGCTTGCGCATGCTGGCGCTGTTCTCCGGCGCCCTCTCTGGCGTGTCGTGGTTCTATGCCGCCATGCTGGGTGTTGGTCGTCCGCTGGCCTGGAAGTATTCGCTGGTGGAGTTGCTGGCAGCCTATCCGGTACTCATCGTCGGTGGTTTCGGAGCGATGGTACTGCTCACCACCTGGGCAAAAAGCAGAGACACCGAAGCACGTAGGGACCAAGGCACCTGGTCACCAGGAAACGCCGCCCTGGCTGGATGGTGAGACAAGGAAGTTCAGCTTTAGCCAAAAAAACCATTTTTAGCAGTTCGTAAAATGTCACTTGAGGATACCCAAATGAAATCCATGAAAGCCCTTTTCGTAATCGCCGCTCTGACCGCTTCTTCTCTGGCGATGGCCACAGGTGGTGGTGACAAGACGTTCAATCGCATGGAGTCGGCCCGAAAAGTCTCGATGGAGGCCTTCCAGGTTGCACAGAAACAGAAGGCTGAAGCCGCTGTCGCTGAAAGCAAAGCCAAGGCTGCCAATCACACCAACAGCTGATCGATGTAGCCTGTCCTCCCGGCTGACAGAAATGTGCAGCCTCAAGCCTCGCTAGCAGTACCCAAGGTGTTGCTAGCGCCGGTTTAACCGAGATCCCTTGGACCCACGCCTATGCCAGTCTCGCAAACCCGCCCCTCACCCGCGCCGTTGCTCAAACCGGGAGAGACGGTGGTTTTGTTCGACGGTGTCTGCAAGCTATGCAATGGCTGGGTGAGATTCTTGATTCGCCATGACCGCCAGCGGCGCGTGCGGTTGGCGGCGGTTCAGTCACCCGAGGGGCAGGCTCTGCTCGCATGGGCAGGTTTGCCCCTGGATCAGTTCCACACCATGGCGGTGATCCGCGACCGACACTACTGGGAGCGTTCGCAAGCATATTTCGAAGTCATTGCCCAGTTGCCCGCACGCTGGCACCCCGTGCTTCTGTTGCGCATTTTTCCTCGCACGCTTCTGGATTGGGCATACGACCGCATTGCGCTTAATCGTTATCGGCTCTTCGGGAAATACGACACATGCCTGTTGCCGGACCCTGATCATGAACAGCGCTTTTTGAAAGCCCCCCTGTGAACGCCCTCATGCGCATTAACCGGATCGCCCTGAGGAACCGGCTATCGCTTCAGGAGACAATCCCCTCAAACAAACGCCCGACAATGCCGGGCGCCCGTTCTTCAGGTCTGTACTCAGAAGCGATAGTTGGTGCTCAGCTCCAGCGTCCGTGGGGCACCGGGTGTGATCAGATCCACTGAGCCATGCGCCGAAGCGTAATAGTCCTTGTCGAAAACGTTGCGCAGACGCAGGGCCATGTCCCATTTCGGCTCGTTGTACAGCAGCGCGGCGTCCACGGTTGTGTAAGCCGGCATGACCACATTGTTATCCAGCGCGGTATAGCGATCATCGACATAGTTGGCCCCCATGCCCACACGCCAGGTTTGCGTCAGTGAACGCACCAACCACAGGTTGGCGCTGTGGCGCGGCGTCAGAGTGGGCACCTGCCCTTCGTTGGCGACCCCGTTGGTAAAGCTGTTGGACTTGGTGATTTCGGCATCCAGAAAGGCGTAACCGGCATAGACCTGCCATTTGTCACTCAACTGCCCGCTGGCGGTCAGCTCAAGACCGTCGGTGCGCTGCTCACCCGCAAGCACCAGTTTGGTCGGGTTCGCCGGATCGCTGGTTTTCATATTGGTGCGTTCCAGACGGAACAGCGCCGCGGTCAACGCCAGGCGATTGTCGAGCAGGTCCCACTTGCCGCCGATCTCGAAGTTGGTGGTTTCCTCTGGTTCAAGATCCTGGTTCGTCGTGCTCAGGGCGAACATCTCGGCGGAGGGTTGGTAGGAGCGGCTCACCGAGACGTAATAGGACTGCACTTGATCAGGCTGGTAGACCAGACCGACTCGCGGACTCCAGGTCGTATCGGTGCGGGACAGCTCGCTGTGCGTCAGGTCATCGGCGTACTCCTGGTCGAACACGTCGTAACGCACACCCAGCAGTGCCTTCCACTGTGGCGCCAGTTCGATCAGGTCCTGTACGTAGAAGCCGGCGGTGTCCTGGGTGTTGGTACCCTTGGCGGTTTGCCGGTTGGCCTGGAACGGCACGTCGACCAAGGCATCGCGGTACACCGGCACCCGGGCCACATTGGATTGGCTGAATACGGACTGGTCCTTCACCTGGCGCCCCAACTCCACACCATAGAGCAGGTTATGGTTCATCCCGGCAAGCACGGCGCGCTGCTTGAGTTCGGTCTGGTTGAACCACCCGTCCTCCTTGCGCTGCACGTTGCCGCGGTTGAGTTTTACCAGCAGTTCACCATTGGGAGCAGTGACGAAACGTGTCGGGCTGGAGTCAGCGAGTGTGTTGTTGCGATCCAGGTCGTAGTGGTAGTAACGACTGGTATTGCTCAGGCTGAAATCGTCGTTGATCCGGTAGTCGACACCCGCCGTGAACGAGAACACTTCGCTACGGGTGTAGTCATCATCCGGGTCGGCGGCACCGAAGCGCTTGTCGCGGTCCACATCGACCGGTCGGTCGCCTCGTGCCGGGATGCCGAAGTCAATCAGGCGCTTGTCATACAGATAGGTAGCACCCAGGTCCAGTTCCAGATCATCCGAGAGCTTGAAGTAGGCCGAAGGCGCGATGGCCTTGCGGTCGGTGTAGCCGTCATCCCGGAAGGTGTCACTGTTCTCCAGCGCGCCTGTCACACGAAAGGCTTTATTGCCCTGCTGCTGATCGGCCCAGCCGGCATCGAACTGAGTGCGTTTTTCGCCCTCGCTGTCGACGCTGACGCCGACCTCCTGCTTGGGTGCGAAGTTGGGTGTCTTGCTGATGCTGTTGATCAGCCCCCCCGAAGAGCCTCGGCCATAGAGCACCGCAGCCGGCCCCTTGATCACTTCCACCCGCTCGACGTTGGACAGATCCCGGAAGTACAGCGCATCGTCGCGAATGCCGTCGACATACATGTCGCCAATGGCACTGAAACCACGGATGGTGACCTGATCGCGCTGACCGTCACCATTGGACAGGCCGATACCAGGGACGTTCTTCAGCACGTCCTCCATCGACCGCGCCCCCTGATCCTTGATGACGCTCTGGGGAATCACATTGACGGTTTGCGGGATATCTCGCAGAGGGGCGTCGATCTTTAGCGCGCTCCTGCTCTCGGTCGACATGTAGCTCTGCTCGCTGTACTCACTGTTCACAGCGGTTGCCGGTAGGGTTAGAGCAGACTCCGTTTCTGCCTGTAACTCAGGTACAACCAGAACACCCAGCAACGACAGAGAGGCTGGGTAAATGCGCGATCGAGCCACCATGGACACCTTTGTTTGAATTATCGCGCGAATAATAACGATTATCTTTTGTAAGTAAATACATATCATTCCTATATGCAACTCAGAACGATCGTCTCAATTTCATGGGCGGTCGACAGAAGCGTTAGTGCAATGCCGTACTCGGCAGCCATATTATTGAGACACTGACGCTGTGGTGGATGACTTATCCAGCACCCCTCGATACCCTTTCGCCCCCGGGTGCCTGACGGCAATTCAGGTCAAACCACACTTCATCCAGACGAACCAAAAATGAAATCCTCCGCAGGTTTGCTGTTGTCAGGTATCGAGCTGGACCGTGCCAGTTCCATCCCCTTGTACCGCCAACTCTACTTGCAGATTCGCAAACAGATCCTCAGTGGCAGGATTCAGGGAGGCGTGCGCCTGCCCTCCACCCGGACCCTGAGCAAGGAACTGCAGCTGTCGCGAATCAGCATTCTCAATGCGTTCGATCAACTGATTGCCGAAGGTTTTCTGACGTCGAGGACCGGGGCCGGGACCTATGTCGGCCATGAATGGGAAAGCCGTGGTATTGAAGACGATGAACACAAGCGCCAGCCCCCTCGCCTGTCCGACCTGAGCCAATCCATGCTGTCATTGCGCAGCGATCATTTTCGCGGCGTTTCCTATGCCGACTGGGCGACCGGCAGCCCGACCTCGTTCCTGCCCAGCCACAGCGCCTACGATGCATTCCCGCAATCGGTCTGGAAGCGGCTGTTGAACCGTCACCTGCACAAGCCGACCAAGGCCATGCTCGGTTATGGCGAACTGCAGGGATTGCTGGCCCTGCGCGAGGCGATTGCCGAGTACGTCTTCGATGCCCGTGGCATCGATTGCACTGCCGATCAGGTGGTCATCGTGTCCGGCGCCCAGCAAGCCTTCAACCTGCTGGGCATGCTGTTGCTCAATCCGCAGGACAGTTTCTGGATGGAAGATCCGGGGCATATTGCGGCGCGAATTGCGCTCCAGGCCCAAGGTGGTCAGGTCGTGCCGTTGCGTATCGACGAACAGGGGATCGATGTCCGGCAAGGCCTGGCTTTGTGTCCTGACGCCCGCCTGGTGTTTACCACACCTTCCCGTCAGCATCCCTTGGGCGTCACCATGAGTTATGGGCGACGCCAGGAACTCATCGACTGGGCCGCCCAGAATCAAAGCTGGATCATCGAGGACGACTGCGACAGTGAATTTCGCTACAACGGTCGCCCCCTGCCGGCACTCTATGCCATGGACCAATGGGCCCGGGTCATCTACGCCGGAACCTTCAGCAAAGTGCTCTTCCCCTCGCTGCGACTGGGTTACGTGATATTGCCGAACGCCTTGATCGAACCCTTCTGCACCCTGCGGGCGGTCATGGATCGCAGCCCGCCCACGCTGCTACAGGCCGCCACGGCGGACTTCATGCGCGAAGGCCACTTTCTCGGCCATATTCGTCGAATGCGCGCCCTGTACCAGGCTCGCCAGCAGGCACTGGTCGAACAACTGCAGAAACGACTGGGCTCTTTCTTCAGGATCACGCCGGTGGAAGCCGGCATGCACCTGATCGCCTGGTTACCCGCGCATCTCGATGACGACGCCCTGGCCAGGGAACTCGGCCAGCATGACATTCATACCTATCCCCTGAGTGACTACTGCGTCGAACATGTCTTGCCACCGGCGCTGTTGATCGGTTTTGCCAGCACCCCCGAGGACCAGGCCCAGGCGCGCGTCGAAGCACTGGCCCAGGCCTTGGACAAAATGGGCTACCTGCAACCGGCCACTTGACCCAAGGCAAGTGGTCTTATGATTTAACTGATAATGGATCTATCGAGAGTTCCTGACTGGCGCGATAAAGGCTGCGCCGGTAGACCCGGTGTCTGAACCAGGAACGACTCGAATGAACAATAAGATCCAGGAACGATTCAACGCCTTGCTCAGCCATAAGGCTGTCGAGGCCGGAACTCCCCCCGTACTGACTGAGGCACTGGCCCGCCGGTTGCTCGACCGACTGGCACAGTTGCGCCTGTTTGCCCATGCCTACCCCTTGCTGACCAACCTGACCCACGGCCGTGTCACCCCTGGCGACCTGTTGGACTTCGCCTATCGCCACGAACTGCAGGGCCTGAGCCTGCACCTGCTCGACGGTGAGGAAAACAGCCTCAGTCAAATGACAACCGCGCAGCTTCTGGCGTTCGCTGCCAAGGCCAATGCACTGGGGCTGGATGTGCATCTGGAAATCAGCAGCACGCTGAAAAAAGATGTCGATCAAGTGATCGCCATTGCCAAGACGCTGGGCACCCGCAACATCCGTGTCTACTCACGCTACGAAGGGGCGCTGTCCCGGGTCATGGACGTGATCGAGTCAGACCTGCACTACCTCGCGCAACAGGCAGACGAGCACGACCTGTTCTTCGACTTCGAACAGCATGAAGAACTCAAGAGCGCCGAAATCGCGCAACTGCTGAACCGGCTGAACCACCCTCGCCTGCACGCGCTGTTCGACTTCGGCAACATGATCAATGCCTGCGAGCAGCCCCTGGCGGCACTGCGCACCCTGGCGCCGCACATACGCCAGACCCACCTCAAGGGTGTGCGCATCGTGCCTGAACAAAACGGCTTCGGGCATTACGGTGTGCTGCAAGGCTGTGACGAAGACGACCTGCCCAACGCACGCATGTTGTTCGAATTGCTGATGCTCGGCGAATCATCCCCGCAAGTGATCGCCTTCATCCTGGAGCAGGAAAACCACTACGTCGCCCCGGCGTTCCGCCAGCTCGACGAAGCCGCCGACCCGTTCATTGCGTACCGGGAAATGAGTGAAACAGCGCTGCCGGAAGGCTTCTCGCTGGAGCGAATGCTGGCCGATGAGCACCGTTGGGCAAACAACCAGGTCGCCTACGTACGAGGTCTGCTGGCCGAGTTCCGCACCCTGGCCGAGTTGACCCTGGCCCATTGCGCTAACGCCTGAACCTGACGTGCCGACCGGCACTGCCTACCCAATAACGCCTGGAGAACAATAATGACATCCCAAGACAAGGCCAAATGGCTCAGATTCCTGATTCTCATCCTCGGTGGCGGCACCATCTACAAGCTGGCGAATCTCAAAGACGCCTTCTACATCCCCATGCAAGAATTCATGGGGCTGTCCCACACTGAAATCGGCGTGCTGCTGAGCGCCAACGCCATCATCGCCACTGCGCTGTTCGTGGTGGGCGGCATGCTTGCCGACCGGTACGACACGCGCAAGCTGATCCCCCTTGGCTTGATCGGTACCGGCGGCCTCGGGCTTTACCTGGCGACCTTCCCGCCCTTCAGCAATCTGCTGGTGGTGTTCTGCCTGCTGGCCGTGTGTGCCGACTGCCTCTTTTGGCCTTCGCTGCTCAAAGCCATCCGCAACCTTGGCGACGATAAGGAACAGGGTCGCCTGTTCGGCCTGCTCGAAGGCGGGCGTGGCGTCATCGATACCCTGGTCGCCTTCTCTGCGCTGGGCGTCTTCGTCGCCATGGGCTCCGGTGAAAACGGTCTGAAATCGGCGATCCTGTTCTACTCGGTCATCGACATTCTTGCCGGTACCCTGACCTGGCTGCTGCTCAAGAGCGGCAAAACCCAGTCGACCGTCAAGCCGAAGAACGGGTTGTCGAACCTGTTCGAGGCCATCAAGGTGCCGGGCATCTGGCTGGTCAGCCTCAACGTGTTCATGGTCTACATCGTGTACTGCGGCCTGACCTATTTCATTCCCTACCTCAAGGAAATGTACGAGCTGCCGGTGGCCCTGGTGGGCGCCTACGGCATCATCAACCAGTACTTCCTCAAGATCCTGGGCGGCCCTGCCGGTGGCTTCATTGCCGACAAACAGTTCAAGAGTTCCAGCCGCTATCTGAAGTGGGCATTCCTGGCGTTGTTGCCGCTGATGGGTGTAATCATGCTCATCCCGAAAAGCCCGGATTTCATCTACGCAGGCATGGCGGCCACCCTCTCCTTCGCGCTGATTGTCTTTTCCATGCGCGGCGTGTTCTGGGCACCCATGGGTGAAGTCGGCATTCCCCAGCACATCACCGGTTCAGCCTTCGGGATCGGTTGCCTGATCGGCTATGCGCCCGGCATGTTCGCCTACGTCATCTATGGCGCCATCCTTGATCACTTCCCGGGTCAGCAGGGCTACAACTACGTGTTCTCGTTGATGAGCGTATTGGCCATTGTCGGGTTCATGGTGTCCAGCCTGCTGTATCAAGCGGTCCGCAAGAATGCCACGATCACTGGCAAGGTCAGCGCCGCGCAAGCCTGAACATAGACGGTGCATGCAGTGCGGCGGTAACCGGGGTCTCTCGGTTACCGCCGCACTGTGCTGCCATCAAAAGGCGAAATCGGCCTCGTCCATGGCCATCAGGCAATGGGCTCCGCCCCGCAGGCTTTCGCGGTGGCCACTGGCACGGGGCAGCACCCGGCGCCAGTAGAAATCCGCCGCTTGCAGCTTGGCCCGATAGAACCCGGGTTCGTCGGTACCAGCATCCAGTGCCGCTTGGGCACGCACAGCCGCCTGTAACCACAGCCCGCCCACCAGCACGTAAGCGCTGTACGCCAGGAAGTCCACCGACATGGCGCCGATTTCCTGCACATCACGCCGACACGCCTCGACCACCTCGGTACCCAGTTCACGCCACTCGGCGAGACGCTGCTGCATTGCCTCGACCATTTGCCTCAGCGCTGCTTGCGAGCCGGCCGCGTCGACATGCACGGCCAGCTCATCGATCAAGGCGCCCAGTTCCGTTGCGCCGTCGCCCAGCACCTTGCGCCGCAGCAGATCCAGCGCCTGGATACCGTTGGTACCTTCGTATAGCTGAGTGATGCGGCTGTCACGCATCAATTGCTCCATGCCCCACTCGCGGATGTAACCGTGGCCGCCGTACAACTGAACGCCCAGGCTGGCGACTTCCTGGCCGACGTCGGTAAAGAAGGCCTTGACGATCGGAATCAGCAGCGCTGCCCGACGACTCGCCTTCTGGCGAGCCTCGGGTTGTGGGTCGCCGTGTTCGAGGTCCAGTTGCAGTGCGGTGTAGGCCGCGAGCAAGCGGCAGCCTTCGCTCAAGGTTTTTTGCGTCAGCAGCATGCGCCGAACATCGGGGTGCACGATGATCGGGTCGGCGCTCTTGTCCGGCGCCACCGGGCCGCTGATGGCCCGCGATTGCAGGCGCTCACGGGCATAAGCGAGGCCACCCTGGAAGGCGGCCTCGGCGATGCCCAGTCCCTGCAAGCCAACCTGGAAGCGTGCATCGTTCATCATGGTGAACATACAGGCCAGCCCCTGATTCGCTTCACCGATCAACCAGCCTTGTGCGCCGTCGAAGTTCATCACGCAGGTGGACGCGCCCTTGATGCCCATCTTGTGTTCCAGTGCGCCACAGCTCAGCGAATTGCGCGGCCCAGGAGTTCCATCGGCAGCGGCAATGAACTTGGGAACCAGGAACAGGCTGATGCCCTTCACCCCGGCCGGTGCATCCGGCAAACGGGCAAGGACCAGATGAACGATGTTGGCGGTCAGGTCCTGCTCGCCACCACTGATGAAAATCTTGCTGCCGCTGACCTGATAGCTGCCGTCGGCTTGAGGTTGGGCACGGGTTCGCAGCAGGGCAAGGTCGGTACCGGCCTGGGGCTCGGTGAGGCACATGGTACCGGACCATTCACCGCTGACCATTTTCTCCAGGTAAGCCTGTTTGAGCGCCTCGCTGCCATGGCGATGCAGAGCCAGCACCGCGCCTTCGGTGAGGCCGGAATAAATGCGAAACGACAACGAGGCGGCCATCAGCATTTCGTGGAAGCTGGCCGAAATCAGCTGCGGGAAACCCTGGCCGGCGAACTCCAGCGGTCCGGTCATGCTCGCCCAGCCGTTATCAACGTACTGCCGGTAGGCGTCGCGAAATCCCTCGGGCGTTGTGACGTGGCCGTCGATCAACTGACAGCCCTGCTCGTCACTGTTGCGGTTCAGCGGCGCGACCACTTCGGCGGCGAAGCGGGCAGCTTCTTCGAGGACGCCGTCGATGGTTTCCCGATCCAGCCCATTGTTCAACCGTTCACAATGGCCGCTGACATCGAACACTTCGTGCAGCACAAAACGCATGTCGCGCAGGGGAGCTTGATAATTCATGTCGGCCTCATGGGTTGGCGCAGTGGAAAAGATTGCCGTCACCCTAAGCAGGCGCCTACTATCTTTGAAATTTCATTTTCATATGCCTGGTATTTGTAATTTGAATTTAAAAAGCTTCGATCTGAATTTGCTCCGCGTCCTCGATATGCTGCTGCGCGAACAGAACGTGTCGCGAGCGGCCGAGCGCCTGGCCCTCAGCCAGCCCACCGTCAGCAACGCCCTCGCCCGCCTGCGTTCACTGTTCGACGATCCCTTGCTGGTGCGGGTTGGCCGCCACATGCAACCCACCTCCCGGGCGCTGGCGCTTGAGGGGCCGATTCGCGCGGCCTTGCAACAGATCGAACAGACACTCAATGCCGGGGAAACCTTCGACCCACGCCTGAGCCAGCAGCAGGTGCGCATCGCCCTGACCGACTTTGTCGAGCAGTTGTGCATGCCGCCCTTGCTGGCACGCCTGGGAGAGCTGGCGCCAAACCTGCGTATCGACGTTGCTCACCTGGCCCCCAGCCTTCCTGCCGAGCTGCTGGATCGGGGTGAACTGGACATGGTTCTGGGACGCTTCGAAGAAGTGCCGGCGCGTTTCACCCGCCGGGCCTGGCACAGCGAAACCCTGCGGCTGGCCGTGCGCAAGCAGCATCCGCTGGCACACGACACACTCACACTGGATGACTTTCTGGGGCTGCGCCATCTCTGGGTGAGTGGCGGCCAGTCGCGGGGCATGGTCGACCAATGGCTGGGCAAGCAAGGCCTGTCGCGCAAAATCGTCTACACCACGCCCAACTACCTGCAGGCGGCTCACCTGGTCGCCCATTCAGATTTGAGCGTCGTCCTGCCGACCCAATTGGCCAATCAATTCGCGCAGTTGCTACCGCTACAGGTGTTCGAACTGCCCTTCGACGTCGGCTCGTTCCACCTCGAACTGGTGTATCTGGCGCAACGCCAACATGAGCCGGCGCTGGCGTGGCTGATCGAGCAAATCCTGGCGGTGCGGCCGGCCTGAACGGACGCCCGGTATGACGCTTGCCTGAGCCAACGCCAGGGGTTTGCCGAAGTGATTTTTCGGTTGCGCCAGACAACACCAGGAACAACGTCAAGAGCGACGAATTTCCAACGTAGCGCGTAACCCTCCAGGGCTGCGGTTCTCCAGTTTGATCTGCCCGCCAAAGCGATCGGCAATGGCCTTAACGATAGTCAGCCCCAACCCTGCACCCTGATGATTTCCGCTGCTGTAGAAACGCTCGAAAAGCCGTTCACGATCCTGCTCATTGATGCCCGGCTCCTCATCTTCGACTGTCAGTTCGTAGCTATTTTCCTTTTCTACGAGCCTGACGGTGATCACTCCGTGCCGGGGAGAGAAATTCGCCGCATTGGTCACCAGGTTGTTCAAGGCAATATCGATCGCAGCGGGGTCGACTCTGGTTACACCTATCCGCCCGCGTGCGCAGCCTGATCGATTTCTTGGTTGAGCGTTTCAGGCACATTGACCACCTGGATGAAATGGCAGGCCTGCACGACTGAGCGGCTTGGGCTCGCAGTCACTTCTGCCAACAGCGGGCACCGATGAAGTCGGGACGAATGAAAGCAGCCGGTCATCGATACCTTCAGAAAACAGCCACTTCTCCTGCCCAGACACCCCGCACAATCGCACCCTTTATTGGGGGATATTCCCCGTCATCGGGGTATTCATCCTGGCTGCCCATACGCCAGCTTGAAGCCCGCGGACAAGGGGGGGGCGTGGCGTAGAGCCATTAGTCACCCCCTGTCACTTTCGGCGGGAAATTTGCATCGTTCCCATCCCGGCTCGCAATCAAACGTTTCGCCAGCCGGGCCAGGAGCCGTGGCTCGTTGCTCATCTATTGCCACGCTCCGAGGAACCCGTCAGAGGTGTTTGCGATGAAACTGGATACCGGAAGGTTGAATCCTAGTCTTTTGTCCAAAACCAGGCTGGCGCTGAGTATCTCTGCTGCCGCGATCATGTTGGGGCTGGGCTTGTCCCAGACCCAGGCAGTCCCCCTCGACAACACCGATCCCCCGCCTCCTACCGACCCATCGGCGTTCACCAATCCGCCCGCCGACCCCAATGCCGCATTGAGGGACTTGCTCAAGCAGCCTCCCGCAAACGTCGGCGCCTTCGACTTACCCAATGGTGTGGCCGGTAACCGCCAGACCCCCTTGGTCGACAATGTGCTGCCACCCGATCTGCAACCCAGCTTCAATATCCCCACCAACGGTAATGCCAGCCCGGTGTTCGGGGTTCAACCGTTCACACAGAAGCTCGAGCTTTTCGAGGAGTTCGGCTCGAACAAACTGGATGCGGCCGACCCTCCATCACCTGTTCCGTTTCCGGTTCCGACGCTGGGCCCCGCACCGGCGCAGGATCCCTTGAAGGTGGCGCGTAGCGGCCCGTCGCCGGCTGCGCTGGATGCCTTTCTCAGGCAGCCAGCTTTGACGCCCTTCCCGACAGAGTTCTCCAATGTACTGGACCGCAACCCGTGGAAGGCGCAGATCGAGGATTTCCTCAATCGCCGAGTCGATTCGCCCGCAGAAGGCCGGCCACCGGGAAAAGGTTGGTCGCACCAGCGTTTCAATGAGTTTTTCCCGCGCAACGCCTTCAAGACTGTGCAATCAGGCGCGCACGTCAACAGCGGCTTGCGTGATCGTATGCAACGGCATAACTACGCCGTGGGGGAATTTGCGCCAGGCGGGCTCTATCACAACACCAGCGGCAACCCGGCCAACGAGGGCACAACCAAGGGCATACAAGTGCAATTTCACGACAACTTCCCTGTCCAGGACCATAATGCGCTGTGGACATTCGACGGCACCTTTCCGCCCAAACTGCTGCAAGTACGCTATGGCCAGGCGATGCTGATGCGTCATTACGATGCCTTGCCCATTGACCCATCGGCCAACCGGGGCTTTGGCCTGCACACCATCTCCACCCACGAGCATAACGGCCACTCGCCTGCGGAAAGCGATGGCTTTGCCAACGCGTTCTTCTTCCCGGGTCAGTACTACGACTATCGCTGGCCGATCCAGTTGGCCGGCTATGACAGCATCAATACCAGCGCTCAGGATCCGCGTGCGGCGTTCCCGTGCGACCCCGGTGAAGAGCTTTTCGTCAACGACGCCAACCCCGGCTTCAAGACCTGCGACCGCGGCACCATCAAGATCCGTGGCGACTGGCGCGAAACCATGAGCACCCACTGGTTCCACGACCACATGCTCGATTTCACCGCGCAGAATGTCTACAAGGGCAACGCCACGATGATGAACTACTACAGCGCCGTGGATCGTGGCAACGAGTCGGTCGACGACGGGGTCAACCTGCGCCTGCCCAGCGGTTCGGGGCTGGGGTGGGGTAACCGCGACTATGACGTCAACCTGACGATCGCCGACAAGGCCTGGGACAAGGCCGGCCAGTTGTGGTTCAACCCCTTCAATACCGACGGTTTTCTCGGTGATCAGGTCCTGACCAACTGGGAGTACAAGCCCTTCCTGGACGTGCGTGCCCGCCGCTACCGTTTGCGCATTCTCAACGGATCGGTTTCTCGCTACTTCAAGCTGGCGTTGGTGCGTCAGGTCAATGGTAATGGTGGCGAGTTTCCTGGCCCGAAAAGCTCCGGGGTTTCATACAACCGGGTGCCGTTCCACATGATTGCCAACGACGGCAATATCATGGAGCACGCAGTGCCGTTCGATGGCAGCCTGGACCTCGATGGCGACGGCGACACACAGGACCACAATGCCATTTTGCCGATACAGGGCATTGCCGAACGCTATGACATCGTCGTCGACTTCGCGAAAAACGGCATCAAGCCGGGCGACAGGATTTTCTTCGTCAACATCGAGGAGCATGAAAACGGCAAGCGTCCCGAACGTGACATTCCATTGGCGGATGTACTCTCCGGGAAGTACCTGCCCGTTGTCAGGCAAACCAGCCACGGGCCACAGTGGGTCAACGGTGACCCGGGCGTGGGCGTGTTCATGCAACTGAACGTCCAGCCTTACACCGGCCAGGATGTCAGCATGAATCCGGTCGACTTCGAGCCCGCCAAGCCTGGCAAGCCCGAGGGCAAGTTCATGATCCCCCTGCCCTTGCACCGTGATGACCCTGCCGATATCGCCCGGCTTGCCCAGGCGCGGCACCGCACCTTTATCTTTGGCCGCTCCAACGGCACGGATTTCAAGCCCTGGACGATCAAGACCGATGGCGGCGAAGGCTTCAACATGGACCCGCGCCGGATTTCAGCCGCACCACAACTGGCCACTGGCCCGACACCGGCAGGGTTCAAAGGTGAAGGCACGCTGGAAATCTGGAAGATCGAGAACGGCGGCAATGGCTGGAGTCACCCGGTGCATGTGCACTTCGAGGAAGGGATCATTCTCACTCGAGGTGGCAAGACACCACCCGAATGGGAAAAAGGGGCGCGCAAAGATATCTACAATATAGGCCGTCATCCTGAGAGCCTCGACAATGTCGAAATGGCCATCCGCATCCGTGAGTTTGCCGGTACCTACATGGAGCACTGCCACAACACACAGCATGAGGACACGTCGATGCTGCTGCGCTGGGACTCTGAGCACCCGGGCCAGTTCCAATTGATGCCCACTCCATTGCCAAGCTGGGACGGCGTGAGATTCGTGGCCTCGGTTGCGTTACCGACATTCCGTACGGGAGATGGTGTGGGGCCACAGGTCGAGGTCGACAATAACCAGGAAGATGGCAGTGGCAGTGGCAGTGGCAGCGGCAGCGGCAGCGGCAGCGGCAGCGGCAGCGGCAGCGGCAGCGGCAGCGGTAGCGGTAGTAGCGGCAGCGGTGTTAGCGGAGGCAAAGGCTAGCGTCGTCTCTGCTCAACTACCTGAGCAATGCGGTGAAGTTGACCGAGCGTGGGCACATCCTGGTTGAGGTGTGCCTGCGCCAGGTCGGCTTGAAAGTCGACGGTGCGGACATGGTTGGCAGACTTCGACGGGGACTGGGCCACCACAGTCTGCATGTTGATTTGCTGCGCAGTTACCAGCCCCACAAGACCCATTTGCTATAGCGCGAGTTACTGGATGCAGTGGCTGTCCGTGACGCGTTACCTGTTCGACGATGGTAATGACATGTTCATTCTTTGTAGTAAGCGCTAGCGTCGTCGAGTTTCAACTTCGCGGGTACCACTCGCTTCGCCGTATCGGATCCGGTCGACAGGGGTACGCTCTGCGTGACATTGGCCATCCGGGTGATTTCCACCTGCAGCTTATCCTTGCCGAGCAGATAGTCGGCCAGCTTCTGGGAAAACGGCCAGTAGTTCAGATCGGCTGTCAGGGTCAGCGGTCCGACGGCGTCGGCCGGCACCAGGAAGGAGAACTCCCCGATATTGTAGCCCTTGGGCAGAATGCGATTGTCCGAGAGTATCTGCGTGGCATTCCAGACCTCGACGTCCAACGGATTGCCGTTCTTGTCGCCTATGTGCACTTTGAAATTTCGCGTGTTGACTTCGGTCTTGCCGTCCTTGATCGAACCCAGGCGATAGAGCTCGCGACCACTGGCATCCTGCACCCGAAAATCGATCCACATCTCCCGCCCCTCGGGAAAGCCGGTTGGCAGCTTGTGCCCGGCGCCGACGTTGGTCACTTTGACGGCTACCGAGGCGTATTGTCCGGGAATGATGGCGGCCGGCAGTTGCTGGAACGTTATTTGCGCCGCGCGCGCGAGCATGTCGCGTGCGCGTTGCGCGCCCTCCTCCTGACCAAGATGCTTGAGCATCGTCGCGTTGGCTCCGCTGAACCAATGCGAGGCCACCTCCTTACGGTCTGGCCCCATGATCGCGGCCTTACCCGCAAAGCCCGGCATGTGGCAACTCTGGCAGGTCACATTGTTAAGGCTGTACGTGCTCTCCTGCCATTCGTCATAAGTGCGCTCCACCGCCACGCTGCTGAACGGGTGCGTGACGTTGTGGCAGGTGCCGCAAAAGTCCGAGCGCGTGTGCAGAGCGGAATACACGGTGTCGTGATAAGGCGAAACGGCATCCTTGCGCGGGCCGAACTTGGTCGGTTTGCCGTGCGCTCGCGGGCTCAGAACATAGGCGCCGTTATCGAGGCCCGTGCGGGCACTGATGTTGTGGCAGGTGTCGCAATCGACCCCGGGCATCGGATGATTCTTCGCACTGTCTTCAATCGAGGAGCGGTTGACTTGCGAAGTGATCTGCCCGGTGGTGAGACCGATCGGGGTATGGCAGCCGGTGCAGAAGTTATCGACCTTGCCCTCGGTGGCCGCGCTCGCACGCTTGAGCAAGGCCCGATAGATGGGCTCATCCCAGGCCTGGGACATCATCGACGAGCGCCACTGCCTGTAGATCTCCGTATGGCAAGCGCCACAGACCTGGGCATTGTCGAAGTCCTTCACATTCAAGACCAGGTTGCCGGTGGTATTGGCCCGATGCGGAAAGAACGGCATCGCGCCAATCACATGCATGAGCCTGGAGCGTGCCGGCTCCAGCCACTTCTCATTGTTTTGATTGTCATCGCCCTGAAGTTCGTCAGCCGCCACCAGCGTTACCGTCAGCAGGCAGGTTAGAAAGCACAACCGGTGCAGTGCTACCTGCGCGCACGTATGTCTGGAGTGGCTCATAAGCATTTCCCCTGGACGGTTGCAGAGGATGACTGCAGTACTTCTATTGAGTGAGCCCGGTATTGAGAAGCCTGGGCTACTTCGTGATGCAAACCGATGGCTACAGGCAATCACTCAATGGAGTACTGACAGCTCCACAGCATCCCGGCCCTGCACCTTGCATGAACGGGACAAGCTCACTTAGCAATTACTCTGCCAGCGTTGTATTAAATAGGCATGGTGACCTGAAAGATCCGCAAACATTGGCCAGCGATTGAAGTAACCGGCTAATGAAGATGCGAATACCGCTGAGCAAAAGCCCCCATTAGTGGGGGGCTCACTCCGAATCGGGGGGTGTCAGACGGGAGGGCCAGGGTTTCTCTGCGGGGTGCGCCTCGCAAATCCGGGGCCACTCACTTTACTCGATACGACTTACTCTCTGTCCTTGGTCGATCGAATGAGATTGCCCCGTAACTTCACAATGGCCTTCTGCATCTGCACGAAGTCGTCGGGATCAAGACCGGTTTGCGGGAAGCCGTCTTCGGTGAGACCTTCGCGCAGTTTTCGCCCCTCTTTGGTCAGACTGATCCGCACCTGGCGTTCGTCTTCCGGGTCGCGCTGGCGCATTAAATAACCCATCGCTTCCAACTTCTTCAGGATCGGCGTGAGGGTATTGGATTCGAGAAACAGCTTTTCGCCGAGGCTGCCAACGGTCTGGTTGTCTTCCTCCCACAGCGCAACGAGGGTGATGTATTGCGTATAGGTCAGGCCGAGCCGTTCGAGCATCGGCTTATAGGCCTTGCCGAAGGCCAGGTTGGTGGAATAGACCGCAAAACACAGGAAGTCGGTGAGTTTGAGATCCAGGGCGGATGTCTTGTCGGTGTTTTTCATGGGCGTTCTCCTGGCTCAATCTTGCGAGACCGAAACTATACGTCGTACGCGATGGTATCGGAAGTGCGTATAAACGCCGACGGCCAGCTCACCGGGGAAATCCCCGGTGAGCTGGCCGTGCAGTGGGTTATGCCGTCAGGACGTTGATGTCGACATCAATGTTGCCGCGTGTGGCCTTGGAGTAAGGGCAGATTGCATCGGCGTTGTGGGCCAACTCGGTTGCCACTCCCTGGTCCAGCCCCGGCACCCGCAAGGTCAGTCGGGCCTGGAGGAAGTAAGCTGCGCCGGTCTGACCCAGGTCCACTTCAATGTCGACGGCGGTGTCGGTCGGCAGTGTCACCTTCATCTGTTGGGCGGCCAGCCCCACCGCTGCGATGTAGCAGGCCGACCAGGCTCCGGCGAACAGTTGCTCGGCTTTCGGGTGCGGCTGGACGGCGGTGAGCACGTGTGCCGGTGTATCGCTGCCGGGGGACGACAGCACGATATCGAGGTTGCCATTATGACCGCGCGAGGTGTTGCCCGCGCTGTTATGAGTGGTGTGGGTTTTGCCGCTGGCCAGTACTTTTTCGATCTTGCTCATGATGATTCCCTCAGGATTACAGTGAGTTATGTTCGTGCACGCTTTTATCGCATGCGATATTAGTGACGCATCCAGGCATCACGCCGTAATCACGTTCAGGGCAACGTCGATATTGCCGCGTGTGGCTTTGGAGTAAGGGCAGATGGAGTCGGCAATGTGCGCCAGTTCGGTCGCGACATCGTGTGCCAGCCCTGGCACTCGCAGGGTCAGTCGGGCCTGAAGGAAATAGGCCAGACCAGTCTGGCCCAGGTCCACTTCGATGTCGACGGCCATATCCGTCGGCAACACGATATTGCGCTCCTGGGCCACCAGCCCCACTGCCGCGGTGTAGCAGGCAGACCAGGCACCGGCAAACAGTTGCTCGGCTTTCGGGTGCGGCTGTGTAGCGGTAAAGACGTGGGCCGGCTGGGCGGAACCCGGTGACGACAGTTCGATATCGAGGTTGCCGTTGTGACCGCCGACACCGCTGTGGGTGGTGTGGGTTTTGCCGGTTGCCAGTACTTTTTCGATCTTGCTCATGGGGACTTCCTCAGGATTTGATTTTTCGTGCGATTATATCGCATGCGATATTTATGACATTTAAAAAGACAACGTTCATCAATTGGCGTGTGCAATGATCCAGTTGTTGCCGTTTTGGCCATGGGAAGCGTGAGCGGTTGAGATAAACATTGTGCGGCGGCTTCCGGTGTTCATGGCTGAGTCTCCAAACGGCAGGGGTTGTCGCTATCTTTAATCGCTATCTTTAATCGCTATCGATTAAATCGTATACGATTAATGAATATTCAACCAAAGCCCCAATGATGTCAAAGTTTATTTTGTGCCTTGCCGATGAGCGGTAGACGCGAGATCAACCTCGCTACCCTCTCCCTTGCGGAAAGGATGATGGGCTTCTCACCGTCCGGCCCTCCGGAGCCCCCGGTTACGCGCATCGGATCGCTTTCACCCATGACGATCAACGCTTTGGCGCTGAAGTGAAATGGACGTTTTTCACTCGAAAAAAAACCGGCCATTCGAGCCGGTTCTTTGATTTCCTGAGCCCCACACGCAAAAAACCCCCTCACAAGGAGGGGGTCTGATGTTTGAAAGGTTCAGACAGGTTCACCCGTCTTTTCCTGGAGTCTCGTCAGTTCAACGCAGCGCAGGAATTCCCGCAAACATCCAGGTAGATTCCTGAACCGGCGTTGCTGCGTTGCGTTTACGCGCCCACTGAGTCAGCGCCACCATCATCGCGAAGCCGAGCACGATCAACACCGGATAGGCCATCAGCAACTCGGTGAGCGAATACTTCCAGGCCAGCGGTCGACCGACACCGAGCATGGCGGCATACAACCAGGACACGCCCGACAGTGCACCAGAGAACAGGGCAAACATTCGTACATTGACCTGAAGATCAAGCAGCGAACCGGCCTTCAACATTGCAGGCAATACATAGCGGTGCAACAACATGCCGTTGAACGTCAGCAACAATACAATAATAACTTTTGCTTGAAGTTTTGGATTGGCAAAATAGGTCATGCCTTTTTCAAGGTAATCAATGCCTATTACCGCAGCTCCGGTGACCCACAAGAATATCAACGCATTGGAAACAGACTTCTGGAGACTGGCCATATGTTCATTATCGTGCCCCGACGACACGCGACCTTTCAATAAGTCCTTTACCATTGCCGCGTCGCTGGCAAACACCAGGCCAATAGCTACGCAGCAAGCCAACAGGTGAACGTACACAACGCCTAAACGCAAAAACTCCATGGATTCTTTCTGGCCGATCAGGCCGATAATTGTACTAATATCCAAGATTACATCTCCACTTATTGCGGCAGTGCAAATTGACCATGCCCCAGGCATGCGAATTAATTAATTAATTGCGCCTGCACGATCAAGTTCGCATTGATTGAATCGACTAAATAATTTGGTATTACAAGAGAGAGCGACTCGCCCAGCAAGTCAGTGATGACGACATACTATCACTCCAGGTCTCAGGTAAAAAAAATCCCCATGCGCATTCCATTCAATGCAGATGAGGTATACGTCCATTTTATTAGTGAGTGCAGCGCGAACTGTCAAAGGATCCGCCTGCCGGTAAATCAGAGCGAAGCATATCAAAATCGTTCACTTTTTGAGCAGCACGCTCGACAAACGGTACTAAATCCAACACCTGGAGGTACCTGTTTTCCTGGCTGAAACCTGCATAGCTACGCTGCTGAATCGCTTCACCATGCATACCGAAAAAAAACCCGCTATTGCGCTGAACTTTCGTCGCCAGCCCCGACCAATGGCGAAAATTGCCTACTGGTCACCGGCAAACTCGAGTCGCCTGAAGGGGCCGTCGACGCGTCTCGTTCGACTCAGCCACACCCACGCTGAATCGAGGTTCTTTTTGAGCGGTGCCCCAGGCTTGCTCAAGCCAGCAATTGGGTGATCCACCGGGCCTGCCGAGCGATGTCCTGCACCGTCTCCTCGGGCACGGCCTGCTGCGCCTGGGCAAAGTGGCTCAGGGTCTTCTGTTTCTGGCGCAACTTGCGCTGCCACTTGACCAGGAACGCCGGGCTGCGGGTCTGCATCTGCAACGGGCCGAAGTACAGCTCCTGGGCGGTGTAGATCACCGGCCCTGCGCGTTCGGCGACGATGATTTCGTAGTCGAAACGATTTTCCCGCAGCACTTCCTCGCAGAGGATGCGATAGCCATTGTCCATCAGCCATTGGCGCAGTGGCTGCTCGCCGCCGTTGGGCTGCAGGATCAGGCGCTCCTGACCGCTCAGGTACGCCTTGCCACTGTCGAGGATGTCACGGATGGTTTCGCCGCCCATGCCGCAGATGCTGACCGCTGTAATCCCGTCTCCCGGCTCGATTGCCGCCAGGCCGTTGGCCAGGCGCACGGTGACTTGCGAGTCCAGGCCGTTCTCGCGCACGGTGCGGTTGGCCGCGTGGAACGGCGTCAACGCCACCTCGCCGGCCACCGCCGCCGCAATGGCGCCACGGCGCATCAAGGCCACCGGCAGGTAGCCGTGATCCGAGCCGATATCGGCCAGGCGCGCACCGGCTGGCACATAGGCGGCAACGCGCTCCAGGCGCATGGACAATGTCTGTTCGTTCAACTGCGGCCCCTTTTCACCACTAACGTCCGGCGACTTGGGCCGGATCGGGGCGTGATTCTGTCGAGCAATGCCGTGCATTTCAAATTTATGTGACCAGGGTCATGGCCCTTTTCACGCAATCACTTGCGCATACACCGATCTGTCGACGTTGCCACCGGAGAGAATCACCCCCACCCTTCTTCCCGACATGGCTTCACGCTCCGAGATGAGCGCTGCCAACGCCGACGCACCGGCCCCTTCGGCAAGGTTATGGGTATCGGTGTAATACACGCGCATGGCTTCGGCGATCTGGTCATCGCTGACCGATACGATCCGCGCAGCACCTGCCGCGTAGACGGCAAAGGCTTCAGGAATCGGCTTGCGCACGGCAAGGCCGTCGGCAAAGGTGTTGGCCGAGGCGGTTTCGCGAATTGCGCCAGCGTCAAACGATAACTGTGCAGCCGCCGCCTGCGTGGAAACCACGCCAACCACTTCGGTTTCCAGACCCAGCGCATCGCGGGCGGCGATCACCCCGCAAATCCCCGATCCACAGCCAATCGGTACATAAACGGTATCCAGGTCCGGCGCTGCGTTGAACAGCTCCAGCGCATAAGTGGCGACGCCTTTGACCAGCTCGGTGTGAAACGGCGGAACCAGGAACAGGTCATGCGCGTGGGCCAGGCGGGCCGCCTCTTCACGGGCATCATCGAAATCGCGGCCATACTCGACCACTTCAGCGCCAAAGCCGCGCATGGCGTTGTTCTTTTCTACCGAGTTACCTTCCGGCACGACGATCAACGCCTGCAAACCCAGTGTGCGAGCCGCCAGTGCCAGGCTCTGGCCATGGTTGCCGCGGGTAGCGCTGACAATGCCCTTCGCGCCCGGGTGCTCGCGCTTGAGCCAGTGCATGAACGTGATACCGCCGCGCACTTTGAAGGCACCGGTAGGCGTGTGATTTTCGTGCTTGACCCACACCGTGCAACCCAACCGCTGAGCCAGCAAGGGCCAAGGGTACTGGGCTGTGGCGGGCATGACCTGGTAAACGTGGCGAGCGGCCTGTTCGATATCGTCGCGAGTCAGTGTGTGCATGAGAGGTCCCCCTGAGGTTTTGCCCAGTCTGAACACGGGTGCCGTATTGCGGCTTTCAAAAAACCGACCTGACTTTTGTCCCCCCTCTTCACTACTATGGTGTCCATGAGTCATCGAAATCGCCCGCCGCCACCACGCTTGTCCGAACCGGTCCGTCGTATCGAGGCCGGCCCTTGGGCGATCGAATTGCTCCCCGGTTGCGCCTACGCGACCCGCTATGTCGCGACCCAGGCGGGAATCGGCTTCGCCTTCGACAGCCAGCGAGGCCTGCACGCCATCGGCAGCGACCGAATACGCCCCTTCGATGCCGTGCCCAACGGCCTGGCGTTCGTCCCCGCCGGGTGTGACGTGTTGTCCGAATCCCCCCAGGGCGGCGAATACTTGCGGGTGATTCGCACCGATGGCATGGCGTTGATGGGGGATCGTGCCTTCAACAATCGCATCGACCGGCAGGCCACCGCTCTCGCGTGGCGTATGCGTGCGGCGCTGTTGCTGTCCTCTGTGGAGGACGATTGGGAGGCCTGGGCACTGGCATTGTCCGAACGGGCGACCGGTAGCGAAGCGGTGTCGACAACACCCCATGGCTCGATAACCGGCAGCCGGATGCGCTTGCTCGATGAGTTCATTGATGCAGGCCTCGAAGACCCGTTGAGCGTGCCGGCAATGGCGGGCCTGCTTGGATTGTCCGAAGGGTATTTCATGCGGGCCTTCAAAAACGCCACCGGCAAAAGCCCGCACAGCTACCTGATCGACCGACGCGTCGCCAAGGCCCGTGCCCTGATGCGCGATTCGACCGCCACCCTGACGGAAATCGCCTACGCCTGCGGTTTCAATTCCCAGGCGCACATGGCGACCACCTTCAAGCAACGCCTTGGAGTGAGTCCGGCGCAGCTGCGTCAGTCTTTGGGGTTAGAGCAGATTGACAGCGAAGCCCACGCCAAAGCTGACCTGCTCGGCATGGCCAAAAGAAACTGAGGAACCCAGGGAATCGAACGGTGTCGCAGCGGTCCAACACACGGCAGCACAATGGGCGCGAGACGCCCAACGTATTACCTGCCGACCGCCATTGCCCATGGGAGAACCCATTGCCAGCTATTTTTTTGCGTCAAGTTTTCCGGTTAGCGATCGTGCTCTTTTGTGCCGGCACCTCGTCCTCGGTTTTCGCCTGCCCGGCCGGGCAGTATCAGGTCTGCATGGTCGCTTGTTTTTGTGCTCCAGGTTCCGAAGAGGAAGCTGGAACGATCTTCAACGACATGAACCAGATGGCGGCCTCTGGATTGCAGAACTGGATTGTGCAATCGCGCAATACCGCGGCAACCGGCGATATCCAGCCAATCCCGCTGAATATCCGGGCCCAGCTCGAACCCTACTATGACATTCAAGTGCTCGATTCGGTTCGCTACAAGGTAGGCGATGATGTGGAGCTGAACGCCGCACACACCATGCTGCAGAATCCCGATGTACGTGCGGTCACCCTTATCGACATCATCGTCTTTCGAAATCCCGAAGATGCACTTAACGATGTCGCGCTGTGGGCGCATGAGTTGAAGCACGTGCAGCAGTACCAGCAATGGGGCGATCGCGAGTTCGCCACTCGTTATACCCGTGATTACGAAGCCGTCGAGGCGCCTGCCTACGAGATTCAAGCCCAGGTAGCCAGAGCGCTACGAACCAGCCAGGCTCGGGCAGAATCGCCTCGATATCCTTGAGCAAGGGTCAAGCCTGGTCAGGTAACCATGAAGAGGTGGTACCGCCCCTTCTCATGCGGATTGTCTGCGCCAGGTGCCGGGGGATGTGCCGAATTGGCGTTTGAATGCGCGACTGAACGCGGCTTCGGAGTCGTAGCCAACGGCAAAGCCGATTTGCGCCACATTGCCGCGACCTTCGCGCAACTGTTGAGCCGCCACGTGCATGCGCCACAGCGTCAGGTATTGCATCGGTGGCTGTCCGACCAACGCCGTGAAGCGCTCGGCGAACACCGAGCGCGACATGCCCACTTCAAGCGCCAGGGCTTCTGCCGTCCAGCCTTCGGTTGGACGGGCATGCAATAGCGCCAGTGCGCGCCCGATATGCGGATCCCGCAACCCCGCCAGCCACCCACGCCGCTCAGCGGGAAGGCTGGCGACATACTGGCCGACGGCTTCGACGAATAGCAGTTCCGATAGCTTGGCGATGACCGTTGTCGAACCGACGCGGCCCGCCGCGATTTCACTGACAGCAAAACGAAAGGAGCTTTCGATCCAGGTGCCCGAAGCCGTCGCGCGCAAATCCAGCTTCAATAAGGAAGGCAACGACGAAAGCAACGGACTGAAGGGTGTTTCTGAACCGAGGAACCCGCACAGCAACTGCGTGGCCTCGCCGCCCCCGCCGTACTTGATCCGTGATATGCCGCCGACTTCTGGCGGCTGGATGACTTCTCTGGCTGGCATGGGCGCAATGCTCAGGTCGCTGCCAAAAGAATGTGCGTCGTTGCGAGGAAGCAAAACGAGTTCGCCTGCCCCTACCTCGATGGCGGCACCACCATCGATTTGAATTTGCATGCGCCCCGCGGCGACAAAGTGCGACGCAATGATGTGTCGAGGTGCCGCCAGGAACGGCTTGCAATCATCTGCCGAGATTCTGCCGTTGATGCACCAGGGCGCAGTGAGCTCCGCCTCGAGGAAGACCCCTCCAGACAGCCGAATCACACGCAACACATCAGAAAGCGCATCCAACACTTGACCGCCCTCCTTTCCGGAGTCCGGAGCAGGTTTTCAGGCGCACCGGTCATTCACCGCCTGAACTGCGACGCCTAGATTAGCACCAACGCGGAATCAGCGATCGAAACTGTCCCCAGAGGCTTCACCCAGGGTCATTGGCTCCGACGTCAACCGAAATTGCCCCATTCCAACGCCACCAGGGCAGCAGGAGATCCATATGAACAGCGTCGTTACCCTACCCGGCTCAGCGTCAGGCAACACCGCCCGTTATGCGCAAATGGTCAGGTCATCGAAAAAGTCCGAATGGCAGATCGATCGCGATCTGCTCCAGGACCGCAGTTTCGACTTCTCGCGCAAATTCCTCCCCGACGGACTGTCGCAGGTCGACCGCCTGACCTTTCTCGATGCGGCCCAGGCGTGCCTGCTCAGTCAGATCCAGGGCCGGACCTATGCGTACATCTTTGGCCTGGTCGAGCGTTTTATCAGTGCCAAGATGCTCGATCAGGGTCGGGCCCATGTATTTGACAATCAACTGGGCCTTGAAGCGCTGGTGCGTTTTTCCAACGACGAGATCAAGCACCAGGAGTTGTTTCGGCGCATGGAGACGATGATGAGTTCGAAATTGCCAGCGGGATATCGTCAGGTTGCCGATCCAAACGAGGTGGCGCGCGCGGTACTGGCGGCCAGTACCTGGTCGGTGCTGGCGCTGACCTGTCACATCGAGCTGTTTGTTCAGGCGCACTACGTGCAAAGCATCGCCCCGCGCGAGGAACTGTGCCCGTTGTTCAAGGATGTCTTCAAATTCCACTGGAAGGATGAAAGCCGGCACGTCGTACTCGATGAACTGGAATGGCAGGACGAGCACGCGAAACTCTCGTCGGCCGAGCACGACCAGGCAGTGAATGACCTGATTGCGCTGGTAGCGGCCGTCGACGCAATCCTGCAGGCACAATCGGCAGCCGATGCAGACTACTTCATCAGTCATGCTTCACGATCGTTCAGTGTCGATGAGACCGCGCAAATCAAGGCCTGCGTGCTGAGTGCCTACCGCTGGCAATACATTATCTCGGGCGTACGGCATCCACACTTCGGTCGACTGCTGACGCAGATGACAACGCCAGCACAGATGTCCAGGATTCAGACCGCTCTGGCCCCCATCATGAGCAATTGACCGACAGCGCGCGACTGACTGCTCGTCGGTCGCGCTGCGGGACGACGTGCTGACAATGAACCATCGAGGATGGCGGCCATGACGATACCGATGTGGATGCTGCTTGGGTTTGCGACCTGGACCTTGCTGCTATTGATGGCAACCGTCGGGGTTTATCGCTGGGTCGCAATCCTGTTCTCGAGTGTTCCGATCGCCTCTTTCCGAAGCGATCGGCTCGAAGGCGAAGATTGGTATCGCCGCGGGACAAGGGCCCACGCCAACTGTGTGGAAAACCTGCCTGTGTTTGGCGTCATCGTGTTCGTGATTACAGCCCTTGATGTCAACGGCGCCGCAGTGAACTACTTGTCCACACTCGTCCTGATCGCTCGCGTGTGCCAGTCATTGGTTCACGTCTCCCATGAGCAAACCAATGCGTTCGTGGCAGTTCGGTTTGCCTTCTTTAGCGTTCAGTTGGTGTGTTTTCTCGCGCTCATTGTCATAGCCGCTTGTTATGGCATATGAATAGGTGCCTGCTAATCCTCAAATCGCCCCGTGCCGTCTCGATCGCGCTCGTAGTGTCGGGTGAGTGCAAACGCCGGCAACCAGGCCTCGCGCCGCACAGTCCAGCTCTCGTAGGTTGGCGTCAACTGGTCAGGGGCATCCAGAGATCCAAGGTTCACCTCGACTTCGTCTGCGCTGCGTGAGAACACCGACGAACCGCACTGCGGACAGAAGTGCCGCCCGGCGTAGTCACGCGTTTCGCCCTCGATTGTCACGGCATCCTGATGAAATATCGCGGACGCGTGGAACAGCGCTCCATGGTGCTTGCGGCAGTCGAGACAGTGACAAACACCAACCCGGAACGGGCGCCCCGACGCGACAAGACGCACTTTGCCGCACAAACAACCGCCGGTGAATCGGTCCATGCGGTGCCTCCTTCAGGCCGTCCGAAACGGCGTATCAGCGTGGGAACAGGAACGTCACGGCGATGCCAAAGCCGGCGTTGCAAGGGTTAGCGTAGGCAACTGTGATCGATGTGCAATTTGTCCTGACCGTGTGTTTAACAGTTTTTGAGAGTTATTGATTCGGATTATCCCGCCGCTACGGGCAGCATTCGGCCCGCATTGACCGGCGTGCAAGCACCTGCTTTGCGTAACCGACTGGCAAATACCGGTGCCTGAAAACAAGGCGCCCGGACCAATGCCCGGGGCCAGGTCGGAACCCGAATGACAACTTTCATCACTTGAGAACCAAACATATGGGCATGTCGAATAAATGGATTGCGGGTATTGCTTTGAGCTGTGTATTTCAGGTCGGCTGTGTCTCGCAAGTCGCGCAGCAAGAGCAATACTCGGGCTTCCTGGGCAATTACCAGGGCCTGGAGGAGCAAACTACGCCAAGTGAGCAGAAAGTATTGCGCTGGGTATCGCCAGGGTTCGATCCACGCGCGTATTCCACAGTGGTGTTCAGGCAGATGGAACTGTATCCATCGCCGCAGCCGACCGCGCGCGTCAGCCTGAAAACCCTGCAAGACCTGCAATTGATGGCCAGCAACAGCGTCAAGACCGCCTTTGCCCGCCGCTACGCGATCGTCCCTTATCCACAATTGGCACCGACCAATTCACGGTCGCTGATCCTGCAGGCGGCGATCACTCACGTCAGCGCCAACAACGAAGGCATGCACTGGTATGAAGTCGTACCAATCGGGGCCATTGTCGGGGCGACACAAGCAGCCACCGGGCACCGGGACCAGACCGCCGAGATGTACATCGAAGCCAACCTGATCGACGCCAAAACCGGTTTGCCGGTAGCGAAGATCGTGCGCAAGGTGTTCGGCGAGACCATCAAGAATGCCAAGCAGCCGATTGTTGCCAATGACTTCAAGGTTGCACTCAAAGGCATGTCAGACGATATGCAGGCCCTGCTCCTCAAGCATTGACGTTCAAGCAAACCCCATCGCAAGCGTGAAAGTGCCTGCCGTCCACCGGCATTGGATGGCATCGCGAGCAGACCGGCATGGGGTTTCAACGTGGCGCCACGCCGCGTTTTCCCTCTGACAAACCGTTAGCCGTGCCGACGCCTGACGCGAGACTCGATGATGAAAATTCTGGCCCATACCCTGGCGATCCTGATGCTGTTGATGAGCACCAGCGCCCTGGCGGCAACCGTGATTCCCCTCAAAGGTCAGACCTCCCAGACCATCCAGCAGGACACCAGTGCCTGCCAATCCCAAGCCAACGCGCAGCATCCGGTACAAAGCACCGTGCCCTCCGGTGGTCGGGCCAAGGGCGCCGCAACCGCCGCGGTAGCCGGTGCGACGGCGGCGGAAGTTCGGGGCCGCCAACATGAAAACGTCTATGACCAGATCGACGACGATACCCGCCAAGACTATCGCCAGAACCACGCACGCAGTGCCGCGGCTGCCGGCGTCGTCGTGGGGGGCGCCAGGCAACGCCAGGCGCGCCGGGAGAATCTGAGTGAGAGCGAACAAAGCATCACCGCCAACAACTCCGTCTACAGCAGCTGCCTGCAACAACGTGGCTACGATGTTTTGCCTTGATCGATGACGACAACGGCGTGAAGAACCAAAAAAAAGCCCCGGGCCCTTCATGAAAGGACTCGGGGCAAAGTCGTAGAACGAGAGGTGAGGATCGTTGACGCCGCGAGAAATAAACCGTGAACACGCAACGTTCCTCGAGATCCATTTAAATCGGTAACGTCCCTGGTTAAAAGCTAATAAGAATCAAAAATAATCTTTCACAAGCCAAGTGCACAAGAACACCATCATTGATTTGTATCCTGATAGTTCAGGCTGATACAGAAGCCTGGCGCAACAGCGAGGTTAGTTCATTGAGGTGTGGCCGCGCGCACCCCCTCCTGCCCGAGCTTGCAGTTTTCGGATAGCGCAGTTAATCCATTCCAAGCATTATTCATGGTGTCCAAATCGAAAACCATGGGTCATCCAGCGATGCTTTTCCTTTGTATGATTGAACGGATACCTCTGACAGACAGGGCTGTTTGCCGAACTGCACGCCTCTGAAACGAGCCAATCCAGCATCGTAAATGCAACACACAGTGCACCTTCCGCTGGGCCTTCATCTTCGTTCACCTCCCAGACCAGAATGTACCGAGCCAAATCCGGCCCCTATACTCAGGCCAGCACCGCCTGAACGGAAGATTTCTATGAGTTACACCTTCAAGTTGAAAAATGGCGCCGTCGCGGTGTTCGACCCGGACAGCGCCATGCTTTCCATTACAACACCCCATGGAGATGTACAGAATTCCACGCTAGGTAGAGCTGAGTCGCGCCTGTTGGACCTGCTGCTCATGGAGCCAGGTGTCACTAAAAGCCGCGATGAAATCATCGAATACACCTGGAATGACCGCGTGGTTGCCTCCGGCAGTTTGAATCAAACGGTTTTCTCACTACGCAATATTCTCAATGACAGCCGGGATCACGAGATCTTGATGACTGTTCCTCGACGAGGATATTGCTTCAACCGGCAATGTGTCGTCGATGCACAAGCAGATGTACCGGCACCCCGGGAGGAAACAACGCAGCCCCCCGCCCCCATCGCTGAGCAACTACCGCCGGCTGGTAGTGATGGGCTGCTTGCACCCTCAGGTAAAACCAATGAATCCGCGCGCATTACAAAAGCCCAGCTGATCGCTTATATCGTTACGCTGGCAGTCGTTGCCTTTACTGTTTTTCAATTCGACTTCGACGCGCCAAAAATTGAAATTTCCAGTGCCGACAAGAATGGACTGGTCATACACGCCGTGGGCAGTGATCTTGCCGAGGCGCAAGCGCTGATGGAGTTGTCGGCCAAACAAACCGAACAGCTGCCACCAAACCTGAAGGGCCAGGTCTGGATCAACCTGTATAAAGCCAATTATTCCGTTTCGTGCATCCGCCAGGATCTAAGCACTGCAAATCTACAATTGAACAGCAGCGAAAGGGACCTCGCCTTGATGATTCGTCAATGTCTGGAAGTCACCTTATGAAATTTGAAATTTCGCAAGCCGTTCACTGGCCTCTTATAGGTTTGATCAATGCACTGTGCATTTTCTGTTTCGTTTACTCACCTTCGCACTACATGGAAAATATCAGTTACCAGACAAAATCCCGACAATGGCTGGAAGATCTCAACCAACTCAACACCGAAGAGTACCTCACTATCGGGCATGGCAGGCTCACGGGGACCACGCTGGAAAGCCTGAATGGGAAAATCCGCAACGCGACCATCTCAGCGAACATAATCGGAGAAAGCAATAAACACGTCGAGATCAAAGTCAGCAACATCAAGCTCAGCCAGGACAATGAACTTTTTGCCATTGAAAAGACCCCTGACCTGTTCTTTAGACGTCAATACGTCTTGCAAGAAGGCGCCATTCTGAACTACGAGTTGATCCCGACCCAGGATAAAAACGCGGTGTGTTTTTACATCCATGAACTTGGCCGTTTGCGCTGCATGAACCATTAATCGGCCTCCCGAACGGGCTCGACACCCGTCTGGCAAAGGTTCACATCAAAGAATTTTCAAACAAAAATAATACTTATTGATTTGAATCAAACGTCTCCCCCGCCAAAAATCCCTCCTCGATAATCCTTGGAATCGAGCCCGCTTGATTCTCGTCCGGGACAATGCCCTACAGAGGGAATCAAGTGAACGCCATGCATTTCCTGCGAGCCCATAAATCGACGACTTTCAGATTCCTGGGGGTCTTGTTTCTGTCTGCCATTCCACTTTATTCGTTGGCGCACGACGAGCACTCCGTGGAAAGCACGACCATTGAATATTATGAAGTTGAAACAAGCCCGGATGACAGCCAGAAACTATCGCATCTGAAGATTCACAGTGAGAATGAGTATCATACAGACGAGCAGAGCAGTGATTCTACTCTCCCCGCCCCACCACAAAGTGACACAGGCATGAGCTACGCCAGTTCGCTCATACTTCTATGAGGGGCGGGCAAACGCTGACTGGCCTCTTCTGACGACCTGACAAATATGAGTTATTGACTTTGGCAGGCACCATCGAAGTGAGATTATTTGCAGCCCAAGTCGTGGCAGAGATGCAGCTGACATTCTGCGCTGCCTGAATAAACTGTTAATAAGGAATCGCCTCGATGCTACTGAAAAACTTCGTCACCGTGTCGTTTGGTTTATTGCTTTCTCTCAAGGCCATGGCCGACGACAAGGGTGTCTACAGTGCCAAATTGACGAGTGTCGAAACCAACAAAAAGGCCCCAACTACTGTGAAAACTGGCTATCAGGTAAAAAACGGTTATCGTATTGACGACTTTTACGCCTTTACAGCAGCAGCCATTGACCCGATGAAACCCCAATCGCAGATCTTCAGTTCGAAAATCGATCCACGCAACGTTCAACACATGGACGACTCACCGTTGGACAGCAAGTACGCATTTTCGGCGGAACTGGAACTGATCCGGGGACTCTGAAAACCCGTTCAAAGCCAATGACAATGGGGTCGATTTCACCGACAGCGAGAACGCCCAATCGCGCATCTTCTCCATGACTGCCCGTCAGGCTTGACCCTTATCATTTAACAGATGAGCCTTCAATTTCATGAGTATCGCACCGCCCGACGAGATCTTTCATTTGTCCTCTGCCTTGCCGAGCCAACTGAATAGAACAATAGGCAAATGGGAAATGAGCCTTATTCCGACCGAGCATGAAGCGCGCATTCGGCAACACAAACTCTTTCACAGTCCGCAACTGCAGTGCAGTCGCCTTGAGTTCGACTCATCCGTGACGCTGGTCAGTTCTGTCCCTGCCGGATTCGTGACATTCGCCATCTCCCAGGCACCGATTGGCCGCCCGGTCGTAAACAATCAAAAACTACGACCTGACGAAGTCATCGTACTGCACAGTGATGAATCGGTGCATTACACCTGCGAACCGAATGAAACACTTTTCACCATCACCACGACACTGGAAAACTATGAGCGGTGCCGCCAACATCACTCTGTCATAGATATCCTTGCGAACAGAACACAACACCGCTTCCAGGCTGAAAACTTTCAATTCATACAATCGGCCATTCAAGCCATCAGCGCTTGCTGTGTCGACATCAACGACGCTGCTTCAGCACAGCGCAGCGAAACAGAGGGTTCGACGATTGAAAGTGCGGTACTCGCTTCTCTGTTGCAATCGTTGACGCCCGCTGGCCGCTTCATCCGCAAAGTCCCGACAAGAAGAAAGGTGGCGATACAAGCCATACAGTACATTCATGAAAACACAAAAAAAACGCTCACTATAAAATCGCTGGTAAGGCAACTGGAAACCACCACACGCACTTTGCATTTTGGCTTTATTGAAACGTTCGGGATATCGCCAATCGCTTATATCAGAAACTTGAGACTCGCAAGCGCCCGTCGCGACCTGATCAATAAAACGTGGCCTACCGTCACAGAAACCGCGATGTTTTGGAATTTTCACCATCTGGGCCGGTTTTCCAAGGCCTATCAACTGGCTTACGGAGAGACTCCGTCGGAAACGGCCAAGCGCAACTCGGCCAGGCCAAGGAACACGACCTCATCTGTTTACAACCAGGTCGTCGGGGAGAGAACTTTTCGTTAACAGGCGTTTATCAAAGCCGCAAAAATGATGATTAATGATTTTCCTTGATTAACCACAAGTTTCCACAATTGCTTATTTGCCTACTCAAGGAGATAAGCATGCAACATCGAATAAACACACTGCCACTCAAGCAGAAAATCGCACTGTGTATTACAGTCTATGCCAGCGGCATCTTGTTGGCTTGGGTAATTGACTGGTACTGAAGTCGCTTAATCCGTGACGACAGAAAGCACAGTGAATTAATGATACCTCGGAGTTTTTCGATGGTTGCCGCATATAAAGCGTTACTTGGAAGGCACGCAGTCACTGTATGTCTGATTGCTGCCGCAGGTTGGGCCGCATGGTTCTGTGCTGGAGGGCTGGCGGATCAATTCGTTGCACGGAAGTTGAATAACGTTTATGCCGATCTGCGTGCTGCTCAAGTGGAGCCCAATGCGCAGATCGACAAAGTACTGGAAACCCTCGGCGATCTCGATCGCTCGGGTCAGGAATGCTCCGTAGAGCAATACTCACAACTGGCTGACCTGGTCAAGAACCTGCGATTTGTTGATCAAGCGGCAATCCAGTTGCCCAATGGCAAGATCTGTTCCTCCTACGGACAAGCACCTCCCTCGATACTGGCCGATAGCGACAAGCGCAAGTTTTCCGTTGGAAAGCGAACCTACTGGGTGGATGCTGGCCACACGGTTTCTGCGGACTCCGATTTTATCATTGTGTCGGAACAGTCAACCTACGTCTGGGCAAACAAGAAGCTCCTGCTCGACAACTTGAAGTTTCCCAGGGACCTGCAACTGGACCTCATCGGCCCCGGCGGCGCAGTGCCCATTGCCTCTACGGGCCACAAACCGCTGGCGATGCAGAAACCGTTCCACCTGGAAGAACTGGTTACCTCAGCAGACAAGGTCCTCATCGCCTTTGCGGGCAACCGAAATGAACTGATCTCGGTCATTTCTCTTCCGTTGAGCTACCTGACGAGTCTCAAATTCAAATTATTCATTGGCCTTGTCTGCGTGTTCGCAGCGCTGTTTTTGCTCGCATGGTGTGTCAAACGGCATTACACCTCTACCGCCGTACGGCTTCGCAATGCCCTGAAAGCCAACAGGCTGGATGTTCACTACCAGCCTATCGTCAACCTGACGACGGGCTATCTGGTGGGCGCTGAATCACTTTCTCGCTGGAACGACAACGGCACCCAAGTGCCTGCGGATGTTTTCATTGCGGTGGCGGAAAAATCCGACTTGATCCGCGTACTTACACGTTCGGTAATTCGACAGGTGGCGGAGGATTACAGTACCTACCTTTGGGCGTGCAAGGACTTCTACATTACGGTCAATCTTTGCGCCCAGGATATCCAGGACCCAAGTTTTCCAGACTATGTGGCCAGCGTGCTGGCAACCTACAACATGCCAGTGTCCGCCATGGCTTTTGAAATCACCGAAAGGACCCTGATCGATCAGAAGCCTGCCGCCCTGCAATTGCGACGGCTTCGTGCGTGCGGACATCGTATTGCCGTGGACGACTTCGGTATCGGCTATTCCAACCTCTCGCTCCTCGATTCAGTGCCTTTCGACATTCTGAAATTAGATCGCTCATTCATCGCCGACGACAAGATCGCGGCCAAGGATGCCTTGTGGCGCCACATTGCCCAGTTGGCCAGGTCGCTGAGACTCAAGGTCGTGGCCGAAGGTGTCGAGACTCAGGAGCAACTGCCGCATCTGGTCTCGGAGGGGGTTTTATTGGCGCAAGGCTGGTTGTTCTCCAAAGCGCTGCCAATTCAAGCATTGGCAAGACGCTACTTTCAATGTCCGGAAAACATCCCGCCTTACGACTCAAAAATATCAATCAATGATTTTTATTAACCCTTCATGGCCCCTCAAATGCTCGCCGAACCCTAACACCAGACAAACCTGAACAAGGACTCCACCACCCATGCTACTTCGAAACCTTGGCTTCGCTTCACTGCTATCGCTGCTGTCTTTTCAGGCGCTCGCTGATGACAAAGGTTTATATCTTGGAGCTGGCGTAAGCAGCATACAGACCGACGAATCCAGATTGGACGACGACGACACCAGCTACAAGGTTTATGCCGGGTATCGCGTCAATAGCTACCTGGCCTTCGAGGGGGCCTACGTCGACCTGGGTCAATTCAAGGACAAGAATGTCGATTTCGATGGTAAATCGGCTCAGGCTGCCGCCCATGTCGGCTTTCCGCTGGGCGATCGTTTGCGGGTATTCGGCAGTGTCGGTGCTCACGCCTGGGACGCCGACGGCAATGCCACCGACGACGATACCGGGGTTGACCTGACCTACGGCGTCGGCGTCGAGTTCGATGTCTTTCGCAACATCGGCCTGCGCGCTGAATACGAAGTTCTGGAGGTCGGAGAGATCGACCTGAATCAGACGACTGCATCCGCCTACATGCTTTTCTGACACCGCTACAACTGAGCGGCCTCCCCCGGGTCGCTCATCGCCCCCTGCACAATGTTCGTCCTCGCCCTACCTACCCCACCCTGCCATTACTTCAACGTTTCCTTCGACTCCTGCGCAGGCGCCATGTACCACTTGTCCCTGGGCACCCATTTCTCTTGTTGCGGATCGCCCAGATAGTGCGGCGACATGATCTGCACACCGTACTCGTTGAACACGTCCTGGATGTTGGCGTGCAGCATGCTTAACAGCACGGCGCGCGGTCGAGGCTGGCTGGGTATGGCCTGGGCCACCAGCCGGTATTCCGGGTAGAAGTCCGACAATGCCGTCTGGAACACCTGCGGCGGTGGGGTTTCGAGGACGCCGGGCGTGCGTCTGGCGGCTTCCAGCAACATCCCTTCGACCTGCCGCCAGGGGGTGTCATAGCCAATGGTGACCACGGTGTCGACCACATAACCGGGGCCTTGTACGACCCGTGAGTAGTTCTTGGTGACCGTACCGGTGATCATCGAGTTGGGCAGGGTCAGCACTTCGCCCAGGCCGGTACGAATGCTCGTGGTGAACATGCCCAGTTCAGTGACCGTCCCTTCGTGCTCGCCAATGCGCACGAACTCACCGGGACGCAGGGTTCGGGTGTACGTCAGGATCAATCCGGCCGCCGCCTGCCCGACGACGCTGGAAGCACCCAGGGAGATCATCAGGCCGACCAGCACCGACAAGCCTTTGAACGCATCAGTACCCGCACCCGGCAAGTAGGGATAAGCCATGGCCAGGGCAAACAACCAGATTGCCAGCGAAGTCAGGCGCTGAGTCGGTTTCAGGGTTTCGTGGTTCAGCCAGTTGAAGGTGCCGGGCGTGGCCATGCGCCGCAGTATCCGGCGAGAGAACGCTGTCGCGCCACGGGCAATGAAAAAGATCGCCAGCGCCACGCCGAGCCCGGGGATGGCCCCTAGAATCCCTTGCAGCAAATAGTCGGCGACTTCCAGCAGATAGTTGTTAAGGCTTTCACCCCAAGGCCGGGTATAGGGAAACCGCGACAGGACAAACCCCAACCACTCGTAAGAGAGCAGCAGCACGATGACCCAGCGCAGCAACTCCAGCACGCGGCTGACCAATGGATACAGGAAGTTGGCGTCGATCAGCGGAACCTTTCCGACTTTCAGCGCCTGGGTGTGCCGATGCATCAGTTCAGGCAGATTCTGCAGCACTCTGCGCCGCAGGTACGACATGCCGAACAGCAGCGCGATGTAAATGCCGGTGGCCAGCAACGCGGCGACGACGGAACGCAGGATCAACTGCAGGCTACGGGCTTCCCGGGTTTCGGCCACGACCTGGCGCAGCCTGTCGGCCGCGGCTTCGGCGGCCAGTTGCACCGAGTCGAATTCGGTCTCGTCGAAATCCTTGGGCGAAACGATAAAAGCACGGCGAGACCCCAGCAGCACCATGTAGCTTTTCATGATCGGGTCGAGGGTGACATTGAGATCGTCGGCGTCATCCAGCGCCTCACCGATCACCGCTTTCGCCCGTTTGACCCGCGAGGCCGGGGCTTCACCGAGGATGGTCGCGCGAAACACCATGATGCTGCGGTTGGCCACTTTCAATTCAACGGGAGCATCGACCACTTTCGGGGCGTCTTCAGCCCACAGTTGCACCGACCAAAACATCCCGAAAACAGTAAACATTACAGCGAGCAGCCTGCTCCGCATGTGTCAGATCCTTACGTCACGAAATTCAAATCCAGAGTACGTATCGCAGCGTAGTTCACCGATGAACGGTTGTCAGATTGGAGCTACAGGCCGTTTCCTTATCCGTCTGTTTTCTTGAAACAGCGAGCTCAAGCCCCGGAAATTGTGCTCTTGACCGAATTCTCGAAACACTGAAGATCCCTGTGGGAGCGAGCCTGCTCGCGATAGCGGTGGGTCAGACACCGGGATGTTGAATGTGCCGCCGCCATCGCGAGCAAGCTCGCTCCCACAGTTTGTTCCATACCTGATTCAAGGATTGACCTGATAACCCTTGCCTTGCAAACAGCTGGTGTAAGCCGTCGTGGTGTTCGCCTGGGTGGTTTTCGATTGCTCCCGGCGTTCCTGGCGCTGACGTGAAGCACCGACCACGGCGCCGGCCGCCGCCGTCTCCTTGGCGCGGTTCTGGCGATAGTCCTGTTTCCTGTCATCGTCGACTCGATCATAAGCTTCGTCATGCTGATTGCCCCGCACCTGGGCCCCGACCGCGCCGGCGGCGGCCCCGGCAGCAGCACCCTTGATCCTCCCGCCGGAAGGCGTGGAAGCCGTCGAGGCGCTCTGGCTAGCGGCGATGCTATTGCATTCGTTGATGTCGGCCTGGGTTTGTTGCGAACTTTGCCCTTTCATCGGCACCACCGATTGCGCCCAACCCGGGGCACTCAAAATCGACAATGCGATACACAGGCTGACCGGTGAAAATCGTTTCATGATGACCTCCGACAGGCTTGCCACAACGGGCAAGCCTTTGGGTCGACTGGCGGGCGGCAAGCGGCGCCATGCGTCGCCTGCCGATCGGGTGGAGTAACTGAAAAGTGTAGTTCAACGGCCCCGCACAGAAGGACTTCCGTACAAGCGGTGGACGTTGTGTAGGAGCGAGCCTGCTCGCGATGGCGGTGTATCAGGCACATAAATGTCGAATGTACGGCCGATATCGCGAGCAGGCTCGCTCCTACAGGTCTATTGGTGATCTGCGGATGTGCGGTTACTCAGCCGGATCGAGCCGATCCAGCGCCCGATTCACTGCCAATACCAAACGAGGGGTGGTGGCCATACGCAGGTTGGTAGACCGGCCCAGGAACCCGGCGCATCCGAAGACGCCCTACGCAGGCTGCAGAATACATGGCACACACCAAAAACCTTTGGGAGCGAACTTGCTCGCGATGGCGGTGGCTCAGTCAACATGGATGTTGAAGCTGATGTCCTCATCGCGAGCAAGCTCGCTCCCACAGGGTTTAGGGTGTTAATCAGGCATTGGTTGTCAGCGGATAGAGCTTGTCATCAAACTCCGCCAACTTCGGAAACACCAGCGGCTGATCATCGCTCAAATGCTGCAGTCGCTGCCCGTAATCCACCAGAAACTGCTGGCGCGCCTCGTCACTGATGTACGGCACATGCCAGGCCACGAACGGCTCCAGCACATCAAAACCAACATAAGCCAGGGTGCCACGCAGGATCGGCCGCAGCATGTCCTCCAGCGGACCGTGAATCGCACCTTCGCCGAACATGTGTTCACGCCCGCCCAGGGTCACGGTCACCAGCGCTTTCTTGCCGGCCAGACCGCCCTGATCGTAGAAACGCTTGCCGCCATAGCAAATGCCCGACACCAGCACCCGGTCGATCCAGCCCTTGAGCATGGCCGGGGTGGAGAACCAGAAGATCGGGAAGTTGAGGATCAGTAGGTCGGCCCACAGCAGTTTGTCCAGCTCAGCCTGGATATCCGCCGCCAGCGACTGGCTCTTCACGCCCAGGCGTTGTTCCAGGGCGTAGACCAGGTATTCGGGGTTTTCCCGATTCGAGAAGTCCGCGTCGCTGGCCACCGGGTTCCAGTTCATTTTGTACAGGTCGCTGACCTGCACTTCGTGGCCCTGGGCTTCAAGCGTGGCGACAGCCTGGTCCCGCAGGGCGGCGGTGAAGGATTGCGGCTCCGGGTGAGCGTGGACGATCAGTACTTTCATGGTGGTTCCTTAGACTTGTTCCAGCGTATCGGTTGAAGGTGTGGAAGCGCGCGTGGCCAGCAACCGGTCGAGCCAGTCGGGGTCCATTTGCGGTTCGGAAGAAAACAGCAGCCCGGTGTAGTCCTGATGCGGCGGGGTGAAGATCTGGCTGCGCGAGCCGTGGTCCACCACCCTGCCCCGTTGCATCACCAATACCTCATCGGCGATCGCCCGCACAGTAGCAACATCATGGGTGATGAACAGATAGCCGACACCCAGTTGCTGCTGGATGCGGTTGAGCAATTTCAGTACGCCTTCAGCCACCAGTTGGTCGAGGGCCGAGGTCACTTCATCGCAGATGATCAGTTGCGGTTCGGCCGCCAGGGCTCTGGCGATGCAGATGCGTTGCTTCTGCCCGCCGGACAGCTCCCGGGGCTGACGATCCATGAATGTCGCGGGGTCGAGTTCGATCATCTCCAGCAGTTCGGCAACCCGGGCGCGCATGGCTTTACCCTTGAGGCCCAGATAAAACGTCAGCGGCCGGCCGATGATGTCGACGATGCGCTGACGCGGATTCAGCGCGGTGTCGGGGATCTGGTAGATCATCTGGATGCGCCGCAGTTGCTCCTTGCTGCGCTGGCGAAAGTCCGCCGGCAAGGGTTCGCCGTCGTACAGCACCTGGCCGTAGGTCGGTGGCAGCAAACCGGTGATCAACCGCGCGGTGGAGCTTTTGCCGCTGCCTGACTCGCCGATCACCGCCAGGGTCTGACCACGGTAGAGCTTGAGGGAAACGTCGTGCAGCACCGGTTGCTGGCCATAACTGGCGCAACTGTTGCGCAGTTCCAACAGCGGTTGTTCCTGCTGCGGACAGGCCTTGGGTTCGGTGCGGAAACTGCGCACCGCCCACAACGACTTGGTGTAGTCCTCCTGCGGGTCACCGAGCATCTGCCGGGTTTCGGCCTCTTCCACCAGCTTGCCGTGACGCAGCACCATGATGCGGTCGGCCATCTGCGCCACCACCGCCAGGTCGTGGCTGATGTAGATCGCCGCGCTGCCATAGGTCGCGACTGCGTCACGAATGGCTGCCAGCACCTCGATCTGGGTGGTGACGTCCAGCGCGGTGGTCGGTTCGTCGAAGATGATCAGGTCCGGATGGCAGGCCATCGCCATGGCGGTCATGACCCGCTGCAACTGGCCGCCGGAGACCTGATGCGGATAGCGCTGGCCGATGGTTTCGGGATTGGGCAAGCGCAGTACCCGGTACAACTCCACCGCCTCGCGCATGGCCTGCTCACGGCTCATGCCGCCGTTTTTCACAGCGGTTTCGACGTGCTGGTCGATCAGGCGATGGGCCGGGTTGAACGAGGCTGCCGCGCTCTGTGCCACATAGGCAATACGCAGCCCCCGCAGTTTACGCAGGGCTTCAGGCTTGGCGTTGAGCAAGTCGATGCCGTCGAAGTGCACCGAGCCACCGGTGATCCGGCAGCCGTCGCGGGTGTAGCCCATGGCCGACAGGCCGAGGGTCGACTTGCCCGCGCCGGACTCGCCGATCAGCCCCAGCACCTCGCCCCGTTGCAGGGTCAGGTCGATGCCCTTGATCAGCGGATGCCAGGCATCTTCGTAATGCCCTTCGATGTGCAGGTTGCGGATTTCCAGCAGAGGTTTTGAGGTCGTCATGTTCAGCATTCCTTGAGGCCGCTGGATTTGTGCAGCATCCAGTCGACGACGAAATTGACGCTGACTGTGATCAAGGCCACGGCCAGGGCGGGCAGCAACGGGCTGATGTCGCCAAAGGTGATCAGCACCGCGTTGTCGCGCACCATGCTGCCCCAGTCGGCGGTGGGCGGCTGGATGCCCAGGCCGAGGAACGACAGCGCACTGATGAACAGGAACACGAAGCAGAAACGCAGGCCGAACTCGGCAATCAGCGGTGCCGCCGCGTTCGGCAACACCTCGCGGGTCACCAGCCACCACAGGCCTTCACCGCGCAGGCGTGCGGCTTCGACGAAATCCTGGACCACCACGTTCATCGCCACAGCACGAGACAGCCGAAACACCCGGGTCGCATCCAGCAGCGCAATCACCAGCACCAGCGACGTCGCCGTGGTGCCGACCACGCTGAGAATCAGCAAGGCAAAGATCAGTTGCGGAATGGCCATCAGGATGTCCACCACCCGGGACAATCCCTGGTCGACCCAACCACCCTTGATCGCCGCGATCAAGCCGCTCAAGCCGCCGAGCAGAAACGCCAGGACGGTGGTGAGGAAGGCAATGCCCAGGGTATTGCGCGCGCCATAGACCAGGCGACTGAACATGTCGCGCCCCAGGTTATCGGTGCCCAACAGGAACTGCCCGCCCCAGGGGGCGAAGCCCTCGCCCACCACCTGGGTTTCGCCGAACGGTGCCAATACCGGCGCGAACACCGCCACCAGCACGTACAGCAGGATCATCAACAAACCGAACTTGGCGCTCAGGGGCGCCTGCCACACTTGTTTTAACAGGCTCATGGTCTACCCCTTCGGATGCATCAAGCGTGGGTTGCTGGCAATCGACAGCACATCGGCACTGGTGTTGAGCAGGATGTAGGTCGCGGCGAAGATCAGGCTGCAGGCCTGCACCACCGGGATGTCACGCTTGGCCACCGAGTCCACCAGCAACTGGCCGAGCCCCGGATAGACAAACACCACTTCGACCACCACCACGCCAACCACCAGGTACGCCAGGTTCAGCGCCACCACGTTGACGATGGGGGCCAGGGCATTGGGCAAGGCGTGACGGAAGATGATCCGCGACTGGCTGATGCCCTTGAGCCGGGCCATTTCGATGTAGGGGCTGGCCAGCAGGTTGATCAAGGATGCGCGGGTCATGCGCATCATCTGCGCGATGACCACCAGGCTCAGGGTCGCCACCGGCAACACCGAACGCTCCAGTACCGTGCCCAATGAGGCGTCCGGCGCGAGGTTGGAAATGCTCGGGAACCAGTTGAGCTTCACCGCGAACACCAGGATCAGGATGTAGGCGACGAAAAACTCGGGGAACGACACCGCGCTCAGCGCCGAGGTGTTGAGCAAACGGTCGAACCAGCTGTTGCGGTACAACGCCGCGAGCATCCCCAGCAGCAAAGCCAGCGGCACCGACACCAGCGCTGCCAGCAATGCGAGGCTGAAGGTGTTGCCCAAACGCGTACCCACCAGTTCGGCGATCGGCCGCTGGTTGGCCAGCGACACACCGAGATCACCGTGCAGCAACTGCCAGATCCAGTGGCCAAAGCGGGACAATGGCGGCAGGTCCAGCCCCAGTTGCGCGCGGTAGGCGGCCACGGTTTCCGGGGTGGCCGACTGGCCCAGCATGGCCTGGGCGATATCGCCAGGGAGCATGCCGACGGCCAGGAAAATAATCACTGAGACGGCGAACAGCGAGAGCAGGCCTAGCGCCAGACGCTGTCCCAACAGCTTGAAAATACTTCTCATCGTGCAGTTCCTTGAATTGGGCACGTCTTTGAAGACTGCGATTTCCCCTGTGGGAGCGGGCTTGCTCGCGAAGAGGTTCTGTCAGCTGACATATGTGGCGACTGACACACCGCTTTCGCGAGCAAGCCCGCTCCCACAGTTGATCGTCATTTTTTGATCGATCCCGGCATCACGCCTGCCACCACCGCTCGATCACCCGCAGGCCATCCAGCTCGCCATAGGGCGCGGTCTGCCCGCCGTGAACCACGCGGTTGGAACGCGCCGCCACGGAACTGGCGAACAACGGCACGATCGCCCCGCCCTCGTCCCGGCACAGCGCCTGCATTTCGTTGTACATCTCGCGGCGCAGCGGGTCGTTCATTTCGCCGCGAGCGGCGTTGAGCAGTTGATTGAAGCGCGGGTTGTCCCAGTGGGTTTCGTTCCACGCCGCGCCCTTGGCGTAACCGATGCTGAACATGCGGTCGGCGGTCAGGCTGCTGTACCAGAACGAAGTGGTGAACGGTTGCTTCATCCACACGTTGGAGAAGAAGCCGTCCGCCGGTTCGCGCACCACGTCGATATCGATCCCGGCGGCGCGAGCCTGTTCTTTGAACAGCACCGAAGCATCCACGGCGCCGGTATAGGCTGCGTCGGAGGCTTGCAGGCGAACCTTGAGCGAATCCAGACCGGCCTTTTTCAGGTAGAAGCGCGACTTGTCCGGGTCGTAGGTGCGCTGCTCCAGCGCAGTGTTGATGAAGCGGCTGCCAGGCTGGATCGGATGGTCGTTGCCCACCAGGCCATAGCCATGCAGCACCGAAGCCAGCAGGGTTTCGCGGTTGATCGCGTGCTTCATCGCCAGGCGCACGTCGTTGTTCTGGAACACCTGGCTGTCGGTGAGCATCGGGAAGGTGTAGTGCTGGGCGCCTTTGGTTTCTTCGATGACCAGGTTCGGGTTGCGCTTGAGCAGCGCGACGGTTTTCAGGTCGACCTTGTTGATCACATCCACTTGCCCGGTGACCAGCGCGTTGACCCGCGCCGCGCCGTCGGCGATGGCGATCAATTCGGCACTGGCGAAGTGTGCCCGGCCCGGTTTCCAGTAATCGGGGCTGCGTTCCAGGGTCATGCGCACGCCCGGCTCGAAGTCCTTGAGGCGATAGCCACCGGTGCCGGCGCCGGCCTGCCAGTCCGCCGCGCCATCCTTGCTCGGCATGATCGCCAGGTGGTAATCGGCGACCACATACGAGAAATCGGCGTTGCCCGAGTGCAGTTCGAACACCACGCTGTCGCTGCCGTTGGCGCTGACCTTGGCCACGTCACCCAGCACGGTCTTGGCCGCCGAGGTGGATTTCTCGCCGAGGTGGTGCTGGATCGAAGCGACCACGTCATCGGCGGTCAGGGTCTTGCCGTTGTGGAAGGTCACGCCCTGACGGATTTTGAAGGTCCAGATGCGCGCGTCCGGGGTCGAGGTCCAGCTTTCTGCCAGCTCGGGGATGGCCGTGCCGTCGACGGCAATTTCGGTCAGGGTGTTATAGACCGCCGAGAAGCCGACGAAGGTGAAGGTGTCCGCCCAGGAGCCCGGATCCTTGGAGTCCGTGGTGCTGCCACCGGCCAGGCCCAGACGCAGAACACCGCCGGGTTTTGGCGTGGCCTCCCCGGCAAAGGCGCCAAACGGCAGGCCCATGGAGAACGCCCCGGCCACCGCTGCGGCAGCGGCGCTGTACTTGAGGAAGTCTCTACGCGGAAAACTGAATTCATGGTTCGCTTGAGTAATCTTGTTTTTGTTATCGCTCATTGCATTGCCCCTGATCAAAAAGCTAATGAATTACCGGTTCAAAACCACGCAAAACACCGGGCCATGGCCCGGTGCATACAACGTTTGAATCGCCAACCGTCACACCTGGATCGCCTTCACTTCGACGAACTCGTTCAGCCCCTCCTCACCCCATTCGCGACCGTTACCCGACTGTTTGTAGCCACCGAACGGCGCCTGATAATTGAATGCCGCACCGTTGAGGAAGCACTGACCGGCGCGCAGTTGGCGCCCCAGTTGCAAGGCGCGCTCGGCACTGCCGGCCCAGACGCCGCTGGACAGGCCGAACGGCGAGTCGTTGGCGATCTGGATCGCTTGCGCCTCATCGGCGTAGGGAATCAGGCACAGCACCGGGCCGAAGATTTCTTCCTGGGCAATGCGCATGCGGTTGTCGACATCGGCGAACAATGTCGGGCTGACATAGAACCCGCGCTCGAACGTCGATGGCGTGTCACCGCCGCACAGCAACCGTGCGCCTTCCTGTTGGCCGACCTTGATGTAATCGAGCACAGTGCGTTTTTGCCCGGCCGAACACATCGGGCCGAGGAAGCTTTGCGGGTCGAGGGGATCGCCCATGCGCAGACTCAACGTTTCCGCCAGCGCCAGTTCGACGGCCTCCGCGTAGCGGCTGGCCGGCAGCAGCATGCGGGTCAGCGCGGTGCAGGTCTGGCCGGAGTTGATCATCACGTCCTGCACGCCGTAGCGCACCGCCGCTGCCAGGTCGGCATCCTCGGCGATCAGCAACGGCGACTTGCCGCCCAGTTCCAGGCACACGCGCTTGACTGAAGGTGCCGCCGCTTGCGCGACCCGCACCCCGGCACCGGTGGAGCCGGTAAACGACACCATGTCCACGTCCGGGTGTTTGGCCAGCGCTTCGCCGACTTTCGAGCCCGGACCGCTGACCAGGTTGAACACCCCGGCAGGCAGGCCGATGTCCTCGATCATCTGCGCCAGCAGGAAGGCATGCAGCGGGGTTTCCTGACTCGGCTTGACCACCACCGTGCAACCGGCGGCCAGTGCCGGGGCGAGTTTGCCGATCAACTGGTGCAGCGGGTAATTCCACGGATTGATGAACGCGCAGACACCCACGGCCTCGCGGATCACCAGCGAGTTGCCAACTTCGCGCACCTCGTCCATGAGATGCGCCAGTTCGACGTACTGCTCAAGGCCAGTGATCGGCCCGTCGACCTGCACCGAGCGGCACCATTGCACCGGCATGCCCAGTTCCGTTGTGATGACCGCGGCCATCTCATCGGCACGATTGCGCAGTTGATCGGCCAGTGCACGGATATAACCGGCACGCACGCTGGACGGCGTGCGCGACCATGAAGTGAACGCCCGGCGAGCCGACGCCACGGCGTTTTCAACATCGAGTTCATCACCCAGCGGAACGCTGCCGCAGACTTCCTCGGTGGCCGGGTTGATCACCTCGGCGATACCCCGCCCCGACGGGGTTTGCCAGCGGCCATCAATGAACAGTGTCTTGTGATTAAGCATGAACCTGGGCCTCCATCAATTCCTGGGCACAACGGGCAATGCGCTGGCAGGCATCGCGCAGCGGTTCGGCACCGACCACCAGACCGAGGCGAATGTGCCCCGCCGCGCTCGGACCAAAGGCCTCGCCCGCCAGGACCGACACGCCGTGGCGATCCAGCAGACGGTCGGCAAACGCCTGGGCGCTGAGCCCGGTCTGGCGGATATCGAGCATCACGAACATTCCGCCATCGGGTTTCAACGCCCGCACGCCGGGGCAATCGGCCAGGCTGTCGCACACCAGATCGCGACGCTGGCGATAGGCTTCGCGCATGGCTTCGAGTTCCGGCAGGTTGCTTTCCAGGGCCACCACGGCGGCGTCCTGAATGAAATCCGGCGAGCCGTAGAGCATGCACAACGCGAGGTTTTCCAGGTGCGCGGCCAAAGATGGCGGCGCCACCACCCAGCCGACGCGCCAACCGGTCATGGCGTGGGATTTCGACAGGCTATTGAGGGTCGCAGTGCGCTCGGCCATGCCCGGCAGGCTCGCCGGGCTGACGTGTTCGCCTTCGAACAGCAGTTCGCTGTAGACCTCATCGGAAATCAGCCACAGGTCGTGGGCGATGCATAACTCAGCCAAGGCGACCCAGGTGCTGCGCGGCAGGCTCGCGCCCGACGGGTTGTGGGGGCTGTTCAGTGCCAGCGCCCGGGTGCGCGGAGTGATGCGCGCGGCGACATCTTCGGGCAACACGCGAAAGCCGTTTTCCGAGCGTACGGGCACCGGCACCACCACGGCACCGCAAGCACCGAATACCGCTTCGTAGGTGACGTACATGGGCTCGGCGACGATCACTTCGTCACCCGGATTGAGTACGCATTGGGCCACGCTGAACAGCGCACATTGCGCCCCGGCCAGTACGGTGACCTGATCGGCCGAAACGCTTTGGCCGCTGCGTTGTTGATGACGCCTGGCAATGGCCTCGCGCAGGGCACGCTTGCCGCGCACCTCGGCATAGTGCGTGTTGCCGTTTAGCAGGCTGTCGATCGCACCCTGCACGATGGGCTGTGGCGTGTCGAAATCCGGATCGCCCACGGACAACAGCAGAATGTCTTCACCTTGCTCGCGCAGTGCCAGGGCGCGGTAGTGAATGTCCCACGCGGCGGCGCCGTCACCGGCGATACGTTGAGTCAGATCGGAAAAGCGCATGGCTTCGTCCCCTTAAAATGCAGATCAATGCGCACAGGCATGCTTGAGTTCGATCAGGGTCACGCCGTTGCGCTTGAAGCCATGGCGCAAGTCGGTCTGCAACTCGGCGAGGCTTTGCGGCTGGGTCACGGTGCAGCCGAAGGCACGCGCAAGGGCGGCGAAATCCGGGTTGCGTGGCAAGACGCCGATGGGCTCGATGTCCAGGCCGAGCATGTCGTCGCGGATCTGCCCCAGCGCATCGTTGTTCCACAGCAGCACCACCAGCGGGCTGTCCAGTTCTTCCACGGCGGTGGCCAGTTCCTGGGCGGTGTAGAGGAAACCACCGTCGCCCACCAGCACCAGCCCAGGCCGCTGCGGCGCACCGAATTTGGCGCCGATCCCGGCCGGCAGGCCATATCCCAAGGTGCCGTAGCCGGTCGGGTGCAACCAACTGCGAATGGCGAGGCTGTCGAAGGCATAGTTGCCGGTATAGGCCAGTTGGGTCATGTCGGTGCTGATGAAAGCGTTGTCCGGCAGCTCCGCCGCAATGCGATCCAGAATCGACTGATGAATCGATTGCAACGGGCCATGGCTGGCCTTGACCGCTTTACGCAGTGCGGCGACCGAGGCAATCGCAGCGCTGGCCTCGCGCACGTCGGTTGGCAGGCGCTCAAGCAAGCCACTGAGGGTTTGTTGCGCATCGCCATGCAACGCCACCGCGCAGGGGTAGAAGTCGTTGAATTTGCGTGGGTCGATGTCCACCCGCAGCAGTTCGCCATTGAGTGACAGGCGTTCGCGCCAGAAGTCGGTGTCGGCCATTTCGGTGCCGACCGCCAGCACCACGTCGGCCTCGGCGATCAGGTTCCAGCCCGGCTCCACACACAGGGATGAGCCGGCGTTGAGCGGCGCGTCCGGCGGCAGCAGGCCTTTACCGGCGACGCTGGTGAACAGTGGCGCGGCCAGCCGGGTGCTGATTTCTTGCAGTTCAAAGGTGGCATTGAGGGCGCCACCACCGGCGATGATCATCGGCCGCTTGGCAGCCTTGAGTTTGGCCACGGCTTGATCAATTGCGGTGGTCGACGCCGGGCCACGACCCGGACGACGCACCACCTCATTGCTCCAGTCACGGGCAATCGGCGCCGACAACACGTCCAGCGGCACCGAGATGTGCACCGGGCGCGGGCGCTCGCTGTCGAACACCGCGTAGGCACGGGCGATCAGTTCCGGCAGGTCTTCGGCAGTCAGTGCCACGGCCGAGAACGCAGTGATCGGCGCGGTCATTGCGCGCTGGTCCTGGCACTCGTGTAGGCTGCCCCAGCCCTTGCCCAGGCTGGCGCTGTGGTTGACGCTGGAAATCACCAGCATCGGAATCGAGTCGGCGTAGGCCTGGCCGATGCCGGTGGCGGCGTTGGTCACGCCGGGGCCGGTGATGACGAAGCACACGCCGGGTTTGCCGCTGACCCGGGCGTAGCCGTCGGCCATGAAACTGGCGCCCTGCTCATGACGAGTCAGCACATGACGGATGCCGCTGCCGGGCAAGCCGCGATACAGCTCCAGGGTGTGTACGCCCGGAATGCCGAACACGGTATCGACGCCGTAGTTGGCCAACAGGCGCACCAGGGCCTGGCCACCGGTCAATGTTTTGCTTTGCATATTCATGTCCTCACTCGTGGCCGAGGCGAATCAACGCATCGACCGCAGTCGTGCCTTGGGCACTGACCAACAATGGGTTCACATCGAGTTCCAGCAACTGCGCGGCGTTTTCGCAGGCGTAATCGGCCACGGCGCGAATCGCGGCCACCAAGGCGTCCAGGTCAGCAGACTCACGACCACGGAAACCTTGCAGTAGCGGTGCGCTGCGCAGACTGAGCAAGGCATTGCGGATCGCGCCGTCGGTGGTCGGCAGCAACAGACTGCGACTATCCTTGAGCAACTCCACCAGAATGCCGCCGGCACCGATCACCAGGGCGAGGCCGAAATCGTTTTCGCGCTTGATGCCGACAATCAGCTCAGCCAATGGCGGCTTGGCCATGGGTTCGAGCAACAGCTGATCGAACACGACGCCCGGGGCGTAAGCGGCAATGCTGGTGCGCATCTTCTCCAGTGCTGCGCTCAATGCCGCGCCATCCTTGAGGTTTAGCGCCACGGCACCGGCCTCGGTCTTGTGTGGCAGTTGAGCGCTGACCACTTTGAGTACCAGCGGATAGCCCAGGGTTTCTGCGTCCTTCAGGGCCTTGTCCGGCGTGCTCAATACGCCGTTGGGCGTCGGCAGGCCAAAGGCTTTTAACGCCTGTTTGGAATCCCATTCATTGAGCAAGCGTCCCTCGCCTTCCAGCGCCTGCGGGCACAACGGCACCAGCGCCGATTCCCCCAGCGCCAGCAAGGCATGGCGATTGCGCTGATAACCGGCGATGCGGCCCCACGCGGCCAACCCGTCTTCAACGCCCTGCAAGGCTGCGACGCCTTGGGCGTGCAGACGTTCACGGGCATGGGCCGGCAGCAACTCGGGGAAGGCCGAGGTGACAAAGCCGGTCTTGCCGTGACGTTGCAGTGCCGCGCAGTACAACTCCAGCAGCAGGTCGCATTCCTTGCGCTCGCCGGTGAACTCCGACGGATAGTCGAGCACCAGCATCGCCGCGTCGGCTTCGGTGCGCAGCGCGCTGTCGAGCATGCGGTTCAAGGCTTCGCCGTCGCCCCAGATCGCCGTGGTGAAATCCAGCGGGTTGACCAGGTTGGCATAGGTTGGCAGCACTTGCGCGAGTTCGCCGACCTGCCCTTGGTCGAGTTTCGGCAGGCCCAGGTCGTTGCGTTCGGCGTAGTCGGCAATCAGCCCGGCGTCGCCACCGGAACAGGCCAGCGCAATCAGGCTGTTGCCCGCCGGCAGATTGCCGCAGGCCGCGGCTTTGAGGGTTTCGACAAAACTCACCGGGCCGCTGACGCGAATCACCCCGAGACGGTCGAACAGCGCGTCATACAGCGCATCGGAGCCGGACAGCGAACTGGTGTGACTCAAGGCCAGTTCGGCACCGATCTGCGACACGCCGGTTTTCAGGGCGATGATCGGAATGCCCTTCTCCAGTGCCTTGTGCGCAGCGCGGGCAAAACCCGGCACATTCTTCAGGCCTTCCAGATGCAGGCCGATGGCGGTGACCCGAGGTTCGTCGAGCAACACGTCCATCAGTTCAGCCACGCCCAGTTGCGCCTGATTGCCCACCGAGGCCATGTAGGCCACCGGCAGCGAGCGGTCGCTCATGGACAGGTTGTAGGCGAAGTTGCCGCTCTGGGTCAGCACCGCCACACCCTTCTCAACTGCCTTGCCGCCGTGGGCCACCGGCCACAGAGCGGAGCTGTGCAGGTAGTCGAGCAGGCCGTAGCAGTTGGGGCCGAGCAAGGCCATGTCGCCAGCGGCCTTGAGCAGTTGCTGTTGCAGGGCCTGGCCTTCGGCACCGGTCTCGGCGAAGCCGGAGGCGTAGCAGATCGCGCCGCCTGCGCCGATGGCGGCCAGTTCGGCCACGCAAGTCAGGGTCAACTCACGGTTGGTGGCGATGAATACCGCGTCCGGGCCGCAAGGCAGCTCGGCAACGCTGCGCACGCAAGGAACGCCTTCGAGGCTGTCGTGCTGCGGATTGACCAGCCACATTTGCCCTTGGTAGCCGCCTTCGGCACAGCGCTTGAGGGCGCGCGCCATGCTGCGGCCGCCGACGAACGCCACGTGTTGCGGCGCGAGCATGCGTTTGAGGTTGTCACGAATGGTTTGGGACATGGGAGTTCTCCGGGCCGATCAGCGCAGCAGCGGCCGCAGCAGCTCGCGGGAAATGATGTGGCGCTGGATTTCCGAAGTGCCTTCCCAGATCCGTTCGATCCGCGCGTTACGCCAGATGCGCTCCACCGGACCTTCGTCCATCAGGCCCATGCCGCCGAAGATCTGCACCGCTTCGTCGGCGGTACGGCCCAGCACTTCACTGGCGAACAGCTTGGCCATGCCGGCCTCGCCATCGGTCATGGTGCCCTGGTCCATTTTCCAGGCGGTGTGCAGGGTCAGCAGTTCCGCGGCGCGGATTTGCGTGGCCATGTCCGCCAGCTTGAAAGACACGCCTTGATAGGTGCCGATCGGCTGGCCGAATTGCTTGCGGTCCGCCGCCCATTGCAAGGACACGTCCAGTGCGCGCTGGGCCTGACCGACACAGTTGGCCGCGACCATCACGCGCCCGGCGGTCAGCCAGGCGTTGGCCACGTCCCAACCCTTGCCGACTTCGCCCAGCACTTTGCTGGCCGGCACGCGGCAGTCGTCGAAGAACATTTCGAAGGTGTGATAGCCACGGTTGCTCACGCACTTCGGCCCACGACGGATGGTCATTCCCGGAGTGTTGCGGTCGACCAGGAACGAGGTCACGGCGTTGCGTTTCTTGCCGTTGTGTTCGTAGGTGTCGGTGACGGCGAAGACGATGGCGAAATCGGCGTGGCCGGCGTGGCTGATGAAGTGCTTGCTGCCGTTGAGAATGAAGTCGTCGCCTTCACGCACGGCGCGGGTCTTGATCGCATTGGCATCGGAGCCGGCACCCGGTTCGGTCAAGGCGAAGCAGTCGATTTTTTCGCCCTGGATACACGGCAACAGGTAGTCGTTGATCTGTTCGCCCTTGCAAGCCATGAGGATTTTCGACGGCCGTGCGACAAACACGTGCAGCGCCCAGGACACCTTGGACAGCTCGCGCTCGATCAGCGCCTGGGACAGGTAGTCCAGGCCACCGCCACCCACTTCTTCGGGCATGTTGAAGGCGTAGAAACCTGCCGCGATGGCCTTGCCGCGAATCTGCGCTGCCAGTTCCGGGGAAACCTCGTCGGCGCGGTCGACTTGCTCTTCATAGGGCAGCAGTTCCTTCTCGACGAAGCTGCGTACCGAGTCCACCAACATTTCTTGTTCTTGGGTCAGTTGGAAATTCATGGTGCTACCTGTTGTTCGTGTTCTGGGAGATGGAGAGGAATCAACGACCGATGAAGCGTGCCGGGCGTTTTTCCATGGCGGCACGCAGGGCTTCGTTGCCGTCTTCGCTGCGACCGCAGAGCAGGCCGGCGGCGAGTTCGGCTTGCAGTTGTTCGGCCAGGCTGCGTTCGGCGCCTTCACGCATGAGTTTCTTCGTCTGGGCGAAGGCAAAGGTCGGGCCAGCGGCCAGGCGTGCGGCCAGTTCGCTGGTGACCGTCAGCAGTTGATCGTCGGCACAGACATCGCCGACCAGACCGGCGTCGAGGGCACGGTCGGCGCCCCACAATTCGTCCAGGAACAGCAGACGCTTGGCCTGTTCGCTGCCGATCAGGCGCGGCAAGTGCCAACTGGCGCCGGCGTCCGGCGAGTACGCCATGCTGGTGTAGCCGGCCTTGAAGCGTGCCGATTGCCCGGCGATGCGCAGGTCGCAGCACAGGGTCAGGTCCATCCCGGCACCGACGGCGGTGCCGTTGATGGCGGCGATGGTCGGTTTTTCCAGGCTGTGCAGGCGGGTCATCAGGGCGTGGGCGGTTTCGGTCCAACCGTAGGTTTCCAATGCACCCCGGGCTTCGGCATCGGCCCATTCATCAAGGTCCGCGCCGGCGCAGAAACTACGGCCGCTACCGGTGAGCACCACCACGCGCACCGCTGGATCGGCGTTGAAAGCGTCGAGCAAGCCGTGCAGGTTTTTCAGCGTCGGAATGTCCAGCGCATTGCGCTGGGCAGTGCGATTGAGGGTGATCCAGGCAACGCCTGCTTCGACCTGACTGAGCAGCGACGATTGAGTGGTCATGGGAATCCTCGAATTATTGTGTTTGTCTGAGGTGATGCGACTTGAGGCCATACTAAACGAGTGTTCAGTAAGGCGGCAATCGGCGAGGAAATGGGCTGTAACAAGCTCAATAAATAGTTAAATTATTGTTTTTATTGAGTTATTTGTTGATTGGCGAGCGTGAGCCGTTGGTACTGTTACAACTTCGAACAACTGGCGACAGGACGTCAGTCGCAGATCTTTTGCCCACCACAAACCAATGTGGGAGCGAGCTTGCTCGCGATGACGGCGTCAAATTCAACATCACAGTTGACTGACTTACCGCAATCGCGAGCAAGCTCGCTCCCACAGGAGATGTAACCGGGTTTGAGGGTGATGTTGTCGGAACTGACTATGGAATTGTTTTAACCGACCGATTTATCCGAAAGATCCACTGTGTACTTCACGTTGTTGAGGTAGATCGGTCCCAACGCTGTTGGTTGAGATACAGGCGCAAGTGCAATAGACAATTGCACTTCAGTGACACTAGATCGCATATCGCCGATGTATTCAAATACTGTGCTGGTTCCGGATAACGTGAAGGGTATGAGCAATATGATTGGCATCGGTTGGGAAGGCTCGAATCCGGAGAGCGTGCAATACAACTTGGTGGTAGCGTCTTCATCACCGGGTTCAGGCACGGAAACTTCAAGGGACAGCTTGAACTGTGGCCGCCTGATTGAGAAGCGCGCTGTTTCGAGCAATACCGGCTTTCCTTTACCCAGAGTGACTCTGGCTCTGTAGCCACTTCCATCCCTCACGACTTTCGCTGTTCCGTCATTTTCGCTCACCGTCCAATGCTCGAAGTTTCCGGTTGTAAAGTCACCGTTCCTGATCCGATTGCTGTTCATTGGGTGCTCCTTCCTGGTTGATTTTAATCTCGCACGGCAGACCGACGAATTCCGCATCATTAGGCTGTGGAGTTCCGATGCAATCTACTGTCAGATCTGACAGTCGCGACCAGCGGCAAATCGCTTGAAACAACTGTGGGAGCGAGCTTGCTCGCGATAGCGGTAGACCAGTCAACAGTGATGTTGGACCTGATGCCGCCATCGCGAGCAAGCTCGCTCCCACAGGGGGGGAAGTGGTTATCTGGAGGTGTTATGCAGCCGGCAAGCTCGGCGCCAGCACCGCCCCGCGCTTGCGATGGATCAGGAAGTACGCGCCATAGCACAGCGCAATGAATCCAAAGCCCCAATACAGCGACGGACGCTGGGTTTCATCCAGGGCCAGGAACACGAACAGAGAGCAGCACAACGTGATGCACATCAGCGGCAGCACCGGGAACCACGGCGCGCGGTATTTCAAGTCGCTGAGTTTGCCGCCGTCACGCAAATACGCCTTGCGGAACTTGTACTGCGCCAGCGCGATGACAATCCAGGTCACGGTGCCGGACATGCCGCTCACCGCCATCAGCACCATGAACAAGGTGTCGGCGGCGACGAAGCTGGTCATCAGCGACACCAGCGCGAAGCACAGGGTGATGCTCAAGGCGCGCAATGGCACGCCACGCTTGCTCAAGGGCGACAGGCTCTTGGGCGCCATGCCGGTTTTCGACATTGCCCACAGGATGCGCGTCGAGGCATACAGGCCGGAGTTGCCCACCGACAGGATCGCGGTAAGGATCACGAAGTTCATCAGGTCGGCCGCATAGGGAATGCCGACCATGTCGAACACCTGCACGAACGGGCTTTCCATCAGGCCCGCCTGCTGCCAGGGCACGATGGCCGACAGCACGATGATCGCCAGCACGTAGAAGATCAGCACGCGGAACACCACGTTGCGCACGGCGCGGGGAATGCTTTTTTCCGGCTGGTCGGTTTCACCGGCGGCCACGCCCATGATCTCGCAACCCTGGAACGCGTAGACCACGGTCATCATCACCGCGAACACGGCTGACAGGCCGTTGGGGAACAACGAATCGCCGATCAGGTTGGTCGCCATCGGCGCCGGTGCGCCGCTGCTCAGGGGCATCACGCCGAAGATCACCAGCACACCGACCACGATGAAACCGAGAATCGCCGCGACCTTGATCCCCGAAAACCAGTATTCGGCTTCACCAAAGGCGCGGGTCGCCATGGCATTGATACCGAACAGCACCACCACGAACAGCGCCGACCAGTACCAGATTGGCACCTCCGGGAACCAACGGGTCATCAGCATGCCGGCGGCGGTGAACTCCAGACCCACGGTGGTGGCCCAGCTCATCCAGTACACCCAGCCGATCATGAACCCGGTGGCCGGGCCGATGTATTTTGTTGCGTGGGTCTGGAACGAACCGGACACCGGCATCTGCACCGACAGTTCACCCAGGCAGACCATCACCAGGTACATCAGGAAACCCGCGACCAGGTAAGCCAGGATCGCCCCCACCGGGCCGCCCTGGTTGATGGTCACTCCGGAGCCCATGAACAACCCGGTGCCGATGACGCCGCCCAGGGACAGCATGAAGATGTGCCGGCTCTTGAGGGCCCGGGTCAGCTGGATGCCTTTACGATCAGTGCTGTGATCAGTGTTTTCGTTCATGTCGGCACCTCAGCAGTCAGAGAGGTGCGCAGCGCGCGACAGGACGTCACGGCGCAGGGAGGGATCAGCTTTACGGCAATTCATTATTATTATCTCCAATAAGCTTCGAAGACCGCGCTGCGGCGGTTGCGTCGATTATTGGAAAGCCATGTAAGTTCGCGTTGACCGTAAAGATCGAAGTTGTACAAAGTCGTAACAAACTTGTACGTCAGCTCTGCAACAGGCCTTCGAGGGTATCGAGCGAGTGCTGCAATTGCTCATCGAGCGTGAGGCTCATGCGGCGGATCGCCGATTCATCGTTTGCCAGCGCCAAGGTCTCCAGCGCCCTTAACGTGCTGGCCAAGCCCCGAAAACCCAGGGAATCGCAGCTACCGGCCAAGCGGTGAGCCAGTTGCGCGACCTCTGTGCAGTCATCGGCGGCCATGGCTTCATTCAGCGCCTCGCGGTGCTGCAGGATCGAGTCACGCAGAACCGCCAGCAGACCCTGGACCTTTTGCGCACCGAGCAGGCTGCGATGGGTCTGTAACAGCGGCCAGTCCATTGCCTCATTGCTGAGCAGCGATTCGACCACAGGCACATGCCCTTCCAGCACCTGGCGCAGGTTTTCCAGCTTCAAGGGCTTGGCCAGGACACCGTCCATGCCGGCCTCCAGATAACCGCGCACCAGTGCCGGTTGCACGCTGGCGGTCAGGGCGAAAATGCGGGTATAGCGGTTCGACCCGTCGCTGTGGCGGATCTGGCGGCATAACTCGACACCACTAATGCCCGGCAGATGCACGTCCAGCAGTATCAGGTCGAACACCTGCGCCGCGCAGTGTTGCAGCGCCTGATCCGCTTCTTCGGCGAGCCACACCCGGTGGCCGTCCCGTTGCAGCAAGCCCTTGACCACTTCGCGGTTGAGCGCCACGTCTTCGACCACCAGGATATTCAGTGCCGGCCTCGCTGCCCGAACCGGCGGGGCCTCAGCCACGCCGCTGGCCGGCTGCAAGGACAACTCGAACCAGAAGCAACTGCCGCGCCCCTCTTCACTGTCCACGCCGATGCAGCCCCCCATCTGCTCCACCAGGTGTTTGCAGATCGCCAACCCCAACCCCGTGCCCCCAAAACGTTGCGCGACTTCTTCGCTGGCCTGGGTGAAGCGCTCGAAAATCTTTTCCTGCATCTGCGGGGCAATGCCGATGCCGTCGTCCGTGACACAGACCCGCAGCCGCTGTCCCAACTGTTCGCCGGTTTCGCTGAGCAGCGCCACCTCGACGCTGACTTCGCCGCCTTCGGTGAACTTGATCGCGTTGGCCAGCAGGTTGCTCAGCACTTGGCGCAGGAACTGCTCGGCGCCGTGGTGATGCTCGGCAATCCTCTGATCGACGCGGCAACTGAGGATTGTGTCGTTGCTCAGCGCTCGCGGTTCCAACAGAGTCAGTACCTCGTCGAGCAACTGGCGCAGCGAGAAATCCACCGGTTCGGGATGGCTGACACCCTCCTCCAGCTTGGCGAAATACAGCACTTCGTTGAGGATTGTCAGCAAGCCTTCGCCGGCCTTGTGCAAGGCATCCAGGCGTTTGCCGTCCTGGGCATCCAGCCGAGCACCGCGCAGCAATTCGGCCATGCCGAGAATGCCATTGAGGGGGGTGCGCAGTTCGTGGCTCATGGTCGCCAGGAACCGCGACTTGGCAAGGTTGGCCGCTTCCGCTTCGTCCTTGGCGCGCATCAGGCTGGCGGTACGGCGCTCGACCATTTTCAGCAGTTCGTCACGGTTGTCCTGCAAGGCCAGCCGATCGGTTTCCCGGCGCTCGATGTCCCGCAGGATCGCCCGGCGCATGTCGTCCAGCGCATGGGCCACGGTGTCGATTTCGTCACTGCCGCGGCGTTTGTCCAGGTGCAAGGGTTCCTGCCATTCACCGGCGGCGATACGCCGGGCAAACTCGGCCATGACTTTCAGGTGCCGGGTCACCAGTCGATAAAACAAGCCCGACAAGGCAACGGCCAGACCGCAGAGAAACACCGCCATCCACAACAGGCTGGTCAAACCGGTGGCGTAGAGTCGCTGGTACACCGCCCCCAGATCGGTGCTGACTTCCAGTTCACCCAAGTTGCGCAAAGGGCCGGACGGCGGCTGATAGTCCAGGGCAAAGCGCTCGATGCGCAGCGGTCCCGCAGGGGCCGGATTGCCCTGTACCAGGTCGAAGTCGGCGCTGGTCAAGTGCACCCGCGCGACGTCGGAGAAGTCCACCAGCCCGCGCAACTGCACATTCAACTGCTCCTGGTTCAAGTCCCAGAGGCTGCGTTCCAGGCTGGCCAGGTACCCGGCGCGGATCAGTTCCATGCGCGAATCGATGTCGCGCATTTCCCGTCGATACTCGATGTACAGTTGCACGCTGCTGGCGAGCACGGTGAAGCACAGGCTGAACAACAGAATGAACAGCAACAGGCGTCGCAACAGTCCACCGGGACGGGCGCGAATCATTGCGCATCCGCCGGCAGGTTGATCATGTCGCGGTAGGTCACTTCGCTTTCGTTGAGCCAGCGCTCGATGTCACCGGCATCGACCATGCGCTGCAACTGCGCATTGATCTCGGGCATGCGAGTGGCCAAGGGCGAGCGCCGCGACACGGCAACCCGCAGGTAGTCCACGTTCAACGCCTTGGGCAAGGCGACGATGTCCTGGCCGCCGGGCAGGTTTTCCACGTACAGCTGGCCGGTGCGCCGCTCCTGAGTAATGAAGTCGATGCGCCCGCGAATCAGCTTGCCGAAGTTCTGGTGGCTGTCGGAAACCCATTCGATATTGTTGTTGCGCGCGACCATACGATCGAACTCCACGCCGTAGCTCTCACCGAACAACAGGCCACCGCGGTAACGGGCCAGGTCGTCCAGTTGTTCGAATTTCACCGGATGCTGGCGGTTGACGAACAACGCCACTTCTTCACGCAATACCGGCACCGTCGAGAACAGCATGCTCTGCTCCCGTTGCGCGGTGCTATAGGCCAGTACCACATCGACCCGGCCTTCGGCGGCGTCCAGCAGGCAGCGTTTCCAGTTGCCCAGCACGACTATCTCGACTTCATACCCCAGTTGACCGAACAAGTGCTTCACCACGCTGGGCGCCAGGCCGCGCACCTGCTTGCCATCACTCCAGGAGATCGGCGGGTACACCGGGTAATCGCAATAGCGGACCTTATCCGCCGCGACGGCATGGCCGGCCACCAGTATCGCCAGCAGGCAAAGCCATCGCGCCATCGGCTTCAGGCCGCCACGCTGGCGGTGAACAGGTAACCGGCGCCGTGAATGGTGATGATCAACTGGGGTTCGGCCGGATCGTCATGCAACTTGCGGCGCAGGCGCCCGACCAGCACGTCGATGGAGCGGTCGTTGGGCACCCATTCGCGGTTGCGGATCTGGTCCATCAATTGATCGCGGCTGAGGGTGTGGCCGCTGTTGCGCAGGAACACGCTGAGCAACTGGTATTCGCCGTGGGTCAGCAGGGTTTCGCTGCCGGACGGATCGATCAGGCGACGGCGGTCGGTGTCCAGCGCCCAGTCGGCAAACTGCTTGACCGGTTTGGCCGCCGCGATGGCGGGCGCTGGCGTTTGCGCATGACGTACCCGGCGAATCAGGTTTTTCGCCCGGGACACCAGCTCCCTTGGATTGAGGGGTTTGATCACGTAGTCATCGGCGCCGCATTCGAGGCCGACGATGCGGTCGATTTCATCGTTGCGCCCGGTGATCAGGATGATCCCGACCTCCGAACGTACCCGCAACTCGCGGGTCAGGGTCAGGCCGTCCTTGCCCGGCAGGCGGATGTCGAGCATCACCAGGTCGACGGTCTGGCTAGCGAGGAAGGTTTCCGCCAGTTCCGCCGTGGCGGCGCAATGGACGTCGTAACCTTCCTGGGACAGGTAGGCGTGTAGCAGATCGCGAATCAGCGGATCGTCATCGACGATCAATACCCGAGGAGTCATCGCTTGGTGTCCGGCATAGGCCCGAAGGCCAGTTTCTTATTAGAGTGTTTTCCTGCGTCGGCGCCAGAGAGTATCGATTGCTGAACGACTGATCAACAGTCGCTCGTCTGCACGCAGAAGCGCTGTCGTCCGCCGGCTTGCAAACCATCGACCCAGGCCTCGCAAATCTGGATGCCCTGCTCCGGGGTGAAGGTGCCGGGGTTCAGCCCGGACTCCAGCCACAAGCCGTCGAGCAAGGCGCTGAGGCTGATGGCGGCGAGGTCGGCGTCGAAGCTTTCCCAGCCCTCCTCCTGAGCCAGTTCCGCCAGCACCTTGCGCAGGATGCCGCGATACTCGCCATAGGAATGATCGTGGGCCTGGTTGATGGCCTCGGCGGTTTTCACCGCGCCCCAGAACGCCAGCCACGCATCGATCAGTTGCGGATCCAGCAGCTCGGCGGAGAACGATCCGCGAAAAAACGCCGACAAGCGTTCCCGTGCATTCGGCGCGGCTTGCTCCATGGCGTCACGCAGCAAGGTCATGACCCGCCCGGTGATCGCCATGTAAGCCTCGGCCACCAGCTCATCCTTGCCGGAATAGTGATGGCTGATCAGCCCCACCGAGACCCCGGCCTCGGCGGAAATCTTGCGGATCGACGCGCCCTGGAAGCCATGACGCTTGAGGCACACCAGCGTCGCCTCGATCAGGTTGGCTTTGCGCAACTCCGGTTCCATGCGGGAAAAACGGGCTTCCTGATTCATGGGCGACACGCTCCTTGGTTCAATCGTTTAGGCCCGCGCGGGGTAGCGGCGGGCTGAACGAATGTACAGCAAGAGCGGGCAGTTTCTCTAGTCGGGTGTAAGCCCGGGGGACCGTGGCGCGCCCATCGCGAGCAAGCTCGCTCCCACAGTGGTCTGGGTTGTTCGCAGATCTTGCGTACACCCTCTCACCCTGTGGGAGCGAGCTTGCTCGCGATGGCGTCAGTCCATGCAACACAGGATCTGGATCAGTCGCGGTAACCCGGCGCCACTCGATCCAGCATTCTCAACAACGCCGCCCACGCCAGTTGCATGGCATCCGGATCACTCAGCGCCCCCTCCTCCAACGGCCGCCCCGGATCATTGAACTGCCGCTCGGTATGCGCGCAGACCTCGTCAGACGGCAGTACGACTTCACCGGCGGCCTGGGCGGCCAACTGGATTTCACAGGCTTTTTCCAGATAGTACATGCGCAGGAATGCCTGGCTCACCGTCTCACCGACGGTCAGCAAACCATGGTTGCGCAGCATCAGTACCGATTTGTCGCCCAGGTCCGCCACCAGCCTTTTTTGCTCGCTCAGGTCCAGCGCCACGCCTTCATAGTCGTGGTAGGCGACCCGGCCATAGAACTCCATGGAAATCTGGTTCACCGGCAACAGCCCGCACTTCAACGCCGCCACCGCGCAACCGGATTTGGTGTGGGTGTGCAGCACGCATTGCGCATCTTCACGGGCGCCGTGGATGGCGCTGTGGATCACGAAGCCAGCCGGATTGACCGGATACGGCGACGGTTCCACAGCGTGGCCATCAAGGTCGATCTTCACCAGATTGGACGCGGTGATTTCATCGAACATCAACCCGTAAGGGTTGATCAGAAAGTGATGCTCCGGCCCCGGAATGCGCACCGAGATGTGGGTGAAGATCAAATCGGTCATGCGAAAGTGCGCAATCAAGCGGTAACAGGCCGCCAGTTCCTCACGCAGGCGCTGCTCGGTGGCGCTGCGTTCGGGTGCCAGGTGGGTGGCGATGTTGTTCATTCTTGTGGTTCTCCAGGCTGATCGGCTGGGGCAGACAGTAAGGCTGGACGCTCGGACACGTCCAGCCATCGGCAGTTATTTGCTGGCCCAGGCGTTGAAGCGCTCTTCGAGTTCTTCGCCATGGTCGACCCAGAAACCGACGTTCATCGACAGTGCGCCCTTGAGGTTCTGCGGCGCGGTGGGCACCCATTGCGCCAGTTTGTCGTCCAGCCGTGCGGCGGCCTGGGTGTTGGTCGGGCCATAAGGGATCTGTTGCACGTAGTTGACCTGGGCGTCCGGTTGATTGGCGAAGGCAATGAATCGCTTGGCCTGATCCACATGCTTGGACCCTTTGATGATCGCCCAGTAATCCATGCCGTACAGGCTGCCGGGCCAGACCAGACCCAGGTGGCTGCCTTTCTGCGCGGCGTCGGCGATGCGCCCGCTGTAGGTCGAGGTCATTACCACATCGCCGGCGGTCAGCCATTGCGGCGGTTGCGCGCCCGCCTCCCACCACTGGATGTAAGGCTTGAGTTCAGTGAGTTTGGCGAATGCCCGGTCCACGCCCTGCGGGGTGCTGAGTACCTTGTAGACGTCTTCGGTCTTGACCCCGTCCGCCAGCAAGGCGAATTCCAGGTTGTACACCGCGCGTTTACGCAGCCCACGCTTGCCGGGGGTTTTCTTCACGTCCCAAAAGTCTGCCCACGAGGTCGGGGCCTGGGCCAGTTTGTCGGTGTCGTAGGCAATGGCCACGCTCCACACCAGCGCAGCGGAGCCGCATTCCTGTGCCGCTTCGGGGATCAACTGGTCGGCATGGCCCAGGCGGGTCCAGTCCAGGCGCTCGTACATGCCTTCCTCGCAACCGCGCATCAGGTCCGGGCCTTCGATCTGCACTACGTCCCAGTCGACGTTGCCGGTATCGACCATCACTTTGATTTTGGCCATTTCGCCGTTGTATTCGCTCTGGATCACTTTGCTTTGATCCACGGCGGCGAAGGGTTGAAAGAACGCCACGTCCTGGGCTTTTTGTCCGGCTCCGCCGTATCCGACCACCACCATGTCCGATGCTGCCTGAGCGCTGCCCAGGCCCATGGCCACGGACAACACCAAGGGATAAAAACCGTGCTTGAGCGTGTGCGATTTCATCAGTGGTTCCTCTTGCAGGTGCCACGGGACCCAAGGCCCGCGCAGCCCTTTTTTATTGTTGTGAGGTTTGGCCCTGGAGCGGGCTCGAGACGAAACTACTGCAAGGCATAGTAAAAAAACAAGTTGATTTTTTACTGAAGGTAAATTTCTATAGATAAAAATAACAACACCGAAAACCTTATGCCTCTGTAGGAGCGAGCGTGCTCGCGATGGACCTGAGGGCGACGCGTTCATCCAGACAACACGCGTTATCGTTAACGTCCATCGCGAGCAAGCTCGCTCCTACAGGTCAGCCTGCCAGGAGTACCCGCCACATGACGACCTCTGCACCCGCCTTCGCGCACCTGTTCGAACCCCTGGAGATCCGTGGCAAGCGCCTGAAGAACCGCATCATGTCCAGCGGACACGACACCTCGATGCCCACCGACAACCTGGTCAACGAACAATTGATCGCCTATCACCGGGCGCGGGCCGAAGGCGGAGCCGGGCTGATCGTGCTGCAAGTGGCCGGGGTGCATGACAGTGCGCGCTACACCTCCCACGTGCTGATGGCCACCGACGATGCGTGCATCGAGGGCTACCGCAAACTGGCGCAAACCTGCCATGCCCACGGCACCCTGGTGTTGTCCCAGGTGTTCCATCCGGGGCGGGAGATCATGGAGTCCAGCGATGGCCTGCTGGCGGTGGCCTACTCCGCATCGTCGGTGCCCAACGAACGTTTCCGGGTGATGCCCCGCGCGCTGGACCAGGCAATGATCGACGAGATCGTCGCCGGTTATGCCGCTGCCGCCCGCCGCCTGCATCAGGCAGGCATTGATGGCGTCGAGGTCGTGGCCAGCCACGGTTACCTGCCGGCACAGTTCATCAATCCGCGAGTCAATCGGCGTACCGATGGCTACAACGGTGAGCTGGACCAGCGTTTGCGTTTTCTGCGCGAGGTCATCGCCGCCGTGCGCGCGGCGACCGACCAGCAGTTCATCATCGGCCTGCGCATTTCCGCCGACGAGCGCGACCCGGAAGGCCTGACCGAGGACGAATCCCTGGCCGCCGTGCAGTCACTGCAAGCGCAGCTCGATTACGTGCATATCGTCGCCGGCACCTCGGCTTCCCTTGGCGGCGCGGTGCATATCGTGCCGCCCATGGCGATCGAAGCCGCGTACCTGGCCAGGGAAGCCGGGACGTTCAAGGCCAGTTTGAACATTCCGTTGTTCGTCACCGGGCGCATCAACCAGCCCCAGGAAGCCGAGCTGATCCTGGCTCGTGGCCAGGCCGATGTGTGCGGCATGACCCGGGCACTGATCTGCGATCCGCAAATGCCCAACAAGACCGACACCGGCCGCGTCGAAGACGTGCGGGCGTGCATTGCCTGCAATCAGGCGTGCATCGGCCACTTCCACAAGGGCTTGCCGATTTCCTGTATCCAGCACCCGGAAACCGGACGCGAACTGATCTTCGGCGAACGGCGACAAGCGCCACAGCGCAAACGCATCATGATCGCCGGCGGTGGCCCGGCCGGGATGAAAGCCGCCACCGTCGCGGCCCAGCGCGGGCATGAGGTGACGTTGTACGAAGCCAATTCGCAACTGGGCGGTCAGGTGCTGCTCGCGCAATTGCTGCCACGGCGCAGCGAATTCGGCGGTGCCAGCACCAACCTGCAGCGGGAAATGGAACTGGCCGGCGTGCGCGTAGTGCGCAATACCCGAGTCGACCGGGCACTGGTGGAGCAGGAAAAACCGGACATGGTGATCGTCGCTACCGGTGCCGAGCCCTACTGGCCGCCCTTCGAGCGCGGTGGTGAGTTGCAGGTGGTGGACGCCTGGCAGGTATTGCGCGATGAAGTACGGATCGGCCGTTCGGTGGTGGTGGTCGACTGGCGCTGCGACTGGATCGGCCCCGGCATCGCCGAACGCCTGGTTCGCGCCGGGCACCAGGTACAACTGGCGGTCAACGGCACCCATTGCGGGGAAAACCTGCCGCTGTACGTGCGCGATCAACTGGCCGGCGAGCTGCATAAACTGGGCGTGCCGATCACGCCATATGCGCGGTTGTATGGCTGCGATGACAACACGGTTTACCTGCAACACACCGCCAGTGGCGAACCGATGCTGATGGAGAACATCGACACGCTGGTGCTGTGCCAGGGGCATCAGCCGGTCGATACCCTGGGTGCGGAGTTGCAAGGGCTGGTGGAGTTTCGCCGGATCGGTGACTGCCTGGCGCCGCGCACCGCCGAAGAAGCAATTTATGAAGGCCTTAAAGTCGCGTGGGAGCTTTAAGGCTGTTTATACTCCGGGGCTTAGACGGCTAACACCAACCCTGTAGGAGCGAGCTCTGCTCGCGATGGACTCGAAAACGCCGCGTTGAACCAGACTGTACGCGTCATCGTTAGCGACCATCGCGAGCAAGCTCGCTCCTACAAGGGATTTGCGCCACTCCTCCCGGTTCGGATTTGACCATGAGCAACAGCAGCACCACACAGCCCGCACCCGGCAGCGCCGAACCGCATTTTCTCGGCACGCGCATTCGCGGCCTGCGCAAGCGTCGGGGCATGACCCTGACGGAACTGGCGCAACAGAGCGAACTCACCGCCGGCTACATCAGCCAGCTTGAACGCAACCTCGCCTACCCGTCGATTCCGGCGCTGTTCAACATTGCCCGCAGCCTTGGCGTTACCATCCAGTGGTTCTTCGCCAGTGAAGCGGTCACCGCGCCCGAAGACGATGGCATCGTGGTGCGCAAGAACAGCCGCCTGAACGTGCATTACGAAGACGGCATCGTCGACCAGTTGCTGACACCGCAAGCCAACCGCCAACTGGAAATGCTCCACTCGCGTTTCCCGCCCGGCACCTACAGCCAGCAAAGCTACAGCCACGACGGTGAAGAAGCCGGCTACTTGCTCTCGGGGAGTTTCGAGTTGTGGGTGGGCGAGCGCCATTTCCAGCTCAATGAAGGCGACAGCTTCAGCTTTTCCAGCCAGGAACCGCACCGCTATGGCAACCCTGGCGATGTCGATGCGGTGGTCATCTGGGTGATTACACCGCCGACGTTCTAACGTCGGCCGCGACCAAGGGACGGCGTGACACTCCCACGCTTGAGGGTGTCGCTCGGCAATTCCTTGAACAGCGCACGATAGCTGCTGGAAAACCGCCCCAGATGCCAGAACGACCAACGCATCGCCACTTCAGCCACGGTGGTTTGCGTCGGCGTGCGACTCAGCAATTCGCGGTGGGCGCTGTTGAGTCGGCGCAGGCGCAGCCACTGGGTCGGCGACATGCCAGTGTAGGTCTTGAACGCATGCTGCAACTGACGCAGTGAAAACCCCGCGATCTGGGACAATTCCAGCAGATTGAGATGTTCTTCCGGGGTGTCCGCGGCCCATTCCCCTACCCGTTTCATGATCGAGCGCTCCCCGGCCCGACGCTGCAAGGCGCCCTGGTCGAGGCCGACACACGCGTTGTCGAGGATGAACAGGCAATCTTCCAGCAGTTGCTGGGTCAGCGCTTCGCGGCTCGGTGGATCGAAGGTCTGCGACAGCCGCGTCAAGGTTCCGCTGAGCCAACGGCAAAACAGCGCGTTCTGCTGGGCGTTGAGCGGTGCCATGAACAACCCTTCAAGCCTGGCGATGTCCAGGCTGTGGCGCTTTACAAACTCTGGCCCGAACACCACGGCGATTTCCTGGTAGTTCTCCGGGGTGATCCAGATGTTGCGGCTTTCGCCATTCAACACGTACAGCGCGTTGTCACCGCGATCGAAACAGAACGATAACGAACCCTGGGGCGCGCTGAAATTCTGCTCGACCCGGGTGTTCATCGACTCTTCGTAAATCTCCACGCCCTGCAGATCCAGATAACGCACCCTACCCGCGAAGTGCCCCGGCGACATCTGCTGGTATTGCTGCACCCAGCCCGGCGTGGCGCGGATTTGCTCGGCGACATCGGCGGTGTTGAACGCTTGGACCTGGAGGGAACTGGAACCTGTCATGGGGCGACCTTACGCACTCTTTTGGTGCGTTTTGTGCTGCTTAAAGTGGATAGATGGAACCGCAAGGCTCGCACAAGATAGTCGTCAACGCGCTACAGGGGAAGTGTCCGGCGGATGAAACCGGTCTCTCCTGGCGTTAATAAAACCAATAACGAGGTCTTTATGAATGTCCCTTTCGATCAGCTGTTCACTTGGCTGAAAGATCACAAGATTACCGAAGTCGAGTGCGTCGTCAGCGATCTGACCGGCATTGCACGCGGCAAAATTGCACCGACCAACAAGTTCCTGCATGAGCGAGGCATGCGCCTGCCGGAAAGTGTCCTTCTGCAAACGGTAACCGGGGACTTTGTCGACGACGACATCTACTACGACCTGCTCGACCCGGCCGATATCGACATGGTCTGCAAGCCGGACGCCGACGCCGTCTACGTGGTGCCATGGGCCATCGAGCCGACCGCCATCGTGATCCACGACACCTTCGACAAGTTCGGCAACCCGATCGAACTGTCGCCGCGCAATGTGTTGAAGAAAGTCCTGCAGTTGTACACCGATAAAGGCTGGCGGCCGATTGTCGCGCCGGAAATGGAGTTCTACCTGACCCAGCGCTGCGAAGACCCGGACCTGCCGCTCAAGGCGCCGATGGGCCGTTCGGGCCGCGCCGAAAGCGGTCGTCAGTCGTTCTCCATCGACGCGGCCAACGAATTCGACCCGCTGTTCGAAGACGTCTACGACTGGTGCGAACTGCAAGGTCTGGACCTCGACACGCTGATCCACGAAGACGGCCCGGCGCAGATGGAAATCAACTTCCGTCATGGCAATGCCCTGGACCTGGCCGACCAGATCACCGTGTTCAAGCGCACCATGCGTGAAGCGGCGCTCAAGCACAACGTGGCGGCAACCTTCATGGCCAAGCCGGTTGGCGATGAACCTGGCAGCGCCATGCACCTTCACCAGAGCGTGGTGGACATTGCCACCGGCCAGCCAATCTTCGCCGATGCTGATGGCAACATGAGCGAGCTGTTCCTGCATCACATTGGCGGCCTGCAGAAGTACATCCCGAAGGTGCTGCCGATGTTCGCGCCGAACGTCAACTCGTTCCGCCGCTTCCTGCCGGACACCTCGGCACCGGTGAACGTCGAGTGGGGCGAAGAAAACCGCACCGTCGGCCTGCGCGTGCCAACCTCCAGCCCGGACGCCATGCGTGTCGAGAACCGTCTACCGGGCGCTGACGCCAACCCGTACCTGGCCATCGCCGCCAGCCTGCTGTGTGGTTACCTGGGCATGGTCGAACGCATCGAGCCAAGCGCTGCGGTACAGGGCCGCGCCTATGAGCGTCGCAACCTGCGCCTGCCGATCACCATCGAGGACGCCCTGACCCAGATGGAAGAGTGCGACACCATCAGCCGCTACCTGGGCAGCAAGTTCGTGCGGGGCTATGTCGCGGTCAAACGCGCCGAGCACGAGAACTTCAAACGGGTGATCAGCTCCTGGGAGCGTGAGTTCCTGATGCTCAGTGTCTAAATAACCCGCTCTCGCATGGGATCACACATCCCTTGTGGGAGCGAGCTTGCTCGCGATGAGGCCAGTGAATCCAATATCTTCGTTGACTGACAGGCCGCCATCGCGAGCAAGCTCGCTCCCACAGGTAGGTGATCACCTGAAGAATCCAATAATTCCAAGAAGGTATCGATATGCGCTTATTGAAATCCATGGTCCCGGTCGCGCTGGCAGCACTGTTCAGTGCCGGTGCCCAGGCTCAGCCACAGGTCAGCGTCTACAACTGGACCGACTACATCGGCGAAACCACCCTCGCCGACTTCCAGGCCAAGACCGGGATCAAGGTGATCTACGACGTATTCGATTCCAACGAAACCCTGGAAGGCAAACTGCTTGCCGGTCGTACCGGGTATGACGTGGTGGTGCCGTCCAACCACTTCCTCGCCCGCCAGGTGAAGGCCGGCGCGTTCCTCAAGCTCGATCGCGAGCAACTGCCGAATTTCAAGAACCTCGACCCGAAATTGCTGGCGCTGCTGGAGAAAAACGATCCGGGCAACGCGCACTCGGTGCCGTACCTGTGGGGCACCAACGGCATCGGCTATAACGTCGACAAGGTCAAGGCTGTGCTGGGCATCGACAAGATCGACTCCTGGGCCGTGCTGTTCGAACCGGAGAACATCAAGAAGCTCAGCGCCTGCGGCGTGTCGATGATGGACTCGGCGGACGAAGTGTTCCCGGCGATGCTCAACTACATGGGCATGGACCCGCGCAGCGAAAACCCCGAGGACTTCAAGAAGGCCGAAGCCAAGCTGCTGCAGATCCGCCCCTACATCACCTACTTCCACTCCTCCAAGTACGTCTCGGACCTTGCCAACGGCGACATCTGCGTAGCGTTCGGATACTCGGGTGATGTGTTCCAGGCCGCCAACCGCGCCAAGGAAGCCGGCAACGGCGTGAACATCGCCTACGCCATTCCCAAGGAAGGCGCCAACCTGTGGTTCGACCTGCTGGCCATCCCCGCCGACGCCAGCAACCCGAAGGAAGCTCATGCCTTCATCAACTACCTGCTGGACCCGCAAGTGATTGCCAAGGTCAGTGAGTCGGTCGGCTACGCCAACCCGAACCCGGCCGCCAAGCAGTACATGGACCCTGAGCTGGTCAGCAACCCCGAGGTTTATCCGTCCCAGGAAGTCCTCGACAAACTCTACATCTCCACCACGCCGCCGCAGTCGATCATGCGCCTGATGACCCGCTCGTGGAGCAAAGTGAAGTCCAACAAATGAATCAGTACACCAAGGAACACACCCACTCCTATTACGCAGCGTCCGCCAAGGGCATGAGGCAGCGCCCCGCGCTGGCCTCGGACATGGTGGCCGATGTCTGTGTGGTCGGCGCGGGTTTCACCGGCATCAACACCGCCATCGAGCTGGCCCAGCGTGGGCTCTCGGTGGTCCTGCTGGAGGCCCGACGGATCGGCTGGGGCGCCAGCGGGCGCAACGGCGGCCAGTTGATTCGTGGTATCGGCCATGACGTCAGCGGTTTCGCCAAGCACATCGGCGCCGATGGCGTGCAATACCTGGAACACGCCGGGAACGAGTCGGTGCAAGTCGTGGCCAATCGCATCCGCGAGAACGGCATCGATTGCGACCTGAGCTGGGGCTTCTGCGAACTGGCCAATACCCCGGCCCAGTTCAAGGCGCTCAAGGCCGAGCAGGCGCAACTGATTGAATCCGGCTACGCCTTTGAAACCCGACTGGTGGCGCCAGAACAAATCCGTGAACAGGTGGTGAACTCCGGTGTGTACGCCGGGGGCCTGGTGGACATGGGCTCGGGGCATTTGCATCCGCTGAACCTGGTCCTTGGCGAAGCGCAAGTTGCCGAGTCCCTTGGGGTGCGGATTTTCGAGCAGAGCCCGGTGCTGGAGTTGATCCATGGCAGCACGGTGCAAGTGCGCTGCGCCGGTGGCACTGTGAGTGCAGGCACGTTGGTGCTTGCTTGCAATGCCCATCTGGAAGAGCTCGAACCGAAGCTCAGCGGCAAAGTACTCCCGGCAGGCAGCTACATCATCGCCACCGAACCCTTGTCGCAAGAGGCCGCTGCAAAACTGATCCCGCACAATGTTGCGCTGTGCGACCAGAAGGTCGGCCTGGATTACTACCGGCTCTCGGCTGACCGGCGCTTGTTGTTCGGTGGTGCCTGCCATTACTCCGGGCGCGATCCTTCGGACATCAGCGCCTACATGCGCCCGCAGATGCTCAAGGTGTTCCCCCAACTGGCCGATGTGCGCATCGACTATCAGTGGGGCGGCAAGATCGGCATCTCGGCCAACCGCTTCCCCCAGGTCGGGCGCCTGAGCCAGCACCCGAACGTGTTCTACGCCCAGGGCTACTCAGGCCATGGCCTGAACGTGACCCACTGGTGCGCGAAGTTGTTGGGCGAAGCGATCCATGCCGGCCACAGCAAAGGCTTCGACGTGTTCAGCGCCGTGCCGCACATGACCTTCCCCGGCGGACGCGCCCTGCGTTCACCCTTGCTGGCCCTTGGCATGTTCTGGTATCGGATGCGGGAAATGCTGGGCTGACGTAGGCCTGCCGGGCGCCTGCTAACCACTGTGGGAGCGAGCAAGCTCGCTCCCACACTGTTTTACGTATTCCCTCTTCTACCATCCCCTTGTTTCGACTTTCGATTTGCTCAATTGCGAGTCACTTCTATATTGAGGGAGTGCTCTGAACTTCCTGCCTTCTGTCGAGCTTGACCCATGGCAACTACTGATCAGCTGATCATCTGCGAGCACTGCGACAGCGTGTACCAAAAAGTAACGCTCGCCAAACATCAAAAAACCCTGTGTACACGCTGCGGCGGCGTGCTTCAGCGCTATAACGGCCTCACTGTGGAGCAGCGTCTTGCGTTGACCTTCACCGCGTTGATGCTCTGGATGTTCGCCAATTTCTATCCGGTAATGAGCATCAACCTCAAAGGCGTGAAGAACAGCGCAACGCTCTGGGACTCGGTGCTGGCCCTGAGCCTGGGGCCTATCACCTTCATTGCCATGGTGGCGGCAATCGCCATGATCATCGCGCCGATTTTCCAGTTGCTGCTGCTGATCTGGGTGCTGGGCTTTGCACTCGGCGGGCGACGCTCGCCCGGATTCAAATTCTGCATGCGCTGGCTGGAAACCCTCAGGCCCTGGAGCATGCTCGAAGTCTGCCTGCTGGGCGCCATGGTCGCGGTGATCAAGCTCGCCGGACTGCTCGATGTGCTGCCCGGCATAGGGTTGTTTGCCCTGGCGGCGCTGAGCCTGATGATGATCCGCATCGCCGGGCGCGACATCCGCGAACTATGGGACATTGTATGAGCACGCCTCCTTACGCCGATGAGCTCAACCTGTGCCTGTGCCACACCTGCGGCCTGGCCTGCGACATGACTTGCGAGCCCCACGAATGCGAGCGTTGCGGTGCACCGCTGCACCGGCGCAAAGCCAATTCTCTGGCCCGCACCTGGGCCTACATGATCGCGGCCCTGGTGTTCTACATCCCGGCCAACCTGTTGCCGGTGATGAACACCGAGATGGTCGGCAACGGCGCCGACAGCACGATCATGAGCGGCGTGCTGGAGTTCTGGGAAGCCGGGGCCTGGGATATCGCCCTGATCATATTCATTGCCAGTATCGCGGTGCCGGGAATCAAGTTCGTCGCCATCACATTGCTGCTGGTCACCGTGCAACGCGACAGCGAGTGGGCACGCAAGGAGCGGTCGACGCTGTACCGCTTCGTCGAAGTCATCGGTTACTGGTCGATGCTCGATGTGATCGTGGTCGCCCTGGTGGCCTCGCTGGTGAAATTCCAGGCCCTGGCCGACATCGAACCGCGCCCGGGCATTCTGTTTTTTGGTCTGGTAGTGGTGTTCACCATGCTTTCGGCAATGAGTTTCGATCCCCGCATGATCTGGGATAAAGAACGGAAAAACCCACACAATGAGGAGGTCACTGATGAAGTCACAAGCCACTGACGGGCCACAAGTCCCCGGGCAGGCGCCGATCAAGACCCGCCGTTTCAGCGTTTCGCTGGTCTGGATCGTCCCGATCGTCGCGGTGCTGGTGGGTATTTCGCTGGTGGTCCACAGCATTTTGCAGCAAGGCCCGACCATCGTTGTCACGTTCAAGACCGGTAACGGCCTGACCGCGAACAAGACCGAGGTCAAATACCGCAATGTCGTGATTGGTCATGTCTCCGATGTGGAGCTCAGCAGTGACCAGAAAAGCGTCAACGCCACCATCAAACTGGAAAAGCAGGCCGAAAGCTTTACCCGCGAAGATTCGCAGTTCTGGGTCGTGCGGCCGCGCATTGGCGCGGGCGGTGTATCGGGGATCGATACGCTGCTGTCGGGCGATTACATCGGGGCCGATATCGGCCAGGCCAACGGCCGGGCAAAAAACTTCATCGGACTGGAGAATCCGCCTCCCATCACCTACGGCGAACCGGGCAAGCGTTTTACGCTGTTCACCCAGGACCTGGGGTCGCTGGACATCGGCTCTCCGGTCTACTACCGCAAGATCCCCGTGGGCCAGGTGGTGGCCTACGCGCTGGACCCGGATGGCAAGGGCGTGAACATTGAACTGTTCATCCATGCACCCAATGACAAGTACGTCACCGAAAACACCCGTTTCTGGAACGCAAGCGGCATTGACGTGAACGTCGGCGCCAATGGCTTTGCGGTCAAGACCGAGTCGTTGTCTTCCTTGCTGGTGGGCGGCATAGCCTTCCGCGCGCCCGACTACAGCCCCAACGACAAGCCGGCTGCCGCAGAGTACGCCTACGAATTGTTCGACGACCAACAAACCGCCCTGGCCCCGCCAAACGGCAAGCCGCAGTACCTGGCCATGCGTTTCGACCAGGCACTGCGCGGGCTCAAGGTCGATGCCCCGGTGGAGTTCCTCGGTGTGGAAATCGGCAAGGTAGTGGCGGTCAATCTGGATTACGACGAGAAAAAGCGCTCCTTTCCGGTCAACGTCGGTATCGTGATCTACCCGCAGCGCCTGGGCCAGGCCCATGTCAAAATGCTCAAGGCGCTCAATCATGACCCTGATAACGAAGCCGCTGGCGTACGCTTGATCGGTACCTTTATCGAAAACGGCCTGCGTGCCCAGGCCCGCACCGGCAACTTCCTGACCGGCCAGTTGTACATTGCCCTGGACTTCTACCCCAAGACCGACAAGGTCGCCTTCGATGTAAACGCACGCCCGGTCATGATTCCGACCATTCCCGGCAGCCTCGAGCAATTGCAGGAAAAACTCGAATCCATGGTCGACAAGATCAATAAACTGCCGATCGAGCGTATTGCCGGCAATCTCGATGGCAATCTCGTCGAACTGCGCAAAGGCATGATGCAATTCAACGGAAAGATCTTGCCTGGCGTGCAAACCACTTTGTCGGATGTCAGCAAGACGCTGGAAACGGCCAATTCGACCCTGCAGTCGGCCAGTTCGACCTTGGCCGAGGATTCGCCGCAACGGGAAAAACTGGGGCTAACCCTGGATGAACTGGGACGCACGTCCAGATCCTTGCGTGATCTTTCGGATTACCTGGGACGGCATCCGGAATCGCTGCTTCGCGGTCGTCCGAATAATGCCGCCCCCATGGATCTGCAAGGGCCACCGCGCAATTGAACACAGGAGCAACACCCATGGCTTTACCGCTGAAGTTCACCCTGGTCACCGCGATGTTGCTGCTCGCCGCCTGCCGCAGTGACCCGATTCAATTCCATACCCTGACCCCGGCCCAGGAGGGCAATCACTCAAGGACCACCGTCGGCGTGATCCAGATCGAGTCGATCAGCGTGCCGCCCCAGGTCGATCGTGCGCAGATCGTCATTCGCGAGGGCAACAGTGGCTTGGCGATCCTGGAAACCCAATGGTGGGGCGCGACCCTGGTGGACGAACTGCGCAGTGCGTTGGTCGATCAACTGAGCAACAGTCCTGTACAAGGCCGACACTCGGTGCGGGTCGATGTGCAGCGTTTCGACTCGGTGCCCGGCCAGTACGCCTTGATGGACGTGGAATGGCGCCTGCGCAGCGCCAGCACCGGCGACACGGCACGGTTGATTTGCCGCAGCACCCTGCAAACGCCCTCGGGTGCGAGCATCGATGACCTGGTGCTTGCCCAGCAAAACAACGTCAAACGCCTGGCCGCGCTGATCAGCCAGGCTGCCGTCAGACCACAGGCAACCTGCCCTGCGCCCTGAATGTATTCATCCCCAGGATTAACGGCGACAAGTTCGCCGTTAATCCGTCCTTCCTGTTTCCTGCTGTCATTCCCCGCGACAGGCGGCCCGCAGCAACTGGCAACGTCAAATACGCCGAGGCACACGACAAAAAGGCAGCCGGGGCAGCGTCATATTCTGATCGGCGGCATCGTTTGATCGACGAGTCGAAACACAGCGGGCACAGTGCTGCTAATCTGAATGAAAATTACATGTATTAACGGTTTTTTTGACGTTATTTTCTCATTTGGATCTCTACATTTCCCGCACTTCAAAAACATGCAAATGATTCGCATTGGTTAACTGGCGTTTCAATGCCCATGACTTTCAAAAAAATGTACCAGGAGCAGCCCGCAGAATGATTCCAAAAATCCCTTCGTTCTTGAAAAAGGCCCTGCTGGCCACCGCTTTGCTGAGCGCTGGCCAGGCCTATGCAGCCGACTCCGTCGGCATCGTGGTGTACAACGCGCAACACGCAGGCCTGACCAAGGCCTGGGTCGAGGGTTTTACCCAGGAGACAGGTATTCCCGTCACCTTGCGCAACGGCGATGACACCGAAATGGGCAACCAGATCGTGCAGGAAGGCGCGGCTTCGCCGGCGGACGTATTCCTGACCGAGAACTCCCCGGCCATGGTCCTGGTCGACAACGCCGGGCTGTTTGCGCCTGTCGATAAGGCCACGCTGGAGCAGATTGACTCCGCCTACCGTCCGGCCCACGGCAAATGGGTAGGCATCGCCGCGCGCTCCACGGTGTTCGTCTACAACCCGAGCAAACTGCCAGAAGCCGACCTGCCGAAATCGATCATGGACCTGGCTTCACCGAGCTGGAAGGGTCGCTGGGGTGCATCGCCCGGTGGTGCTGACTTCCAGGCCATCGTCGCTGCCATCCTCCAACAAAAGGGTGAAGCCGCCACGCTGGATTGGCTCAAGGCGATGAAAACCAACTATGCCAACTACCGTGGCAACAGCTCGGTACTCAAGGCCGTGAATGCCGGGCAGATCGACAGCGGCGTGATTTACCACTATTACAGCCTGGTGGATCAGTCCAAGACCGGCGAAAACAGCAAGAACACCGCCCTGCACTATTTCAGGCACAAAGACCCGGGCGCTTTTGTTAGCATCTCCGGCGGCGGCGTCCTCGCTTCCAGTAAACACCAGGACCAAGCCCAGGCGTTCCTCAAGTACATTACCGGCAAGGATGGCCAGGCTGTCCTGAAGAACGGCAAGTCGTTTGAATACGCCGTGGGCAAAGGAGCTGAATCCAACCCTAAACTGGTGCCTCTGAATCAACTCGATGCGCCGACTGTCGATGCGTCAAAACTCGACAGTAAAAAAGCCGTGGAGCTGATGACACAGGCCGGACTGCTCTAATTGATGCCAGAAACCCTGCCTGCGGAGGTCGCTGAGGCGACACCCGCACATTTGCGTCGACGCTCCCGCGGAGTCTTTGCGGGACGTGGCGGTGTATGGGTGATCGGTTTGTCGGTGCTGGTTTCATTACTGGCACTGCTACCGATCGCCTACGTTATTGGTGTGTCCCTGCAAACCGGCTGGTCAACCGTTGTGACCCTGGTGTTCCGCCCTCGGGTCGGTGAACTGCTGGTCAACACCGTGCTGCTGGTGCTGCTGACGATTCCCTTGTGCGTCGCGCTGGGGGTGACGCTGGCCTGGCTCACGGAACGCACGAATCTGCCGGGGCGGCGCTGGTGGTCGTTGCTGGCCACCGCGCCGCTGGCAGTGCCTGCGTTTGTTCACAGCTACGCCTGGGTCAGCCTGGTGCCACCGATTCACGGCTTGTTTGCCGGTGTCCTGGTCTCGGTCATCGCCTACTTCCCGTTCCTGTATTTGCCGGTAGCGGCCACTTTGCGCCGGCTCGATCCGGCCATCGAAGACGTCGCCGAGTCCATGGGGCTCAAACCCTGGAAAGTGTTTTTCCGCGTTGTGTTGCCGCAATTGCGCCTGGCGATCTGCGGCGGCGCCTTGCTGGTCGGCCTGCACCTGCTGGCCGAATATGGCCTGTACGCCATGATCCGCTTCGACACCTTTACCACCGCGATCTTCGATCAGTTCAAATCGACCTTCAACGGCGCAGCGGCGCACATGCTGGCCAGTGTGCTGGCGCTGTGTTGCCTGGCGATGTTGACGGCCGAATCCGCCGCCCGGGGTTCGGCGCGTTACGCCCGCGTCGGTTCGGGAAGCGCCCGGGAGCAACGGGTCGTACGCCTGAAACCGGTATCCACCCTGCTCTCGCTGACGCTGCAGATCGCGACCTGCGCCCTGGCCCTTGGCGTGCCCTTGATCACCCTGGGCAAGTGGCTCATCGCCGGAGGCGTGGAAGTCTGGGACATGGCCGAATTGTTGCCCGCACTTGAGCAAACCCTGCTGCTGGGCATCGGGGGCGCGGCGCTGACCACCTGCGCGGCGATCCCGATTGCCTGGCTGTCGATCCGCTACCCCGGTCGACTGCAACGGGTGCTGGAAAGCTGCAACTACATCACCAGTTCCTTGCCCGGCATTATCGTGGCGCTGGCACTGGTGACCGTCACGATCCACTTTGCTCGGCCGATATACCAGACCACCTTCACCGTGCTGCTGGCGTACCTGTTGATGTTCTTGCCCCGTGCCCTGGTGAGCCTGCGCGCGGGCATTGCCCAGGCCCCGGTGGAACTGGAAAACATTGCCCGCAGCCTTGGCCGCTCGCCAGCCCGGGCACTGTGGCTGATCACCTTGCGCCTGGCTGCCCCGGGAGCGGCCGCCGGCGCGGCGCTGGTGTTCCTGGCGATCACCAACGAATTGACCGCCACACTGCTGCTGGCCCCGAACGGCACGCGCACCCTGGCGACCGGGTTCTGGGCCTTGACCAGCGAAATCGATTACGCAGCCGCCGCGCCCTACGCCTTATTGATGGTTGTGCTGTCGCTTCCGTTGACCGGACTTCTTTATCACCAATCGAAAAAAACGGCTGGCCGATGAACACTCTTGAATTGAATGCCCTCTACAAGTCCTATGGCGCCCATTGCGCCCTGGACAACGTCAGCCTCTCGGTGCCCAGCGGCAGTCGCACGGTCATCGTAGGCCCCTCCGGCTCGGGCAAGACCACGTTGCTGCGGATGATTGCCGGTTTCGAGTTCCCCGATTCCGGACGCCTGTCGCTCAATGGCCAGACCCTGGTCGACGGCACCCACGAAGTGCCGGCCCATCAACGCCTGATCGGCTACGTGCCACAGGACGGCGCACTGTTCCCGCACATGACCGTGGCAGCGAACATCGGCTTCGGCCTGGCGACCAAGGGCACTGAAAAACAGCAGCGCGTTGCCGAACTGATGGACAGCGTGGCGCTGGACGCGAAGATGGCCGAGCGCTGGCCCCATGAATTGTCCGGTGGCCAGCAACAGCGCGTGGCCCTGGCCCGGGCCTTGGCGCAACAGCCACGACTGATGCTGCTGGACGAGCCGTTCTCGGCGCTCGACACCGGATTGCGCGCCGCCATGCGCAAGATGGTTGCACGGCTGCTGGAGGACGCGGGCGTCACCACCATTCTGGTCACCCATGACCAGAGCGAAGCCCTTTCGTTCGCCGACCAGTTGGCGGTGATGCGTCATGGCCGACTGGTCCAGTCAGGGCATCCGCTGGACCTTTACCGCTATCCCGAAGACGAGCAAACCGCGCTGTTCCTGGGGGATGCCGTGGTGATGCCCGCGCGCATCGAGGCCGGTTGGGCCCATTGCGACCTGGGCCGAATCCCCGTCAACAACCACCGCAACAACAGTTCGGCGCAGATCATGCTGCGCCCCGAACAACTGCAACTGGCCAGCATCCTCCCCAGCGACCCGGAAGCCAGCGGTTGCCGGGCCGTGGTCACCGATCGGGATTTCAGCGGCAACACCTGCACGCTGACGGTGGAACTGCAGCCATTGACTCGCAACGCACAGTCGGGCCGATCACTGCTGGTGCGCAGTTCAGGCATGTATGCACCACCCGCCGGCAGCTCGGTTCAAGTCTCGACCATCGGCCATGCCCATGTACTGAGCGAGGTGTGATCGTTCACAGATCGAATCGATCCACCGCCCGACGCCGCTCGTTGTCATCGCGCACATCGTAGTTGGCCGTGGTCTGGATATTGCTGTGGTGCGCCAGCTTCTGCGCAATCGACAAGTCATGCTCTTCGATCACCCGGGTGATGAATGAACGCCGGAAGTCGTGGGGCATGATTTTCACCCCGACCTGCGCGCCCCGTTGCCGGGCGATGTAGTAAATCGCGTGTTTGGTGATGCGCTCCCGGGTGATGTGGCTGCCACGGCGGATGCGGTTGAACAGGAACGGGTCGTCCGACTCGCCGTCCTTGAGCATCGAACGGCGCAGCTCGAGCCAGGCTTCAAGCTTGGCGAAGGCCCAGGCCGGTGCGTACTTGATCAACTGCTTGTTGCCCTTGGCCGTCACCCGCAGGCTGCGCTCGGTGAAATCGACCTGGTTCAGCTCCAGGTTCACCGATTCGGATTTGCGCATCCCTGAACCGTACAAAATCCCGATGATCGCGGCATCCCGCAGGCCTTGCGGCCGCGGATCGGCAGCGCAGACCGCCATCAGTTCCTGGATCAGCGTACGCCTGAGATTGCGCCCCTGGGACAGCCGTGTACCGGCCATGCCCTTCACCGTACGCATCTTCAACAGATGCTCCTGAGAGATCAGGCTCATGCGCCACGCTTCGTTCATCACCCCGCGCACCGCGTTGACATAGAGCGAAGACGTGTTCGGCGCATAGCCGTCCGAACGCAAGGTGGCCACCAACGCAATGACGTCCTCTGGCTGCAGATTGTGCCAGGGAATTTCCTCGATATCGTGGTCTTCGAAGCCCAGGCGGTCGGCGGCATCCTGCAGCACATAACGCATGGTCAGTTGGCTGGACGGCGCCAGTCGCGCCAGATACAGGGTCAGTGGATTGGTGAGGGGTGTGCGTGAATCAGATACAGGTAAGTCAATCAAACGAAACAGCCTTGAATTAAAACAGTTAAGTGAAACAACTAATAAGTAAAAAAACAATGATGTAAAGGCTATTTACGTTTACAGCCCCAGGGCTGCCCAAGAGTCAGGCCTTGCGCCCGTTGCACTACTGGGCAGCGTCGGCATTGTCCTGACGGTTGAAACGGCCGGATGTGGCTTTTTTCAACACGATAGACAAATTGAAACATGACCTTGCCTATCCTGAGTCGATTTTGATTATTCCTCAGGCGGCACCATGAGTCTGTTATTGCTACTGGTCGCCTGTCTGCTGACCTGTCTGGAAAAGCCTTGGCGTGGCATTGCTCTTCCTCGGCGTCATAACCATCAATATCCCGACCTGCTCGTGCGCCTGAATCAAGGAGTGACCCATGAAAATCAGTGTATTCGGTAGCGGATATGTCGGCCTGGTGCAGGCAGCGGTATTGGCGGAAGTCGGCCACGACGTGGTCTGCATGGACGTTGACGAGAATAAAGTCGAACTGCTCCAACAGGGCCACGTGAGCATATTCGAACCCGGGCTGGCCAGCCTGGTACGCGAAGGCCTTGACGCCAGGCGGTTGCAGTTCACCATCGACGAAAAATTCGCCGTCCAGCACGGGCAGGTGCTGTTCATCGCCGTTGGCACTCCGTCCCGGGACGACGGCTCGGCGGACTTGCGCTACGTGATGTCGGTGGGCGACGCCGTGGCCCGTCATCGCGAGCAACCGGCGATCCTGGTGGAGAAATCCACCGTCCCGGTCGGCACCGGCGATGCCTTGCGTGCACACATCGACAAATGCCTGATCAGCGTCGGGCGCGTATTGCAGTTCGATATCGTCTCCAATCCGGAGTTCTTGAAAGAAGGTTCGGCCGTGGCCGACTGCCGACGCCCGGACCGTATCGTCATCGGCTGTGAACGCGAAGAAGTGCGTGAGGTGATGCGTGATCTGTACTCGCCCTTCAACCGCAACCATGAGCGCATCATGTTCATGGACCTGCGCAGCGCCGAGCTGACCAAGTACGCCGCCAACTGCATGCTGGCGACCAAGATCAGCTTCATCAACCAGATCGCAGAACTGGCCGAACACCTGGGTGCCGACATCGAATCGATACGCCTGGGCATCGGCGCCGACTCCCGCATCGGCTACCACTTCATCTACCCCGGTTGCGGCTACGGTGGCTCATGTTTCCCCAAGGACATGCGCGCCCTGATCCACAGCGCTGAACAGGCCCATTGCTCCAGTGACCTGCTGCAAGCGGTGGAAGCCATCAACGAGCGGCAGAAATACAAGCTGTTCGAGCGCATCAACGCGTTCTACAAGGGCGACTTGCGTGGCAGGACCTTTGCTCTGTGGGGCCTGGCATTCAAACCAAACACCGACGACATGCGCGATGCGCCGAGCCGGGTGTTGCTCGAATCCTTGTGGGCCGCCGGAGCGAATGTCCGTGCGTTCGATCCGGAAGCCATGCAGGAAACCCAGAAGCTGTATCCCGATGAATCGAAGCTGATGCTCATGGGTACACCCGAGTCGGTCTTGTCCGGTGCCGATGCACTGATCATCTGCACCGAATGGCAACAGTTCAAGGCGCCAGACTTTCAACTGATCCGGCAGCGGCTCAACGCACCGCTGATCTTCGACGGCCGCAACCTTTACGACACAGACCGTCTGGCACGCATCGGTTTCACCTACTTCCCGATCGGTCGGGGCGAGTCGAGCAAATTGCCGATTCCGTACCAGCAATGGTTTGCCGAGTCAGTGGTCGCCTGAACACCACGTTCCCTCACATCCGCCAACAGTCTCCCGCGCTGGGTCTGCACGGCCGTCGGTGCATTGCCGCCAGTGCTGGGCGGGCGGTTCGACAAGAATGATTTTGTGCTGCGGCACCTCAAGCAAATCCCATAGCAACGACCGCGTGTCTGACTGCTAGAGTAGCGCTCACGATCGGGCTGATGCCGGCCCGATTGAATAAGGATATTCGCGCCGTGACCAGCTACTCCCCCCTCATCCGCCGCCTGTTGATCTGCTCGCTGACCATCGTCGTCAGCCGCGCCATCACCAGCCCTTTGCTCACGCTGTTCGTCAGCGACAAGCTGGGTCTCAACCAGCAGGACGTTGGCTTGCTGCTCGGCATTGCGGTGTTCGTCGCCACCCTGCTCTCCCTGTATGGCGGCTACATCATCGACCGCTTCGAAAAGCGCCGGTTGCTGATTCTCTCGATGGCGTCCAGCGCTGTCGGCCTGGTGTTGCTGACCTTTGCTGAAAACCTCTACCTGACGACCATCACCCTGATCGTCACTGAAACCGCTTCATCGCTGTTCCTCATCGGTTCGAAAGCGATCCTCAGCGACAACCTCCCGGTGGGTCAACGCGCCAAGGCGTTTTCCCTGAGCTATACGCTGACCAACATTGGCTACGCTGTCGGGCCGATGCTCGGCGTGCTGATTGCCGGGGCCTTTGCCAGTGCACCCTTCCTGATCGCTGCGGCCATCGCTTTTTTCAGTATTTTCCTGATGACCGGGATCGCGAAGGACCCGGCGCGCTCGCCTGTCGGCGGCCAGGGGCAGAGTTTCCTCAAAACCCTGATCACCCTGAAAAACGACCGCACCCTGATCCTGTTCACCGCCGGCTGCCTGCTCAGCACCGTGGTGCACGGGCGATTTACCTTTTACCTGTCGCAGTACCTGCTGGTGACCAGCAATCCCCAACACACCATGGAAATCATGGCCGCCCTGCTCGCCTGCAACGCCATCAGTGTGATCTTGCTGCAATACCAGATCGGGCGTTTTCTCAAGCGCGAGCAACTGCGCCAATGGATCATGGCCGGCACCGGCCTGTTCATCCTAGGGCTGATCGGTTTCAGCCTGGCGGACAGCCTGGTGAGCTGGTGCGTGGCGATGTTCATCTTCACCCTCGGTGAAATCATCATTTACCCGGCCGAGTTTCTCTTCGTCGACACCCTGGCGCCGGAAGAACTGCGGGGCAGCTACTACGGCGCGCAAAACCTTGCTGCCCTTGGCGGTGCGTTGAGCCCGGTGATTTGCGGCTTCATGTTGATGCACACCCCGGCGCCGACGATGTTTTATGCCTTGAGTGCACTCGCGGCCTTGGGCGGTTTGCTGTGCTACACAAGCGGTCGACGGAGCAAATTACAGCAAAATTAATGCACTGAAAGCTCATTAATATGAATTTGTCAGTAGCAGGATTGGACGGCACACTGTGCGCGTTCCTCCCCCAACAGTTGGAACAACTTCAAGGGCTTTCTGGGTTCCCCAGCCAAGCCCTTTTTTTTGCTTGGATTTTCTGCCGGAGTCTTCTCGAAATGCTTGCTCGCTGGTTGCCCGCCGCCATCAACACCCGCCCCACCGAATGGAGCCGCGCCGCCATCGGCATGGCCCTGGGGACACTGATGAGCGTGTGGCTCTGTAGCCAGGTGTTCGGCATTGAGGTAGCCCAGCACCTGATCGGCCCGCTGGGGGCGTCGGCGGTGCTGTTGTTTGCCGTGTCTTCGGGCGCGCTCGCCCAGCCCTGGTCAATTCTCGGTGGTTACTTGAGCGCCGGTGTGATTGCCCTGCTGGTGGCCCATGTGTTGGGCCGGACCCTGGGTAGCGCTTGCCTGGCGGCGGGCATGGCGTTGATCCTGATGTGCTGGCTGCGGTGCCTGCATCCACCGGCCGGTGCGTTGGCCCTGACCCTGGTGCTGGCCGACCCGGCAACCATTGCCATGGACTGGAAAGCCATTGGACCGGTGATGCTCAGCGCCGCGACGATGCTGCTGTGCGCCCTGGCCTACAACAACCTGACCCGCGTTCGTTACCCCAAGAGCGCCAGCGAGCCCGCGGCCAGGATTCCTGCCGATCACCCGCCGGTCGACCGTCAGGCCATCACCGCCGAAGACCTGAAACTGGCGTTGGCCGACATGGAAGCGTTCTATGACGTGACCCCCGAAGACCTCGAACAGTTGATCCAGGCCAGCGAACTGCACGCCAAACGCCGCAGCGTTGGCGAAGTGCTCGCCCCACGACTGTAAGTCGCTGTTCTGGAGGTTCTTTTGCCGTGGCCGGGCGGTTCTGGCATCCTGCGCCTCCATTTTCTGACCCGGCCCGCCTTCTGGCACGCAAACCACCATGACCGCCTCCGAAAAAGCCCCCGCTCCACGCCACAGCGACCTGATCTACGGCCTCGATGACCGCCCGCATCTGACCGCCACCGTCTTCGCCGCCCTGCAACACGTGCTGGCAAGTTTCGTCGGCATCATCACCCCGACGCTGATCATGGGCAGCGCCTTGGGCCTGCAAAGTGAAATTCCTTACTTGATCAGCATGGCGCTGTTCGTCTCCGGCCTGGGCACCTTCGTGCAGGCGCGGCGCTTCGGCCCGGTGGGCTCTGGCCTGCTGTGCCTGCAAGGCACCAGTTTCTCGTTCATCAGCGTGATTCTCAGCGCCGGCTTCATGGTCAAGGCTCGTGGTGGCGGTACCGATGAGATTCTCTCGACCATTTTCGGCGTGTGTTTTTTTGCCGCGTTCATCGAGGTGGTGTTGAGCCAGTTCATCGGCAAATTGCGCATGCTGATCACCCCGGTGGTGACCGGCACGATCATCACGCTGATGGGCTTGTCGCTGATCAAGGTGGCGATGACCGACATCGCCGGCGGCTTCGGCGCCCCGGACCTGGGAGCGGCCAGTCACCTGGCCCTGGCGGCGCTGGTGCTGGGAACCATCGTAGTGTTGAACCGGGTGGATGTGCCATTTCTGCGCCTGGGGGCGATTGTCATCGGCCTGACCCTGGGCTACGGGGTGGCATGGCTCATGGGGCAGGTGGATTTCAACAGCCTGCCCGAAGTGCCGCTGATGAGCGTACCGGTGCCGTTCAAGTACGGGTTCTCCTTCGATTGGGTGGCGTTCATTCCGGTGGCGGTGATTTTCCTCGTGTCACCGCTGGAGGCCGCCGGTGACCTCACGGCCAACTCGATGATCTCCCGGCAACCGGTCAAAGGCCCGGTGTACATTCGCCGGATCAAGTCCGGCCTGCTCGCCGATGGCCTCAACTCGGCCATGGCCGCGGTGTTCAACAGCATGCCGATGGTGACCTTCGCCCAGAACAACGGGGTGATCCAGCTCACTGGCGTGGCCAGCCGCTACGTGGCGTTTTTCATTGCCGGATTGCTGGTGGTGCTTGGCCTGTTCCCGATGATCGGCGCGGTACTGCAACTGATGCCGAAACCGGTGCTCGGTGGCGCGGAACTGGTGATGTTCGGCACCGTCGCCGTGGCCGGGATCAAGATTCTCGCCGAGGCCGGCCTGCATCGACGCAACATGCTGATCGTGGCGATTTCCATCGGCATGGGCCTGGGCGTGGCCGCCGTGCCGGAAGTCTTGCGTGAACTGCCCAAGGCCCTGCACAACATTTTCGAATCGCCCATCACCGTCGGCGCGCTGTGCGCTATCGTTCTTAATATCTTCCTGCCCGATGAGTTCATCGAGCTGGAGGAGGACGAATTCGATCCGGAAGCCTCCGTGCTTCAGGTGATGCAGAACCCCGATGTGACCGCCAGGGATGAACCCGCAAAGGCTGCGGTGGTTGCACAGTCGAACCACTAGTCGGGCTCAAGGGCTGAGCCGCTGGCGGTTCAGCCTTTTTCAGATGAGAGCACGTCCATGCGTAGCCTCCACGCGGTCCTGATTTCCCTCCTGCTTTGTCTGAGCGCCTGTTCCTCGCTGCCCAATCGAGACCCGTTGAAAATCAACGTCGTGGATGTCGAACCCCTGCAAGGCGAAGGCATGGAAGTGCGCTTTGCCGTGAGAATCCGCGTGCAGAACCCCAATGACTACACCCTCACCTACAGCGGCGTTGCCTTGGACCTGGACATCAACGGCCAGCCCTTCGCCTCTGGCGTCACCGATGAGAGGGGTACGATCGGGCGCTTTTCCGACACCATCGTCAGCGTACCGGTCAGCGTTTCGGCGTTTTCGATGATCCGCCAGACCTATGGCATCAGCCAGATGGAAACCCTCAACAACATGCCTTATGTCCTTCGCGGCAAGCTCTCGGGTGGGGTGTTCAACACGAAGCGTTTCGTGGACAGTGGCACGCTCAATCTGCCTGGACCGACCACTGGCAGCCGTTAAACGCCTTGGATGAATTGGCTGTTGCGCCGCTGAATTCACTCGGTGTCATTGAGAATCAGGCTGCGGTAATGCCCCGGATTTGACCCCGACCATTTGCGAAACGCCTTGTAGAACGAACTGACGTCAGCGAACCCGAGCCGCGTGGCGATTTCGCTGAAGCTGATCGTGGGTTCCGCCAGCCAGACAATCGCCAACTCCTTGCGTACGCCGTCCTTGAGGCCTTGGTAGGTTTGCCCTTCTTCGGCCAATCGGCGGCGCAAGGTTGAAGCCGACATGCACAGGCGTTGCGCCAGGGGTTCGGTTTCCGGCCAGTGTTCGGCCGGCAGGTGGCGCAGGTCGTGTTTGATGCGGCTGGCCAGGCTCTGCGGATCGCGGTACTTCACCAGAATGTTCGCTGGCGCACGGGCCAGGAATCGCTCGAGTTCTTCAGGGCTGCGCTTGATGGGCAGGTCCAGGCAATCGGCGGAGAAAATCATCCGGGTGCGTGGGCGGTCGAAGCGCAGGTTCTCGGAAAACATCACCTGATAGTCATCGCAGAAATCCGGTTTGGAACAGCGCAGCTCGATGGCAAGGATCGGAATCCGCCGTCCTGCCAGCCAGCAGGCAACGCCGTGCACGATCATCCAGTAAGTGAAATAAGTGAAGGCCCGGCGCGGGTCCTTGTCGTCCTCCAGCAGGACGATTTCCGCCAGGCTTTGCTGACGTACCAACTGCGCCGGCAAGTATTCGAGGATCAACGACAGAAACGCCAGGCCGCTGGCCACTCCCGCCGCCACGTTGGGCTGGAGCATGGCGCTGCGACACAGGAACGCAAAGCTGCCGGATTTGAGTTTGCGTGGGTCCATGCCAAAGAACTCATCATCCCCGCGCCGTGCCAGCAACCGCCACAGGCGCGCATAAGCCGTGGCCGGAACACGGGCGTCGGTGCTGCCCAACAATTGCGGGTCGATGCCGACCTTGATCAACACCTCATCCGTGGCGATTCCTGGCGCGCAGCTTTGCAACAGCGCTTCACGCACCAGTTGAATGGAGATGGTGTCTTTTTCCGACATGGATCGCGGCAAGCCCTGTTCTTGTTCGAGTGGGGGGCATCTTAGCTGAAACAGTATCCCTGTTGATTGATCCACCGCTATCGCGAGCAAGCTCGCTCCCACACTGGATCTGCGTTGTTCACAAATGCTGTGAACACCCGGATTCCTGTGGGAGCGAGCTTGCTCGCGATGGCTTTTCTGAATTCACAGAATGCGGTAGAGCAACCGTTCGATCCGCACACGACTCACGCGCTTGAGGAACTTGGCCACGCCCGCCGGGTATTCGGCCAGGGTTTCCAGGTTCTGGAAGTGCTCGATTCGCCGGGTGTGCTGGAAGATCTCCGCCAGCTCTTTGCCACGCGGTTCCAGCAGTTCGCCATGGGGATCATCGAGCAACAAGGCGTTTTCCAGATCGAGTCGAAACGCCCGCGGGTTGAGGTTGTTACCGGTCAGCAAGGTATAGCGCCGGTCGATCCACATGCCCTTGAGGTGGTAAGTGTTGTCACCGTCACGCCACAGGTGCAGGTTCAACTGCCCGCTGTCGATGTTGCGCTGATGACGCTTGGCAAACCGGCGCAAGCTGATTTCGTACAGGTACGGCAGCGCCGAAATGACCCGGAACGGTTCGCTCGGCGGAATGTAGAAGTCGTTGGCCGTCTTGTCGCCGACCACGATGTCGATCTTCACCCCGCGGGCCAGCGCGCGGTTGATCTCGCGGATGATCGCCAGCGGCAGGTTGAAGTACGGTGTGCAAATGGTCAGCTGCTGCTGGGCGCTGGCGATCAGTTCGCAGATCACCCGGTTCAGCGGATTGTTCTTGCCGACGCCGAGCAGCGGGCTGACGGACAAACCGGTCCTGTCGGTGGTGCCCTGCGTGGTGTCGTACGCCGCGTGCTTGAGGCGGCTGCGCAGGTCACCGATGTCATTGCGCAGGCTGCGGGTGGTCGGCAGGTTTGGCAGGTCGAGGCGGTGCACCGCTTTGGAAGCCACCAGGCCGTGCTGCACCAGATGTTGCATCGAATCAGCCAGTTCACGATTGTGCAGCAGGTGATAGCGGTCGTAGCGGTACTTGTCGAACTTGTGCAGATACACGTTGTTCAGGCTCGCACCGCTGTAGATCACGCAGTCATCGATCACGAAGCCTTTAAGGTGCAACACACCGAACAGTTCGCGGGTTTGTACCGGGACGCCGTAGATCGGCACTTCGCTGGCATGGGTGCGGGTCATTTCCTGATACCAGGCGGAGTTGCCCGGTTGCTTGCCGGCACCGATCAGGCCGCGCTGGGCGCGCAGCCAGTCGACGACCACCACCACGTCCAGTTCCGGACGCGCCAGTTTGGCGGCGTGCAAGGCATCGAGAATTTCCTGGCCGGCTTCATCCTGTTGCAGGTACAGCGCAACGATGTAGATGCGCCGGGTCGCGCTGGCGATTTTCTCCAGCAGGCAACGACGGAATTCGGCAGCGCCGCAAAGGACGCCAACGGCATCGGCCGTCAGCGGAAAACTGCGCAACTTGGGCAGCAGGGAGCGTTTGAAAAGCGACGGCATAGGGCTCGCAATGGGTCGAATCCGAAGAACCAGAGAGCTTACACCATCGATGGGTTCGGGTCTTGTTACTGTCTGTAATGACGCCATCGCGAGCAAGCTCGCTCCCACGGAAAAGCGCGCGTCAAAGTGTGGAAGCGGGCTTGCTCGCGAAGACCATTTGTCAAACGCCACAAAAAACCGATTGACCAAGGAGAACGATCATTCTACTGTTTGCAGCATGAACGAAATCACTAGCAACGACACACGCAACATCATTCTGGATGTCACCGAAAAGTTGATCTACAAAAGCGGCATAGCCGCCACTGGCATGGATCTTCTGGTGAAAACCGCCGGCGTCTCCAGAAAAAGCATCTACCGCTACTTCGCCAACAAGGACGAACTGGTGGTGGCCGCCCTGCAACGCCGGGACCAGCGCTGGATGCACTGGTACAGAGGCGCAGTCGGCCAGGCACAAACCCCGGCCGAGCGACTGCTCAACCTGTTTACCGTACTCAAATCGTGGTTCGCCTCCGACGGTTTCCGCGGCTGCGCGTTCATCAACACCAGTGGCGAAACCGGCGACCCGCAAGACCCGGTGCGCCTGGTCGCCAAAGAACATAAACAGAAGCTGCTCGACTACGTGTGCGAGCTGTGTACCGAACATGGCGCCGAGGATCCGCAACTGCTGGCCAAACAGCTGCTGATCCTGATCGACGGTGCCATTACCGTGGCGCTTGTCATGGGTGATCACAGTGCCGCCGATAATGCGCAATGCATGGCGCGAAAGTTATTGGACCTGTAGCAACCTGATCAAGCTCGACTGTTGTTTTAACTTTAACTTGATACGGAGACTTTAAATGTCTAATGCCGAAGTTCGTCCGCCATTACCCCCTTTCACCCGTGAATCGGCCATTGAAAAAGTTCGCCTGGCCGAAGACGGCTGGAACTCCCGGGACCCGGAGCGGGTGTCCCTGGCCTATACCCTGGACACTAAGTGGCGCAATCGCGCCGAGTTCGCCTACAACCGCGAAGAAGCCAAAGGCTTCCTGACCCGCAAGTGGGCCAAGGAGCTTGATTATCGGTTGATCAAGGAGCTGTGGGCGTTCACCGACAACCGAATTGCCGTGCGTTATGCCTATGAATGGCATGACGACTCGGGCAACTGGTTCCGCTCCTACGGCAACGAAAACTGGGAGTTCAACGAGGATGGCCTGATGGCCCGCCGCTTCGCCTGCATCAACGACATGCCGATCAAGGAAAGCGAGCGCAAGTTCCACTGGCCGCTGGGTCGTCGACCTGACGATCATCCGAGTTTGTCGGATCTGGGCTTGTAATTCAGCTTCACGCTAAACCCTGTGGGAGCGAGCTTGCTCGCGATAGCGGTTGTACATTCAACAGATCTGTTGCCTGTCACACCGCCATCGCGAGCAAGCTCGCTCCCACATTGGTTTTGTGTTGTACAGATGAGTAAGATGCTGCCCTTCCCTGCAGCCCTTTCTGCACCCGCCGAATAAGCCGATCCCATGCCTTTCGAACTCAGCGTTGACCTCTCCACCCTGGCCATCCTGGCCTTAGTCGCTTTTGTTGCCGGTTTCATCGACGCCATCGCCGGTGGCGGTGGGCTGTTGACCACCCCGGCCTTGTTGACCGCCGGCCTGCCGCCGCATCTGGTGCTGGGCACCAACAAACTCAGCTCGACCTTCGGCTCGGCCATCGCCAGCTTCACCTTCTACCGCCGCAAGCTGTTCCACCCCGCGCAATGGATTCATGCCATCGTCGGCACCCTGGTCGGAGCGCTGACCGGTGCGGTGGTCGCGCATTACCTGCCGGCGGAATGGCTGAACAAGATGCTGCCGGTGATCGTCTTCGCTTGCGGTGTCTATCTATTGTTTGGCGGCACGCCAAAAGCGCCACTGGACAGCGAGGCACCGATCAAGAAAAAGTGGCAGTCGACCCAAGGCTTCAGCCTCGGCTTCTATGACGGTGTGGCGGGTCCCGGCACGGGCGCGTTCTGGACCGTGAGCAGCCTGCTGCTCTACCCCATCGATCTGGTGAAAGCCAGCGGTGTGGCACGCAGCATGAACTTCGTCAGCAACGCGGCGGCGCTGTCGATCTTCATCTTTTCCGGTCAGGTGGACTGGATCATCGGCCTGTGCATGGGCTTGTCGTTGATGGTCGGCGCCTTCTTCGGCGCCCGCACCGCCATCAGCGGCGGCGCGAAATTCATTCGTCCGGTGTTCATCACCGTGGTGCTGGGGCTGACCGTGCGCCTAGCCTGGCAGCACTGGTTCAGCGTGGCCTAAGCGCCGCGCCACGTAGACGTCGATCAGGTAACGGGCAATCGAGCGTGACGCCGGCAACGGCGGCAGCTCGTGCACGTTGAACCACTGGGCGTCCTCGATCTCGTCTTCCTGACAGACGATCTCGCCACCGGCATATTCGGCGTGAAAGCCGAGCATCATCGAGTGCGGGAACGGCCAGCACTGGCTGCCCATGTACTGGATGTTCCTGACCTCGATGCTCACCTCTTCGCGAACTTCGCGAATCAGGCAGTCCTCGGCCGATTCGCCCGGCTCGGCAAACCCCGCCAGGGTGCTGTAGACACCGCTGACAAAACGCGGTGAGCGCGCCAACAGCACTTCATCGCCTCGGGTCACCAGTACGATCATGCTCGGCGAAATCCGTGGGTAGCTGCGCAGATCGCACGGCTGACAATACATCGCCCGCTCGCGTGGCACCTGGGTCATGGCCTGACCGCAGTTACCGCAATAGCGGTGTTCACGGGCCCAGGTGCCGATCTGTGCGGCGTAACCGAGCACCTTGTAGAGCGTGTGATCGCCTTCGAGCATGAACGCCCGCAGGCCTTTCCAGTTGCAACCCGACACTTCGCTGTGACTGCGCAACTCCAGCAGATAGACCGGCTCGCCATCGAGATGACCGATGCCATGCTCGGCAAGAATCGACAGGTCCTGGCGCTTGAGCCATTCGCGAGCGAACAGTGCGCCGTTGTCATCGAACAGAAAGCCTTCGGGGCTGCGCGCGATGGCCCAGCCGCCGGGTTGATCGGTGTCCAGTACTGCGGTGGTCCAGCGAGGAATCATGGTTAATCAATCCAGAAATTCGGGTTTCTGTTTGCTCATATGGGCGGCCATGGCCACGCGCAGATCGGTGGATTGCAGCATGGCGGCGTTCCAGGTGGCGATGTATTCGAGGCCGTCATCGATGCGATGGTCGCGCATGTAGCTGATCATTTCCTTGGTGCCGGTGACGGCGATCGGCGACTTGCTGGCGATTGCGTAGGCAATGCCCATGACGCCGTCGAGCAGGCTGGCGTTGTCGCTGTAGACGCGATTGACCAAGCCCATGCCTCGCGCTTCGTCGGCGCCGAAGGTGCGACCAGTGTAAGCCAGTTCCCGCAGCATGCCGTCACCGATGATCCGCGGCAAGCGTTGCAGCGTGCCAACGTCGGCGGCCATGCCGATGTCGATTTCCTTGATCGAAAACTGTGCGTCCTCGGCGGCATAACGCATGTCGCAGGCGGCAATCAGGTCGATGGCGCCCCCCAGGCAGTAACCCTGAATGGCCGCAAGCACCGGTTTGCGGCAGTTATCGACTGCATTGAAGGACGCTTGCAGGGTGAGGATCTTGCGCCGCAACAGGCGCGCATTGCGTCCGACGTCCTTGCCCAGCTCATTGGCCACACCGGCCAGCATCATCAGGTCGATCCCCGAGGAAAAATGCTTGCCTGCCCCGCTGAGGACCACCACGCGCACTTCATCGGTGTCGTCGATCCACTGGAAGATCTCGACGATCTCGCTCCAGAACGCTGCGTTCATCGAGTTGATCTTCTCCGGGCGGTTGATCTGTACGTGGGCGATTTTATCGACCAGCTCGACGTTGAACGCGCTGTATTGAGACATGCCAATGATCCTTTTGCGGGCAAAAATGAGGCCCGAACTATAACAAGGCATCAACGTGGGCAGTAAGGCAGCGGTTCGGCCAAATGCGGGACTCAAACCAGTGCACCAGAACAGTGCGCCCCTGATAAATCGTGTCGCACATTTATATGACTGCCCAGTGACTTTTTGAGGCCAAAACGCAAAAAAACATGCACTTCGTCGGGGCGTTTGCACCTAGATCAGGCACGTCCGTACCGCTACAAACCGATTGTCGAACAATTTTGCCATCCGGCCTTTACCGCTCTAAGTTCTGGCCTAGACTCATTTTCTCGAAGCGAAACCGGTCGGTCACAAAGTGGAAAAATAGTCGAAACTTTTTCCAATCCCGATCGGTCCTCTGACAAGAAGGTGCGTTGCGACTGGTGCAATCCTTGCAATGGCTCATTCACCCCTTTTGCTTCGACGCATTGGGCAGCGCTTGCTCACTGATGCGTAGCGCGATTGCGCCCGGCCACAGCAATTGGCCATGAAACACCGTTTGCCAGACCTAAGAATTAGATCAACAACACGGGAGATTCATATGATCAGTACGGCTTTGGAAATACAGGGAGAGCGTGCTCATCAGGTCGGCGAATCGAGCGCCGCAACTGCCGCAAACACCCAACCCGTCGGCGTTCCTGGCACCAGGACGCTGACTCCGGCAGCCAACCAGAATCCGAACCGTAAAAAAGTGTTGTTCGTCACCTCGGAAATTGCCGACCTGGTGAAGACCGGTGGCCTGGGCGACGTTTCTGCAGCGCTGCCACGGGCCATGGCCCATCTGCACGATGTGCGGGTACTGATCCCGGGTTACCCGCAGGTGCTGAACAGCGAAAATCCGATCCATATCATTGGCGAGCTTGGCGGTCATGCTGCGCTGCCACCGTGCAAGATCGGGCGCATGGACATGCCCGACGGTCTGGTCATTTACGTACTGATCTGCCCCGAACTCTACGAGCGCGAAGGTTCGCCCTACGGCGCCAACAACGGCCGCGACTGGCCGGACAACCATATCCGTTTCGCCCGTCTGGGCCTGGCGGCGGCCGATATTGCCGCCAACCTCGCGCAGATCCATTGGTGCCCGGATCTGGTGCACGCCCACGACTGGCCGGCCGGCCTGGCCCCGGCCTACATGCACTGGCGTGGGCAGCGTACGCCGACGCTGTTCACCATTCACAACCTGGCCTATCAAGGCGTGACCAGCCTGGGCTCGTGCCCCGAACTGGGCATTCCCCATCACGCGCTGCAACAGGAAGGCATGGAATTCTACGGCAAGATGTCGTTCCTCAAGGCCGGCATGGCCTATTCGAGCCACATCACCACCGTCAGCGCAACCTACGCCCAGGAAATCACCACCCCGGATTTCGGCTGCGGCCTGGACGGTTTCCTCGCCGCCAAGACCCAGCAAGGCCTGCTCAGCGGCATTCCCAACGGCATCGATGAAAGCTGGGATGCGGCGACCGATCCGCACCTGTTCTGCCCGTTCAACATCGGCGACTGGGATGGCAAGGCCGTTAACGCTGCCCATGTCCGCGAGCTGTTCGGTCTGGAAGATTCCCAAGGGCCGCTGTTCGCCGTGGTTTCGCGCCTGGTCTACCAGAAAGGCCTGGACCTGACCGAAGCGGTGTCCGAGTACATCGTCAAGTCCGGCGGCCAGATCGCGATCATCGGCCGTGGCGAACCGGAAGAAGAACAGTCGATGCGCCAGCTTGCCCTGCGTTTCCCCGGGCAGATCGGCGTACGCATCGGCTTCAACGAAACCGACGCCCGGCGCATGTTCGCCGGCAGCGACTTCCTGCTGATGCCTTCGCGTTACGAGCCATGCGGCCTGAGCCAGATGTACGCCCAGCGCTTCGGTTCGTTGCCGGTGGCGCGCAACACCGGTGGCCTGGCCGACACCATCGAAAACGGCGTGACCGGTTTCCTGTTCGATGAATCCACGGTGCAGAGCTACCAGGAAGCCCTGAGCCGCGCGTTCAAGGTGTTCGCCTTTCCCGACCTGCTGCACGCCATGCGCTGCCGGGCCATGGCGGCGCCGTTCAACTGGTGCAAGGCGGTCGAACCCTACGCCGAGCTCTACGAACAGCTTGTGGCTAAGGCATTGGGGAAATCGCACAAACAGTAAGAGGCTTTCAAGATGCCGTTACGGACCCTTGAGACCTGGCCCCACGGCGCAATCATGCTGGACGCAGAGCACACGCGATTCGCGTTGTGGGCGCCAGATGCGTTCTACGTCAGTGTCGAACTGGAAAATGGACAGTCCTTGCCGTTGCTGCCCCAGGCCGACGGCTGGTTCGTGAGCAACATCCGATGCACGGCGGGCACGCGTTACCGCTACAGCATCGACGGCGAACTGGAAGTGCCCGACCCGGCCTCCCGCGCTCAGGCCGGCGATATCGACCGGCACAGTGTGGTGGTCGATCCGCTGGTCTATGCCTGGCAACACAGTGCCTGGCTGGGACGGCCATGGAACGAAGCGGTGATCTACGAACTGCATGTCGGTGCGCTCGGCGGCTTCAGCGCCGTCGAGCAGCATCTGGCGCGGCTGGTCGAACTGGGTGTCACCGCGATCGAACTGATGCCCGTCGCGCAGTTTCCCGGTGAGCGCAATTGGGGTTATGACGGCGTCCTGCCCTACGCGCCCCAGGCGTCATACGGCTCCCCCGAGCAGCTCAAGCACTTGATCGACACCGCCCACGGCCACGGCCTGGCGGTGATTCTCGACGTGGTCTACAACCACTTCGGCCCGGATGGCAATTACCTGCATCGTTATGCCAAGGGCTTTTTTCGCGAAGACAAACACACGCCGTGGGGCGCGGCCATCGACTTGCGCCGTCGCGAAGTACGGGACTTCTTCATCGAAAACGCCTTGATGTGGCTGCTGGAATACCGTTTCGACGGTTTGCGCCTGGACGCGGTGCACGCCATCGAAGACCCGGATTTCCTCCAGGAACTGGCACGACGGGTGCGCCAGCAGACGGGCCCGACGCGGCATGTGTGGCTGATGGTGGAGAACGAACACAACCAGGCCAGCCTGCTCGAACAGGGTTACGACGCGCAGTGGAACGATGACGGCCACAACGCCCTGCATGTATTGCTGACCGGGGAAACCGACGCCTATTACGCCGATTACGCGCAAAACCCCACCGAACAACTGGCGCGCTGCCTGAGCCAGGGTTTCGTGTTCCAGGGCCATCTCAACCGCCATGGTGTGGCGCGGGGTGAACCCAGCGGGCATCTGCCGCCCAGTGCATTCATCCTGTTTTTGCAGAACCATGACCAGATCGGCAACCGGGCCTTCGGCGAGCGCCTGCATCAACTCGCCCACCCGCAAGCGCTGCGGGCCGCCACGGTGCTGCTGCTGTTGTCGCCGATGATTCCGCTGCTGTTCATGGGCGACGAATTTGCGGTCGAGCAACCCTTCCTGTTTTTCACCAGCCATCATGGTGAATTGGCCAAGCAGGTTCGCGACGGCCGGCGCAGCGAGTTCGCGGCGCTCAGCGCCTTTGCCGACCCGATCCTGCGCGAACACATTCCGGACCCGAATGATCCGCAGACGTTTGCAGCGTCCCGCCCGGTCCTGCCATCGACCGGCCATTGCGAGATGCACGACCTGTATTGCCGCCTGTTGCAGATCCGTCACCGGCACATCATCCCGCGCCTGCCGGGCGCCCAGGCACTGGGAACCGATGTGCTGGGCGAAGGCGCGGTCAGTGCATCCTGGCGCTTGGGCGATGGCAGCCAGCTGCGCATTGACCTGAACCTCAGCGCCAGGCCTGTAGTCCATACCTCACAGACCGATGCCATGCGCTTGTTCGAATACCCGCCACAGAACCCCGACCTGCCGGCTACAAACACTCTTGCCCCGTATTGCGCGCTCGTCAGCCTCGCCGCCGCAGTCCCCTTTGCTACCTCGTTTGGAGAGCGTCCATGAGTGATGCGCAACTGGAAATCCTGGCCAGCCGTGCCGGCCTCGCCGTCGACTGGATCGACGCCAACGGCCGCCCGCAAAAAGTCGCGCCGTCCGTGTTGCGCAACGTGCTGGCCGGCCTGGGCCACCCGGCCGGCAGTGCCCAGGAAATCGACGCCAGCCTGCTGGAACTGCAAGAGGCGCAACAGACCCATCATTTGCCGCCATTGATCACCGCCGATGCGGGGATGGGCCTGGACCTGGCGCGTTTTTTCGAGCCCGGGACCCCATGCGAAATCCACCTGGAGGACGGTTCGCGGCTCAACCTGAAACTGGACGCCAACGCGGTGCTGCCGGGGCTGGTACCGGTCGGCTATCAACAGATCAGCATGGACGGACAAAACTTCACCCTGGCCGTGGCCCCGGCCCGTTGCTACAGCGTGGCCGATGCCGTGGACAACCCGATCCCCCGAGCCTGGGGCCTGAGCGTGCAGTTGTATGGCCTGCGCCGCCCCGGCGACGGCGGGTTTGGTGACACCCAGGCGCTGGAGGACCTCGCCCGGGTAGCCGGCGAGCGTGGTGCCGAGGCGCTGGCGATCAGCCCGCTGCATGCGATGTTTTCCAGTGATACCCAACGCTACAGCCCCTATTCGCCGTCCAGCCGTTTGTTTCTCAACAGCCTTTACTGCGCCCCCGGCACCATTCTCGGCGAACGCGCGCTGCGTACCGCCATCGATGCAACCGGGCTGGCCATTGAACTCAAGGCGCTGGAAGAGCGTCCGCTGATTGACTGGCCGGCCGCCGCCGAAGCCAAGCATCGGCTGTTGCAGTCGCTGTACGAAGGTTTCGTCCAGGGTGAACACCCCTTGCACGAAGACTTCAGCAGCTTTCGTCACGCCGCTGGCGAAGCGCTGGAAAACCACTGCCGCTTCGAAGCCATCCAGGAGGCACGCGCCGCCCGGGGTGAACACCTCGACTGGCGGCAGTGGCCCGAACCCTGGCGCAACCCGCGCAGCGCCGAACTGGCGGCATTCGCCGAAGAGAATGCCGGGCGCATCGGCTTCTTCGCCTTCTGCCAGTGGCTGATCACGCGCTGCCTGGAGCGCGCGCAAACCGCCGCCCGCGCCAGCGGCATGAGTATCGGCCTGATCGCCGACCTGGCCGTTGGCGCCGATGGCGGCGGCAGTCAGGCCTGGAGCCGTCAGGACGAACTGCTCGCGTCCCTCACCGTCGGCGCGCCACCGGATATTCTCAACCGCACCGGCCAGGGCTGGGGGATTTCCGCGTTCTCCCCTGAAGGCCTGGTGCGCAATGGTTTCCGGGCCTTCATCGAAATGTTGCGGGCCAACTTCGCCCACTGCGGCGGCTTGCGCATCGATCACGTCATGGGCTTGCAGCGTCTGTGGGTCATCCCCAACGGTTCGCCGCCAGCCGACGGCGCTTACCTGTATTACCCCGTGGACGATCTGCTGCGTTTGCTGACCCTGGAATCCCATCGTCACCAGGCCATCGTCCTCGGCGAAGACCTCGGCACCGTGCCGGACGGCCTTCGGGAAAAACTCATCGCCCGTTCGATGCTGGGCATGCGGGTATTGCTGTTCGAACAGGACAACACGCACTTCAAGCCGATCCTCGACTGGCCCGACAACGCCCTGGCCACCACCAGCACCCATGACCTGCCGACCCTCAACGGTTGGTGGCATGGTCGCGATATCGACTGGAATGCCCGGCTCGGCATGGTCGATGCCGGCGGTGAAATCGAATGGCGCCAGCACCGCGAACGCGAGCGCGAAGGCCTGCGTCGGGCGTTGAGCCAGGACCCGCAGAACTTCCGCGAAGAGTCCCACGAAACCGACCAGGTGCTCGATGCCAGCGTGCGCTTCCTCGGTCATACCCGGGCACCCTTGGTGCTGCTGCCCCTGGAAGATGCCCTTGGCGTCGAACAGCAAGCCAACCTGCCCGGCACCACCGACACCCACCCCAACTGGTCGCGGCGCTTGCCCGGTTACAGCGAAGCCCTGCTCGATGGAGCGGATGCCGCACGACGCCTGGAATTGCTCGCCTGCGCGCGGCTCCAGGCGGCCGAGCGTGATCGATGACCCAGGTGCCGACCCGACCACTGCGCGCCACCTTGCGCCTGCAATTTCACAAAGGCTTCACGCTCGAAGATGCGGTGCCACTGGTGCCGTATTTCGCCCGCCTCGGCATCAGCCATGTCTACGCCTCCCCGCTATTGCGCGCCCGCGCCGGGTCGATGCATGGCTACGACGTGGTGGATCCGACCAGGGTCAATCCGGAACTGGGCGGTGAGGCGGCGCTGAACAGCCTGGTCAGTGCTCTGCATGGGCACAACATGGGGTTGATCCTCGACGTTGTCTCCAACCATATGGCGGTCGGCGGCAACGATAATCCCTGGTGGCTGGATTTGCTGGAGTGGGGACGCCTGAGTCCTTACGGAGAGTTTTTCGATATCCAGTGGCACTCATCCGACCCGTTGATGGAAGGCCAGTTGCTCCTGCCGTTTCTGGGCAGCGACTACGGCGTCGCGTTACAGGAAGGCACCCTGCCCCTGCGATTCGATGCCTGGCACGGCACCTTCCATGTCGAGCACTACGAACACCGCTTTCCCATTTGCCCCAGCGATTACGGGGAGTTGCTCAGGACCGATGCACCGCTCGATACGCAACAGGCCGAACAACTGAAAAACCTGGCCGATCGCTTCAGCACCCTGAGCTACCAGACCGACGCCCACAGCCTGGCCCTGCCATTGAAAGCAGAACTTCGCGATCTGGTCAGCGATCCGGCCATTGCCCAAGCCATTGAGCAGCACCTGAACAACTACGTCTCACTGACCGGCGAAGGCTTCCAGCGCCTGCACAACCTGTTGGAACGCCAGAGCTATCGCCTTGCCAGTTGGCGCACCGCCGCCGATGACATCAACTGGCGGCGCTTCTTCGATATCAATGAGTTGGGCGGACTGCGCGTCGAGCGTCCCGCCGTGTTCGAAGCCACCCACGCGAAGATCTTCCAACTGGTGGCTCAAGGGCTGATCGACGGGTTGCGCATCGACCACATCGACGGCCTCGCCGACCCGCGGGGCTACTGCCGAAAACTGCGCCGCCGGGTCGACAGCCTGTCAGCGGGCCGCCACCTGCCCATCTATGTGGAAAAGATCCTCGGCGAAGGGGAAACCCTGCATCGCGACTGGTCGGTGGACGGCACCACCGGCTACGAATTCATGAACCAGTTGTCACTGTTGCAACAGGATCCGCGGGGCGCGCAGACACTGGCCGAACTCTGGCATCGTCACAGCGAGCGGCCCGCCGACTTCTGCCAGGAAGCACAACTGGCCCGTCAACAAATCCTCGGTGGTTCCCTGGCCGGAGATTTCGAAAGCGTCGCCCAGGCCCTGCTGCAAGTGGCCCGGGACAACCTCATGACCCGCGACCTGACCCTCGGCGCCATTCGCCGGGCCTTGCAGGCGCTGATCGTGCATTTCCCGGTGTACCGCACCTACATAGGCCCCCTTGGCCGTTCAGCCCGGGACGAGGCGTTTTTCCGCCAGGCCATGGACGGTGCCCGCCAAACCCTGGGCGAAGCGGACTGGCCGGTGCTCGACTGCCTGGCCGGCTGGCTCGGCGGTGAACCCTGGCGTTCGCGCCCGGCCGGGCGTGAACGCAAGCGTCTGAAGCACGCCTGCGTACGTTTCCAGCAACTGACCTCGCCGGCGGCGGCAAAATCGGTGGAAGACACCGCGCTCTATCGATCGGCCGTCCTGCTCTCGCGCAATGACGTTGGCTTCAACACCGAACAGTTCAGCGCACCGGCCGCCGACTTTCATCAGGCCTGCATCGAGCGCCTCGACACCTTCCCGGACAATCTGCTGGCCAGCGCCACCCACGACCACAAGCGCGGCGAAGATTCACGGGCGCGGCTAGCGGTACTGAGCGAGCGCAGCGCCTGGTACGTCGACCAGATCGGCCTGTGGCGCGCCCTCGCCCGGCCCTTGCGCATCGACGATCAAATGCCATCGTCGGGCGATGAAATGATTCTGTACCAGACGATTCTCGGCAGTTGGCCGCTGGAGTTGGGGATCGATCATCCGCCGTCCCTCGAGGACTATGCAAAACGTATCTGGCAGTGGCAACGCAAGGCCCTGCGTGAAGCCAAACTGCAAAGCAGCTGGAGCGTGCCCAATGACCCTTACGAGCAAGCGACAGAGGACTTCATCCAGCGCCTGTTGCTCAGCCCCGAAGGTGAGCTGTTGCGTACGGCCCTGGCCAAGGCTGCCCGTTCGATTGCCGCCCCCGGCGCACTCAATGGTTTGGCGCAAACCTTGCTGCGCATGACCGTGCCCGGCGTGCCGGATTTGTATCAGGGCAACGATTTCTGGGACTTCAGCCTGGTCGACCCGGACAACCGTCGTCCCGTGGATTACGCCAGCCGCCAGCAGGCGTTGCAGCAAGCGGTGGACCTGCCGGACTTGTTGCAGAACTGGCGTGACGGGCGCATCAAGCAAACCTTGATTGCGCGCACCCTGGGCCTGCGCGCCGAGCATGCCGAGCTGTTTCGGCGTGGCACCTACCAGGCCCTGGAAGTGGTGGGCAGCGAGGCCCATCGAGTGCTGGGATTTGTCCGTGAACGGGAGGGGAAACGCGCCATTGTGATTGTGCCGATACGTTGTGCCGATCTGCTGGAAAACGGTGCCGAACCACAGGTCCACGCGCCGCGGTGGGGCGAAACCCGGGTCAAACTGCCGTTCGCCGACCCTGACGAACATCTGCAGGGACTTTTTTCCGGCATCACAGTCACAAAACACAGGGAGCTGTTGATCAGCGCCGCGCTGGGGGATTTCCCGGTCAATCTCATTATTCAAACTACCCACACTTGAGTTCAGTTCAGGAGCATTGCGATGAGTACCGACGAAAAACGCATCCGCGAATTTGCCTATCAGATCTGGGAATCCGAAGGAAAACCCGAAGGCCAGGAAGCCCGCCACTGGGAGATGGCGTGCAAACTGGCGGACGCCGAAGCCCTGGCCCCGAAAAAACCGGCCAAGGCTGCCCCGAAAACCCCGGTCAGCAAAACGGCCAATGGCAAGGCTGGCGATGCCAAGGTCGCCGCGCCAAAAGCCAAGGCCAAACCGGCAGCGGCTTCAAAAGTGGTCCCACCGGGGGAAAAGGCCGTCGAGAAAAAGCCCCGGGCTGCGCGAAAACCGCCAGCGGTTTGACCCGCACAGCGTTTGCCCTGATTGATTTCGTGGCACACCTGTTCGCCCCGAAAAACACCTGTAGGAGCGAGCTTGCTCGCGATAGCGGAGTTTCAGCCAACATGGATTTGAATGTTGAACCGCCATCGCGAGCAAGCTCGCTCCTACAGGTACCCCGTTTACAGGAGTACCTATGACCAGTCCGAAGAAAGCCGCCGCGCCAGCCCCTCGTGCCGAAACCACACGAATCCGCGAAGGCCTGCCCTTTCCGCTGGGTGCCACCTGGGATGGACTGGGAGTCAACTTCGCCCTGTTTTCCGCCCACGCCACCAAGGTTGAACTGTGCCTGTTCGACGACGCCGGCGAAGTGGAACTCGAACGCATCGAACTGCCCGAATACACCGACGAGATTTACCACGGCTACCTGCCCGACGCCCATCCGGGGTTGGTTTATGGCTATCGCGTCTACGGTCCGTACGACCCGGCCAACGGCCATCGCTTTAACCCCAACAAACTGCTGATCGACCCTTACGCCAAACAACTGGTGGGCAAGTTGAAATGGTCCGAAGCGCTGTTCGGCTACACCATCGGCCACCCCGACGCCGACCTCAGCTTCGATGAGCGGGACAGTGCGCCCTTCGTGCCCAAATGCAAGGTCATCGACCCGGCGCACACCTGGGGCCACGATCATCGTGTCAGCGTGCCGTGGGACAGGACGATCATCTATGAAACCCATGTGCGCGGCTTCAGCATGCGTCACCCTGCCGTCCCCGAGAATCTACGCGGCACCTTTGCCGGGTTGATGGTCGATGAAGTGGTCGAGCACATCCGCAAACTCGGTGTGTCGACCGTGGAGCTGCTGCCGATCCATGCGTTCGTCAACGACCAGCATTTGCTGCACAAGGGCATGACCAACTATTGGGGCTACAACAGCATTGCGTTCTTCGCCCCCGACCCGCGGTACCTGGCCAGTGGCAAGATTGCCGAATTCAAGGAAATGGTCGCGCACCTGCACGAAGCCAATCTGGAGGTGATCCTCGACGTGGTCTACAACCACACCGCCGAGGGCAATGAACAAGGCCCGACCCTGTCCATGCGCGGCATCGACAATGCGTCCTACTACCGCCTGATGCCCGATGACAAACGCTTCTATATCAACGATTCCGGCACCGGCAACACCCTGGACCTGAGCCACCCGTGCGTGCTGCAAATGGTCACCGACTCCCTGCGCTACTGGGCCACGGAAATGCACGTGGACGGCTTTCGCTTTGACCTCGCAACCATCCTTGGGCGCTATCACGACGGTTTCGACGAGCGCCACAGTTTCCTGGTGGCCTGCCGCCAGGACCCGGTACTGCGCCAGGTCAAACTGATCGCCGAGTCGTGGGACTGCGGCCCCGGCGGTTATCAGGTCGGCAATTTTCCGCCGGGCTGGGTCGAGTGGAACGACAAGTTCCGCGACACCGTGCGCGCCTTCTGGAAAGGCGACGACGGGCAACTGGCGGACTTTGCCAACCGCCTGACCGCTTCGGGCGAAATGTTCAACCAGCGTGGCCGGCGGCCTTACTCATCGGTCAATTTCGTCACCGCCCACGACGGTTTCACCCTCAACGACCTGGTGTCCTACAACGACAAGCACAACGAAGCCAACGACGAAAACAATCAAGACGGCAGCAACAACAACCTGTCCTGGAACCACGGCGTCGAAGGCCCCACCGACGATCCCGAGATCAACACGCTGCGCCATCGGCAGATGCGCAATTTCTTCGCCACCCTGCTGCTGGCCCAAGGCACGCCGATGCTGGTGGCCGGCGACGAGTTCGCCCGCACCCAGGACGGCAACAACAATGCGTACTGCCAGGACAGCGAGACCGGCTGGGTCAACTGGGACCTCAGCGACGACGGCAAGGCCCTGCTCAAGTTCGTCAAACGCCTGATCAAATTGCGCCTGACCTACCCGGTCCTGCGGCGCGGGCGTTTCCTGGTGGGCAATTACAACGAGGACATCGGCGTCAAGGATGTGACCTGGCTGGCGCCGGACGGTACGGAAATGACCACCGAGCATTGGCACGATGCGCACAATCGATGCCTGGGCATGCTGCTCGATGGCCGCGCCCAGGAAACCGGCATTCGCCGCAAAGGCGTCGACGCGACATTGATGCTGGTGGTCAACGCACATCACGACATCGTCAATTTCCGGCTGCCTGAAGTGCCTGACGGCGGTTTCTGGACATGCATGATCGACACCAACCAACCGTCGATCCGCGGCCAGGAGCGCTTTGAGTTTGGCCACGAGTACTCGGTCACCGGCCGTTCGTTGCTGCTGTTCGAATTGCAGCATGAGGAAGAAGAGTAAAAGAGACGCCAGGTATTCATAGCCGTGACACCGCAGGGCGGAAATATCATTGCGGACAACTTCACGACGCGACGAATAGCGTTACATGAGCAATACTCGATTTGCGGCAATCCAGGGTTTGGCTTGTCGCGCCGCTATCCACCAGCCCTCAAGGGTCTGCCGGGCTTGTCCCATGCACGACTGAAGGCGACGCAGAACAAGGACGTATCCACCATGAAACCCGTTTCCCTGAGCGAAGTCAGCCTGCCCTCACAGATCTGGAACAGCGCCCCGCAACTGGACAGCATTCCGGTCATCAACACCCAATCCCTGGTACCCACCGGCGCACGCGTGGTGCTCATTGCCCCGCACCCTGGCGATGAAGTCGTGACCTGCGGCGGCCTGCTGCAATTGCTCAGTAACCTGGGCCACCCGCTGCAATTGATCTCGATCACCGACGGCAGCGCCAGCCATCCGGGGTCACAGCAGTGGTCGGAAAAACGCCTCAGCGTGTTTCGTCCCCAGGAAAGCGTGGAAGCCATACGTCGACTCGGGTTGCCGATGCACAGCCTGAAGTGGATTCGTGGCGGGTTTACCGATAACGCGCTGGCGGAACAGGAAGATCAGATCGCCCGATTCATCACGCGCTACCTGCGCCCAGGTGATGTGGTGTTCAGCACCTGGCGCCAGGACGGCAATGTCGACCACGACACTGTTGGCCGCGCGAGCGCCAGGGCGGCGGCCAATATCGGGGCCTCCTACAACGACGTACCGTTCTGGGCCTGGCACTGGCCGGCACGGGACCGGGAGCTGATTCCCTGGCACCGTGCCCGCAAGGTGCGCCTCGATACCTGGACCGTCGCCCGCAAGAGTCACGCCACCCACGCCTACGCCAGCCAACTGGACGGCGAACCGGCCATCGGCCTCGCGCCGTTGCTGCCCCGGCCGCTGCTGGAGCGTATCCGTTTGCCTTATGAAATTGTGCTGGTTTGAAAACGCAGCCCATTGGACTGAACTGCCTGCTATCGCATCAGTCGCATACATAAGCAGCCCTGAGTCAGAGGAGTGCATGTGGCCAGTCATTCAAAACCGCAGGTAACCGAATCAATGCCATTGAACACGCCCCCCGCGATTCATCGGCTTCGCGTGCTGACGGTCAACACCCATAAGGGTTTTACCGCACTCAACCGGCGCTTCATCCTTCCTGAATTGCGTGAAGCGGTGCGCAGTACGTCGGCAGACCTGGTGTTCCTGCAAGAAGTCGTCGGTGAGCACGACCGCCACTCCTCCCGCTACAACGATTGGCCACAAACCTCGCAATATGAATTCCTCGCCGACAGCATGTGGAGCGACTTCGCCTATGGGCGCAATGCCGTCTACCCCGACGGTCACCATGGCAATGCCCTGCTGTCGAAATATCCGATCCGCGAGTATCGAAACCTGGATGTTTCCATTACCGGCCCGGAACGCCGTGGCTTGCTGCACTGCGTGCTGGACGTACCGGGTCATCGCGAAGTGCATGCGATCTGCGTTCACCTCAGCCTGCTGGAAAGCCATCGTCAGCTGCAATTGCAGTTGCTCTGTCAGCTCCTCGAGTCCCTGCCGGATGATGCGCCGGTGATCATTGCCGGCGACTTCAACGACTGGCAGATGCAGGGCAATGCCACCCTTGCCCGCCGCGACTACTTGCACGAAGCCTTCGAACGCCACCTGGGTCGTCCTGCCAAAACCTACCCCGCGCGGTTTCCCTTGCTGCGCCTGGACCGCGTCTACCTGCGCAACGCCAGCAGCCATGAGCCGCAAATACTGGGAAACAAGCCGTGGACGCACCTGTCCGACCATTTGCCGCTGGCGGTGGAAGTGCATCTCTGAATCACGGCCATTCATTGCCAGGTGTCGGCGTCGATAGCACCGGCCCCTTCGCGAGCAAGTCGAATCGTCGCACCGCCGCTCCCACACTGGATTGATGCCGTACTCAAAACCAGTGTGGGAGCGAGCCTGCTCGCGAAAGGCAGCAACGCGGCTCTGGATCAGCCCTGCGGCCTTAACATCAACACCGCCAACGGCGGCAAATTCAGCACCAGTGACAACGCCTGGCCATGGCTCGGCGTTTCCTCGGCAACCGCCCCGCCACTGTTGCCGTAGTTGGAACCGGCATAGATGGACGAGTCGCTGTTGAGCACCTCGTTCCACTGCCCGGCAAACGGCACCCCGACGCGATAAGCCTCGCGTGGCACGGGCGTAAAGTTGGCCACCACCAGCACCGGTTCGCCGTCCTTGCTCCAGCGCAACCACGCATAAACGCTGTTGATCGCGTCATCGCCGATCAGCCATTGGAAACCCTGCGGCACGTCGTCCTGCTCATGCAGCGCCGGCTCTTCGCGGTACAAGCGGTTGAGGTCGGCCACCAGTTTCTGCACCCCCTGGTGCTCGGGGTATTGCAGCAGGTACCAGTCCAGTTGCTGGTCATGGTTCCACTCGCGCCACTGGCCGAACTCGCAGCCCATGAACAGCAGTTTCTTGCCCGGATGCGCCCACATGAAACTCAGGTAGGCCCGCAGGTTGGCGAATTTCTGCCAGCGGTCGCCTGGCATCTTGTCGATCAGCGAGTGTTTGCCGTGCACCACTTCATCGTGGGAGATCGGCAGGATGAAGCGCTCGGACCACGCATATACCAGGCCGAAACTCAGTTCGTTGTGGTGATGGGCGCGGTACACCGGGTCCTGCTGGATGTAATGCAGCGAGTCGTGCATCCAGCCCATGTTCCATTTGTAGGCAAAGCCCAGGCCGCCCTGTTGCGTGCCCTGGCTTACACCGGGCCATGCGGTGGATTCCTCGGCGATCACCAGCGCACCGGGCGCTTCGAGGGCCACCACGTCATTGAGGTGACGCAGGAAGTCGATGGCTTCCAGGTTCTCCCGCCCGCCATGGCGGTTCGGCACCCACTCGCCGGCCTTGCGCGAGTAGTCGCGGTAGAGCATCGAGGCCACCGCATCGACCCGCAGGCCGTCGACGTGGAAATGCTTGAGCCAGTGCAGCGCCGACGCCAGCATGTAACCATGCACTTCGGTGCGACCCAGGTTGTAGATCAGCGTGTCCCAGTCCTGATGGAAACCTTCCTGCGGGTTGCCGTACTCGTACAGCGCCGTGCCGTCGAACTGGGCCAGGCCGTGGGTATCGGTGGGGAAATGCGCCGGCACCCAATCGAGAATCACCCCGAGTTCGGCCTGGTGGCAGGCGTTGATGAACGCGGCGAACTCGTCCGGCGTGCCATACCGCGCACTCGGCGCGAATTGCGACAACAACTGATAACCCCACGAGCCGCCGAACGGGTGCTCCATGATCGGCATCAGTTCGATGTGGGTGAAACCGAGGTCTTTGACATAGGGAATCAGCCGCTCGGTCAACTCGGGCCAAGTGTACTGGCGGGCCACTTCGCCCAGATCGTCCAGCTCGCATTGCCACGAGCCGGCGTGCAATTCGTAGATCGACAACGGCGCCGTCACCCGCTGGCGGTCACCACGGGTCATCATCCAGTCCTGATCCTGCCAGTCGATGTTCAAGGGTGAAGCGACTTTCGAGGCGGTGTCCGGTGGCAGGCTGGTGGCCAACGCCACGGGGTCGGCCTTCAACGGCAGGATGCCGTGGGCGCCGAGAATCTCGTATTTGTAGGTGTCCCCGGCTTGCAGGCGCGGGATGAACAATTCCCAGACGCCTGTGGGGTGACGCAGGCGCATCGGGTGCCGGCGCCCGTCCCAGACGTTGAAATCACCGACCACCGACACCCGCCGGGCATTCGGCGCCCACACGGCGAAACGCACGCCGTCGATGCCGTCCACGGTTTTCAGTTGCGCGCCCAGGCACCCGCTGAGGTCGCGGTGATTGCCTTCGGCAAACAGATACAAATCCATTTCGCCCAACAACGGACCGAAGCTGTAAGGATCTTCTGCCGTTTGCTCGCCGCCGGCCCAACGGGTACGCAGCAGATACGCTTGCGCACGTTCGAAATGCCCGACAAACAATCCCGGCGTCTCTGTGGCTTCAAGTTGGCCGAGCTCTTGTCCGGTATCCCTGGCCAGCACCTGCACACTCAAGGCACCCGGCAGATACGCGCGAATGAATTGCCCGCCAGCGCCATCAGCGTGGGGGCCAAGAATCGCAAAAGGATCGATATGCTCAGCGCGCACCAATGCGTCGATATCCCGCGCCCTGGGCAGCAGCGCTTCTTTGTGATGACCCTGTTCCTTGTTCGAGACACTCATGACTACTCTCCACCAAGATCGGAAAAGGGTTTAAGCCCACTCAATAATCCATATAAACCGTGCAACGGCACGGGCAACCAGGCGGGGCGATTTTCCGCCTCATAAGCCACTTCATACGCCGCCTTCTCCAGACCGAACAACGCCAGCGCGGCATCCTCGCCTTCGGGATCTTGCCATGCATGGGCAAGACTAGCTGCCGCCAGCCGATAAGCGTCGACAAATGCTTGCCGCGCCTCGCTCAAGTAGCGATCGGTGACCCGCAAGCGCGCGGCATCGGCCGCTGCGGTGTTATCGACGCTCTGCACGTTGATCGCCATCGCCGCCGCATAGTCGAAGGACCGCAGCACGCCGCTGACATCCTTGTACGGGCTGTGTTTGCCCCGTCGTTCATGCAATGGCCGGGCCGGTTCGCCTTCGAAGTCGATCAGGTAGGCATCGCCCTTGATCACCAGCACCTGCCCCAGGTGCAGGTCGCCGTGTACACGAATGCGCAAGCCGCCCGCGATCTTTTTGCCCAACGCCTGTAAATGGCCGAGGATGGCTTTCTTGTTGTCCAGTAAACGACCGACCAGGGTCTGGTCCGCCGGGTCAAGTTGATGTTTATGCTGCTTGAGCAAGTTCAGCGCGCGCTCGATTTGCGCCGCGACATCCTTGGCCGAGGCCAGCGCCTCCTTCTGCGTAGTGACCTGGGGCAAAAAGTCCGGGTTGGCACTCGGCGCCGCCAGCACCTGGTGCATTTCCCCCAGACGCTGACCAAGCATAGCGGCGAAATCTTTCAGTTCGCCGAGCGCGTTGTAATGCTGTTCCTGCTCGGACACGGCGTCGGCCAGTTCATCACGAAGCGCCCGTTCGAGGTTGTTCTGGGTCCATTCCCAGGCGTCGCCCTGATTGCTCAGGTAGCCTTGGGCGATCATCAGCAAATTATCTTCACCCGCCCCGTCCCGGCGCACCACGGCCCCCAGCAATGGTGAAATATTGCTGAACCCGGCTTGCGTCAGGTACGCGCTCATTTCCAGCTCAGGGTGCACGCCGCAGGCGACCTTGCGGATCAGCTTCAGCACCAGGCTGTTGCCGATCACCACCGAGCTGTTGGACTGTTCGGCCGACAGGTAACGCACCGGCGACTCGGCATTGAGGCCGAGTTTTTCCAGTTCGGCGGTGGACTCGAAGCGAATGTCGCCATCGCTGGAGGCCAATACGGTGCCGGCCTGAATGCCCTGCAATACGGCATGCACAAAGGTGTCCAGGCTGAAGGCATCGGTGATCAGGCCGACCTGGCGCCCACGCCGTACCCGCGACAATGCCAATTGCTGCGGCAAGGGAGTACCGACCTGATCTTCCGAGATAAAACCGAACGGCAACTGGTAGCGGCTGCTCTGGCCACCGCTGGTGACATTGATCTCGCTGAACAGCACCGGGTGCTGCGGATCGCCGAATCGCACGCCATAGGCCAGTTCGACCTGTTCGATGGCGGCGTCCTTACCTGCGAACCAGCGGCGGTTCTGCAACCAGTTGGGCAGGATGCTTTGCTCCAGCGTGGTGCGTGACGGCGCTTCGAGCAGTTCCTCCATGCGTTTTTTCAGTACCAGCGTGGTGAAGTCCGGCAGGCTCTGTGCGGGTTCCACGTGCCAGCTCGGCATCTGATTTTCCGCGGCGAGGCCGAACCAGTAAAAGCCGTAAGGCGCCAGCGTGAGGAGGAAATTGAGCTGGCCGATGGGCGGGAATGCGTTACCCCCGAGCATTTCCACCGGCACCATGCCGACGTAGGCCGACAGATCCAGCTCGGCGGCCTGGGCGCTGCGCGACACGTTGGCCACGCACAGAATGATTTCGTGTTTGCCGTCCACCCCGGTGTATTCACGGGTGTAGGCCAGAATCCGCCGGTTGCTGGGCGACAGCATCTTCAACGTACCGCGCCCGAAGGCCTTGGAATGCTTGCGCACGGCAAGCATGCGCCGGGTCCAGTTCAATAGCGAATGCGGGTCGCCAGCCTGGGTTTCGACGTTGACCGACAGGTAGCCGTATTGCGGGTCCATGATCGGCGGCAGCACCAGACTCGCCGGGTCGGCTCGGGAGAAACCGCCGTTGCGGTCGATGGACCATTGCATGGGCGTGCGCACACCGTCGCGGTCGCCGAGGTAGATGTTGTCGCCCATGCCGATCTCATCGCCGTAATACAGGGTCGGCGTGCCGGGCATGGACAGCAGCAGGCTGTTGAGCAGCTCGACCCGACGGCGGTCGCGTTCCATCAGCGGCGCCAGACGCCGGCGAATCCCCAGGTTGATCCGCGCCCGGCGGTCGGCGGCATAGTAATTCCACAGGTAATCGCGTTCCTTGTCGGTGACCATTTCCAGGGTCAGCTCATCGTGGTTGCGCAGGAAGATTGCCCATTGGCAGTTGGCGGGTATATCCGGGGTCTGGCGCAGAATGTCGGTAATCGGGAAACGATCTTCCTGGGCCAGCGCCATATACATGCGCGGCATCAACGGGAAGTGAAAGGCCATGTGGCATTCATCGCCGTTCAGGCCTTTCTTGTCGGTGTCGCCGAAGTACAACTGAGTATCTTCCGGCCACTGATTGGCCTCGGCCAGCAACATGCGGTCGGGGTAGTTGGCGTCGATTTCCGCACGGATCTTTTTCAGGACGTCGTGGGTTTCCGGCAAGTTCTCATTGTTGGTGCCGTCGCGCTCGATCAGGTAGGGAATCGCGTCCAGGCGCAAGCCGTCGATGCCCATGTCGAGCCAGTAACGCATCACCGACAGCACCGCTTTCATGACTTGCGGGTTATCGAAGTTCAGGTCCGGTTGGTGGGAGTAGAAACGGTGCCAGAAGTATTGGCCGGCGACCGGGTCCCAGGTCCAGTTGGACTTCTCTGTATCGAGAAAGATGATGCGGGTGCCATCGTATTTTTGATCGTCATCGGACCACACGTAGAAGTCCCGCGCCGCCGATCCGGGTTTGGCCTTGCGCGCCCGCTGGAACCACGGGTGCTGGTCGGAGGTGTGGTTGATGACCAGTTCGGTGATCACCCGCAGGCCGCGTTTGTGCGCCTCGGCAATGAAGCGCCTGGCATCGGCCATGGTGCCGTAGTCGCTGTGTACGCCCCGGTATTCGGCGATGTCGTAGCCGTCATCGCGCCGTGGCGAGGGATAGAACGGCAACAGCCAGATGGTGTTGACGCCCAGGTCGGCGATGTAATCGAGCTTGGCGATGAGGCCGGGAAAGTCGCCAATCCCGTCGTTGTTGGAGTCGAAATACGATTTGACGTGGACTTGATAGATCACCGCGTCCTTGTACCAGAGCGGGTCCTTGATGAACGTGGCTGCCTTGGGTTTCTTCGCCATGTGCAACTCCTGGTGAATTCGACTTGGCCACAGGCTGAGGATCCCCTGTGGTGAGGATGCTTACCTGTGGCGAGGGGGCTTGCCCCCGTTCGGCTGCGAAGCAGTCGTCAATACAGCGACTTGGTGTGTTGGAAAGAAAGAGCGGGGCCGCTTCGCGACCCAACGGGGGCAAGCCCCCTCGCCACAGGCAGCCCCCTCGCCACCGGCAAGCTCGCTCCCACAAGTTCAGCGTCTACGCGGTAATGCGCCAAATCCCGAACGGCTGGTAAGCCGGGTCGATCCGCATGAACTGCTGCTTGCCGTGCCAGGTCCAGCGATGACCATTCATCAAATCTTCGCCCTGGGTGCTGGCGTAGTCAGGCAAGCCCATGTCCCACAACGGCAACTCGAAGTTCGCTTCCTGCACGTTGTGCGGATCGAGACTGACCGCCACCAGAATGAAATTGACCCCATCGGCGCTGCGCTTGCCGAAGTACAGGATGTTGTCGTTCCAGGCGTTGTAGACCTTCAGGCCCAGATGCGTGTGCAACGCCGGGTTCTGCCGTCGGATGCGGTTGAGCTGGGCGATCTCGGCAATGATGTTGCCCGGCGCATTGAAGTCCCGCGGGCGGATCTCATACTTCTCGGAATCGAGGTATTCCTCCTTACCCGGTACCGGTGCCGACTCGCACAACTCGAAACCCGAATACATGCCCCACAGGCCCGAGCCCATGGTCGCCAGCACGGCGCGAATGAGAAACCCGGGACGCCCGGATTCGTGGAGGAACGCCGGGTTGATGTCCGGTGTATTGACGAAGAAATTCGGCCGGTAGCATTCTCGCCACGGCGATTCGTTGAGTTCGGTGAAGTAGGTCGCCAGTTCGGCCTTGGTGTTACGCCAGGTGAAATAGGTGTAGCTCTGGGAGTAACCGACCTTGCCCAGGCGCGCCATCATTGCCGGGGTGGTAAAGGCTTCGGCGAGGAAGATCACCTCGGGGTACAGCGCCCGTACATCGGCGATCAGCCATTGCCAGAACGGCAACGGCTTGGTGTGCGGATTATCGACGCGAAAGATCTTCACGCCCTCCTCGACCCAGCCCACCACGATGTCGCGCAGTTCCACCCACAGGCTCGGAATCGCCTCGGGGGTATAGAAGTCGACGTTGACGATGTCCTGGTATTTCTTCGGTGGGTTCTCCGCATATTTGATCGTGCCGTCCGGTCGCCAGTTGAACCAGCCGGGGTGTTGCTTGAGCCATGGATGGTCCTGGGAACACTGGATGGCAAAATCCAGGGCGATTTCCAGACCATGGGCCGCGGCGGCCGCCACCAGTCGGCGAAAGTCTTCGCGGGTACCCAATTGCGAGTGAATCGCCTCGTGCCCGCCTTCCTCGCCACCAATCGCATAGGGGCTGCCCGGATCATCGGGACCCGCCGTCAGCGAGTTGTTCGGGCCTTTGCGGTAGCTGCGCCCGATCGGGTGGATCGGCGGGAAATACAGCACATCGAAACCCATGTCCTGGATCATCGCCAGCCGCGTATGCACGTCATTGAAGGTGCCATGGCGCGTCGGGCTGTCGGTGATCGAGCGCGGGAACAATTCATACCAACTGGCGAACTGCGCCAGTTCGCGCTCGACATCCACCGGGTACTCCGGGCTCAGGCTCAGGTAGGCGCGATGATTGACGCGGGCCATGAGATCGGCGCTACGCGGGTGCAAAAACAGTGCGACCTGCTCGGTTTCGAGCAGTCCTGACAGTTCATGGTGCAAGGCCGCCAGTTGCTCGCTGAGTAGCCCTTCGCTACGTTCGGCAGCCTGCTGGACATGAATCCGCCCTTCCTGCAATTCCAGACTGACGGGTACTGCCGCCGCATGCTTCTTTTCCAGCTCATGGCAAAAACTGGCGAACTGATCGATCCAGGCTTCGATACAGAACAGATAACGGCCCTGGCTGTCGACCCGGAACTGCCCTTGCCAGCCGTTATTGCCCAGGTCGTTCATGGCCGCGCTTTGCCAGGCGTCCTCGTCCTCGGCCCGCCAGCGCACGCGCACCGCCAGCTTGTCATGCCCGTCGGCGAAGACCTTGGCCGTCACCACCACGTCCTGCCCCACCACGGCCTTGACGGCGAATTGTCCGCCTTCAAGGATCGGCATGATGTTTTCAATGACGATACGCGGCAGCAACAACGCCTGCGACAGCGGCATGTGCGGGTTGTAGCTCAACTCAGTCGGTTTTTCAGCCGTCATCGAGCCTCTCTCCTTACGCCCCATGGACGCGCTTGTGTCTGGTCGCCACCCCGCCGGGCAATCCGCCCCGGGATGCACTCACTTAGGTTCCGAGCGACAGCCGCCGGGAAAGTTTCATCGGCAATTATCGGAATCAAGTCCTTCGCGCCGCGGTCAACCAATCAGTCCACCTACTTAAGCACGACTCACGCCATGTGCCACCGGAGGCTTGAACAATGAACAATCCATTCCCGGCTGAAACCCCCGATCCCAACATCGACAACCCGGTGATCCCACCCAGCGATCCGCAACCGGTGCCCGAACAGGATCCGCCCGGCACGAACCCGCCACCAAGGGAAGAACCGCCAACGACGATGCCGCCGGTGATTGTGCCCCCTGAATGACGACAGTTGATCGCTCCCATACTGACGGGGAACGATCTCATTGGTGATCCTTGTCGATCAGTTTCACAATCCCCGGCATCACACTGAACACTCCCAGCGCCAACAACGTACTGAACACCGCCGTCGCCTCCCGGCCCAGCCCGGCCGCGACGCCGATGGCGGCGGTCATCCACAGGCCGGCGGCGGTGGTCAGGCCCTTGACGTGCCCCTCATCGCCGTCGCGGTTTTTCAGGATAGTGCCAGCCCCCAGGAAGCCGATCCCGGCAATCACGCCCTGCACCACCCGGCTCATGGCATCGGCCTGTGAGCCGGACATCTGCGGCACCAACACGAACAGCGCCGCCCCCATTGCCACCAGCATGTGGGTGCGCACGCCGGCGGCCTTGCCCTGGTGTTCACGCTCGAACCCGAGAATTCCGCCCAGCACCGCGGCCATCAACAGGCGCACGGTCACTCGCGTCAATTGCGAGGCATCGCCAATGTCGGCGAACTCGCCTTGCAGCGTCACCCAGACTTCGTGCCACCAAGTGTTCATGGGATTGTCCTTGTGAGGGGCCATGGACGGTGGACCGCAGCGACCATTAATCAGTTGCACAGAACGATGACCGGCGGTTGCGGCCTGAAACTTTAGTTTCCACTGAAAAAAGGATCCCGCCATGACCGTACGCATCGAGAACCAGACCTGCTTTTTCACCACTGAAAATGGCGAACTCATTCGTCTGTGTCCCGACGTGACCATCATCACCGACGGTGCCATGGCCATGTCGGCAGTGGACATCGAAGGCGAGCGCATCTACATCACGGAAGCCGAGGCCGACGCCTTGACCGTCGCAGGCGCGGTGGATGGACGCCGGCACCTGAAAGCTACCGACAGTGGTTCGGTGATTTGACCGGGTTTGATCCGCACTTGCCGCCGCTGCTTTGCAAAGCTCCATGGACCCTGCAGCGGTGGCTGCTTCAAGTTGTCGCAGTCCGTGCAAACATGGCCATCTGATCCGCTTTTTAATGCAATACCTGAGTCTGTTATGCAAACAGATCGCCGCTCATAGTGCTCATGCCTGATGGAGGCTGATGAGCGAATGACCATGAGCGAAAGAATCCCCGTCCGAACCGTAGAAACATTCGAGCCTTCGCGCCCCAAGATGAAGGCCAAATCCAGCGACAACCTGATCCACACCCGCAGCTTCACCGGGCTATACCGCAACCTGCGCATCAGCGGCGCCGGTTTTCTGTTTGTGCTGTTTTTCGGCACCGTGTGGCTGAACTGGGGCGGCCGCCAGGCGGTGCTCTGGGATCTTTCGCAAAGCAAGTTCCATATCTTCGGCGCGACCTTCTGGCCACAGGATTTCATCCTGCTCTCGGCGCTGCTGATCATCGCCGCGTTCGGCCTGTTTGCAATCACCGTGTTCGCGGGCCGGGTCTGGTGCGGCTACGCCTGCCCACAAAGTTCATGGACCTGGATCTTCATGTGGTGCGAGAAGCTCACCGAAGGCGAACGCAACCAGCGGATCAAGTTGCAAGCCGCGCCGTGGGGCCTGAACAAGCTGATGCGCCGCGCGGCCAAGCACACCTTGTGGCTGGCCATCAGCCTGCTGACCGGCCTGACCTTCGTCGGCTACTTCACGCCTATCCGGCCGTTGGCCGAAGAGCTGCTGACCTTCCAGATGAGTGGCGTCAGCCTGTTCTGGGTGCTGTTTTTTACCGGCGCCACGTACATCAATGCCGGTTGGCTGCGTGAAGCGGTGTGCATGCACATGTGTCCCTACGCGCGGTTCCAGAGCGTGATGTTCGACAAGGACACCCTGACCATTTCCTACGACGTGGCCCGCGGCGAGAGTCGTGGCCCACGCAAGCGCGAAGTCAAACCGGCCGAGGTCGGGCTGGGTGATTGCATCGACTGCCAGCTATGCGTACAGGTCTGCCCCACCGGCATCGATATCCGCGACGGCTTGCAGATGGAATGCATCGGTTGCGCGGCGTGCATCGACGCCTGTGACTCGATCATGGACAAAATGGGCTACGCCCCAGGGTTGATCAGCTACACCTCCGAGCATCAGTTGCAGGGTGGCAAGACGCACCTGCTGCGCCCACGTCTTGTCGGCTACACCGCCGTGCTGCTGGTGATGATCGCAGCCCTGGTGATGGCGCTGGTGGAACGACCGATGGTGTCCCTTGATGTCAGCAAGGACCGGGGCCTGTTCCGCGAGAACAGCCAGGGGCAGATCGAAAACATCTACAGTCTGAAGGTGATCAACAAAACCCAGCAGCGTCAGGACTATCAATTGAGCCTGGTGGATGCCGATGATTTCCAGTTGCAGGGCAGGACCGAATTCAGCCTGGCGCCGGGCGAAATTGTCGATGTGCCGGTGTCGGTGGCGATGCTCACGGAGCGTCCGGCCAGCAGTTCACAGAGCCTCGGCTTCAAGGTGGTCGACAGCGATGACCCTGGCGTCTACAGCGTGGCGAAGAGCCGGTTTGTGGCGCCAATGAATCGCTGAGCCTTTAAGATGCTGACCTTGGTGAAGTGCAGTCTTGTTTTGGCAATGCAAGCCCCCTCGCCACAATTAATCGAACAGACTCCATTGCGGGACACCGATGAAACGCTACGAAAAATTCGCCGACGACATCGCAGAACTGATCCGCTCCGGCGTCCTGGGTCCCGGCCAGCGGGTGCCGTCGGTGCGCTACGCCAGCCAGACCTACGGGGTCAGCCCGTCGACGGTGTTCCAGGCCTATTACCTGCTGGAGCGTCGCGGCCTGATCCGCGCTCGGCCGCGCTCCGGCTATTTCGTCAACGCCCACGCACCCCGGCCGTTTTCCGAGCCGGTGATCAGCAATGAGGTCAACGAGTCGACGGAAGTAGACGTCAGCGAACTGGTGTTTTCGGTGCTCGACTCGATCAAGGACCCGAACACCGTGCCCTTCGGCTCGGCGTTCCCCAGCCCGACGCTGTTTCCCCTGCAACGTTTGTCCCGCTCTCTGGCCAGCGCCAGCCGCGACATGGATCCGCGCATGGTGGTCACCGACATGTCGCCGGGCAACCCGCAACTGCGCCGGCAAATCGCCCTGCGCTATATGGTCGGCGGGCTGATGTTGCCCATGGAGGAACTGCTGATCACCAACGGCGCCCTCGAAGCCTTGAACCTTTGCCTGCAAGCGGTGACCGAACCCGGCGATCTGGTGGCCATCGAAGCCCCGGCGTTCTACGCCTGTCTGCAAGTACTCGAACGCCTGAAACTCAAGGCCGTGGAAATTCCCGTGCACCCGCGCGATGGCATCGACCTTGGCGTGCTCGAGCAAACCCTGGAGCGGCATCCGATCAAGGCCTGCTGGTGCATGACCAGTTTCCAGAACCCCATGGGCGCGACCCTGCCCGAGGCCAAGAAACAGCAGCTTGTGGAATTGTTGCGGCGCCACCAGGTGCCGCTGATCGAAGACGATGTCTACGCCGAACTCTATTACGGCCAGCAAGCCCCGAAACCGGCCAAGGCCTTTGATACCGAAGGCCTGGTGATGCACTGTGGTTCATTCGCCAAGAGCCTGGCCCCTGGCTACCGCATCGGCTGGGTGGCTGCCGGGCGTTACGCACAGAAAATCGAACGGCTGAAACTCATGACCTCGCTGTGCGCCTCGATGCCGGCCCAGGCGGCAATCGCCGATTACCTGCAACACGGCGGCTATGACCGGCACCTGCGTAAATTGCGCCACGCCCTGGAAGACCAGCAAAGCGCCATGCTCGCCGCCATCGCCCGCTATTTCCCGGCGCAGACGCGGGTCAGTCAACCGGCCGGCGGGTACTTTCTGTGGCTGGAATTGCCGCAGCAGATGGATTCGTTGAAATTGTTCCAGATGGCATTGGCGCAAGGCATCAGCATTGCACCGGGGCCGATCTTTTCACCGACCCAGCGCTTCAGGAATTGTATTCGGTTGAATTACGGCAGCCCGTGGACCGAGGACTCGGAGAAGGCGATGGAGACGTTGGGGCGGATTGTGCGGTCGTTCTGACAGCGCCATGTCGTTTTATAAATTGCTATCGCGAGCAAGCTCGCTCCCACAGGTTTCTCTGTACACACAAGATTTGTGAGCACTTGAGATCCACTGTGGGAGCGAGCTTGCTCGCGATGAGGCCAGCGCAGACAACGCTCGTCTCAGGAACTAACGCCCACCACCAAGATCAACAAAAGTCCCCGTCGCATAAGAAGCCTTGTCCGACAACAACCAGACAATCGCCTCCGCCACTTCATCCGGACGGCCGCCCCGCGCCATCGGAATCGCCGATTCCAGCTTGCTGACCCGATCCGGATCGCCGCTCAAGGCATGGAAATCGGTGTAGATGTAACCCGGACGCACGGCGTTGACCCGAATCCCCTCACCCGCCACTTCCTTGGACAGGCCGATGGTGAAGGTGTCCAGCGCGCCTTTGGACGCTGCGTAATCCACGTACTCGTTGGGCGATCCCAAACGCGAGGCGACCGACGATACGTTGACGATGCTGCCGCCCTGCCCGCCGTGCCTGGGCGACATGCGCAGGATCGCGTGCTTGGCACAGAGCATCGGCGCCAGGACGTTGGTTTTCATGATTTTGAGAATGCGGAACTCGGACATCTCGTCGACCCGGGACTTCTGCCCGACGGTGCCGGCGTTGTTCACCAGCGCGGTGACCCGCCCCAGTTCACTGTCCACCCGATTGAACAGCGCGATCACTTCGTCTTCGATGCTGACGTCGGCCCGTACCGCAATGGCTTGCGCACCGAGGGCGCGGACTTGCTCCAGCACGCCGAATGCAGACTGTTCGTCCGCCTGATAGTTGATGCAGATCCGATAGCCCTGCGCGGCGGCCAACAGAGCGGTGGCGGCACCGATGCCGCGGCTACCGCCAGTGATGACGATGACTTTGTCCATGCGAGCTTTCCCCCAATCAAAGCTTAAGCGGTCGGGGGCAAGAATAACCGCCATTGGCGGTTTTTGCATGGCTTCACATCAGCTGTCATGTCATCGACATCTCGCGCCTGGCACTGGCTTTCAACTGCTCGACCAACTGCTCCCCGCGATGGATTTCCACCATGAAACCTGCGGCCGGCAGCGGATGCCCCAGCAGGTAACCCTGCAACGAATCGCAGCCGAGCTGAGTCAGGAAGTCCTGCTGCACACCGGTTTCCACGCCTTCGGCGACGATGCGCAACCCCAGCGCTTGCCCGAGGGCGACGATGGCCGAAACGATGGCGGCGTCATCGCTGTCGCGCTCCAGGTCCCGGACAAAACCGCGGTCGATCTTCAGCTCGTTGGCCGGCAGGCGCTTGAGGTACATCAAGCTCGAATAGCCGGTACCAAAATCGTCGATGGACAGGTCGACACCCATTTCCGACAGTTCCTGCAGCACCGTCATGCTCGCATCGGCATCGCTCATGGCGGTGGTTTCGGTGATTTCCAGGGTCAGGCTGTTGGGTGGCAGATGGTGCGTCGCCAGCGCCCTGGCGACGCTCTGGACCAGCCCGGCATGGCAAAACTGAATGGCCGAAAGGTTCACCGCGATGCGCCAGTCGGTGTAGCCCAGCACGTACCACTCGCGCATCTGACGGCAGGCTTCGTTGAGCACCCACTCGCCGATCGGAATGATCAGCCCGGTTTTTTCCGCCAGTTCGATGAATTTGTCCGGCAACAGCATTCCTTGAGTCGGGTGTTCCCAGCGCAACAAGGCCTCGGCGCCCACCGGCCGGCCATTGGCGGCGTCGAACTTGGGCTGGTAATGCAGGCTGAACTCCTGCTGTTCCACGGCATTGCGCAGATCCTGCAGCAATTGCAGCTGTTTGCGGGCGTTGTTGTTCATCGAGACATCGAAAAAGCTGTAGCCGTTTTTACCCGCGCCCTTGGCGTGGTACATCGCCGCGTCGGCGTTCATCAGCAGTTCGTGGGCGGACTGCCCGTTACCCGGGTAGAGCGCGATGCCGACGCTGGCGGAAATGTGCAAATCATGTTCGGCAACCCGGAACGCGCGCGCGATCAACCCGACCTGACGGGCCGCCAGGTTCAAGGCGTCGTTCTGTTCGCTCAATTGCACCAGCAACACGAACTCATCGCCGCCGATCCGTGCCAGGGTGTCCTGGCTGCGCAAGTCTTCGCGCAGGCGCAGGGCCACTTCGCGCAACAACAGATCACCCATGTGGTGGCCGAAGGCATCGTTGACCGGTTTGAAACCGTCCAGATCGATGAACATCAGGGCAAAGCACCCCCCTTCTTCCCGGACCCGCGACATGGCCTGATCGATTCGATCGGCGAGCAACGTCCGGTTCGGCAGCCCGGTGAGGGTGTCGTGCAGGGCCAATTGGGTCAGTTCACGGTTGGCCTCGGTCAGCGACTGGGCCAGGCTCGCGGTGCGAGCCTCCAGGCGTGCATCGAGGATCGAGGTCAGCAGGGCAATGCTCAGCACCGCCAACGTGGTGATCAGCACCAGGTTGTCCAAGCCATTGCCGCTCAATCCATTGACCGCCGCGCCACAGAAACTGCCGTCGGCAAAGCGTGCGGCGGCCATCCCGGTGTAGTGCATGCCGACGATGGCGATACCCATGATCACGGCGGCACCACCACGGATCAGACGGACATAAGGCGTGTGCTGGCGCAGATGGAAAGCGATCCACAATGCTGCGCCCGAAGCACCGACAGCGATCAGCAGCGAGGCGCCGAACAGCGTCGGGTCATAGTCGATTCCCGGTTGCATGCGCATGGCAGCCATGCCGGTGTAGTGCATCGCGCTGATGCCGGCGCCCATGACCAACGCACCAAAGGCCAGTTGCCAGGCCGGCAATTGCGGCTGGCTGACCAGCCACAGCGCAAAGCCGCTGGAGAGCACGCCGATCAGCAACGACAACAGGGTGATGGTCCCGTCGTACCCCAGGTCGATCGGCAACTTGAACGCGAGCATGCCGATAAAGTGCATCGACCAGATGCCGATGCCCATGGCAACGGCCCCGCCCGCAGTCCACAAATGCACGGCGCGGCCTTTGGCGGTGGCAATGCGTCCGGTCAGGTCGAGTGCGGTGTATGAGGCGAGAATCGCTACACAGAGCGAAATAATGACCAGGGTGGGGGAATAGCTGCCGATGAGCATGGAGACTTCTCGCGAAAGCCCCCTTGTTAATGGCTTTCATTCTCGGGTGGGGGCAAATGCGGCGATTGTACTGATTCCAAATGAGAACGCACTCACAAAATGAGCAAAGGGCCATCAGCCCGATGAAACGCTTGTTTTAAGGTTTTACATTAACTTGCTTCAAGCTGCCGGCACCTGACAAAACCTGTGGGAGCGAGCTTGCTCGCGATAGCGGTGGGTCAGGCAACATCCATGCTGAATGTGACGCAGCCATCGCGAGCAAGCTCGCTCCCACAGGGATTACGCTATCGGTTTTCGCTCACCTCAAGCTGCCCGTCCCAGCCACCCCCCAACGCGGCAATCAACTGCACACTGGCTATCAGGCGGCTTTGCAACAGGTCCAGGTTGCTGCGTTCATTGTTCAGCGCCGCCGCCTGGGTCACCACCACATCGATGTACGCGATCAAACCGGCCTTGTACTGGTTCTGGGTCAGGCGCAACGATTCACGGGCGGCATCCAGTGCCTGTTGGCGCACGACGGCTTCATCCTCAAGCACCTTGAGCTGCACCAGGTAGTTTTCCACTTCGCGGAATCCGTCCAGTACGGTCTGGCGGTACTTGGCCACCGTTTCGTCATAGGCCGCTTCACTGCGGTCGACTTCCGCCGAGCGCTGGCCACCGTCGAACAGGGTCATGGCCAATTGCGGTCCGACCGACCAGAAGCGGTTCGGCAGGCTGAACAAGTCTTTCGAGGTACTGCTGCTGTAACCACCGTTCAAGCTCAGGGTCAGGTCCGGGTAATAGGCAGCCTTGGCCACACCGATGTTGGCGTTGGCGGCCATCACCGAGCGCTCGGCCGAAGCGATGTCCGGGCGACGCTCCAGCAACTGCGAAGGTAGCGCCAGCGGTACTTGCGGCAATTGCGGGATGTCCTGGCTTTGCGCCAGGCTGAACTCGGCCGGCGGCAGGCCGATCAGCACAGCGATGGCGTTCTCGAACTGGGCGCGTTGCCAGATCAGGTCGATCATATCGGCTTCGGTGCTTTTGAGCTGTGTCTGGGCCTGGGCCACCGCGTCCTTGCCCGATACGCCTGCGCGGTACTGGTTTTCGGTCATCTTCAACGAACGCTGATATGCCTCGACCGTGTCCTGGAGCAAGCGTTTCTGGCCATCGATCACGCGCAGTTGCAGGTAATTCTGCACCAGCTCCGACTGTTGACTCAGGCGCATGGCCGCCAGATCGGCAAAGCTTGCCTGGGCATTGGCGGTGTCGGCTTCGAGGCCTCGGCGCAGCTTGCCCCATACGTCCGCTTCCCAACTGACGCCCGCCTGGGCCGAGTACGTGTCGCGAATACCGCTGGACGAACTGCTCAGGCTGGAACTGCTGCTGCCGGTGCCCTGGCTTGAACGGTTCTTGCTGACGTTCAGGTCCACCGTCGGGAAAAACGCCCCGCGTGCACTGCGCACCAAGGCCTGGGCCTGGCGGTACTGCGCTTCGGACTGGGCGACGGTCTGGTTGGCGCTGTTGAGTTTTTCGATCAGGTCGTTGAGCTGCCGGTCGCCATACAACTCCCACCACGCGCCACGCGCCAGGGCATCACTCGGGTTGGCCTGACGCCAGCCCTCCGCTGCCTTGTACTGCGCAGGCTCCGCGGTTTGCGGGCGCTGGTAATCCGGGCCGACGGCGCAGGCACTGAGCATCGCCACGCACAGTGACAGGCTCAACAGGCGCGAGCCTCGAGCCGTGATCAGCGGTGCAGCCAGGTTGAAAAGCGAACGGTCAGTCATAGCGGAGTTTCCAGAGCAACATCAGTACGCACCCCGCGCCATTTATTGAAGCGATGGCGCAGGTTGTCGAGATAGAGGTAAACCACCGGGGTGGTGTAAAGCGTCAGTACCTGGCTGAAGATCAGCCCGCCGATGATGGTCAGGCCCAGCGGCTGGCGCATTTCCGCCCCTTCGGCGCGGCTCAGCAGCAACGGCAAGGCACCGAGGATCGCCGCCAGGGTGGTCATCAGGATAGGTCGCAAACGTTGCAGGCAGGCGCTGCGGATCGATTCCAGCGGTGCCATGCCCTGGTTTCGTTCCAGTTGCAACGCCAGGTCGATCATCAGGATCGCGTTTTTCTTCACCACGCCGATCAGCAGAAACAGCCCCAGCAACGAAATCAGGCTGAACTCGCCGCCCAGCGCATAGATCGACAGCAACGCGCCGACCCCGGCCGACGGCAGGGTCGAGAGAATCGTCAGCGGGTGAATGTAGCTTTCGTACAGCACACCCAAGACCAGATACACCGCCACCAGCGCCCCCAGAATCATCCACGGCTGACTTTTTTGGGTCGCCGCGAAAGCGTTGGCTGTGCCGGCCATTTTCGCGATCACGTCTTCCGGCAGGCCGACCTTGGCAATCGCCCGCTCGATGGCGGCACCGCCCTGCTCCACGGTCACGCCTTCGGCCATGTCGAAGGCAATGCTCTCCGAAGCAAACTGGCCTTCGTGGCTGACCCGGTCGTTTTCCAGGCTGTTTTCGTAATGGGCGATGGTCGACAGCGGGATTCGCGCGCCGTCAGCGGTGATCACCTGGACTTGCGTGAGGGTGATCGGGTCCTGGGCGTATTTCGGATTGACCTCCATCACCACCTGATACTGGTTAAGACTGTCGTAGATGGTCGAAATCTGCCGCTGACTGTAGGCGTTGTTCAGCACCGCCGTGACCATGTCCATGTCGACACCCAGGCGCTTGGCCTGGTCACGGTCGACGATCAGGGTCACTTGGCGGGCGCCCCGGCCTTCCCGCGCATCGATCGCCGTCAGCTCCGGCAAGGCCCTGAGCGCGGTGACGACTTTCGGATACCACTCGCGCAATGCCCCCAGATCCCCGCTCTGCAGGATGTACGAGTATTGCGAGGTGGTCTGCTCACGGCCACCACCGAATTGCAGGTCCTGGTCCGCCATGAGCATCAGTTGTGCCCCGGGAACCTTGGGCATTTCCTTGCGCAGGCGTTCGATGACTTTCTGCGCGGAAATGCTGCGCTCCTTGATCGGCTTGAGGCGCACCAGCATGAAGGCGTTGTTGGTGCCGTTATTGCCGCCAATGAACCCGGCGACGCTTTCTACCGCCTCATCCTTCAACACCGCCCGACGGAAAATCTCCATCTTCGGCTGCATCACGCTGAACGACAGGCCGTCGTCGCCGCGCACGAAACCGATCAGTTGACCGGTATCCTGCTGAGGTAAAAACGTTTTAGGAACAACCACATACAACGCAATATTCACGCCGATTGTCACGAACAGGCTGAGCAAGGTCAGGCGCTTGTGGCGCAGCACCCAGTCGAGGCTGGTGGCGTATTTGCCGACCATCCAGTCGTTGGTCCGCCGGCTCCAGCGTTGCAGGCGGTTCTCCTGCCCCGGCGTGTGCGGCTTGAGCCAGCGAGCGCAGAGCATCGGGGTCAGGGTCAACGACACCACCAGCGAGACCACGATGGCCGCCGCCAGGGTGATGGAGAATTCGCGGAACAGGCTTTCGATGATCCCGCCCATGAACAGGATCGACAGGAACACCGCCACCAGCGACACGTTCATCGACAGCAAGGTAAAACCGACTTCCTGGGCGCCGAGGTACGCGGCCCTCATCGGCCGCACGCCTTCGTCGATGTGCCGGGAAATGTTCTCCAGCACCACGATGGCATCGTCCACCACCAGCCCGGTGGCCAGGATCAGCGCCATCAGCGACAGGTTGTTCAGCGAAAAACCGTAGAGGTACATCACGGCAAAGGTGCCGACCAGCGACACCGGCACCGCCAAGGTCGGGATCAGCGAGGCACGGAAGTTACCGAGGAACAGGAACACCACCAGGATCACCAGCGCCACGGCGATCAGCAGGGTCATTTCCGCCTCGTGCAGCGTGGCCTTGATCACCGGCGAGCGGTCCATCGCCAGGTTCAGCTTGACGCTGGCCGGCAGCACCGCCTGCAACGCCGGCAGCTGGGCCTTGATCTCGTTGACCGTCTCGATGATGTTAGCGCCGGCCTGGCGGTTGATGACCAGCAGCACTGCCGCGTCGTCGTTGAAGAAACCGCTGTTGTAACGGTCCTCGACGCCATCGCTGACCTTGGCCACATCCTTCAGGCGCAGGGCCGCGCCACCGTTGTAGTGGATGATCAGCGACTCGTAGTCCTTGGCTTTTTCCAGCTGATCGTTGGCCTGGACCTGCCACAGCCGCTGATCGTCTTCCACCGAGCCCTTGGGCCGGCGCACGTTGGCATTGGCGATGGTGTTGCGTACATCGTCCAGGGCCACGCCGTACTGGTTCAATGACTGCGGTTCAAGCTCGATGCGTACCGCCGGCAACGAACTGCCGCCGATCTGCACCTCGCCGACGCCCTGCACCTGGGACAGGCTCTGGGACAGGATGGTCGATGCCAGGTCATAGAGCTGGCCTTTTTCCAGCACGTCCGACGTCAGCGACAGCACCATGATCGGCGCCTGGGACGGGTTGACCTTCTTGTAGGTCGGCATGCTGCGCATCCCGCTCGGCAGCAGGGTGCGCGAGGCGTTGATCGCTGCCTGCACTTCCCGCGCCGCGCCGTTGATGTCGCGGTCCAGGTCGAATTGCAGGATCACCCGGGTCGAACCCTGGCTGGACCGGCTGCTCATGGTGTTGACCCCGGCAATGCTGCCGAAGGAGCGCTCCAAAGGCGTGGCCACGGTCGACGCCATCACCTCGGGGCTGGCCCCGGGCAGGCTGGCCTGGACCACGATCACCGGAAAGTCCATTTGCGGCAGCGGCGACACGGGCAGCAAACCGAAGCTCACGCCGCCCAGCAGCATGATCGCCAGGCTCAGCAGCATGGTCGCGACCGGGCGCTTGATGAAAGGTCCCGAAAGGTTCATGGCTGCTCTACCGCTTCCACGGACTCAGGCTTGCGGCCCCAGCGCCGACCGAGACGGTCGAAGTACAGATAGATCACAGGCGTAGTGAACAGCGTCAGAATCTGGCTCAGCAACAGGCCGCCGACCATCACCAGACCCAGCGGTTGGCGCAGTTCCGCGCCGGAACCGGTGGCCAGCATCAACGGCACGGCACCGAACAAAGCCGCCAGGGTGGTCATCAGGATCGGCCGGAAACGCAGCAATGCTGCCTGATAGATCGCCGTTTGCGGGTCCATGCCCTGGTTGCGCTCGGCGTCAAGGGCGAAGTCGATCATCATGATCGCGTTCTTCTTCACGATGCCGATCAACAGGATGATGCCGATGATCGCGATCATGCCCAGGTCGTTGCCGCTGAGGATCAACGCCAGCAAGGCGCCCACCGCCGCCGAAGGCAAGGTCGAAAGAATGGTGATCGGGTGGATGTAGCTCTCGTAGAGCACCCCCAGCACGATGTACATGGTCACCACCGCCGCCAGAATCAGCAGCAAGGTGCTTGACAACGAAGCCTGGAACGCCTGCGCTGCGCCCTGGAACTGGGTCTGCACGCCAATCGGCATGCCGATGTCCTTCTGCACCTGCTCGATGATCTCGACCGCATGCCCCAGCGCCACGCCGGGCGCGAGGTTGAAGGACATCATCACCGCCGGGAACTGGCCGATGTGGGTGATCGCCAGTTGCGCCTGACGCTCCTCGACATGCGCCAGGCTGGACAGGCGCACCTGACCGCCATCGGTGGTCTTGACGTGAATCTGCTCCAGCGCCTGCGGGCCGATCTTCTCACCGGACTGCGATTGCAGCACCACGCGGTACTGACTGGCCTGGGTATAGATCGTAGAAATCTGCCGCTGACCAAAGGCGTCGTACAGCGCGTCGGTGATGTTCGACACCGACACACCGACCCGCGACGCCGCATCGCGGTCAATCACCAGATAGACCTGCAAGCCCTTGTCCTGCAAATCGCTGGCGACGTCGGTCAATTCCTGCCGGTCGGCCAAAGCCTCGACCAGACGCCCGCTCCACAGGCTCAGCAGCTCCGAGTCCGGCGACGACATGCTGAACTGATACTGCGTGCGGCTGACCCGGTCTTCGATGGTCAGGTCCTGCACTGGCTGCATGAACAGGCGGATGCCGACCAGTTTGTCCAGTTCCGGTTGCAGGCGGGCAATCACTTGCATGGCGCTCAGGTCGCGGTCGTTGTGCGACTTGAGGTTGATCAGCAACCGGCCGCTGTTGAGGGTCGAGTTGTCGCCATCCACGCCAATGTAGGAGGACAGGCTCTCGACCGCCGGGTCGGCCAGGATGACCTTGGCCAGTTCCTGCTGGCGCTCGCTCATGGCGGCGAAGGAAATCGATTGCGGCGCCTCGGAAATGCCCTGGATGACGCCGGTGTCCTGCACCGGGAAGAAGCCCTTGGGCACCACCATGTACAGCAACACCGTCAGCGCCAAGGTGCCAATGGCCACCATCAAGGTCAGCGGCTGGTGCTTGAGCACCCACTGCAACTTGCGCCCGTAGGCGGCGATCATCCAGTCGATGAACGCACCGCTGGCACGGTAGAAGCGGCCCTGCTCTGCTTCCTTGGGTTCACGTTTGAGCAACCGCGCGCACATCATCGGCGTCAGGGTCAGGGAAACGACCAGGGAAATCAGGATCGCCACCGCCAGCGTAATGGCAAATTCGCGGAACAAGCGACCGACCACGTCCGCCATGAACAGCAGCGGAATCAGCACGGCGATCAGCGACAACGTCAGGGAGATCAGGGTGAAACCGATCTGCTTGGCGCCCTTGAGCGCCGCGTTCAGCGGGCTGTCGCCCTCTTCGATAAAACGCGAAATGTTCTCCAGCATGACGATCGCATCGTCCACCACGAAACCGGTGGCGATGGTCAGGGCCATCAGGGTCAGGTTATTGACCGAGAACCCAGCCAGGTACATCACGCCGAACGTACCGATCAGCGACAGCGGCACGGCCACCGACGGAATGATCGTGGCGCTGGCGCGACGCAGGAACAGGAAGGTGACCATGACCACCAGGGCGATGGCGATCAGCAATTCGTGCTGCACGTCCTTGACCGAGGCGCGGATGGTCTGGGTGCGGTCGGTCAGCACCACCACGTCGAGGCCGGCTGGCAGGTTGTCGGTGATGCTCGGCAGCAGGGCCTTGATCCGGTCCACCACCTCGATCACGTTGGCGCCGGGCTGACGCTGGATGTTCAGCAGCACGGCCTGGTTCTCGTTGGCCCACGCCGCGAGCCGCTCGTTCTCGGCGCCGTCGACGATCTCCGCCACGTCCTTGAGCCGCAACGGTGCGCCGTTGGCGTAGGCCAGGATCAGGTTGGCGTAGTCCTTGGGCGACGTCAGTTGATCGTTGGCATCGAGCATCGAGACCCGGGTCGGGCCGTCGAAGTTGCCTTTGGGCTGGTTGACGTTGGAGGCGCCGATCAGCGTGCGCACATCCGACAGGTTCAGGCCGTTGGCCGCCAAAGCCTCGGGATTGACCTTGATCCGCACGGCCTGGCGTTGACCACCGGCAATGCTGACCATGCCGACGCCGCTGATCTGGGCAATCTTCTGCGCCATGCGCGTATCGACCAGATCGTTGAGCTTGGGCAACAACATGGTCTTGGAAGTGATGGCCAGGGTCAGCACCGGCGTATCGGCCGGGTTGACCTTGTTGTACACCGGCGGTGCCGGCAGGTCCTTGGGCAACAGGTTGGTCGCGGCGTTGATCGCCGCCTGCACTTGCTGCTCGGCCACGTCCATGTTGATGTCGAGGCTGAACCGCAGGGTCAGCACCGACGCGCCGCCGGAACTGGTGGACGCCATTTGCGTCAGGCCGGGCATCTGCCCGAACTGCCGCTCAAGTGGCGCGGTCACCGCGCTGGTCATGACATCCGGACTGGCGCCGGGGTACAAGGTCATGACGCGAATGGTCGGGTAATCGACCTGGGGCAACGCCGACACCGGCAGCAACCGGTAGGCGATGACGCCGGCCAGGATAATCGCCAGCATGCTCAGCGTGGTGGCTACCGGGCGAAGGATGAACAGCCGCGAGAGATTCATGCGCCGCCCTTTTTCGCCTTGTCGGTGGTCGCAGGCTCAGCCGCGTTGACCGCCGATTTGCCTTGCAGGTGTTCGGTCGGCGTGGTCGGCACGTCCTGGCTGTCGTTGACCACCTCCACATCGCTGCCGTCTTTCAGGCGGTCAGTGCCTTCCAGTACGACCCGATCGCCCGCCGACAGTCCTTCGGTGACCACAGTGTTCAGGCCGTCGCTGGCGCCGACTTTCAACTGACGGATCTTGACCTTCTTGTCACCGTCCAGGACATAGGCGAACGTGCCGTTGGTGCCGAACTGGATCGCGGCGGAAGGCGCCAGTACCACGTCTTTGAGGGTGTCGGCCAACAGGCGCACATTGACGAACTGGTTGGGGAACAGCGACTGATCGCGGTTCTCGTAACGGGCCTTGAATTTCAGGGTGCCGGTGGTGACGTCGATCTGGTTGTCCAGGCTCTGCAGCACGCCCGTGGCTTGCAGTTTGGTATCACCGCGGTCCCAGGCTTCAGCCGGCAGTTTGGCGCCGCTGCGATAACGGGCCAGCACGGTGTCAAGGCTGTTTTCCGGCAGGGTGAAGGCCACGCTGATCGGTTGGGTCTGGGTGATGATCGCCAATGCAGTGGTGTCGTTGGCCGCTACCAGGTTGCCGACGTCCAGTTGACGCAGGCCGACGCGACCGGTAATCGGGGCGCGGATCCTGGTGAATTCGAGGTTGAGCCTGGCGTCGTTGACCGCCGCCTGATTGGTCTTGACCGTGCCCTGGAACTGACCGACCAGCGCTTCGGCGGTGTCCAGGGTCTGCTTGGCAATACTGTCTTCGCGGTACAGGCCGCGATAACGCTCGACGTCGACCTGGGCGTTTTTCAGCTGCGCCTGATTCTGCAGCAAGGTGCCCTCGGCCTGAAGCAAGGCATTCTGGTAAGGGCGCGGGTCGATTTCGACGAGCATGTCGCCGGCCTTGACCATCTGCCCTTCTTCGAAATAGATCTTGACCAACTCACCGCCAACGCGACTGCGGACATTGATGGTGTTGAGCGCCGTGACCGTGCCCAGAGCCTTGAAATACAGCGGGAAGTCACCGGTGACTGCCGGAGCCACTCGCACCGGCACCGGCCCGGACGCGCCACCGAATCCCGGGCGCATCCCGCCCGACCTGCCGGTATGCCCGGCGACGGCTTTCTGCCCCGCAGCCTCTTTGGGTGCAGCGCTGCCGGGCCAAAATTTCCAGCACAGGCCAGCGATGACCAGCAGGACAAGCAGGCCGAACAGCCAGCGACGAGGACTACGGGAAGCGGAGGATTGCATTGAGTGATCAACCATTGGGCGCGTGGGCTTTTTTACATGAGGCTGAACGATAAGCACTGGCGGGTCTTAAGCAAAGCGCCTTTACCGGCAATTTACCTTCGGCTTACGTAGCAGGTGTTTTATCCAAGACACTGAATCACAAATGAAAACGGCCTGGACAGAGGGTAATGCTGCTCAATGCAGGAGCGAGCTTGCTCGCGATGGTTGTTAACGATAGCGCATGTCTACTGACGAAACGCGGCGTTCTTGAGTCCATCGCGAGCAAGCTCGCTCCTACAACAGCATTTTTGACAGCGGGGGGGTGTTAACAATTGTAAAGGCGCTTACTTATTTCAGAACAGCAAGTGCCGCGTCATAGTTCGGCTCGTCAGCGATTTCGCCAACCAGTTCGCTGTGCAGCACGTTGTCGTTTTCGTCCAGAACCACGACGGCGCGAGCGGTCAAGCCTTTGAGCGGGCCGTCGGCGATGGCCACGCCGTAGTTCTGGATGAACTCGGCACCGCGCAGGGTCGACAGGTTCTGTACGTTTTCCAGGCCTTCGGCGCCGCAGAAACGCGCCTGGGCGAACGGCAGGTCAGCGGAGATGCACAGCACGACAGTGTTGTCGACGCTGCTGGCCTTGGCGTTGAACTGGCGCACGGAGGTGGCGCAGGTCGGGGTGTCAACGCTTGGGAAGATGTTCAGCACTTTGCGCTTGCCGGCAAAGTCCTTCAGGGTGACGTCGGACAGATTGCCGGCAACCAGGGAAAAGGCTGGCGCCTTGGAACCGGCTTGTGGCAGTTGGCCGTTGACTTGAACCGGGTTGCCTTTGAGAGTGACTTGAGCCATGAACGGAGTCCTTCTGAACGTTGTGGTGGAGAATTTTGACGAGGCCGAAGTTAACCACGAAATTGTCCGACGACCTATGGCCAAACATAAATTGTCATGTATCAGCACACAAAATTGGATACACGTGCCCTCCCATACACCACAAGACCCTGTGGGAGCGGGCTTGCTCGCGAATACGGCAGCACATTCAGCATCGCCGGGACTGACAGATCGCTTTCGCGAGCAAGCCCGCTCCCACAGGGACAGCGGTGTTATTTGAGCAACCGCAACATATTGCGATGGCGCGCCTCGAAAATCCGTCGCATATAGCCATTGACCAGCAACCACTCCACCGGCGCGCCGCCAATCGCCGAATACGTCACCCGGTCGGTGTATAGCGTACCGCCCTCTCCCGCTGCTACCCGATGTTCATGACGAAAGGCACGCATCGGTCCCTTTAGCATCTCGTCGATGAAATGCATTTCACCGACTTCACGGATCACCACCGTCCAGTCCGACGGAATCACATTGAACATCCAGTGGCGAAAGCGGAATTGCCGCCCGGCTTCAATCCGCAAGTTGTTCAGATCGGTATCGCCCAGCGGGGTAATGCGTTCGGGAAAAATCCTTGGGAAATTGACGCCTTCCAGGCAGAAATCGAGGACCTGTTCGGGCGTGCGACCCGGGATGAGTGTGGTGAGTTCCAGAATTGGCATACAGAAAACATTCCTTTGATCGTTGGACAGGCGCGCCAGAAATACGGTGTAGCGAAATGGCGGTCGAAATGAAACCTGCCAAAGTGTCTGCTACGACAATTTTTTCGAGGGGCTGTCGATTTGCAACGCAGCCATTCGACCATTAAGCGAATCACTCAATTACAACGGAGACATCACCATGCGATTCATGATCATCATCAAGGCCAGCCATGATTCAGAGGCCGGCGTCATGCCCAGCCAGGAACTGCTGACCGCCATGGGTAACTACAACGATGAACTGGTCAAGGCCGGCATCATGCTCGCGGGCGAAGGCCTGCACCCGAGCAGCAAAGGTGCTCGTGTAAAGTTTTCAGGTGACAAACGCACGGTGATCGACGGCCCCTTCATCGAAACCAACGAACTGATTGCCGGTTTCTGGTTGTGGAAAGTGAAGTCCAAAGAAGAAGCCATCGAATGGGTCAAGCGCTGCCCCAACCCGATGCCGGGCACCGAGGCCGAGATCGAGATTCGCCAGGTGTTTGAAGCGGAAGATTTTGGTGCAGAGTTCACACCGGAACTGCGCGAGCAGGAACAGCGGGTTTGGGAACAGGCGAAGAAGAACTGAGGTTGACTGAACCGGCTGTTGCTTCAGTTTCCTGTGGGAGCGAGCCTGCTCGCGAAGAGGTCGTCATATCCACCACTCATATTGACTGACAGGCCACCTTCGCGAGCAGGCTCGCTCCTGCATCGGCTAGATGGCCACTTAACTTGTTTCGACAAACGCTTGATCCGTATTAACTTTTTAGTACACGAAATTAACGAGAAACTGCCCATAAAACGAAAGAATTAATCCTTCCTACTGGTTAACCCGCAGTTAACTGCTAAGTTCATCTGACGAGTCCTACAGGCTTGATCGGAAAGGGATTACGCAGTTACGGCCAGATTCAGGGGCCGTCTGCCCAATCAGCCACCAGGGAACGGGGGGATTAATGTCTAGGAATTTGCGGAAGTACGCCTTTGTATGGGTGACTTCACTCGCACCTGCTTTTTGTGCTCACGCGGATAACGCCGAGACCGCCAACAAAAGCAACAACCCGCTGAACCTGGCACCAGGTATCAACCTGCAGGATTACTACACACCCAAGCTGTTCGATACCAACGCTCACACCAATGATGCGCTGCTGCGCGGCGCCCTTCCGATGGCAGCCAATGACGTCATAGGCGTCCCGCAGTTGCTGCGCGTCACGCTCCCCGTCAGCACCCGACCCGATCCGCACAACGGCTACAGCACCGGCATCGGCGATCTGAACGTATTCGACATTTTCCTGCTCAAGACCGAAGGCGTGCAGCTGGGCATCGGCCCGCAAATCACTGCGCCGACCGCCGAGCAGGATGAACTGGGAACCGGCAAGTGGCAGGCCGGCCTGTCCGCCATCGCCATCGACTCCTCGCCACGCGGACTCCTCGGCGCACTGGTGCAATACCAGAGTTCGTTCGCCGGTGATCACGACCGCCCTCACGTGGAATCTGCGACCTTCCAGCCGTTCATCATCCATAACCTGGAAAAGGGCTGGTACCTGCGCTCCACCGGCACCTGGACATTCGATCTGAAAAACGACACGCACTACATCCCCATCGGTTTGGGTGGCGGCAAAGCGTGGAAATCCGGCACCAATATCATTAACGCCTTCGTCGAACCGCAATGGACCGTGGATCACAAAGGCGAAGGCCTGCCGCAGTTCACGCTGTACGCAGGGATCAACGTGACCTTCGGTAAATAAGGATTCTCTCTATGCACGGTGCCATTCGCGCAGCCGGTTTCAGCCTGATGACCATGTTCGTCAGTTGCGGGGTCGGTGCCCAGGACCTGGACACCCGTATCGGCAAAATCGCCATGGAGGGCGAACTGCCGACCCATGAATCCATTGCCAGACTGTATGCGGAACTGGATTTCCAGCAAGCGACTCAGAGTTACCTCTGGGCGTTGCCGCTGGTGTCTTACGCGCAATGGCAGGAAGAGTTCCGCGACAAGCTGGGCGCCCGCAGCGGCGACCTGATGGTGCTCAACAGTTACGAAGACAAGCTCGGCGTAATCACCGCCAATGCCACCACGCCGTACATCCTCGGCTTCGTCGACCTCAACGAAACCGGGCCGCTGGTGATCGAACTGCCACCCGGCCCGACTGCGGGCGGTATTGGTGATTTCTGGCAACGGTCGATCATCGACATGGGCCAGACCGGTCCGGATAAAGGCAAGGGCGGCAAGTACCTGGTACTGCCACCGGGCGCCGAGCCGCCGGCCGATGCCGGTAAATATTACCTGGCCAAGTCGGAAACCATGAATGTGCTGGCAGGTTTCCGTGTGCTCGACCCGGACCCGGCCAAAGGCAAGGCACTGGTCGAGCAATTCAAGATGTACCCGTACGCCAAAGGCGCCGAGCCGACCAAGACCAAACTGCTCTCCCCCGCAGGCAAAGCCTGGTCCGGCACCCAGCCGCGAGGCCTCGCATACTGGGAACGCTTGCACCAGATCCTCCAGAAGGAACCGGTCAACGAACGCGACCGTTTCTACATGGCCATGCTCGCCAGCCTTGGGATCGAGAAGGACAAGCCGTTCAATCCCACCGAAGCCCAGCGCAATGCCCTGGAACAAGGCGCGCAGGTCGGTGAGCTGATCGCCAAGGCCAATACCTTCGCCAAGCGTTTCCCCGGTGCCCAGTACTGGCCGGACCGGCAATGGGACACCGTGCTGAACATCGCCGAGCCATCACAGCGCGTCGCCTACTATGACCAACTGTGGGAACGCAGCGCCTGGTTTTACGAGGCAGTGACCAACACCAAAGGCATGGTTTCGAAAACCCCGGGGCTGGGCCAGACCTATCTCGGTGCCTACACCGACGCCAAGGGCAACTGGCTCGACGGCGGCAAGAGCTATCGGCTGCACGTCGGCGCCAACCCGCCGGCCAAGCAGTTCTGGTCAATGACCGTGTACGACATCGCCAGCCGCTGCCTGATCGACAACCCGCAGCGCAAGGCCGATTTGTCGTCCCGTCAAGATCTGAAAAAGAACGCCGATGGCTCGGTGGACCTGTACTTCGGTCCGACCGCGCCACAAGGTTTCGAGAGCAATTGGGTGCAAACCCTGCCGGGCAAACACTGGTTCAGCTACTTCCGCCTGTATGCCCCGACCGAAGCCTATTTCGACAAGAGCTGGAAACTCGACGACATCACGGCCGTTGAATGACGCCCGGACATTCACCAAGGAAGTACGATGAATAACCGCAATCTGCTGCTGACCGGCCTGACCCTTGCCCTGAGTACCAGTGCCTGGGCCGACTTCACCGCCACCCCGGAAGAAGCCCGGGGCATTGCCAGGGAAGCCTATCTGTACGGCTTCCCGGTGGTTGAGATGTACAAGACGCTCTACACCCAGGCCGTGGACAGGAAGAGCCCGAACTTCAAGGCGCCGTTCAACCAGATCGGCAACACGGCCAAGGCTTTCACCGCCAGGGACACCGCGTTCGTCACGCCGAATGCCGACACGCCCTACTCCTTCGTCTGGATGGATTTGCGCGCCGAGCCGGTGGTGCTGACCCTGCCGGCCATCGAAGAACACCGCTACTACTCGGTGCAGCTGATTGATGCCTACACGCAGAACTTTGCGTACCTGGGCACCCGCAGTACCGGCAACAACGGCGGGCACTTCATGGTCGCCGGACCGAACTGGCAGGGCCAACAACCGCTGAACATCGACCGTTTACTGCGCAGTGAAAGCAACATTGCCTATGCGCTGTATCGCACCCAGCTGTTCGATGAAAAGGACCTGGCCAAGGTCAAGCAGATCCAGAAGGGTTACAAGGTTGAAAGCCTGAGCCATTACGACAAACGCAAAGCCCCGCCTGCCGCGCCGAAGATCGACTGGCCAAAACCCACGCCGACCATGAGCGAAACCCCGGACCTGTTCCGTTACCTGAACTTCATGCTGTCGTTCGCTCCGGCCCAGGATGTCGAGAAGGACCTGCTTGCGCGCTTCGCCAAAATCGGTGTCGAAGCCGGCAAGCCGTTCAAGCTGACCGACCTCAGCGCCGAGCAACGCAAAGCGCTGGAGGACGGCATCAGCGATGCCAAGGCTGAGTTTGCCGAGTTCAAGAAGACCAAAGTCGATACCCACGAGGTCAGCAGCGACGATCTGTTCGGCACCCGCGATCACCTCAAGGGTAATTATCTGTACCGCTACGCTGGCGCCAACATGGGGATCTTCGGCAACTCCGCCGAAGAGGCCAACTACATCGGTTATTTCGTCGACAAGGACGGCAAGCCGGTCGATGCGTCGAAAACCGACTACACCCTGCACTTCGACAAGGGCGCCCTGCCCCCGGCCGATGCGTTCTGGTCGCTGACCATGTACGACGGCAAGAACAAATTGCTGGTGGCCAACCCGCTCAATCGCTACCTGATCAACTCGCGCATGCTGCCCGACCTCAAGCTCGATGCCGACGGCGGCCTGACCCTGTACGTGCAGCACAAGGCACCGGCCAAAGACCTGCAAAGCAACTGGCTACCAGCCCCGGGTGGTCCGTTCTACGGGATTTTGCGTTTGTATCTACCAAAACCGGAAGTCACCAACGGCCAATGGCACATGCCGTTGCTGACCCCTGTCACCCCAAAACAATAAACGGAGTCAGGCATGTTCAGGCCTCTCGTAGTGCGCCCCTTGTTGGCGCTGTGCATGGTCAGCGGTAGTCCATTGGTACTGGCGGCCGAGGGTGGTGTCGGTCGCCCCATCACCGGGCAGCAAGTGTTTTCCAACGCAGGGATCGTGCCCCCGGAGCCGGGTTGGGTCATGTCCCTGACCAGCATCTGGTACGACGGCGAACTCAAGGGCAGCGCTCAAGTGCCGATCGTGGGTGCCATCAGTACCGGGCTGGACATGAAGGTTTCCTACACCATGGCCAACTTCACCCATGTCTGGGACACCGGCAAGGGTCCCTGGAACTACGCCTCGGCCATAGGCGTGCCAGTGCAGTACACCGACATCACCGCCAACGTGACCGGCCCCCGTGGCCGTACCCTGGGCACCTCGGACACCGGCACCCAGTTCGCCGACATGCTGGTGACCCCGATTGCGGCCGGCTACCACTTCGACGAACTCAACCACATCTCGTTCTCGCTACCGATCTACGTGCCGACAGGCGCGTACAACGTCGATCGCCTGGCCAACCCCGGGCAGAACAATTACACCTTCATGCCTACCGTGGCGTTCACCCACCTGGATGGCAAGGGCGGCGAATTCACCCTGTCGAGCGGCCTGGAGTTCTACACCGAGAACGACGCCACGGATTATCGCAACGGCAACATTTTCACCCTCGATGCACTGTGGACCCACGGATTCGGCAACGGCTGGAACGCCGGCATGGTGGCAGGCTATATCCAGCAGCTCACCGATGACTCCGGATCCGGCGCAACCAGTGGCTTTCGCGGGCGCTCCGTGGGCGCTGGCCCAACAGTGGGCTGGACCGGCAAGTTCGCCGACGCCCAGGCCAATATCAGTGCTCGCTGGGTCCCGGAGTTCGATACCAAGAACCGACCTGAAGGCAATGGTTTCAGCATCAATATGACCCTGGCGTTTTTCTAGGAGACCCCATGACCGCACTCAACGACCTCAATGCCCTGCAAGCCAGCATCGCCGAAGCCGTGCTCGGCCAGGATCAGGCCATTCGACAAATCCTTGTGGGCCTGCTGGCCAACGGTCATCTGCTGCTGGAAAGCCTGCCCGGCCTGGCCAAGACCCGCACGGTGAAAGCATTGGCCAAACACCTGGACGCGAAGATGAGCCGCATTCAGTTCACCCCGGATTTGCTGCCGTCGGACATCACTGGCGCCGAGGTGCTGCATCAGGTCGAAGGCAAGAACGAAATCCGCTTCCAGCCCGGCCCGCTGTTCGGCAACCTGATTCTCGCCGACGAAATCAACCGTGCACCGGCCAAGGTCCAGGCGGCGTTGCTCGAAGCCATGGAAGAACGCCAGATCACCGTGGCCGGCAACAGCCATGCGCTGCCGGAACTGTTCATTGTGGTAGCGACTCAGAACCCGATCGAACAGGAAGGCACGTACCCGCTGCCGGAAGCGCAGATGGACCGCTTCCTGATGAAAGTGTTGCTCGATTACCCGAGCGCGGAAAACGAAAGCCAGGTGCTGCGTCTGCTGCGCGAAGAAGAACAGGCCCTCGGCGCCAGGACCGCTGCGGTGCAGGGATTCTCGTTGTCTCAGGACGTGGTGTTCGCCGCGCGCCGAGAAGTCAGTGCCGTGCACGTCTCCCCGGCCATCGACCGTTACCTGATCGACCTGATCAACGCCACTCGCCACCCTGTCGATTACGACGCCGACCTCGGGCGCTGGATCAGCATCGGCGCCAGCCCTCGCGGCGGCATCGGTCTGGACCGCTGCGCCCGGGCGGACGCCTGGTTGCAGGGCCAGGATTTCGTTTCTCCGGACAACGTCCGCGCCGTGGTGCACCCGGTGCTGCGCCATCGTCTGCAACTGAGCTACGACGCGGTGGCCGATGGTGTGAGCGCCGATCAGGTGCTCGACCGTCTGCTCGATAAAGTGGCGATTCCTGCGTGAACACCGACGGCCTGGTGTATGTCTCTCTGGCGCAGTTGATGGCCCTGGAGTTCAAGGCCCGCGACCTGAGTTTTCTGGCGCGTCAGCCCCAGGGCAGCATCCTGGCCGGCAACCACGCTTCACGCTTGCGTGGTCGGGGCTTGAACTTCGATGAACTGCGGCGCTATCAGCCCGGCGATGACCTGCGTCACCTCGATTGGCGCGCATCCCTGCGCACCGGCAAACCGGTGGTACGGACATTCACCGAAGAGCGCGACCGCCCGGCGCTGATCCTCGTCGACCAGCGCATGTCAATGTTCTTTGGTTCGCAACGCAGCTTCAAATCCGCGGTCGCCGCCGAGCTCGGCGCCCTGGCGGCGTGGATGGTGTTCAACGCCGGCGACCGCGTCGGTGGACTGGTCTTCAACGATCAACGCATCGACAGCATCGCCCCGCTGCGCAGCCGCAAACGGATCGAAGCGCTGTGCAGCCGCATCGCCCAGCAGAACCAGGCGCTCAATGCCGCCAACCCGGACGCCGAGGGCGAAGACCAGCTCGACAAGGTCCTGCAGCATTGCCTGGCCGTGGCCGGTCACGATCACCTGATCTGCATCGTCAGCGACTTCGCCGGGGCCGGCGAACGCACCTTGCAACTGATGCGGCAACTGGCGGCGCACAACGATGTAATTGCCATGCAGGTGTATGACCCGCTGGCGCTTAACCTGCCGAAAAACGGCCGCGTGCTGGTCACCCAGGGGCAATTGCAGGTGGAGCTGGCGGTGGATCGGCAACAGGTGCACCAGCCGCTTGGGGATTTTCTCAGCGGGCGGCTCAAGGATGTCGCGACTTTGCTGCGCCGCAGCCAGGTGCCACTGATGATGTTCAGCACCGCAACAGAAGCCGACGAACAACTGCGCGCCGAACTGGGCAAGCTTACCGGAGGGCGCCGATGAATCCCGCTATCCCGAGCATCGACCAGCTCAAGGAAATGGCGCTGCCGGTGCCGGTCAGTTATGCACCGCAAACCTGGGGGTGGTGGGCGTTGCTGACGTTGTTGATCGTTACGTTGGTGGTGACCGGTGCGCGGCGCTACCGGCAATGGCGGCGCGATCGCTATCGGCGCGAGGCGTTGGTGCGGCTGGAGGAATTGCAGCAGCGCAGCAATGACCTGAGTGCGTTGCGTGAGCTTCCGGAGCTGCTCAAACGGGTCGCGATCTCTATGCCTTACGCAAAACCTGTGGGAGCGAGCTTGCTCGCGATGGCGTCCGGTCAGTCACCACCACCTTTGATTGCAAGCTCGCTCCCACAGGACTCTCCAGCGGGGTTGGGGAAAGAGGACTGGCAGGCATTTTTGCAGCGGCACAGTAAACAGCCGCTACCCGTCGACTTCAGCCAACAACTGTCGCTGCTGGCCTACGCCCCCGACGCAACATTGCGGGCCATGCCCAATGAACAGCGCCAACAGCTGTTCAGCACCTGCAAAACCTGGGTGGAGCGCCATCATGTGGCAGCTTGATTACCCTTGGCTGCTGATCCTGCTGCCGCTGCCGTGGTTCGGCTATCGCTACCTGTCCGACTACCGCGAAGCGCGCAGCGCCGTGCGTGTACCGTTTTTCGGGGCGATGAGCCGCGCCGTCGGCCAGGCACCGAGCCAGGCCGGCACCCGCAGCAACGGCTGGCAATTGCTCCTGAATCTGCTGGTCTGGGCACTGCTGCTGGTGGCGGCGAGTCGGCCGGTGTTGGTGGAAAAACCCATCGAGCGCCAGCAGCCGGTGCGGGACCTGATGCTGGCCATCGACATTTCCCAGTCGATGGAAACCACCGATTTCACCGACGCCAACGGCCAGAAAATCAATCGCCTGGCCGCAGTCAAGGAAGTGGTGCACGGGTTCATCGACAAACGTAAAGACGATCGAATCGGACTGATCGTGTTCGGCACAGGTGCCTATCCACAGGCACCGCTGACCCTCGACCACGCCAGCCTGTCGCTACTTCTGGACGACACCGGCATCGGCATGGCCGGCCCCAACACCGCCATCGGCGACGCCATCGGCCTGAGCCTGAAACTGCTGGCCCAGGCCCACGAGCAGGAAAAAGTGCTGATCCTGCTCACTGACGGCAATGACACCAGCAGCGCCATTACCCCGGATCACGCGGCCGCCATGGCCGCGGCCAAAGGCGTGGTGATTCACACCATCGGCATCGGCGACCCGACTGCCGAGGGCGAAGCCAGGGTCAACCTGCAAGGCTTGCAGGACATTGCCCAAGCCACGGGCGGGCGTTTCTTCCGCGCCGAAGACCGCAACGCCCTGGATCAGGTCTACAGCACCCTGGACAAACTCACCCCGCATCAGGTGAAAACCCTCAGCCACCAGCCCAAACGCGACCTGTTCTGGTGGCCGCTGGGCGCTGCCATTGCCCTGCTGGCGCTTTATCACCTGGGCGCCCTGCTGCTTCCACGGCTGATGCTCGCCCGTCAACGGCAGGAAGCCTGACATGGACATCAACCTCAGCGACTTCCATTTCCTGCGCCCACTGTGGCTGTTGCTCGCGGTGTTCGGCGCATTGCTGCCATTGCTGTGGCGGCGCAACCAGGACCTGCAACGGCGCTTGCGCAGCAACATCGCCGCGCACCTGCTGCCGCATCTGCTGATCACCCCGCAGGACCGGCAACGCCTGCGTCCCGTGCACCTGGTATGTGCACTGCTGGTACTGGGCGCCATCGCCGCCGCCGGGCCGACCTGGGAACAGGATCGGCCGGACTTTCTGGAAAACCGTGCGCCGCTGATCATTGCCATCGACCTGTCGCCCTCCATGGACGCCAGCGACGTTCCACCCAGTCGCCTGGAAGCGGTCAAGCACAAGCTCCACGACTTGATCCAGCGCCGCGCCGGTTCGCGCAATGCCTTGATTGCCTACGCCGGCAGCGCGCATCTGGTGTTGCCCGCCACCGACGACCCGGCGCTGCTCGATACGTTCATTCAGGCCCTGAGCACCGACCTGATCAGCAAACCGGGGAAAAATGTCAGCGCGGTCATCGATCAGGCCAAGCGCCTGCTCGCCGCCGAGAAAACGCCCGGCACCCTGCTGTTGATCACCGATGGCGCCGACATCTCGGCACTGGCCGGGCTGGACAAGCAACTGGCAGACAGTGCGCTGCAAGTGCTGATATTGGCGGCCGGCAGCAGCGACGGCGGGATCATCCGCGATGCCAGCGGCCAGCCACGCACCGACAGCGACGGTCGCCCGCAACTCGGCAGCTTCGATCAGGACGCCCTCAAGCAGTTTGCCTCAACGCTGGACGCCCCGCTGGGCAGCCTGACCCTCAACGATGACGATCTGGACTGGATCGAACTGCACGCCGAGCAGCACTTCCAGGCAGCCAGTGACGAGCAGCGCGAATTGCACTGGAAAGACGCCGGTTACTGGCTGTGCTGGCCGCTGTTGTTGCTCGCCTTCTTCAGCGTACGCAAGGGCTGGAGCCTGAACTGGATGGCTGGATTCCTGCTGGTCGTGAGCCTGGGCCTGCAACCGGCGCCGGCACAGGCCAACGCACTGACCGATGCCTTTTTCACCCGCGACCAGCAAGGTCGCTGGGCCTTCGAACATGAGCACTACCCTCAGGCAGCGGCGCTGTTCGTCGATCCGTACTGGAAAGGCGTGGCCGCCTACAACGCCGCCGATTTCGATCTGGCACTGGCCAGCTTCGCTCGGCTCGATACACCGCAGGCGTATTTCTACCTGGGCAACATCTACGTGCGCCGCTTCAAGTTCGATCAGGCCATCGCGTCCTATACCCAGGCGCTGAAATTGCAACCGCAGTTCCCGGAAGCCACGGCCAACCTGGCCCTGGCCATTGCCTTGCAGAAAGACACCGAAAGCGCCGAGAAAAACACGCCAGAGGTCAAACCCGACGAAATCAAGATGGACAAGGCGCCGGGTAAAGGCCAAAGCAAAAAGGTGGAGACCCAGCAAGCGGCCTCGGATGAGCAATGGTTGCAGAATCTCACCACATCGCCGGCGAAATTCCTCAAGCAGAAATTCAGCTTGCAGGATCAGGCGGGGGTCAAGCCATGACCTACCTTCAGGACCGAGTCGCTGCCATCGCGGGCAAGCCCGCTCCCACATTTGATCCAAGCACCCCACAAATCCACTGTAGGAGCGAGCCTGCTCGCGATGGCGCCAGATCAATCACCACAACACTCTGCGCCCTGCTCATTAGCCTGATCAGCCTCAACACATTCGCCGCCGACCCTCAGTTGAAAGTCCAGGCCACCCTGCAACCCGCCGACCCCGTCATGGTCGGCAGCCTGGTCAAGTTGCAACTCGATGTCTTCACCGACTCCTGGTTCACCAGCGCCCCCACCCTGCCCGACCTGAAACTGCCCGGCGCATTGGTGATGCCACCGGACGGCCATGCCCAGCACATCAACCAGACCTTCGACGGCCAATCCTTCAGCGGCATGCGCTACAGCTACCTGATCACCCCGAGCCTGGCCCAGGGCTTCGACATTCCGGCACTGACGGTACAAGCCACACCGGGTCAGGCCAGTCACGAACTCAGCGCCCAAAGCCAGCCTTTGCACTTCAACGCCGCGCAACCACCGGGGTTCCAGCCCGGTGAGGCAGTGCTGGTGGCTCAAGGGCTGCGGTTTACCCAGAAGACCGTCAATTCGGCCACGCCGCTGAAGGTCGGCGACAGCATCACCCGGGAACTGACCTTGCAGGCCGACGGTGCCCTGGCCATGTCACTGCCGACACCGACGCAGGATGTCATCAAGGGCCTGAGCCGCTACCCGAAAGCACCGCAGATCCGCAATCTGGATGACGGTCGCGGCAACTTCAATGGCGGCCAGCGTATCGACAGCGTGACTTATCGAATCGACACCGAAGGCCACTACAGCCTGCCATCCGTCGAAATCAAATGGTGGGATGCCAGCAGCCAGCAAACCCGCACGGCCACGGTGCCTGCCGTGACCTTCGACGCGGTGGCCAACAGCGCCTACAAGCCGGTGTTTTCCATCACCGAAGATCTGAAAAAACTCGGCCAGCAGAATCGCCTGCACCTTTCCGGGCACTGGTTCGGACTATTGACACTGGTGTTGGCGGTAATGGCACTCGGCTGGTTCAGTCGCCCGCTCGTACACCGCACGCACCTCAAGTGGCAAGCCCGACGCCGCGCCCGACATGCCGCCTGGCTGGAGTCCGCCGACTACGCGTGGCGGCAGATCCCGCCGCAGATCGAAGGCAAACCGGTGCAACTCAGCGCCCTGTACCTGTGGACCCGACGCAGCCGCCGGGGCCTGAAACTGACCGGCCTCGGCCCGCGCCTGCAAACCTTCCTGCGCGCCTGTTATGGCCGCGAACCGGACAAAGACCAGGCGCTGCGCCAAATCAGGGAATCCTTGTCTACGCTGCATAGTCAGGCCGAGCGTGACAGGGAATCAGTCGCACCTGCCCTGCGCCCACTCAACCCGGTTCACGAGAAGGAATTCCCATGACAAATCCGATGACGTTTCGCCACCCGGGCTTCAAGTTTTTGCTGACCCTGGCCTTGAGCCTGCCGCTGCTGGTGCAGGCAGCCGAGCCACTGCCCTCCTGGAACGACGGTCCGTCGAAAAAACAGATCATCGAGTTCGTGCAGACGGTCACCGATCAAAACAGCAAGGACTTCGTCAAACCCGAGGACCGCATTGCCGTGTTCGACAACGACGGCACCTTGTGGAGCGAGCAACCGATGTACTTCGAGTTGCTGTTCGCCCTGGAAGAAGTCAAACGCACCGCGCCGCAGCACCCGGAATGGAAAACCACCCAGCCGTTCCAGGCCGTGCTGGAAAACGATCACAAGGCACTGGCCGCCACCGGCATGGAGGGCCTGCTGAAGATCTTCGGTGCGACCCACACCGGCATGACCACCGAAGCGTTCGATGACTATGCCAAGACCTGGCTGAGTCAGGCCAGGCATCCGAAAACCGGCAAGCCGTACACCGAAATGATCTTCCAGCCGATGCTGGAGATGCTCGACTACCTGCGCGGCAAAGACTTCAAGACCTACATCGTCTCCGGTGGCGACACCGGGTTCATGAGAGCCTTCGCCGAGAAGGTCTATGGGGTACCGCCCGAGCAGGTTATCGGCACGACCTTCGTTACCAGCTTTGAATACAAGGATGGCAAGGCGTCGATCCTGCGCACACCGAAACTGGCCCACAACGACGATGGCCCGGGCAAACCGGAAAGCATCGACGCGGTGATCGGTCGTCGGCCAATCCTCGCCTTCGGCAACTCCGACGGCGACTTGCAAATGCTCCAGTGGACCGCCGATGGTCCCGGCAAACGATTCATGGGCCTGGTGCATCACACCGACGCCAAACGCGAATGGGCATACGACCGGCAGTCGCAGATCGGTCGTCTGGACAAGGCCCTGGACGAAGCAAACAAGCGTGGCTGGACGGTCGTCGACATGGCGTCCGAATGGCGTCGTATCTACCCGTTCGATGCCGCCACTTCCGAGCAAGTGCAATAAAAAGACGTTACGCAGGACCGCAATAAACGTTTGTCGCAGCACGCGACGCAAGTGAGCATAAGGAGCCAGTCAGATGACTCGCATACGTAAGTGGATACCGAAACTCGCCCTGGTGGCGACTACGGTCATGGCGTTTTCGGCAACCGCCGGGGCCGCTGAGAAACCCAACATTCTCGTGATCTTCGGCGACGATATTGGCCAGACCAACATCAGCGCCTACTCCATGGGCGTGGTCGGCTACAAGACTCCGAACATCGACCGGATTGCCAAAGAAGGCATGATGTTCACCGACTACTATGCGGAGAACAGCTGCACCGCCGGCCGGTCGACATTCATCACCGGACAGTCGGCGCTACGTACCGGGCTGTCGAAAGTCGGGATGCCGGGTGCCCCGGTCGGCCTGCAAAAACGCGACATCACCATCGCCCAGGCCCTCAAGTCCCAAGGCTACGCCACCGGTCAGTTTGGCAAGAACCACCTGGGCGACAAAGATGAATACCTGCCGACCAACCACGGATTCGACGAATTCTTCGGCAACCTGTATCACCTCAACGCCGAAGAAGAACCCGAGCGTCCGTACTGGCCCAAGGACGACCCCGCGTTCGTCAAGGCCTACTCGCCGCGCGGCGTGATCCACAGCTTCGCCGATGGCAAGATCGAAGACACCGGCCCGCTGAACACCAAGCGCATGGAAACCATCGACGACGAAACCACCGCCGCCGCGCAGGCGTTCATCGAGAAACAGGCCAAGGCGGACAAGCCGTTCTTCGTCTGGATGAACACCACCCGCATGCACTTGTTCACTCACGTGCGTGAATCGATGAAGGGCCAGAGCGGCATGCCCGGCAACGATTATGCCGATGGCATGATCGAGCACGACGGCGACGTCGGCAAACTGCTGAAAACCCTCGATGACCTGAAAATCACCGACAACACCATCGTCGTCTACACCACCGACAACGGCCCGAACCAGTTCTCCTGGCCGGACGCGGCGACCACGCCGTTCCGTAACGAGAAGAACTCTAACTGGGAAGGTGCGTACCGCGTTCCGGCGATGGTCCGCTGGCCAGGCAAGATCAAGCCGGGCGAAGTGTCCAACGAGATGTTCTCGGGCATGGATTGGTTCCCGACCTTGCTGGCCGCCGCTGGCGATGCCGACGTGAAAACCAAGCTGCTCAAGGGGTGGGCACCGACTTCCGGCGGCACCAACTTCAAGGTGCATCTGGACGGTTACAACCAACTGCCCTACCTGACCGGCCAGGCGCCCAAAGGTGAGCGCAAGGAGTTTTACTACTTCAACGATGACGGCGTGCTGGTGTCGATGCGCTTCGACAACTGGAAAGCCGTGTTCTGCGAACAGCGCGCACCGGGCGGCTTCAAGGTCTGGAGCGAACCGTTCGTATGCTTGCGCGTACCGAAGATCTTCAACCTGCGCATGGACCCGTATGAACGTGCCGACGTGGTTTCCGACCAGTATTACGACTGGCAAACCAAGAACGTCTACCTGGCGGCTGTAGCCGTCGAAAAATCGGCAACGTTCCTGCAGACCTTCATCGAGTATCCACCCAGCCAGAGACCGGCCAGCTTCAGCATCGACCAGATCCGTGCTGCGGTAGACGCCAAGATCGCTGAAAAAATGAAAGCTGCACAGTAAGACCGCTGGACCGCCGCTCGCCTTCATTGGCGAGCGGTACTGTTTCCGAGTTGGGACCGTATTGGCCCCAATCGCGGGCAAGCCCGCTCCCACATGGATTTAGTCGTACCGAAGATCCAGTGTGGGAGCGGGCTTGCCCAAGATGGGGCCCGTACAGTCGCAGTTTTCTTGAATTGCAAAGGCAATCCGCAATGACCTCACGTGTCGCCAGCAAATCGTCGGCCATACCTGCCCCGCAAGTCGCCTCCCCGGCACTGTTGATCCCTGCCCTGCTGCTGTTTGTCTCCGGCGCCGCGGCGCTGGTGTATCAGGTGCTGTGGATCAAGCAGTTGTCGTTGGTCGTAGGCGTCGAGGTCTATGCCATCACCACCGGGATCAGCGCGTTCTTTGCCGGGCTGGCCCTGGGTGGCTTGCTGTTCGGGCGCTGGGCGGACCGGATGCAGCAACCGGTTGTGCTGTACGCCGGGTTGGAAGTGCTGGTGGCCGTGCTCGGTGTCTCTGCAACCTTTGCCATGAGCCTGGCGGCCAGCCCGTTTGCCTGGCTGGAAGCACACGTGGGCTTGCTGGCCTGGGTGCTGCCGTTCGCGTTGGTGGGTATTCCCGCCCTGTTGATGGGCGGCACCCTGCCGGTGCTGGTTCGCTCCCTGGCCACTGACCCGCAACACCTGGGCAAGGCCGGCGGGCAGCTGTATGCGGCGAACACCGCCGGGGCCATCGCCGGCACCCTGCTCGCCGCGTTCGTGCTGATTGCCACCCTCGGTGTGCGCGGCAGCGCGCTGGCCGCCGCCATGCTGAACCTGCTGGCCGCCGCAGGGGCCTTGTGGTTCCAGCGCCAGCGCTTGGCACCCGTCGATGCCCCGGTGAAACATCACACTGAAAAAGCCCCCGACCGCCTGGCCCTGTGGCTGTATTCCATTGCCGGTGGTGTAGCCCTGGGTTACGAAGTGGTGTGGTCGCAATCGATCGTGCAATTCATGAGCACCCGCACCTACGCCTTTGCCGTGGTGCTGGCGACTTACCTCACCGGCTTGTTCCTGGGCAGCATGCTGCTGGCCCGTCGGGTCGATCGCCTGCGCGATCCCTGGGGGGTGTTCGGCGTGCTGATTGCCGCAGCCGGCGCGATTGCCTTGCTGGAAGTGGCGTTGCTCGGACGCTGGCTGGTGCTCGCCCAGACCCTGGCCGAATCCTGGGTATTGTCATTGGGCGGCAGTGAACTGGCTGGCATGAGCACGCGGTTTGCGGTGGCTGCCTTGAGCATCGTGTTTGTGCCGACCCTGTTGTTGGGGGCTGCGTTCCCCTTGGCCCTGCGCTTGAGCGTCGGCGGCGAACAGGTGGGGCGCCATGTCGGCGAAGTCGTCGCGTTCAATACCCTTGGCGGGATTGTCGGCGTGATGCTCTGCGGCTTTGTCCTGATCCCGATGCTGGGTCTGGTACGGACCCTGGGCCTGCTGGCGCTGATTGCCGCCGGTATCGCGTACCTCGCCGTGCGCAAGGGCCATGGTGTGAAGAAAGGCCGGCGTCAGGCGGTGATTGCCATCGGCCTGGTGTCCCTGGCGCTCGCCGTGTTCACGCCGGTCAACAAGCTCGCCAGCCTGCTGCCGGGCGCGCGCAATGGCACGCTTACGTTCTACGAAGAAGGCCGTGGCGGCACCGTCGCCGTGGTCACCCAGGGCAAGGGAGAAAGGGCATTCCAGCGTTTGTACATTCAGGGCGTATCCAATACCGGTGACGCCATGCCGTCCCTGCGCTACATGCGGATCCAGGCGCTGCTGCCCCTGCTGATCCACAACGGTGAGCCGCGCTCGGCACTGGTGATCGGGTTCGGTACCGGCATCACCGCGGGCGCCCTGACCCGCTATCCCGGCCTGGAACATCGCGTGGTTGCCGAACTGCTGCCTTCGGTGGTCAAGGCAGCCCCCTTGTTCAAGGGCAATTTCAACGCCGCGGCCGATCCGGGGGTCGATGTGCGCTTGCGTGACGGTCGCCAGGAACTGCTGCGCAATCCGCAGCGCTACGACCTGATCACTCTCGAGCCGCCACCGCCCTCCGCTGCCGGCGTGGTCAACCTGTATTCCCGGGACTTCTATCAATTGGCCGCCAGCCGTTTGCACAACCAGGGCCTGGTCGCCCAATGGCTGCCGCTGCCGACGCAGAACATCGACGACTCGCGCTCACTGGTGCGCAGCTTCCTCGACGTGTTCCCGTACGCGACCCTGTGGACCAGCGAATTCCACGAGATGCTGCTGGTGGGTTCGATGGAGCCGATTGAACTGGATGCGGCGAAGATCAACGCGCGCTTCCAGCAGGACAGCGTTCGCAGCACCTTGCAGGATGTCGGCGTCGGTTCGGCCGCAGCATTGCTCGCAACATGGGTGACTGATCGTGTGGGGCTTGAACGCTTCGCTGGCGATGCGCAACCGGTGACGGACGATCAACCGCGCATCGAGTACGCACCCTGGGTTCGCTCGAAAGAGATCAGCCGCGTGTTGCCCGCCCTGCTCGCCCTGCACCAGTCGTCAGCCGTGTTGAACGCCGACGCCGGGTTCATCGAGCGCATGAACACCCAGCAACAACGCCTGATGCAGTTCTATCGGGCGAGCCTGCATGCGTACGACGGAAACCGTGACGCTTGGGCCAGGGATATGCGCGAGGTGATGCGTGGGGATTCGGGGAATCCGTATTACCGGTGGTTTGTCGGGGAGTGACGTGGCGCCTGACAGATCGCCTTCGCGGGCAAGCCCGCTCCCACAGGTTCGGTGTCGATCACAACATTTGTGCACGACACAAGACCTGTGGGAGCGAGCTTGCTCGCGATGGGGCCATCAGCCTCAAAACAATGCCATTTGACACACGCCGACCATCCGGCAAAGCTGCATCGAGCGCCATCGAGCGCCATCGCGCGCCGCAAGGCAATCGCACCTGGACCATGGAAGTCGTAATGCCGAAGCATAAAAATAAAGCTGCAACCCCAAACCCTGATTCGCAACCGACCCTGATCAACCGTTATCTGTTCCCTGTCACCATCGGCATCCTGCTGCTGGCTGTGGCGGGTATTGGCTGGTTTTTGCTGGGCAGTACACCGACGCCGCTCAAACCAGTCCCGGTCAGCGCGCCTGGCGTGCAACCGGCCAAACCGCAACCGGTCGCTGTCAAGCCTGCGAAAATGGTCGATGAGCAACAATGCCAGGGCTGCCACGGCGAGCAGGTCAAGGACTGGCAAGGCTCCCATCACCAACTGGCGATGCAGCAAGCCAACGCGGACACCCTGCTCGGCGACTTCAACAACGTCACCTTCAAGGCCGAAAAAGAGACCACGGTGTTCTCGCGCAAAGGCGACGAATTCTGGGTCAACACGCCGGGTATCGATGGCAAGAATGCCGATTTCAAAGTCGCCTACACCTTTGGCATCGCCCCCTTGCAGCAATACCTGATCGAAGTCGGCGAAGGCCGGCTCCAGGCCCTCGGCGTGGCCTGGGATACCGAGAAGCAGCGCTGGTTTCACCTCTATCCGGGTCAGGGCGTGACCTTCAAGAACCCGTTGCACTGGAGCAAGCCGAGCCAGAACGCCAACTTCATGTGCGTCGAGTGCCACACCACCGGTTACAAGCGCAATTTCGATGCGGCGAAAAACACCTTCGACAGTCACTGGAACAGCCTCGGTGTCGGCTGCCAGGCCTGCCATGGCCCGGCGTCCAATCACCTGGAATGGACCGCGAAGAAAACCGACCTGATCCACGTAGGCTTTGCCGTCGACCTCAAGGACAAGAACGCCACCGCCGAAATCGAAACCTGTGCCCGCTGCCACTCTCGCCGCGCGCCCCTGGACGATGGCTACACGGTCGGCAAACGGCTGATGGATGACTACCTGCCGAGCGTCCTGACCCGCGAGTTGTACGCACTGGACGGCAAGATCAAGGACGAAGTGTTCGAGCACGGCTCCTTTGCCCAGAGCAAAATGTTCGACAAGGGCGTGCGTTGCAGCAACTGCCACAACCCCCATAGCACTCAGTTGAAGGCACCCGGCAACGGCGTTTGCCTGCAATGCCACAACACCGCTGGCAAAACCACCGTGGAAGGCGTCGACGGCAAGGGCCTGCAAGCGAAAAACTACGATTCCATCGAACACACTCGCCACACCATGGGCCAGCCGGGTTCGCAGTGCGTGGATTGCCACATGCCCGGCAAGTTCTACATGGGCAACGACTTGCGGCATGACCACAGCTTCAGCATTCCCAATCCTGAGCGAGCAAAGAAACTCGGTACGCCTGACGCCTGCCTGACCTGCCACAAAGGCAAGGCCGGCGACAAGGTCACCGAGCAGTTCAAGCTGTGGAACACCGCCAACGCCAGCGCGGTACAAGCCCCTCGCTACGACGAAAGCCTGTGGCTGATTCGCAACGGCCAGCCCGGCGCCGCGCAGGCGTTGTTCGAGCAACTGCAACGCAGCAACCTGCCGGCGATTCAGCGCGCGACGCTGCTGGCCGAACTGCCGGCGTACCCGAGCGAACAGGCGTTGAAACTGGCTACCAGGGACCTGGGCAACCCGGCGCCACAAGTCCGCGAGAGCGCGGTGCGGGCGGTCAGCGCCTTCCTGCCGCCAGCGGAGCGCGCGCCATTGCTGACGCCGTTGCTGAGTGACCCGGTGCGGGCTGTACGCATCGCCGTCGCCCGGGACCTGCTCAGCGCGGCACGCAATGGCTTGGGCAGCGCCCAAGACGCCTGGAATGCCGCCATTGCCGAGTACGAAGCGGTGCAAAAAAGTCTGGCCGAGCGTGCCGAGGCCAACCTGAACCTGGCTATGCTCTATCAAGCCAATGGTCGCAGCGCAGAAGTCGAAGCTTTGCTGCGTACCGCCCTGCAGCGCGATCCGGACTTCTACCCGGCACTGGTCACCCTGGTGCAATGGCTGGAGGCCAACGGTCGCAGTCAGGAAGCCCATGCCCTGCTGGCGCAAAGCCTCAAGGACCACCCCGACTCTGGCCTGTTGCAACACACCCAAGGCCTGGCGCTGATTCGTGCGGGCCAGGCCGCTCAAGCCATGCCTTACCTGCGCAAGGCCGCGCAACTGGAACCCCAGAGCGGGCAGTTCGGCTATGTGCTGGCAGTGGCCCTGCATGACAGCGGCAAGATTGACCAGGCGTGCGCCGAACTGGAACGGCTGTTGAAGGTGCAGCCGGCCAATCGCAATGCCCGGTTGTCGTTGATCCAGTATTACCTGGACAACGGGCAGGAGCCCAAGGCGCAAGTGCTGTTGCAGGGCTGGAAGAAAATGAACATGGGGGATCCGGCGTTGAAGTGACGGGAGATTCTTGTAGGAGCGAGCTTGCTCGCGATGGCGTTACAGGCGACGCGTTTATCCAAAAAAATCGCGTTTTCGTTGACGTCCATCGCGAGCAAGCTCACTCCTGCAGGGACCGAATTCAGCGGCGCCTGAACAACGGCCGCGGCTCAATCACCGAACGCCCGTACAACACGCTCATCCCCGCCAATCCCTTCAATGCATCTTCTGCGGATTTGTCTTCACGCACGGCAAAGCTGTCGAAACCGCATTGGCGCATGTGGCTGAGTTGATCGCGCAAGACATCGCCGATGGCGCGCAACTCACCGGCCCAACCCAATCGCGCACGCAGCAGATACGCCTGGCTGTACCCGCGGCCATCGCGAAAGCTCGGAAAATCCAGGGCGATCAAGGGCAGTTGGGTAAACCATGGCTGAAGGCTTTCCACTTCATCGTCCGGCCCCAGCCACACGCCGTTTTGCGACGGGTTTTCCAGCCAACGGCTCAGCGGCAGAATCGTCGCACCCACGGGCAGCGGTGCTTGCGGGTCGCGCACGAGCTTCCACGGATCATCCGCGACAATCCGCGCCACGCCCGCTTCCAGCCGCAACAGATTGTTCATGCCGACACCTCCAGCACTTTCGCATAGACCGCCTCCTTGAACGGCTCTAGCCCGATCCGTTGGAAGGCGTCAACGAACAGTTCTTCGCTCTCGCGATAACGCACGAAGGTGTCGATGATGCGCTCGATCACCTCGGGCACTTCGGTGGAGCTGAAGGACGGGCCAATGACCTTGCCCAACGCGCTGTTCTTGCCCTGGGCGCCGCCGAGGGTGATCTGGTACCACTCGGAGCCGTTCTTATCGACCCCCAGAATGCCGATGTTGCCGATGTGATGGTGACCGCAGGCATTCATGCAGCCGGAAATGTTGAGGCTGATATCGCCCAGGTCGTGCAGGTAGTCGAGGTCTTCGAAGCGTGCGGCAATAGCCTTGGCGATGGGGATCGACTTGGCGTTGGCCAGTGCGCAGAAGTCACCACCCGGGCAGGCGATGATGTCGGTGAGCAATCCGGCGTTGGCGCTGCCCAGATTGTGTCCGCAGGCCAGGCGCCACAGGGTGAACAGATCGGCCTTGGACACGTCCGGAAGGACGATATTCTGCTCATGGGCAATGCGGATTTCACCGAAGCCAAAGCGCTCGGACCACTCGGCCACCGCCTCCATCTGTTCGGTGGTGACATCGCCCGGTGGCGCAGCGCTGCCGGGCTTGGTCGACAACACCACGCTGGCATAGCCCGATATTTTGTGCGGCTGCACGTTACGCTGCACCCAGCGAGCGAACGCCGGGTTTTCGGCCAGGTGCGTGCCGAAATCGAGACTGGTGTCGGACAGATCACGATAGGGCGGTGCGACGAACGCACTGGCCACCCGCTCGAACTCGTCAAGGGTCAGTTGCGCGGGGCCGTCCTTGAGGAACTGCCACTCTTCTTCCACTTCCCGGGCGAAGGCCTCGATGCCCAGGGCTTTGACCAGAATCTTGATTCGCGCCTTGTACTTGTTGTCCCGCCGGCCATGGCGGTTATACACCCGCAGCACCGCCTCTACGTAAGACAGCAGGTGCTGCCACGGCAAGCCTTCGCGGATCTGCACGCCGAGGATCGGCGTGCGCCCCAGACCGCCGCCTACCATGACTCGCAGGAGCATGTGCCCTTCGGAGCCTGGGTAAAGATAAAGGCCGATGTCATGCATCATGATCGCCGCGCGGTCCTGCTCGGCCGAGCAGATGGCGATCTTGAACTTGCGCGGCAGGAACAGGAATTCCGGGTTGATGGTCGACCACTGCCGCAGAATTTCCGCCAACGGTCGCGGGTCAATCATTTCGTCGGCCGCAACCCCGGCAAAGGCTTCGGTGGTGATGTTGCGCACACAGTTGCCGGAGGTCTGGATCGCATGCATTTCCACCTCGGCCAGGCGTTCGAGGATCGACGGCACCTGGGCCAGTTCGATCCAGTTGAACTGCATGTTCTGCCGGGTGGTGAAATGGCCGTAACCGCGATCGTAATCCCTGGCGATGCTCGCCAACGTACGCATCTGCCGGGCACTCAGCGTGCCGTAGGGAATCGCCACTCGCAGCATGTAGGCATGCTTTTGCATGTACAGGCCGTTCTGCAGGCGCAATGGCAGGAACTCTTCTTCGTTCAGCTCACCGGCCAGAAAGCGCTCGACCTGATCACGAAACTGCGCAACTCGTTCGAGCACCAATGCCCGGTCGTAGTCGTCGTACTGATACATCTGGCTACCTCATCAGAATTAGGCACAGAACCCTGTAGGAGCGAGCTTGCTCGCGATGGAGGTCAACGAAAACGCGAACCTCCTGGATAAACGCGTCGTCCTTGACTCCATCGCGAGCAAGCTCGCTCCTGCAGGGGGCGCAAGTCGGGCTCTGCGGCTCGTTTCGAGGTAACGACTATGAGCTTGCGGCGCAGTACGTTACAGATTCACTTGAACTCTAAAAAACCGTATCAGATCACGGTGGACCTCCGCAGGAGTGCCGAAAAATCTGATCCGCACAAATGAATTTTTCCTGAGTCTGTTTTGTTTTTACCGGTGTTTTTACAGTGCACGGCATTGCAACCGAGGAAGCATTGACCATGAGCACAACAACTATCGGACAGGCCTATAACTACAAGGTCGTCCGCCAATTCATCGTGGCGACCGTAATCTGGGGCATCGTGGGGATGGCGATGGGCGTGTGGATCGCCTCGCAACTGGTGTGGCCGCAGATGAACCTGGACCTGCCGTGGACCACCTTCGGCCGCTTGCGCCCGCTGCACACCAGCCTGGTGATTTTCGGTTTCGCCGGCAGCGCGCAATTCGCCGCCAGCTATTACGCGGTGCAACGTACCTGCCAGGTACGGCTGTTCTCGGACACACTCGCTGCCTTCACGTTCTGGGGCTGGCAGTCGGTGATTGTGGTGATGTTGATCACCCTGCCGCTGGGCTACACCACCACCAAGGAATACGCCGAAATCGAATTCACCGGCGCGGTGTGGATGACCGTGGTCTGGGTTGCGTACGCCGTGGTGTTCTTCACTACCCTAGTGCAACGCAAGACCAGACACATCTACGTCGGCAACTGGTTCTTCGGTGCATTCATCGTGGTCATCGCCATGTTGCACGTGGTCAATCACCTGTCGATTCCAGTCGACTGGTTCAAGTCCTATCCGGTGTATTCCGGGGCTACCGACGCCATGGTGCAATGGTGGTACGGGCACAACGCCGTGGGCTTTTTCCTGACCACCGGTTTCTTGGGGATGATGTATTACTTCGTGCCGAAACAGGCGGGCCGGCCGGTGTATTCCTATCGCCTGTCGATTGTGCACTTCTGGGCGCTGATCACCCTGTACATCTGGGCTGGCCCGCACCACTTGCACTACACCGCGCTGCCGGACTGGGCGCAGTCGCTGGGCATGGCCATGTCGCTGATCCTGCTGGCGCCGAGTTGGGGCGGAATGATCAACGGCATGATGACCCTGTCCGGTGCCTGGCATAAGTTGCGCACCGACCCGATCCTGCGTTTCCTGGTGTTGTCCCTGGCCTTCTACGGCATGTCGACCTTCGAGGGGCCGATGATGGCGATCAAGACCGTCAACGCCCTCTCCCACTATACCGACTGGACCATCGGCCACGTGCACGCCGGAGCGCTGGGCTGGGTGGCGATGATTACCTTCGGTGCGACCTATCACATGGTGCCGAAGGTATTCGGGCGCGATCAGATGCACAGTACGCCGCTGATCAACCTGCACTTTTGGCTGGCGACCATCGGCACCGTGCTGTACATCGCCTCGATGTGGGTCAACGGCATCACCCAGGGCCTGATGTGGCGCGCGATCAACGATGACGGCACGCTGACCTACTCCTTCGTCGAAGCCTTGCAGGCAAGCCATCCGGGATTCGTCGTGCGTTTTGCCGGCGGGGTGTTCTTCCTCAGCGGCATGCTGCTGATGGCCTACAACGTGTGGCGCACGGTGCGGGTAACGGACGTGGCGATGGCCGAACGCGAGGCGCGGTTTGCCTGATGATTGAAGTCATATTGAACATTCTGGGTGTGGCATTTTTGTGGTTCGCCGTCGAGTATTGTCTGCGCCACCAGACCGCCGAGAGCCTGGACGATGCAAGCCTGATCCCGTTTGCGGATGACCCGGAAGTGGCGCGGCGGGTGGAATTGGCGACCGGAAAAACCGTTAGAACACTGCCGCCGCAAGAGGCGAACCCGGATTGGGAAACCCTCGATATCTGATGTGGCACCGATTACTGTGGGAGCAAGCTCGCTCCCACAGGGTTGTATGTCGAGATTTCAGGCACGCTCCCGGGGAATCAGGCTTTGCAGTTGTTGCGCCAGGAAGTTTGCATCGAACTCAAAAGTGTCCGGGTCTTTCAAGCCATTGGTCTTGCGCCACTGCCAGCCAGTGGATGGCGGCAGGCACACCAGTGACACGCTGCCATAACGTGCTGCTGTAAAGCCCATCACCGCCACGGAAATCTGCCCGCCGACACCCATCACCTCCGGCACGAATTCCACCGGTTTGCCAGTGATCAGGATGCTCAGCTTTTCGGTCTTGAACGGAGAGCTCTCCACCGGAACACTCGGCCCCGACGCGACGTACACTTCGCGGTTCACTACGAGCAGGTCAGGTGCCTTGACCGGTTCCAACCACTGCTGGATCTGATCGAACAGCGCACCAATGCGCTTCGCCCACTCGGCCGATTGCGACTCGAACACTTGCTTTTTGTGCGCTTCGCTTTCGGCGTAGTGGCGAAGCATTTCGCCCAGTTGCTGTACATCGTCCATAGCGGTGTTCCTTTGGTTGAAACGGTGTTGCGGACATTAAGCATGGCAGATGCGCGTGGCGGGCGTACGAGTAAAAGCGTGAGCGGTACTGCCACCGCCGGACTGAATGCGCAGGAGGCGGTGGCCTTCGCCCTGGGCGACTGACTCAACCGGCCTTGGGCGTGCGGCGCAGGCGCGCCATGCTCAAGGTGTCCACCAGCACGCCGTCACGCACGGCGTAGTCGCGGAACAGGCCCTCGGTTTCGAAGCCGAACTTGCGGTACAGGGAAATGGCCGCTTCGTTGTCGGCATACACCGAAAGCTCGATGCGCTGCAGATTCATCCAGTTGTCGGCGATATCCAGCGCCGTCGCGAGCAGCTTCGAGCCCACACCCTTGCCCTGCCACGCCACTGCAACGCCCATGCCGAAACTGCCAGCATGGCTGCGACGAATGCGTGAGAACTGCTCCAGGCCAATGTTGCCGATGACCGTGCCTTGATGCAGGGCCACCACTTTCACCAAGCGTTCGTTATCCAGCGCCAGGCGACTGCGCCAGAGTTCGGTGGACTGAAACGGCATTTGCAGGGTTTGACGGGCGATGGCCGGGTCGTTGTACAACGCCGCAACGCCTTCGATATGGGATTCGTTGAAGCGTTCGAGGGTAATGACGGGTTCGGTGGTTGGCATGGGTGAATCATCCTTGAAGCAGACATGGCCGTTCACTCTACAACGCGACCTTCGCGTGTGGCGAGAACCAATGTGGGAGCGGGCTTGCTCGCGAAGGCGGTTGACCAGTCGTCTTCAATGTCGGATGTGATGGCGCCTTCGCGAGCAAGCCCGCTCCCACATTTTAATCATGCTCAGCTTTCGAACCACTCCCGGCGCTCGCTGAAAGTGTTTTCGATCAATTCGACGAACATCCGTACCTGCTCGTCGTCCCCGGAATCAGCATTGACCGCCATCCACACCTGACGCCGCATAGGCTGGTCAAACAGGCCCGGCAAGGCAATCAGCCCGCGGTCGAAGTGGCTCATGTAGTGCGGCAGCAGGCCGATGCCGGCACTGCAACGGATCATCTCCAGCATCAGCTCCCAGGATTGCAGTTGCACCACCCCGGCCGGGCGCTGCTCCACCAGCGTATTCCATGGCCGGAAGCTCTCAACCTGGCCGTCCTGCCGCCATTGCACCAGGAGAAAATCGGCCAGGTCATCCAGGCATTCCGGCCTGGAGGCAACCCGCGAGTAGCGCTTGGCAATGTGCGGCAGGTAATCGAGTTGCGCCAGGCGCCGGGGTTCGGTGGTGGCAAAGCTCGGTCCCGGCAACGGCGATCCGGTCTCGCCCAGCCACACCACCACGTCGGCGCTGACTGCCTGCAAAGCCAACTCGCTGTCGAGCGTCATGATCTCCAGCCGAACGCTGGCGTTGCGCCGCAGCAGTGCAACCAGGTCACGTCCGAGAATGTCATGCAGGATCGAATCCGCCACGGCCAGGCGAATCAACGGCTGCTCGACCACCGGCAAACCGCGCTCATGGGCCAGGGCGATCAATTGTGCGTGCAAGCGCAAGCCATCGCGGCTGAGGCTCAAACCATTGTCGCCATGGTTGAACAGCGAACATTGGAGCTGCGTTTCCAGCAGCACCAGTTGCCTGCGCAGGCGGGTGGTCTTGATGTTGAGACTGCGGGCGGCCTGCATGAAGCAACCGCAACGGGCGCTGACGGTGAAACACAGCGCCAGTTCGGGGTCGATAGCCGCCGCCAGCTGGCGCCAGGACGCGTTTTTATCAATAGCTACACGATATTCCGCAGCCCCCTGGTGGGCGCTGGCTTCCATGAATGACATCGAGGACTCCCTGTCGATCTGACACTGACAGGTGCATCCTGCGGATCGTTCATGAACCTGCTGTGACAATGACTCAGGCGCTGGGTGTCTGCCGAAAGCTCACGGCCAGGCGATTCCAGCTGTTGATGGTGGTAACGGCAATGGTCAGGTCGACCATTTCGCTTTCACTGAACTGCTCCCTGGCTTGCGCGTAGACATCGTCCGGCACATGGCTTTCGGAGAGCAAGGTGACCGCCTCGGTCCAGGCCAGCGCGGCTCTTTCCCGAGGATTGAAAAAGTTGCTGTCGCGCCAGACCACAATGGAATACAGACGCCGGTCGCTTTCGCCCAGGCGCCGTGCATCCACCGAGTGCATATCGGTGCAAAAGGCACAGCCATTGAGCTGCGAAGCACGAATCTTGATCAGGTGCAGCAGGCCCTGCTCGATACTCAGGCTGCTGGCCAGGGCCTCCATGGCGATCATGGCTTTCATCGCTTTGGGCGACGCGCTGTAGTAATCCAGGCGGGGGTTCATGGGGCGATCTCGTGCAGGCGTGATGTGAACTTCACGGTAGTCGCTGGCTCGGGGGCATGACAGATCCAATCAGGCGATTTCCCCGGGGACCACCGCCGCCAGACCAATTGACGGTTTTTCCACTGCACAACTTCTGTACCACAAGCGGATAGGGGTAATCTTGCGCGACGCACACGCGCCCAACAGCCCCGGAGCCTCGCCGGTATGGAACTACATGTTGTCATCAACGGTCGCAAGGACCTGGCCGGCCAGCTGTACAACCAACTGCGCAGCGCTATCGAGTCCGGTCGCCTGACCGCCGGGACACAACTGCCCCCCAGCCGCTTGCTGGCCGAACAACTGGGTATTTCGCGCAAGACCATTTCCGACACCTACGCCCAACTGACTTACGAAAACTTCCTCACCGGGGTGGTCGGCAAAGGCACCTATGTCAACGCGCGCTCATCGAAGGTGCAGCGTAAACAGAACCACACCGAACTCGGCGGCTTCGAGGTGATCGAGTACTGGCGCAACCTGCCGGTGTTTCTGCGTCATCCGACCCTGGAAGGCTCGCTGCGCTACGACTTCATTGGTGGCGCCACCAGCAAGGGCCAGTTTCCCCAGGATGACTGGCGGCGCTGCACCTCTCATGCACTGCGCCAGATTGCCGGTTCCAAGGGCTTATACAGCCAGCCCGAGGGCTTGCCGGCGCTACGTAACGCCATTGCGCAGCACATCGCGTTCTCCCGCGGGGTCAATTGTCAGGATGAGGATGTGGTGGTGTGCAACGGCGCGCAGCAGGCGCTGGACCTGATTGCCCGGGTGCTGATCAGTCCGGGCAGCCTGGTCGCCATGGAAGACCCCGGCTACCCGCCGGCGCGCCTGCTGTTCGGCACCCATGGCGCCACGGTCATTGGCGTACCGGTGGACGCCGAAGGCATTGTGGTGGACCAGATTCCTCGAGGCACGCGCCTGATCTACGTCACCCCGTCGCACCAGTTCCCGCTGGGCATGCCGATGAGTCAGGCGCGCCGGGAAGCACTGCTGGCCAAGGCCCATGAGTTGGGTGCGATCATCATCGAGGACGACTACGACAGCGAGTTCCGCTATGAAGGCCGCCCCACCGATTCCCTGCAAAGCATGGATGAACGGGGAATCGTCGCGTACGTCGGGACGTTCTCCAAAACCCTGTTACCGGAACTGCGGCTCGGCTACGGGATCCTGCCGCCGGCGATCCTCGAGGCCGTGGTGCGCGCCAAGCAGCTCACCGACCTGCACACCTCGACCCTGCCCCAATGGGCGCTGGCCAAGTTCATCGCCGAAGGTTGCCTGCTCAAGCACATCCGGCGCTGCCATACGATCTATGCCGGGCGCCGTGAGCGGATCCTGGCGCGCATGGCCGGCGATCTTTCGCCCTGGCTGGAGGCGGTACCGTCCACTGCCGGCTTCCACATGGTGGTGATGTGCAAAGTGCCGATGGATATTCCATTGGTGATCGAACTGGCGAAAAAAGTCGAAGTCGGGCTATATGCCATCGACAGCTTTTTCTATCAGGAAACGCCCAGGGCCGGGCTTTTTTTCGGTTTTGGCGCCATCGAAACCCTCGACATCGACATCGCCCTGGACCGATTGCGCGACATCCTGCAGCAAGTGGCCTGACGGATTGGCCTGCGGTTTTATCCGGGGATTGGCTATTGGCGGTCCCGGGGGCCGGGCCTATCCTGCATAGGCGTTATCCCTCAATGAGCAGGATTCGTCCGGCCTGATTCAGGAGTGTGAGCAATGTCCCATGAAGTGATCAATACCGTACAGGTACAAGCCGCCGCCGGGCGCTCGGATGAACTGGGTAAGCAACTGCAAAAGATTGTCGAAACCCTGCGTGAACTTCCCGGGTGCGAATCCTATATGGTCGACCGCTGCCCCGAGGACACCAATCGCTGGACCGTCAGCGCCCACTGGCAATCGGAAGAGGCCATGCGATCGCATTTCAACAGCCCGCAAGTCCAGGGTTTCATCGACCTGATCGATTGCCAACTGGCCAACTCCGTCGACTTCAACAGCTTTCCGATCCGCTAGGCCCCCCCTTGTAGGAGCGAGCTCGCTCGCGATGGTCGTCAACGATAACGCGTGCTTCCTGGTTAAACGCGGCGAATCTGAATCCATCGCGAGCAAGCTCGCTCCTACAGAATTACCCCCCGCTGGAGCGAGCTGCCCAGACATTGGTCCCCTGGCCTTCCCGAATATTGGCTGTTTGATTGCCCCTCGCGGCGGACTAGATTGGTTCCTGACCACTTATCCAACGCAGGTAATGAACCATGAACGTTTTGCGCTTCTGTGCCGCTCCCCTTGTTGCCCTGACCCTGGCCGTCGGTGCCCCGGCATTCGCCCATGAAGCCGGTGACCCCTCGGAAAAAGTCACGGTATTGCAGGACCACATGCTGAAAAACGTGCCGGGCAAAAAAGCGCTGATGATCGAAGTCGACTACAAGCCCGGCCAATCGTCCATTGCCCACAAGCACGACGGTACAGCCATGGCCTACGTCCTTTCAGGGTCTGTCACCTCTCACGTGAAAGGCGAGAAAGCCGTGACGTACAAGGCGGGCGAATACTGGTACGAAGCAGCCGGCTCCGAGCATCTGGTATCGAAAAACGCCAGCGTTACCGAGCCTGCCAAGTTGCTGGTGTTCATGGTGTTGTCGCCGGACGAACAGGTGCTGGTCCCCCTGAAAAACTGATCGCTGATCGAATAGCCATAAACAAACACGCCCAAATTTGCTATTCGGGCGTTTTTATTTCCCGGGGCAATTAACCCGACTTATTTAAATCAAACAAAACTATAGGTCGACTGATATCCACGCAATCGGCTATTTCATTCTGCGCTTCCCGTTTTAGTCTGGAGCAACTGCCGATCAATTCCGGCAGTTTCAACTTCCTTACTGATGTTGTTTCACTGGAGTAACACAATGAAACTTGCATTTGTCAGTACGCTTACCCTATCAGCTGCGCTTTTGGCTGGCTGCTCGGTTCCCACCGCACCCTCTGCGGGGCCTTCGCTGGAAAGTGTGTTCACCGAACCGGTCGGCCGCAGCAACGCGACTCGTATTCCCAACGGCAGCAATGTGGCCTTGGGTGTGGTGTACAGCCAAAACACCCAGGCTAACCGTGCCTATCTACAGGATTACCAGGCCAATGCCGGCACGGGTTTCGGCCAGAGCCTGCTGGTACGGGAGATCCACGACGCCTACGTCGCCACCTCCAAACCCGACCTTGCGGTGGATTGGGTCAAGGCCTCGCTTCAACGGCAATTCGGATCGGTCACCGTGTACCCGGACATGCAGAGCCTCAAGGCGGCGAAACCGGATGTGGTAGCCATTGTCGACAGCCGCAGCCAATTGATCACCTCGCGCAGTTCGGACGTCGAGTCCAAAGTCAGTGCCGATTTCTATGACAGCCACTTCAACTACATTGGCACCGCACAAGGTTATGACGCCAGAGCGCTCAGCCCGGTATGGGCGGACTATAAACGCAGTGAAGAGATTGTTGCCGATATTAACGAGCAACAAAACGTGCAAGTAAGGGCATTGCAGAAATTTGACCAGTCGCTCAGTAATTTATTGACCAGCCCGACAAGTAACGTCTCGATGATCCACCAGACCTCAGAGCGGAAATTGTATTAAGACTAAGGCAGATAATGTGAGTAAACCCTGACCAGGACAGGAAGGGTTTGCTCACAATTAATCAAAACCATGACTTTAGATTAGCGCTATCTTTAGATCCGCGTTAAAGCGCGACCAACCATTTTCTACAGACAGGGAAGTCTCAATGACTAAAGACCAGGAAAGATCCTTCATTGCCCGCATCAAGTGCAATGGAGTAAACATGACATTTTTTGACCAGATATTGAGCTCGAGGCATTTTGAACCTCAGAGACTCAAATCGCCGATCCCGCCAAATATAGTGTCTACCTTCGAAGCCTATGAACCTGCAAGCCGAGAACTGCTCCCTGTAGGTGGCAGAAAAAGGCCGGCCATGGTCATCCACTTCTGGTGTTATGACGACTACTACAACATGCAGATTTTGAGCGAAGCCTACTATCAAAAATATTTTAGCAAGAACGAACATGGCGTCCTGGGCGCCTTCCCGGCCGCCGGCGGTGATACCACCTCCTTCAATTTGCTGGACAGCAATCAGCAAATCATCACGCTTGATGATTTGAGCGGTGACACAGCCACCGTTCACTTGAAAGCACGCAACGCCGCCATTATCAAAAAAGAAATCTGGCGTGATCCGGCGTACAGCAGGTGCTTCACCGACAAGTCCGGCGACATTGCCACGTTCGAGCTGGAAATTCTGGAAAGGCAGGTCTCTTCGCCCGCAAGCTCTACACCCTACAGCTGAGTTCCAAACATGGGCCGGCGTATTGGCTTGCCCCTTGAATGAAAAAAGCCCCGCATCTCTCGATGCGGGGCTTTTTCATTCAACGCCTGATCAGGCAGCCGGTTCCAGCTCGGCGGCGGCGACGGCGGCAGGCACTACCGCTTGCCCACTCAACGCCAGGTCCAGCAGTTCACGGTTGGCCACCGCGTACATGGCGTAGTCGGTGCCGCTGGCGGCACGGATTTCCACCAGCATGGCACGCCAGCGTTCGATCATGCCTTCATGCTGCTGCATCCACAGGTCCAGGCGTGTTTCCACCTCCTGGGAACCGTCGCCCTGTTGCAGGACCGAGATGGTGATCGCACGTTGCTGCCAGTCGACATCATCACGGAACGCTTCACGGGCCAGGGCCTGCCAGTTGTTTTCAACCGGCAGAGCGCTGATCTGTTGCAGGTACCAGGTGATGTCCAGTGCACTGCCCACGGCGAAGTAGGCCTTGGCCACGTCGGCAGGATCCTGGCCAGTCACGTCGGAAGCCTCGATGATCGGCAGCAGCGTATACAGGTGCGTGGTGCCAGCCACCATGCGCGCCAGCAACTCCGGCACACCGGCTTCGACGTACGCCTGATAACGGGTCTGCCAGGTTTCGCGGATCTCGCCACTGAGCAATTCGTCGAGTTTGAGGCCCAACGCCGCCAGATGCGGACCGAAGTGCGCGACGTCACGGGCAGCGTTCTGCTCGTTGCGACGGGCACGCAGGAACCAGCGCGTGGCGCGACGGCCCAGGCGCATCAGCTCGTCCATCAGTTCCAGTTGTACGTCAGCGGAAACCTTGTAGTCCAGGTTTTCAATCTGACGGAACCAGTGCGGGAGGTGGAAAATGTCACGCACGATCACATAAGCACCGGCCACGTTCGCCGGGCTCATGCCGGTCGACTCTTTGAGTCGTTGAACGAAGGTGATACCCATGTGGTTGACCAGATCGTTGGCGATCTGGGTGCTGACGATTTCGCGCTTCAGACGGTGACGACGCATCGCCGCGGAGAACTTGCTCACCAGTGTTGGCGGGAAAGCGGTTTCCATGTCGCGGGTCAGGTAGTCGTCGTCCGGCACCAGGGAGCCCAGCAACTGCTCCTTGAGGTCGATCTTGCTGTACGAGATCAGCACCGACAGCTCGGCACGGGTCAGGCCATGACCTTCGGCGATGCGCTCGTTGATCGCTTCTTCGGCCGGCAGGAACTCGATGGCGCGATCCAGCTTGCCGCGACCTTCCAGGTCGTTCATCAGGCGCTTGTATTCGGCAATCCGCGGCAATGCACGGCGGGCTGCCAACGACAGGGCCTGAGTCTGCTTGTAGTTGTTACCCAGCACCAGACCACCGACTTCGTCGGTCATGCTCGCCAGCAACTCATTACGTTGCTTGTCGGTCATGTCGCCGGCCTGAACCACTTCGTTGAGCAGGATCTTGATGTTCACTTCGTGGTCGGAGCAGTCCACACCACCGGCGTTGTCGATGAAGTCGGTGTTGGAACCGCCGCCATTGAGGCCGAACTCGACGCGACCCAGTTGGGTCATGCCCAGGTTACCGCCCTCGCCCACGACTTTGCAGCGCAGTTCGTTGCCGTTCACCCGCAGTGCATCGTTGGCCTTGTCGCCGACATCGGCGTGGCTTTCGCTGCTGGCCTTCACGTAAGTACCGATACCGCCGTTCCACAACAGATCCACCGGTGCCTTGAGCAAGGCGTTGAGCAGTTCGGTCGGGGTCAGCTTGTCGGCCTGGATATCGAAGCGTTCCTGCATTTGCGGGGAAATCGCAATGCTCTTCGCGCTACGGGAGAAGATGCCGCCGCCTTCGGACATGAGGCTGGTGTCGTAGTCCGACCAGGCCGAACGTGGCAGGTCGAACAGACGCTGACGCTCGGCGAAGCTCGACGCCGGCTCAGGGTTCGGATCGATGAAAATGTGCAGGTGGTTGAACGCTGCGACCAGTTGCAGCTTGTCGGACATCAGCAAGCCGTTACCGAACACGTCACCGGCCATGTCGCCGACACCGACCACGGTGATGCTGTCTTCCTGGACATTGATGCCGCGCTCGCGGAAGTGGCGCTGTACGCCGACCCACGCGCCCTTGGCGGTGATGCCCATTTTCTTGTGGTCGTAACCGGCCGAACCACCGGACGCAAACGCGTCACCCAGCCAGAAACCGTAGTCGATGGCGATGCCGTTGGCGATGTCGGAGAAGGTCGCAGTGCCCTTGTCCGCCGCTACGACCAGGTACGGGTCATCGTCGTCATGACGCACGACGTTGGCCGGCGGCACCAGGGCGCCGTCCTTCAGGTTGTCGGTGATGTCCAGCAGGCCCGAAATGAAGATGCGGTAGCAGGCGATGCCCTCGGCCGCGATCTCGTCACGGCTGCCGCCCAGTGGCAGGCGACGCGGCAGGAAGCCGCCCTTCGCACCCACCGGCACGATCACCGAGTTCTTCACTTGCTGGGCTTTTACCAGGCCCAGGACTTCGGTACGGAAGTCTTCTTCACGGTCGGACCAGCGCAGGCCACCACGGGCCACGTTGCCGAAGCGCAGGTGCACGCCTTCGACGCGCGGCGAGTAAACGAAGATTTCGAACTTCGGTACAGGCTTGGGCAGTTCGGGAATCAAGTGCGGGTTGAACTTGAAGCTGAAGTACGACTTGTTATGGCCGTTGGCGTCAGTCTGGTAGAAGTTGGTGCGCAGGGTGGCCTTGATCAGGTCCAGGTAGCGACGCAGGATGCGGTCTTCGTTCAGTACCTGAACGTCGTCCAGGGCGCTGAGGATCGCGTGTTCCAGGCGTTGCTGCTTGTCTCCCAGATCTTCGCCGGTCAGCTTGCGCGCCAGGTAGAAACGGGTCTTGAACAACCGGGTCAGCTCGTGAGCGATGTCGGTGTGGTTGTTCAGGGTGCTGGCGATATAGCCCAGGTCGAAGCCCAGACGAATCTGCTTCATGTAGCGGGCGTAGGCACGCAGCAGCGCCACGTCGCGCCATGGCAGGCCGGCGGTCAGTACCAGACGGTTGAACCCGTCGTTCTCGGCATCGCCACGCACGATGTGGACGAATGCGTCCTGCAGCGTGTCGTTCAACTGCTGGATGTCGAGTTCCAGGCCTTCGGCGGCGGTGAACGCGAAATCGTGAATCCAGAACTCGCGGCCACTGTTGTGGCGCAGGCGATACGGGAACTCACCCAGCACGCGCAGGCCGAGGTTTTCCAGGATCGGCAGCACGTCGGACAGTGCCAGCGGGGTATCGGCGTGGTACAGCTTGCAGTGCAGCATGCGCTGGCCGGAAACCTGACCCAGCGGCTGGTAGAAGCTCATCACCAGCGGATTTTTTTCGTTGAGGCTCAGCAGGTGCTGCATATCGACCACAGCCGAGTGGGCTGCGAAACGCTCGCGGTAACCAGCCGGGAAGCCTTTCGGGAAGTCGGCCAGCACGTTGGTGCCATGGGCTTCACCGAAGCTTTCAACGGTCAGGGCGGCGTAGTCGTCCTGCCAGCTGCGGCAGGCCTGCACCACTTCTTTTTCCAGCAGCAGCGGGTCGATATCGAGGCGGTTTTTCGGGTCGACGCGCAGAATCAACTGTACACGGGCCAGCACGGACTCGGAGAAGAAGGTCCAGAACTCGCAGTCCGAGGCTTTCAGGCGATCCATCAGCACCTGCTGGATCTTCTGGCGCACTTCGGTGGAATAGATGTCACGCGGCACGTAAGCCAGGCAGTAGCAGAAACGGCCGTACGGGTCTTTGCGCAGGAACACGCGAATCTTGTTGCGTTCCTGGATCTGCACGATCGACATCACGGTGCTGAACAGCTCGTCCACCGGGGTCTGGAACAGATCGTCGCGCGGCAGCACTTCGAGCACCTGCGCCAGTTCCTTGCCCAGGTGAGCCTTGGCCTGGAAGCCGGAACGGCGTTCGATTTCCTCGACCTTGCGGCGGATGTACGGGATCACCCGCACGCTCTCGCCATACACCGACGAGGTGTACAGGCCCATGAAACGGCATTCCTTGATGACCTTGCCGTCGGCGTCGATTTCGCGGATCGACACGTAGTCCGGGTAAGCCGGACGGTGTACACGGCTTGGGTGCGCGGCCTTGGCGAACGACAGCAGGGTCGGTTCGCGCAGGTAGTTCACGGCGTAGTCTTCGATGCGCAGGTCATCGTAGGTCAGGCCAGCACGCAGCAGCTTGGTCAGGCCGAGGAAGGAGTCCTTGTCATAGACGATATGGCCGCCATCAGCTTCGTCGCTGACCACGAACTCTTCGTAGCCGAGGAAGGTGAAGTGGTTGCCCACCAGCCATTCCAGGAAGCTCTTGATTTCATTCTTCTCGTCGCCATCGACGGCGAACTGGCTGTTGTCCAGCTTGGTCAGGATGTCCTGGACCTTGGCCTTCATCGGCTCGAAATCGCCGACGGCCACGCGGACTTCACCGAGCACCTGCTCCAGCTCCTTGCTCAGCACATTGAGCTCGGCGGTGTTGGCGCAGCGGTCGATCTCCAGGTACATCAGCGACTCTTGCTGAATGTCGTCGCCCTGGGTGCCTTTAGGCAGGATTTCCAGCAACTCGCCCTTGCTGCCACGACGCACGCTCAGCACGGTGGTTTGCAGGGTATGGATGCTGTAGCCGCGGCGGTTCAGCTCGGTACGCACCGAGTCCACCAGGAAAGGCAGGTCGTGGTGCAGCACTTCGACCGCGGTATGGGTCGACTGCCAGCCGTGGCGTTCGTAATCAGGGTTGTAGACGCGCACTTGCGGCTGCGCGTGATCAAAGCGCTCAAGCATGCGCCATGCAGAAAGGGTGCAGCCAGCAAGGTCGGACAACCGACGCTGGGTCAGCTCGTCAAGGGAAATGATGCCGAAGAATTGTTCAGAAAACAGCGCCACTTGTGGCAGTGCCTGTTCACTGATGTGCTGCGCCAGTGCCGCTTGCAGTTGGTGCTGGAAGTCGGCTTTGCTGGCTGCGGTGAAGAACGCCATCTGTGGTACTCCGCTTGGGCTTGTTATTGATGAAAGCGTCGCGTGCAAAACCCCTTTCGGGGTGGTCCGTCACCCGGTTCCTGATTCTCGGGCAGAGGAAACAGGGTGACAGGTGGGTGAAGCTGGACGAGACACTCAGGTCACATTCACCTTCCGTGAATGGGCATCTGCAAAAACGACTGGACTGCGTGCAGCGCAATGTCTTTACGGGTGCTCATCCGTTGCGCAGCTTAACGAGTGCGGCAAGGCCCGTGCTTGCGGTGCTGCGACATATTCGGTCAACGGTACGCTGCTCAACGCATGCGCATCGAACAACACTAGCATTCGCACAGGAAAATGACGGTTTTCTGTCCGGTTTTACGGGACATGCGTACCAGAAATGACCAGTAACACTCTGGCCGTCCACGACCCGGTCATTGACACTCGGACAAGCAGAAATGTGCGCGGGCTGGCAGAATCGCCCGTTATTGCGTTTACCACGCTCGTCGAACCAGGAATTTCCCATGAAAATGAAAACTGCCCTCTTGATCGTCAACCCTTGCGACGACGAAGAAGACAACATGGCCATGCTCTGCTGCCACAGCGACCAGGGCGAAATGTTCCTGATGAGCCGCTACCCGGATGAAGACGAGCTGGAAATCACTCTGGACGGCGAGCCTTCGACCCTGAACGGCGTGAAAGTCACCCTGAGCCCTTCCCTGCTGAAGATCGAAATTGCCGCGGCTGATGCCGATGCGCTCAACGGCGACGATGTACTGGAAATCACCTTTGATGCCGACATGGTGGATATGGATGAAGTTGAGCTGACCTTGAAGAACATTCTTGAAGGCACTGGCACCTTCATTAGCCAGCTCTGAATATCAGCGCCTGTTCCGACCTCATCGCGAGCAAGCTCGCTCCCACATTTGATTGCATGCCTCAGTGACGGCGTGGTCCCCTGTGGGAGCGAGCTTGCTCGCGATGGCGTCAGTAAGCCCGCCACAATACTGAAATGGAACGAACCTCCAACAATTTCACCCATCTTTTCCCGCACTTTGCGCAAAATGCCGTTAGTCGCCACCCCCCGCGATGGATTAAAGTAACGCCCCCAGCCCTGGCGCATTTCGAACGTCCTCGGCCACCCTTTTGCAGGAACAGTCATCGATGGAACATCGTGAAGCGCTGCTAGCGCTGCGAACCTTTCTTTCAACGCAGATTCTCGGCCAGGAAAAACTCATCGAGCGATTGCTCATCGCCCTGCTCGCCGACGGCCATATGCTGGTCGAGGGTGCTCCTGGCCTGGCCAAGACCAAAGCCATCAAAGAACTTGCCGAAGGCATCGAAGCGCAGTTCCACCGCATCCAGTTCACTCCTGACCTGTTGCCGGCCGACATTACCGGTACGGAAATCTACCGCCCGGAAACCGGCAGCTTCGTGTTCCAGCAAGGCCCGATCTTCCACAACCTGGTATTGGCGGACGAAATCAACCGCGCCCCGGCCAAGGTCCAGTCGGCCTTGCTCGAAGCCATGGGCGAGCGGCAAGTCAGTGTCGGGCGCAGCACCTACGAGCTGTCGCCGCTGTTCCTGGTGATGGCCACGCAGAACCCGATCGAGCAGGAAGGCACCTACCCGTTGCCGGAAGCCCAACTTGACCGGTTCCTGATGCACGTGAAAATCGGCTTTCCCGATGCCACTGTCGAGCGCCGGATTCTGCAGCAAGCCCGTGGAGAAGCCCTGAACGGCGAAGCGAAGCCTGAGCGTCGGGTTACTCAACAGACGATTTTTGTCGCACGCAAGGAAATCCTCGGTCTGTACATGGCCGACGCCGTGGAGGAGTACCTGGTACAACTGGTCATGGCCACCCGCACCCCGGCCAAATTCGACCCGGAGATGGCCGAGTGGATCGCCTACGGCGCCAGTCCCCGAGGTTCGATTGCCCTGGACCGCTGCGCCCGCGCCCACGCCTGGCTGGCCGGGCGTGATTTCGTCAGCCCGGAAGACATCCAGGCCGTGCTGTTCGACGTGCTGCGCCATCGCATCATTCTTTCCTTTGAAGCCGAAGCCGCTGGCATCGATCAGGACCGTGTGGTCCAGCGGATTCTCGACGTCGTAGCCGTCGCTTGACCCCGATGAACGCCAGCCTGCCGCCCGAGCCGGGCATCCGTGTCAGCCTCGCCGACCTGATCGAGATGCGCCATCGCGTGCGCGAAGTGCAGCTGTTTTCCACGCCTGGCCAACGCAGCCCGCTGATCGGCCTGCACCATTCCAAATTGCGCGGGCGTGGCGTCGACTTCGATCAGGTGCGGGTCTATCAGGCCGGCGACGATGTGCGCACCATTGACTGGCGTGTGACCGCGCGCACCCAGGAGCCTCACACCAAACTGTTCCACGAAGAACGTGAGCGACCGATTTTCATCATGGTCGAACAAAGCCACCGGCTGTTTTTCGGGTCGGGCCTGATGTTCAAGTCGGTGCTCGCCGCCCAGGCCGCGAGCCTGATCGGTTGGGCAGCCCTGGGCCACAACGACCGGGTCGGCGGGCTGGTGTATGGCGACAATGAGCACTATGAAATCAAGCCTCGGCGCAGCAAGCAAAGCCTGCTGCAGTTGCTCAACCGGCTGGTGCGGGTCAACCGGTCGCTGACCACCGAGGGCGAGCCGGACCGCGACGCCTTTGGCATTGCCTTGCGCCGAGCGCGTGAGGTGTCACGTCCGGGCAGCCTTGTCATTGTGATTTGCGACGAACGCGCGCTATCGGAAAGCGCCGAGCAACAGCTGAGCCTGTTATCGCGTCATTGCGATCTGTTGCTGCTGCCGGTGTCCGATCCGCTGGATCATGCCCTGCCCGCCGCCGGCCTTTTACGTTTCGCCGAGCGCGGAGCGCAATTGGAACTCGATACGCTGAATTTCGACCTGCGCCAGGCTTACCGGGCCCAGGCTGAAGTGCGTATCGCGCGCTGGGAGCTGCTCGCGCAAAAACTGCGGGTGCTGATGATGCCGTTGAGCACTCAGAGCGAGATGGTCGAGCAATTGCGCGAATACCTGAACCCACAGAAACCAGGGAAAGGTCGATGAGCAGCCTTGATCAACTGCAACCACTGATATCCCCGCCACCGGTGGAATTCTGGCCTCCGGCACCGGGTTGGTGGTTGTTGCTTCTGTTGGTGCCGCTGATCGGTTTGGGCCTGTGGAAGCTACGTCGTTTTATTCCGGACAGGCGCCCCGTGGTGCGTGCAGAACAGCCGCTTGACCCGGTGCGTCTTGCCGCCCTGGCGGAGCTGGCCTTGATGCCCAAACCCTACGACGGTGCGCCGGCCGGTGCCTGGCTGCAGCAACTCAACGGTTTGCTCAAACGCCTGTGCCGCAACCACTACCCCTACAGCCAGAGCCACACCCTCAACGGGCGAAAATGGCTGGCGTTCCTCGACAATCGCTGCCCGGCCGCTGGCCTGACTCGCTGGATGGTGCTGGTCGAAGGCGCCTACAAACCCGAATGCAAACTCGACGACAAGGCCATCGCTGGCCTGACCCAGGCCGTCGACACATGGATTCGCAAGCATGTTTGAGTTCGCCTGGCCGTGGATTTTTGCCCTTCTGCCGCTGCCGTGGCTGATGCGCATCGTCTTGCCGGTGGCCGACAGTGGCGAACCGGCGCTCAAGGTCAGTTTCCTCAGCGACCTGGAAGGCCTCGCCGGGCGTCGCGCCCGGGCCAACCTGCCAGCATGGCGCCAGCAGGCACCGTTCATAGTGCTGTGGCTGTTGCTGCTGGTTGCGGCGGCACGCCCGCAATGGCTCGGCGAACCCTTGCCGATTGCCGCCAGTGGCCGTGACTTGCTGGTGGCGGTGGACGTTTCCGGCTCCATGGACTTCCCTGACATGCAGTGGCAGGACGAAGAAGTGAGCCGACTGGCGTTGGTCCAGCACCTGCTCGGCGATTTCCTCGAAAGCCGCGAAGGTGACCGGGTCGGCCTGATCCTGTTCGGTAGCCAGGCCTACCTGCAGGCGCCGCTGACCTTCGACCGCCACACCGTGCGCGTCTGGCTCGATGAAGCGCGCATCGGCATTGCCGGCAAAAACACCGCCATCGGCGATGCTATCGGCCTGGCCCTCAAGCGCCTGCGCTCGCGTCCGGCAACAAGTCGCGTGCTGATTCTGGTCACCGACGGCGCCAACAATGGCGGTGAAATCGACCCGTTCACCGCCGCCCGGCTGGCGGCCAAGGAAGGCGTGAAAATCTATCCGATCGGCATTGGCGCCGATCCAGAGCAAAGCGGTTCCGTGGGTTTCCTCGGCGTGAACCCGAGCCTGGACCTCGACGAGCCGTCCCTCAAGGCCATCGCCGAAGTCACCGGCGGCCAGTACTTCCGCGCCCACGATGGCAAGGAACTGCAATCAATCAAGGACACCCTTGACCAACTGGAGCCCGTGGCCCAGCAACCGACCCAGGCCCGCCCGGCCCAAGCGCTGTATCACTGGCCGCTGGCCCTGGCGCTGTGGTTGAGCATGCTGCTGCTGGCCCCCGTACTCTGGCCGGACAACCCCGTGCAACGCCTGTTTACCAGGGATCTGTTTTTGCAAACGCAATTGCTGCCTGACTGGCGCCAGCGTCTCAAACGCCTGCGCCTGCGGAGGCGCCGATGAGTGCGCTGTGGCCGTACTGGTTCCGCCCCTGGTGGCTGCTGTTACTGCCGGTGCTTGGCTGGTTGCTCTGGCAACTCTGGCACCGCAAGAAGCGCGCCGGGCGCTGGCAAATGATCCTGCCTGCGGCGTTTCACACGACATTGCTCAGCGGTGGCAGTGGACGTGACAGTAAATTGCCCTGGATCGCCCTCGGTCTCGCGTGGCTGTTGACCGTGCTCGCCCTGCTGGGTCCGGGCTGGCAGCGTGTCGAGCAGACCAGTCAAAAGCCTGCCGATCCGCTGGTGGTGATTCTCGAGCTGACCCCGGAAATGCTCGCCACCGACGTCACACCCAACCGACTCGAACAGGCACGACGCAAGGTGCTTGATCTGCTGCAGATTCGCAGCGACGCGCAAACCGCCATCGTCGTCTACGCCGGCAGTGCCCACACACTGGTGCCGCTGTCAGATGATCTTTCCACCAGCCGCAATCTGTTGGATGCACTGAAACCGTCGTTGATGCCAGCGGCCGGTCATCGCGCCGATCTGGCGGTGCTCAAGGCCCTGGCGTTGCTCGAACAGGCTGCTTTGGGCGATGGCCGGATCCTGCTGATTGGATCGTCCCTGACCGACCAGGAGCGACTGGGCATCCGTCGAGCGCTGAACGGCAAATCGACTCAATTTTTGATGCTCGGCATCGGCACCGCCGAAGGCTCGCCGATCACCCAGGAAGACGGCAGCTTCCTCAAGGATGAACAAGGCGCCATTCTTGTGCCGCGCCTGGACGAGCCCGGCTTGAAAAATTTTGCCAACGACCTGGATGGCCGCTATCGCCAGGCGCGCCTGGACGATAGCGACCTGCACGCCCTTGGCCTGCTCGACGGTCCACGCCACTTGCGCAACGACGGTCAGACCTTGCGCCTGGACACTTGGGCCGATCAGGGGTACTGGCTGCTGCTGCCACTGCTGCTGCTCGCGGCCTGCGCGGGGCGTCGCGGTTGGCTGCTGTGCCTGCCGCTGCTATTGGCGCTGCCTCAACCGAGCTACGCCTTCGACCTCGCGGACCTTTGGCTGCGACCAGATCAACAAGGCTTGCATTTACTCAAGCAGAAGCGCCCCGCCGAGGCCTCCCGACGCTTCGAAAGCCATCAGTGGCAAGGCGTGGCGCTCTATGAGGCCGGCGACTACGCAGGCGCCGCCGAGCGGTTTGCCGAAGGCGACGATGCCCACGCCCACTACAATCGAGGCAATGCCCTGGCCAAAAGCGGTGAGCTGGAGGCAGCCCTGGACGCTTACGAACAGGCACTGGAACGTCAACCGGATTTGCGTCCGGCACTGACCAACAAGGCGCTGGTCGAACGCCTGCTCAAGGAGAAAAATACTCCTCCTGAGCCAGACGCCGCCAGCAACGCCCGGCCCGAAGCCGAATCGCCGGAGCCACCGCCCGGTGTCGCCGCTCAACCCTCGAGCAGCGGCGAACCGAAAACCGAGGGGCAACCGGCCCGCCCGGGTGAGGAACAACCACCCACCACACCGCCGAAACCGGGGGGCAACGAGGTTCCGGGCAGCGAACTGGGTGACGAACAACACACCACACCGCCCTTGCGCCCGGCCACCGACAGCATCGAAGGTGAGCAGCGCCAGGCACTGGAGCAATGGCTGCGACAGATCCCGGATGACCCCGGTGAACTGCTCAGGCGCAAATTCTGGTACGAACAGCAACAACATCAGGATCAGGAAGAAACTCGATGACCCGCTTCACCGTTTTATTGCTCGCGCTGCTGCATGGCCTGTTGTTCTGCACCGTTCAGGCACAGGCAGCAGAACTGGTCGCCAGTGTTGATCGCAGTCGCCTGAGCTCAGGCGAGACGGTCGAGCTGACCCTGGAATCCAGCGATGTCACTCAGTTCGGCAAACCGGACCTGGCGGCGCTGGAGCCGTTGTTCGAAGTGCGCGGCACACGCCAGGTCAACCAGCTGAACACCCTTAGCGGAGAAAACCAGGCCACCACCCGCTGGATCGTCACCCTCCTGCCCCGGCAAAACGGCAGCGTGGTGATTCCGTCATTGCAACTGGGGGAACTGCAGAGCCAGCCGATCACCCTGCAAGTGGTCGAGAGCGCAACACCGGACAACCCGAACCAGCGGGCCGCGGTGTTCATCGATGCCAGCCTCGATCAAACCAGCGTGTACGTGCAGGCCCAGGCAGTCCTGACCCTGCGCATCTACCATTCGGTGTCGCTGTACGACGACAGCAGCCTGCCACCCTTGCAGATACCTGACGCACGCATCGAACAATTGGGCGACTCACGCACCTACGAAAAGGACATCGACGGCCTGCGCCATGGCGTGATCGAAATGCGCTACGCGATCTACCCGCAACACAGCGGCGAACTGATCATTCCGGCACAGGTTTTCAACGCCGCGCTGGTCGACCCACAACCGGTACAGGACGCAGCCCAGGGGCCAAAAGCCGGCAAGCTGATGCGCGTCACCTCGGCCGAACTGCTGTTGACGGTCAAGGCCAAACCCCTCACCTATCCGGTCGACGCGCCCTGGCTGCCTGCCCGCAGCCTGACCCTGAGCGAAATCTGGAACCCGGAGCCGGATCACACTCAGGTCGGCGATTCGCTGACCCGCAGCCTGACGGTGAAGGCCGAAGGCTTGTCCAGCACCCAACTGCCACCGCTGCCCGGCACCGACGTCGGCGGCCTGCGCCGCTACCCGGATCAACCGGTGCTCGGCAACCAGAACAGCGAACGCGGCCTGGTCGGCAGTCGTGAAGACCGCGAGGCCCTGGTGCCGACAAGGACCGGCGCCATCGAGCTGCCCACCGTCGACGTGGTCTGGTGGAACACCTTCGAAGATCATCTGGAACACAGCAGCCTGCCTGCTCGCACGCTGCACGTGGTGGCCAATCCGAGCCTGCTGGCCGACACCCCGGCCGGCGCCTCACCGGTCGATGCCAGCGTCGACAGCGAAGCACTCTGGCGCTGGAAGCTCAGTACCTTGATCCTGGCCTGCACCACCCTGCTCGGCTTTGGCCTCTGGTGGCGTGCCCGCTGGCAACCGGCGGTGGCGCGTGTCGCGCAAACCGGCCCGAGCCCGCGCACCGTGCTCGACGACCTCAAGCGCGCCTGCCAGGCCAACGACTCCCACGCCACCCGCCAGGCTCTCGACGCCTGGGCCCGCCAGCAGCCGGAAACCCTGGCCGACATGGCCGCCCGCTTCGTACCTCTGTCCGACGCCCTCGACGGCCTGAACGGCGCGCTGTACAGCGAAACCGGCCAGTACTGGCAAGGTGACGAACTGTGGCGGGCGATCAAGGCGATCCCGATGGCCGAACGGGTTCAGGACCCTGCCGGTGACAGTGGGTTGCCGCCGCTTTATCCCAAGTAAACAGCGGCCTGGCGACAAAGATGCATTTGTGGCGAGGGGGCTTGCCCCCGTTCGGGCGCGAAGCGGCCGTAAATCCGGGCGGCTCGGTGTACCAGGAAAAACCTGGGGCCGCTCCGCAGCCCAACGGGGGCAAGCCCCCTCGCCACAGGCAAGCCCCCTCGCCACAGGCAGCCGTACTCGCCACAGAACTCCCTGCCATAAGAAGTTTGGTGTGCAACCACTCCCGACCGGTTTACCAGTAAACTCTTCCCCCTTTCGCCGCCTTCATTTTTCACGCGGCCATTACCTATTTTGTAGCGGAGTTCGCCTTGCGCTTGTTTCACACCTCCGACTGGCACCTCGGGCAGAACCTGCACGGCCAGGATCGCGATTTCGAACACGGCTGTTTTCTCGAGTGGCTGTTGCGTCAATTGAAGCTCGACCAGCCGGATGTGCTGTTGATCGCCGGCGATATCTTCGACACGGTCAATCCGCCGGTCAAAGCCCAGGAGCGTCTCTACGACTTCATCGTCAGCGCCCACGAACAGCAGCCGTTGCTGACCATCGTGATGATTGCCGGCAACCACGATTCCGGCTCGCGGATCGAACTGCCCGCGCCGTTGATGCGCCGCTTGCGCACTCACGCGCTCGGTCGTGTGCTGTGGCTGGATGACGGGCAACTGGATGCCGAGCGCTTGCTGTTGCCGCTGCCGGATGCCAAAGGCAAAACCGTCGCCTGGTGCCTGGCGCTGCCGTTCCTGCGCCCTGCCGAAGTCACCGGCGCGCATCTGGGCGACAACTACCTGCGTGGCATTGGCCAGGTCCATGAATGGCTGATCGAGGCGGCGAACGCAAAGCGCAAGAAAGGCCAGGCGCTGATCGCCATCAGCCACGCACACATGGCGGGTGGTTCTGTGTCGGAAGACTCGGAGCGCAGCCTGATCATCGGCAATGCCGAAGCCCTGCCCGCCAGCCTGTTCGGGCCGAGCATCAGTTATGTGGCCCTCGGTCACTTGCACAAGCCGCAGAAGGTCAACGGCGAGGAGCGCATCCGCTACAGCGGCTCGCCGATTCCGTTGTCGTTCTCCGAGATCAGCTATCAGCACCAGATCCTCGACATCAAACTCGATGGCGAAACCCTGCTCAGCGTCGAGCCGAAACTGATCCCCCGCGCGGTCAACCTGCAACGCATCGGCCCGGCGCCATTGAGCGAGATTCTGCTGCAACTGGCGGACCTGCCGAACATCGACCTGTTGGCGGACATCCAGCGCCAGCCATGGCTGGAGGTGCGGGTGCGCCTCGATGAACCGCAGCCCGACCTGCGCAATCAAGTGGAAACCGCCCTGCAAGGCAAGGCCGTGCGCCTGGTGCGCATCGCCGCCGAGTACGCCGGCAACGGCGGCCGTGACGGTGCCGACGAAGGCAGCACGCTGATCGAACTGGACCAACTCACGCCTCAGGAACTGTTCAGCCGCGCCTGGCAGGACAACTACGGCAGCGAGGTCGACGAGCAGACCCTCAAGGACTTTGCCGAGCTGTTGCAGGACGTGCAGATGGAGAGCGAACAACCATGAAAATCCTCGCGATCCGCCTGAAAAACCTCGCCTCCCTGGCCGGGCCATTTGAAATCGACTTCACTGCCGAACCCCTGGCCAGTGCCGGACTGTTCGCCATCACCGGCCCCACCGGCGCGGGTAAAAGCACCTTGCTCGATGCCCTGTGCCTGGCGCTGTTTGGCGCCGTACCGCGCCTGAACAACACCGGGCGCGACGCCAAGGTGCCGGACGCCGACGGCGAAATCGCTACTGGCGACCCACGCACCCTGCTACGTCGCGGCACGGGTGAAGGCTATGCGGAAGTGGATTTCGTCGGCGTCGACGGCCGCCGCTACCGCGCCCGCTGGGAGGCCAATCGCGCCCGGGACAAGGCCGCTGGCAAGCTGCAGGCCAGCCGCCAGAGCTTGCGTGACATCGATCAGGATCAATTGCTCGCCAGCCAGAAAGGCGAATACAAGACTCAGCTCGAAGCCGCGCTGGGGCTGAATTTCGAACAATTCACCCGCGCGGTGATGTTGGCGCAAAGCGAGTTCAGCGCGTTCCTCAAGGCCGACGACAACGACCGCAGCGAACTGCTGGAAAAACTCACCGACACCGCGCTCTACACTCGCCTCGGTCGTCGGGCCTTCGACAAGACCAAGGAGGCCCGCGAGACGCACAAGCTGCTGCAGGATCAGGCCAGCGGGGTAACGCCGCTGTCACCCGAAGCCCGCGCGGAACTGGATGAGCGCTTCAGCCAGGCGCAGCAACAACTCAAGACCCAACAGGCACAACTCAAGCAGCTTGAACTGCAGGACACCTGGCTCAAGGACCTGCGTCGATTGCAGGACGAGCATCTGGCCGCCAGCGAACAACTGCAATCGGCGCAGACCCACTGGGAGGCCTTGGCCAGCGAGCGGTTGAGGCTCACCCGTCTCGAACAGCTGGCCCCGCAACGGCACCAGTTCGCCCGTAAAGCCGAGGTTGACGCGCTGCTGACACCCTTGGCGACGCAAATTGCCTTGCAGACGCAGCAACATGGCGAACTCGGTGAGCGCCAGACGCTGCTTGAGCACCAGCTGAGCAGCGCCCGGATCGCCTTGAGCGAAACCCAACAGCGACAAGCCGACAGCGCGCCATTGCTGCGTCAGGCCTTTGAAGCCCAAAGCACCCTCGCCCGCCTGGCCAAGGACACCGCCCTCAGCGCCGAAGCCAGGCAACAGGCGCAACAGGCCTGCACCCAGGGTCAGGGCACGATTCAGACCTTGCTCGATCAGCAAGCCCGAGGCGCCGGGGACTTGCAGCGCATCGCCACCGGGCTTGAGCAAAGCACGCATCTGGCACCGCTGAGCGATGCCTGGAATGCCTATCGCGACCGGCTGCAACAGTTGATGCTGATCGGCAATCGACTGAATCAGGGCCAGGCCGAACTGGCCAGCCTCGAACAAAACGCCGCGAGCACCGACCAGGCGCTCACCGCGCAGAAGCAGCAACTGGAGGTGCTGTTCAAGGAGGCCGGTGCCGAACCGGATGCCGTCGCCGAACAGATCGGCATCCTGGGTAGCCTGTTGCAGGACAACCGCAAGCAACTGCGCGCCGTCGAAGACCTTGCGCGCCTGTGGGCCAGCCAGCAGGACCTGGACAAACGCAGCGCCGAGCTGCAACAGCGCCAGCTCACCGCGCAGCAGGAGCGCGAACGCCTGACCCAGGACGGGGTCAAGGCCAAGGCTGATCTGAGCGTTGCCGAACAGACCCTCAACGTCACTCGCGAACTGCTGGAGCGTCAGCGTCTGGCGCGCAGTGCCAGTGTCGAAGAGCTGCGCGCGCAGTTACAGGACGATCAGCCATGCCCGGTCTGCGGCAGCAACGAGCATCCCTATCATCAGCCCGAAGCCCTGCTGCAAAGCCTCGGTCGTTTTGATGAAAGCGAACAGGCCAACGCGCAAAAGGCCGTCGACCTGCTCAAGGAAAAACTCACTGACCTGCGTGCCGAAGTCGGCGGGCTGATCGCCCAGCAAAAGGAACTGCTGCAACAGCAGGAGCAACTGGCGACCCAGCAGCAAGCCCTCGCACCGAGCCTGGAAGCGCACCCGCTGGCGGCCCAACTGCTGAACCAGGATCCCGCCAAACGCGATGCCTGGCTCGTTCAGCAAAACAGTCAGCTCAACCAAAGCATCAGCCAGGACGAGCAACGGCAGAGCGCGCTGCTCACCCTGCAACAGGATGCCGCACGCCTGACCCAGCAACTGCGCCATGCCGAAACCGCGCACCAGCAAGCGGCCCAGCACCTGAGCAATCAACAGCGCGAATTGAACAACGACCGCCAGCGTCTGGACGAAGAACTCAAGGCATTCGCCAACCTGCTGCCGGCCGAAACCCTGCAAGCGCTGCGCGTCGAACCGGCCGCGACCTTCATGCAGCTCGACCGGCAGATCGCCGAACGCCTGGCGCAACTCGAACAACAAAAGGAAGAACTGGCCGAGCAGCAACAGCGCCAGCAACACCTGGAGAAGGAACAGGATCGCCAGCAAAGCCGCGTGCAGCAATTGCAGGCCGCCGAACAGCAATTCACCGGGCTGGCCGAGCAGCAACAGGCGAGCCAGCACACACTCGGGCAATTACTCGGCGAACACAGCAGCGCCGAGCATTGGCAGCAGCAACTGGAACAGACCGTGGAACAGGCGCGTAGCGCCGAAGCCAGCACTGCGCAGACGTTGCAAAGCGTCGTCACGCAGTCAGTGCAAATCGCCGCCGAGCTCAAGGCCCAGCGGGAACGCTTGCATGCACTGGAAGGCGAAGAACTTGAGCTCGCCGGCAAGATCGGCGACTGGCGTGCCCGTCATCCCGAGCTGGATGACGGCGGCCTCGAAAACCTGTTGAGCGTCGACGACACCCAGGTCAGCGAACTGCGCCAGCGCTTGCAGCACAGCGAGAAAGCTATCGAACAGGCCAACGTCCTGGTACAGGAGCGCAACAAACACCTGCTCAATCATCAGGCACAACAGAACGGCAATCTCGATGCCGAGCAATTGGCCAGTGCGCTGATCGACCTGCAAAACCTCGCTGCCGCCAGCGAGCAACACTGCGCCGAACTGCGCGCCGAGCAGGCCGAGGACCAGCGCCGGCAGAACGCCAATCAGGCCCTGGCGCAGCAGATTGCCGACGCCTACAACGAGTATCAACGCTGGGCACGCCTGAATGCGTTGATCGGCTCCGCCACCGGCGACACCTTCCGCAAGATCGCCCAGGCCTACAACCTCGACCTGCTGGTGCATCACGCCAACGTGCAATTGCGCCAACTGGTGCGCCGCTATCGCCTCAAGCGCGGCGGCAGCATGCTCGGGTTGCTGGTGATGGACACGGAAATGGGCGACGAACTGCGCTCGGTGCACTCACTGTCCGGTGGCGAGACCTTCCTGGTGTCGCTGGCGCTGGCCCTCGGTTTGGCGTCAATGGCGTCGAGCACGTTGAAAATCGAGTCGCTGTTCATCGACGAAGGCTTCGGCAGCCTCGATCCCGAATCCCTGCAACTGGCCATGGATGCCCTCGACGGCTTGCAGGCCCAGGGCCGCAAGGTCGCAGTGATTTCCCACGTACAGGAAATGCATGAACGGATTCCGGTGCAGATTCAGGTCCAGCGCCAGGGCAACGGCCTGAGTACCCTGGAGGTGAAATGAACACGCTGTATTCCTTCCGCCGCTGCCCGTACGCCATGCGCGCACGCATGGCCCTGCGTTATTCGGGAGTGGCCGTGGACATCGTCGAAGTCAGCCTGAAGGCCAAGCCCGCCGAGATGCTCGCACTGTCGGGCAAAGGCACGGTACCGGTGCTCAGCGCCGATGGCCGGGTGATCGACGAAAGCCTCGACATCATGCGCTGGGCCCTGGCTCAGAACGATCCGCAGGACTGGTTGCTCAAGGATGATCCTGTCGCAGCGGAGCAAATCGCCCCTTTGATTGAACAGAACGATCAGGTGTTCAAGGTGCACTTGAATCGCTACAAGTACGCCGAGCGTTATCCCGAGCAGCCGATGGAGGTTTATCGCAGCGAGGGTGAGGTGTTCCTGCGCAGGCTGGATCAGTTGCTGGAAGGCCGCGACTATTTGCTGGCGGACCATCCAAGTCTGGCGGATGTGGCGTTGATGCCGTTCGTACGGCAATTCGCCCATGTCGATCGCGATTGGTTCGGGCAGACCCCTTACCTGCGCTTGCAGGCATGGCTACAGCGGCTTTTGGAGTCGGATCTGTTCACATCAATCATGAAGAAATAACCATCCCCTGTAGGAGCCAGCTTGCTGGCGATGGTGTGTCAGTTGACGCTGTGGTGCCTGACACACCATCGCCAGCAAGCTGGCTCCTACAAAGGTCCGTGGTGCGTCGAAGACTCAGGCCAGAACCTGACACATCCCGATGGCCGAGCAATCGACCTGGAACGGGCCGAAAACCACACCTTCACTCCTGATCGGTGGATTGCCGGCCAGCATGCCCTGGGCATTGGCGTTTTCGATGTTGCGGGCAATGTTGTGGTTGGCTTCGATGGCCCGTGCCACCGAGCCTGCCGAGCCCTGTCCGATCCCCAACAGGGAGGATCCGTTGGTCATGAACGCCAGGAAAGCGATGACCCAGAGTCTGTGCCCTTTCATGCGCCGACGACTCCTGCGAGTTCGGCCTGATCAACGCTGGCGTTTTGCGCACGGTGTTCAAACTGGATGCCGGGATGAGCGACCTGGATCGGCGCCTCGAAGGTGGATTGCGACTGCGCTGAAAGGCTGACCAGCAGCACCATGGCAAGGTAAAGACCGATCGCCACATAGGCGCCGTGTTTGGCAGAAGTGAGAATTGCGCTGGCCATGATGTTCTCCGCAGGCATGTTTCAATGCCCACAGAATCGATCAAAAAAGCCTGGTTAACCACTCAGGGATATCCATAGTGACCATCAACTTCATTGATCATTAAGCCAGACTATTTCAGTCTTCAATAAAACTCATCAAGCGTTCGCGCGCAGCATCCGGCTCACCCGGAACAGGGTCGGCTGCCGACAGAATGGGGGTGGAATAGAGAAAAAGTAGAACCAATGCCAGACGCGTCACCATGCTGTCGATCCTTGCCGTGAGGAGGAGTCAAAAAATCAGCGTCAATTTAAACGTATGGCAATGTGATATCAAGCGCGACATTGATGGCAAAATGATGCTGTCGCAAATGCGTTATGCAGGAGCGACATCACTCTGATCGTTTTCAACACCTGTTTTTCAACATCAGGGTCTTCGATCATCAGTGACTTCGCTCCTGCATAAAGGCAGGGCTGACGTTCAGGCTTGGGTTTTGTGATCCAGCGCGGCGTAGAAGTTGGCGCTCTGTTGCAGGTACTTCGGGGTGTAGCTCTGGGTGTGGGCTTTTTTGTCGCTGATTTCAACGTTGGCACTGGCTGGCAGCGCAACGGTGGCGGAAATGGCGGAAGCGGCGATGACAGAGAAGATGTTGAAGTTCATGGCAGTATTCCTCGGATTCGGTTGGCTTGCTTGCCCGGTGGGGCCGTGAAGCAAACTTAACCCTCGAGGGTTCGTGCCTTGAAATGCTTTGTAGCAGTACCAGATATCAGCGTCATTGATAAAAGCAGGCAGGCCCCATCAACCGGGGCCTGCGGCTTATTGACGCAGCAGAAACCTGAGGTCGCTCGGGGCATCCATCGGCAGTTTTTGCACGGTCTTGCCCAGCAGACCGGTCCTGACGTCGCGTTCGACGACGACAATCTGGTTGCTCTTCTGGTTGGCGATCAACAGGAATTTGCCGCTCGGATCGAGGCTGAATTCCCGCGGATGATCGCCCTCCACCGCCCGCCGTTGCAGCTCACTGAGGTGGCCGGTCGCCGGATCGATGGCAAACACCAGCAGTTGATTGGCCGTGCCACGGTTGCTGACGTAGAGGAACTTGCCATCAGCCGAGGCATGCAACGCTGCCGCAGCCTTGTCCGATACCGGTTGCCCGGCAGCCAGATCGACCATCTGCGTCTGTTCGAGTTGGCCGTCGTGGTAATCGAACACCGCCACTTGCGCGCTCATTTCCATGGTCAGCCAGGCGTGTTTGCCGTCGGCGCTGAACAGCAGGTGGCGCGGCCCGCTGCCCGGCGGCAGCTGCACGAATGCCGGGGTGGCCGGGGTCAACGGCAGTTCCGGGTTGGCCTTGGGGTCGAAGCGGTAGGCAAACACCTTGTCGGCGCCCAGGTCATTGGCGAACACGTATTTGCCGTCCGGCGACGGGATCGTCGAGTGCACGTGGGCCGAGGCCTGGCGCTCGGGATTGACCCGACTCGCCGGGTGGCTGCTCATCTGCACCACCGGTTTGAGCTTGCCATCGGCCGCCACCGGCAATACCGCCAGGGTGCCGCCCGGGTCTTCGGCCACCGAGTAATTGCTGACAAACAAATGGCTGCCGTCGATGCTGAGGCTGGAATGGGTCGGCTCGTTGCCCAGGCTTTGCACCTGGCTGATCAGGCTCAGCGCGTGGGTCTTGGGATCAATCGCGAAACTGCTGACGCGCCCTACCGGATCGGTCTGACCCGGGCCGTTTTCGTTGACCACGAACAGCTGTCGCTGATCCTTCGACAGGGTCAGCCACGACGGGTTTTCGCTCTTGAGCACTTGCAGGGGGCTGGCATCGATCTGTCCGGTGCGGCTGTCGAACGCCAGGCGGTAGATGCCCTGGCTTTGACCGGCTGTGTAGGAGCCCACCAGCAGTTGATAGTCCTCGGCGGATGCGAACTGAACGCCCATGGCGCCGATGCTGCCGGCCATCAACAGTGGCCAGAGGTTACGCATCGTCTTGTTCGTCTTCTTCGTTGTCACCGCTGACGACATCGCCCAGGCACACCAAACGGTGTTCACCCGAGTCACCGGTGATCAACCAGCTTTGCAGCGTAGAGTCGAAGGTCGCGGCCTGGACCTGCGCCGGAGTGAACTCCCAGTGTTTGGCCGCACGGCCATCCATGCATTCAATGTGCAGGTTATCGAACTCGTCGAGGGCGAATTCGAAGGCATGCAGCCCGTCGATCTCCACCATTCCGCAGTGTTCGAGGGCATTGAGCAAGGTGTCGGTTGGGGAAGTCATGGCAATCAATCTTTGAATGAGAAAGACGCAATGATAGCTCATGCACCCGACCAAAGTTTCACACAAACCTGTGGGAGCGGGCTTGCTCGCGAAAGCGCAGTGTCAGCCAACAGAGATGTTGAATGATAAACTGCATTCGCGAGCAAGCCCGCTCCCACAGGGGTTGTGGTCAGCCGCTAGAGTGCCTCGCGGGACGACTGCCCATCCACCAGTCGCTGGATGCGCAGCGGATTGCCGTTCTTCAGTGCATCCGGCAGCAAGCTGTCCGGGTAGTTCTGGAAGCACACCGGGCGCAGGAAACGATCGATGGCCAGTGTGCCCACCGATGTACCGCGCGCATCGGACGTTGCCGGGTAAGGCCCGCCGTGGACCATCGAATCGCAGACTTCCACGCCCGTCGGATAGCCATTGAGCAGGATGCGTCCGACCTTCTGCTCCAGCAACGCCGTCAGTCCGGCGAACCGTTCGAAGTCTTCCGGCTCGCCAATGACGGTGGCGGTCAACTGGCCGTGCAGACCATTCAGGGCGGCCATCAGTTGCGCATGATCGGCCACTTCAACCACCACCGTGGTCGGACCGAACACTTCCTCTTGCAACACTTCATCGCCATCAAGCAGCAGGCTGACATCGGCCTTGAACAGCTGCGGCTGTGCCTGATTGCCCTGTTGCGGATTGCCGGCCAGGTGCTCAATCCCCGGATGCGCGAGCAGTTTTTGCAAGCCCTGACCGTAGCTGCTCAGGGTTCCGGCATTGAGCATGGTCTGCGCCGGCTGATCGCCCATCAACCCGGCCACTTGCTGCACAAAGGCACTGAACGGCGCTGAGCGAATGCCGATCACCAGGCCCGGATTGGTGCAGAACTGGCCGCAGCCCTGAACCACCGACGCCGTTAGATCCCGGGCGACCGTGTCGGCCCGCGCCTGCAACGCCTCGGGCAAGACGATCACCGGGTTGATGCTCGACATCTCGGCAAACACCGGAATCGGTTGTGCACGGGCCGCTGCCATGTCGCACAAGGCACGACCGCCCTTGAGCGAACCGGTGAAACCAACGGCCTGAATCGCCGGATGCTTGACCAGCGCCTCGCCGACGCCACCGCCGTAGATCATGTTGAACACGCCGGCCGGCATCCCGGTTTTCTCGGCGGCTCGAAGGATCGCGTCAGCCACCCATTCAGCCGTGGCCATGTGACCGCTGTGGGCCTTGAACACCACCGGGCACCCGGCGGCCAGCGCCGAGGCGGTATCGCCGCCGGCGGTAGAGAACGCCAGCGGAAAATTGCTGGCACCGAACACTGCCACAGGTCCCAAGCCGATACGGTATTGACGCAAGTCCGGACGCGGCAACGGTTGACGCTCCGGCAATGCCCGGTCGATCCGTGCGCCGTAGAAATCACCGCGACGCAGGACTTTGGCAAACAGACGCATCTGCCCGCTGGTGCGTCCACGCTCGCCTTGAATCCGCCCTGCGGGCAACGCCGTTTCGCGGCAGACCACAGCGACAAAATCATCACCGAGGGCATCCAGTTCATCGGCAATGGCATCAAGAAACTGCGCCCGTCGTTCCGCGCTCAGGCTGCGATAGGCCGGATACGCGGCCGCCGCCGCGGTGGCCGCCGCAGCGACTTCCTGCGCTGTCGCCTGATAAAAGGCGTGAGGCAAAGCCTCGCCCGTTGTTGCATCGACACTCTGCAACTTGATGCTGCCGGCGGCGCTGCGCTGGCCGCCGATGTAGTTGTGACCAAGGATCCGGGTCATGGGTAACTCCTCAAAGTGTGCCGACGGTGCCGGGCTCGAAAGCCGCTGCGACCGGTGCGATGCCGTTGATCAATGGCGCGCCGAATTCAGCCTGGGTGATCTCGAACACGTCACCCGGTTGCGTGCGAATGCCGTCGGCAAAGGACAGGGTCGCCGTGCCGAAGAAGTGAATGTGCACGTCCCCCGGGCGCAGGAACTGGCTGTACTTGAAATGATGGAATTCGAGGTTGGCGAGGCTATGGCACATGTTCGCCTCGCCGCTGAGAAACTCGTTTTGCCACAGCACTTCGCCGTCGCGCAGGATGCGGCTGGTGCCCGCCAGATGCTGCGGCAGTTCGCCAACCCGCAGTTCCGGACCATAGCTGCAGCTGCGCAGTTTCGAGTGGGCCAGGTACAGGTAGTTCTTGCGCTCCATGACGTGGTCGGAGAACTCGTTGCCCACGGCAAAACCCAGGCGATACGGCTTGCCGTCGTGACCGATCACGTACAGGCCAGCGATCTCCGGCTCTTCGCCGGCATCTTCGGCAAACGGCGGCAAGGGAAACGGCTGGCCCGGCCTGACGACGATGCCGCCATCGCCTTTGTAGAACCACTCCGGCTGCACACCGGCTTCATCCACCGCCGGCTTACCGCCCTCCACGCCCCATTTGAAGATGCGCATGGTGTCGGTCATCGCGGTTTCATCGCCACTTTGCTGGTGCATCTTGTCCCGGGCCGAGGCGCTGCCCAGATGCGTCAGGCCCGTGCCGCTGATCAGCATGTGCGCCGGGTCCGCATGGTCCAGGGGCGGCAGGATGCGCCGTTGTGTCAGCAACTCGGCATAGTCGTGGCTGATGCCCAGCCCCAGGCTTTGCACCTGCTGCTCAAGGCTTGCGCCCGCCTCGATCGCCGCCAATGCCAGATCGCGAACGGTGCGCGCGTCCTGTACTTCTCGGACCAGGCCCGCCTCGACCACGCCGACACGACGTTCGCCGTTACTCAATTCGAACTGAACCAAACGCATGAATTTTCTCCTGTTAACCCAGAACCTGGGCAAACACGACTCCCTGTGGGAGCGGGCTTGCCCGCGATGACGGCGACACATTCAACATTGATGTGCCAGACAGATTGCTATCGCGGGCAAGCCCGCTCCCACAGGGTCCGTGATGATTTGTTGTTTCCTGTCAGGTGCGCGAAGCCCCACGTGCACTTGCTGCAAATTGATCGGCTGGCAGGACGTGTTTACGTTCCAGCAAGCGATACACCACACCGGTCAACACCAGCCCGAACACCATCACCCCCGACAGGAAGTACAGGCCCGAAGCCAGGTTGCCGGTGTATTCCTTGAGTGCGCCGATCACGAACGGACCGAGGTAGCCGCCGAGGTTGCCCACCGAATTGATCAACGCAATCCCCGCCGCCGCACTGGCACCGGCGAAGAAGCGGCCCGGCAAGGTCCAGAACACCGCCGTGCAGGAGAACAGTGCGAACGCCACCAGGCACAGCGCCGCCAGTTGCAGCACAGGCACCGACAGCCAGGCGCTGAGGAACAGGCCAATCGCACCCAGCACGTAAAGCACGGCGAGGTGGCCATAGCGGTCGTTCAAGCGGTCGGAACTGCGCGGGATGATCAGCAGACCGACGATGCCAAAGATGTACGGCACCGCCGAGACGAATCCGGTCACCAGGTCGCTGCCGCCGAACTGTTTGATCAGGGTCGGCAGCCACAAACCCAGGCCATAGATGCTCAGGGTCACCGGCAGGTAGAACAGCGCCAGCAGCAGGACGCGCTTGTCCTTGAGGGCGTGCAACGGGTTGCCGTGACGGGTCTGGCCGTAGGCATCCAGATCCTTTTTCAGCTCGCCACTGAGCCAGTCCTTTTCCCCCTGGTCCATCCACTTCACTTGCTGCGGGCCGTCCGGCAGGTAACGCAGCACCGGCCAGGTCAACAGGATCGCCGGGGCACCAATGACGATGAACAGCCACTGCCAGCCGTGCAGCCCCAACACGCCGTCCATGCCCAGCAAGCCACCGGACACCGGGCCGGTGATCATCATTGCGATGGGTTGCGACAGGATGAACAGCCCGAGGATCTTGCCGCGATGGCGCACCGGGAACCATTGGGTGATGTAGTACAGAACGCCCGGGAAGAACCCGGCTTCGGCGGCGCCGAGCAAAAAGCGCATCACATAGAAGCTGTTCGGCCCCTGGACGAAGGCCATGCCGATGGTGATGGCACCCCAGGTGACCATGATCCGCGCGAACCAGCGCCGTGCGCCGAAGCGGTCGAGCATCAGGTTGCTGGGGATTTCCAGCAGGAAGTAGCCGATGAAGAACAACCCGGCGCCAAGACCGTAGGCGGCATCGCCCAGGCCGATGTCAGCGCCCATGTGCAATTTGGCGAAGCCCACCGCGGAGCGGTCCACATAGGCGATCAGGTACAGCAGGATCAGGAAGGGAATCAGTTTCAGCGTGATGCGGCGGATAAGCCGCAGTTCCTGGCTCATGAGAACGGTCTCCGATTGTTGTTGTTATAGAACCTCGGGGGACGCCTCTCGCGAAATGTTCGCCAGGGCCATCCCTCCGTTTGAGCGGACTATATAGTAATACTATTTACTCAACAACACTTCCAAAGCGCGGAATTTGCGCTTATGTTACGCCTCAGCTCGAACAATATAGTCATACAATAAGAGAATCGATCATGTCTGATAAGAAACCCACCCTGCGCTCCGCCCAATGGTTTGGCACCGCCGACAAGAACGGCTTCATGTACCGCAGCTGGATGAAGAATCAGGGCATCGCCGACCACCAGTTCCATGGCAAGCCGATCATCGGCATCTGCAACACCTGGTCGGAACTGACCCCGTGCAACGCGCACTTCCGCCAGATCGCCGAGCACGTCAAACGCGGTGTAATCGAGGCCGGGGGCTTCCCGGTGGAGTTTCCGGTGTTCTCCAACGGCGAATCGAACCTGCGCCCTACCGCCATGCTCACCCGCAACCTGGCGAGCATGGACGTGGAAGAAGCCATTCGTGGCAACCCGATCGATGGCGTAGTGCTGCTGACCGGTTGCGACAAAACCACCCCGGCCCTGCTGATGGGCGCCGCCAGTTGCGACGTGCCGGCCATCGTCGTCACCGGCGGGCCGATGCTCAACGGCAAGCACAAGGGCAAGGACATTGGCTCCGGCACCGTGGTCTGGCAGCTCAGCGAACAGGTCAAGGCCGGCACCATCAGCATCGACGATTTCCTTGCGGCCGAGGGCGGTATGTCCCGCTCGGCCGGCACCTGCAACACCATGGGCACCGCCTCCACCATGGCCTGCATGGCCGAAGCGCTCGGCACCTCCCTGCCCCACAACGCGGCGATTCCGGCCGTGGACGCACGCCGTTATGTGTTGGCGCACATGTCCGGCATGCGTGCCGTGGAGATGGTGCGCGAAGACTTGAAGCTGTCGAAGATCCTCACCAAGGAAGCCTTCGAAAACGCCATCCGCGTCAATGCCGCCATCGGCGGTTCGACCAATGCAGTGATCCACCTGAAAGCCATCGCCGGGCGCATCGGCGTCGAGCTGGACCTGGACGACTGGACCCGTATCGGCCGCGGCATGCCGACCATCGTCGACCTGCAACCTTCCGGGCGCTTCCTGATGGAAGAGTTCTACTACGCCGGTGGTTTGCCTGCGGTACTGCGCCGCCTCGGCGAAGCCAACCTGATCCCGAACCCGAACGCCTTGACCGTCAACGGCAAGTCCATCGGCGAGAACACCAGGGACGCGCCGATCTATGGCGAGGACGAAGTGATCCGCACCCTCGACAACCCGATCCGCGCCGATGGCGGCATCTGTGTATTGCGCGGCAACCTGGCACCGCTGGGCGCTGTGCTCAAGCCGTCCGCCGCCACGCCCGAACTGATGCAGCATCGCGGCCGTGCGGTGGTGTTCGAGAACTTCGACATGTACAAGGCTCGGATCAACGATCCGGAACTGGACGTGGATGCCAACTCGATCCTGGTGATGAAGAACTGCGGGCCGAAGGGTTATCCGGGCATGGCCGAAGTGGGCAACATGGGCCTGCCGGCCAAGCTGCTGGCCCAGGGTGTGACGGACATGGTGCGTATTTCCGATGCGCGCATGAGTGGCACGGCGTACGGCACGGTTGTGCTGCACGTCGCCCCGGAGGCCGCTGCCGGCGGTCCGCTGGCCGCAGTGAAGGAAGGCGACTGGATCGAACTCGATTGCGCCAGCGGCCGCTTGCACCTGGATATTGCGGACACCGAACTGGCCGCGCGCATGGCCGATCTGCAACCGCCACAGAACCTGATCGTCGGTGGGTATCGTCAGTTGTACATCGACCACGTGCTGCAAGCGGACCAGGGTTGCGACTTCGACTTCCTGGTCGGTTGCCGTGGGGCCGAGGTGCCGCGCCACTCCCACTGACACCCCCCTTGTAGGAGCGAGCTTGCTCGCGATGGACCCGAGACCGCCGCGGGGTGTCAGGTTCCCCACGTTATCGTTGACGTCCATCGCGAGCGAGCTCGCTCCTACAGTCGACTCGCCGCGCCTGCTATCATGCGCGACACCTCTTCGCACAGGACCGTGCCGTTTCCCATGGATTACCGCAAACCCTCCGACCGCAAAAGCATGCACTCGCGCATCGTCCAGGAACTGGGCATGCAGATCGTCTCGGGACGTTTCCTGCCCGACGACAAACTGCCCGCCGAAGCGCTGTTGTGCGAAGAATATGCGGTCAGCCGGCCGGTGCTGCGTGAAGCCACCCGGGTACTGGTCGCCAAGGGCCTGGTGTATTCCCGCCCGCGGGTCGGCACCGTGGTCAAGCCGCGCAAGGACTGGCACATGCTCGATCCGGACGTGCTGCACTGGTTGATGCAGAGCAGTCCGCAGAATCAGTTTTTCGACCTGCTGACCAGCGTGCGCAGCATCATCGAACCGGCCGCTGCCGCCCTCGCCGCGCAATTCGCCACCGAAGCGGACATCGCCTCCATCGGTGAGGCCTACCAACGCATGGAAGCTGCACCGACGCCGGAGGCTCTGTTGCAGCCGGACCTGGACTTCCACAGTCGCATCGCCGATGCCACGCACAACGACTTGCTGGCCAACCTGTGCAACATGCTCTCGGTGGCCATCGCCGAAGCCTTGAAGCATTCAAACCAGCGGCCGAACCTGCATGAACTGGCGCTGCCCCGGCACAAGGCGATCCTGACCGCCATCGAAAACCGCGACGCCCTCGGCGCGCGGCATGCGACGTTGGTGCAGCTGGACGATGCCCGCAGCGCGCTGAATGTAGTGCTGGGCAGCGATCCCGCCTGATCACCAAAGAACCCTGTGGGAGCGAGCTTGCTCGCGATGGCGGCCTAATGTTCGATATCAATGCGGCTGACACTCCGCTATCGCGAGCAAGCTCGCTCCCACAGGTTCCAGGGCGAAACCATCGGGCATAAAAAAGCCGCAACCCAAGGTTGCGGCTTTTTTTGTTTCAGCTGTCGATCAGTGGGCGAACAACGAATTGCCCTTCTGCCCCGCCAGTTTCTCCGGCTTGATCAGGAACCGCGCCAGTGCCGGCAACAGCCACAGCGCACCGAACATGTTCCACAGCAACATGAAGGTCAGCATCAGACCCATGTCGGCCTGGAACTTGATGGCCGAGAAGATCCAGGTGCACACGCCGATGGCCAGGCACAGACCGGTGAACAGCACCGCCTTACCGGTGGACTTCAGTGTCTGGTAGTACGCCTCTTGCAGCGGCAGGCCGGCACGCAGGAAGCTTTCCAGGCGGCTGTAGATGTAGATGCCGTAGTCCACGCCAATCCCCACCCCGAGCGCCACGACCGGCAGGGTCGCCACTTTCACGCCGATACCCATGAAGGCCATCAGGGCATTGCCGAGTACCGAGGTCAACACCAGCGGTAGCACGATGCACAAGGTCGCCGCCCACGAACGGAAGGTGATCATGCACATGACCGCGACGCAGATGTACACCAGGACCAGGATGGTCAGTTCGGACTTCTTGATCACCTCGTTGGTGGCCGCCTCGATCCCGGCGTTACCGGCAGCGAGGATGAACTCCAGGCCTTCCTTGTTGTTTTCCTTGGCGAACTCCTGCACCGCATGTACCGCGCGATCCAGGGTCTCGGCCTTGTGATCGTTGAGGAACACCAGCACCGGCGCCACGGAACAGCTGTTGTTGTACAGGCCGTCAGCGCGGGCAATCGAGTTGTTCAGCACATCAGGGTTACGCGACAGGGTTTCCCATTTCAGGTTGCCCTCGTTCATGCCCTTGATCATTTGCTTGGACACGGTCACCAGGGAAATCGCCGACTGCACGCCCTCGGTGTTCTGCATCTTCCACATCAGCTCGTCGATCGGCGCCATGGCTTCGTAGCGCGAACAGCCTTCGGACTTGGTCTTGACCATCACCACCAACACGTCGGAGCTGGTGGAGTAGTTGTTGATGATGAAGTTGTTGTCCTTGTTGTAGCGCGAGTCCGGACGCAGCTCCGGGGCACCCTGGTCGAGGTCGCCGATTTTCAGGTTCTGGCTGTACCAAAGGCCGCCACCAAAGGCGACCAGTGCCAGCAGAATGGAAACCGGGGCCACTTTCGCGCTGGCAAAGTTCGACAACAGGCGCCAGAACGGATGCTCGCGAGTCGCGTCCTTTTTGCTGCGGTCGACGGCACGCTTGCTGATGCCGACATAGGAAATCGCCACTGGCAACAGGATCAGGTTGGTGAACACGATCACCGCCACACCGATGGATGCGCCGATGGCCAGCTCACGGATCACACCGATATCGATGATCAGCAGCGTGATGAAACCCACGGCATCGGCGAGGATCGCGATCATCCCCGGCAGGAACAATTGACGGAAGGTGCGACGCGCCGCCGTCAGGGCGTTGTCCGCCTCACTCGATTGCAGGGCGATCCCGTTGATCTTCTGCACGCCGTGGGAAATACCGATGGCGAAGATCAGGAACGGTACCAACATCGAATAGGGGTCAAGCCCGAAGCCGAAGAAGTGCATCAAGCCCAGTTGCCAGATCACTGCCACCAGCGTCGTGCTCAACACGGCGACGGTACTGCGCAGGCAGTTGGTGAACCACAGCAAGAGGATCAGGGTGATGACGAAGGCAACGCCGAAGAACATCACCACCATCACCAGGCCATCGATGAGGTCACCGACTTTCTTGGCGAAACCGACGATGTGGATCTTCACGTTCGGGTTCTGTGCTTCGAACTTGGTGCGGATCTTGTCCTCAAGCTCGTGGGAGAACTGGCGATAGTCCAGCGCCAGCAGCTTGCCCTGGTCCTGCGGGTCCGGATAGGACTCCAGCAACGGAATGTCGACGATGCTCGACTTGAAATCGTTGGACACCAACCGCCCGACCTGACCCGATTTGAGCACGTTGTTGCGCAACAGATCGAGGCTGGCCTGGGAGCCGTTGTAGCTTTGCGGAATCACTTCACCGCCGGCGAAGCCCTCTTCAGTCACTTCGGTCCAGCGAACGCTGGGGCTCCACAGCGACTTGAGGCCGGAACGGTCGACGCCGGAGATGTAGAACACCTCGTCGTTGATCTGACGCAGGGTCTCCATGTACTCCTTGGAGAAGATGTCGCCATCGGTGGCTTCCACCGAGATCCGCACGGTGTTGCCCAGGTTCGCCAGATCGTTGCGGTGCTCCATCATCTTCTGGATGAAGGGGTGCTCCAGCGGGATCATTTTTTCGAAGCTGGTGGACGGACGGATCAGCGTCGCCTGCCAGAACAGAAAAATACTGACCAGCAGGCAGATCGTGATCACTGCCGGGCGGTTGTTGAAGATCAGGCGCTCGAGGAACGTCGCCTTGTCCTGGTGATGAGTACTCAAGGAAGTCATAGCTCCGCCTTCTTATTATTAACCCGGCTCATTTGCCCGACTCGGTGCCGCTTGGCGAAGTGACGCGAACGCCGCCCTGCCCGGCCAGAACCAGATTGCCATTGCCTGCCGCAGTCACTGCCGAGACGGAAATACGGTCCGGGCGGTTGACCACCTTGAAGGTTTCGCCATTGTCACTGCTGCGAATGACCGAACCGCCGTTGCCGACGATCACGATGGAACCATCGTCGAGCAGCGTACCGCCGGACAGCCCGAACTCCAGGTCGCCACGTTCAGCCTTGAGCTCGACCTGGTCCCAGGTGGTGCCGAAATCCGTGGAACGGTAAAGATTGCCGCGCAGGCCGTAGGCCAGCAACGTATTGGACTGCGCCGTACCGATCACGCCGAACAGCGAGCCTTCGTAAGGGCCTTCGAGTTTCTCCCAGGTCTGGCCCCAGTCCGCGGAGCGGAACATGCTGCCCTGCTCACCGACGATGAACAGCCCGGCGTCCTTGACCGCGGCGATCGCGTTCAGGTGGTACTGGTCTTCGTTGTCCAGGCGGTCGCTGGCGTCTTCCCAATGCTTGCCACCGTCGGTGGTTTCCATCAGCGAGCCGTAGGCGCCCACGGCAAAGCCGCTGTCGACGTCCTTGAACCAGACATCGAGCAGCGGCGATTCGCGTTTCAGATCTTCGAATTGCTTGGTCCAGGTCGCGCCGCCGTCCTCGCTGGCGAGGATCTGCGCGTCATGGCCGACGGCCCAGCCGTGCATGTCATCGACGAAGAACACCGACGTCAGCAGGGCCCGGGTCGGGACCTTGGCCTGGGTCCAGGTAGCGCCCTGGTCATCGGAATACAGGATGTGCCCACGATCCCCGACCGCCACCAGGCGCTTGCCGGCGTGGACGACATCGAGCATCAGGCTTTTGGCAGCCTTGGCGGATTCAATGGAATAAACAACGTCGGATGCCGGCGCGGCCGCGGCCAGCGCAGGCGCCGACAGCATGGCAGAGCCCAACACCGAGAGCGCTGTGGCCAGCAACGCGAATTTGCGTAATGCCGGCGGGCGGCAGATACCCACACCCATGACAGGCTCACTCATAGACCTTCTCCCATTATTATTGTTAGGTCGTTCAACCTTACTGGGCGCCGCAAGGGTGCGTGTCCGGACCGGCTGTTTCAGAGCATAGTCCTGAAACCCGCAATCCAGAGCCCCTTCGGAAGCTGGCCTATCCTATCGGTGTTTTTTAATGTCTGACAATCGACGCCACGTTATCTTTTGTTAACCGGGGGGATGGGGGTGGGGTTCTGAATGGTTGGGTATCAGGTGGGGTGATTGCGGTTTTGGTGTTTGGTGTTTGGTGTACATATCCGTTGCTGCGGTAACGGCGGCTTTTCCAATCGGCGTACATATCCATTTCTGCGGTAACGGCTGCTGGCGGTTTCGCTCTTACAGCGAGTCCCTTTTTCAAACGCCAAAAAGGAACCAAAAGGCTTCGCCCCGGCGTACGGCACCTCGCCAAGGCTCGGTGTTCCCTCGCTACGGTGTCCATCAGGGGGCATCGCCTACGGTCTGCTTCGCGACGACCTCCTCTCGATGTGTTCGACTTCGTCGAACGGCGCTACGCGCCTAACCCCCTGATGAACACCTACGCTCGGCCTGCCGAAGGGGCGAAAGATCAAAAGCCAGATCAAGATCAAAAGCCAAAGCCAAAGCCAAAGCCAAAGCCAAAGCCAAAGCCAAAGCCGTAGATGGGGGTTCTGAAGATTTTGTGCAACCAGATAGGATTCAAGCGACTGGCAGGCCGCCATCGCGAGCAAGCTCGCTCCCACAGAAGAGCAGAGCAAAAGCAGGGCTGCGTACCCCCACGCTCTTCACCACTCATCAGGCCGAGCGTTAGCTCGCCTGCAGCTTTTGATCTTGATCCACCCGCCCCCTCGGAAGGCTGAGTGGAGGTGTTTATCCGGGGACTGGCGCGCAGCGCCGTTCGACGCAGTCGAACTCATTGCATGTAGGTCGAAGCGAAGCCGACCGGAGGGCAATGCCCCCGGATGAATACCGGAGCGAAGGAACCCCGAGCCTTAGCGAGGGGCCGTACGTTCGGGGCGAGACCTTTTGGTTCCTTTTGGGGCGTTTGCCAAAAGGGACTCGCCGTAAGGGCGAAACCGCCAGCCGCCGTTACCGAAGAAACGGATATGTACTCAATCAACCAAGAACCTGGTCGGCCCAAAGGCCGCCAAGTTCAAAAGCCAAGATCAAGCCAAACTCTTGCTGACCACTTCAAACACATCACTGGACAACTGCCCCGAAGCCCGAATCCGCTCCAGCTCCGCCTTCATCAAAGCCTGACGAGCGCTGTCGTATTTGCGCCAGCGAGTCAAAGGCGCCAACTGCCGAGAAGCAATCTGCGGATTGAAGCCATTCAACTCGATCACCAAATCCGCCAGGAAGCGATACCCGGAACCGTCAGCAGCATGGAAGTTGACCAGGTTCTGCCCGGCAAACGCACCGACCAGTGCCCGCACCTTGTTCGGGTTCTTGATGTTGAACGCAGGATGCTGCATCAACTGACGAACCCGCTCCAGACCACCAGGCAACACGCTGCCAGCCTGGACGCTGAACCACTGATCCATGACCAACGGGTTGTCCTTGAAGTGTTCGGCGAAGCTGGCCAGCGCCTTGGCCTTCTCGGCTTCGAACGGTGAATTGACCAACACGGCAAGTGCGGTCAGGCGCTCGGTCATGTTGTCGCACGAATCGAACTGCTCCAGAGTCGCAGCCACAACTTCCGGCTTGCCGCTGAGCATCAGGTACGACAGCGCAATGTTCTGCAACGCGCGGCGAGCGAAGTGCTCGGCTTCGGCCACGTACGGCGTCTGCTTCGACAACTCGCGATTGGCCTGATAACGCAGCCACAAACCTTCGAACAACGCCTCAGCCAGTTGCTTACGGGCAAATTCACGCGCCGTGTGAATCGCTTCGACATCCGCCACTTCACTGATCTCGGTCAGGTACGCCTCGCTTGGCAGAGAGAGCATTTCCGCGACCATCGCCTGATCCAGCGACTCATCCGAAAGCACCGTGCGCAACGCCGCCACCAGACGCTGATCGAGTACCAGCGCTTCGCCCTTCTGCTGCTGGGCGATCAGCTCTTGCAGCACCTGCACCGACAGTTGCTGGCCGGCATCCCAGCGGTTGAAGCCGTCGCTGTCATGCTGCATCAGGAACATCAGCTGATCACGGTTGTACGGGAAGCTCAATTTCACCGGCGCCGAGAAGCCGCGCAGCAACGACGGCAACGGTTGTTCGGCGATGTCGACGAAGGTGAAAGTCTGCTCGGCTTCGGTCACGGAAATGACCCGCGAGGTGCCTTGCGCAGTGGCTTCGCCGGACAGACGCAGGGCAATCGCTGCCCCTTTGGAATCCAGCAGCCCCAGTTCGACCGGGATCACGAACGGCAGTTTTTGCACCTTGTCCGGGGTTTCCGGGCAGCTCTGACGGAAGGTCAGGCTGTAGGTTTTCGCCGCCGCGTCATAAGACTCGCTCACCGCCAGGCGCGGTGTACCGGCCTGGCTGTACCAGCGCTTGAACTGGGTCAGGTCAACGCCATTGGCATCTTCCATGGCCTTGATGAAGTCATCGCAGGTCACGGCCTGGCCGTCGTGGCGTTCGAAGTACAGGTCGCTGCCTTTGCGGAAGCCTTCGGCGCCGAGCAAGGTGTGGATCATGCCGACCACTTCCGAGCCCTTTTCGTACACGGTCAGGGTGTAGAAGTTGGAAATCTCGATGAAGCTGTCCGGGCGCACGGCGTGGGCCATGGGGCCGGCGTCTTCGGCGAACTGGTGGGTGCGCAGGTACGCCACATCCTGGATGCGCTTGACCGTGGCCGAGTTCATGTCCGAGGAGAAACCGGCATCGCGGAACACGGTGAAGCCTTCCTTGAGCGACAGCTGGAACCAGTCGCGGCAGGTCACGCGGTTACCCGACCAGTTGTGGAAGTACTCGTGGGCGACGATCGCCTCGACCCGCTGGTGCGCGGCATCGGTGGCGGTTTCGGCCTTGGCCAGCACGGCGCTGGAGTTGAAAATGTTGAGGCCCTTGTTTTCCATGGCGCCCATGTTGAAGTCATTCACGGCGACGATCATGAAGATGTCCAGGTCGTACTCGCGACCGTAGACCTCTTCGTCCCAGCGCATGGATTTCTTCAGGCTGTTCATCGCGTGCTGGCACTTGTCGATGTTTTCCGGCTCGACGTAAATGCGCAGCGCCACGTTGCGCTCGCTCATGGTGGTGAAGCTGTCTTCGACGCACCACAGGTCGCCCGCCACCAGCGCAAACAGGTACGCCGGTTTCTTGAACGGGTCTTCCCAGGTCGCCCAGTGCCGACCCTCTTCACCGGGACCGGAAGCGATCGGGTTGCCGTTGGACAGCAGCACCGGATAACTGTGTTGTTCGGCGACGACCGTGGTGGTGAAGGTGCTCATCACGTCCGGGCGGTCGAGGTAATAGGTGATCTTGCGAAAACCTTCGGCCTCGCACTGGGTGCAGAACATCGTGCCGGACTTGTACAGGCCTTCCAGCGCGGTATTGGTTTCCGGATGGATCCGGACGCTGGTATCGACCGTGAAGGTGGTGCTGGTCGGGTGCAGGGTCAGGTGATTCTCGGTCAGCTGATACTGCGCCTCGGAAAGCTCCTGGTCGGCAAGAGTGACCGACAGCAGTTCCAGCTGCTGGCCGTCCAGCACCAGCGGCGGCAGGCCCGGGCCGCGCTCGGGGTTGCGGCGCATCACCAGTTGCGCATGGACCAGGCTGTGGTCCTCGTACAACTCGAAGGTCAGGTGCGTTTCGTCGATCAGGTACTCGGGCGCCTGATAGTCCTTGAGGTAGATCATCTTCGGTTGTTCGGTGCGCATGCTGGAGTCCTTACTGATGCACGGCGAGCTGGTAAGCCGTGTATTTACGAATGTTGATCACGCCGGTGTCGAAGATCAGGTATTGACCCTTGATCCCCATCAGCGTGCCTTCGGCAATCGGGTTCTTGTCCAGGTTGAAGCTGACGATCTTCGCCGGGTACTGCTCGACCGGGTAGCGGATTTCCAGCGGTTCGACGTCGGTCACCGGCTGGATCGCCTGCAAGCCAAATCGCTGCTGCAACCCGAGCAAGCCTTCGGCACAGCTGTCGAACAGTTGGTCGCGGACCTCGGCCAGGTTCACCGCCGCCGCATCGCCCTTGAGCAAAGCGCGCCAGTTGGTCTTGTCGGCCACCTGGCTGCGCAACAGATCCTCGACGAAACCGGACTGCTGGCGAGTCGATACGCGCATGATCGGCAAGGCCTGGCTCGCCCCCTGGTCGAGCCAGCGGGTCGGCAACTGGGTGGCGCGGGTAATCCCGACTTTGACCCCCGACGAATTGGCCAGGTACACCACGTGATCGGTCATGCAGAACTTCTCGCCCCACTCAGGCTCCCGGCAGGTGCCGGCCTCGAAGTGGCAGCGTTCCGGGCTCATGATGCACACGTCGCACTGGGCCAGTTTGGTCATGCACGGGTAGCAGTAACCCTGGCTGAAACTGGTCTTGGTCTTGCGTCCGCAATGGGTGCAGTGGATCGCGCCCAGGTATTCCAGGCGCACCGTGGTACCGATCAACGGATTGACCGGGACCTCGGTTTCGCCCAGACGAAATGCGTATTGCACGTTCGGCCCGTCCAGGCGCGCCGACATTTTGCTGATTGCACCGCGGCCAATCTCGATCAATGGATGGCATCCGACTTGAACAGAATATTCGGCACTTGAATCGACTTGGAGCTGCATTCCTGCGGGCCCATGTAGCCGGTGCGCTGGTCCTCTGGCAGGTTCTGGATTTCCCAGGCGATCATCGCCTGCAGCGACAGCTCGCGTTGTTCGGCGGTGAGCTTGCCACCGTCCGACCATTTGCCGATTTCCACGGCCAGTTTCAGGCTCTGGTAGATATCGGGGGTGATGTTCTTGATCATTTCGTTAAAAGAGGACATTGGGTCTCCGTCTCTTTATTGCATGTTCTGAATTAGGCGGCCAGTTTACGGCGGTTATACAAACCGCCCAACAAACCGGTGAAGCATCCGATGAGTAACCCGCTGACGTGGGCCGCGTTGGCGATCTCGCCGAAGCCGATCATCGAGACCAGCCCGGACAGGCACAGCAGCAACCACACCAGCATCATCACCAGCACGCCTCGCGGCAGGCGATAGGCCGGGTTTGGCGCCAGCAACTGGAAGATCCAGCAATGCCCGAGCAGGCCGTACAGTACGCCGGACAAACCGCCGAACAAGGTCGGGCCGCTGAAGAAATACTGGGCAAAGTTCGACACCAGGCTGAACAGCAAGGTCAGGCCGATCAGGTTGATACTGCCCTGGCGCGACTCGATACGCCGCCCCAGCTCCCAGTACCACATGCCGTTCATCGCCAGGTGCAGGATGCCGAAGTGGATCAGCATCGGCGTGACCAGGCGCCACCACTGCCCCGCCGCCAGGCTGTCGGCCAGTGGCGTGAAGTGGATGTATTCGCCGACCACGCGGAACTCGAGGAAGGTCAGCCAGCGCATCGTTTCAAGGTTGTCGCCCAGCATGGTCACCGCGCCGACAACCAGGCTCAGCAGCAGCACCAGCGCGGTGGCCCTGGCGTATTTCAACTGCTCGACGAACCCCGGGCGCTTGACGGTATGCGCCACCGGAATGTCCAGTTGCTGATCGGGGTCACCCGCCGGAAAACGCTCGTACAGCGCACGCACGTCTTCACTGATGTTGTCCGGCACCCACAGCACCTGCTCGCCAGCTTCCTCGCTGACCCGATGGGGCACTTGCATGCGCTTGAGCAGGGTGACGAACCCGCTCAAGTCCACCGCCAGGGGCAGACGCAATACCGCTACAGCACTCATTGCAGCACCTCCGGCCGCTCGACATCGACCCAGACGAATTTTTGCGGATCCAGGCGGGTTTCCTGATCCAGTCGGTAGGCAACCAGTTTGCCGTACAGCACTGCGCTGTAATCCAGACAGGCCAGGTTCGGCCGGATCGGTGCCGGCTTGCCGCTGCGCCAGTAATGGCCGACGAACAACAGCGGCTCATCGATGCCATAGCGCAGCAAACTGTTCTTTTCGGTGGACGACAGCGGCGTCCGGGCCACGGGTTCCGGCAGTGCATCCGGTTGGAACACGATGTCGCCGTAGGTTTTCGGATCGTCTTCCCAGAACTTGGTGCGGAAGAACGAACGCACCAGGCCGTCGCCGCTGGTCATGGTCAGGCCATGGGGCAAACGCATGTCCGTGCCGCGCAGCAGCCGGTCGAATACGGTGCAGGCAAAAGAGCCCGACTCCGCCGACGCCTGGAGAAAATGCTCGTCGACGCAGCCGTTGGGGAACAACGCCCGCAGCGGCTCGATCAGCCCGGCGTCCCAGCAGGCGTGGACCACGCGAAAACGCCCGGCATCGACGAACAATGGCAACTGGTAGAACCATTGCTGGAAGTCGTGCCAGTCACCCGGATGGTGTTCGAACTGGGTCAGGGTTTCGTGCAGCAGGCGGGCATGACGCGGCGTGTGCTCACGCACGAACTGCTTGCCGCTGCCGGGCAGTGCCGGCGTGCTCCAGCCCAGCGCATTGAACTCGTGGTTGCCCATGATGCACAGCGCCTGACCGGCCTCGACCATGTCGTGGACGATATGCAGTGCCTCGCGAATCCGCGGGCCGCGGTCGATGATATCGCCGACGAACACCGCCATGCGCGAATCGTGTCGCCAGACGCCGCCCTGTTTGTGATAACCGAGTCGGTCGAGCAAGTGCTCCAGGGTCAGAGCGCAACCGTGCACGTCACCGATCAGGTCGTAGCTACGCGCGGGATCGAGCATCAGTCGCCTCCACCCCCCAACTTGCTGCCCCAGCCAAGCTTGGTCCGGCAGACTTCATAGTAATTGTGGTCCAGCGGATGGATCAGCCGCAGTTTCTGGGCTTTCTTGCTGACGGTAATGGTGTCGCCCGGCGCGCAGGTGAAGTGGTTCTGCCCGTCGCACGAGACTTGCGGGTAAATCTGCATATCCTTGGACACGACGATTTTCAGCTCACTGTTGCCATCGACCACAATCGGTCTACCCGACAAGGTATGGGGGTACATCGGCACAATCACAATAGCGTCGAGCTTGGGATGCATGATCGGCCCGCCGGCGGACAACGCATAGGCGGTGGAACCGGTCGGCGTCGCGACGATCAGGCCGTCGGCCTTCTGGCTACAGACGAACTGGCCGTCGATGTACAGCTCGAACTCGATCATTCGCGTGGATTTGCCGGGGTGCAGCACGACGTCGTTCAGTGCATCGCCCTGGCCGATGGCCTCGCCGTGGCGGCGGACTTCGGCCTGCAACAAAAAGCGGTTTTCCACCAGATAGTGGCCATCCAGCACTTCGGCGACCTTGGTTTCCAGCTCATCGGGACGGATATCGGTGAGGAAACCCAGGCTGCCCCGGTTGATGCCGAGCACCGGAATATTGTGTTTGGCCAGCGCCCGGGCGGCACCGAGCAGGCTGCCGTCACCACCGACCACTATGACCATGTCGCAGACTTCGCCGAGCATCTTGCGCGACGAGGTTTGCAAGCCGTGCCCTGGCAGCACTTCGGCGATGGTGTCTTCGAGGATCACGTGCAGGTGACGATCGAGCAGAAACCGTTTCAGTCGGCGGACGGTATCCAGCACCTGGGAACTGCCCAGGCGACCGATGATGCCGATATTGCGAAATTGCTCCATGGGGCTCCTGCGGGGATCTGCGTGGCGGCGAAAACCACGATTATGGGCGAAAGCCGCCCGTAGACAAAATCCTTTCAGTTTCAGGGGTGTGCCCGGGTTTCGGGCTATGCTCGCAAGATGATGCTATTTCCGGATTTGCTCCACCTGCCCCATCAGTTACGCCATCCCGAAGTGCGTGACCTGGCGTGGGTCATCCTCGCGCCGCCCATGCTGGACAATACCCCGTGGCCGCAGCGTCACCCGCTGGCCGGCAGCGACTGGGTGCAGGCACCGGATCGGCTGGAGCATTGGCTGCGGCAGCTGGATCGGGACAGTTATGGCCTGCTGCACTGGCTGGCCCAGGCCCGGACCCGGCGCCTGGGTTTGTACTACGAACGCCTCTGGCAATTCGCCGTGCAGCATGCACCGGGCATTGAACTGATTGCCGCCAACATGCCGATTCGCCACGAAGGGCACACCCTCGGTGAACTGGACATGCTGCTGCGCGACCGCGACGGCGTGCATCACCTGGAACTGGCGATCAAGCTCTACCTTGGCCCGCAATCCGGCGACGGACACGACACCGCCAAGTGGCTGGGCCCGGGCTGCCACGACCGGCTCGACCGCAAACTGGCGCACCTGAGCCAGCATCAATTGCCGATTTCCACACGCCCCGAGAGCCGTGAAGTGCTCGCGGCGCTGGATATCCAGGCGTTCAGCGCACATTTATGGCTGGGGGGTTACTTGCTGTACCCGTGGCCCGGACAAGCCGCCCCGCCATTGGGTGCCCATCCACAGCATTTGCGGGGTCGCTGGTTGCATCAAAAGGATTGGCCGGCGTTGTTGGCCCAAAGCCCGCCCGGTCGCTGGCAACCCCTGCCCCGTCACGCCTGGCTGGCGCCGGCGCATTATTCGGCCGAGCACACCTGGAACCCCGGACAGATGCAGGCGTGGCTGGATGACCTGGACCCGCTGGCGCCAGCACAACTGCTGGTGCGCCTGACGGAAAATGCCAGCGGCGACTGGGAAGAGGCCGAGCGATTGTTTCTGGTGGCGGATCTTTGGCCGAATGTGCCGGGACAGGGTTGAGTCCAGTATTGCCTGAGCCGGCCTCTTCGCGAGCAAGCCCGCTCCCACATTGGGCCTCAGCCGAACACAACTCTTGTATCCACTGAAGATCCCTGTGGGAGCGGGCTTGCTCGCGAAGAGGCCAACACGGTCTAAAGAGATAACCACCCAGCGCTTCGCAGGACAAAGCGCCGGCCAATGACCATCAGTCTTTCTTGTGCTGCTCGACCCATTGCCCATAAGCACTGATGAAACTTTGCAGGAACGGCTTTACCGACTCGGACAACTTGCCAGATTCGTCGAACGCCGAACCGGCGTTCCCCAGATAGGCCTCCGGTTGCTGCATCATCGGCACATTGAGAAACACCATGGATTGACGCAGGTTGTGATTGGCACCAAACCCGCCGACGGCCCCCGGCGACACACTGATAACGGCTCCCGGCTTACCGCTCCAGGCGCTTTTGCCATATGGACGCGACCCCACGTCAATCGCGTTTTTCAACGGTGCCGGCACCGACCGGTTGTATTCCGGGGTCACGAACAACACCGCGTCGGATGAGCTCACCTGTTGTCGGAAAGTGCTGTAGGCTGCCGGCGGTGAAGCGCCATCGATATCTTCGTTATAGAGCGGCAGATCGCCAATTTCGACGATGTTGAGCTTGAGATTGGCCGGCGCCAGTTCTATCAGGGCCCGTGCGACCTTGCGGTTGATCGATTCCTTTCTCAAGCTGCCGACCACGACGGCGATCGTATAGACGTTGCTCATAAGATTTCTCGACTGTCCGATAGGAAGAGCTTGTAGTTATAGATGACGATTCAAACAGCGGGCGACCGAAAACCCCGTCCCTGACTATTTTTTTCCCGTAGGAAAACTTACCTCGCCCAAGCACGGTCTACAGTGCCGCAAATTGAGTGATTTATCTCCAGAGGTTCTAAGCAGATGGCAGCAGTACTCGTCGGTCAGTTCCATGCAAGAGACGCGCAAGGCCGCATTTATTCGGTGCACGAGTTTCAGGACTCCACCCCGGCGGCAGAAGGTTCAGGGCCTGTCACCACCTACAAGCTGGCCATTGGCGACCGCGTCAACAAGGTCGACGACAATGAATTCATGCTGGTGCAAACCGGCGTGACCATTACCCGCGAACCGCAGATCGCCAGCGCTTCATAACCCGTCGTTATGAGCAGAAGTCATATGCACGGACTTGGGGTAGGATTCAGCCACTGACTCCTCCACCTGCTGAACATGGACTTCACGCATGCGCTTACGCCATATCGAAGTGATCCAGGCACTCTTGCAGACCGGTCACCTGGGCACCGCCGCCGAATGGCTGCAGTTGCCGGTGGCCGAAGTCGAGCGCTTGCTGCGCGACGCCGAGGATCAGTTGGGTTTCATGCTGTTCGCCAGCGTGCGCGGACGATTGCAGGCCACCCGCGAAGCGCGGGAACTGCAGGTGGAAATTGCCCGGGTCTATGATGCGCTCGAACCGGTGCAGCGCCTGGCCAACAGCCTCAGGCAATACCTGGCGCCGCCGCTGCGCATCATCTGCACCCCTCCCCTGGCCAACCAATTGTTGCCACACAGCATCGCGGCCCTGCGCCGACGCCTGCCCGATGCGGCTTGCACGCTGCTGAGCCAGCCCACCCGCGACATCGTCAGAAGCCTGCTGCTGCGTGAAAGCGATCTGGGCCTGAGCCTGCATGACCCCGATCACGCCGACCTCGACTGCCATGTAATTGCCCAGGGCAAACTCCAGTTGCTCGCCCCCCATGGCTGGCTGCAACCGAAACAGAAATACATTTCACTGCAGGATCTGGCCGGCCAATCGATGATCGGCCTGGAGGGGCAGGACCCGTTGAGCCCGGCGCTGGAAAACAAACTGCACGGCTTGCGCCCTGCCCCGGTGATTCAGACCCGGGTCCAGACGCATCAGATGATGCGCAGCATGGTCGAGGCCGGCGAAGGCCTGGCCATCGTCGACCCCTTCACCGCCCTCGGCGCCAAAGCCTCGGGGCTGGACACCTGCCCGCTGGCGCCAGCGGTCCCGATCAGCCTCTACGCCCTGACCCTGAAAAACGCCGAACCCTCTCCGGCGGTTCAGACGCTGTTAACCATCGTCACGGAACAAGCCGCGGCGATGCTGACGAACTGAACGGATTTTCCAGCGGGTTTTCGAACAATCGATACCAGAACAACGCCACTTCGGCGGTGTTCGGATCGATGCCGCGATAGCGCAGGTGGTCGATCCCACCAATCACGTAACCGCAGCGTTCATAGAGCCTGCAGGCCCCCAGGTTGTTGTTCTGGGTTTCGAGCATGATGCCTGGCAGCTTTTTCTTGCGGCTCCAGAACTGCGCCACATCCAGCAGGGCCTTGGCCACGCCATGCCGCCGGGCCGGTGCGTGCACCGCCAGCTCGTCGATATGGGCAAAGCCGTTCCAGTTGGTGCTGACCACCAGGTGCCCCACGGGCTGGTCATCCAGATAAGCCATGAAAATCGCGCCGTCGGCGGAATCGCGAAAGCTGCTGAATTCCTCGGGATCGATGCCGTAGCACTTGCGATAAGGCGTGATCGGGGTGACAGGCCACTGTGCCACCGGCGCTCCTATTTGTGCCGCACCGTAGGCCGCGACTTCAAAACTGAAATCACTGCCCCAGATATAGGCGGCAAAACCCTCGTCGGCAACCCGTACCGACAACCCTGGATAATTCGGATTTATAACCGGCTGCATACTGGGAAATGTCCTCATTCCTTGATGCAATCGACGGTGTAGCACCGTCCACTGCCCTGATCTTCATGTTGCAATCCGTGCACATCAGCAACGAACCCCGGAAAGCTGCTATCGAACGTGCGGGCAAACGCCAGGTAATCGATGATCGAGCGGGTCGACTCGGTAAAGCGCTCACCCGGCATGATCAGCGGAATGCCGGGTGGGTACGGCACCAGCATCACTGCAGCGATCCGCCCGTCCAGCGCATCGATCGACACGGCTTCGACTTCACCCCGCACCAATTGATCATAGGCGTCCGCCGGCTTCATCGCGACTTCCGGCAGAACGGTGTACATGCGCTTGAGGTGCCTGGCGGTGGCATTGCTGCGATAACAGGCATGCAACTGATCGCACAGATCACGCAGCCCCATGCCCTGATAGCGTGCGACATTCTCTTGCGCCACACAGGGCAGGCAACTGGCCAGACTGACGTTGGCGTCGTAGCTGCGCTTGAACTCCAGCAGTTCGGTGAGCAGCGTGCTCCACTTGCCCTTGGTGATGCCCATGGAGAACAACACGAGGAACGAGTACAGCCCGGTCTTCTCGACCACCAGGCCGCGCTCCCACAGGAACTTGCTGACCACCGCCGCCGGAATCCCGCGCTCGCTGAGGGCGCCACCGGCCGTCAATCCCGGCATCACCAGCGTGACCTTGATCGGGTCGAGCAGCACATAGTCGTCGGTCACGCCGCCAAAGCCGTGCCAGTCGGCATCGGGTTGCAGCAACCAGTCCTCAGTGACGACCCGCTCGATGCCTTCCGCCGACGGCGGTTGCCAGATCGAGAACCACCAGTCATCGGCGGCAATGTGCTGGCGCAAATTGGCCAGCGCACGGCGAAAACTCAGGGCTTCGTCGAACATTTCCTGCAACAGCGAACGCCCGGCCGGCCCCTCCATCATCGCCGAAGCCACATCCAGCGAGGCGATGATGCCGTACTGCGGCGAGGTCGAGATGTGCATCATGAATGCTTCGTTGAAGCGATCCCGATCCAGTTGCCGCGCACCGCCATCGCGCACGTGAATCATCGATGCCTGACTGAAGGCCGCCAGCAACTTGTGGGTCGAATGGGTGGTGAACACCAACGGGCTGTCTTCATCACGGGAGGTGCCCATGCCGTAGCGCCCGGCAAAGAACTCATGAAACGCTGCATAGGCGTACCAGGCCTCGTCGAAGTGCAACACCTCAACGCTATTGCCCAGTTGCTGCCTGATCAGCTCAGCGTTGTAGCAAAGGCCGTCATAGGTCGAATTGGTCACAACGGCAAGCTTGACCTTCGGGGAACGCCCCTTGGTCAGCGGACTGGCGTCGATCTTGGCCTGGATCGATTCGCGACTGAACTCACTCAGGGGAATCGGGCCGATAATCCCCAGTTCATTACGCTCCGGACACAAGTACAGTGGGATGGCGCCGGTCATGATGATCGAATGCAGCACCGACTTGTGGCAATTGCGGTCCACCAGCACCAGGTCATCGCGGGCGACCACCGAGTGCCAGACAATCTTGTTGGCCGTGGACGTGCCATTGATCACGAAAAAGGTGTGATCGGCGCCAAAATTGCGTGCTGCACGAGCCTCGGCTTCAGCCAGGGGGCCGGTATGATCGAGCAAGGAGCCGAGCTCCGGTACCGACACCGAAAGATCCGAGCGCAGGGTGTTTTCCCCGAAAAACTGGTGAAACGCCTGCCCGACCGGACTTTTGTGATACGCCACGCCACCGCCGTGGCCGGGGGTGTGCCAGGAGTAGTTGGAATCCGCCGTGTGCTGCACCAACGCCTTGAAAAACGGCGGCAGCAGGCCATCGAGGTACTTGCGCGCGGCGCGGGCCACCTGCCGGGCGAGAAAGGGCACGGTGTCCTCAAACAGATAAAGAATGCCGCGCAACTGATTGAGCTCGGCCATGGCGTCGGCGGGTGCGTTTTCCAGGGTCACTTTTTCGCCCAGGGCGAAGATCGGCAGATCCGGTGCACGCACCCGCGCCAGACCGATCAGTTCGGCCATGTTTTGCAACAAATGAGAATGGGTGCTGGCGTCTTCAGAGGCAATCAACATGCAGGACAGGCCGTGGTAAGTCGACGCAACCAGTCGTCCTTCGGTGTAGTCCACCGCCGAAACGACGCTGAACCCTTCCTGCTCCAGCTCCCGGGCAATCCCCCGCACGCGGTCACCGGCAACGCTGTCGGCCTTGATGTCGCGATGAACGATCAGGACCGGGAATTTCAAGTCTTTGTACATGAGGCTCAGCGTCCTGAGGCGGCAGACCAGAGCCTGCCAATCACCTCAGGTTAGAGTGTTGCAGCGGATGTGGCGAGCGGGATGCACCAACTTGTGGCGACGAGGGAGTTTCCCTGTGGCGAGTATCTGCCAAATAGGGTGTTATGCCTGCGCTTCAGCCTCGGCCAACTGCACCCACAACGCCGGGGCACCAGCGGATTTGCCGATGATTTCCAGGCGCGCCGCGTGGCGGGCCAGGTCGTCTTCACTGGCGCGGATGATGCGCGTCGGCTGACGGTCCGCCGGCAAACGGCGAATCTCGGTGGCCGAATTGTCCGCCCCTTCACCCGAGCCATTGCCATCGGAGGCGTTGCCGGCCAGGGACAGACTGGTCTGCCCCCCGGTCATGGTCAGGTAGACGTCGGCAAGAATCTCGGAGTCGAGCAAGGCGCCGTGCAGTTCACGACCGGAGTTGTCGACGCCATAGCGTTTGCACAGGGCGTCGAGGCTGTTGCGCTGCCCCGGATGACGTTCCCGGGCCATCATCAGGGTGTCGAGGATCGAGCAGTGCTGCGTGATGTCCGCGCGGTCCTGTTGGCCCATCAGGGCGAATTCGTTGTTGATGAAGCCAACGTCGAACGCCGCGTTATGGATGATCAGCTGCGCGCCCTTGATGAACTCGAAGAACTCTTCGGCCACCTCGGCAAAACGCGGCTTGCCCACGAGGAATTCGTTGGTGATGCCGTGGACGCCGATCGCGCCCTCGTCACTTTCGCGATCGGGTTGCAGGTACACATGAAAGTGCCGGCCTGTCAGGCGTCGGCCGATCAACTCGACACAACCGATTTCGATAATCCGGTGGCCGTCGGTCACCGGCATGCCGGTGGTTTCGGTGTCGAGTACAACGGATCTGGTGGCCATCAGTGCTCAGCTCTCAATCGGTCAATCGTGCAAAAGCGGCGATGTTAACACGCTCGCCGGGGTCTTTCAGGTACACCGAGTCACCGCCTTCGCGAGCAAGCCCGCTCCCATATTGAATCGGCGTCGGCTCACAACTTTGTGGACGACACGAATCCAGTGTGGGAGCGGGCTTGCTCGCGAAGGCCACGGCGCGGTGCATCGGCAGTACCCGAATCAGCCCTGCTTGTACCCACGCACCTCATCCACACCACGGTTGGCCAACTGGTCGGCCCGTTCGTTGCCGTGATGACCAATGTGTCCGCGCACCCATTTCCAGGTGACCTTGTGACGGTTGACCTGCTCGTCGAGCAACTTCCACAGGTCAGCGTTTTTCACCGGTTCCTTCGCCGCGGTTTTCCAGCCGCGCTTCTTCCAGTTGTCCATCCACTCGTTGATGCCTTTCATCACGTACTGCGAGTCGGTCACCAACAACACCTCGCAGGGACGCTTGAGTTCCTCCAGGCCACGGATCGCGCCCATCAGCTCCATGCGGTTGTTGGTGGTATTGGCTTCGCCGCCCCAGAGTTCCTTTTCGACGCCCTTGCACACCAGCAGTGCGCCCCAGCCGCCAGGACCAGGGTTGCCTTTGCAGGCGCCGTCGGTGAACAGTTCTACGCTATCGCTCATGCCAATCTATCCAGAAAATGCGCTGGCCCGCCGATCGCTGATCGACGACGCCCGAAGCCGGGACATGCCCGGCCACAAATGAAAAGTGTGTATTACGGTTCGATGTTGCGTCGGTTGACCTTGGCCATCGGCAACGGGATCAGCTTGCCCATCGGTTCGCGCCGCTCCTGGCGGACCGGTCGCAAGCCCACCACGATCTTGCGCGCCACCAATAAATAGAAGCCGCCGCCCGACAGTTGCCAGTCACCGGCCTTGCGCTCCCAACCGGCCAGGCGGGTCTGCCACGCCGGTGACGCAAGCGGCGGACGATAGCACCCGAAGCGGCGTTTCTCCAGCGCGAAACCCAGCAGGTTCAGCCAGTCGGCGACCCGTGACGGCGAAATGCAGCGCGCCTTGCGCAGCGCATCCTGGGCAAACACATGCCGCAGGCCCCAACTGCTCCAGGGGTTGATGCCAATGATCAGCAAATGCCCGCCGGGACGTACGCTGCTTGCCGCCTCGCGAAGCAGGCCGTGGGGCGACAGGCAGAAATCCAGGCCATGCTGCAGCACCACCACATCGGCAGCATGCTCGCTCAGCGGCCAGGCCTGCTCCTCACAAACGATCTCGACCCCCGGCAACGGCGCACCAAGGCGTACATTGCGCTGTACCTGAGGGGCAGACGGCGGAGTCTGGGCCGAGGGACCGTAATGCACCAGATAGCCACCAAAGAACCGCCCGAGCTCGTCTTCGAGCATGCGCCGCTCTTCGTCCAGCAGAAATTGCCCGAGGGGACCGGCCAGCCACTCGCGGGCGGCGCTGATCAACGCCAGCCAGTCAGGATCGGCTTGTGCGAACGCTTTATCAGTCATTGCATTCTCCAACGCGCCAGGAAGTTCTAAGATGCGCCAATGTTTTCCGCTTGGCGAATCCGACGATGATACAGATCACTGCCCTGCCCGCCTTCACCGACAACTACATCTGGTTGTTACAAGACCACGGCAGCAAGCGCTGCGCGGTCGTCGACCCGGGTGATGCCGGCCCCGTACAAGCCTGGCTTGCGGCCAATCCGGGCTGGGTACTGAGTGATATTTTGATCACTCATCACCATCATGACCACGTCGGCGGCGTCGAACAGCTGAAAAAAGCGACGGACGCGAAAGTCTATGGTCCGGCCAGCGAAACGATCCCGGCGCGGGACGTTGCGCTAAAGGACAACGACAAGGTCTGCGTGCTCGGCTGGGACTTCGACGTCCTCGCGGTCCCTGGCCACACCCTGGGGCACATCGCCTATTACCATCACGGCTTGCTGTTCTGCGGCGACACACTGTTTGCCGCCGGCTGCGGACGCTTGTTCGAAGGCACGCCACAGCAAATGTACAGTTCGCTGACACGCCTGGCCGGGTTGCCGGAAGACACGCTGGTGTACTGCACCCACGAATACACCCTCGGCAACCTGAAGTTTGCCGCGGCCGTCGAACCGAACAACCCGCACACTGCCGAGCGCCTGGCCAAAGTCACCCGCCAACGGGAATCCGGGATCATGACGCTGCCGTCGACACTGGCGCTGGAAAAGCTCACAAACCCGTTTTTGCGCTCCGGTGAAACATCCGTTAAAGAAAAAGCGGACGAACGGACCGGCACCGATAACTCGGCGCCCGATATGGTTTTTGCGGCGCTTCGGGCGTGGAAAGACAGGTTCTAAAGGGGCCTATCAAGATTGCAACAATTCTGAAAGGTTGACCGCGCAGGGTGCGCTTCCTAGAATCGCCCGACATTTTTGCCCGGAACTTACTTCCAGCCAATGTCGTCACCTATTCGCAAAGCCATCAGTTCAGACGCATTGACCCGCTTGGCTCAAGCCATTGCGGTGGCTGTGTCCGCCACCCTGGCGGGCTGTTCCAGCCATGCGCCGCAGACCGATGCGGCGCACACGCAGAACATCGCCGCGCGCGCCAAGCAGAAGCCGATCTGGCTCAGCGAAAAACCCAGCCCGCAAATTCCCCAGGACGTCTGGGAGCGCATGCGCCAGGGCTTCCAGCTGCAAGACGGGCTGGGCGTCAACCCGCGCATCGAGCAACAGCGCCTGTGGTTCGCCAGCAATCCATCTTTCCTCGAAAACGCCGGCGAACGTGGCAGCCTCTACATTCACTACATCGTCGAACGCCTTGAAGAACGCAACATGCCGCTGGAACTGGCCCTGCTGCCAGTGATCGAAAGCGCCTACAACCCGATGGCCTATTCCCGGGCCAACGCGGTGGGTCTTTGGCAGTTCATCCCGTCCACCGGGCGTTACTTCAACCTGCGTCAAACCCGCTTCTATGATGGCCGTCGCGACATCACCGCGTCGACCACCGCCGCCCTGGATTACCTGACCCGCCTGCACGACATGTTCAACGGCGACTGGATGCTGGCCCTGGCGGCCTACAACGCCGGCGAAGGCACCGTCAGCCGGGCCATTGAGCGCAACGAACGCCTCGGCCTGCCGACCGACTACTGGAACCTGCCGCTGCCCTCTGAAACCCAGGCCTATGTGCCAAAGTTGCTGGCACTGTCACAGGTGGTGATGGCGCCGGAAGCCTACGGCGTGAACCTCAATCCGATCGCCAACGAGCCCTACTTCCAGGTCGTCGAAATCAACCAGCGCATGGACCTGTCCAAGGTTGCTGAAGTTGCCAACATCGACGAAGACGAACTGTTCCAGCTCAACCCGGCCTTCAAGCAGCGCACCACCCTCGATGGCCCGCAACATCTGCTGGTGCCGACCTCCAAGGCGCAATTGCTGACCAGCAGCCTGCAGACCATGCGTCCTGAAGAACTGATCAGCAAGAAATCGCTCAAGCCGGTCTTCGAAGGTGCCGACGACAGCCAGGTCGCCAGCGTCAAGCGTTCCTATCGGGTCAAGCGGGGTGACAACCTCGGTTCCATCGCCAAGGCCAACAACGTTGACGTGAAGGACCTGCAACGCTGGAACAAACTGAGCGGCAAGAACCTCAAGCCCGGCCAGACCCTGGTCATGCAGGACAACAGCAAACGCAACTCCGGGCGCGTCAACACCGTGATTGCGGCCAATACCAAGAAGCAGCAGGCCAAGTACAAGGTCCAGCAAGGCGACTCGCTGTACATCGTGGCCAAGCGCTTCAACGTAGAGATGCAGCACCTCAAGCGCTGGAATCCGCGTGTCGGCCAGGCGCTCAAGCCTGGTCAGATGTTGACGGTGGCCAATCCGCACTAACTGTAGGAGCGAGCCTGCTCGCGAAAGTCGCCAATGATAACGCGGGCATTCTGGATAAATACCGCTCCCTCGGGCTCTTCGCGAGCAAGCTCGCTCCTACAGAGATTGCGACCCGCCGATATTGCGCATTCACCCACCGTCTTTTTCCTGTCCATACAAGCTGTTACTGTACGGTCCACAAAGCCCAAGCCGCCTGGATCGGATCCCCTATTTGAAGCGTCCCCTGCCCCTGCTCCTGATCAGCCTGGCCTTGAGCTCCACCGCAAGCGCGACGATCAGCGAAAGCCATGGTTATGCGCAGTTCGGCACGCTCAAGTACCCGGCCCGATTTACCCACTTCGACTGGGTCAACCCGCAAGCGCCCAAGGGCGGTACTTTGCGGGTGATGGCGTTTGGCACCTTCGACACGCTCAACCCCTACACCTTCAAGGGCACCAGCCCGGTCACCACGCCGAGTTTCCTGCAATACGGCATCAACGAGCTCAATGAACCGCTGATGGTCGGCACGGGGCAGTACGCACCTTCGGGTGACGAGCCCGCGTCCAGCTACGGCCTGATTGCGCAGTCGGTGGAGTACAACGAGAACCGCAGCTGGGTGGTGTTCAACCTGCGTCCCGAAGCACGCTTCCATGACGGCACGCCGATCACCGCCTACGACGTCGCGTTCTCCTATCGCGTGTTGCTCAAGGAAGGCCATCCGCTGTACCGCACCAGCCTTCAGGAAGTGTCGCGGGTCGACATCCTCAACCCGCAGCGCATCCGTTTCGTGTTCAAGCGTGCCGGCAATCCGCTGCTGATCCTGCGCCTGGGTGAAATGCCGGTGCTCGCGCAGCACTACTGGAAAGGCCGCGACTTCAAGGCCACCACTTTCGAGCCGCCGCTGGGCAGCGGGCCGTATCGCATCACCTCGGTCACGCCAGGACGACAGATCGTCTTCGAACGGGTCAAGGACTACTGGGGCAAAGACCTGCCGGTCAATCGCGGCAAGTACAACTTCGACCGCATGGAAGTCGAGTTCTACCGCGACAGCGTCGTGGCGTTCGAGGCGTTCAAGGCCGGTGAATTCGACATCTATATCGAGCACCAGGCGAAGAACTGGGACACCGGCTACAACTTCCCCGCCGTACGCCGCGGCGAGGTGATCAAGACGCAGATTCCCCATCAGATCCCGACCCAGACCCAGGGCCTGTTCATGAACAGCCGCCGTCCGGCTTTCTCGGACACCAAGGTCCGTGAAGCGCTGGGGCTGATGTTCAACTTTGAATGGACCAACCGCTCGCTGTTCGGCGGCGCCTACCAACGCGCCATGAGCTATTACCCCAACAGCGAGTTCTCGGCCAGCGGTTTGCCGGTCGGACATGAATGGCTGTTGCTCAAGCCCTATCGCGAGCAACTGCCGGCCAGGCTCTTTACCGAGCCGTTCAGCCTGCCGCAGACCGATGGCCGCGGCACCCCCCGGGAGACCCTGCGCAAAGCCCTCGGCCTGCTCGCCGAAGCCGGCTGGAAGCTCAATGGCCAGCGCCTGCAAAACACTGCCGGGCAGCCGCTGCGCCTGGAACTGCTGCTGGTCAACCCGAACCTGGAACGCATCCTCCAACCTTACGTCGAGAACCTGGCCAGCATCGGCATCGACGCGCGGCTGCGCACGGTCGATCGCGCGCAATACAAGCAGCGCCTCGACCAGTTCGATTTCGACATGATTCTGATGACCCTCAACCAGACGCTCAGCCCGGGCCTGGAACAATGGCAGTACTTTCACTCCAGCCAGGCCGGGGTCAAGGGCAGCAAGAACTACGCCGGCATTGCCAACCCGGTGGTCGACCATTTGCTCGAACAGTTGCTGGCCGCCCGGACCCGCGATGAACAGGTCGCCGCCGGCAAGGCCCTCGACCGCGTGCTGCTGTGGCAGCACTACATCGTTCCCAACTGGTACCTCAATTATCACCGCCTGGGGTACCGCAACCGGCTCGCCTTCGTCACCACGCCGCCCTACACCCTGGGCCTGAACGCGTGGTGGCTGAAATCTTCGGAGAAAGATCAATGAAACCCATCCGTGCCCTGCTCCTGCAGGCCAGCGGTCTGCTGTTCGCCGGGCTGGCCTGCGCCGCCCCGCAACATGCCGTGACCCTGTATAACGAACCGCCGAAATACCCGGCCGATTTCAAACACTTCGACTACGTCAACCCGGACGCGCCCAAGGGCGGGATTTTCCGCCAGGCCGGTTTCGGCGGCTTCGACAGCCTTAACCCCTTCATCAGCAAAGGCGTGCCGGCGGACGATATCGGCATGATCTACGACACCCTGGCCAAGCAAGGCCTGGACGAGCCGTTCACCGAGTACGGCTTGATCGCCCGCCTGATCGAGAAAGCCCCGGACAACGCCTGGGTGCGCTTCTACCTGCGCCCGGAGGCACGCTTCCATGACGGCCATCCGATTCGCGCCGAGGACGTGATGTTCAGCTTCCAGATGCTGACCAAGGACGGCGCGCCGATGTACCGCGGCTACTACAGCGATGTGGCCGAAGTGATCGCCGAAGACCCGCTCACCGTACTGTTCAAGTTCAAGCACACCAACAACCGCGAACTGCCGCTGATCCTCGGCCAGTTGCCGGTACTGCCAAAGCACTGGTGGGCCGATCGCGACTTCAACAAGGGCAACCTGGAAATTCCGCTGGGCAGTGGCCCGTACAAAGTCGGCGAAGTGAAAGCCGGACGCTCGGTGCGATACGAGCGGGTCAAGGACTACTGGGGCAAGGACCTGCCGGTCAATCGCGGTTTCTACAACTTCGACGTGATGACCACCGACTACTACCGCGACAACACCGTCGCCCTGGAAGCGCTCAAGGCCGGGCAGTTCGACTACTGGCTGGAAATGACCGCGAAGAACTGGGCCAACGCCTACAACATTGCGGCGGTCACCGAAGGTCGACTGGTCAAGGAACAGATTCCCAACGGCAATCCCACCGGCATGCAGGGGTTCGTGTTCAATATGCGCCGCCCGGTGTTCCAGGATGTGCGGGTGCGCCAGGCCTTGTCGCTGTTGCTGGATTTCGAATGGACCAACAAGCAACTGTTCAACGGTGCCTACGCGCGTACCCGCAGTTATTTCGAGAACTCGGAAATGGCCGCCACCGGCCTGCCTGACACCGATCAGGTGGCGATCCTCGAACCGTTCCGTAGCAAGCTGGCGCCGCAGGTGTTCAACGAAGCCTTCCAGAACCCGACCACCGACGGCAGCGGCATGATCCGCGCCCAGCAACGGCAAGCCTATCAATTGCTGCAGGAGGCCGGCTGGCGCATCGTCGATGACAAGATGGTCGACGCCACCGGCAAGCCGGTGGTCATCGAGTTCCTGTTGGCCCAGACCGAATTCGAACGGGTGCTGCTGCCGTTCAAACGCAACCTGAGCGACCTGGGCATCGATCTGGTGATCCGCCGGGTCGACGTCTCGCAGTACATCAACCGCGTGCGTTCCCGGGACTTCGACATGATCGTCGGCAGCTTCCCGCAGTCCAACTCGCCGGGTAACGAACAACGGGAATTCTGGATGTCGGACGCCGCCGACAAGCCCGGCAGCCGCAACTCCATGGGCCTGAAGGATCCGGTGGTCGATCAACTGGTCGAGCAACTGATCAACGCCGATTCGCGCAACAGCCTGGTCGCCCACGCCCGCGCGCTGGACCGCGTTCTGCAATGGGGCTATTACGTAATACCCAACTGGCACATCAAGACCTGGCGCGTGGCCTACTGGAACCACATCGGCCATCCCAAGGTCTCGCCTAAATACGATATCGGCACGGCCACCTGGTGGGTCAAGCCGGACATCAAGCCGGCAATAGAAGTCGAAACCACACTGCAGGCCGATCCTGCGGGCACGGAGTAATCAGATGCTGGCGTACATTTTTCGGCGACTGTTGCTCATCATTCCGACCCTGTTCGGCATTCTGCTGATCAACTTCGTGATCATCCAGGCGGCCCCCGGTGGGCCGGTGGAGCAGATGATCGCCAAGCTCGAAGGCTTCGAGGGCGCCACCAGCCGCATCGCCGGCGGTGGTGCCGAAGTCTCGGTGGCAGGCTCGGCCTATCGCGGCGCCCAGGGCCTGGACCCGGCGCTGATCAAGGAAATCGAGCACATGTACGGCTTCGACAAATCGGCGCCGGAACGCTTGTGGATCATGGTCAAGAACTATGCATCCCTGGATTTCGGCGACAGCTTCTTCCGCGACGCCAAGGTCATCGACCTGATCAAGGAAAAGATGCCGGTGTCGATCTCCCTCGGGCTGTGGAGCACGCTGATCATGTACCTGGTGTCGATCCCGCTGGGGATCGCCAAGGCCACGCGGCACGGCAGCCACTTCGACGTCTGGACCAGCTCGGCGATCATCGTCGGCTACGCGATCCCGGCGTTCCTGTTCGCCATCCTGTTGATCGTGGTGTTCGCCGGCGGCAGTTACCTGGACTGGTTCCCCTTGCGCGGGCTGACCTCGAACAACTTCGATGAACTGAGCATGGGCGGCAAGATCCTCGACTACTTCTGGCACCTGGCGCTGCCGGTGACCGCGCTTGTGATTGGTAACTTCGCGACCATGACCCTGCTGACCAAAAACAGCTTCCTCGACGAGATCAACAAGCAGTACGTGATCACCGCCAGGGCCAAGGGCCTGACCAACCACCGCGTGCTGTACGGCCACGTGTTCCGCAACGCCATGCTGCTGGTGATCGCCGGGTTTCCTTCGGCCTTCATCGGCATCTTCTTCACCGGCTCGTTGCTGGTGGAGGTGATCTTCTCCCTCGACGGCCTCGGCCTGATGAGTTTCGAGGCGGCGATCAACCGCGATTACCCGGTGGTGTTCGGCACGCTGTTCATCTTCACCCTGCTCGGGCTGGTGGTGAAACTGATCGGCGACCTCACCTACACCTTTGTCGATCCGCGCATCGACTTCGAAAGCCGGGAGCATTGAGATGAACCTGTCCCCTCTCAATCGCCGCCGCTTCGAACTGTTCAAGGCCAACAAGCGTGGCTGGTGGTCGCTGTGGCTGTTCCTGATCCTGTTCGGCGCAAGCCTGGGTGCCGAGTTGATCGCCAACGACAAGCCGCTGGTGGTGCACTACGACAACAACTGGTACTTCCCGGCGCTCAAACGCTACCCGGAAACCACCTTCGGCGGCGAATTTCCGCTAGAGGCGAACTACAAGAGTCCGTACATCCGCGAACTGCTCAAGGCCAAGGACGCCTGGGTGCTGTGGGCGCCGATTCCCTACAGCTACCAGAGCATCAACTACGACCTGAAAGTCCCGGCCCCGGCCCCGCCCTCGACGGACAACCTGCTGGGCACCGACGATCAAGGCCGCGACGTGCTGGCCCGGGTGATCTACGGTTTCCGCATTTCGGTGCTGTTCGCCCTGACCCTGACCGTGCTCAGCTCGATCATCGGCGTGATCGCCGGAGCCTTGCAGGGTTTCTACGGCGGCTGGGTGGATCTGGCCGGGCAGCGCTTCCTGGAAATCTGGTCCGGATTGCCGGTGCTGTACCTGCTGATCATCCTTGCCAGTTTCGTGCAGCCCAACTTCTGGTGGTTGCTGGGGATCATGCTGCTGTTCTCATGGATGAGCCTGGTCGACGTGGTGCGCGCCGAGTTCCTGCGCGGGCGCAACCTGGAATACGTGCGCGCCGCGCGCGCCCTGGGCATGCAGAACGGCGCGATCATGTTCCGTCACATCCTGCCCAACGCGATGGTCTCGACCATGACCTTCATGCCGTTCATCCTCACCGGCGCCATCGGTACGCTGACCGCCCTGGACTTCCTCGGCTTCGGCTTGCCGGCGGGCAGCCCGTCCCTGGGTGAACTGGTGGCCCAGGGCAAATCCAACCTGCAGGCGCCGTGGCTGGGCATCAGCGCCTTTGTGGTGCTGGCCTTGATGTTGAGTCTGCTGGTGTTCATCGGCGAGTCCGCTCGCGATGCCTTCGACCCGAGGAAGTGAAATGAATCAGCACAATCTGATCGAAGTGCGCGACCTGTCCGTCAATTTTGTCGTCGGCAATCGCTGCCAGCGAGCGGTCGAAGGCGTCAGCTTCGACATCAAGCGCGGTGAAACCCTGGCGTTGGTCGGCGAGAGCGGTTCCGGCAAGTCGGTCACCGCACACTCGATCCTGCGCCTGCTGCCCTACCCGCTCGCCCGGCATCCGTCCGGCACCATCTTGTATTCCGGGCAGAACCTGCTGGACCTGAAAGAAAAAACCATCCGCCACATTCGCGGCAACCGGATTGCGATGATCTTCCAGGAGCCGATGACCTCGCTCAATCCCCTGCACTCGATCGAGAAGCAGATCAACGAAGTGCTGGGCATCCACAAGGGCATGACCGGCAAGGTCGCGACCAAACGCACCCTGGAGCTGCTGGAGATGGTCGGCATCCCCGAGCCGCACAAGCGACTCAAGGCCCTGCCCCACGAATTGTCCGGCGGCCAGCGTCAGCGGGTGATGATCGCCATGGCCCTGGCCAACGAGCCGGAACTGCTGATCGCCGACGAGCCGACCACCGCGCTGGACGTGACCGTTCAGCTGAAAATCCTCGAATTGCTCAAGGAATTGCAGGCCCGATTGGGCATGGCCCTGCTGCTGATCAGCCATGATTTGAACCTTGTGCGAAGAATTGCGCATCGCGTATGTGTCATGCAGCAAGGTTGCATCGTCGAACAGGCATCGTGCGAAGAACTGTTCCGCGCGCCGCAGCATCCGTACACTCGGGAACTGCTGGCAGCGGAGCCCGGCGGCAAGCCTGCAAGCAACGTGATCGGCCCGCCGTTGCTGGCGGTCGAGGACCTCAAAGTCTGGTTTCCGATCAAGAAAGGCCTGCTCAAGCGCACGGTGGATTACGTCAAGGCGGTCGACGGCATCAATTTCAGCCTGCCCCAGGGCCAGACCCTGGGGATAGTGGGAGAAAGCGGTTCCGGCAAATCGACCCTGGGCCTGGCGATTTTGCGGTTGATCGCCAGCAAGGGCGCCATCCGCTTTGAAGGCCAGCAGCTAGACTGCCTGACGCAGCAACAGGTCAGGCCGCTGCGACGGGAGATGCAAGTGGTGTTTCAGGACCCGTTCGGCAGCCTGAGCCCGCGGATGTGCGTGAGCCAGATCGTTGGCGAGGGCCTGCGGATCCACAAGATGGGCACCGAGGCGGAACAGGAACAAGCGATCATTGCGGCACTCAAGGAGGTAGGTCTGGACCCGGAAACCCGGCACCGCTACCCCCACGAATTTTCCGGCGGGCAACGGCAGAGAATCGCCATTGCCCGGGCATTGGTGTTAAAACCGGCGTTGATTTTGCTGGACGAGCCGACTTCGGCCCTCGACCGCACGGTACAACGCCAGGTAGTGGAGCTTTTGCGTTCACTGCAAACCAAGTACAACCTGACGTATCTGTTTATCAGCCATGACCTGGCTGTGGTGAAAGCGCTGAGCCACCAGTTGATGGTGGTCAAGCATGGCCAAGTGGTCGAACAGGGAGACGCGCAGAGCATTTTTGCCGCCCCCCAACATCCGTATACACAGCAGTTGCTGGAAGCCGCTTTTTTGGCCCCGGCTACTGCGCAATAACCTGAAAGAGGAGCAACACATGGGTTTTCTCGCCGGTAAGCGCGTACTGATCGTCGGTGTCGCCAGCAAGCTGTCCATCGCATCCGGCATCGCTGCCGCCATGCATCGCGAGGGCGCTGAGCTTGCCTTCACTTATCAGAACGACAAACTCAAGGGTCGTGTCGAAGAGTTCGCACAAGGCTGGGGTTCGAGCCCTGAGCTGTGCTTCCCGTGCGACGTGGCCAGCGATGAAGAAATCGCCAAGGTCTTCGAAGAGCTGAGCAAGAAGTGGGACGGCCTGGACTGCATCGTGCACTCCGTCGGCTTCGCCCCGGGCGACCAACTGGACGGCGACTTCACCGAAGCCACCACCCGCGAAGGTTTCCGCATCTCCCACGACATCAGCGCCTACAGCTTCGTGGCCCTGGCCAAGGCTGGCCGCGAAATGATGAAAGGCCGCAACGGCAGCCTGCTGACCCTGTCGTACCTGGGCGCCGAGCGCACCATGCCGAACTACAACGTCATGGGCATGGCCAAGGCTTCCCTGGAAGCTGGTGTACGTTACCTGGCCGGCTCCCTGGGCCCGGACGGTACTCGCGTCAACTGTGTATCGGCAGGTCCGATCCGCACCCTCGCCGCTTCCGGCATCAAGAACTTCCGCAAGATGCTGGCCGCCAACGAAGCGCAAACCCCGCTGCGCCGCAACGTCACCATCGAAGAAGTCGGCAACGCCGGCGCCTTCCTGTGCTCGGACCTGGCGTCCGGCATCAGCGGTGAAATCATGTACGTGGACGGTGGCTTCAACACCACGGCCATGGGCAGCATCGAAGAGTAATCTTCGGTCAGCCAAAAAACCCGCCGCTTTTGGCGGGTTTTTTATGCCTGCGATTTCCCGGACAAACACAGCCCCCCTGTGGGAGCGAGCTTGCTCGCGATTACGGCCTGTCAGTCGACATCAATGGTGAATGTCAGTCCGATATCGCGAGCAAGCTCGCTCCCACAGGGGATCATGTTCAGTCAGCTATCGGCGTCAGGCATTTGGCAAACAACTGCTGAATCGGCTGCATCCGCTGGCTATAGCGCTGCAACAGCACGATCTCCCGATGGAAGGTCAGTTCGCCCAGCGGGACGATCCGCACCCCCGCCCCATGCTCCAGCCACAGCCCCGCCTCCGGCAACAACGAAACCCCCAACCCACACTCGACCATTTTGACAATGGCCTCCAGTTCATCCAGCTCCAGCGCCACGTGCACCTCGATCTTCTGTTCGCGCAGAAACCGCGTCACCAGCCGCCCGCCAAACGAATTGCGGTCGTAGCGCACATGAGGGTGCTCGGCGAGCAGTTGCAGCGGATCATCGCCGCCCAGGTCCGCCGGTACGATCAGCACGAACGGTTCCCGGCGAATGACCTGCGCAGACAATTCCTTTGGCAACTCAAACGGCGGCTTGATCAGGATCGCCAGGTCCACTTCTCCCGTGTCGACCTGACTCAACAGGTTCAGCGATACACCGGGCACCAGCTTGGGCTCCAGCAAGGGCGCCTGTTGGCGCAAGCGCAGCAGCGCCTGGGGCAGCAGCCCGGTCTGAGCGGTCGCCACTGCGCCGATTCTCAGTTCGCCACGGTACTCACTGACATCGTCGCTGACGGCCATGCGGCTGAAGGTCTCGAGCATTTCCCTGGCCATCGGCAACGCACGTTGCCCCGCCGCGTTGAGCAACGCCTGGCGGCCGGTGCGGTCGAACAGACGGATGCCAAGGGCTTGTTCCAGGTTGCGAATCTGCGCGCTGACCGCCGACTGCGTCAGGCCGATGTGCATGCCCGCTGCCGCGAACGTGCCGTAACGCGCCACCGCGATAAAGGTTTTCAGTTCGCGCAGCATGGCGGCCTCGATTGATCGAAATAATTTGAGCTCGATGCAAAAATTATCGTCTTTCAATCAAAAAGCACAGGGCTAAACTCGACACATTCCCACCCACACCGAGGTTCGCCTGATGCAACTGTCCCCTTTTCACCTGGCCATTCCGGTCTACGACTTGCCGGCCGCCCGACATTTCTATGGTTCAGTGTTTGGCCTGGAAGAAGGCCGCTCAAGCGATCAATGGGTGGATTTCAATTTTTTCGGCCATCAACTGGTGATTCACCTGGCACCGAAAAACCCCACGCAAGAAGCCGCGCACACCAATGCCGTGGATGGTCACGATGTGCCGGTGCCGCATTTTGGCGTGGTGCTCGAGATGGCCGAGTGGGAGGCGCTGGCCGAGCGGCTGAAGTCGCTGGAGACACGCTTCGTGATCGAACCGGGGATTCGTTTTCAGGGGCTGGTGGGTGAACAGGCGACGATGTTTCTGTTTGATCCTTGCGGGAATGCGCTGGAGTTCAAGGCGTTCAAGGATATTGGGCAGTTGTTTGCCAAGTAGGCGTTGCCTGTCGGGACGCCATCGCGAGCAAGCTCGCTCCCACAGTGGATTTGTGGCGTCCATAAATCCTGCTCGCGAAGAGGCCCGCAAATACAACACCGCCCTAACGGCTCATCACACGCTCGGCCTCCTCCAGCAGTTCCTCGATCGAGTCATGAACAGCGGGGTTGTATTCGACCTGGGTAACGCTGAACCGAATGTCATAACTGCGATGCGCCGTGGCGTTGCGCTCATCGAGTATCTCATTGAGTCGCACCTTGATCGCCTCAATCTCAACGGCACTGGACCCGGTCAGCAGCGCCACGAACCGGTCGCCGTCGAGTCGGCCGACCACATCGTTTTCACGAAAGCCGATCCGCAGGACATCGGCGAACGTCTTGAGCGCATCGTCACCTTTGGCCCGGCCATACAGATAGCAGATGAGCTTGAATTCATCGAGGCTGAGGTACAGCAGTGTCGCCGGCGTCTCCAGTTGTCGGCAGGCGTCCAGCCCGAGTTGGGCCAATGCGGTGAAACCATGGCGATTGGACAGCAGCGTCAGCTCGTCCATGCTCGCCATCTGCACTCCTGCCAGTTCTTGTTCGGCCTGGCGAGCCAGTTCGCGCAACCGTTCACGTTCTTGCTGTGGCGTGAGCAACGGGTTGGCTGATTGGCCCGGTTTACCTGTTTTGCCTGAGATCAACATCGTTCACTCCCTTGGCGGGTATGTACGTTAGAGTCGCCCGTACCCACATTGACTCCCTGTAAGCGTGCCGCTGGTCAGCTACCTGCCACCGGGCACGGTCCTCCCGCATCGGCCCAGCGCTTGAACCGGGCGACGAAAATATCGTGGGGCACCGGCACCGGCGCGCGATTGCCGCCGGGGTTCCAGCCCCACAGCACCAGCTTGTCGTCGCTGACGTGCTTGATCAGCGCGGCAAAATCCCGATCGCCGTTGCTGGAGCGATCCTTGATCATCGCGCACAGCCGGTCGGCCGGCAGGCCGATCCAGGCCATGCGGTGCGCGGCCGGTGGCAAACTCCAGTGCGGCGCACCCGGTGGTGCGTGGGGGCCGTAACTGGCCGGCGGATTGCTTTGCGCATGGCAGGTTGCACAGGGCAACCCGGCCGAACCCTTGCCGTCCATGCCACGCACGACATTCATGGCGTGGGGCACGCCGCCATCAAATTGCAGCGGCGAATCCCCAGGAATATGGCAGTTCTGGCAACGGGGGCTCTGGAAGACCTTCTGCACGGTGTCGAACGCCTGCAAGGCCTCGCGGTCATCGGCGAACACGTGCGATGCGTAGGCGATGAGACAGACCAGGATCACCGCCCCAAGCAACCAGTGATGTCGTTTCATCTCACACCCCCGCCAGCTGCAAGGGCAGCTCCCGCAGGCGCTGCCCGGTCAGGGCAAACACCGCGTTGGCCACCGCTGGCGCCATGGGTGGCACACCGGCTTCGCCGATACCACCGGGTTTGTCGCTGCTGGGCACGATATGCACTTCGACCACCGGCATTTCGTTGAGCCGCAGCACCCGATAGTCGTGATAGTTGGACTGCACCACCTGCCCGTCCTTGAGTGTCAGCTTGCTGTGCAAGGCGAAGCTGAGGCCAAAGGTAATGCACGACTCCATCTGCGCGGCGATGCTCTGCGGGTTGACCGCAATGCCGCAATCCACCGCGCACACCACCCGGTGCACGCGGATGGCGAGGTTGTCCTGGGACACCTCGGCCACCTGGGCCACGTAGCTGCCGAACGACTCATGCACCGCCACACCCAGGGCATGGCCGTCCGGCAGTGGCGCCGTCCAGTTGGCCTTCTGCACCGCGAGGTTCAGCACACCGAGATGGCGCGGATGGTCCTTGAGCAAGGTGCGCCGATATTCCACCGGATCCTTGCCGGCCGCCGTGGCCAGTTCATCGATCAGCGACTCCATGACAAACGCGGTGTGGGTGTGCCCCACCGAACGCAACCACAACACGCTGATGCCGGTCTGCGGTGAATGCAGTTCAATCTGGTGATTGGCCAACCCTTCGAGGTAGGGGCTGTCCGCCACGCCTTCGACGGAGGTCTTGTCGATCCCGTCCTTCACCATGCTCGCTTCAAGCGAGGTCCCGGCCATGATCGACTGGCCGACCATCACATGCTTCCAGGCCAGTGGCAGGCCGTCAGCGCCCAGCCCGATACGCGCATGGTGCAGGAACGCCGAGCGGTAATAGCCGCCGCGGATGTCGTCCTCCCGCGCCCACACGGTTTTCACCGGTGCACCGGCAGCCTTGGCGACATACACCGCTTCGCTGACGAAATCCGACGTCGGATTGGCCCGGCGCCCAAAGCCGCCACCGAGAAACTCGGTATGGATCTCGACCTGTTCGGGTTTGAGCCCGGTGATTTTCCCGGCGACCATTTGGTCCAGGGTCTGGAACTGGGTGCCAGTCCAGATTTCGCATTTGTCCTTGGTGATGCTCACCGTGCAGTTCAGTGGCTCCATCGGTGCGTGTGCCAGGTAAGGCACGCTGTATTCAACGTCGATCTTCTTGGCCGCTTTCGCCAGCGCAACCTGGGTATCCCCCGCCTGGCCTGCGTTCAGGCCAGGGGTGGTGGCGAGTTTGCGGAAGTTCTCCAGCAACGCCTGGCTGTCGAGCCCGGCGTTCGGCCCCGGATTCCACTCGATTTTCAGCGCATCGCGCCCCAGCTTCGCCGCCCAAAAATGATCGGCAATCACCGCGATGCCGGTCGGCACTTGCACCACTTTGTGCACACCCGGAATCGCCAGCGCTTCGGCGCCTTCAAAGGATTTGACGCTACCGCCGAAGGTGGGCGAACGGGCGACCATCGCAGTCATCAGCCCGTCAAACTGCACGTCCATGCCGAACTTCGCCCGGCCGGTGATTTTTTCCGGAGTGTCCAGACGCTGGGTGGGTTTGCCGATCAGCTTCCAGTCCTTTGCGTCCTTGAGTTTGATCGAGGCCGGGTCTGGCCGTGGCAATTGCCCTGCCTCATCGGCCAGTTCGCCGTAGGTGGCACGGTGCTCACCGGCCATGACCACCCCCGATTCGGTATGAATCTCGGACGGCGCGACGTTGAAACGCTTGGCCGCTGCGTCGATCAACATCAAACGCGCCGCCGCGCCGGCCTGGCGATAGCGGTCGAACTCCATCCAGGTCGAGGTCGAGCCGCCGGTGATTTGCATCCCGCCAAAACCAGGCAGGCCGTAATCGGCGGCCGAAGCCGGTGCATGCTCGACGCGGATTTTCGTCCAGTCGGCGTCCAGTTCTTCGGCGATCAGCATGGTCAGGCCGGTCCAGATGCCCTGGCCCATTTCCGAGTGCCCCAGCAATACGGTGACACTGTTGTCGTTGCCAATACGCAGGAAGGCATTGAGCGCAAACACGTTGCCCTGGTTTTCCGCGCCCATGGCGAAACGGTGGGCACCGGGCATGGCAAACGCGACCACCAGCCCGCCGCCCAGCATGGCACTGCCCTTGAGGAAACCACGACGCGATAACGCGTTGATGCTGTTCATGGCGCAAGCTCCCTTCAACCCGGCCTCAACCCAGCTCGGCGGCGCGTTTGACCGCCGCGCGGATCCTCGGGTAAGTGCCGCAACGGCAGATGTTCCCGGACAGCGCCTGATCGATGTCGCTGTCGGTCGGTTTCGGAATTTTCGCCAGCAATGCGGCCGCCGACATGATCTGCCCGGACTGACAGTAGCCACACTGGACCACGTCAAGTTCCGCCCAGGCCTGTTGGACCGGGTGCGAACCATCCGCGGAAAGGCCTTCGATGGTGAGAATCTTTTGCCCATGGGCCACGGCCGTGGCCGGTGTGATGCACGAGCGCAGCGGTGCGCCATCGACGTGCACGGTGCAGGCCCCGCATTGGGCGATGCCGCAGCCGAATTTGGTGCCGGTGAGGTGGGCGACATCGCGCAAGACCCAGAGCAGCGGCATGTCGGCGGGGACATCCAGCTCCTGATCCTGGCCATTGATGTTCAGGGTCAGCATGGCGCGGTTCCTCAGACTCAGGGTGATCTGAAGGGGCGTCGCTGCGGCCTTGTAAAACCTGCACGCGCCTCGAGTTACCCTTCAGCTAAGCGCAAAATTGCCGGCAGGCCGAGGCGCATCGACCACCGGTCACCTGCAGGAGCGAGCTTGCTCGCGAAAAACGTCAGTACAACGCGGTCATTCAGACAGGGCGCGTTATCGTTGACGTCCGTCGCGAGCAAGCTTCGCTCCTACACCCTCGGCCTGAACAAAATACCGGTGTAACGCGACAGAAACAGCCCGAATGCCATACACCAAAGCAGCGCCGACATTCCCAATCCCCACCCGGAAAACGGCACCAGCAACACCCGTGACACACCCGCCAGCAACAACAGGGCAAACCCCGCAACGATCACCTTTGACGGCTGCAACAAGCGCCCGGTGTGACCCAGACTGACCCGGGCAATCATCGCCAGAACCAACCCGCCGATGCCACCGACGGCCAGCGAATGGGTGGCCAGGCTTTGCTGCGGCATCCAGCCCAGGTGCCACAGCGCCATGGCCAGCGTCGCCACCGCGAGCCAGGTGTAAGCCAGGTACAGCGACCACAGCAGCGGCACGCGCCACAGACCGCGATCATGCCAGCGCCACAATCGCAGCAGATGCAAACCGCTGATCAACGCAAACAGCAGCGCCAGCCACACGCGTGGGGCGTCATTCAAACCGGCGGCAAAAGACACCGCCGCCAGCATCGCGCTGATCAGCAACACCTTGCCCGGCAACGGATGAGCCGCAGGCGTTGCGGGACGGTTCAAACCGCGCTGGATGAAGAACGGAATCACCCGCCCGCCGATCACGCTCATCAGCGCGCCCACCAGCCATAAAGCGGCCAGCACGCCATGCCGCTGCAGATTCACGTCTTCATTGAAAATACCCAGCAACGTCAGCGCCTGACAGCCTGCCAACAACGTGACCATCAGTAAAACCGGATAATTTTCCCGCTTGCCGGCGGCGATCAAATCCCGTCCCAGCACACACGCCAGCAGCGGCAGAAAGGGGACTTGCAAGGCCAGCAACAGGATGGCGGGCATCGGCATCAACCAGGCCAGCCGAGCGATCAGCCATACCAGCACCAGCCCGATCAGCGGCCACCCATTGAGCCCTGGCCGGCCGGTCCAGTTAGGTACCGCCGTCAACAGAAACCCGGCAATGATGGCCGCGGTAAAACCAAACGGCATTTCATGGCGATGCCAGGCGAGCATGCCACCCATTGGTTGTGCGCCGGGGAGTCGACCGTACAACCACAACGCCCAGACCGCCACCGCGATGGCCGCGAACCCGGCACCCGCCAGAAAAAACGGGCGAAAGCCGAGGGAGAAAACAGGTGCAGCAGCGATTCCACGCATCACGCCACCACCCTGGCCGGAGTTTGGCTCAGCCCGTACTGCGACAGCAGCCGCATGACATAGCCGATTTTCAGCAGGGTCGGGCCGAGGATGGTCATGGCGTGCATCGACACCAGGGCGCCAATCGACAGGTGGCCTGCGTAGAGATAGGCGCCGTAGACTCCGGCGAAAAACATGACCAGGCCAACGCCGAGTACACGACTGGAGAGATGCAGAACGTTTTGAGGGTTGCTGAAGAAATGGGACATTTTCCGTACGCCTGTAGCCGCTCAGTTGTACGTTTGATGTTTCATGTTCCGTGCCAGCTCATGAGCCCTTGTAAACCGGCACCTCCAGATCAACGAAGTCAATTTGACTCAACCCCGACATTGTCCTTATGACAACATCAAGAGTCATTACGACAACAACGTCATCCAGACACGATTCAATCAACCTAAAAGCAAACCAATATCATTTGCACAGACATGGGCCATTTGATTTAATCGCGATCAATTCTTATTTACACAAGGACGCGAACCGCCCATGGACATGCGCTCACGATGACGGTTGCCGATTCCTCCTGCGTCCAGACCCTCTACGCCACGCATCACCGCTGGTTGCACGCGCTGCTGCGCCGGCGTCTGAACAACGCGTTTGATGCTGCCGACCTGGCCCATGACACCTTCATCCGTGTGCTCAAGCGCCCTCAGGTGTTCGACGGCGAAACCCACGAACGTTCGTATCTGGCGACCATCGCCCGAGGCTTGTGTATCGATCACTGGCGTCGTCGGCAACTTGAACAGGCCTGGCTGGACACCCTCGCGGCGCAGCCCCAAGCCGTTCACCCTTCGCCAGAGCAGCGGGCGATCATCGTCGAAACCCTGTATGAAGTGGACGCCATGTTGCAACGCTTGCCCCAACGGGTACGTGATGCGTTCGTGTTGGCTCAGTTGCAGGGGTTGCCCTACCGCGCCATCGCCGAAGAAATTGGCGTGTGTGAGCGCATGGTGAAGAAGTACCTGGCCCAGGCATTGATGCATTGCGCCATGCTCGAAGCAGAACTCGATGGCCTGCTGATTCAATGACACAGACCGCATCGAACGCCATCAGCCATGCCAGTCTCGAACAAGCTGCGCAATGGTATGTCCAACTCAACGACCAACAGGCCGGGGAACAAGACCACCAGCACTGGCAAGCCTGGCTGACGCAAAGTAGCGAGCATCAGGCTGCCTGGCGTTATGTCGAGCGGGTTGGCCAGCGCTTTGCCGCCTTGCAGAACGATCATCCGCAAGCGGTCAGCCATGTACTGCGCAACACCGAACGTGCCGCCATCAGTCGCCGCCACACCGTGAAGAGTCTGCTGGTTCTGGTGTCAGGAGGTTTGCTGGGGTGGAGTGCCTGGGAGGAAACCGCCTTGGCGCCCACCCTGGTTCGCTGGCGCGCCGACCTCTCCACCGGCACCGGCGAAACCCGCGAAACCCGGCTCAGCGATGGCAGCCAGATCTGGCTCAATGCGTTGAGCGCGCTGAATGTTCGGTTCGACAGCACACAACGACTGCTGCTGTTGCGGCTTGGGGAGGTGTTGATCGATACCGCCAAAGACAGCCACCGCCCGCTGCTGGTGCACACCGCCCAGGGCCGGATGCGCGCGCTGGGCACGCACTTCAGTGTGCGCCAGGAGGATCGGCAGACAGTGCTCAACGTCTACGAAGGCGCCGTTGAAGTCCGGACTGCCCAAGGCCAGGTTCAGGTGGTGGAAGCGGGACGCCAAGTGGCATTCAGCGAAAACCACATTCCGACACCGACCGCCGCCACGGCGACTCGTGAAGCCTGGCGCCGTGGCCTGCTGCTGGCAGACAACCTGCCGTTGGGCCAATTGCTCCAGGAGCTGAGCCAGTACCGTCACGGGCATCTGGGCTGCGACCCGGCGGTGGCCGGGCTGCCGGTCATGGGTTCGTTCCCGCTCAAGGACACCGATCAGGCCTTGCGCCTGCTGGAAGCGGCATTGCCGGTACGGGTGCAGAAGCCGCTGGACTGGTGGGTCAACGTCGGCCCAAAAGCCTGATGACGGTTTTTTCTGTCCCGCCGGTTCCCTTTGGCCTTTTTCGTCCGGTTAACCCTTCAAGCACCTCGATTGCCGATTGATCCGACTCCCGGGAACCCCATGCCGCGCGCCACCGTTACCCGCAACCGCTTCGCCTTGCATCCGCTGGTGCTGGCGCTGGCGGTTGTCTTGCCGGGCCTGGATGTGTCGCGGACTCAAGCCGCCCCCCTCGTCAACAGCGAACAACCCGACAGCCAGGCACGCCATTACACCATCGCGGCCGGATCGCTGGTGAGCGTCCTCAACCGCTTTGCCGAACAGGCCGGGATTTTTCTCGCCGGACACAATGACCTCGCGGCCGGCAAACGCAGCCTTGGTCTTGACGGTGTCTACAGCCAGCAGCAAGCGTTGCAACGACTGCTGCAAGGCAGTGGCCTGCAAGCGCAACGCCAGGGCACCGGCAGCTACGTGCTGCAGGCCACAGCCTTGACACAAGAGGCACTGGAACTGGGTGCGACGAACATTTCCGGGCAGGCACCCGGGACGATCAGCGAAGACTCCCGCGCCTACACCGTCGGCTCGACGTCTTCAGCCACTGGTCTGCCGCTGTCCCTGCGCGAAACACCGCAATCGGTCACGGTCATCACCCGCCAACTCATGGACGACCAGGGGGCCACCAGCATTGTCGATGTCCTGCGCCGCACTCCTGGCATCAGCGTGCAAAACTACGACAGCGAACGCTGGGAATTTTCCAGTCGTGGCTTGCCGATCACCAATTTCCAGTACGACGGCGTCAATACCGACTACGACGGTGTCTACGACTACGGCACCTCGAGCACCGACATGGCACCCTACGACCGCGTTGAGATCATCAAAGGCGCGACCGGCCTGATGACCGGGGCGGGGGATCCCTCGGCAACCGTCAATCTGATTCGCAAGCGCCCGACCCCGGCATTCAAAGCCTCGGTCACCGGCACCGTCGGCTCATGGGACAACTATCGCAGCGAAGGCGATATCTCCGGCCCGCTGAGCGCCAGCGCAAATGTCCGCGGGCGTCTGGTCGGGGTCCACCAGGACCGCAGCGCCTACGCCGATCACTACCGCAGCACCAAGGACATCGCCTACGGCATTGTCGAAGCCGACTTGACCCCGGACACCCTTGTCACCGTCGGTATCGACCAGCAAGACACCCGTTCCCGGGGCGCCAGCTGGACCGGTTTCCCGATGTACTACAGCGACGGCTCGCGCACCGATTTCTCCCGTTCCTTCAACCCGGCCACCGACTGGAGCCGTCGCGACTTCACCAACCAGACGGTGTTCGCCTCCGTGCAGCAGCAACTGGTCAACGATTGGGCACTCAAGGTCAGTTACGACCGCAAACACCGCCAGCACGATACCTTCCTCGCCTCCGCCAGTGGCGGCAACCCGGACCCGGTCAGCGGTAACGGCATGTTCATGTACATGGGCAAGTTCGAGGGTGATCAGGTTCAGGACAACATCGACGTCAACCTGACCGGTCCATTCACCCTATGGGGTGGCGATCACGAACTGATCGTCGGTTTCATGTCAATGAGCACGCGCCAGGACATACCGGTATACGGTTCGGTGTACCCGCCAGTGGACGGCAGCATCTTCGACTGGCGCGGCGAGTTTGCGAAACCCGGGATCCCACGGGTGGGCACCGACGACATTGTCCAGCGCCAGACCGGTGCCTACCTGGCCACCCGGCTCAAGCCCGTCGATGACCTGGCGCTGATCCTCGGTACGCGTGTCAGCGACTTCTCGGGGCACGACGACCTGGATTACAGCGACCCGCACACCGCCGACCTGCGCGACAGCTATCGCCAGAGCGGTGTCGTCACGCCTTATGCCGGGCTTGTCTATGATTTCGACGACATCTGGTCGGTGTACACCAGTTACACCAGCATCTATCAGCCGCAAATGAGCAAGGACGCCAACCGGCGACTGCTCGATCCGGTACAAGGCAAAAGTCTTGAAGCGGGCATCAAGGCTGAATACTTCGACGGGCGCCTGAACGCCAGGTTCGCCCTGTACCGCATCGAACAGGACAACATCGCCGAGTATGTCAGCGGCGTTGATACCGAGTCGGTGTACCGCGCCGTCCAGGGCGCCACCACCAAAGGCTTCGAGATCGAACTGGCCGGCGAGTTGCGGGACGGCTGGAACCTGTCGGCCGGCTACACCTATAACCACACCCGCGATGCCAAGGGTGATTACGTCTACGGTTCGGTGCTGCAAACCACTGCACCGGAACAGGTGGTGCGAGTATTCAGCACCTACCGCCTGCCTGGCCCCTGGGACAGGCTCACCGTCGGTGCAGGCGTGAACTGGCAAAGCGAATTCTTTGGCAATGTGTTCCGTCCCGACCCCGCCGATACGGTGAACTTCGGTCAGTACACGACGATCACCCAGCCCGGTTACGCCCTGGTGGACGCGATGGCGCGCTATCGCTTCAACGAGCACCTGAGCACCACACTGAATGTGAAGAACCTGTTCGATAAAACCTACTACACCGGGCTTGGCAACTTTGGCACCGGGTTTTATGGCGAACCGCGCGCCGTACAACTGACCACCCGATGGGCGTTCTGATCGTGGCCTGAAACGGGTGTTTGGCGATCTACGGTACTGCCGAACGAACTCAGGCTGGCTACGCTGTAATCCAGCATGCATAACCTGCCGAGGAGTGCCCGCCATGCAACGTGTTCAAAAACTCACGCCCTGCCTGTGGTTCGACAATCAGGCCGAAGAGGCGGCAAAGTTCTATTGCTCGATCTTCGACCATTCGAAAATCACCGCCATCACCCATTACGGCCACGCCGGATTCGAATTCCACGGCCGGCCCGAAGGTTCGGTCATGACCGTCAGCTTCGAACTCGACGGGCAGAGCTTCACCGGTCTCAACGGCGGGCCGATGTTCACGTTCAGTGAAGCGGTTTCGTTTCAGGTCAATTGCCAGACCCAGGAAGAAGTCGACCATTACTGGGGCCGCCTGTCGGCCGGCGGCGCGCCCGAGGCCCAGCAATGCGGCTGGCTCAAGGACAAGTTCGGGCTGTCATGGCAGATCGTCCCCGTTGCGATGATGGACATGATCAAAGACCCGGACACGAAAAAATCCCAACGAGCCATGCAGGCGATGATGCAGATGAAAAAACTCGATATCGCCGAACTGCAACGAGCCTTTGACGGCGAGAGCTAATACACTCGGGCACTGACCTGCCGAGGAGCGAGCATGAAGCACGCCGTTGCCAAGAACGCCGACAAGGCCCCGCGCTTCTGGCGCGATGATGCCCTGCCTTTCATCGAAGCCCGCTCCATCGCCGACGGGCGCGAAGTCTGCTACACACGGCATGCCCACGAGCACTTTTCCATCGGAGCGATCACCGCCGGGCGCAGCACCTATCTCCATGAGCAGTCGGCGTTCGAGGTCAGCGTCGGCACTGTCGTGCTGATGAACCCCGGCGACGTCCACGCCTGCAACCCGATCGAAGACCAACCCTGGTCGTACCTGATGCTGTACGTCGATACGCCGTGGCTGACCGATTTGCAGCATCAGCTCGGGTTCTGCGATGACGCGGCGTTTCGCCGCTTTTCAGTGACCCATACCCGGGACGCCAACCTGTTTGCCGGCCTCGCGGGCTTGTATGAGGTACTGGTCGATCCACAGCAAGACGTGCTGCGCAAACACAGCGTGGCCGTGGAGTTCTTTACCGAGGTTCAGCTCCGGTTCAACCCGATCGATCAGCCGCTGCGCGAACCCAATTTCAAGCTGGAGCGTGCTGCCGATTACATCCGCGACCACTGCACGCAAACCCTCAAGCTCGAAGACATATGCGAGGCGGCGCAACTGTCACCGTCCTACCTGATCCGCGCCTTCAAACAGCATTACGGCATGACGCCCCACGCGTTCCTGGTGAACCGGCGCATCCAGTTCGCCCAGGATCAATTGCGCAGCGGCAAGCTGATTGCGGACGTGGCACTGGAAGCGGGGTTCGCCGATCAGGCGCATTTTCAACGGGCATTCAAACAGCACCTGGCGGCGACACCGGGGCAGTATCGGGGCTGAGGCAACACAAAGAGGCTCTTGAGCCTGACTCTCCCCTGTGGCGAGGGGGCTTGCCCCCGTTCGGCGGCGCAGCCGTCGTAAATCCTGCATACAATGTATGTCTGAAAGAACGTCGGGGGGCCGCTTCGCAGCCCAACGGGGGCAAGCCCCCTCGCCACAAAGTGCTCGCCACAAAACCTGCAGTGACTGCCGTTACGGCAGCAACAGGTACACCGCGCTCACCACCAGCAGCAACGCCATGGTGCGATTGAACAGGCCCATGCCGGCCGGGTTGTGCAAAAAGCCGCGCAGAAATGTCCCGGCATACGCCCAGCAGCCGACCGACGCATAGCAGATCACCAGGTAAATCGCGGCGAATTGCCAAACCAGGCGTGCCTCGCCATCGGCGACAAACGCGCCCATGCCGGCCACGCAGGCCAGCCAGGCTTTCGGGTTGAGCCATTGCATGATGGCGCCATACAGCATCGACGGCGCCTGCGCCGATTCGCTGGTTTGCACCTGCCCATTGTCGGCCGCCAGCTTGAAGGCCATGTACAACAGAAACGCCACACCTGCCCATTGCACCCCCTGCGTCAGTGCCGGCCATCGTTGCAACAACTCATGCAGCCCCAACCCCATCAGCACCAACAGCAAAACAAACCCCAGGGTGGCCCCGGCCACGTGACGCTGGCTGGCCCGGAAGCCAAACCGCGCGCCGGAACTCAACGCCACAATGTTGACCGGCCCCGGCGTGATGGACGCGACCAGCGCAAACGCTGCCATGGACATCATCAGACTCATTGCACACCTTCTTCCATCGAGTTGAACAAGGCCCTCAAGGTAAAGAGCCCACCGGCTCGCGTATTGAAGAAAACTACCCTTCCCGGCCTCGCTACGAGTAATAGCTGACGATGCTTTTCACTTTGCTCAAGGCAGTGCGCAACGAGTCCATGTCCACCGAACCCAACGCCAGGCGTATCGCGTGCGGCACGTGGGCCGAAATCGCAAAAGGCTCGGCCGGCGACACCGACACCTGCTCGCGCATCAGTGCCATGGCGATCTGGTCGGCCCGGGCGTCCTCCGCCAACGGCAGCCAGATGAAGTAGGAATTGGGGTGACTGATGGTCCTGAGCCCCGCCAGCATCTCGCGGGCCAGAGCTTGCCGGGCCCGGGCGTCTGCACGCTTTTGCGATTCCAGTTGGCTGACGGTGCCATCGTCGAGCCAGGCCGTGGCGATGGCGGTCACAACGCCGGGAGTGTTCCAGGTGGTCGCCATGATCGTGCGCTCGAAGGCGGCGACCCATTGCGCCGGTGCGGCGATGAAACCGACGCGCAGCCCGGTGGCGACATTCTTCGACAGACCGGACACATACACCGTTCTCTCAGGCGCCAGCTCGGCCAACGGTGGCGGTACGTTTTCAGCCAGGAACGCGTAGGCGGCGTCCTCGATGATCGTCAGGTCATGCCGGCGCGCAATCGCCACCAGTTGCTCGCGCTGACCGGCGTCCATCACCCAGCCCAGCGGGTTATGCAAGGTCGGCATCGAGTACACGGCCCGTACCGATCGGCTGCGACAGAGTTTTTCCAGGGCAGGCAGATCAGGCCCGGTATCCGTGACCGGAATGGGCAAGACTTCCAGATGCAGGGTTTCGGCCAGCGTCTTGAAACCGGGATAGGTCAACGCATCGGCGGCGATCACATCACCTGGTTTGAGCAGCGTCATCATCGCCACCGCCAGGCCATGCTGGGCGCCGCTGACGATCAACACCTGTTCAGCCGGCACGCTCAGCCCCCGATCAAGCAGATGGCGCGCGACCGAGGCCCGCTCGTGCAGGCGTCCCGCGTGAGGCTGATAGCGCAGCAGGGATTCAAGGTCCCCGGACAACGCCAGTTGACGCAAGGCAGTGCGCAACAGGTCGGCCTGACCGGGCAATGACGGGTAGTTGAAATTCAGGTCGATCATCCCCGCCGCCACCACGTGCTGCGAGATGCCCTGCCCCGGCGGCAGCGAGGTCTCCCTGACAAAGGTCCCGCGTCCGGTTTCGCCGCTGACCAGGCCCATACCCTCCAGCTCGGCATACACCCGGCTGGCGGTGACCAGTGCCAGACCGTGCTCGGTTGCCAGTTGCCGGTGAGTCGGCAGGCGCGTACCGGGCGGCAGATGCCCGGAGCGGATGTCGGCGGCAAAGGCATCTACCAGGGTCTTGTAGCGGGATCGAGGCATGTCGAGATGTATCCATGACAATTTTTTGATTGTATCGATACTCGCTCATAGGATGAGTTTCGTGCAATCAGACAATGAGCGTGAGCCAAATGGAACGGACCTCGAACCTGCAACCCCGGACGCTGGAAAACAGCACCAGCGGCTGGATCAACGGCCTGATCGGCGTGGTGATCTTCAGCGGCTCGCTACCGGCGACACGGGTGGCGGTGCTGGAGTTTGACCCCGTGTTCCTGACGGTTGCGCGCGCGACCATCGCGGCGGTCCTGGCGTTGTGCCTGCTGTGGTTATTCAAGGAAAAACGCCCGGCGCGCCAGCAACTGATTCCGTTGATGATCGTCGCCCTGGGCGTGGTCATCGGCTTTCCCCTGTTGACCGCGCTGGCGCTGCAATACGTGACTTCCGCGCACTCCATTGTCTTCGTCGGCCTGTTACCCCTGGCAACAGCGGTGTTTGGCGTTCTGCGCGGCGGCGAGCGGCCAAGGGCGGCGTTCTGGATTTTCTCGGTGCTGGGCAGCCTGCTGGTGGTCGGGTTTGCCCTGTCCCAAGGGCTGACCGCCTCCCCCCAAGGCGACATCCTGATGCTGCTGGCCATCCTCGCCTGCGGCCTGGGTTATGCCGAAGGCGCGAAACTGTCGCGCACCCTCGGTGGCTGGCAGGTGATTAGCTGGGCGCTGGTGCTGTCGCTGCCGGTCGTGGCCGTGCTCAGCTGGATGCGCATGCCGGCTTCGTTCACCGGCATCAGCACGCCGGCCTGGTTCAGCCTGGCTTACGTCTCGCTGTTCAGCATGCTGATCGGTTTCGTGTTCTGGTATCGCGGCCTGGCCCAAGGGGGCATCGCCGCCGTCGGGCAATTGCAGCTGCTTCAGCCGTTTTTCGGGCTGACCCTGGCCGCCACCCTGCTGCATGAGCATGTCAGCCTCGGCATGCTGGGTGTCACCGTCGCCGTGATCCTCTGCGTCGCCGGGGCGAAAAAGTTCGCCAGATAACCCCGTGTACGGTGGTTTGCGCCCATGACTGTATGGGTCTGGCCAAGGGTGAGCCGTGATAAAAATATCGCTCTTGCTACAGGAGCCCACCATGGACCTCGCCACCCTCACCCTGTTTCTGCCGGCCTGTTTTGCCCTCAATATGGCGCCAGGCCCCAACAACCTGTTGTCGGTCAGCAATTCGACCCGCTATGGCTACCGCACCGCGTGCGTGGCCGGCATCGGCCGGTTGCTGGCGTTCGCCGGGATGATTGCCCTGGCCTCGGCGGGGCTGGCGGTGGTGTTGCAAACCTCTGAGCTGCTGTTCTACGCCATCAAGATCCTCGGCGCGGCTTACCTGTTCTACCTCGCCTGGCAATTGTGGCGCGCAGATCCGGGTGTGGAAAACGTGGTCACCTCAGGGCCCGTGGGCACGCTGGCGCTGGCCCGGCAGGAATTCCTGGTCGCGGCCGGCAACCCCAAGGCCATCCTGATTTTCACCGCGTTCCTGCCGCAATTCGTCGACTCGACCCACGCCATTGCGCCGCAGTTCGTGGTGTTGGGCGCGCTGTTTCTGGTGCTGGAATGGGTCGCCATCGGCGCTTACGCCTACATGGGCCTGCACATGCGCCGCTGGTTCGCCAGGCCGTCGGGCAAGCGGATGTTCAACCGCTGCTGCGCCGGGTTGTTGTCGGCAGCGGCTTCGGTACTTCTGATGGCCAGACGCGCCTGAAGTAGATGTTTTACACATGTGGGAGCGGGCTTGCTCGCGAAGGCGTAGTGTCAGTCACCTCAATATCGAATGACACGACGCCTTCGCGAGCAAGCCCGCTCCCACAGGTTGGAATCACCTTTCGACTGGAAATTCGCTGTCGATTTTCCGGTGGAGGTCGCCCATGCCGCGATCTATGCTGGGCCCATGAACCTACAAAAAACGCTTCTACCGCCCCGTGCCGAGATGGTTCGCGCCATGCTCGAACGAGACACCTCCTACGAGGGGGTGTTTTTCACGGCGGTCAAGACCACAGGCATCTTCTGTCGCCCCGGTTGCACCGCCCGCAGCCCGAAGCCTGCGAACGTCGAGTTCTTTGCCAGCGCCGAACAATGCCTGGCGGCGGGCTATCGCGCCTGCCTGCGCTGCAAACCGCTGGACACCGCCGCCAGCGCGCCGGACTGGGTGCAGAAACTGTTCAAGTCGGTAGACGCCGACCCGGAACAGCGCTGGACCGACGCCCGGCTACTGGCTGAAGGCATCGAACCACTGAAACTGCGTCGCTGGTTCAAGCAGCATTTCGGCATGACCTTCCACGCCTGGCTGCGCACCCGGCGCCTGGGCGTGGCGTTGGGCGGAATCAAACAGGGCGACTCCATCGATGACGTCGCTTTCGATTCCGGCTACGAGTCCCTGAGCGGTTTTCGCGATGCCTTTCAAAAATCCTTTCACATCACCCCGGGCCGGGCGGCCAACAGCGAGCCGCTGCTGTTCACGCGCCTGACCACACCCCTGGGGCCGATGATCGCCATGGCCGAACGGCGTGGGCTGGTGCTGCTGGAGTTTCTCGATCAGGCCTCGCTGAACCCTTCGGTCCAGGCGCTGCAAAACCGTTTCGGTTATGCCGTGGCACCGGGGCACAACGCGCATTTGCAGCAGATCGAAGAGCAGTTGTCCGCGTATTTCGCCGGTACGCTCACTGAGTTCAGCGTGGCCTTGCACATGCCCGGTAGCGAGTTCTCCCGCCGGGTCTGGGCTGAACTGGCGAAGATCCCTTACGGCCGGACCACCACCTACGGCGCCATTGCGGCGATTCTGGGCAAGCCCGGTGCCAGCCGGGCGGTGGGCCTGGCCAACGGGCATAACCGCTTATCGATTGTCGTGCCCTGCCACCGGGTGATCGGCGCCGACGGCTCGTTGACCGGCTACGCTGGAGGCCAGCCGCGCAAGGCGTTTCTGCTCAGGCTGGAAAACGTAGCGGTGCAGCTCACGGAGCAGCTGGCGTTCTGATCCCCCCCACAGTTTTTTCATAAGGAAGGAAACTCGATGGACAGGCTCGACAATCAACTGCACCAACTGCATCTCGAGGGTTTGCTGATCCTCACCAACGTCGCCGATGCCGCCGGTGCGCGGCTGGTGGAGCAACTGGGCAACAAGGCCGTCGCCACCAGCAGTGCGGCGGTGGCCTGGGTACATGGCTATCCGGACGGCAACACCCTGCCCCTTGAGCGCCTGGTCTCGACGGTCGAGTCGATCGCCCGGGTCATTTCGGTGCCACTGACCGTGGACATCGAAGCCGGTTACTCCGATGACCTGGAACGGGTGGCAACAGTGGTTGACGCCGTGATCGCCGCCGGCGCTGTCGGAATCAATATCGAGGACGGCTCCTCGCCGCCGGAATTACTGGTACGCAAGATTGAAACCGCGCGCCAGGTGGCCGATCGACGTAACGTGAACCTGTTCATCAATGCGCGCACCGATGTTTATCTTCGGGGTCTGGTGCCTGCCGAAGATCGCGTCGCCGAAACCCTCGAGCGCGCCAAGCTGTATCAGGCGGCCGGTGCCAATGGCCTGTTTGCGGCGGGCGTTACCGCGGAGTACGAGATCAAGGCGCTGTGCCACGGCACCTCGCTGCCGCTGAATGTGCTTGGCTTCCCGGGCCTGCCGTCGCCCGAAGTGCTCACAGAACTTGGTGTGCGCCGCCTGTCCGCAGGTTCAGGCATCGCCGAATTCCTCTACGGTGCCATGGCCGGCATCGCCAAAAGCTTTCTGCAAACCGGCAAGTTCGATACCCACGACCTGAAGGCCCTCACCTATGGCGAAGTGAACGCCCTCTTGAAACCGTCCGGGAAAGCCTGAGCCCATGGCTGACGGCTATCAGGCGGCCAGTGCGTTCCTGGCGGCCATCGATGACGACTGGCGCCGCCACATCGACGCCGTCGGCCCGTGCCTGCACCAGCCGCACGCGGCCCGTGATCCGTATGAGTCGCTGGTGCGGGCGATTGCTTATCAGCAACTGCACGCCAAGGCCGGTGATGCGATTGTCGGCCGCCTGCTGGCACTGTTCGGTTCGGGTGCGTTTCCCAAGCCTGAACAGATCGTCGCGACCGATTTCGACCGACTGCGCAGTTGCGGATTTTCCGCGAGCAAGATCGCGACCATTCAGGGTATCGCCCAGGCGTCGCTGGACGGCGTGGTGCCCGATTACGCCACGGCGCTGGCCATGGACGATGAAGCACTGATCGAACGCCTGATCACGTTGCGCGGCGTGGGCCGCTGGACCGTGGAGATGCTGCTGATCTACAGCCTGGAGCGGCAGGATATCCTGCCGGCCGATGACTTTGGCGTGCGTGAGGGCTATAGGCGACTCAAGGGCCTGGAGGTGCAGCCGACACGCAAGCAGATGATCGAGATCGGGTTGGGGTGGAGTCCTTATCGGACGGTGGCCTCCTGGTATTTGTGGCGGGTGCCAAACAAATAGACCGCGTTATCGTTTTTCGCGAGCAAGCCCGCTCCCACATTCGACCGCATTCCCATGTCAGAACTCGGTTAAATGTGGGAGCGGGCTTGCTCGCGAAGACGTCAGTCCAGTCAACACACCATCAAGGACCAGTCACAACCCCGACTTCAACCGACTGAACGCCCGGATCAACGCCCGGTTGAACGCCTTGCCATTGTCATTCTTGCTGTACAGCGAAGCCCGGACCGCGGCCGGCGGATACGTCCCCGGATCGTTGCGAATCGCCGGGTCGATCAAGCCGTCCGCCGCCGTGATCGCATTGGCGTAGTGGATGGTGTCGGTGATCGGCGCGATCACTTGCGGGGTCATCAGGTAATCCATCAACGCCAGGCCGGCCTGCGGATGCGGCGCGTCCTTGGGAATGACCATGGCATCGAACCAGATCAACGTGCCCTCCTTCGGAATCCGGTACTTCAGCGAGTACGGCTTGCCCGCCGCCTCGGCCTGGCCCGCCGCGATGGCCACGTTGCCGTTCCACGACATCGCCACGCAGGTGTTGCCGTTGGCCAGGTCGCTGATGTTCAGGTCGTTGTCGAAGTAGCGGATGTACGGACGAATCTTCGCCAGTTGCTGCTCGGCCAACTTCAGGTCATCGAGGTTCTGGCGGTTGATGTCCAGGCCCATGTACTTCATGACCGCCGCAAACACTTCGTTGGGATCGTTGAGCAAGCTGACCCCGCAATCGGCGAATTTCGAGACCACGGCCGGATCGAACAGCATCGCCCAACTGTCGGTCGGCGCATCGGGCAGGCGCTGTTTGACAGCCTGTTCCTGATACCCCACACCCGTGGTGCCCCAGGCGTAGATCCCGGCATAGCGGTTGCCCGGATCGAACACCGCCATGTGCTGGCGGAACTCCTCGCCGACGCCGGCAAAGTGCGGCAGTTGCTGCTTGTCGATCGTCTGTACCGCGCCACTCTCGATGGCCCGGGACAAATGCTGCCCCGCCGTCAGCACCAGATCGTAGCCACTGCGGCCGGTGAGCAGCTTGGTCTCGACGGTTTCCAGGGAGTCGAAGTGGTCGACCACCACATGGATGCCGGTTTTCGCTTCAAAATTCTTCAAGGTGTCCGGGGCCAGGTACTCGCCCCAGATGTACAGGTTGACCACCGGTTTGGCGGTGTCGGCAGCCTGCACACACAGGGGTGCAAGCACCAGCAGTATTGCTTGAGTCAGTTTGTGCAGGCCCACGATCACGCTCCCTTTTTGTTGGAGGTGGTGACGGCGTACTGCGGCATGGTAATGCACGCGACGTTGCCGCCACCGAGGAGGATTTCCCGGGAGTTTTCGATGCCGACGATGCTGTGTTGCGGGAACAGCTCGGCCAGGGTCGCCAGCGCCACTTTGTCGTTGCGATCACCAAACAGCGGCACCACGATGGAGCTGTTACCGGCGTAGTAGTTGATGTACGACGCGCAGATTTTCGTCCCGGCCTGGCGGGTATGGGTGCTGTCCTGCCGGTCCAGGCCTTCGGCTTCTTCGGCGGTCCACTCCAGCACATCCGGCTGCGGCAGCTTGTGCACGATCAACTCGCGGCCACGACTGTCGCGGGTGCTGCGCAGGATGTCGTAGGCCTCCTGATAGATTTCCCACTGCGGGTCGTCGCGGTTGTCGGTCCATTGCAGCACCACTTCACCGGGGCGCACGAAGCACGCGAGGTCGTCGACGTGGCCGTCGGTTTCATCGAACTTGCAGCCCCGTGGCAGCCAGATCACCTGCTCGGCGCCGAGGTAATCGGACAGGCGGCGGGTGACTTCGTCCTTGCCCAGGTGCTGGTTGCGATTGCGGTTGAGCAGGCATTGCTCAGTGGTCAGGATGCTGCCCTGGCCGTCGCTCTGGATACCGCCCAGTTCGGCGATCAACGGTGCGCGATAGCGGTCGAAGCGTTCGATTTCGAGGATCTTGCCGGCGATCTGGTCGTCCTTGTCCCACGGATAGTACAAGCCGCCGTCGAGGCCGCCGTAGGCGTTGAATTCGAAGTCGACGCCGCGCACTTCGCCACTCTGGTCATTGACCACAAAACACGGGCCGCTGTCGCGGAACCAGGTGTCGTTGCAGGTCATTTCGACCACGCGTACTTGCGGCGGCAACTGGCGGCGCGCGGTGGCGAACTGTGCCGCCGAGGCGCACACGGTGACCGGTTCGCTCATGGAAATGGCGGTGACGATCTGCACCCAGACTTTCTGCGCCGGCTTGGCACCGTTGCGCCAGACGTCGGTACGCTCCGGCCAGCCGAGCCAGCAACCGGACTTGGCTTCGAATTCGCCGGGCAGGCGGAAACCGTCCTGTTTGGGAGTGGTGTCGAGCAAACGGGCCATGGTCAAACCTCTTCAGCGGGGATTGGAATGACCACAGGCTAAGGGCGACAGCGACTGGCTCGCCAACGATGATTATTTCGGAATACTTGAATTCAACTCATCAATCGAGCAACTGATCGTTGAACCATTCCAGCATTTGCGCCACCGCCGGACGCTCCAGCCGCAGCCGCTCGCACACCAGCGCATATTGGCCCAGCGCGGTCATGCTCGAGGTGAACGGCCGTACCAGCCGCCCGCTGAGCAAATCTTCCTGGGCCGTCAAGTTGTCGCCCATGGCCACGCCCTGCCCTTGGGCCGCGGCCTCCAGTGCCAGCCCGGCGTGGGCGAAATACAGTTGACGATCAGGGCGCTGGTCACCGGCATGGCTGGTAAGCCACGCGGTCCAGGTCTTGCCGTCCTGGTCGTCGTGCAGCAGACAGTGGCGGGCCAGGTCCTTCGGGGTTTTCAGGGTGCCCTGGTTGAACAGGCCGGGGCTGCACACCGGGAAGAACTGCAACGCAGGCAGCGGCCGGACGAAATACGCGGTGCTGTCCACCGGGCCGGTGCCGTAGGTGATCGCCAGGTCGATGTCTTCCCCGGGCGCCGTGGCGTCGATCGGCTGTTCGTACAGATGCAAGGTGATGTGCGGGTAACGCGCGTAGAAATCCGTGAGACGACTCATCAGCCACTTTTGCGCCAGCTCGGCGGTAACCGCCAGACGCAATACCGCCAGGGATGAAGGGTCGCGCAGTTCATCGCAGGCATCGCCAATCAGTTCGAAAGCCTGCTGCAAACTTTGCATCAGGCGCCCGGCGGCCAGGGTCGGGCGAATCTGCCGGCCCTCGCGCACGAACAGCGGCACACCGAGTTGCTCTTCGAGTTGGCGAATCTGGTGGCTGACCGCGCTGTCGGTGACACACAGCTCGGCCGCCGCCCGACCGAAATGGGCGTGACGGGCGGCGCATTCGAAGGTTCGCAGGGCTGCCAGGGAGGGTAATCGTCGCATCAGGTCATGTCCCGGTTTCGAGGGGGACATGCTGACTTGGCCTTTCGTGGGCGTCCAGTGGGACCGCGTTATCGTTCTTCGCGAGCAAGCCCGCTCCCACACTTGGAACGCAATACCCCTGTGGGAGCGGGCTTGCTCGCGAATAGGCCGGCCCATTCACCACAAATCCAATGACCTATCACGCTGACTGATCAACGATGACACTCCCCCAAACCCGGCGCGGGCACCTGCGATCGGTGAAGTGTTCATCGCCCGGGGCCGAGTGGTGAAGGCCGGCAAGAAACAGGTATTTGCCCGCGCCGAGCTGATCGCGCAAACAGGCGGTCAACTGAAACTGGTGGCGACCGGCGACGCGATTCTGGTGCCGGTCGAGTAGCCCCTACGGTCTAGGCTGTTCAGGGTACGCTCAAGTCAGCCGGAGGCTCCCATGCATCTCGAAGGTTCCTGCCATTGCGGCGCGGTGTCGTTCAGTTTGACCAGCGCCCACCCCTACCCTTACCAGCGTTGCTACTGCTCGATCTGCCGTAAGACACAGGGCGGTGGCGGCTATGCGATCAACCTCGGTGGCGATGCCGCCAGCCTCAAGGTTCGCGGGCGCAAACACATCGCGATTTACCATGCGCGGCTCAAGGAACAAGACGACAAGCGCGCCCACAGCAGCACGGCCGAGCGGCATTTCTGCTCGGTCTGCGCAACGGCTCTGTGGCTATTCAGCCCGGAGTGGCCTGAGTTGATTCACCCCTTCGCCTCGGCCATCGACACGCCGCTGCCGGTGCCGCCGGAGCACACGCATCTGATGCTCGGTTCAAAAGCGCCGTGGGTGGAGGTCCAGGCGCTGCCCGGGGATCAACAGTTCGATCTGTACCCCGTGGAATCCATCGCCCAGTGGCATGAGCGTCTCGGCCTGGTCTGCCGAGAATAATTATCAATTTTTTTTCATACGGCAGTTCCCCTTTGCGTTTTTCGTTCGGTCAACCCCTCAGAAGCACTTCAACTACCGATCGATTCGATGCAAAGGGATCCCCATGTCGCACCCGCTTGTCGCCCATTTCCGTTTTGCCTTGTGCCCTCTCGCGCTGGCCTTGCCTGCCGCCCTGCTGAGCCTTGTACCCGTTGTCCACGCCGCTGAAACCGATGCCGAAAAGAACTCGGCCCGGGACGACGGCGTACTGCAACTGGGCGCAACGACCATTTCCGGCCAGGCGCTGGGCGCTACCACCGAAGGCACCCACTCCTACACCACCGGTTCAACATCCACGGCCACCGGCCTGCCCCTGTCGATCCGCGAAACGCCGCAATCGGTGACCGTCATTACCCGTCAGCAGATGGACGACCGCGGTGTGCAGAGCATCGGCGACGCGCTACGCAACACCCCCGGTATTTCGACGCAGAAGTACGACAGTGACCGCACCGAGTTTTCCGCCCGTGGCTTTGCCATCACCAACTTCCAGTACGACGGCGTGAACATTCCGTATGACGGTGTCTACGGTGAAAACCCTAACAACGGCGACGACGCGTCCAGCCTGGACCGCATCGAAATCGTCAAGGGTGCGACCGGCCTGATGACCGGTTCGGGCGACCCGTCCGCCACCGTGAACCTGATCCGCAAGAAGCCGACCAAGGAATTCAAGGCGTCGATCAGCGGCACCGTCGGTTACTGGGACGCGTATCGCAGCGTCGGCGATATTTCCGGTTCGCTGAACGATTCCGGCAGTGTGCGTGGCCGCTTTGTCGGCGCTTATTCCGACAAGAACTCCTACCAGGATCATTACAGCCAGAAGAAAGACCTGTTCTACGGCATCCTCGAAGCCGATCTGACACCCGACACCCTGCTGACCTTCGGCGTCGACAAGTCAAGCACCACCCCGCGAGGCTCGTCCTGGACCGGCAACCCGGTGTACTTCTCGGACGGAGGCCGTACCGACTTCCCCCGTCACTTCAACCCGGGCGCCGACTGGAGTCGTCGCGACTTCGACGACATCACTTACTTCGCCTCCCTGGAACAGGCCCTGGCCAACGACTGGAAGTTCAAGGCCAGCATCGACCAGAAAACCACCGATCACGACACTCGCCTGGCCTCGGCCAGCGGCGGCAACCCGGACCGCGCCACTGGTGAAGGCATGTTCCTGTACTGGGGTCGCTGGGAAGGTCATCGCGTGCAAAACACCGCTGACGTGAACGTCACCGGCCCCTTCACCCTGGGAGGCCGCGAGCATGAACTGGTGGCTGGCTTCATGGCTTCCCACTCGCGCCAGACCGGCGCGACCTACGACACCAGCGCCTTCGAATTGGTCCCGGGCAGCATCTACGACTGGAGCGGCGATCTGCCGGAACAGAACTTCCCGAAAAACGGCAAGTACGAACGCACCCAAAGCCAGAATGGCCTGTACCTGGCCACGCGCCTGCACGCGACCGACGATCTGTCGATCATCCTCGGCAGCCGCCTGAGCACCTTCAAGTACAACGAGGATTATTCGTACTATCCGGGTGCGGGACTCGATGACACCCATGCCAGCTACAAGGAACATGGCGTGGTCACGCCCTATGCCGGTGTGGTTTATGACCTGGACGACACCTATTCTGCATACGCCAGCTACACCAGCATCTACCAGCCACAAACCTACAAGGACGCCAACGGTTCGACCCTGGCACCGGTCGAGGGCGCCAGTTACGAAGCCGGCCTGAAAGCCGCTTACTTCGACGGGCGACTGAACGCCAGCCTGGCCTTCTTCCGCATCGAGCAAGACAACCTCGCCGAATCGATCGGTACCAACCCGGTCACCAACGAAGGCATCTACAAAGCCATCGACGGCGCAACCACCAAGGGTGTGGAACTGGAACTGGCCGGTGAAGCGGCCGAAGGTTGGAACCTGTCGGCCGGCTATACCTACGCCCGCACCCGTGACGCTGATGAACAGCGCATCTTTGGCTTCCCGCTGGCGACCTCCAAACCGGAACATGTCGTGCGTACGTTCACCACCTACCGCCTGCCCGGCGCACTGGATCAGGTGACCATCGGTGGCGGTATCAGCTGGCAGAGCGCGTTCTACGGCAAGATCTACAGCCCGACAACGGGCGGCGACACCCGCATCAAGCAAGGTGGCTACACCCTCGTCGACCTGATGAGCCGCTACCAGTTCAACGAAAACCTGAGCTTCACCGTCAACGCCAACAACGTCTTCGACAAACGCTACCTGACGGGCCTGGGCAACTTCGACACCACGTACTACGGCGAACCACGCAACGTGATGTTGACCACCAAGTGGGATTTCTAAGCTGAGCGCCCGCCAGAAAACTGATACCTGTCAGTTAACACTGGAACCTGTGGGAGCGAGCTTGCTCGCGATAGCGGACTGTCAGCCACCTCAGGTGTGGCTGCCTGATCCGTCATCGCGAGCAAGCTCGCTCCCACAATGGGTTGCGGTGTTTATGCCGCAGCCGGTATGCCGCTATGGAAGCGAAATTCCACATCCGGGGATTCGATCAGTTCCTGCTCGGCGGCACGGACCCTGTCGATCACCTGGGCGATGTCCTTGGCGTCCCCATATTGGTAGGCCAGCTTCAGGTAACCCTGGAAATGCCTGGCCTCGCTCTTGAGCAGACCGAAATAGAACTTGCCCAGTTCTTCGTCCAGGTGCGGCACCAGCGCTTCGAAACGCTCGCAACTGCGGGCTTCGATGAAGGCGCCGACCACCAGGGTGTCCACCAGTTTCACCGGCTCGTGACTGCGCACCACCTTGCGCAGCCCCGACGCATAGCGCCCGGCGGACAGCTGGCGCAGTTCGATCTTGCGCCGTTTCATCAGGCGCATGACCTGTTCGTGGTGCACCAGTTCTTCCCGGGCCAGGCGCGACATCATGTTGATCAGATCGACGTGGGAGTGATACTTGGCGATCAGGCTCAACGCGGTGCTGGCGGCCTTGAATTCGCAGTTCTTGTGGTCGATCAGCAGGGTTTCCTGATCGGCCAGCGCGGCCTGGATCCAGCCGTCGGGGGTGCGGCAGCCAAGGAACTCGTGAATTTCGGGAAGGATCATGGGGCTCACGGAAAAATAGGTTCAAAACGAAGGGCGCCGATTATACCGGCCTGCCCGCAGACCACCAGTCGCCGACCGTTGATATGCATCAAGTCCCCGAATCGCCGACAGCAACTATAGTTGTGCAACGCCGTGCTTTTTCATTTTCAGGAGATCCCGCTCATGCAAGCCATTCGCAGCATTCTGGTGGTCATCGAACCCGAGCACTCGGAAAGCCTGGCGCTCAAACGGGCGAAGTTGATCGCCGGTGTGACCCAGGCGCAGTTGCATCTGCTGGTGTGCGACCCCAAGCATGATCACAGTGGCATGTTGGGTGTGCTCAAGGCCGCTTTGACGGAGGACGGCTACAGCGTCACCACCGAGCAGGCCTGGAACGACAGCCAACACCAAACCATCGTCGATGTGCAGCAAGCCGAAGGTTGCGGCCTGGTGGTCAAGCAGCACTTCCCCGACAGTCCGTTGAAAAAAGCCCTGCTGACCCCGCAGGACTGGAAGCTGTTGCGGTCCTGCCCGACTCCGGTGCTGCTGGTGAAAACCGCCGATTCATGGAAAGACAAAGTGATCCTGGCAGCCATCGACGTCGGTAACACCGACCAGGAACATCGCCACCTGCACAACACCATCATCGATCATGGCTATGACATCGCAACCCTGGCCAAGGCCCGCCTGCACGTGATCAGCGCCCACCCGTCGCCGATGCTGTCGGCGGCCGACCCGACGTTTCAACTGAGCGAAACCATCCAGGCGCGCTATCGCGAACAGTGCAAGGCGTTCCAGGCGGAATTCGACATCGACGATGATCACCTGCACATCGAGGAAGGCCCGGCGGATGTGCTGATTCCGTTCATGGTGCACAAACTGCAGGCAGCGGTGACGGTGATCGGCACCGTAGCGCGCAGCGGGTTGTCAGGGGCGTTGATCGGCAATACGGCGGAAGTGGTGCTCGATGCGGTCGAGAGCGATGTGCTGGTGCTCAAGCCGATGGAAGTGGCGGATCATCTCGAGGAGATTGCGGACAAGCATTGAAGCCGAACATGCTTTTGTGGCGAGGGGGCTCGCCCCCGCTGGGTCGCGAAGCGACCCCCTGCATTCCGGCAGATGTACTTGTACCAGCTCAATTTGCGACGGCTGCGCCGCCGAACGGGGGCAAGCCCCCTCGCCACATATCAGCGGGTCAGCCGCCAAAGGCGTCTTGCAGGAACCCCGGCGCAATATAGCGCTGGTAATGGGCTTCGGAGAGCAGGAAAAATTCCCGATCAATGGCGTCGCGCAATTCCGGCAGGTTCCACTCGCGAAACTCCGGCAGCAGCACCATCCCGTAGGCTTCCAGGTTGTTGATCACCCGCGCACCGCGCGCGATCAACTGGTAGGCCCAGCAATATTCCGATTGATGGGGCACGAAGCGGATCTTGCGCTGCTCCAGCTGCATTCGGAGCAGTGCCGGATCGAAAATTTCCACCTTGGCGGCCATCACCTGTGACAGCAACTGCTCAAGACGCAGCCATACCGCGCGCTTTTCTTCCTCGTTGTAACCGTTCCAGTGGATCACTTCGTGGTGGAAACGCTTGCAGCCACGGCACACCAGGTCACCGTAAACAGTGGAGCAGAGGCCGACGCAGGGAGTCTTGATGGTCTGATTGGGCATAGATAGGCAAAACGCGAAAAAGCAGAACAGGCCGGCATGTTAGCCCTTTGTCGGCCATTGATCACCCCTCAAAGTTCAGGGCCTGTGGAGAATCGGGCTCTGGTGACCGCCACCACCAAAGTCCAATAAACACTGACTTACCTTTAATTTTTTTTTGCCGTAGAATCAGCCTGCCTTTTTAGGCGCCAATGTCCGTTAGAAGCTGTTTTCAAAGCGTCACGAGCACAGTCGTTCCTTCAGAGCGGTGTTGGCGAGGGGTTTTTCCAGCGGGGAAAAGCCCAACGCCAACCCTCATCAGCTCCCGTTCTGCAGGCGTAAAACTTTGAAAGCAGCTTCTGTAAGGAATTGTCGGTAATTCTGGCTAAGTGGCTCACAACGCCATGCAGCGCATGAGTACGGCAATTTCGGGATGAGCGTCCCGGACACCCATTTGGGACCACTGATGAGGGTAATAACTGTGCTTGAAGCCTACCGCAAACATATCGAAGAGCGCGCAGCACTGGGTATCGTTCCCCAGCCGCTAAACGCCGAACAAACTGCAGGCCTGGTCGAGCTGCTGAAAAATCCCCCGGCTGGCGAAGAAGCATTCCTCGTTGACCTGATCACCAATCGCGTTCCGCCTGGAGTGGACGAAGCAGCCTATGTAAAGGCCGGCTTCCTGTCCGCCATCGCCAAAGGCGAAGCCAAATCCCCCCTGATCGACAAGAAGCGCGCTGTTGAACTGCTCGGCACCATGCAGGGCGGCTACAACATCGTGACTCTGGTTAACCTGCTGGACGACGCCGAACTGGCTCCAGTAGCGGCCGAAGAACTCAAGCACACCCTGCTGATGTTCGACGCCTTCCACGACGTCGCTGAAAAAGCCAAGAACGGTAACGTTCACGCCCAAGGCGTGCTGCAATCCTGGGCTGACGGCGAGTGGTTCGTGAAGCGCCCGACCCTGGCCGACAAGATCAGCCTGCGCGTGTTCAAGGTCACCGGCGAAACCAACACCGACGACCTGTCCCCTGCTCCTGATGCCTGGTCCCGTCCAGACATCCCGCTGCACGCCCTGGCCATGCTGAAAATGGCTCGCGACGGCATCGTGCCTGACGCACAAGGCGTCACCGGTCCGATGAAGCAGATCGAAGAAATGCGCAACGCCGGTTTCCCTATCGCCTACGTCGGTGACGTGGTCGGTACCGGTTCTTCGCGTAAATCGGCGACCAACTCCGTACTGTGGTTCTTCGGCGACGACGTTCCTTATGTACCGAACAAGCGTGCCGGCGGTTTCTGCTTCGGCAGCAAGATCGCTCCGATCTTCTACAACACCATGGAAGATGCTGGCGCACTGCCAATCGAATTCGATGTTTCCAACATGCACATGGGCGACGTGATCGACCTGTACCCGCATGCTGGCAAAGTCTGCAAGCACGGCACCGACGAAGTCCTGACCACCTTCGAAATGAAGACTCCGGTGCTGTTGGACGAAGTTCGCGCTGGCGGCCGTATCCCGCTGATCATCGGCCGTGGCCTGACCGAGAAGGCTCGCACCGAGCTGGGTCTGCCACCTTCGAACCTGTTCAAGAAGCCTGAAGCTCCGGCTGAAAGCACCAAGGGTTTCACCCTGGCGCAGAAAATGGTCGGCAAGGCTTGCGGCGTGACCGGCGTTCGTCCGGGCACCTACTGCGAACCGAAGATGACCACCGTGGGTTCCCAGGACACCACCGGTCCAATGACCCGTGACGAACTCAAAGACCTGGCGTGCCTGGGCTTCTCGACCGACCTGGTGATGCAGTCCTTCTGCCACACCGCGGCTTACCCTAAGCCGATCGACGTGACCACCCACCACACCCTGCCTGACTTCATCATGACCCGCGGCGGCGTTTCCCTGCGTCCGGGCGACGGCATCATCCACTCGTGGCTGAACCGCATGCTGCTGCCAGACACCGTCGGTACCGGTGGTGACTCCCACACCCGTTTCCCGATCGGCATCTCGTTCCCGGCCGGTTCCGGCCTGGTTGCGTTCGCCGCAGCCACCGGCGTCATGCCGCTGGACATGCCTGAGTCGATCCTGGTTCGCTTCAAAGGCGAACTGCAGCCAGGCGTCACCCTGCGTGACCTGGTTCACGCCATTCCTTACTACGCGATCCAGGCTGGCCTGCTGACCGTAGAGAAGAAAGGCAAGAAGAACGCCTTCTCCGGTCGCATCCTGGAGATCGAAGGCCTGCCTAAACTGACCGTAGAGCAAGCGTTCGAACTGTCTGACGCCTCGGCTGAACGTTCGGCTGCCGGTTGCACCATCCAGCTGTCCAAAGAGTCGATTGCCGAATACCTGCAGTCCAACATCACCCTGCTGCGCTGGATGATCGGCGAAGGCTACGGCGATGCACGTACTCTGGAACGTCGCGCTCAAGCAATGGAAGCCTGGCTGGCCAACCCTGAGCTGCTGGAAGCCGACAAAGACGCCGAATACGCCGAAGTCATCGAGATCGACCTGGCCGACATCAAGGAGCCTGTATTGTGCGCTCCGAACGACCCGGACGACGCTCGCCTGCTCTCCAGCGTTGCTGGCGAGAAGATCGACGAAGTGTTCATCGGTTCGTGCATGACCAACATCGGTCACTTCCGCGCTGCCGGCAAGTTGCTGGAACAGGTCAAGGGTCAGCTGCCAACCCGTCTGTGGCTGTCGCCGCCGACCAAGATGGACGCTCACCAGCTGACCGAAGAAGGCTACTACGGCATCTACGGCAAGGCCGGCGCTCGCATGGAAATGCCAGGCTGCTCGCTGTGCATGGGTAACCAGGCACGTGTAGAGCCGAACTCGACTGTAGTGTCGACTTCGACCCGTAACTTCCCGAACCGTCTGGGTGACGGCGCGAACGTCTACCTGGCTTCGGCCGAGCTGGCGTCCGTGGCTTCCATCCTGGGTCGCCTGCCGACCGTCGAGGAGTACATGGAATACGCTGGCAAGATCGACAGCATGGCGGCCGATGTCTACCGCTACCTGTCCTTCGACCAGATTGCCGAGTTCCGAGAAGCTGCTGCGAACGCCAACATCCCGGTCGTTCAAGCCTAACGTTGCAACGCAATGAAAAACGCCGCCCATCGTGAGATGAGCGGCGTTTTTTTATGGCTGTTTTTTGTGTGTATATCCGTTTCTGGAGTAATGGCTGCTATTTGTTCCGCGAGCCGACCTGGCTCTGGCTGAGGTCCCCGAACCTCTGTAGGAGCGAGCCTGCTCGCGATGGTCGTCAACGATAACGCAGGCTGTCTGAATCCCCGCGGTGTCCCGGCGTTTTTCGCGAGCAGGCTCGCTCCTACAGCGATCGAATACCCCCCCCCAAAAAAAACGGCCGACCCGAAAACCGGATCAGCCGTTATTTACTCAGCAAATCAAACAGCAATCACGCACTCAGCGAATAGACCAACGCCGAAATCGCCACCAGGCCCACCGCCGTCACGAAGACATTGGACGCCTGACCGCGATAGCGTGCCATCGCCGGCACCTTGCGGATGGCGTACATCGGCATCAGGAACAGGATCGCCGCGATCACCGGGCCACCGAGGGTTTCGATCATGCCGAGGATGCTCGGGTTCAGCGTAGCGACGATCCAGCACACCACCAGCATGAACGCGGCGGTCATACGGTCCAGGGCCTTGGCGGACGGACGCTTGCCGCTCTTGACGATCAGGCCCTTGAGGCCTTCGCTGGCGCCGATGTAGTGCCCCAGGAACGACTTGGAAATGGCCACGAAGGCAATCAACGGCGCCGCGAAGGCAATGGTCGGATTGCTGAAGTGGTTGGCCAGGTACGACAGGATCGACAGGTTCTGCGCCTTGGCTTCAGCCAGTTGCGCTGGCGACAGGGTCAGCACGCAACTGAAGACGAAGAACAGCACCATCACTACCATCAACAGATGGGCACGGGACAGGATCTGCGAGCTGCGTTCCTCGGCGTGTTCGCCATAACGACGCTTCTGGTCGACCGCAAACGCCGAGATGATCGGCGAGTGGTTGAACGAGAACACCATCACCGGAATCGCCAGCCACAGGGTATGCAGCAGCGCCGACGGCGCAGGCACTTGGCTCGCGGTGGCGAGAATGCCGCCGTTCCAGTGCGGAATCAGGTACACCGCCAGAAACAGCAGCGCCACGATGAACGGGTAAACCATCAGGCTCATGGCCTTGACGATCATTTGCTCGCCGCAGCGCACCACGGCCAGCAGGCCAAGGATCAGCACCAGCGACAACACGGCGCGCGGTGGCGGCGTGATGTGCAATTGATGTTCAAGGAAACTGCCCACGGTGTTGGTCAGCGCCACGCTGTAGATCAGCAGGATCGGGAAGATCGCGAAGAAGTACAACAGCGTGATCAGCGCGCCGGCCTTGATGCCGAAATGTTCTTCCACCACTTCAGTGATGTCGGCGCCTTCGCGACCGGACAACACGAAACGGGTCAGCCCGCGGTGTGCGTAGAACGTCATCGGAAACGCCAGCAACGCCAGGATCAGCAGCGGCCAGAAACCGCCCAGGCCTGCGTTGATCGGCAAAAACAGGGTTCCGGCACCAATCGCCGTGCCAAACAGGCCCAGCATCCAGGTGGTGTCTTGGCGATTCCAGCTCGTAAGCGTCGCAGGTGTCGCGTCTACATAGCGTTCGTTAACGCTATTGGCCTGATCATTCATCCGGTGGGATCTCCACATTCCGGTCACTTGCCACCCGGCCAGGACGCGTCGGAATACCCGACAGGCGGCGCCCGGCCGAAACAGGGGCGCGATTCTGGAGGATTAGTGAGCAGAAGCAAAGACTTAGGTGAGGAACGGTGGTACCAGGTAGGCGAAAGTCCCCTGTGGGAGCGAGCTTGCTCGCGATAGCTGCGGCACATCCAACAACCACTTGCCAGACACACCGCTATCGCGAGCAAGCTCGCTCCCACAAGGAATTGCAGTGTTTTCGAGGCTACGTTTCATCGCCAGAAAGCATGGGACACTTGATAAAGGTTCACCATCATGTATTTTTAACCGACCTGCATTCCTTCTGGAGTCTGCCCATGCCACTGGTTCGCGTCGACATCCGAAAACACCGGGACCCCACCCACGCCAGACGCATCGGACAACTGATCTATGCCGCCATGCGCCAGACCATTGGCGTGCCTGAACACGACAACTTCCAGATCCTGGCCGAACACGACGAGAAGCATTTCATCTTTGATCCCGAGTATCTGGGCATCAACCGCACCGATAACCTGGTCGTCATCCAGATCACCCTCAACGAAGGGCGAACCCTGGAGCAGAAAAAAAACCTCTACAAAACCATCGCCGAAAGCCTTAATGCAGAGCTGGCGGTGCGCCTGGAAGACGTTTTCATCAATCTGGTGGAAGTGAAAAAAGAGAACTGGTCGTTCGGCAACGGGATTGCCCAATACGCCCTCTGATAGTCCACCTGCAAACCGAGAATGACCCATGCCCCGAGTTTCCCGCAAACAAGCCGACCTCAACCGCGAGACCATCGTCGATGCCGCCACCCGGCTGTTTCGTGAACGCGGCTTGCACGGGATCAGCGTGGTCGATGTGATGGCCGCCGCGGGCCTGACCCACGGTGGCTTCTACGGGCACTTCGAATCCAGGGAGGCCCTGGCGCAAGAGGCCAGCGGCCGGGCTTTCGAGCAGGCCGCGCAACGCTGGTCAGGACGGGTGGCCGAGCATGACAGCAAGGACGCCGCCCGCCGTGCCGTGGTCGAAACCTACCTGTCCAACGAAAGCCGGGACAAGCCGGGCGACAGCTGCCCGGTGGTGGCCTTTGCCGGGGACATGTGCCATGAGGCCGCCGAGAGCGGACTGCGCCAAACCTATCTGCAAGGCCTGAACAACCTGCTCGATTCCCTTGGCTCGCTGCTGGACGCAGAGGACGAAGCCGGCAAACGGCAGCAGGCGCTGGTGCAGTATTCGCTGATGTTCGGTGCCCTGATGTTGTCCCGGGCCACCCGAGGCGACCCGCTATCGGATGAAATTCTCGAAGCTGCCCGGGCCGCCCTCACGCCGTCGAAGTAAATCGCCCGCCCCCACGCAATAAAAAGATCGCAGGCATTACCAGCCCCTACACTCAGCGCAGTGTCCACAATGGCGCAGGAGCTGCCACGGACTGCGATCGCTGGTGGTTGCCAAGCCGCCCTGAAATCAGCAATCTCAAGTGACGTTCGAGCCGATTTTTCGATGCCCACAGGGAGCCAAGCATGCCTGTAACCGTTCTGGTACTGGTTGAAACCATCAATGAGTACCTGCCTATCCTCGAACATCAGGGCTTTCACCTGATCCTGGCCCCGACGCCCGCCGAGCGCGCCGAAGCCATTGCCCGCCACGCCGGGCAGATCGACGCCGTCCTCACCCGTGGCCCGTTGGGGCTGTATGCCGATGAAATCGCCGCCCTGCCCAACCTCAAGATCATCTGCGTGATTGGCGCCGGCTATGAACACGTCGACCTGCAGGCCGCAGCGAACCGGGGCATCACCGTCACCAATGGCGCCGGGGTCAATGCCTCGTCCGTCGCCGACCATGCGATGGCGCTGCTGCTGTCGCTGGTGCGCGACATACCCCGCTGTGATGCCGCCGTTCGGCGCGGTGAGTGGCCGAAGATCATGCGTCCTTCCCTCGCTGGCAAACGCCTGGGCATCCTCGGCCTCGGTGCCGTCGGCATGGCCATCGCCAAACGCGCGGCCAGTGGCTTCGACATGGCGGTGAGTTACCACAATCGCCAGCATCGCAGCGATGTGCCCTACACCTTCTGCTCCACCCCCACTGAACTGGCCCGTGCTTCGGACTTTTTGATCGTCGCGACCCCCGGTGGTCTCGGGACCAGACACCTGATCAACAAAGCGGTCCTTGATGCCCTGGGTCCCAACGGGTTCATCGTCAACATCGCCCGCGCCAGCGTGATCGTCACCACCGACCTGATCAGCGCCCTTGAACAACGCCGGATCGCCGGCGCCGCACTCGACGTGTTCGACGCCGAACCGAAGGTGCCGGATGCACTCAAGACCCTGAGCAACGTGATCCTCACCCCCCATGTCGCCGGGCTGTCCCCGGAAGCCACCCAGGGCACCGTCGAAATGGTGGGCAAAAACCTCGTGGCGTTTTTCTCCGGCCAACCGGTGCTCACGCCAATCGAACTGCCGTCGGCCGAGAGCCGGCTCGCCCAGTGATGGCGATTCAAACAGCTGTATCAAAAACAATGATTGGCCGGCAACACGCTCACCTATAAGAGCCGTTCGCGGTTGTAGGTGTGCAGTGTGCGCATTAGATTAGCCAATAGTTTCAGGCCTCCAGAATAAGCAGAAGGGATAAGCATGGCGCTTAACGACCAGTCCACCCGTATCCGCACCGGCGAAGAGCTCGATGCCGGCCTGATCGATCCGTACCTCAAGGCCCATATTCCAGGGCTCAGCGGCTTGCCACGGATCAGCCAGTTTCCGGGCGGCGCTTCAAACCTCACTTACTTGCTGGAATACCCCGAACAGGAATTCGTCCTGCGTCGCCCGCCCTTCGGCCACAAGGCCAAGTCGGCCCACGACATGGGCCGTGAATTTCGCATCCTCAATCAACTGCGCGACGGTTTTCCGTACTGCCCGAAAGCCTACGTGCACTGCATCGACGAATCGGTGATCGGTGCCGAGTTCTATGTCATGGAACGGGTCAACGGCATCATCCTGCGCTCGGACCTGCCGCCGGAGCTGGGCCTGGATTCGGCGAAAACCGAAGCCCTGTGCAAGAGTTTCATCGACAAGTTCGTGGAACTGCATCGCGTCGACTACAACGCCTACGGCCTGGGTGACCTGGGTAAACCCGAAGGCTACGTGGCACGACAAATCAAAGGCTGGAGCGATCGCTACGAAAAGGCCCTGACCCCCGATGCGCCACAATGGGAAGCGGTCAAGGCCTGGCTCAACGACAAGATGCCGGCCGACCATCCGACCTCCAGCATCGTGCACAACGACTACCGCTTCGACAACGTGATCCTCGACCCGAACAACCCGATGCAGATCATCGGCGTGCTCGACTGGGAACTGACCACCCTGGGCGATCCGCTGATGGACCTGGGCAACACCCTCGCCTACTGGATCGAAGCCGATGATCCGGCGCCGGTGCAGATGATGCGCCGCCAGCCGAGCCACGCGCCGGGCATGCTCACCCGCCGCGAGTTCGTCGATTACTATGCCGAACGTTCGGGCATCCGCATCGACAATTTCGACTTCTACTACACCTACGGCCTGTTCCGCCTGGCCGGCATCGTGCAGCAGATCTACTACCGCTTCTACCATGGCCAGACCCAGGACAAACGCTTCGCGCAGTTCATTCACATGAACAAGCTGCTGGAGCAGATGAGCTTGCAGGTCATCTCGAAATCCAGCCTCTGACCATATGCGATCCCTGTAGGAGCAAGCCTGCGCGCGAAGACCGTGAACGATAACGCGCACTGACTGGACTCAACTGAACAGCATTAGCCGCAACACGGCATTTGACTCGATAACAAGACTTTTCATAAGGGAATCCCATGTCCAAGACTCAGTTGTTCGACCTCGACGGCAAGATCGCTTTCGTCTCCGGCGCCAGCCGTGGCATCGGTGAAGCCATCGCCAAACTACTGGCCCAGCAAGGCGCCCACGTGATCGTGTCGAGCCGCAAGCTTGAAGGCTGCCAGCACGTCGCCGACGCGATCATCGCCGCCGGCGGCAAGGCCACCGCCATTGCCTGCCACATCGGCGAGATGGAACAGATCAGCCAGGTCTTCGCCGGCATCAAGGAACAGTTCGGGCGCCTGGACATCCTGGTCAACAACGCCGCGACCAACCCGCAGTTCTGCAACGTGCTGGACACCGACCTCAGCGCCTTTCAAAAAACCGTCGACGTGAACATCCGCGGCTACTTCTTCATGTCGGTCGAAGCCGGCAAGCTGATGCGCGAAAACGGCGGCGGCAGCATCATCAACGTGGCGTCGATCAACGGTGTTTCACCGGGTATCTTCCAGGGCATCTACTCGGTGACCAAGGCGGCGGTGATCAACATGACCAAAGTCTTCGCCAAGGAATGTGCGCAATTCGGGATTCGCTGCAATGCCTTGCTGCCGGGTCTGACCGACACCAAGTTCGCCTCTGCACTGGTGAAAAACGAAGCCATCCTGAACACCGCTTTGCAACAGATCCCGCTCAAGCGCGTGGCTGACCCAAGCGAAATGGCCGGCGCAGTGTTGTACCTGGCCAGCGATGCTTCCAGCTACACCACCGGCATTTCGCTGAATGTGGATGGCGGCTTCCTGTCCTGATCGTCTGAACAGCACAAATCCCTGTGGGAGCGAGCTTGCTCGCGATGGCGTTATCAGATTCAACATCGATGTCGACTGATACGCCGCTATCGCGAGCAAGCTCGCTCCCACAGTCGGGGTTGTTGCACATCGCAGCGTCCGGGCTTACTGCGTGACGCAACGAGTCGTGGTAGTGACTCGGGTCACCTGCCCGTCTTCAGCCCGTACATCGCCCAGGACATCGGTTTTATCCATGGCCTGGCAGGTGCGTTCAGGAGGTGGTGGAGTGACCGCTGGAGGGGGTGGCGGACTGGCACAGCCGCCGAGGATCGCCACGCAGAATGCCAGCGACAAGGGTGAGATAACGCGTTTCCCAAGAGTTTTCATAGGTTGACCCGCGATAAGTGATAGACACTTTTTTGTGACAACAAAACCGGCGCGCAAAATCCATGCACCTGTCAAAAAAATAAATATCTGCGAATCATTTATAGCCCAATCCGTGACCAGTATCCGTAAAAGCTGACAGTTCTTACATCACCGAATCAGGGCGCTGCAAGGAATTGCTGTCCAGTTCGTAACGCAGTTCTTCGATCAATGCGGTGACCGATAGTGCGTTTGTAGGTTAACCCTGCCCCTTCGACCGGGATTCACCAGAGAACAGTCCCCCGCTCCCGCGCCCAGACAATCGCCTCGCTGCGGCTGTGCACATTGAGCTTGGAGTACACCGTCGCCACATGGTTGCGCACTGTGTTCGGTGCCAGTTTCAGGCGCGCGGCGATGTCCTTGTCGGCCAGGCCTTCGCAGATCAGACCCAGTACATCGCGCTCACGGGCGGTTAGTTGCCCAGTGCTGGCCCGGTCGGTGACATCGTCCATGATCAAGACCAGCGACTCCGGTTTGCCACGGCCGTCAACCAATACCAGGCTGCGCACGCGATGGACCCAGGTGTACGCTTCGTTCCCCGCCGATGTCACCTCCACCAGCACATCGCTGAACGTCTCGCCACGGGCCACCCGACTGATCGGGTAGCTGTCGGCCGGCACGAGGTGATTGTTGCGATAACGCAGGGCGAAGCGTTTGACATAGGCCTTGGCGTTGCTGCCCAGGTCGCTGATCTGCGAGGCACCGTGCATGGCCAGCGCCGCCTCGTTGGCCCACAGGATGCTCTGGTCGGGATCGAGCAGAATCACCCCGTCGGACAAGCAGGCGATGATTTGCTGCAACTGGCGACGATTGGCCTCCGTGGAAAGGACGTGCTGGCTCATTTCGACTCCACAAGTATGGTGCCCCTGTGAAGAATACGACCGCCGGAGTTTTGGTTAGTGCAACGAACCTTGTGGGAGCGGGCTTGCTCGCGAAAGCGGTTGAGTAGGTCAGCGAAAAGCCTGGAGGGCCGGTGGTCCTTTGACTATTGCACGTTAAAGGACGCGTCAAGCCCCGCCAACTTGTCCGGATTACGCATGATGAAAACCCGATTCACCCGCCCGGTTTCATCGAAAGCAAACGTCATCGACGCGGTGATAACACCGTCGGCCTTGATGATGACGCCTTGTGCACCATTGATTTCAACGGGCAGCCATTCACAGGTTTGCCAATAGGCGTGCAACGACTGACCAATGAAATCCAGCACGCTTTCGATGCCAAACAGCGTTTCACGGATCGCCGAAGCCTTGCCGCCGCTGTCGGCGCAGAGTTCGACGTCTTCGCTCAGCATCTCGCTCAAGTTCGCCGTGGAACCACTGGTGATGGCGTTGTGAAAGGCACTGAGCAACTGGTTTTGGCGCACAGGTTCCGGTTGATAGCGGGTCTGGGCACTGCCAAGACTCGCCTTGGCCCGAGACACCAGTTTGCGGCAAGCGGCTTCCTGCACCCCGACCGCATCGGCAACCTGCGGGTAATCCATGTCGAAGATTTCGTACAGCAGGTACGCGGCACGCTCCTTGGGTGTCAGCCGCTCCAGCAACAACACGAACGCGGTGGACAGCGACGAAGCCAGTTCATGCATGTGCTCGGGTGAATCCTGATGCGCCGTGTGGATCGGCTCCGGCAGCCAGGTACCGATGTAATCTACCCGGGACTTGTGCGCCGACCGTAGCAGGTCAATGCAATGGCGAGTGCACGCGGTGGTAAACCAGGCGGCCGGCGTGGCGATGGAGGCCCGGTCGGCCTCCAGCCACTTGATGAACAACTCTTGCACCGCATCTTCGGCTTCGGCGCGCGAACCGAGAATGCGATAGGCCAGACCAAGCAAAAAGGGCCGCCGCTGTTCGAACACAGTGGCGGCGTTTTCAGCGCAGTTCATCAATCAGTGCCTCGACACCTGCAAGCGGTTCCACAGGTTGATCATGCCGATCTCGGCCGTCAAGGCGCCGATCTGTTCGTCATTGAAGTACGCCCTCAGTTCACCGCGCAGGCTGGCGTAATCGGTTTTTTCATCCAGTATCGTCAAGGCTTCGGTCCACGCCAGCGCGGCGCGCTCCGCAGCGCTGAAATCACTGACGTGACGCCAGACGATCAGGCGATCCAGACGCTCGTTGGTTTCATTGGCTTCCCGGGCTTCGCGGGTGTGCATCTTCACGCAAAAACCGCATTGGTTGATCTGCGAGGCGCGCAGGTGGATCAAGTGCTTGAGGCCTGGATCAAGATCATGCTGATCGAGCGCGACATGAACCTGGGTCAGGCTTTCGAAAACCTGTGGAATCGATTGCAGCAGGTTGACCGCTTGGGTGTTGGACGACATCGTGTTGCTCCACTGATTGAGGGATTCAACAGGATGACGATTGAGGGTTGGGGTTTGTGACGTGCGCTGATTCATTCAGCGCACGTCACTCGGTTCAAGCAGCCAACTCTCCCTTCGCAATCGCCGCCGAAGCCGCCAGCATTGCCCGCAACAGCACCGCACACCCGGCCGCCAGGTCATCCGGCGCGGCATTTTCGATTTCGTTGTGGCTGATGCCGCCTTCGCACGGCACGAAGATCATCCCGGCCGGGCCGAGTTCGGCGAGGAAGATTGCGTCGTGGCCCGCGCCGCTGACAATGTCCATATGCGACAGGCCCAGGCTTTGGGCGGCGCCGCGTACCGCTTCGACGCACCCCTTGTCGAAGTACAGCGGTGGGAAGTCGGCCGTTGGCGTGAGTTCGAAGGTCAGGCCGTGTTCGTCGCAGGTGGTTTCGATGACTTCACGCACTTCGGCAATCATCGAGTCCAGGCGCGCCGGTTCCAGGTGCCGGAAGTCCAGGGTCATGCGCACTTCGCCGGGGATGACGTTGCGCGAGCCGGGATAGGCTTGCAGGCAACCGACGGTGCCGCAGGCATGGGGTTGATGGCTGAGCGCGGCGCGGTTGAGCGCTCCGACGATCACCGCGGCGCCGACCAGGGCGTCCTTGCGCAGGTGCATCGGAGTCGGGCCGGCGTGGGCTTCGACGCCGCGCAGCTTGAGGTCAAACCATTTCTGCCCGAGGGCGCCCATGACCACGCCTATGGTCTTGCGTTCGTCTTCCAGTATCGGGCCTTGCTCGATGTGGGCTTCAAAGTAGGCGCCGACTTTGTGGCCGCTGACTTTGCGCGGCCCGGCGTAACCAATGGCATTCAGTGCCTGCCCCACCGTCACGCCCTCGGCATCGACCTTGGCCAAGGTTTCCTCGAGGGTGAATTTTTCCGCGAACACGCCGGAACCCATCATGCACGGGGCGAAGCGCGAGCCTTCTTCGTTGGTCCAGACCACCACTTCCAGCGGCGCTTCGGTTTCGATGTTGAGGTCGTTGAGGGTACGCAGCACTTCGACGCCGGCCAGCACACCGAAGCAGCCATCGAACTTGCCGCCGGTGGGCTGGGTGTCGATGTGGCTGCCGGTCATCACCGGTGGCAGGTCGGGATTGCGCCCGGGGCGACGGGCGAAGATGTTGCCGACGGCGTCGATGCTCACGATGCAGCCGGCATCGATACACCATTTGACGAAGATGTCCCGGGCCTGGCGATCCAGATCGGTCAGGGCCAGGCGACACACGCCGCCCTTGACCGTGGCGCCGAGCCTGGCCAGTTCCATGAGCGATTGCCACAGGCGGTCGCGGTTGATGTGCTGATGGCTGGACTGCAGAACGTCTACGGCCGCGTTCATGATGATTTCCTCAGGCTGTTCTTGTGTGTTTCTTCAGGCAATTCGTTGGTGAACTTGAGGCCGCCATCGCGGGCAAGCCCGCTCCCACAGGGTTCTCGGGTGTTCACAAAACCTGTGGGAGCGGGCTTGCCCGCGATGAGGCCCTCCCTTACACCGCAGTTTTAGCTATTGATGGGCTGGGCCGCATCACACTCAACCCGTAATAAATAACCCCACCCAGCGCCGAGCCGGTGAACCAGCCATAGCTGTAGAACCAGCTGAACGCGTCGCTGCCCAGGGACAGCAGCGTCAGCACCACCGGCACACCAAACGCGATGAACCCGCTCCAGTTCCACGCCGGATACACGTCATCGCGGTACAGGCCGGCGAGGTCCAGTTGCTGCTTCTTGATCAGGAAATAGTCCACCACCATGATCCCGGCGATCGGCCCCAGCAGGCTGGAATAGCCGAGCAACCAGTTGGAATAGACCGTTTCCAGGCTGAGATCGGAAACGATCAGGCCGAGCTTTTTCAGCAGTTCATGGGCCATCAGCGCCAGTCCGACCAGCCCGGTGAGGATTACCGCCTTGGTCCGGTTGATCGCCTTGGGTGCGATGTTCTGGAAATCGTTGGTGGGCGATACGATGTTGGCCGCGGTGTTGGTCGACAGCGTGGCGATGATGATCAGCGCCATGGCCAGCGCCACCCAGACCGGACTCTGGATATGGCCGATCAGGGTCACCGGGTCGGACACCGTCACGCCCACCAGCTTCACTGAGGCGGCGGTCATCACCACGCCCAGGGAGGCAAACAGGAACATGGTCAGTGGCAGGCCGATGATCTGCCCGACGATCTGGTCCTTCTGGCTTTTCGCGTAGCGGCTGAAGTCGGGGATGTTCAGCGACAGCGTGGCCCAGAACCCGACCATCGCGGTCAGCCCGGCCGCGAAGTAACTGGCCACGCCCGCGCCTTCGGGGCGCTTGGCCGGGATCGCCAGCAACTCGGTCATCGACACGTTGGGCATGGCCCACACCAACAACCCAACCCCCACCAGCACCAGCAGCGGTGCCGAGAGCGTTTCCAGCCATTTGATCGACTCGGCACCGCGAATCACCACCCACAGGTTCAGCGCCCAGAACACCATGAAGCCGATGACCTCACCGGTGCCGCCCAGGGACTTCCAGCCCTCGAACACCGAGCCGAGGAACAGGTGAATCGCCAGGCCGCCGAACATGGTCTGGATGCCGAACCAGCCACACGCCACCAGGGCGCGGATCAGGCACGGAATGTTGGAGCCGAGCACGCCGAAGGACGAGCGCAGCAACACCGGAAAGGGAATACCGTATTTGGTGCCGGGAAAGGCGTTAAGCGTCAGGGGAATCAGCACGATGATGTTGGCAAACAGAATCGCCAGCAGCGCTTCACCGACGGTCAGGCCGAAGTACGCGGTCAGCACACCACCAAGGGTGTAGGTCGGCACGCAGATCGCCATGCCTACCCACAGCGCCGTGATGTGCCATTTGTTCCAGGTGCGTTCGCGCACCTTGGTCGGTGCAATGTCGTGGTTGTAACGGGGACTGTCGAGGACATCGCTGCCGGCTTCAAGCTCGAACAAGCCGTCGCGCTCGGTCACTTGCGATCTGATCTGTTGCATGGCCGCTCCACTGTTCTTTGAATTATTTTTTGCTCATCGGGGGCTGGCGGCATCAATAAACGTGCCGGGTGCCCCGATTACGCATCGGGCAGTTCCATAAACACTCTGTAAGCAACTGATGTTTATCAGTTTTATGCAGTCAACGATGCAGTCCTCAGTTGCATGTCATGCCACTCAGGCCGAATGCCAGACAAGTTGTCCTGACAGTCAGGACTCAATCTGGTGCGTTGATCTTTTTTTCAATGGCTGCGCATCAACCATAGACCATACTCAAACAGCTGATTTCACATAAGAAATCTTGACTATTTTTCGATCCTGTCAAGTGCGTCAAAATGGTGAACGGCCTCACCATTTTGGTGATTCTTGTAATTAATCTTTAAATATCAATTAGTTAATACCTGCATAAGCTTATAAAAAATATTCTTGCCGATTCGGATAACTGCAGCTAGCGTTTAATCCTGACAGCACTGACAGGAATAAATCTGACCGGGCTGTTTTTATATAGAACATCTAGAACCGGCATAAACCGGTCATTGCCTGCGAGGAACTCGGAATGTCTCTGTTGATCCGTGGCGCCACCCTTATTACCCATGATGAAAGTTATCGCGCCGATGTGTATTGCGCAGACGGCGTGATCAAGGCCATCGGCGAAAATCTCGATGTACCTGCAGGCGCCGAAGTGCTCGACGGCAGCGGCCAATACCTGATGCCCGGCGGAATCGACCCGCACACCCACATGCAACTGCCCTTCATGGGCACCGTGGCCAGCGAAGACTTCTACAGCGGCACGGCGGCCGGACTGGCCGGCGGCACCACGTCGATCATCGACTTCGTGATTCCCAACCCGCAGCAATCCTTGCTCGAAGCCTTCCATCAGTGGCGCGGCTGGGCCGAGAAGTCGGCGTCGGACTATGGCTTTCACGTCGCCATCACCTGGTGGAGCGAACAGGTCCGCGAGGAAATGGCCGAACTGGTCAGCCAGCACGGCGTCAACAGCTTCAAGCATTTCATGGCCTACAAGAACGCGATCATGGCCGCCGATGACACCCTGGTGGCGAGTTTCGAACGCTGCCTGGAACTGGGCGCGGTGCCGACCGTTCATGCGGAAAACGGTGAACTGGTGTATCACCTGCAACGCAAGCTGATGGCCCAGGGCATCACCGGACCGGAAGCGCATCCGCTGTCGCGGCCTTCACAGGTTGAGGGCGAGGCCGCGAGCCGGGCGATCCGCATCGCCGAAACCCTGGGCACGCCACTGTACCTGGTTCACGTCTCGACCAAGGAAGCCCTGGACGAAATCACCTACGCCCGGGGCAAGGGCCAGCCGGTCTACGGCGAAGTACTGGCCGGGCACCTGCTGCTGGACGACAGCGTCTACCGCGATCCGGACTGGCAAACCGCCGCCGGTTACGTGATGAGCCCGCCGTTCCGCCCTCGTGGCCATCAGGAAGCGCTCTGGCATGGCCTGCAATCGGGCAACCTGCACACCACCGCCACCGACCACTGCTGCTTCTGCGCCGAGCAAAAATCCGCTGGCCGCGACGACTTCAGCAAGATCCCCAACGGCACCGCCGGCATCGAAGACCGCATGGCGGTGTTGTGGGATGAAGGTGTGAACAGCGGACGCTTTTCGATGCAGCAATTCGTCGCGCTGACGTCCACCAACACGGCGAAGATCTTCAACCTCTACCCACGCAAAGGCGCGATTCGTGTGGGTGCCGATGCCGACCTGGTGCTGTGGGACCCGCAAGGCACGCGGACCATTTCCGCCAAGACCCACCATCAGCAGGTGGACTTCAACATCTTCGAAGGCAAGACCGTGCGCGGCGTGCCCAGCCACACCATCAGCCAGGGCCGCGTGGTCTGGGCCGACGGCGACCTGCGGGCCGAACGCGGGGCCGGGCGCTACATCGAACGACCGGCGTATCCGGCGGTGTTTGATTTGCTGAGCAAGCGGGCCGAGTTGAATCAGCCGGTTGCCGTGAAACGCTGAGAGCGGCCTTCGGCCTATCGCGAGCAAGCTCGCTCCCACAGGTTTTGTGAACACCCGAGATCCCTGTGGGAGCGAGCTTGCTCGCGATGAGGCCCGCACAGACAACACAAAAAACAATGCCCATTCAGAGGCAGCACCTCAAATAACCGTGAGGCCAAAACCGTGATCAAGACCCTGGACCACCTCCCGCATCCCGTTGAGAATGCGGTCGCCCTCGCCGGCCACTTCACCGATCTGGCGCCGCCGCTCAACGAGCGCCAGGCGCACCTGGAAGCCTCGCGCTGCCTGTATTGCTACGACGCGCCCTGCGTGAATGCCTGTCCGAGCGAGATCGACATTCCCTCGTTCATCCGCAACATTGCGCAGGACAACGTGCAAGGCGCCGCGCAGAAAATCCTCTCGGCCAACATCCTCGGTGGCAGTTGCGCCCGGGTGTGCCCGACGGAGATTCTTTGCCAGCAGGCCTGCGTGCGCAACAACACTCACGAATGCGCGCCGGTCATGATCGGCCTGTTGCAACGTTACGCCGTGGACAACGCCCATTTCAGCACGCACCCCTTCCAGCGTGCTGCCGCCACCGGCAAACGCATCGCCGTGGTGGGTGCCGGTCCGGCCGGTTTGTCCTGCGCCCACCGCAGTGCCATGCACGGGCATGACGTGGTGATTTTCGAGGCGCGGGAAAAGGCTGGCGGCCTCAACGAGTACGGAATCGCCAAATACAAACTGGTGGATGACTACGCGCAAAAGGAACTTGAGTTCCTGTTGGAGATTGGCGGCATCGAAATCCGCCACGGGCAGAAACTCGGTGAGAACCTGACCCTCAGTGAACTGCAGCAACAGTTCGATGCGGTGTTCCTCGGCCTCGGGCTCAATGCCAGCAAACAGCTAGGGTTGGCCCACGAAGACGCGCCCGGCCTGCTCGCCGCCACCGACTACATCCGTGAACTGCGCCAGGCCGATGACCTGAGCCAACTGCCCCTGGCCGACCACTGCATTGTCCTCGGCGCAGGCAACACCGCCATCGACATGGCGGTGCAAATGGCCCGCCTCGGCGCCCACGATGTGAATCTGGTTTACCGCCGTGGCATCGAGGACATGGGGGCCACCCATCACGAACAGGAGATTGCCAAGGCCAATCAGGTGCGGCTGATGACCTGGGCTCAACCCGAAGAAGTGCTGCTCGATGACCATGGCCGCGTGCGCGGCATGCGTTTCGCCCGCACCCGTCTGGTGGAAGACCGCCTGCAAACCACCGGTGAAACCTTCGAACTGGCCGCCGACGCGATCTTCAAGGCCATCGGCCAGACCTTCGACGGCAGCGCCCTCAGCGATCCGCTGGCCCGAGAACTCAAGCGTCAGGGCGAACGCATCGAAGTCGATGAGCAACTGCGCACCAGCATCCCCGGCGTGTATGCCGGCGGCGACTGCACCAGCCTCGATCAAGACCTTACCGTGCAAGCCGTGCAGCATGGCAAGCGCGCCGCCGAGGCGATCAACGCTCAACTGATGCTCAACGTGGAGGCTGCGTAAATGGCCGATCTGTCGATTGTCTTCGCCGGCATCAAAGCACCCAATCCATTCTGGCTGGCCTCCGCGCCACCGACCGACAAGGCCTACAACGTGGTCCGCGCCTTCGAGGCCGGCTGGGGCGGCGTAGTCTGGAAAACCCTGGGTGAAGACCCGGCGGCGGTGAACGTGTCTTCGCGCTACTCGGCACACTTCGGGGCTAACCGGGAGGTGCTGGGCTTTAACAACATCGAGCTGATCACCGACCGCTCGCTGGAGATCAACCTGCGGGAGATCACCCAGGTCAAAAAGGACTGGCCGGACCGTGCGCTGATCGTGTCCTTGATGGTGCCCTGCGTCGAAGAATCCTGGAAACACATCCTGCCGCTGGTGGAAGCCACTGGCGCCGACGGCATCGAGCTGAACTTCGGTTGCCCCCACGGCATGCCGGAACGCGGCATGGGCGCGGCGGTCGGCCAGGTGCCGGAATACGTGGAACAGGTCACCCGCTGGTGCAAAACGTATTGCTCGCTGCCGGTGATCGTCAAGCTCACGCCGAACATCACCGACATCCGTGTCGCCGCCCGCGCCGCCCACCGTGGTGGTGCCGATGCGGTGTCATTGATCAACACCATCAACTCGATCACCAGCGTTAACCTCGAACGCATGGTCGCCAATCCCATGGTCGGCAGCCAAAGCACCCACGGCGGTTACTGCGGCTCGGCCGTCAAGCCGATTGCCTTGAACATGGTCGCCGAAATCGCCCGCGACCCGCAGACCCAGGGCCTGCCGATCAGCGGGATCGGCGGCATTGGCAACTGGCGCGATGCGGCGGAATTCATCGCGCTCGGCAGTGGCTCGGTGCAGGTCTGCACGGCGGCGATGCTGCATGGCTTCCGGATTGTCGAAGACATGAAGGACGGCTTGTCACGCTGGATGGACAGTCAGGGCTATGCCAGCATTTCGGAGTTTTCCGGTCGCGCGGTGGGCAACACCACGGACTGGAAGTACCTGGACATCAACTACCAGGTGATCGCGAAGATTGATCAGGAGGCTTGTATCGGTTGCGGTCGCTGCCATATCGCTTGTGAGGACACCTCGCACCAGGCCGTGGCCAGCCTCAAGCAAGCGGATGGCACTCACAAGTATCAAGTGATCGATGAGGAGTGTGTGGGATGCAACCTGTGCCAGATCACCTGCCCGGTGCAGGACTGCATCGAGATGGTGCCGGTGGAGACCGGCAAGCCGTTCCTGGACTGGAATCATGATCCGAGGAATCCGTATCACGTCGGTCCTTGAGGTCCGCGGCGCCTGAACTGACGCTATCGCGAGCAAGCTCGCTCCCACAGTGGATTTGTGTCGTACATCAAACCTGAGTACACCAATGATCCCTGTGGGAGCGAGCTTGCTCGCGATGAGGCCGGCCACTGCAGCACAAATCTCAAGGCTCCAACCCGATCCCCCGCAAAATCACACTGGTCACCGTCTGCACCGCTTTCTCGAACTGCATGTCCGACAGCGGCTGATGGTCGTTGAGAATGTTCACCTGGTGATCGAAGTCGGCGTAGTGCTGGGTCGAGGCCCAGATCATGTACAGCAGGCTCGAGGGCTCCACCGGCAGGATGCGTTTGTCGTCCACCCACTGGCGGATTTTCGCTTCCTTCATCTTGGCCCAGTCGTACAGGCTCGCATCCAGCGCTTCGCCGAGGGTCGGCGCGCCATGGATGATTTCGTTGGCCCAGACTTTCGAGCCATAGGGCCGGCTGCGGGAATGGTTCATCTTGGCGCGGATGTAGCTGCTGAGCACCACACGCGGGTCATCGAACATCTCGAAGCACAGCGCATCCTGCTTCCAGACTTCCAGCAAGTCGAACAGCACGGCGCTGTACAACTCGGTCTTGGTGCTGAAGTAGTAGTGCAGGTTGGAGCGCGGCAGTTGTACTTCAGCGGCGATGTCGGCCATGGCGGTGCTGCCAAAGCCCTTTTCAGCGAAGACTTTTTCCGCCCCCAGCAGGATTTTTTCGACGTTACTGCGACGAATCTCGATCTTGTGATTGCCCATGCGGATCCCCGACAACAACGTTGAGCAAGACTAGCATCCGCTCTGGATCGCGGCGACAGGGGAAAACGAAACTTCGTGCAGCCACTGTCGTAAAGCTAAACTCTGCGCACTTGGAAACTGCCTGAGGTACCCACGATGTTGCTCAAGAAAACCCTGACCGTCGCGGCCCTGCTCGGCACGCTGCCGCCGATGATTTCCAGCTGACAATCCAATCCCTTGTGGGAGCGAGCTTTTGTGGCGAGGGGGCTTGCCCCCGTTAGGCTGCGCAGCAGTCGTAAATATAGACTCCTCGATATGCCTGAAAGTCGTAGGGGCCGCTTCGCGACCCAACGGGGGCAAGCCCCCTCGCCACAGGGAACGGTGCAAGCCTTGAAAATCACACAGCAGGTCAACATGTCGCTAACACTGATCGAACTTGAAGACGAATTCACCCGCCTCACCCTCGCACCGGGGCTTGGCGCCAGCATCGTCAACTGGACGGTGCGCAGCACCGGACAGCCCTTGTTGCGCCACAGTGATGCCCATGCCCTGAACACCGGCCTGCCCGGCAAACTCGGCTGCTTTCCCTTGATCCCCTGGTCCAACCGCATCGCCGATGGCGGTTTCGATTGCCCCGATGGCTGGCTGGCACTGGCGCCCAACAGCCTCACCGATCCCCTGCCGATTCACGGCAGCGCCTGGCAGCAGGCGTGGGACATGGTTTCCCGGTCGGAAAATGAAGTGGTCCTGCAACTCGACGGCACAACCCCCTTCGCTTATCGCGCCCGGCAACGTTTCCATTTGAGCGCGGGCAAGCTGAGCATCGAACTGCACGTCACCCACCTGGCCGAGCACGCTGCGTGGCATGGCCTGGGATTGCATCCGTATCTGCCGCGCACCGCGAACACCCGACTACAGGCACCCGCCCGGCATGTGTGGTTGTGCGACAGGGCAAAACTGCCGACAGAACTCAGCGCATTGCCGCTCGAGTGGGATTTCCAGCATCTGAAGGCATTGCCCGAATTGCTGGTGGACAACGGCTTCTGCGAATGGAACGGTCACTGCCTGATCGAGCAAGCGGATCTTGGTTACACGCTCGACTGCCAGGCCACCGGCAGCGATTACTACCTGCTGTACTGCCCCGTGGGCCTGGAGTTTTTCTGCATCGAACCGGTGAGCCATCCGGTCAACGCGCACCACCTGCCCGGTCGGCCGGGGTTGCGTTTGCTGGAACAGGGCCAATCCACCGAACTGGGTTTCACCCTGCAGTTTCGACCGCTTCAGGCAGATGCTCCCAACAGTTGACTCAATACCGCTCGCAACTTGCCAGGCTTCACCGGTTTGTTCAGCAAGGGTGCGTTGAGCCGCTGCAACGCACGCCGACATTGGTCGGTGCGGTCGGCGGTAATGATCACCGCGGGAATGTCCTGGTGGAAATGCTCGCGTAAATGTCGCACCACATCACAGCCGACCACCCCGTGATCGAGGTGATAGTCCGCGAGAATCAGCTCCGGCGCTTGTCCGCGTAACGCTGCCAGTGCAGCCGCTTCATCGGTGGCGACCAGAACGTCGCAGCCCCACTGCCCGAGCAACGCGCCCATGCTTTCGAGAATGCTCACTTCGTTGTCGATCACCAGCAGACGGCGGCCCGGCAGCGGATTGCCGGTGCCCGGTTGTGGTACCGCCTGGCTCACGGGCAACGGAACCTCGTCGGATATCGGCACCTCGATGCTGAACATCGAACCCCGCCCCGGCAACGAGTACACGCCGACTTTATAGCCAAGGATCTTGGCGATGCGCTCGACAATCGCCAGCCCCAGGCCCACGCCCTTGCGGTCGGCGGCGCGACCGACATCCAGTTGGTTGAACTCGAGGAAGATCGAATCGAGCCGGTCGGCGGCGATGCCACGCCCGGTGTCCCAGACCTCCAGGCGCAGCATCTCGCCCCGACGCCTTACCGCCAGCAGGATGCTGCCTTCATCGGTATAGCGGCAGGCATTGCTGAGGAAGTTGCGCAGGATCCGCGTCATCAGGCGCAAGTCGGTGCTGATGGCGTAATCGGCCATGCGCACCCGCAGGTTCAAGCCGGCCGCCTGGGCGACGGACTGGAACTCCGACACCAGCGGCCCCAGCAGTTCATCGAGGCGGTACGACGCGATGTCCGGCTTGACCGCGGCCTGATCGAGCCGGGAAATGTCGAGCAGATCCGTCAACAGGTCTTCGGCCCCTTCCAGGGCCTGGTGAGTGCGCTCCACCAGCACCTGTTCGGCTTCCGGCAATTGGCGTTCGCGCAAGGTCGAAACCAGCAACCGCGCGGCGTTCAGCGGTTGCAGCAGGTCGTGGCTGGCGGCGGCGAGGTATTTGTCCTTGCTGTGATTGGCGGCCTCGGCGGCATCGCGGGCATCGCGCAAGGCCTTGGCGATCTGTTTACGCTGGGTGATCTGCTGCTGAAGGTTGCGGTTGGCTTCGAGCAGTTCATTGGTGCGCGCGACGACGCGCAGCTCCAGTTCGTCATTGAGTTGCTGCAGGCGTTGCTGGGCCTGTTTGCGCTCGGTGATATCGGAAACGAACCCCTCCACCAGCCCTTCCTGGCCAGGTTTGAGCAGCAGGTTCATCAACACATCGAGATGGCTGCCGTCCTTGCGGCGCAAGCGGGTTTCATAGCCGTGCAGGCTGCGCTGGTGCCTGAGGATCTCGCCGATGTTTTCCAGCTCCTGCGCGCCGTCGACAAACAGGGCGCCGGCCAGGTCGGTCAGGGAGAACAGCACCTCCTGCGGGTCCTGATAGCCAAGCATGCGTGCCAGCGCCGGGTTGGCGGCACGCATGCCATCGTGCAGGCTGGCCTGGAAGATACCGTGCACCGCGTTTTCGAACAGCCACTTGTAGCGGTTACGCTCGGCTTCCAGATCATCCAGGCGCGCGGCCAGTTCCGGGTAATGACTCTTGCGCGCCGAATGGCTGCCCAGCCCCAGCAGCCCGGCCAGGGCGCGTTGTTGCTCGTCAGAGGGCTTCGCCATAGACGACCTCGACATCACGCTGGCTGGATTCGCGCGGGTTGGTCAGGATGCACGGATCGTGCATCGCATGCTGCGACAGGAACGGAATATCCGAGGTCCTGACGCCATGCAAACCGAGGGTTTCGTGAAAGCCGATGGCGTGCTTGAGGGCGATCAGGTGTTCGACCAGGCGCCCACAGATCTGCCGGTGATTCAGGCCTCGGCAGTCGATGCCGAAGGTCTCGGCGATCACCTTGAAGCGCTCCGGTGCCGAGTTGTAATTGAAGGCCACCACATGCTCGACGAGCACCGCGTTGCACAGGCCGTGGGGCAGGTCCAGAAAGCCGCCGAGGCTGTGGGACATGGCATGCACGGCGCCCAGGATGGCGTTGGAAAACGCCAGCCCGGCCTGCATGCTGCCGAGCATGATCTTCTCGCGCAGGGCGATGTCGGTCGGGTTGGCGATCATTTGCACCAGATTGCCATTGATCAGGCGCATCGCCTCCAGCGCATGGGGGTCGGTCAACGGCCCGTGGCCGGTGGACACGAAGGCTTCGATGGCATGCACCAACGCGTCGATGCCGGTACAGGCCGACAGGAACGGGTCCATGCTCAGGGTGGTTTCCGGGTCGATCAGCGAAACGTCCGGCACCACGGCCTTGCTGACGATGGAGAACTTCATGCGCTCCTGCTGATTGGAAATGATCACGAATTGCGAGACATCGGCCGAGGTGCCGGCGGTGGTCGGAATCAGGATCAGCGGCGGGCTGGGCACGCGGATGGTGTCCACGCCCTCGAAATCGAGAATGCTGCGGCCATGGGCGACGACGATGCCGATGCCTTTGCCGCAGTCCATCGGGCTGCCACCACCGACGGCGACGATCACGTCGCAGTGGTTTTCCCGGTACATCTCGGCACCGAGCATCACCTCTTCGACCCGTGGGTTGGGCGAGACATCGCTGTACAGGCAGTATTCGATGCCCAGCGCTTGCAGGCTGGCCTCGACATCGGCGACCCAGCCGGCGGCGATCACGCCGGGATCGCTGACCACCAGCACCTTGCGTGCGCCAAAGGTCTTGGCGTAATTGCCGACACTGTGCCGGCTACCGGCACCGAAGATGATTTCAGGGGAAACGAACTTGCGCAGCTGGTTGAGACTCTGGCTCATTGGAAAGCCTGTTTTTATTGTTTTGGAAGGTAGAAACCACACTAAACCATCCAGCTGCGAATGCAATCAGACCAAGGTCATCCGCCCTATTCTGCGAACGCCGCAGCCCCCTGTGGGAGCGAGCTTGCTCGCGATAGCTGCATCACAGTCGACATCAATGTTGATTGTGCCGACCTCATCGCGAGCAAGCTCGCTCCCACAGGGGATTTATGTCGCCAGACTAACCGCGATAGATCAGCTGCGAAGTCTTCGCATTGCGCAGCGTCAGGTGTTCGATCCCCATCCCTGGCACCTCGGCTTCTTCGCGGGCCTTGAGGATCACGCCGTGGTGCGGCGACTTGCTGCACACCGGGTCGGCATTGCTGGCATCGCCAGTCAGCATGAAAGCCTGGCAGCGGCACCCGCCCAGGTCCTTGTGCTTTTCATCGCAGGAGCGGCACGGCTCCTTCATCCACTCATCGCCGCGAAAACGATTGAAGCCGAACGAGTCGTTCCAGATGTGCGAGAGGCTGTGCTCGCGCACGTTGGGAAACGCTACCGGCAACTGCCGGGCGCTGTGGCAAGGCAAGGCCGTGCCGTCGGGGGTGATGTCGAGAAACAGGTTGGCCCAGCCGTTCATGCAGGTCTTGGGGCGTTCCTCGTAGTAGTCCGGGGTGACGAAGATCAGCTTGCACGGGTGGCCCTGTGCTTCAAGCCGTTCGCGGTACTCGTTGGTGATGCGCTCGGCACGTTGCAATTGCTCGCGGGTGGGCAACAGGCCGACGCGGTTGAGTTCAGCCCAGCCATAGAACTGGCACGTGGCCAATTCGACGAAATCCGCTTCCAGCTCCAGGCACAACTCGATGATCTGCGCGATCCGGTCGATGTTGTGCCGATGGGTGACGAAGTTCAGCACCATCGGATAGCCCTGGGCCTTCACCGCCCTGGCCATCGCGAGTTTCTGGGCAAAGGCCTTGCGCGAGCCGGCCAGCATGTTATTCACCGCTTCGTCGGCGGCCTGGAAGCTGATCTGGATATGGTCCAGCCCGGCCACCTTGAAGTCGCGCACCTTCTGCTCGGTCAAACCGATGCCCGAAGTGATCAAATTGGTGTAGTAACCCATGTCTCGCGCGGCCTTGATCAACTCGGCGAGGTCCTGACGTACCAGCGGCTCGCCACCGGAAAAGCCCAATTGCGCGGCGCCCATGTCCCGCGCTTCGCGGAATACGCGGATCCATTCTTCCGTGCCCAGTTCCTCACCGTGCCGGGCAAAGTCCAACGGATTGGAGCAATACGGGCATTGCAACGGACAGCGGTAAGTCAGCTCGGCGAGCAGCCACAGCGGCGCTCCGGGCAGCGTCTCACTCGATCCAGAATTGCGCATGGGCCACCTCCAGAAACGCCAGCACGTCTTCGTCGATCCCGGGTACGCCGGGGAAATTCGCGCTCAATCGATCAATAATCGCCGCCACGCTGCGCTGGCCATCCACCAGGTCGAGAATCTGCCCGGCGCTGCTGTTGAGCTTGATCATGCCTTCGGGGTACAGCAGCACGTGGCAATCCTGACGGGGCTCCCATTGCAGTCGAAAACCACGACGCAAGGCCGGTGACTGCTGGCGATTGATCAGGCTCACAGGGCGATCCCCCGATGCCAGACGTTGTCGCCGGTGACAGTGTGATAAGGCGGGCGTGCAAGTTCGTAGGCCATGCTCATGGCATCGAGCATGCTCCACAGCACATCGAGCTTGAATTGCAGGATCTCCAGCATGCGTTGTTGCCCCTCGGCCGTCACGTAGTGCGCCAGGGTAATGCGCAAGCCATGCTCGACATCGCGCCGCGCCTGACTCAGGCGCGTGCGGAAATAGTCGTAGCCGGCGACGTCGATCCACGGGTAATGGGTCGGCCAGGCGTCGAGTCGCGACTGATGGATCTGTGGGGCAAAGAGTTCGGTCAGCGAACTGCTGGCCGCTTCCTGCCAGCAGGCGCGACGGGCGAAATTGACGTAGGCGTCCACCGCAAACCGCACCCCGGGCAGCACCAGTTCCTGGGAGAGGATCTGCTCGCGATCCAGGCCCACGGCTTCGCCCAGGCGCAGCCAGGCTTCGATTCCGCCCTCGCTGCCGGGGACGCCGTCGTGGTCGAGAATCCGTTGCAGCCACTCCCGGCGCACGTCGCGGTCCGGGCAGTTAGCCAGGATCGCGGCGTCCTTCAGGGGAATGTTGATCTGATAGTAGAAGCGATTGGCGACCCAGCCCTGGATCTGCTCGCGGCTGGCGCATCCGGCGTACATCGCTTGGTGGAAGGGATGGTGGATATGGTAGTAGGCGCCCTTGGCGCGCAGGGCGGCTTCGAATTCTGTGGGGGACATGGGGGTGTCAGTCATTTTGTTCTCCGGGAATTTTTGCGGTGCCTGCGCTGGCCCTATCGCGAGCAAGCTCGCTCCCACAGGTGTTCGGTGGGAACACAAATTTCATGTACTGCAGAAATCCATTGTGGGAGCGAGCTTGCTCGCGATAGAGCCTTTGGTTACAGCTCAATACTCATGCCGTCATAAGCCACTTCGATCCCCCGCCGCTCCAGCAAAGCCCGCTCGGCCGAGTCTTCATCGAGAATGGGATTGGTGTTGTTGATATGGATCAGCACCTTGCGCTGGCGATTGAAACCCTCCAGCACTTCAAGCATCCCGCCGGGGCCGCTTTGTGGGAGGTGCCCCATTTCGCTGCCCAGGCTCTGGCCGACTTCGCAGAGACGCATCTCGTCGTCGCGCCACAGGGTGCCGTCCAGCAGCAGGCAATCGGCACGCTGCATCCAGCCCAGCACTTCATCGTCGATTCGGCCAAGGCCAGGCGCATAGAACAGCGAGGCACCGCTGCGCAGGTCTTCTATGAACAGGCCAATGGTGTCGCCCGGTTGCGGGTTGCCGCGATTGGGTGAATACGGCGGCGCGTTGCTCACCAGGGGAATCGCGCGAAATTGCAAATGCTCGCAGGCCGGGATGCCGAACGGCTGGCGATCGAGGCCGACCGGTTGCCATTGCAATCCGCCGTTCCAGTGTTCAAGCATTTTGAACAACGGGAAACCGCTGCTCAGGTCCTGATGCACACGCGCGGTGCACCAAACGTCATGCGGACAGCCTTCGCGCAGGCTGAGCAAACCGGTGCAATGATCGATCTGGCTGTCCAGCAGCACGACGCCGGCGATGGCAGTGTCACGCAATCGGCGCGCCGGTTGCAGCGGCGCAAAACCCTCGAGTTGCGCGCGAATGTCCGGTGAAGCATTGCACAGCACCCACTCCACACCGTCGTCACTCAGGGCAATCGACGACTGTGTACGGCGCTGGGCCCGCAAGCTGCCATTGCGTACACCGGCGCACTGGCGGCAGTTGCAGTTCCACTGCGGGAAACCACCGCCAGCGGCGGAACCGAGAATGCGGATGTGCATGGCGGATGCTCCAGAAGGCAGGCCCGGCCAACGCATCGGCTGGCCGGGTGATCAATCAACGGTTGGCGAAATACATCGTCACTTCGAAGCCAATGCGCAGATCGGTAAACGCGGGTTTAGTCCACATGGGTCATTCCTCTTCTTGTGCCCGGGTGATTCCGGTAGAGCCATTAATGCACGGGGCGCCGAGTGCCCGAATGCTACTTTCGAAGGAGTTTTGGGGGTGATTTGGTAGGGGGTGTTGCGCAGTCATTGGCAACACAAAACCCATGTGGGAGCGAGCTTGCTCGCGATGACGGAGCAACAGTCAACCGAGATGTTGAATGTGCCGACCTCATCGCGAGCAAGCTCGCTCCCACAGGTTTTTCAGTGTTCTTGCGAGGTTAGAAGAACCCCAGCGGATTGATGTCGTAGCTCACCAGCAGGTTTTTGGTCTGCTGATAGTGGTCGAGCATCATCTTGTGGTTTTCGCGACCAACGCCGGACTTCTTGTAGCCACCAAACGCCGCGTGCGCCGGGTACAGGTGGTAGCAGTTGGTCCACACCCGCCCGGCCTTGATCGCCCGGCCCATGCGGTAGGCGCGGTTGATGTCGCGGGTCCACAGGCCGGCGCCGAGGCCGAACTCGCTGTCGTTGGCAATCGCCAGCGCTTCGGCTTCGTCCTTGAAGGTGGTGACACCCACCACCGGGCCGAAGATTTCTTCCTGGAACACGCGCATCTTGTTGTGCCCCTTGAGCAGGGTCGGCTGGATGTAATAGCCGCTGGACAGGTCACCTTCCAGACGCTCGGCCGCGCCACCGGTGAGCAGCTCGGCGCCCTCCTCTTGGGCAATGGTCAGGTACGAGAGGATCTTGTCGTATTGCTGCTCGGAAGCCTGGGCGCCGACCATGGTCTCGGTGTCCAGCGGATTGCCGCGCTTGATCTTGACGATCTTCTTCATCACCTCGGCCATGAACGGCTCGTAGATCGACTCCTGGACCAGTGCCCGAGACGGGCAGGTGCAGACTTCGCCCTGGTTGAAGAACGCCAGCACCAGGCCTTCGGCGGCTTTTTCGATGAACGCCGGTTCAGCGTTCATGATGTCTTCGAAGAAGATGTTCGGCGACTTGCCGCCCAGTTCGACGGTGCTCGGGATGATGTTCTCGGCGGCGCAATGCATGATGTGCGCGCCCACCGGGGTCGAGCCGGTGAAGGCGATCTTGGCGATGCGCTTGCTGGTGGCCAGGGCCTCGCCGGCTTCGCGCCCGAAGCCCTGGACGATGTTGAGCACGCCCGCCGGCAGCAGGTCGGCGATCAGCTCGGCGAAGACCATGATCGACAGCGGCGTTTGCTCGGCGGGCTTGAGCACGATGCAGTTGCCGGCGGCCAGGGCCGGGGCGAGTTTCCAGGCGGCCATCAGCAGCGGGAAGTTCCACGGAATGATCTGCCCGACCACGCCCAGGGGCTCATGGAAGTGATAGGCCGTGGTCAGCTCATTGATCTCGGCAGCCCCGCCTTCCTGGGCGCGGATGCAGCCAGCGAAGTAACGGAAGTGGTCGGCCGCCAGCGGCACGTCGGCGTTCAGGGTTTCGCGCACGGCCTTGCCGTTGTCCCAGGTTTCGGTGACGGCCAGGACCTCAAGGTTCTGCTCGATGCGGTCGGCGATTTTCAGCAGCACCAGGGAGCGGTCCTGGGCCGAGGTCTTGCCCCAGGCGTCGGCAGCGGCATGGGCGGCGTCCAGGGCCTTGTCGATGTCGGCGGCGCTGGAGCGCGGGAACTCGGCGATCACTTCACCGTTGACCGGCGAGGTGTTGGTGAAGTACTCGCCATTGATCGGAGCGACAAACTCGCCACCGATGAAGTTGCCGTAGCGCGGCTTGAAGGTAATGACGGCGCCTGGAGTTCCGGGTTGTTTGTAGATCATGGTGGGCCTCTGTCTGGGTCGATGCCTGTCGTACTGACAGGCGATACGCCGATACTAGAGAGCCCCGCGCGCCAGACGAATGCATCGTTGGCAGGAGGGGCTCTCGTTATTTGGTCGTAGGTTTCACACAAAACACTGTGGGAGCGAGCTTGCTCGCGATGAACCCGAGAACGCCGCGGGGTATCAGGCTTCCAGCGTTATCGTTGACGACCATCGCGAGCAGGCTCGCTCCTACAGGTTTAATGCTTGGCGACGAGGTCCTTGGGCAGCTTGAAGGTCCAGAGCATGCCGCCCTGGTTGAAGTCCTTCACCCGCTTGGCCACTTCGCCGCCCCACAGCGGTACCGCGCCGCCCCAGCCGGAGAGCACCGAGACGTACTGTTCGCCGTCCATTTCCCAGGTCACGGGCGAACCGAGCACGCCAGAGCCGGTCTGGAATTCCCAGACCTTTTCGCCGGTCTTGGCGTTGAAGGCCTGCAGGAAGCCTTCAGGCGTGCCGGTGAACACCAGGTTGCCCTTGGTGGTCAGCACCCCGCCCCACAGCGGCGCGTAGTTCTTGTGGCGCCAGACTTCCTTGCCGGTTTTCGGATCGATGGCCCGCAGCACGCCGATGTAGTCTTCGTTCAACGGCTTGATGGTGAAGCCGGCGCCGAGGAACGCCGCGCCTTTCTTGTAGGCGATGCCTTCGTTCCAGATGTCCATGCCCCATTCGTTGGACGGCACATAGAACAGCCCGGTGTCTTTGTTGTAGGCCATCGGCATCCAGTTTTTCGCGCCGAGGAACGCCGGCGCTACGAAGACCGAGCTGCCCTTGGCTTCGGAACCCGGGGCACCGGGACGGCTGGCTTCGTTGTAGATCGGCCGGCCGTTCTTATCCAGGCCGGTGGCCCAGGTGATCTTGTCCACGAACGGGAAGCCACGGATGAATTTGCCGTTGGTGCGGTCCAGCACGTAGAAGAAACCGTTACGGTCGGCAGTGGCCGCCGCCTTGATCTCCTTGCCCCCTTCGCTGTAGTTGAAGGACACCAGCTCGTTCACGCCGTCGTAGTCCCAACCATCGTGGGGCGTGCTCTGGAAGTGCCACTTGATGGTGCCGTCGTCCGGGTTGAGCGCCAGGCGCGATGAGGAATAGAGGTTGTCGCCAGGGCGCAGGTGCGAGTTCCACGGCGCCGGGTTGCCGGTACCGAACAACAGCAGGTTGGTTTCGGGGTCGTAGTAACCGCCAAGCCAAGGGGCGGCGCCACCGGTTTTCCAGAGATCGCCCGGCCAGGTCTTGCCCGCCTCGCCGCCGGAGATGCCGTTTTCCACCGCTTTGCCGTCCTTGTAGACGTAGCCCATATGGCCTTCGACCGTTGGCCGGGTCCACAGCAGATCACCGTTTTTCGGGTCATAGGCCTCGATCTTGCCCACCACGCCAAACTCGCCACCGGCCACGCCGGTAATCAGCTTGCCGTTGATCACCAGCGGCGCGGCGCTGATCGAGTAGCCTTCCTTGTGGTCGGCGACTTTCTTGCTCCACACCACCTTGCCGGTGTCCTTGTTCAGCGCCACGAGCTTGGCGTCGAGGGTGCCGAAAATCACCAGGTCGCCATACAGCGCGACGCCACGGTTGATCACGTCGCAGCAAGGGCGGATGTCATCGGGCAGGCGCGCATCGTATTGCCAGAGTTTCTTGCCGGTGCGCGCATCCACGGCAAATACCCGGGAGTAGGAACCGGTCATATACATCACGCCGTCCTTGACCATCGGCTGCGCTTGCTGGCCACGCTGTTTTTCTCCGCCGAAGGAAAACGCCCACGCCGGGCGCAGCTCCTTGACGTTGTCGACATTGAGAATATCCAGCGGGCTGTAGCGCTGCCCTTGAACGCCGAGGCCGTTGGTCACGACCTGTTCCGGGTTCTTCGGGTCCTGGAGAATGTCCTGGTCGGAAACCCCGGCCAATGCCTGGCCGGACAACAGCATGGCACTGAGCAGCAGGCTCAAGACGAAGGACTGGCGACGTGCGGGTTGGGTCATGACGGCTTCCTCTGCGGATTTTTGTTATGTCCGGAAAATTTTCCCGGTCTGGTGCAGATTCTTGGGCGCCGCTGCCCTGGCAACAATTGCCCGCAATGAGGAGATTGCTAGTTCCTTGGTACAGGGTCGGAGGAGATAAGCAGCGAACTTTGTGCCAGACATAGATCCCCTGTGGGAGCGAGCTTGCTCGCGATGGCGTCGTATCAGCCGACATCAATGTTGACTGTCAGGACCTCATCGCGAGCAAGCTCGCTCCCACAGGGGGGGCTGTGTTTGCTCACTTTTGCGCGGCAGAATCCACCCGCGTCATCTGCCCTCGCTCGTAGCGCGGGTACAGATGACTGACGCTGCGGATCAGTTCATAACGGCTCAGGTTGATCCCGGCGAAGCGTTCGGGGATGGGGCTGCGGATCATCTCCGCCATATCACTGCCATTGGCCGCGCCATCGCGCATGAGCTGATCGAGCCAGGTCAGGTAATCGCGCATCTGCTCGAAGGGTTGTGGATCGCTCGACACCGGCCCATGGCCCGGTACGACCTGTGTCCAGGGCAAGCCTTGCAGGGTCGCGATGTCCGCCAGCCACACCGACAGCCCTGGACTGTTGGGCGTTGTCAGCGCCCGCTGATAAAACACCAGGTCCCCGGCAAACAGCACGCCGGTTTGCTGGTCGAGAATAGCCAGATCCGCGCCCGTATGCCCACCCAGGCTCAGCAAGCGCAGATCGTGATTCCCAAAACTTTTCACGCCGGGTGTCAGCGTCTGAGTCGCCAGCACCACTTCGGTGCCACGCATCCAGTCGCCGACCATCCGGTACATATTCTCCGCCATGGCATCGCCTTGCTGGTGCACCAGCTCGCTGGTGCCGGCCAAGGCGCCGATTGGCACGTCGGTGAAGGCTTGATTACCCAGCACATGGTCCGGGTGGTGATGGGTCAGCAAGACCTCGATCACCGGCTTGTCGGTGGTGGCGGCAATGGCCTTGCGCATCGCTTCGCCGTAACGCCTGGACGGCCCGGTGTCGATCACCACCACACCGCGCTCAGTGACGATAAACGCGGTGTTGACGATGTTGCCGCCGTTGGCCTTGGCGAAATTATCGGTGCTGCCTTCCAGTAACCAGGTGTCCTGGGCAATCCGCCGGGGCTTGAGCGAGTACTCGAGATCGGCCAGGGCCGGCAGACTGACGCTTAACACCATCAACAGGATCCAGCGCATGCCACGCTCCTTAGGGTCAGGGGATCGACGCATCGAACTCATTGCCGCTGTTGTCCCGTAGCAGCAGGCGCGTTTGCCCTGCCCCTTCGATGTCGAAGGCCAGGTTGGGGTTTTCGCTGACCGCGGGGAACAGCTCCAGCCGGGCCAGCACTTGCTCGTTGCGGTCGCGCAGTTCGGCATGGTTGATGAAGAATTCCGGAATTCCGCTGACCATGCCGTTGTCCATGGGATGGGCCACCTGCATACGCAAACGGCTGAACCCGTCCCGGGGATAGCGCCCGCCGAGCACTTCGCCGATGCGCTCCTCCCAGCCCGGTTGAGTCCGCACCACGCTCGGGGCGGTGCAACCGCCACCCGCGGCGTCAATCAGGGTCGAGCCGACATGCCACACGCCGTCGCGGGTCAACACCGCCGCGCGCAAGGGCGTCGCCTGTTCGATGCGAATGCGCAAAGACAGCCACGGCAAAACCGAATTCAGCGGCTGGAAGTCGACGATTTTCGGCAACGGATTCAGCTCTGCCCAGGCGAGGATTTTCACCACCTCGCCATTGAACGCCCGGGCATCGATTTCCAGCGGCACCTGCCGGGCATCTTCGGCAAACGGCGGCGCCAGCAGCTTGACCCGCTCATCGAAAACGAACGGCGCATTGCCCAGAAACCGCTGATGGTAGAAGGCCCACATCACCGATGGCACCGGATCCTTGCCGGGATCGATAGCGCCAGCCTGTGCCGCCAGGCTCAACCAGCAGGCCAACAGACAACTCCCTCGCCATTTCATCGCCTGCTCCTTATTGATACATCTCGGGCACGTCGTAACGCAGGCCGTAATGGCCGTAGATGGTCTTCACCGAACCGTCGCGGATCAGCGCTTCCAACGCCTCTTCCACGGCATAGGCCAGTTGACGGTTGCTTTCGTGCACCGCCATGCCGATTTCCCAGAGCTGCTTGCCCATGTTCGGGTAGGCATTTTCTGCCAGCGCCACCTGCGGGTCGGCCGCTTCGTGCACTTGCCAGTCGATTTCGCCGCGCATGGCCATCACCGCGTCGACCTCACCGGCCTTCATCGCGGCAAACGCCTGGGGTACGCCCGAATAGTGATGGGTCTTGCCGGCGAGCATGCCGTTGAACACCGATGTCAGGTAGAACGACGGCACGCTGTCGACTTCGACACCAATCGGGTGATGCTCGAACACCGCGACGCTGGCGACCTTGTCCAGCCTTCGGCGGTCATAGGCCACCTGCCATTGTTCGTTCTGGTACGGACCGAACATCACCACTTGGCCGTTGACCAGTTCGCCGAACTCGTTGCGCTTCTGCGCGTAGTCACGGTCGTAGGGCACGCGCATCATCAGGTCGGCCAGTTGCTGGTTGTGCAAGGCACTGGCACGCCAGATGTAGTCGCGCAGGTCGTCATCGAGTTTTTCCCCGGCCGGTGCCCAGATCAGCGACAGGCGCACACCGAGTGCCTTGGCCAAGGCCTCGGCGAGTTCAACATCGACTCCCTGGGGCTTTCCGGCGCTTTCGAAACTGTAGGGGGCGAAGTCCTTGTAGACCGCCACCTTCAGCTCCCCGGCGGCGATCATTTCGTCGTAGTTGCGAACCTGCGCCTGCGCCGCCTGGCAGCACAGCCACAGAGCGCTGATCAACACCGCGAGCAGGCGCATGGGTCACTCCTCGACGCGCACAGTGTCCAGATAGGTACGCACCGCCCACAGGGCTTCCTGGCTCAGGTAGTCGGCCATCTTCGGCATGTACACCCGACCGTCGCGCACCGCGCCATGGCGCACCCGTTCGGCGAACCATTCATCGCCCGCCTCGCCGACATCGAGCATGCGCAAGTCGGGGGCGATACCGCCGGACTTGGCTTCCAGGCCATGACAGGCCGCGCAGTTCTGGGTATAGGCCGAGGCGCCGATTTCCACTGCCTTGTCGTGTTCCGGGGCGGTGCGATACGGGTTCACCGCGGCCCAGCCATCGGCATCGAGCTGCACCCCGGCGTCTTTGATCGGGGTCAAGCCCTGGGTGGCGACAGCCTGTGGCACCACATTGCCGTGGGCCCAGACGGAACCTGCACTGATCAAACCGGCCAATAGCCCGGTCACGAGCAAGGCGTTGCGTTTTGTTGTCATTGTTATGCCCTCAGGATTGCACGCAAAACCTCTTGGCAGAGGCTATGGCAGCCATCTTAGAAAGCCCTGCGCACAGCCCCCATGCTGCTTTGGTGGTCGCTACCTAGTCCCTTGGTAGTAAGGCGCTGGATGGACACCACCGGTACTTTCTGCATATTTCCTCAGCTTCGCGGGCTTCCTATGCTGGCGCTACCTGTAATGGAGTGCCCTATGCGCCAGCTAATCCCTTACGCCCTGATCTACCTGCTGGCGATTGCCTGCGCCGCCGGCCTGGCCACCCAGAGTCAGGCCGCCGATGCGCCCTTGCAGGTGCGGATCGGCTACCTGGGTTATCGCCCCGACGCCGGCCCGTTGCTGTCGAACGTCATCCCCGAGCCCACCGATGCCGGGCTGCGCGGCGCCGAACTGGCGATCACCGACAGCAACAGCACCGGGCGTTTTCTCAATCACGGCTACAGCCTGGTCAGCGCCAGTGTCGACAGCCCCGAAGCCTTGCTCGAAGCGGCGAAGGCCCAGCACGAACAAGGTCTGCGCCTGTTTGTGGTGAACGCACCGGGCGCCAGCCTGCGCCAGCTCAGTGCCGCACTGCCCGACAGCCTACTGTTCAACGCCGGCAGCCCCGACGACAGCCTGCGCATCAGCGATTGCCTGCCGAACGTGCTGCACACCTTGCCGAGCCGGGCGATGCTCGCCGATGCGCTGGCGCAGTTTCTGGTGTTGCGCAAATGGCAGCGGGCACTGCTGATTGTCGGCCCGACCCCGGACGATCAAGCCTATGCCGCCGCCCTGCGCCGCGCGGCCAAGCGCTTCGGCTTGCAACTGGTGGCGGAAAAACCCTGGAGCTTTGATAACGACCAACGCCGCAGCGCCCAGGCCGACATGCCGCTGTTCACTCAGACCGCCGAGTACGACGTGGTGCTGGTGGCCGATGAACGCGGCGACTTCGGTGAATACGTGCCCTACCAGACCTGGTACCCGCGCCCGGTCGCCGGCACCCAGGGCCTGACCCCGGTGGGCTGGCACAAGACCGTGGAAACCTACGGCGCCGCTCAGCTGCAAAAACGCTTTGAAGCCCTGACCGGACGCTGGATGAATGACCGCGATTTCGCGGCATGGATGGCCGTGCGCAGTATCGCCAGCGCTGTGAGCAAACTGCGCCAGGCCGAGCCGATGGCGATCCGTACGATTGAAATCAGCGATCAGTTGCCGCTCGACGGCTTCAAGGGTCGCAAGCTCAGCTACCGGTCGTGGAATGGCCAGTTGCGCCAGCCGATTCCCATTGTCCAGCCCCGGGCGCTGGTCAGCACCTCACCCCAGGACGGCTTTTTGCACCCGTTCAACGAGATGGACAGCCTGGGTTACGACAAGCCCGAGGTCAGCTGCCGCTTTCCCTGATCCGAACATCACAACAATAAGGAATCCGCCATGCGCCGCACCCTGCTCTCTTGCACCTTGCTGCTCGCCGCTGGCAATGCCGTTGCCAGCACTGCCTGGGTCTCCAACGAAAAGGACAACAACCTGAGCCTGATCGACATGCAGACCCTGCAAGTCACCGACACCCTGCCCGTCGGCCAGCGCCCTCGCGGCCTGCTGCTGTCCCATGACAACAAGTTGTTGTACATCTGCGCCAGCGACTCGGACCGGGTCCAGGTGATGGACGTGACCACGCGCAAGATCATCAAGGAATTGCCCTCGGGCAAAGACCCTGAACAATTCGCCCTGCACCCGAACAATCGCTGGTTGTATGTCTCCAACGAAGACGATGCGCTGGTCACGGTGATCGACACCGAGACCTCCAAGGTACTCGGCCAGATCAACGTCGGCGTCGAGCCCGAGGGTATGGCCGTCAGCCCCGACGGCAAGTGGGCGGTCAACACCAGCGAAACCACCAACATGCTGCACTGGATCGACACCAGCACCCAGACCCTGGCCGACAGCACCCTGGTGGACCAGCGCCCGCGCTTCGTCGAGTTCTCCCCCGATGGCGCGAAGCTCTGGGCCTCGGCGGAAATCGGCGGCACCGTGACCATTCTCGATGTGGCCAGCCGCACCGTGCTCAAGACCCTTAACTTCCAGATCAAGGGCGTGCACCCGGACAAGGTCCAGCCGGTCGGCATCAAGCTCAGCGCCGATGGCAAGTACGGTTTCGTCGCACTGGGCCCGGCCAATCATGTGGCGGTGATCGATGCCAAGACTTTCGAGATTCTCGATTACCTGCTGGTGGGTCGACGGGTCTGGCAGATGGCGTTCACCCCGGATCAGAAGCAACTGCTGGCCACCAACGGCGTCAGCGGCGATGTCTCGGTGATCGATGTCGACAGCCTCAAGGTCAGTAAATCGGTGAAGGTCGGGCGCTATCCCTGGGGCGTGGTGGTGACGCCATGAACGCCCTTGAAGTCAGCGACCTGAGCTTTGCCTACGGCTCCCGGGAGGCCTTGCGCAAGGTGAGTTTCAGCCTGGAACCCGGGCGTTTCGCCGCGCTGCTGGGGCCCAACGGCGCCGGCAAGTCGACCCTGATTGCCCTGCTGACCCGGCTCTATGATCTGCAGCAAGGCGAGATCCGCGTCGGTGGCTGTTCATTGCGCAGCGCGGCACGCCCGGCACTCAGGCAATTGGGCGTGGTGTTCCAGCAAAGCACCCTGGACCTGGACCTCAGCGTCGAGCAGAACCTGCGTTATCACGCGGCATTGCATGGCCTGTCCCGGCGTCAGACCGACCTTCGGGTCGACGCCGAACTGGCCCGTCAGGCCCTGACCGACCGTCGCCGCGAACGGGTGCGCGAACTCAATGGCGGCCATCGTCGCCGGGTGGAAATTGCCCGCGCCCTGTTACATGAGCCGCGCCTGCTGCTGCTCGATGAAGCCAGTGTCGGCCTCGACCCGGCGAGTCGCCTGGCGCTCAACCGGCACATCCGCAGCCTGTGTCGCGAGGAGCACATCAGCGTGCTCTGGACCACCCACCTGCTCGACGAAGTACAGCCCAGCGATGACTTGCTGATCCTGCATCAAGGCCGGTTGGTGGCCAGTGGGCAGGCCGACGTCCTGAGCCTGGAGCACGGCGGTGATCTCGGCTCGGCCTTCACCCGCCTGACAACATCGGGAGCTGCCCAATGAACGCTTACTGGCAATGTTTCAGGGGTATCGTGCTGCGCGAATGGCTACGCTTTGTGCTGCAACGCACCCGATTTCTTAGCGCCCTGGTGCGGCCGCTGCTGTGGTTGCTGGTGTTCGCCGCCGGTTTTCGCGCGGCGCTTGGGATCGCGATCATCGAGCCCTACGACACCTACATACCATACGAGGTCTACATCATTCCCGGGCTGGCCTGCATGATCCTGTTGTTCAATGGCATGCAGGGGTCACTGTCGATGGTCTACGACCGCGAGATGGGCAGCATGCGCGTGCTGCTGACCAGCCCCCTGCCCCGAACCTTTCTGCTGTGCAGCAAACTGGTGGCCACGTCGCTGATTTCGTTGTTGCAGGTGTATGCGTTCCTGGCGATTGCCTGGATCTACGGCGTGCGGCCACCGGCCATGGGCCTGTTGCTGGCGTTGCCGGCCCTGTTGCTGGTGGCGTTGATGCTCAGCGCACTGGGCCTGTTGCTGTCGAACGCGATCCGCCAGCTGGAGAACTTTGCCGGGGTGATGAACTTCGTGATCTTCCCGCTGTTTTTCCTGTCATCGGCGCTGTATCCGCTATGGAAGATGCGCGAGGCCAGCCAGTGGCTGTATTGGCTGTGCGCGGTGAATCCCTTTACCCATGCGGTGGAACTGGTGCGCTTCGCCCTGTATGAACGCTTCAATCCGCTGGCGCTGGCGGTGTGTGCGGGTTTGACGCTGCTGTTCGCGCTGCTCGCCGTGCTGACCTTCAACCCGCAGCATGCGGCCTTGCGCAAAACCAACTGACTACACAGGTCAACTGTGGGAGCGGGCTTGCTCGCGAAGGCGGCGGCAAATTCAATAAATAAGTCGACTGACACAACGCTTTCGCGAGCAAGCCCGCTCCCACAGGGGGATCTTCATTGAACAGCGTGAAATTACTACTTTAGTACTGGTTTTCCTGTCTATCGTCGCATTCCCAACGCCCCCCGACTGGCATGTAATAGGTCCATAACTATAAGGACCGAACCCATGCCGCGAGCCCGACGTTGCCTGTTGCGCCCTACTCTCGCCGCCCTGTCGCTGGGCCTGCTGCTGAGCACCGCGCAGGCCGACACGGCGCTGTTCTCCACCGACGGCTATCGCATCGGCCTGTACCGCAGCCCGACGCCGGAACAACTGCAAGGCGCAACCATCATCGACACCCCCGCCCTGCAAACCCTGCTCGGCCAAACCCCGCGCCCGGTGCTGATCGATGTCTACCGCCGTCAGTGGCTGCAAGGGCAGTTCATCGAAGACCAGCCCCATGAAAACCTGCCCGGCAGCCATTGGCTGGCCAATACCGGCGACGGTGACCTGACGCCCGCTTGGCAGGATTACTTTTCCCGCAACCTGAAATCACTGACTGGCGGCGACCCGACGCGACCGCTGGTCTTCTACTGCCGCTCCGACTGCTGGTTGAGCTGGAATGCGGTCAAACGCGCAGCCACCATGGGCTATAAGACTCTGTATTGGTATCGCGATGGCCTGGACGCCTGGCAAGCGGCCAATCTGCCGGTTTCGCCAGCCAGCCCCGAACCCTTTCCCTGAAGCTTTACGCGTGCGTGTAGTTGCCACACCATAATCAAAATAATGAGGTGAAAGGCCATGTACAAAATCCTGATTGCCGACGATCACCCGCTGTTTCGCGAAGCCATTCACAATGTCATCAGCGACGGTTTTGCCGGCACCGAAGTGATGGAAACCGCCGACCTGGACAGCGCCCTGGCGTTGACCCAGGAACACGATGACCTGGACCTGATCCTGCTCGACCTGAACATGCCCGGCATGCACGGGCTCAATGGCCTGATCAACCTGCGTAACGAAGCGCCGACCATTCCGGTGGTGATTGTCTCCGCCGAGCAGGACAAACAGATCGTGCTGCAAGCCATCACCTACGGTGCGGTGGGTTTCATCACCAAGTCTTCACCCCGCACCCAGATGACCGATGCCATCCAGCAGATTCTCAATGGCAATGTCTACCTGCCCCCGGACATCATCCGCACCGCCAAAAGCAGCACCCACCGGCGGATGAACGACACCCCGGGCTTCCCGCCCGAACTGCTCCAGGCCCTGACCCGCAAACAACTGCAGGTACTGGAACGCATGACCAAGGGCGAATCGAACAAGCAGATCGCCTACACCCTGGAAATCGCCGAGACAACGGTCAAGGCCCATGTCTCGGCGATCCTGCGCAAGCTCAACGTGCACAACCGGGTGCAAGCGATCCTGAGTGCCGGGGATATTGATTTCGGGTCTTATCTGCGGCGTTGAGTCAAGACCGCGTCGCTCTCATCGCGAGCAAGCTCGCTCCCACAGGTACGATGCTGTCCCTGTGGGAGCGAGCTTGCTCGCGATAGCGGTGGCAAAAACCCCGGGATCTCAAGGCCGGCCGAGCAAATGACTCATCGCCGTCTTCAGCTTCATCGGCCGCACCGGCTTGTGCATCAGGGTGTGGCCCAGTTCGCGGATCTGCTGCTTGAGTTCATTGCTGTAGTTGGCCGTGATCATCATCGCCGGGACCGGTGACGCGCGCCGGGCATTGATCCGGGCCACGGCGTCGACACCGTTGCGATCGTTGTCCAGGTGGTAATCGGCAATCAGCAGGTCGGCCTCGGCGTGGTAATTGTCCACTTGCCGCGCCAGGTCCTCCTCCGACAGCGCCGTCACCACCCGACACCCCCACCCCTCCAGCAAGGTGCGCATGCCGGCACAGATGGTCGCGTCATTGTCCAGCACCCATATCCGCGCACCGCGCAGGCGCTCAAGCATCGGCTCGCTCATCTGCAACGTCGGCGGCGGTTTCGGCGCGGTGGCGCTCAACGGTACTTCGACCGAAAACATCGAACCCCGTCCCGGCCATGAGCGCACATGAATGCGATGCCCGAGGATGCCGGCAATCTTCTCGACAATCGCCAGGCCCAGGCCCAGGCCGCGATCCTGATCGGGTCGCTGCACATCACCGCGCTTGAACTCCTGGAAAATCTCCTCCAGGCGATGCTCGGCGATACCCATGCCGCTGTCCCAGACTTCGATCGTCAGGCACTGATGATGCCGCCGGCACCCGAGCACCACGCGGCCACTGTAGGTATAGCGAATCGCATTGCTCAGCAGGTTGCGCAGAATCCGGGCGAGCAGCTGGATGTCACTGCGCACCAGCGCCGAACAGCCGATGAAGTGCAGTTGCAGGCCTTCACTGCGCGCCACCTGGGTGTATTCGGCGGCCAGGTTGTCCAGCAGTTCACTGAGGGCGAACGGCGCAATGTCGGCTTTGATCACCCCCGCATCGAGCTTGGAAATATCCACCAGGGTGCCGAGCAGGTTCTCCACGTCTTCCAGGGAATTGCTCACGTTGCGCACCAGAATTTCGCTAGACATCGGCTCGCGCCGCTCCAGCAAGGCACTGGTAAACAGCCGAGCGGCATTCAACGGTTGCAGCAGGTCATGGCTGACGGCGGCGAGGAACTTGGTCTTCGACAGGTTGGCCTGCTCGGCTTCCTGCTTGGCCTCGCGCAAGCGTGACTCGACCAGGCGACGCTCATCGATCTCGCGCAGCAGTTGGTCATTGAGGGTAGTCAATTCCGCCGTGCGCTCGCGTACCCGCAGCTCAAGGTTCTGATAAGCCTGGTGCAACGCCTCGGCGGTGCGCCGGCGTTCGGTAATGTCGCGGATCAGCACGAAAATCCCCACCACCTCGCCACTGGCCAGACGGTTGGGCACATAGGAGCGCAGCATGTAGCGCTCCTGATTGTTGACGTTGGTTTCGGCGAATTCGAACGTCACGCTCTCGCCCGCCAGCGCCCTGGCCACGTAGGACTCCAGCCGCTGGTAATGCTGTTCGCTGTGCACTTCGCGCAGGCTCTGGCCGAGCATCACGCCGCGGGGCCAGCAGTACCATTCTTCGTAGACCTTGTTGGTGAACTCGTAGACCAGATCGGCATTGAGGTAGGCAATCAATGCAGGTACGTGATCGGTGATCAGGCGAATCCAGTGTTCGCTTTCACTCAGCGCCTCGGCGTGCTGGTAGCGTTCGGTAATGTCGGTGAAGGTGTTGACGAAACCGCCGGCGGGCAATGCATGGGTGCGGATTTCCAGGACCCGGCCATCGTACAGGCGCTGTTCGCATTCGCGTACCGGTCGTCCGTTGCCATCGCGACTGGCCGGGGTCAGCAGGTTCAACTCGCTGTCGGCGATTACTTCGGCAAACGGGCGATGGGCCGCCACGGGCGCCAGGCCGCTCAACTCCAGGAAACGCCGGTTCCACAACTCCAGAATGCCCTCGGCGCTGACCATCGCCACCCCTTGGGACAGGTTGTCGACCGCCCGTTGAAGCAGATGCGACTTCTGCGCCACCGCCTGTTCCCGGCGTACGGTTTCGCTGAGTTTGACGTCGGTAATGTCGGTGAACAGAATCACCCGCCCCCCTTCCTGGGTCGGCCGCTCGCTGACTTGCAGCCAGCGCCCGTTCTGCAGGCGGTAAAGCAGGTTTTCGTCGGCATGCCCGCGTGGCTCTTCGGTGAACAGGCCGTTGTTCATCATCAGCCGCTTGACCTCGGTCAGGCGCATGCCGGCATTGATCCGCACCCGACTGTTGCTCCAGAACGCCTTGAAGCGACTGTTGAACAGCACGATGCGCTGCTCGGCGTCGAACAGGACGAAGGCGTCGGAAATGCTTTCAATGGCATCGATCAGGTGTTGATGCGCCGTTTCCGCGCGCAGGCGGGCTTCGCTGAGCAAATGATTACCGGCCTTGAGTTCGGCCATGGCCTGGTTCAGGGCATCGGTGCGTTCGCGCACCTGCTCGGCCAGCACCACCGAATGCTGGAATGCCGCGTACGGATCGTTGCCGCGGGTCACCCCGGACTCGACCCGTTCGATCAGCGCACCATTGATGCGCTGCAGTTTATGGTTTTCCAGGCGCAGCCTGGCCAGCTCGGCCTGCAGCTCAGCGATGTCCTGGGGCACGGCCACGGGCAATGGCAACGCCGGTGAAGGTCTGGTTGATGTGCATGCCATTGAACTGTTCTCCATAGGTGTTGAAACCCATCACCCGTTGCTCACGCAAAAACGTGCCGATCTGATCAAGACTGCCGTCGTCTTCGAGTTCCAGACGCCGCAGGAAACAGTCGCAACCGATGGTCAGCAGCAAATCACCCAGGCGCTCCTGCAAACCCTCGAACAGGCTTTGCAGGTTCGGCAGCATCGGCCCCGGAGTCATGGCGGTGAGGACGATGCCGTTTTCCACGGCGCAGTAGAAACTCAGGCTCAGGTCCGGATGCACCTGCTGGATGGCCCGCACGTAGTACTGCTGATTGATCCGCACTGCCAACGGGTGCGCGGCGAAGACCCGGTGATCGAGTTGCGCCACCGGCACGCCGATGTGCCGGGCGTACTCGGCGGCGGCCGGCTCGGCATTGAGTTCGAAGACCCGGCGCAAAGTGCTGTCGGCCCCGGTGACCACCAGCTTTTCGGCGCGGGGCAGCACGTGGTGGGTGGTGAACACTTCGAAATCCAGCCAGGTATTGACCAGCACCACCACGGCCGCGCCGCTGTGGAACTCGCCATCGAAGTACACATGGGTATGGGTCAGGTAGTTATCGTCGCCGGCCGAGCCGCCGAAATGCGGAATGTCGCCCAATGCCGCGCTCAAGGCCGCCAGGACCATTTCTTCACGGCTGGACAGGCCATCGAGCAAGGTCAGGGCAAAGCTGTTGCCCTTGATCGGGGCCAGGGTGTTGCTGCGACAGCCACTGACCAGGCGCTCGACCATTTGCTGGGCGTCGATCAGGCTGAAGTGCTCCATCTGGTCGATCAGCTCGATCGCGATGGAAAAGTGCCGATGATCGAAACCCACCGCCGTCACGCAATTGCGTCCGTAGCCCAGCGGGGTGATTTCCCCGGCGCTGGTGCAGCCCGCCAGGCGAATGCCGCCGAAGCTTTGCTGCAAGGCCTGGCCCAGCGCCTGCAAGTCGTACTCGGCGGAACAGAAGAACAGCACGAACCCCAGGTGCGGGTGCAACAACTGTCGTGCCAGTTCCTGCGCGACCTGCCGGGCATCGGTGGCCTGGGACATCGCACTGACGATTCCTTCGTTCTGGACCGACTGCATCGTCACCTCCGGCAGGTGCGTGTGTATGAGGCACGAGTGTACGAAGTCTGTGAGGTGCGACGAATGCTACTTGGGTAGCGGGTAGCCGCTTCGATGGGATGAGACGGTTGGCGACCCTCGCCGCGATGCGCACGGCCAGGGCCACCTCCCGGGGTTACCAGGTCAGCACCGCACCCACGGCAAAGGTGTCGGTGTCTTCGTTCTGTTCATCGGTGTCGTGGCCATTGATTTCAAACTGGTTGTACTCGGCCACCAGCTTGAGGTTGTCGTTCACGTCATGGAACAACGCGATGCCGCGGGTCTCGTAGTCCGCGCCGCTGCCGACCACGCCGTTGCCATCGTCATTGGTCTTGCCGTAGGACAAGGCCAGGCGGTTCTTGCCCAGTTTGTAGGAGCCCTGCATCAGGTAGCCGTCGCTGTCGACATTGCGCAGGGTCGGCTCGCCGGCATTGTTGGTGAAAAACGGGTTGATGCCCTTGGCCTGGAAACCGGAGCCGGTGAGGGACAAGCCGCCCATCTTCGCCTGCACGCCATAACCGACACCCTTGGAGGTGACGGTCTCGACCGTGGAATCAGTGTTGTCCGAGGTCTGGTAGCTGCCGTTGACCCAGCTGTAGATCTTTGCCCCGGCCAGGTCGAATTGATAGGTGACTTCGCTTTCGGTACGCGGGTTTTCCTGATAGGCCTTGCCCGTCGGGCTGCTGTCGTTGGTGTCCACCGGGTCCATGATGCCGACCGCCACGCGCAGACCGTCCATCACCGGGGTGCGATAGGTTATCTGCGAGGTCGGGAACGGATACGGATAACCGGTGCCGATGTTGCCGAACGACACCCCGCCGCCATCCACCAGCCCCAACGTATCGCTGACCTGACCGTAACCGGCGAGCATTTCGTCGAGCAGGATGTTGGAACGGGCGAACAGCCCGAAGTCCTTGCCGATCAGCACCTCGCCCCACTCCGGGTTGGCCACGGTGCCGAAGAACTGCCGCACATCGATGGCGGTGTCGGTGCCGTTGGTTTCGCTGTCGTTGATGGTGACCCAGAACGAGGCACGGGCGCCGAGCTTGAGGTCGTCTACCTGCTTGCCCATGTTGAACCCCAGGTAGTTGGGCAGGAACCCCATCTTGACCCGCGACTGTCGACGGTCGAACTGATCGCCGGCGCGATCGACATCGCTGTTCACGTAGAAGGCGTTGATGTAGCCGTCGGTGGAGAACGTGGTCTGGTCCTTGTCGTACAGCATGATATCCGCCTCGGCCAGCGGGCTCAGGCCAAGGGCGGACAGGCCGGCGATGAAGGCAGGCAGAAAACGATGCGTGACGTTCTTATTGTTGTGCATGGCGCGCTCCGAAACGGGGGACTGAGTGTCGGAGGCGATTATCGAAACCTGACGGGCGGCGCCATACGCTGCCTTGGGGCTGGTTTTCAGGTGCTTTGGATTGGCTGGCGGTGTGTGACCACTACGGTGTAAGACCGTGTGTCAGTGAGGCTCGCCACTAAGGGTGTAGGCCTGTGGACCCCACTGGCGTCCACAGGAACCGGTACCGGTCAGGCGTTAGCCCTGAACAGCATGTAGGCGGCGACCACGACGCAGATGCTGGCGAATCCGACCTGCAACGCCCGCGCCGGCACCCGGGCGCAGAGCTTGCGGCCGATGATCATGCCGACGATGCTGGAGACGATGAAGGCAATGCCCGAATCGTCGATGCGCACCCCGGCATGGAACGCGCCGATCACGCCGATGCCGGAAATCAGGCTGATCACCATCAGCGACGTGGCGATGATCCCGCGCATCTGCACGTCGGTCAGTTGCTTGAAGGCCGGGACAATCAGAAAGCCGCCGCCCACCCCCAGCAATCCAGAGACCACGCCGGTTACTGCCCCGAGCGCGGCGAGGGTCGCGGTGCATTTGGCGGTCCAGGAAAAGCGCCCGGTCTGTTGATCGAGCATGCAGTTCTTCTGGCCCCAGTTGGCCTGACCATGGTCGCTGGGACCCTCGTCCTTGCGCTCGCGGCGCAACATCCGCCCGGCCACCATGACCATCAGCAGGCTGAACAGGATCATCAGGATTTTTTCCGGCAACTGGTGGGCAAAGTAGATGCCTATCGGCGAAAACACCGCACCCAATGCCGCGATCAGCAGCGCTGCGCGATAACGCACCAGGCCATGGCGCAAGCCGTCGATGGCACCGACCGCTGCCGCACTGCCTACCGCGAACAACGCCACCGGAGCGGCCTGGGTCATGCTCCACCCCAACCCCAACACCAGGGCCGGGACCGCAAGGATACCGCCACCGGCGCCCGTCAAGCCGAGCACCAACCCCATCACTACACCAAACAGACTTGCCAGCAACATACGGAGTTCTCAGTCGACCCTGGACACACGTGTCAGCCACTCGCGGCCCTTGAGCATACCGTTCCAGTAGAACCACGGTAGCAGTGTCGCCTTCAGCCACCACGCCGAGCGGCGCGGGATCGTCGGGTCAAGGGGAAAGGTCGGCAGCAACTTGCCCGCGTACCCGAACTCGGCAAGGATCACCTTGCCCTTCTCCACCGTCAGCGGACAGGAGCCATAACCGTCGTACTTCAGCGGCAGCGGCTGCTGCTTGCGCAAGGCCAGCAGGTTTTCGGCCACCACCACGATCTGCTTGCGCACCGCCGCAGCAGTTTTTGCATTCGTGGTGCCGCAGATGTCACCCAGCGCGAACACGCCTGGATAGCGCGGATGTTGAAGGGTGTGGGGATCGACCTCGCACCAGCCGGCAGCGTCGGCCAGCGGACTTTGGGCGATGAAGTCCGGAGAGACTTGTGGTGGCACGACATGCAGCAGGTCAAAGGTTTTTGCCTGGCGGGTAACATTGCCATCGGCATCCTTGACGTCGAACCACGCGGTTTTCGCCGGGCCGTCGACCTTGACCAGATTCGAATTGAACGCCAACCGGGCTTTGTACTTTTCGATGTACTTCATCAGTGGCGGGACAAAGGTCGGCACTCCGAACAGTGCCGCGCCCGCAAGATTGAACTCGACGTCGATGTTGTTCAGCACACCGCTCTTGGTCCAATGATCGCAGGACAGGTACAGCGCCTTTTGTGGCGCTCCGGCACATTTGATCGGCATGGCCGGCTGGGTGAACAGCACCTTGCCGCCGCGTAATTTCTGCACCTGGTCCCAGGTGTAGGTCGCGTGCCGATAGCTGTAATTGGAGGTCACGCCGTGCTGGCCGAGGGTGTCCTCCAGGCCTTCGATTTTCTCCCAGGCCAGGCGCAGGCCGGGGCAGACCACCAGGTTTTGATAGCCGACCGTACGCCCGTCACCGAGGGTGAGTTGAAGCTTGTCGGGATCGATGCCCGTCACGCCAGCCTGCAGCCAATGGGCCCCGCGCGGCATCACCGACGCCATGGGCCGCACGGTGTTTTCCACGTTGTAGGCACCACCGCCGACCAGCGTCCAGGCCGGTTGATAGTAGTGCCGGGAGTCGGGTTCGATCACGGTGATGTTCAGATGCGGGCTACGCTTGAGCAGGCTGGCGACAAAGCCGATGCCTGCCGTGCCGCCGCCGATGACCACGATATCTGCACTGATGGATGGGCCCCAGTGTTGATCGTTCATTGCTTGTTCCTTTTGCTGCACGCAAGGATTGTGACGAGTCAAACCACAAAACCTGTGGGAGCGGACTTGCCCGCGATGGCGTCAGGTCAGTCGCCATTAATGTTGGATGTGCCGGCCCCATCGCGAGCAAGCTCGCTCCCACAGGTTCGGTGTGTTGAATAAGATCAAGGTTGAACCCAGCTTTTAAGCACGGCCCCGCAATAAAGCCCGGAGAGGGTTTTCATCACCTGGATCACTTCGTGACTGGCGAGACCGTAAAAAATGTACTTGCCTTCACGACGGGTGGCGACCAGTCCTTCATCGCGCAGGATCCCCAATTGCTGGGACAGGGTCGGTTGGCGCACGCCGGTCATTTTTTCCAGCTCGCCTACGTTGCGTTCGCCCTGGGTCAGCTGACACAGGATCAACAGGCGATCCTCATTGGCCAGGGCCTTGAGCAGCGCACACGCCTTGGAGGCCGAGGCGCGCAGCTGGGCGACTTCACATTCGGTCAGACTGGATTGCATTTGCAGGATGCCTTCAACGTCACTTAAGCTGTAAACATTATGTTTAAACATATAATGTTGCAACCCATGACTGAAATTTCGCCGTCTGACTTTTCTAACCCTGCACAGGTTCGTGTCCATGCCCGCACTGATTGAAGCTTTCCTCGACCCCGCCTCCTCGACCTACAGCTACGTGGTCTACGAGGCTGATGGCGGGCAGTGTGCGATTGTCGATCCGGTGCTCGACTACGACGCAGCCTCCGGGCGTACCGCAACCACCCAGGCCGACAACATCATCGCCTTCGTCCGCGCCCGTCACTTGCAAGTGCAATGGCTGCTGGAAACCCACGCCCATGCCGATCACCTGTCCGCCGCGCCGTACCTGCGCAGAGAGCTTGGCGGCAAAATCGCCATTGGCGAGTCGATCAGCAAGGTCCAGGACGTGTTCAAGACGCTGTTCAATCTGGAGCCCTCCTTTCGCGTCGACGGCTCCCAGTTCGATCACCTGTTCGCCCCCAACGAATCGTTCATGATCGGCAACCTCAAGGCGACCGCCCTGCACGTGCCCGGCCATACCCCGGCGGACATGGCCTACCTGGTCGACAGCGATGTGATTCTGGTGGGCGACACGATGTTCATGCCCGACGTCGGCACCGCCCGCTGCGATTTCCCGGGCGGCAATGCCAACCAGATGTTTGCCTCGATCCACAAACTGCTGGCCTTCCCCGCCAGCGTGCGGCTGTTCGTCTGCCACGACTACCCGCCCAATGGCCGCGCGCCCCAATGCATGACCACCGTCGGTGAACAACGCAAAAACAACATTCATGTACATGACGGGATCGATGAAGCCGCGTTCGTGGAAATGCGTACACGACGTGATGCAGGGCTGGGCATGCCGACGCTGTTGCTGCCGGCGATCCAGGTGAATGTGCGGGCGGGGAATTTGCCGCCGGCCGAGAACAACGGCGTGACCTACCTGAAAATCCCTCTGAACAAATTCTGACCCTGTAGGAGCGAGCTTGCTCCGGGCGGCGTTCCGACGATGGACTTGAGGGCAACGCGTTTATCCAGAAGACTCGCGTTATCGTTAACGTCCATCGCGAGCAAGCTCGCTCCTACAGAGTAATCGTGTCAGTTGCCCAAAGTCAGGCCATTGGCCGGCAACGGCAGCGCGGTCTTGTACCGCACCTGCTTGAGCGCAAAGCTCGAACGGATGTTCGCCACCCCCGGCACCTTGGTCAGAAAGTCCATCATGAAGCGCTCCAGCGACTGGATGGTCGGCACCAGCACCCGGATCAGGTAGTCCGGATCGCCGGCCATCAGGTAGCACTCCATCACCTCGGGGCGATCGGAAATCGCTTCTTCGAAATGCTGCAACGCCTCCTCCACCTGCTTCTCCAGGCTGACGTGAATGAACACATTCACATGCAGCCCCAACAGATCGGCATCCAGCAGCGTCACTTGCTCGCGAATCACCCCCAGTTCTTCCATGGCCTTGACCCGGTTGAAACACGGCGTGGGTGACAGGTTCACCGAACGCGCCAGGTCGGCGTTGGTGATGCGCGCGTTCTCCTGAAGGCTGTTGAGAATGCCGATATCGGTACGGTCCAGTTTGCGCATGAGACAAAACCACCTGTTTTTTATGTTTATGCAGGTTTTTTATCTGCAAATGATCTTTAGCGCAACGAAACAGAGAGAAATATTCTTCTTGGTCGGGCCTATGATTGTTGTAGGACAAGATTTCTTCTACCGAACGAAATCTGTCAGCTCACTACAAGAAATTCACAAGATCGAGCGTAGAAGCCATGACCCAAGCGTATGAACCGCTGCGCCTGCACGTCCCCGAACCCTCGGGCCGTCCCGGCTGTAAAACCGACTTCTCCTACCTGCATCTGACCGATGCCGGCACGGTGCGCAAACCCCCAATCGACGTTGAACCGGCTGACACGGCTGACCTGGCCCGTGGCCTGATCCGCGTGCTCGACGACCAGGGTAATGCCCTCGGCCCATGGGCCGAAAACGTACCGGTGGAGATCCTGCGCAAGGGCATGCGCGCCATGCTCAAGACCCGCATCTACGACAACCGCATGGTGGTCGCCCAGCGTCAGAAAAAGATGTCGTTCTACATGCAGAGCCTTGGCGAAGAAGCCATCGGCAGCGCCCAGGCCCTGGCCCTGAACATCGACGACATGTGCTTCCCGACCTACCGCCAGCAAAGCATCCTGATGGCCCGCGACGTACCGCTGGTCGACCTGATCTGCCAGCTGCTGTCCAACGAGCGCGATCCGCTCAAGGGACGTCAGTTGCCCATCATGTACTCGGTCAAGGACTCCGGTTTCTTCACCATCTCCGGCAACCTCGCCACCCAGTTCGTGCAAGCCGTGGGCTGGGGCATGGCCTCGGCGATCAAGGGCGACACCAAAATCGCTTCGGCGTGGATCGGCGACGGCGCCACCGCCGAGTCGGACTTCCACACCGCCCTGACGTTCGCCCACGTGTACCGCGCGCCGGTGATCCTCAACGTGGTCAACAACCAGTGGGCGATCTCCACCTTCCAGGCGATTGCCGGTGGTGAAGCCACCACCTTCGCCGGTCGTGGCGTCGGTTGCGGCATTGCCTCCCTGCGGGTCGACGGCAACGATTTCTACGCGGTCTACGCCGCTTCCGCCTGGGCTGCCGAACGTGCGCGCCGTAATCTCGGTCCGACCATGATCGAGTGGGTCACCTACCGCGCCGGCCCGCACTCGACCTCCGATGATCCGTCCAAATACCGTCCGGCCGATGACTGGAGCCACTTCCCGCTGGGCGATCCGATTGCGCGCCTCAAGCAGCACCTGATCAAGATCGGCCAGTGGTCCGAAGAGGAACACACCGCCGTCAGCGCCGAGCTCGAAGCCCAAGTGATCGCCGCACAGAAAGAAGCCGAACAGTACGGCACCCTTGCCGGCGGCCAGATTCCGAGCGCCGCGACCATGTTCGAAGACGTCTACAAAGAGATGCCGGAGCACTTGAAGCGCCAGCGTCAAGAGTTGGGGATCTGACATGAACGATCACAACAACCATATCGAGCTGGAAACCGCCATGACCACGACCACCATGACCATGATCCAGGCCCTGCGCTCGGCCATGGATGTGATGCTTGAACGTGACGACAACGTCGTGGTCTTCGGCCAGGACGTGGGCTACTTCGGTGGCGTGTTCCGTTGCACCGAAGGCCTGCAAGCCAAGTACGGCACCTCGCGAGTATTCGACGCGCCGATCTCTGAAAGCGGTATCGTCGGCACCGCCGTGGGCATGGGCGCCTACGGTCTGCGCCCGGTGGTGGAGATCCAGTTCGCCGACTACGTCTACCCGGCCTACGACCAGATCATTTCCGAAGCCGCGCGCCTGCGTTATCGCTCGGCCGGCGAGTTCACCGCGCCGATGACCCTGCGCATGCCCTGCGGCGGCGGCATCTACGGCGGCCAGACCCACAGCCAGAGCATCGAGGCACTCTTCACTCAGGTATGCGGTCTGCGCACCGTCATGCCGTCCAACCCCTACGACGCCAAAGGCCTGCTGATCGCCTCCATCGAAAATGATGACCCGGTGATCTTCCTGGAGCCGAAACGGCTGTACAACGGCCCTTTCGACGGCCACCACGAACGCCCGGTTACCCCGTGGTCGAAACACCCCGCCGCACAGGTTCCGGACGGTTACTACACCGTACCGCTGGACGTTGCCGCTATCGCCCGTCCGGGCAAGGACGTCACGGTGCTGACCTACGGCACCACCGTCTACGTGTCGCAAGTGGCCGCTGAAGAAAGCGGCGTGGATGCCGAAGTCATCGACCTGCGCAGCCTGTGGCCGCTGGACCTGGAAACCATCACCAAGTCGGTGAAGAAAACCGGTCGCTGCGTGATCGTTCACGAAGCCACCCGCACTTGCGGCTTCGGCGCCGAACTGACGGCGCTGGTGCAAGAGCACTGCTTCCACTACCTGGAAGCGCCGATCGAACGCGTCACCGGTTGGGATACCCCTTACCCGCACGCGCAAGAGTGGGCGTATTTCCCAGGGCCGTCCCGAGTGGGCGCGGCGTTGAAACGGGTCATGGAGGTCTGAATGGGCACGCACGTCATTAAAATGCCGGACATTGGTGAAGGCATTGCAGAAGTTGAATTGTCGGTATGGCACGTCAAGGTCGGCGACATGGTCGTCGAAGATCAGGTGCTGGCCGATGTGATGACCGACAAGGCGATGGTGGATATCCCGTCGCCGGTGCATGGCAAGGTCATTGCCCTCGGTGGCCAGCCGGGCGAAGTCATGGCGGTTGGCAGTGTGCTGATCAGCATTGAAGTCGAAGGCGCGGGCAACGTTAAGGAATCGACGCAACCGGCACCTGTTGTTAAAGAAGCACCGGTTGCAGCAACGAAAGTCGAAACCGTGGTTGAAAGCAAACCGGTCGCTGCCCCGGCGCCGAAAGCTGCCGTATGCCAGGGCCCGATGGTTGCTCGCGAGGCCGATGAGCGTCCGCTGGCCTCCCCGGCCGTGCGCAAGCATGCGCTGGACCTCGGCATTCAATTGCGCCTGGTGCGTGGCACCGGCCCCGCCGGCCGCGTGCTGCATGAAGACCTCGACGCCTACCTGGCCCAGGGTCAGTCGAACGCTTCGGCACCGGTGGCGGCTGCTTACGCCCAACGTACCGATGAACAGCAGATCCCGGTGATCGGCATGCGTCGCAAGATTGCCCAGCGCATGCAGGACGCCACCCAGCGCGCCGCCCACTTCAGTTATGTCGAAGAAATCGACGTCACCGCCGTGGAAGAGCTGCGCGCGCACCTCAACGAAAAACATGGCGCGACTCGCGGCAAGCTGACTTTGCTGCCGTTCCTGGTCCGCGCCCTGGTCGTCGCCCTGCGTGATTTCCCGCAGATCAACGCCCGCTACGACGACGAAGCCCAGGTCATCACCCGCCTCGGCGCAGTGCATGTCGGCATCGCCACCCAGGCGGATATCGGTTTGATGGTGCCGGTGGTGCGTCACGCCGAAGCCCGTAGCCTGTGGGACAGCGCCGCTGAAATCTCTCGTTTGGCCACTGCCGCCCGTAACGGCAAGGCCAGCCGCGACGAGTTGTCCGGCTCGACCATCACCCTGACCAGCCTCGGGGCTTTGGGCGGCATCGTCAGCACCCCGGTGCTGAACCTGCCGGAAGTCGCGATAGTCGGCGTGAACAAGATCGTCGAACGGCCAATGGTGATCAAAGGCCAGATCGTGATCCGCAAGATGATGAACCTCTCCAGCTCCTTCGATCACCGCGTGGTCGACGGCATGGACGCGGCGCTCTTCATCCAGGCCATCCGTGGCTTGCTCGAACAACCCGCGACCTTGTTTGTGGAGTAAGTCATGCAGACCCTCAATACCACGCTGCTGATCATCGGCGGCGGCCCCGGCGGTTATGTGACGGCGATCCGTGCCGGCCAACTGGGCATCCCGACCATCCTGGTGGAAGGCCAATCCCTGGGCGGCACTTGCCTGAACATTGGCTGCATTCCGTCCAAGGCACTGATTCACGTCGCTGAGCAGTTCCATCAAACGCAACACCACAGCCAGCATTCGGCCCTGGGCATCAGCGTTTCGGCGCCCACCCTGGACATCGGCAAGAGCGTGGAATGGAAAGACGGCATCGTCGATCGCCTGACCACCGGCGTCGCGGCGCTGCTGAAAAAGAACAAGGTCCAGGTCGTTCAAGGCTGGGCCAAAGTGGTTGACGGCAAAACCGTGGAAGTTGGCGACACACGTATCCAGTGTGAACACCTGGTGCTGGCCACCGGTTCCAAAAGCGTGAACCTGCCAATGCTGCCGATTGGCGGGCCGATCATCTCGTCCACCGAGGCCCTGGCGCCGACATCCGTGCCCAAGCGCTTGATTGTGGTCGGCGGTGGCTACATCGGTCTGGAGTTGGGCATTGCCTATCGCAAGCTCGGCGCCGAGGTCAGCGTGGTGGAAGCGCAGGAACGCATCCTGCCGGCCTACGACGCCGAACTGACTCAGCCGGTGCACGACGAACTGAAAAAACTCGGTGTGAAGCTTTACTTGAAACACAGCGTGCAAGGCTTTGATTCTTCTAACAACACCTTGCAAGCACTTGCCCCGAACGGCGAGACCCTGAACCTGGAAACCGACCAGGTACTGGTGGCCGTCGGTCGCAAGCCGAACACCCAGGGCTGGAACCTCGAAGCGCTGAACCTGGACATGAACGGTTCCTCGATCAAGATCGACAACCGCTGCCAGACCAGCATGCGCAACGTGTATGCCATCGGTGACCTGAGCGGCGAACCGATGCTCGCCCACCGGGCCATGGCCCAGGGCGAGATGGTCGCCGAGCTGATCAGCGGTAAAACCCGCGAGTTCAACCCGACCGCCATCGCCGCCGTGTGCTTCACCGACCCGGAACTGGTGGTGGTCGGCAAGACCCCGGACGAGGCCAAGGCCGCAGGTTGGGACTGCATCGTGTCGAGCTTCCCGTTCGCCGCCAATGGCCGGGCGATGACCCTGGAGTCGAAAAGCGGCTTCGTGCGGGTGGTCGCCCGTCGGGATAATCACGTGATTGTCGGCTGGCAGGCGGTGGGCGTCGGCGTGTCGGAGCTGTCCACGGCGTTTGCCCAGAGCCTGGAGATGGGCGCGCGGCTGGAAGACATCGGCGGCACCATCCATGCACACCCGACCCTGGGTGAGGCGGTGCAGGAAGCGGCGTTGCGGGCCCTTGGCCACGCATTGCACCTGTAGGAGCGAGCTCGCTCGCGAAAAACGTCAGGACAACGCGGTCATTCAGACGAGACGCGTTATCGTTGACGTCCATCGCGAGCGAACTCGCTCCTACAAGGAACGTATTTCAGGCTGCGAAACAGCCCAAGAATGAAGTATTGTTGTCCCCATCCAAAAAACGTCAGAAGCCTTGAACCGTTTCGACGGTTGTTCAGTGATAGAGGGTGTCATGGGTAACGAAAGCATCAATTGGGACAAGCTGGGTTTTGACTACATCAAGACCGACAAGCGCTATCTGTCGTACTTTCGCAATGGCGAGTGGGACAAAGGCACCCTGACCGAAGACAACGTGCTGCACATCAGCGAAGGCTCCACTGCCCTTCACTATGGCCAGCAATGCTTCGAAGGCCTGAAGGCCTATCGTTGCAAGGACGGCTCGATCAACCTGTTCCGTCCGGACCAGAACGCCGCGCGCATGCAGCGCAGCTGCGCCCGCCTGCTGATGCCGCACGTGTCCACCGAGCAGTTCATCGAAGCGTGCAAGGAAGTGGTGCGTGCCAACGAACGTTTCATTCCGCCGTACGGCACCGGCGGCGCGCTGTACCTGCGTCCGTTCGTGATCGGCGTGGGTGACAACATCGGCGTGCGTACCGCGCCGGAGTTCATCTTCTCGGTGTTTGCGATCCCGGTCGGCGCCTACTTCAAGGGCGGCCTGACCCCGCACAACTTCCTGATCTCCAGCTACGACCGCGCCGCGCCACAAGGCACCGGCGCCGCCAAGGTCGGTGGCAACTACGCCGCCAGCCTGATGCCGGGCTCCCAGGCCAAGAAGGCGCATTTCGCCGACTGCATCTACCTGGACCCACTGACTCATACCAAGATCGAGGAAGTCGGTTCGGCCAACTTCTTCGGGATCACCCACGATAACAAGTTCGTGACCCCGAACTCGCCATCGGTACTGCCGGGCATTACCCGTCTGTCGCTGATCGAACTGGCCAGGTCCCGCCTGGGTCTGGACGTGGTCGAAGGCGACGTGTTCATCGACAAGCTGGCGGACTTCAAGGAAGCCGGTGCTTGCGGTACTGCGGCGGTGATCACGCCGATCGGCGGCATCAACTACAACGACCACCTGCACGTGTTCCACAGCGAAACCGAAGTCGGCCCGATCACCCAGAAGCTCTACAAAGAGCTGACCGGCGTGCAAACCGGCGACATCGAAGCGCCAGCGGGCTGGATCGTCAAGGTTTGACCTGACGCCAGATGCACAAAAGCCCCCCATCGGGTGACCGATGGGGGGCTTTTTGTTTGCATAGTACTGACGAGTCCACCACTCCCCCTGTGGGAGCGAGCTTGCTCGCGATGACGGCAGTGCATTCAACACAGAAACAACCGGAATACACGTTCGTCAGTCAGCGAATGTTCCCGAACTCCACCGAACCTGCCGCAATTTGCAAAACTTTGACATTACCCTCAACCACCAACGGCAACCCGATTCCAAACCGCCTTCCAAACTCCTTGCGCCCCAACGCCGTCAACGCCAACGCCCGACTGTCCAGATCCTGGGTCACCCACTTGCGCTTGAGCGCCGTTTGCAGCAACGCCGCACCCAGCGACCCACCCAGATGTGGCCGACGCATGCTCCAGTCCAGGCACGGGCAGGCGAAACGACGGCGCAAGGTGCTCAAGTCCTGCGTCTCGATCCCGAGCCCTTGAAACATTGCCGTACCGCTGTCGCTCAAGCGATAGGCCTGTTCGTCGGTTTCCTCAAGCCAGCCCGCTTCAAGCATCCGGTCATGCAGCAGCACGGCCAGGGTTCCCGCCATGTGGTCGTAGCAGGTGCGGGCAAATTGCAGGCGATCCGGGGTCCGTGCCCGGAAGCTCGGCGCGGTGTTCTGGCCGATCACCATCAGTGCCTCCAGGGCTTGGGCTACGCGCTTGTCCGCCAGGCTGTAATAGCGATGACGCCCCTGAACGTGCAGCCGCACCAGCGCCAGCTCCTTGAGCTTGGCCAGGTGGGCACTGGCGGTCGACGCGCTGACTTCGGCCACCGCCGCCAGTTCGGTGCTGGTGCGGGCATGGCCGTCCATCAGCGAACAGAGGATTTTCGTCCGCGCCGGCTCAGCGATGGCTGCCGCCACCTGCGAGACGCCAATGTCGTGTTGTTCTGCGCTCATATTTCGCTCCCGGACGAATCAATGCCCTTTCGGACTGGAGATAGTAGCAACACTTTCCAACAACAAAAGGCTGTGCCCATGGACCCGATCATCGCTGCGACCCATGCCGATCCTTATCCCTACTACGCACAACTGCGTGCCGAAGGTGGGCTGGCTTTTCATCCGGGGCTGAACATGTGGGTGGCCAGCAGCGCCCGGGCGGTGGCCGCCGTGCTGGCGCATCCCGATTGCCACGTTCGACCCGCGCAGGAGCCAGTCCCCAAGGCGATCGCCGACGGCATGGCCGGCCAGGTGTTCGGCCAATTGATGCGCATGAATGAAGGTGAACGCCAGCGTTGCCCACGGTCGGCGATTGCGCCAGGGCTGGAGTTGATCGATGCGCGGGAAGTCGAGGCCCTGGTCAGCGCCCGATTGATGACCGCCGATGCCGCTGGCCTGTACAACGCCATGTTTCGCGGACCGGTTTGCGTGGTGGCGGCGTTGCTGGGGTTCACCCCGGCTCAGGGCCGCGCCATCAGTGAGTTGACGGCGGATTTCGTCGCTTGCCTGTCGCCCTTGAGTAACGCGGCACAATTGACCGCAGCTCATGCTGCCGCCGAACAATTGAGCGGTTATTTCATCGAATTGCTCGACGATCCGTACAACCACAGCCCTTTGCTTGCAGGTATCGGCCGGCGCTTCGCCTGCGGCGCGCCGCAAACCCTGATCGCCAACCTGATCGGCCTGTTCTCCCAGACCTTCGAGGCCACTGCCGGGCTGATCGGCAACGCCGTGCTGGCATTGATTCAACATCCGTCGTTGCGCAGCGAATCTCCCCCGGTCGAAGACCTGCTGGCCGAAGTACAGCGCTTCGACCCGCCGGTACAGAACACCCGCCGCTTCGTCGCCGCCCCCTGCGAAATTGACGGGGTGAGGCTGAACGCCGCAGACGTGATCCTGGTGCTGCTGGCCTCGGCCAATCGCGACCCCCAGCTCAACGACAACCCCGACACCTTCCTGCTCGACCGCCCGAACCGGCGCAGCTTCACCTTCGGCGCGGGGCGCCATCAATGTCCGGGGCAACGCCTGGCGTTGAGCATTGCAGGCGCCACGCTCAAGCAGCTTCTGGCGATGAGGCCGGTACTTGACCCTCTGAAGCGGGAATACCGCCCCTCCACGAATGGACGGATTCCACTGTTCCGTGAATGACCGGAAGCCGTTCAAGCAACGCGGAGTTCGACGGTCAGGTGAGACAGTTCATGGACCGGCGCCAGGCGTTCGCGAATGGTGTCGGCACTGACATTGGCCGCCGCCACAACGCTGACAATCGCGGCCCGTGCCTGGGGGCCGACCTGCCAGACATGCAGATCGCTGATGCGCACATCGTCCGACGACTCCAGCAGTTCACGAATCTCGTCGGCGACGTGTGTATCCGTGACATCGAGCAACACCGCTGCGCTGTCACGCATCAATCCAACAGCCCATTTCGCGATCACGATGGCGCCCACAATGCCCATCACCGGGTCCAACCACACCCATCCCAGATAGCGCCCCGCCAGCAATGCGGCGATCGCCAGCACTGAAGTCAAGGCATCGGCCAGCACATGGACATAGGCCGAGCGCAGGTTGTTGTCGTGATGGTGATGATGGCCGTGCTCATGGCTGTGGCCATGGTCGTGGCCATGGTCGTGGCCATGATGGCCGTGGTCGCCCGCCAGCAAAAAGGCACTGGCGATGTTCACCGCCAGCCCCACCACCGCAATCACCGTCGCTTCGGTGAATGCCACGGTCGTTGGCTGAAACAGGCGATAAACGGATTCACCGGCAATGCCGAGAGCCACCAGCCCCAGCACCATGGCCGAGGCAAAACCCGCGAGATCCCCGACCTTGCCGGTGCCGAAGCTGTAACGCGCGTTGTTGGCATTGCGCCGTGCAAACCCATAGGCCGCCGCCGCGATGCCCAAGGCCCCGGCATGGGTGGCCATGTGAAAACCATCGGCCAGCAGCGCCATGGAACCGGTGATGTAACCGGCGGCAATTTCGCCAATCATCATCACAAACGTCAGCGCCACCACCCATAAGGTGCGTCGGGCGTTTTCATCATGGGATGCGCCGAGAAAAACATGGTCGTGAGAAAAGCGCGAAGCCTGGGGTGTCAGTGTCATGGAATTCAGGCCTCTATTTGGCATAACGACGGATGGCCAGCAACAGGTCTTCCACGCCCTGGGCGCGATCTTCATCGCTCAGGTCCGGATGGGCCACGTGCTCGCGGGCATGGGCGTCGATGAACTGCTCCAGCAGACCATTGACCGCGCCCCGGATGGCGGCCACCAGATGCAGGGTCTTGGCGCAATCGGCATCGGACTCAAGCGCTCGCTCCACGGCTTCCACCTGCCCGGCAATCCGCCGCACCCGCTTGATCAAGTCATCCTTGTGTTCGTGAATGTGTGCCATACCTATACCCCCTACCCCTATATGGAATCTATGGTCGCCGATAGTGCGGAGCCTGGCAAGGCACAACCCGATGATGGTCGGTTTGGCGTGATATCGATTTTCGCCGGCCGGTTGGCCACTGAACGTTTGGGTTCAACACCCCCTGCTGCCCGGCTGGATTAGTTACACCGGGTTAAAACAGTCATGACGGGCAGTGCGTTTATCCCGCCGGCCTTTCTCCATAGAGTCACCAGGATCATGGTGAACAACGAGGTTCGATCGATGCAAACCCAACTGGACAAGTCACTGAGTGTTTTTGCGCGGGCAGACCTGCTGCAAGGTCCCACGCCCATTCAGCGGGCTGCGCGACTCGAACAGCTGCTGGGCCTCGACAAGCAGGGTATCGGCCTGTTTCTCAAACGCGACGACCATATGTTGATCGGCGCGGGCGGCAACAAGCTGCGCAAGCTTGAATTCCACATCGGCGCAGCACTGCAAGCCGGAATCGATACGATCATTACCGTGGGCGGCATCCAGTCCAATCATGCCCGCCTGACCGCCGCAGTGTGCGCCCGGCTGGGCATCGCCTGCGAGCTGTTCCTGACCCGGGCCGTGGCCAAGGCCGAGGTGGATTACGAGCTCAACGGCAATGTGCTGCTCGACCAGTTGTTCGGCGCGCAGATGCAGGTGTTTGCCGGCGGTACCGACTCACTGGCCAAAGCCGAGGCCAGGGCGGCGCAGCTTCGAGACTCCGGGCACAAGGTCATGGTGCTGCCAACCGGTGGCTCGACGCCCCTGGGCAGCCTCGGTTATGCCCGCTGCGCAGCGGAGATCGCCCAACAAGAGGCCGAACTGCAACTCAGGTTCAATCAAGTGGTGGTACCCAATGGCAGCGCCGGCACGCATGCCGGGCTCGCGGCGGGTTTCCAGTTGCTGGGCCGGGGTATGTCCGTGCTCAAGTCGTTCTCGGTGTTGTCCGACCAGGACTCATCAGCGGCGAGAACCCTGCAACTGACCCGCGAAACATTGGCGCTATTGGGCAGTAGCGCCGAGGTGCGGGTTGACGAGATGGCGATTGACGGCAGCCAGCTGGGTACCGGCTATGGGTTGCCAACCGCCGCCATGCAGGACGCGGTACGCCTGATGGCGCGGGCCGAAGGCCTGTTGGTCGACCCGGTGTACTCCGGCAAGGCGTTTGCCGGGTTGCTGGCCGACCTGCAGCAAGGGCGCTTCGTCCCCGGGGACAATGTGCTGTTCATCATGACCGGCGGAACACCCGGCCTGTATGCGTACCGGGAAACGTTTCAGGCCTGACGGTCAATCATCCCGCGTCAGCACTTCCAGCAATTCGATTTCGAAGATCAGGTTCGAGTTCGGCGTGATCTTGCCCATGGTGCGTTCGCCATAGGCCAGGTGCGCCGGCACCAGCAACTTGCGCTTGCCGCCGACCTGCATGCCCATGATGCCCTGGTCCCAGCCCTTGATGACCCGCCCGGTGCCGATCACGCACTGGAAGGGTTTGCCACGACTGTACGAAGAGTCGAATTCGGTCCCGTCCTCCAGCCAGCCACGGTACTGGGTGGTGATCAGTGCGCCTTTTACGACGGCTTTTCCGTCACCCACCTGAAGATCGATTACCTGAAGCTCGTCATTCATTGATTTCACTCGTATGCTCACTCGCCCTCAAGGGCCTGATGGGCGCCGTTTTCCCAGATTTGTCCTCGATTGGCAACCATTGCCGCCTCCGCGCACGACGTTTAAAGCGGTTTGCTGAACTAAAATAATCAACAATTACCCGTACGGTTCTCCGCCCTGATGGCCATCCCCGAATGATCCTGCTCTGGACCAGCGTCCTCCTTGGTTCAATGACGCTCAGCCTGATCGTCGTGCTGGCTTGGCGCGAACGCTATCTGCAAAAGCAACTGGCGGAGTATCGCGCGATCATCAATAGCCTGTCCGAAGGCCAGAACATCCACAAGGATGACGACGCCGAGCGCTTCAAGCGCAGCCAGTATTTCGCTCGTATCGGCACCTGGGATTGGGATGTCGACACCGACCGGTTGTATTGGTCAGATGCCATTTTCGGCATGTTCGGCTTCAAGATCGGCGAAGTGACGCCCTCTTACGCCCTGTTCTGTTCCTGCGTGCATCCGGAAGACCGGCTCAGGGTTCGGGCCGGCGAACTGCGTTGCCTGGAAACCGGTGAAAACCATGATGAGGAATACCGCGTGGTGTGGCCCGACGGAACGATCCGCTGGCTGCGGGAAACCGGCAACGTGGTCAAGAACGACCACGACGAAACGATCAAGATGATGGGTGTGGTACGCGACATCACCGAAGAAAAGGCCTCGGCCAACTACCTCAAGCACCTGGCCCATTACGACCCGTTGACCGGCCTGCCCAATCGCCTGGTGCTCGAAGAGCGCCTGTCCGAAGCGCTGGAGTTGGCGCGCACCAGTGCCACGCGGGTGGCGCTGGTATTTGTCGACCTCAATGGCTTCAAGGCCATCAACGACCGCTATGGGCATGCGGCCGGCGACCGCGTGCTGGTCACGACCGCCACGCGGCTAAAGCGCATCCTGCACGGCACCGACACCGTCGCCAGGATCGGCGGCGACGAATTCGTGGTCATCCTCCAGGACCTGCCCCAAGGCAAAAGCCTGCAAGACGAAGCGCGCACGATCTGCCAGAAAATCTTCGTCGAACTCTCCCCGCCCGTCACCCTCGGCAACGACCAGCGCCACATCGGCACCAGCCTCGGCGTCGCCGTGTTCCCCGATCATGCGCCGAGCATCGATCGCTTGCTGCACATTGCCGACCTGGCGATGTATGAGGCCAAGCGCAGCGGGAACAATCAGTATCGGTTGGGCACCGAGAGCCTGGTGCGGGCACACAGCGAATAACGCTTCGTCCTTGAATGCATTGATCCACTTAGCGCATCAATGCATACCAACAATGCAATTAACCTATCGATGCCCCTGCTCCACTATCCGCCCCAGCAAGAACCGTGCGCCGGGTCCTTTGTGAATCCATGTCGCCCCAGAGCAAGCAGTCCCTACCGGTTGGTGAAACAGGGCCGCTACTCCCATAAATGGGGGACTACACCCACTCAACCGGGTGTTTACCACCTAATTTGAGGAATATCCCCACCCTACACTTCACCAAAAAGACACATTTTGAAACAACTTACTTATTACTCAGTATCTTCCTCATCCATGGCCCGACGGTTGCATAACCCCTTGCAACGCAGGCAGATGCTGTCACCAACCGGGGATGGCGGGTTTCGCCGTTGCGCTATGTCGCGAGGGGAACCTCATGAAAATCATTGCATCGTCGTTCAATTCGTTCCGTTTCTTAAGGGTTTCGGGCGCAGGCTCTGTACTGTTGATCACCTTCAGTCTGTCCCCGGTCAACGCAGCACCGCTTGACGATGTCGGCCCGCCGCCGCCAACAGATCCTTCGGCGTATACCAATCCGCCGACCGACTTCAAGGCCGCGCTGGATGCCCTAAAGGCCATGCCACCCGCCAACCAGGGTTCCATCGCCTTGCCCAATGGTGTGTACGGCACCCGCACCACGCCAACGACCGACAACGTGCTGCCGCCAAGCCTGCAGACATCCTTCAAAATCCCCACCAACGGCAAGCCCAGCCCGTTGTTCGGGGCCCAGCCGTACACTCAGCAACTGCTGCTGTTCGAAGAATTCGGCACGGAGAAACTCGACCCGACACTGCCGCCGCCCACCCTGACTTTCCCGGTTCCGATCGTCGGTCCGGCGCCCACGCAGGACCCGAACAACATCGCCCGCAGCGGCCCTTCGGCCGCCGCGCTGGAAGCCTTCATGCGCCAGCCGGGGCTGTACCCGTTTCCGGCGCAGTATTCCAACGTGCTGGACCGCAACCCGTGGAAAGCGCAGATCGA
>NZ_JBNDIV010000002.1:0-815571 GCF_050434585.1 Pseudomonas sp. 2725 | reverse complement strand
TGGTAGTGTGGGGTTTCCCCATGTGAGAGTAGGTCATCGTCAAGATTAAATTCCGAAACCCCTATCTGCGTATGCAGGTAGGGGTTTTGTTTTTGGCGTCCCTGTAGGCGCGAGCCCGCTCGCGAAAAACCCGAGAGAGCTGCGGGGTGTCAGGTTTCCCGCGTCATCATTGGCGTTCTTCGCGAGCGAGCTCGCTCCTACAATGAAGCCAATCGCCTTCAATGCTAAAGTCGTCCCTCGAATTTGTATTATCCAAGGAAGCCTTTATGCCGGACGCGACGTCCCTCAGTGCTGGTTTTATGGTGGTTCACGGCAACCGCCTGGACGAGTTGCGCAGCCTGGTGGTCAGCTGGATGCGACGCTACCCGCTGGCTCCCCTGGAGAACGAAATCGCGTTGGTGCAAAGCAATGGCATTGCCCAATGGCTGAAGCTGGCACTGGCGGAAGACTCTGAAGAGGACGACATGGGAGGCTGCGGCATCGCTGCCGCCATCGACGTGCAGTTGCCCGGCAGCTTCATGTGGCAGCTCTATCGCATGGTCCTCGGCCGCGACGAAATTCCGGTCAAGTCCCTGCTCGATAAAGCCCCACTGACCTGGCGTCTGATGCGCCTGCTGCCGCAGTTGATCAATCAGCCGCACTTCGAGCCGCTGCAGCGTTTCCTGACCCATGACACCGATCTGCGCAAGCGCTATCAATTGGCTGAGCGTCTGGCGGATCTGTTTGACCAATACCAGGTGTACCGAGCCGATTGGCTCGAAGACTGGGCGGAAGGTCGCCATCAAACAAGAAACGCCAGGGGGGAAGCCAAACCCCTGACCCCGGCCAATTGCTGGCAGGCAGAGCTATGGCGCGCACTCTTGCTGGATGTGGGAGAAGAAGGCATGGCGCAAAGCCGTGCCGGTGTCCATCAGCGATTTGTCGAGCGTATCAACCATCTCGAAACAGCCCCCAAGGGTTTACCCTCGCGAGTGATCGTTTTCGGGATTTCTTCGCTACCTGCTCAAGCCCTGGAAGCACTAGCGGGACTGGCACGGTTCAGTCAGGTTTTGCTGTGCGTACATAACCCGTGTCGTCACCATTGGGCGGACATCGTCGCCGATAAAGACCTGTTGCGGCATCAATACAAGCGTCAGGCCCGCAAAAGCGGCATGCCGGTAGTGATCGATCCGCAAACCCTGCATCAGCATGCGCACCCGTTGCTGGCCGCATGGGGCAAGCAGGGGCGGGACTATATCAACCTGCTCGACAGTTATGACGATCCCAACACCTATCGTTCGGCATTCCGCGACGGGCGCATCGACCTGTTCAGTGACGGTCAGCCGCTGAATGTGCTCAACCAGTTGCAGGATGACATCCTCGAGTTGCGCCCCCTCAACGAGACTCGGGAGCGTTGGCCGGCTATCGATCTGCAGCAGGACGAATCGATCCGTTTTCACATCGCCCATAGCGCCCAGCGAGAAGTCGAGATCCTCCACGATCAACTGCTCGCGCGCTTCAGCGCCGACCCGACATTGCGGCCCCGAGACGTCATCGTGATGGTCCCGGACATCGACAGCTACGCACCGCATATTCGTGCCGTGTTTGGACAGCTTGACCGCCAGGATCCTCGCTTCATTCCGTTTACCCTGGCTGACCAGGGCCAGCGTGGTCGCGATCCATTGCTGATTGCTGTCGAACACCTGCTCAAGCTGCCTGACAGCCGATTCCCCGTCAGTGAGATTCTCGATCTGCTGGACGTCCCGGCACTGCGCGCTCGCTTTGGTGTCGAGGAGCGTGACCTGCCGACGCTGCACCGCTGGATCGAAGGTGCCGGCATTCGCTGGGGCATGAATGCCGAGCAACGTGCCGGGCTCGGGCTACCCAACGAACTGGAGCAAAACAGCTGGCGCTTCGGATTGCGACGAATGTTGCTCGGTTATGCCGTTGGCAGCGCCGATGCTTATGAGGGGATCGAGCCCTACGACGAGATCGGTGGGCTGGACGCTGCGCTCATCGGTCCGCTGGTTGCGTTGCTGGACGCGCTGGAAGTTGCTCACCACGAGCTCTCTCAATCGGCATCGCCAGGGCAATGGGGCTTGCGCTTGCAGGCGTTGGTGCAGTTGTTCTTCCTTGCCGCTAACGAACACGATGACTACTTGCTGGCCCAGCTTGAAGAGCTGCGTGAGACCTGGCTCGAGACCTGCGAATCCGTCGGGTTGCAGGATGAGTTGCCGCTGACCGTCGTCCGTGAAGCCTGGCTTGCAGGTCTGGATCAGGGGCGTTTGTCCCAACGTTTTCTGGCCGGTGCGGTCAACTTCTGCACCTTGATGCCCATGCGCGCTATCCCGTTCAAACTGGTGTGCCTGCTGGGCATGAATGACGGCGACTATCCGCGCGCGCAACCGCCGCTGGATTTCGATCTGATGGGCAGTGATTACCGTCCGGGTGACCGCTCCCGGCGCGAAGATGACCGTTACCTGTTACTGGAAGCCTTGTTGTCGGCACGGGACCAGCTCTACATCAGTTGGGTGGGTCGCAGCATCCGCGATAACAGCGAGCGGCCTGCCTCGGTGCTGATCGGCCAGTTGCGTGACCACTTGGCCAGCGGTTGGCGAATGCTGCAAAGCGACGAGGATCTGCTGGAAGCCATGACCCGGGAACACCCGTTGCAACCCTTCAGTGCTCGCTACTTTCACGAAGGCGATGACTCGTTCAGCTACGCCATCGAATGGCAGGTCCTTCATCAAGCGGCAGAGCAGCAGCCAAGCGCCGAAGTGCTCGGGCCCCACGTTCAGGACGAACCACTGAGTCTCGGTCAACTGCAGGATTTCCTGCGCAATCCGGTACGGCACTTTTTCAGCCAGCGACTGAAGGTCTTCTTCGAGGCGGCAGAAGTGCCGTTGGCCGATGAAGAGCCCTTTGTCCTGGATGCGTTGCAGCGTTACAGCCTCAGCGACCGTTTACTCGAAGCGGCGCTGGCAGATCCTGGAAATACCGGGCAGGCACTGGAGGATCAGGCGAAGCGTTTGCAGAACAGCGGGCTGCTGCCGATGGCCGGATTCGGTGAGTGCCTGCAACGTGAGTTGATCGAGCCATTGCCTGACTTGCTGCAACGCCACCAACAGCTCCTGGCGTTGTGGCCAACACCGCTGAGCAGCGCGTTGCCCGTCAGTCTTGAGCTGCAAGGCCTGCACATCGAGGGCTGGCTCGGCGGCCTGCATCAGCGTGCTGATGGTGGTTTGTTGTCTGTCACAACGATCCCCAACAGCATCGGCTCGATCAAGTCGCGCAAATGGCATCGACTGACACGCCCTTGGGTCAATCATCTGATGGCTTGTGCCAGTGGCATGGCGTTGACCACCGCATTGGTGGCCAGCGATGACAGCCTGTTGCTCGGTCCGCTGGACCAGTCCACGGCGCGGAAAATTCTCGGTGATCTGTTGATGGCCTGGCAGTCGGGGATGCGCCAGCCTCTGCCGATCGCGGTCAAGACAGCCTTCGCGTGGCTGGGGCAAACCGACCCGGTCAAGGCCGAGGCCGCTGCGCGCAAGGTCTATGAAGGCGACGGGCAGACGACGGACGGGGAGCGGCGCGAAAGCCCGGCACTGGCGCGCCAATTCGCCGATTACGATGCCTTGGTCGCCGACGAGACGTTCCCCCAGTGGTGTGACGCGTTCTATCGCCCGCTTCTTGAAGCGCCCTGGCGCTCCCTGTCCAGCGAGGAGTCGCGCTGATGAGCACGAAGACACCTTTGGCCCTGGCGTTCCCGCTGCGCGGCAGTCAACTGATCGAAGCCAGCGCCGGGACCGGCAAGACGTTCACCATTTCCGCGTTGTACCTGCGTCTGGTGCTTGGCAACGGCGGGGAGGACAGTGGTTTCGGGCGTGAGCTGTTGCCGCCGCAGATCCTCGTCGTGACCTTCACCGATGCCGCCACCAAAGAGTTACGCGAACGCATTCGCACGCGGCTCGCCGAGGCCGCACGGTATTTCCGCGATGAAACACCGGCCCCCGACAGCCTGATTGCCGAGCTGCGTGATCAGTATTTGCCCGAGCAATGGCCGGGGTGTGCAAACCGCCTGGATATCGCCGCCCAGTGGATGGACGAGGCGGCGGTGTCGACCATCCACAGTTGGTGCCAGCGCATGTTGCGCGAGCACGCATTCGACAGCGGCAGCCTGTTTACCCAGACCCTGGAAACCGACCACAGCGACTTGCTGGGGGAAGTCCTGCGCGATTACTGGCGACTGTTCTGCTACCCGATGCAAGGTGACGCCTTGAATTGGGTGCGCAGCAATTGGGGCGGACCGGCGGCGCTGCTGCCGCGGATTCGTGCACTGTTCGCCAGCGAGCGGGATACCCTTGAAGGGAAAGAACCCGCCGAAGTGATTTCGCAATGCTTGCAAGAGCGAAGGGCGGCCCTGATCGAACTCAAGAAGCCCTGGCTGCAGTGGGCGGACGAGTTGCTTGCGATCTGTCACCAGGGCGTTGCCGGCAAGGCTGTCGACGGTCGCAAGATGCAGGCACGCTATTTCGAGCCCTGGTTTGAAAAGATCAAAGCCTGGGCCGAGGACGAATCCCTCGAGCAACTGGATATCGGCACTGGTTTCACTCGGTTGACCCCTGATGGCATGGCCGAAGCCTGGAAGGGCGAAGCGCCTCGACATCCGGGGCTCGATGCGATGGCCGGGCTCAAGGCCTGTCTCGATGGGCTGCCAACGCCTGATGCCGCCGTACTGCAACATGCGGCCCGCTGGGTCGGGGCACGATTCGAGGAGGAGAAACGCCGCCGCGCGGAAATGGGTTTCGACGACATGTTGCTGCGCCTTGATGCGGCCTTGCAGTCCGATGGCGGCGAGCGACTGGCAACCCTGATTCGCGAGCAGTTTCCGGTGGCACTGATCGATGAGTTCCAGGACACCGACCCGGTGCAATACCGGATCTTCGAGAGCATCTACCGCATTGAGGAGAACAACCCCGAGTGCGGCCTGTTCCTGATCGGCGACCCGAAACAGGCGATCTACGCTTTTCGCGGCGCCGACATCCATACCTACTTGCGCGCCCGCCAGGCCACCACTGGCCGCCTGCACACCCTGGGCACCAACTTCCGCTCAAGCCATGGCATGGTCAACGCGGTGAACCATGTGTTCGCGCGCGCCGAAGCCCGTGAGTCAGGACGCGGCGCGTTCCTCTTTCGGGAGAAGAATGGCGACAACCCGGTTCCGTTCACGCCGGTTGCCTCCCAGGGCCGCAAAGAAGTCTTGCGCATCAATGACCAGGCAATCCCTGCCTTGAACATCTGGCACTTGTCGGCCGAACAACCGTTGTCCGGTGCGGTGTACCGGCAACATCTGGCGGCTGCCTGCGCCAGTGAAATCACGGCATTGCTCAATGGCGGGCAGCAGGGGCAAGCGGGATTCACCCAGGACGGCAAAGCCTTCAGGGGCCTGCTACCGGCGGACATCGCCATCCTGGTGCGCGATGGCAAGGAGGCGCAGGCGGTTCGTGCGCAATTGGCCGCCCGTGGTGTGCGCAGTGTTTACCTGTCGGACAAGGACTCGGTGTTCGCCGCCCAGGAGGCGCATGACGTGCTGACCTGGCTCAAGGCCTGCGCCGAGCCGGATGTCGAGCGACCGCTGCGGGCTGCGTTGGCCAGCATCACGTTGAACCTGTCGTTGACGGAACTCGAGCGTCTGAATCAGGACGAGTTGGCCTGGGAGTCCCGGGTCATGCAGTTCCGTGGCTATCGCGAAGTCTGGCGCAAGCAGGGCGTACTGCCGATGCTGCGACGCATGCTGCACGACTTCCGTTTGCCCCAGGCTTTGATCGCCCGCAGTGACGGCGAACGCGTTTTGACCAACCTTCTGCACCTTTTCGAACTGCTGCAACAAGCCGCCGCTGAACTCGATGGCGAGCAAGCCTTGATCCGGCATTTGTCCGAGCATCTGGCGTTGTCCGGGCAGGCTGGCGAAGAGCAGATCCTGCGTCTGGAAAGTGATGAGCAATTGGTCAAGGTCGTGACCATCCACAAGTCCAAAGGCCTTGAATACCCCTTGGTGTTCCTGCCGTTCATTTGCTCGGCGAAACCAGTGGATGGCAGTCGCCTGCCGCTGCACTACCACGATGAATCCGGCAATGCCCAGGTCACGTTGAAGCCGACGACAGAGTTGATTGCCCGGGCTGACGATGAGCGTCTGGCCGAGGATCTGCGCTTGCTCTATGTCGCCCTGACCCGGGCGCAACACGCCTGCTGGCTGGGAGTGGCCGACCTCAAGCGCGGCAACAACAATGGCTCGGTGCTGCATCTGTCGGCATTGGGTTATCTGTTGGGCGGCGGTGCGCCATTGGCCGAGGCCCCGGCGTTGCAGCGTTGGCTGCAGGATCTGCAACAGGACTGCCCGGCGCTGGCGTATGCCGAGATGCCTGAAGTAACAGCAGAGCATTATCAGCCACCACAAAACGATGCGGCGCTGCTGGTTCCGCGGGTTCCGAAACGCAAGGCCAGTGAAAACTGGTGGATCGCTTCCTACAGCGCGTTACGTATTGGCGATACCCTGAGTGTCGGCACGGACGAGGCGCCGGAGAGCCCGCAGGCGCAAAAACTGTTCGATGACGAACGCCTCGATCCGCAGGCCCCCAGGGAGGTGGTTGCCGGTGGTGGCGATATCCATCGCTTCCCGCGCGGCCCGAATCCCGGCACCTTCCTCCATGGCTTGCTCGAATGGGCGGGGGGCGAGGGTTTTGATGCGGCACCACACGAGGTGATCGACGCCATTGCCCGTCGTTGCAACCGTCGAGGCTGGGAGGGCTGGATCAGCACCTTGAGTGACTGGCTGCAGCATCTGCTCAAGTCGCCGTTGCAACTGGGCGCCGGTCAGGCACCGGTGGTATTCGGCCAGTTGACGCAGTATCAGGTCGAGATGGAGTTCTGGTTCGCCAGCCATAAGGTCGATGTGCTCAAGCTCGATGCGCTGGTGTGCCAATACACCCATAACGGCGTGGCCCGGGTGGGCGCGGAACCGGTGTTGCTCAACGGTATGTTCAAGGGCTTCATCGACCTGACGTTCGAACATGACGGCCGTTATTACGTTGCCGACTACAAATCCAACTGGCTCGGCGTCGATGATGCGGCCTATACCGCGCAGGCCATGGAACAATCGATTCTCGACAACCGTTATGACCTGCAATACGTGTTGTACCTGTTGGCCCTGCACCGCCAGCTCAAGGCGCGGCTCGCCGATTACGACTACGACCGGCATGTCGGCGGTGCGTTGTACCTGTTTTTGCGCGGTACCCGTGCGGCCAGCCAGGGTGTGTTTTTCGCCCGCCCGCCAAGAGAGCTGATCGAGCGTCTGGACAGGTTGTTCCAGGGCAAGCCAGAGCCCAAGGCCGAACCCGCTTGGGAACAGGGAGTACTGTTATGAGTCGCACATTCGCCGATTTGTTGCCCACATCGCTGGCAGCCGAAAGCCTGGTCGATCTGGCGCCGCTGAGTCGTGCCGACGACTTGCTGTTGTTGCTCACGCGTTGGGTCGAGCGTGGCTGGTTGCGCGCGCTGGACAAAGCCTTTGTGGCGTTTCTACATGAACTGGCGCCGGAGGATGATCCGTTGGTGTTGCTGGCAGCCGCGCTGACCAGCCACCAGTTGGGTCACGGGCATGTCTGCCTCGACCTGTTCGAGACACTGAAAGAACCGGACTTCGCCCTGTCGCTGCCACCCGAAGGTGACGTGCAAGGCGGCGCGATGTTGTTGCCCTCGCAATTGCTGGGATCGCTGGACGGTGCTCATTGGTGCAAGGTGCTGGCCGCCAGCAACCTGGTCGTACTGGCTGCTGACAGTCGTGACAACGTGCGTGACCGGCCTTTGGTGTTATCGGGCAAACGCTTGTACCTGCGCCGCTATTGGGCCTACGAGCGGCGAATCGACCTTTCGTTGCGCGAGCGTCTGACGGAACACGAATCCACACCGAATGACTTGCTCCAGCGTCTCACCGGGTTGTTTGGTCCTGCCCGGCCTGGTGAGGTGATCGACTGGCAGAAGCTGGCCTGCGCCCTGGCGACGCGCAGCGCCTTCAGCATCGTGACGGGGGGGCCGGGAACCGGCAAGACCACCACCGTCGTGCGCTTGCTGGCGTTGCTCCAGGCGCCGGCGGTCGAGGCCGGCATGCCCCTGCGCATTCGCCTCGCCGCACCGACCGGCAAGGCCGCAGCGCGTCTGACAGAATCCATCAGCCAGCAAGTCCGGACCTTGAAGGTCACGGAGGACGTTCGTGAAAAGATTCCGTCCGACGTCACCACCGTTCACCGCCTGCTCGGCAGCCGGCCCGGGACTCGTCATTTCCGGCACCACGCGGGCAATCGCCTGCCGCTGGATGTGTTGGTGGTGGACGAGGCCTCGATGATCGACCTGGAAATGATGGCCAACCTGCTCGACGCCTTGCCCGCCCATGCGCGCCTGGTGCTGTTGGGTGACAAGGATCAGCTGGCTTCGGTAGAAGCCGGTGCGGTACTGGGGGATCTGTGTCGCGACGCTGAGGCTGGATGGTACAGCCCGCAGACACGCCAGTGGCTGGAAGCCGTCAGCGGCGAAAGTTTGCAAACCAGCGGATTGCAGGAGGACACGCAGGGCGCTCATCCACTGGCCCAACAGGTCGTGATGTTGCGCCATTCCCGGCGATTCGGTGAAGGTAGCGGTATTGGCCAACTGGCTCGTTGGGTCAACCAGCAGCAACCCGAAGAAGCACGCAAGTTGTTGTCTGCGCGAAGCCATGACGATGTGTATGCCTTGTCCCTCAAGGGAGAGCAGGACCGCGCTCTGGAGCGCCTGCTTCTCGACGGTCATGGTGAGGAACCGCAGGGTTATCGGCACTACCTGAGCCTGCTGCGCAATCAGCGCCCGGCGCTCGATTGTCCGTTGGAAAATTCACGCTGGACCGACTGGGCCCGGGAGGTGTTGCAAGCCTTCGACGCGTTCCAGTTGTTATGTGCCGTGCGCAAGGGGCCGTGGGGTGTGGAGGGCTTGAACCAGCGAGTGACGGACGCCTTGCTAAGGGCACGCCTGATCGACAGTGACCAGCAGTGGTACGAAGGCCGTCCGGTTCTGATGACCCGCAATGACTACGGCCTGGGTTTGATGAACGGCGATATCGGCATCGCCCTCAAGCTTCCGGAGCGTGAGGGCCCCGAGGCCGGCAAGCAGGTTCTGCGTGTCGCCTTTCCGCGTAATGACGGCCAGGGTGGCGTGCGCTTTGTCCTGCCGAGCCGGCTCAATGATGTCGAAACCGTGTACGCCATGACCGTGCATAAATCCCAGGGCTCGGAATTTGCCCACACCGCGTTGATCCTCCCCGACGCCTTGAACCCCGTGCTGACCAAGGAACTGATCTACACCGGGATCACCCGGGCCAAGAACTGGTTCACCTTGATCGAGCCCCGCACAGGGGTGTTCGAAGAGGCGGTGAGGCGCAAGGTCAAGCGCTTGAGCGGGTTGATGCTGGGGCTCGGCGCCGACTAATCGGCGAACAGCATCTCCCGGCTTTCACCCATCAGCAGTCCCTGATTGCGCTCGGTCACCTCGCGGATGTAATCCCACAACAGGGTGATCCGCTTGAGCTTCCTCAAATCCTCCCGGCAGTACATCCAAGACTTCAAGGAACTCAGGTCAACCCAATGAATACAGGGGCTATTCCATCCACAAGTTCGCGCCCGAAGGACTAAACCAGAGAGCTTCCAGACACCGTATCAGGTGTCGAGCTAACTATTCGAAAGAGTGGCACAGTGCTACTATTTGCGATCTCTTTGGTACTTTTACAATTAAAAGGATTTGTCGAATGACGTACCTTCGCTTGCTTTTAGCTTCAGCCCTGATTGCTCTTTGCACTGGCTGTGCTTCGCCTGCTCAGATTTCCGGCATGTCAGTAACGGCTGATCAGGCCAAGGCAAACACCTATGACTCCCAGCTGCGGAACAATGTACGGCTTTCTGAGGTGAATGGTGGAGATAAAACCAACCCTCTGTGGACTTCCGAAATCGACGCCCCTGACTTCGGCGCTGCACTCAAGCAATCGCTCGTCAATGCTAATTTGCTTGGCGACGAGTCAGCCCCCTATGCTCTGCGTGCCAACCTGCTGCGCGTCGACCAGCCTGTATTTGGACTGAATTTTGAAGTGACCAGTGAAGTTGAATACACCTTGACAGAGTCAAGCACTGACAAGGTCATTTTGCGTGAAATCATCCGGACTCCTTTCACCGCTGGCATGGGCGATTCGGTTATAGGAATCAAGCGACTACGCTTGGCCAATGAGGGATCCGCTCGGGTAAACATCATTGCTATGCTCAAGCGCCTCAGTGATCTGAAAATCGACGCCAAACAAGTTTCGTTAAAGAACTGAGGATCATTCAAAAGTCCCCCCTCTCAAACCTGAACCCCAAGCTACTAAGGACTCTTGCGCCCTGGTAGCCAGGGTTCAGGGCCTTGTCTCGTTCGTGCCGCTCTCTGGAGGCTGGTCCGGTCTTTGGACCTCGTCACGATGCCGCTACCTGATTCCTTGAATACTCCTAATCGGCGAACAGCATCTCCCGGCTTTCACCCATCAGCAGGCCCTGATTGCGCTCGGTCACCTCGCGGATGTAATCCCACAACAGGGTGATCCGCTTGAGCTTGCGCAGGTCTTCGCGGCAGTACATCCAGAACTGTCGGGTGATATTGATTTCCTGCGGCAACACCGGCAGCAGGCGAGGGTCCTGAGTGGCGAGGAAGCACGGCAGGATCGCCAGTGAGCGTCCCTGCTGCGCGGCCACAAATTGCGCGATCACGCTGGTGCTGCGCAGGTTGGCGCTGGCGCCGGGCAATACGTTGGCCAGGTACAGCAGCTCCGAGCTGAACGCCAGGTCGTCGACGTAACTGATAAACGAATGTTTGGCCAAGTCTGCCGGTCGGCGGATCGGTGGGTGGTTGTCCAGATAGTCCTGGGTCGCGTACAGCTGCAATCGGTAGTCGCACAGTTTGCAGCAGACGTACGGTCCATGCTCCGGGCGCTCCAGGGCGATGACGATGTCGGCCTCGCGCTTGGACAGGCTGATGAAATGCGGCAGCGGCAGGATATCCACCGAGATCGCCGGGTAGGTGTCGACGAAGTGGCTCAGCTGCGGCGTGATGAAAAAGCTGCCGAAGCCTTCGGTGCAGCCCATGCGCACATGACCGGACAGCGCCACGCCGGACCCGGAAACCTGCTCGCACGCCATGTGCAAGGTACTTTCTATCGACTCGGCATACCCCATCAACCGCTGGCCTTCGGCGGTCAGGACAAAGCCGCTGGTCCGGGATTTTTCGAACAGCAAAGTGCCCAGTGCGGTTTCCAGGGAACTGATGCGCCGCGACACCGTGGTGTAGTCCACCGCCAGGCGCTTGGCCGCGGTGCTGGCCTTGCGGGTGCGGGAGACTTCCAGGAAAAACTTTAGGTCGTCCCAGTTCAACGAGCCGAGGGAGGTGATGTTTTTTTGCATGTTGGACCGGTTTTTATGTGCGTTCTTATCAGAAGTTTGCACATCTATACTCCAAAAACAGCCCGTTAACCAATTCGCGGCGCATGCCTCTTCTCAAGGCGACTATTTCGCCTTGGCTCCCAAGATAACAACAAAGATCTGGAGACCCACATGAACGTATCGCTCACGCCCAATGACACCACCGTGAAGAAGGTCAAACTGTTGATCGACGGCCAGTGGGTCGAATCCAAGACCACCGAATGGCACGACATCATCAACCCGGCGACCCAGCAGGTGCTGGCCAAGGTGCCGTTTGCCACCGCTGAAGAAGTCGACGCGGCCATCAGCGCCGCTCATCGTGCATTCCAGACCTGGAAACTGACACCCATCGGCGCGCGCATGCGCATCATGCTCAAGCTCCAGGCGCTGATTCGCGAACACTCCAAGCGCATCGCCGCCGTCCTCAGCGCCGAGCAGGGCAAGACCATTGCCGACGCCGAAGGCGATATTTTCCGTGGACTGGAAGTGGTCGAGCACGCCTGTTCCATCGGCAGCCTGCAAATGGGTGAGTTCGCTGAAAACGTCGCCGGTGGCGTCGACACCTACACCCTGCGCCAGCCGATCGGTGTGTGCGCCGGCATTACCCCGTTCAACTTCCCGGCGATGATTCCGCTGTGGATGTTCCCGATGGCCATCGCCTGCGGCAACACCTTCGTGCTCAAGCCGTCCGAACAGGACCCGATGTCGACCATGCTCCTGGTGGAGCTGGCGATCGAGGCGGGTATTCCGGCCGGTGTACTCAACGTCGTGCATGGCGGCAAGGATGTGGTCGACGGGCTCTGCACCCATAAAGATATCAAGGCGGTTTCCTTCGTCGGTTCAACCGCCGTCGGTACGCATGTCTACGACCTGGCCGGTAAACACGGCAAGCGCGTGCAATCGATGATGGGCGCCAAGAACCACGCCGTGGTGCTGCCGGATGCCAATCGCGAACAAGCGCTGAATGCGCTGGTGGGTGCCGGTTTCGGTGCCGCCGGTCAACGCTGCATGGCCACCTCGGTGGTGGTGCTGGTGGGCGCGGCCAAGCAATGGCTGCCGGATCTCAAGGCGCTGGCACAAAAACTCAAGGTCAATGCCGGCAGCGAGCCGGGCACTGATGTTGGCCCTGTCATTTCGAAAAAGGCCAAGGCGCGGATTCTCGACCTGATCGAGAGCGGCATCAAGGAAGGCGCGAAACTGGAGCTGGACGGTCGCGAGATCTCGGTTCCAGGTTACGAGAAGGGCAACTTTGTCGGCCCGACCCTGTTCTCCGGCGTGACCACCGACATGCAGATCTACACCCAGGAAATCTTCGGCCCGGTGCTGGTTGTGCTGGAGGTTAATACGCTCGACGAGGCCATCGCCCTGGTCAACGCCAACCCGTTCGGTAACGGCACGGGCCTGTTCACCCAGAGCGGCGCGGCGGCGCGTAAATTCCAGAACGAAATCGACGTCGGCCAGGTCGGCATCAACATCCCGATTCCGGTGCCGGTCCCGTTCTTCAGCTTCACCGGTTCGCGCGGTTCCAAGCTCGGCGACCTCGGCCCGTACGGCAAGCAAGTGGTGCAGTTCTACACTCAGACCAAGACCGTCACCAGTCGCTGGTTCGATGACGACAGCGTCAACGACGGTGTGAACACCACGATCAACCTGCGATAAGGAGCCGGACATGAAAATCGCTTTTATCGGTCTGGGCAACATGGGCGCGCCGATGGCGCGCAACCTGATCAAGGCCGGCCATGCACTGCGCCTGGTGGACCTGAACAAGGCCGTGCTGGCGGAACTGGAACAACTGGGCGGCAGTATCAGTGCATCGGCCCGTGAAGCGGCAGAGGGCGCCGAACTGGTCATCACCATGCTGCCTGCCGCGGTGCATGTGCGCAGTGTGTGGCTGGGTGAAGACGGCGTGCTCGCCGGTATCGGCAAAGGTGTGCCGGCCGTGGATTGCAGCACCATCGATCCGCAGACCGCGCGGGACGTGGCCACCGCCGCTGCCAAACAGGGCGTGACCATGGCCGATGCACCGGTCTCTGGCGGTACCGGTGGCGCAGCCGCCGGGACGCTGACCTTTATGGTCGGCGCCACCCCCGAACTGTTCGCCACCCTGCAACCGGTACTGGCGCAAATGGGCCGCAACATCGTCCATTGTGGTGAGGTCGGTACCGGGCAAATCGCTAAAATCTGCAACAACCTGCTGCTGGGGATTTCCATGGTCGGCGTCAGCGAAGCCATGGCGCTGGGCGATGCCCTGGGCATCGACACCAAGGTGCTGGCGGGCATCATCAACAGTTCCACCGGGCGTTGCTGGAGCTCGGAGATGTACAACCCGTGGCCGGGCATCGTTGAAACGGCGCCGGCGTCGCGCGGTTACACCGGTGGTTTCGGTGCCGAACTGATGCTCAAGGATCTGGGGCTGGCCACTGAAGCGGCGCGTCAGGCGCACCAGCCGGTGGTACTCGGCGCGGTGGCCCAGCAGTTGTATCAGGCGATGAGTTTGCGTGGGGAGGGTGGTCAGGACTTCTCGGCGATCATCAACGGTTATCGCAAGCCGCAATAGAAGGGCGGTGAAAAAACTGTGGGAGCGAGCTTGCTCGCGATGAGGTCGTTACAGTCGACATTGATGGTGATTGACCCACCGCAATCGCGAGCAAGCTCGCTCCCACAGGGACTGCATGTACCCAAAGATATTTACCGGGAGATCACGTCGGGTGATCCCCCGGTTTTTTTGTATCAGGCAAACACGAAATATTTGCGCACGGTTTCCACCACTTCCCAGGTGCCTTTCATTCCCGGTTCGATGACGAAAATGTCGCCGGCGCGCAAGTGGATCGGTGCCATGCCTTCCGGGGTGATGACGCAGTAGCCTTCCTGGAAATGGCAGTACTCCCACTTCACATATTCGACGTACCACTTGCCCGGCGTGCAGATCCAGGTGCCCATGATCTTGCTGCCGTCTTCACTCGTGTAGGCGTTGAGGTTGACGGTGTGCGGGTCGCCTTCGAGTTTTTCCCATTTGCAGGCGTCGAGCACGGGCAGCGGGTGGGTATCGCGAAGTACGGTAATCGGTGCGGTCATGATGACTCCGGGCAGTGGGCTCAAGAACTGAAGTCGCACCCTATAGCGCCTGCCCATCGTTCAGTTGTCTGTGCTCGACACTGAGCTGTCCAGAAACGCACAACCCTCAAGGGCGAGTCAGCGGGCAGTCGAGCCTGGATTGTTCGAGGCTGTTCTCGAACTCGACCAATTGTGAGTGCTGTTGCGACAGCGCCGCTATCCGCTCGGCGATTTCCTGTTTTTTGCTGGCGATGATCTGGTGTGCCCGTTCCCATGGCAACTGCGGACCCTGATGTCCGGCGAAGACCGACTGCAATTCCTTGAGCCTGAAACCCAACTGCTGGGCACATTTGATGAATATCAGCAGGTCGACGCTGTGCTGGTCATAGATGCGGTACTTGCCCTGGCGGCGAGCGGCAGGCAGCAGGCCAATCGACTCGTAATGACGGATGCTTTTGACCGTGGTTCCGGAACGTTGCGCGGCTTGGCCGATGTACATGGGAAGGTCCTTTTCTCCGAGGGTAAAGCTCGGCGCATTATCGACCGACTCAAGCGCTGGCGATAGCTTCGGCTTGGCGTAACCAGGCCGCATGCCGGTCTGCGCTGGCGCCGAGAATTGGCCCGAAGGTGAGGGTTCGGGTTGGCTTGATGCCACAGAACTCCAGCGTGGTTTTGCGGACCTGATGCAAACCGGGCATGCGGTAGATCCATCGGTAGTACCAGGGCGGTGTGTCCATGGTCACCAGCAGGTGGGCGGTTCGGCCGCGCAGGAGTTTGTCGGGGAAGGCTTTGCCCTGGCGATACTTGAAGGCAAAACCCGGCAAGAACACCCGGTCGAAAAAGCCCTTGAGCAAGGCCGGTACGCCACCCCACCAGATGGGATAAACCAGCGTCAGCTGTTCGGCCCACAGGATATCGGCCTGGGCGTTACGCAAGTCGGCTTCCAGCGGCTGGACCTGCTGATAGCCTTCGCGCAGCACCGGGTCAAAATCCATGCTGCCCAGAAACAATTGACGCACTTCATGCCCGGCGCGCACTGCCGACTGTGTGTAACGCTCGGCAAGGGCGGCGCAGAAGCTGTTGCCGGACGGATGCCCGAGTATCACCAGTATTCGTTTACCCATCATCGCGGTCCTTGAAGATCAAACCTCAAGGATAAAGTCTGCCCCTCAGGGGAGAGTCAAGGCGTGCAGCAGGGCCTTGGCATAGCCGGGTAATGCGGCGAAGTCCCGGGCACAGAGCAGCAGTTTGCGTTGGCCCCAGGGTTCTTGCAGGGCGAGGCTTTTGAAGGGTAGTCCGGCGGACCCGCGTTCGACCGCGGCCAGCGGTACGATTGCCAGTCCCGCCCCTCGGGCGACCATGCGCATCACGCCATCGAAACCGTCGGCGCGGATGCGAATCTGCATGCGCAGGCCGGCGTGCAGTGCCTGCTCTTCCAGGTACACCGCCAGCGCGCTGTTGGCATTCAGGCCAACGTAGTCGTGATGCAACGTGTCGGTGAAGTTCACTGAGGTCGCATGAGACAAGGGATGTTCCCGGGGCATGATCAGCGCCAGCGGATCATCGCGAAACGCTCGGGTCTGCAGGTCATCGGTGTCCACCGCGTCGGAAACGATGCCCAGGTCCGCCGCACCCTGGCGCAAGGCGTGGGTGATGCGGGTGCTGGGCAGTTCCTGCAAATCGATGTCGAGGTTGGGATGGCTATGCAGGAAATCCGCGAGCAGCTCTGGCAGGTACTCGGTGATCGCCGTGGTGTTGCACAGCAGCCGCACCTGGCCTTTGACGCCTTGGGCGTATTCGGCCAGTTCCTGTTGCAGGCGTTCGGCCTGTTGCAGTAGAACCCGGGCGTGTCGGGCCAGGGCATTGCCAGCCGGCGTCGGGCTGACCCCACGACGATTGCGCTGAAGAAATTCGACGCCCAGCGACGCCTCCATGGCACGGATGCGCGCGCTGGCCGCTGCCAGGGACAAATGACTGCGCGCGGCACCGGCGGTGATGTTGCCGGTGTCGAGGATGTTCAGGTACAGGCGCAAGTCGGTCAGGTCGAAGTGCATTGCGGCAACCTCTGGATGTGTGTTGTCTGGGAGGCCGCCATCGCGAGCAAGCTCGCTCCCACAGGAGATTTGTGAACAACAGATAACCACTGTGGGAGCGAGCTTGCTCGCGATGGCGTCAGATACCGCACCCGATTATTCAGCCTCTTGTCTGAAGAGAGGCAGCCTCAGTATATGGCAGATTTTCAATCAACCCCCGCGGGCTCACCATGGCCCCATGAATACACTCTCGGCGTTTTATCAGCATCTCGGCTTGGCCCTTTCGCTGCTGGTTATCGGCACCTTTGTGCTGGCCGGCATGATCAAGGGGGTGATCGGCCTCGGCCTGCCGACCGTTGCCATGGGCCTGCTCGGTCTGGCTATGGCGCCGACGCAGGCTGCGGCGCTGCTGATCATTCCGGCGACCCTGACCAACATTTGGCAACTGGCATTCGGCGGGCATCTGTCGGCGCTGGCCAAGCGGTTGTGGCCGATGTTGCTGGCGATTTTCATCGGCACCGGGGCAGGCACGCTGTGGGTCGGCATGAGCGGTGGCCATTGGGTGGTGCGGGGGTTGGGCGCGGCATTGTTGCTGTATGCGCTCAGCGGTTTGTTCCTGCCGACTGTGCGCGTGGGGCGGCGCAGCGAACGCTGGCTCGGTCCTCTGTGCGGCGTGCTGACCGGCGTCATCACGTCAGCCACCGGCGTGTTCGTGATTCCGGCGGTGCCCTATCTGCAAGCGCTGGGCTTGAGCAAGGATCAGCTGGTGCAGGCGCTGGGCCTGTCGTTCACCGTCTCGACCCTGGCCCTGGCCGGTGGCTTGCTATGGCGCGGCGCGCTCGGCGGGGGCGAGTTGAGCGCATCGCTGTTGGCGCTGATCCCGGCCATGCTCGGCATGTGGCTGGGACAATCGCTGCGCCAGCGGATCAGCGCCCTGTGGTTCAAGCGCGTGTTCTTCGTTGGCCTGGGGTTGCTCGGCGGCCATTTGCTGATCAGCGGCTAGCGGACGACGGACTGATCATGTCGATGGCGCGGATCTCGAAATCCCGTTCCAGGTATTCATCGCGCTGCGCGAGAAACTGCTTCATGTGCGGCAGGTTCGAGTGCACATCGAGGTGGGCCTGGGATTGCCAGATTTCGTAGAAGATGAACAGGGTCGGGTCCTGTTTGTCGCGCAGCATGTGGTATTCGATGCAACCGGGTTCGGCTCGGCTCGCTTGCACGTAGCCGCTGAAAAACGCTTCAAAGGCGTCGGATTTTTCCGGACGGGTCTTGGCGTGCAGGATGAATCCCTGGATTTCACTCATCTACATCTCTCCTCAAGTCAGAACTGGCGCCAGTCTAAGGCAACAATCGCCTGTTGATTCGTGCTTGTAGGTCAAATGAATTTTGCCAAATCGACGCTTACTCCGCGTGAGGTCGATCGGTACTCTGCCGCCATCCGATTCCCGACCTTCCCGAGACCTCCCATGAAAAAAGTCCTGTTGCTCAATGGCGGCAAAAAATTTGCACACTCCGACGGCCGCTACAACGCCACCCTGCATGAAGCCGCGTTGAGCGTGCTGGATCGCGGCGGTATGGATGTCAAAACCACTTTCATCGACGAGGGCTACGACGTCGCCGAAGAAGTGGCCAAGTTCCTCTGGGCCGACGTGATCATTTACCAGATGCCCGGCTGGTGGATGGGCGCGCCGTGGACCGTGAAAAAGTACGTTGATGAAGTCTTCACCGAAGGCCATGGCAGCCTCTATGCCAGCGACGGTCGCACCCGTTCGGACGCGTCGCAGAAGTACGGCAGCGGCGGCCTGATTCACGACAAGCAATACATGTTGTCGCTGACCTGGAACGCCCCGCAGCAGGCCTTCGACGACCCGACCGATTTCTTCGAAGCCAAAGGCGTGGACGCGGTGTACTTCCCGTTCCACAAGGCCAACGAGTTCCTGGGCATGACCGGTTTGCCGACGTTCCTGTGCGTGGACGTGATGAAACGCCCAAACATCGACGGCGACGTGGCGCGCTATGAGCAGCATTTGGCAGAGGTGTTTGGTCTCAAGGCGTAACTGTCAGCTAGTATCGAAAGCTTGAGTTTGTGTGCGGGCTTTTGTGGCGAGGGGGCTTGTCGGAACGCCGCACCGCCCCGTTCGGCGGCGAAGCCGTCGTAAAATCGATATACGCAGTTTATCTGAACCTGCGTGCGCACCGGTTTTGGGTCCGCTTCGCGCACCAACGGGGGCAAGCCCCCTCGCCACAATGGATTTTCTCTGCACAATAGGGCGGCGCAGGACTATCGATAAGGGACACACGTGAAAGCCAGATCCGATGAGTTGCAGGTTTTCGTCTGCGTGATTGAATGCGGGTCGATTTCTGCGGCGGCCGAGCAGGTCGGGCAAACGCCTTCGGCGGTCAGTCGTACGCTGTCGCGGCTGGAGGCCAAGCTCGACACCACGTTGATCAACCGCACCACGCGGCGCATGGACCTGACCGAAGAGGGCAAGTACTTCTTCGAACACGCCAAGCGGATTCTCGATCAGATGGATGAGCTCGAAGAGCGCCTGTCCTCACGCCAGCAAACGCCGTCCGGGCGTTTGCGCATCAACGCGGCATCACCGTTCATGCTGCACGCCATCGTGCCCTACATCGATGAATTCCGCCGGCTCTACCCCGACATCCAGCTCGAACTCAACAGCAACGATTTGATCATCGACCTGCTGGAGCAGAGTACCGACATCGCCATTCGCATTGGCACCCTGACCGACTCGACGCTGCATGCCCGCTCCCTGGGTTGCAGCCCGCTGCACATCGTCGCCAGCCCGGCGTACCTGGAAAAGCATGGCACACCGCAAGCCGTGGCTGACCTGGCCCACCATACGCTGCTGGGGTTCACCCAGAACGAAGGCCTCAACCAATGGCCGCTGCGTTATGTGCATGGCGATCGCTGGCCGATCCAGGCGTCGATCAGTGCTTCCAGCGGCGAAACCATCCGCCATCTCGCACTGGACGGGCAAGGCATCGCCAGCCTGTCGCATTTCATGACCATCGAAGACATTCGTGCCGGACGCTTGAAGGTGTTGCTGGCCGAGTTCAACAGCGGTTATCGCCAGCCGATCAACGCGGTGTACTACCGCAACTCGCAACTGGCCCTGCGCATTCAGTGCTTCCTTGACTTCATCCAGGGCAAGTTGGCGGATTATGCGAGCGCAGACTTCAAGGGTTGATTCGTGATTGCTGCGCAATGACGAGAGGGGCTGAGCTTGCTTCAGACCGCGTTATCGTTCTTCGCGGGCAAGCCACGCTCCCACAGGTACTGTGTTGTTCGCCCATTTCGTGAATGACACAAAACCTGTGGGAGCGAGCTTGCTCGCGATGGCGTTTGCGCAGGCACAACAACTGGTCGGTCTGACTGCATTTCCGTAACATCCGCACACTCTTTTTCGTCTCTCCCTGTGTGCGGTTCCCAATGAAAGCAAAACGTCTACGTGCCGATGTTCTGGCCGGACTCACCACTTCCTTCGCCCTGTTGCCCGAGTGCATCGCTTTCGCGCTGGTGGCCCATCTCAATCCATTGATGGGGCTCTATGGCGCGTTCATCATCTGCACCCTGACCGCGCTGTTCGGTGGGCGACCGGGCATGGTGTCCGGCGCGGCAGGCTCGATGGCCGTGGTGATCGTCGCGCTGGTGGTGCAACACGGTGTGCAGTATCTGCTGGCCACGGTGTTGCTGGGCGGGTTGATCATGATCGCGTTCGGGCTGCTCAAGCTCGGCAAGCTGGTGCGTATGGTGCCGTACCCGGTGATGCTCGGTTTCGTCAACGGCCTGGCGATCGTCATTGCCCTGGCGCAACTGGAGCACTTCAAGAACGGTGAGGCCTGGTTGAGCGGTACGCCGCTGTACATGATGCTCGGGCTGGTCGCGGTGACCATGGCCGTTGTCTATGTGATGCCGCGCCTGACCCGTACGGTGCCACCGGCGCTGGTGGCGATTCTCGGCGTGGGCCTGGCGGTGTATCTGCTTGGCCTGCCGACCCGCACCCTGGGCGACATGGCGCACATTGCCGGTGGCTTGCCGACGCTGGCGCTGCCGGACATTGCGTGGAACCTGGACACCCTGCGCATCATCGCGCCCTACGCGATCGTGATGGCGCTGGTCGGGTTGCTGGAAACCCTGTTGACCCTGAACCTCACCGACGAATTCACCGAAAGTCGTGGTTACCCGGATCGCGAGTGCGTGGCGCTGGGGGCGGCGAATCTGGTGTCCGGTGCGTTCGGCGGCATGGGCGGGTGCGCCATGATCGGCCAGACCGTGATCAACCTCAGCTCCGGCGGTCGCGGGCGTTTGTCCGGGGTGGTGGCGGGGGTGTCGATCCTGCTGTTCATCCTGTTTCTGTCGCCGCTGATCGAGCGCATTCCGCTGGCCGCGCTGGTGGGGGTGATGTTCGTGGTGTCGCAACAGACCTTCGCCTGGGCTTCGTTGCGGGTGCTGAACAAGGTGCCGTTGAACGACGTGCTGGTGATCATCGCGGTGACGGTGATTACCGTTTTCACCGATCTGGCAATGGCAGTGCTCTGCGGGATCATCATCGCGGCGCTCAATTTCGCCTGGCAGCAGGCCCGGCAGCTGTACGCCGACAGTCATCTGGAAACCGACGGCAGCAAGCTGTACCGGGTGCATGGCACGCTGTTCTTCGCCTCGACCACACCCTTCCTCAATCAGTTCGATCCGGCCAATGACCCGGCGCAAGTGACACTTGATTGTCAGCACCTGAGCTTTGTCGACTACTCGGCCATCGCTGCACTGGGCACCTTGCGCGAGCGCTACACCAAGGCCGGCAAGCACCTGCGGGTGCTGCATTTGTCCGAGCGTTGCAAGAAATTGCTCAAGCGTGCCCGGATGCAGCACGACTGAAATCAAACAGGCAGGCGCGATGAAAATCCGCCTGCCTGATTTTCATTATTTGCGACAACTCATACCTCTGCGCGACACGCCTTACCTCTGCACGAAAATTACTTTCACCTCGTTTGAAAATCACCTTCCGAAATGTTTTAAGAGTTTCACAAATATTTCGACGTGACCCTCTCGAGGAGTACCGCATGACCCTGTCCTTCGGCTATTGGCTGCTGGTGTATGCCGCCATCGCCATCATTGCACTGATCGTTCTGATCGCCCGTTACCGGCTCAACCCGTTCATTGTCATCACCCTGATTTCCATCGGCCTGGCGCTGGTGGCGGGCATGCCGCCGTCCGGTGTGGTGGGGGCGTACGAGGCCGGGGTCGGCAAGACCTTGGGGCACATTGCGCTGGTAGTGGCGTTGGGCACCATGCTCGGCAAGATGATGGCCGAGTCCGGTGGCGCCGAGCAGGTGGCGCGGACCTTGATCGACCGCTTCGGCGAGAAGAACGCGCATTGGGCGATGGTGACCATCGCGTTTCTGGTGGGGTTGCCGCTGTTCTTCGAAGTCGGTTTCGTCTTGCTGGTACCGATTGCCTTTACCGTGGCGCGGCGGGTTGGCGTCTCGATCCTGATGGTCGGCTTGCCGATGGTCGCCGGGCTTTCGGTGGTGCATGCGCTGGTACCGCCGCACCCGGCGGCGATGTTGGCGGTGCAGGTGTATCAGGCGTCGGTGGGGCAGACGTTGATGTACGCGATCCTGATCGGCATTCCGACGGCGATCATCGCAGGTCCCCTGTACGCCAAATTCATCGTGCCGCGCATTCAGTTGCCGGCGGAAAACCCGCTGGAACGCCAGTTCCTGGAGCGTGAGCCGCGCGACAGCCTGCCGGGTTTCGGCATCACCATGGCGACCATCCTGTTGCCGGTGGTGCTGATGCTGATCGGTGGCTGGGCCAATCTGATTTCTACGCCGGGCAGTGGTTTCAATCAGTTCCTGCTGTTCATCGGCAACTCGGTGATCGCGCTGTTGCTGGCCACCTTGTTGAGTTTCTGGACCCTCGGCCTGGCCCAGGGCTTCAACCGTGAATCGATCCTCAAGTTCACCAACGAATGCCTGGCGCCGACTGCGAGCATCACCTTGCTGGTAGGCGCCGGCGGTGGTTTGAACCGGATTCTGGTGGACGCCGGCGTCACCGACCAGATCGTCGGCCTGGCCCACGAATTTCATTTGTCGCCGCTGTTGATGGGCTGGCTGTTTGCCGCGCTGATGCGTATCGCCACCGGTTCTGCCACTGTGGCCATGACCACCGCTTCAGGCGTGGTCGCGCCAGTGGCCATTGGTCTGGGTTATCCCCATCCGGAGTTGCTGGTGCTGGCGACTGGCGCCGGGTCGGTTATCTTTTCCCACGTCAACGACGGTGGTTTCTGGTTGATCAAGGAATACTTCAACATGACAGTGACCCAGACCTTCAAGACCTGGACCGTGCTCGAGACGTTGATCTCGGTCGTCGCCTTCGGCCTGACCGTTGGCCTTTCTTACCTGATTTAGCCGGAGCCACTTGCATGGACATCCTCTACCAGATCCGCGCCCGTCAGGACTCCTTCAGCGCCGGTGAAGGGCGTATCGCCCGCCTGATGCTCGACGACGTAGGATTTGCCGCCTCCGCCAGTCTCGATGAGCTGGCGCTGCGGGCGGAGGTCAGCAGCGCTACGCTGTCGCGGTTCGCCCGTACGGTCGGCTGCAAGGACCTGCGTGACTTGCGCTTGCAACTGGCCCAGGCCAGCGGCGTCGGCAGCCGGTTTCTCGACCCGGCGGGCACGCCCGAGCAGTCGGCGTTCTACGGGCAGATCGTGGGCGACATCGAGTCGACCTTGCGTCAGCACCTGGCCGCGTTCGATGAGTCGCGTTTCGCCGATGCGGTGAAACTGCTGGGCAAGGCGCGCATGATCCACGCTTTCGGCATGGGTGGCTGCTCGACCCTGTGCAGCGATGAACTGCAAGTGCGCCTGGTGCGCCTCGGCTATCCGATTGCGGTGTGCCACGATGCGGTGATGATGCGCGTCACCGCCGCCAGCCTCAGCGCTGAACACGTGGTGATTGTCTGCTCGCTGACCGGGATCACCCCGGAGCTGATTGAAACGGTGGAGCTGGCGCGCAACTATGGCGCAGGCATTCTGGCCATCACCCGGGCAGATTCGCCCCTGGCGCAACTGGCCGACATCGTCCTGCCCCTGCAAAGCGCCGAAACCTCGTTCATCTACAAACCCACGGCAGCGCGCTACGGCATGCTGCTGGCCATCGATGTGCTCGCCACCGAGCTGGCCCTGGCCAATCCTGAAGACAATCAAGAACGTCTGCGGCGGATCAAACTCGCCCTGGACGAATACCGCGGCGGCGACGATCACTTGCCGCTGGGAGACTGACATGCAGTACGACACGCTGATTCGCAACGCCCTGATCATCGACGGCAGCAACAGCCCCGGTTACTCCGCCGACGTGGCCATTTTCAACGGGCGCATCGAGCGTATCGGCGACTTGCGCGATGCCCGTGCCAGCGAGGAAATCGACGCGCAAGGCCATGTGCTGGCGCCGGGTTTCATCGACGTGCACACCCATGACGACACCGTGGTGATTCGTCAGCCGCAGATGCTGCCCAAGCTCAGCCAGGGCGTGACCACGGTCATCGTCGGCAACTGCGGGATCAGTGCCTCGCCAGTGAGCTTGCGCGGCGATCCGCCGGACCCGATGAACCTGCTGGGCACTGCCGCTGCGTTCGTTTATCCGACCTTCCGCGACTACCGCGTGGCCGTCGAAGCGGCGAACACCACGTTGAACGTTGCCGCGCTGGTCGGTCATACGGCGTTGCGCAGCAATCATCTGGACGACCTGTTACGCACCGCCACGGCCGATGAAATCAGCGCCATGCGCGAGCAACTGCGCGAAAGCCTCGAGGCCGGCGCCCTGGGCCTGTCCACCGGCCTTGCCTATGCCAGCGCCTTCTCGGCATCGACCGATGAAGTGATGCAACTGACCGAAGAATTGACCGCGTTCGGGGCGGTCTATACCACCCATTTGCGCAGCGAATTCGAACCGGTGCTGGAGGCCATGGACGAGGCGTACCGTATCGGTCGCCATGCGCAAAGCCCAGTGATCATCTCTCACCTCAAATGCGCCGGCGCCGGTAACTGGGGGCGTAGTCCACAGCTGCTGGCGTCCCTCGAAGAGGCAGCGAAGACCCACCCGGTGGGGTGCGACTGTTATCCCTACGCCGCGAGCTCTTCGACCCTGGACCTCAAGCAGGTGACCGATGCCCACCGCATCACCATCACCTGGTCGACCCCGCATCCGCAGATGGGCGGCCGCGACCTGATGGACATCGCCGCCGAATGGAATCTGCCGTTGCTGGAGGCCGCTCGCCAACTGCAACCGGCCGGTGCGGTGTACTACGGAATGGATGAGGCGGATGTCCGTCGGATCCTCGCGCATCCGCTGTCGATGGTCGGCTCCGACGGCTTGCCGGAAGATCCGTTTCCGCACCCACGCTTGTGGGGCGCATTCCCTCGGGTGCTCGGACATTTCAGCCGCGACGTGGGACTGTTCCCGCTGCACACCGCCGTGCACAAAATGACCGGGCTGTCGGCGGCGCGCTTCGGCTTGAAGGCGCGCGGTGAAATACGCGAAGGCCATTGGGCGGACCTGGTGTTGTTCGACCCGGCGACCATTCGTGATGTCGCCGACTTCAACGACCCACAGCGAGCGGCGGAGGGCATTGAAGGGGTATGGATCAACGGAGTGTTGAGTTTCCGTGATGGCCAGGCCAACGGGCGCAGGGAAGGACGGTTTTTGGCCCGGGAAGGGGATTTGCGCACGGGTTTTCAGTGAGTTTCGAGGACTGCGTCACAGTGATGGCACTTTGAAACTAAAGAATGGCATTTCCGCGCCGAAGGACTGTTATCAAACCCGACAACCTAACGCTGTTCAATCATGTAGGAGCGAGCCTGCTCGCGATGGAGTCAAAGGCGCCGCGTTTAGCCAGTCAAAACGCGTTATCGTTAACGACCATCGCGAGCAGGCTCGCTCCTACAGGGAGCAACCCGATGAGCTTCGGCAAAACAACTCCGATCCTGCGTATTTTCGACGAAGCCAAGGCAGTGGAGTTCTACGTCGATTTCCTGGGGTTCAAGATCGACTGGCAGCATCGATTCGAAGCGAATTACCCGCTGTACCTGCAAATCTCCCGTGGCGAATGTGTGCTGCACTTGTCCGAACACCATGGCGACAGCACACCGGGGTCTGCGCTGCGGATCGAGACGGATGAGCTGGAGAAGTTTCAGCAGCAACTGTTGGCCAAGCAATACAGGTTTTCCCATCCGCAGATTCAGGCCATGCCCTGGGGCAGCCAGGACATGACCATCGCCGACCCGTTCGGCAATCGGTTGGTGTTCACCAACGCGATCAGCCTCTGAGCCTTCAGCTCCTCAGGTTTAAGCCTTCAGCCTTCGTTCGGCACCCGGTGGGTTTGGCGAAACTCGCCGGGCGGCATCCCGCGTCGGCTTTTGAACGTGCGGTGAAACGAGCGGGGTTCGGTGAAACCCAGGTACTGGGCGATGTCCTGGATCGGCAGGGTGCTGTTGAGCAGGTAATGCTCGGCCAGTTCCTGGCGCAGGTCATCGAGGATCTGCTGGTACGACGTACCGGCCTGATGCAGTTGGCGTTGCAGCGTGCGCACTGACACCGCGAGATGCTCGGCCACCTGCTCCTTGCGCGGCAGACCTTCCTTGAGCAATTTTCGCAGGATGCTTTTGACCCGCTGTTCCAGCGAAGCGTCCTCCAGTGTGGCCATCAACCCCTGGGCATGTTCTTCCAGGGTGCGCAGCAATTGCGCATCGGCCTGTCGCAATGGCAACTGCAAATACGGCAATGGGACAATCAGCGCCGAATAAGGCTGGTCGAACAGTACCGGACAGTCGAAGAACTGCTCGTACTGTGCCAGCGTCGTGTCGGCCGGACAGGCATGTTCCAGCCAGACGGCAGCCGGTGACATTTGCGTGTCGGCGATCCAGCGCGCGTATTGCAGCCAGGAACCGAGCACGTTTTCCACCAGGTGTCGGCGAATTCGCGGGCGTTGATGGCGGCATGTCCAGATCAGGTGCACGTCGCTGCCCTGCACCTCGGCGCGGCTGACGCCCATGTCTCCCACCAGCTTCTCGAACGGCATGATGCGGCTCATGGCGTCGCCCAGTGTCGCGCAGTTCATGGTGATGTAACCCAGCACGCTCCAGGAGTTGGGCAACACAAAACGCGCGGCGTTGAGACCGAACAACGCATCGCCCGAGTGTTCGCAGAAATAGTCGAGCAGCCGTTCATGGGCTTCACCTGGCAACCGCAGGCTGTTGTCACTCAACTGCTGTGCCTGCAACCCGGCAGCCGCCAACGCAGGCTCGATGGCCATGCCCAGTTGTTCGGCATGACGCAGGTATTTGAGCAGCGGCGGAACTGAAGTGAAGCCCAGGGATTGCATGATCGTATTCCTTTGATCAAGGCCCGCGTGCGCGGATGAATGCCCTGAAAGGTAATTTGAAACCACGGCTAAAGTAAATGGCTGACGCCTGCGCGACGTTTGACTCAATTGGCTACTCGAACTGGCCGGATGCGACCGTGACACTTTTCGGCGGCTGACTAGTATGGGGGCCTGAAATATCACTGATCAGAACCGCAAAAGGACACACGCATGCGACGCTGGAACGGCTGGGGAGATGCAACCACGGTGGTCGAACTGCCGGCCCAGGGCGCGAGTTTTCTCGCCCAGCGGGTGGGAGACGGTCGAGCGCTGCCCGATGCGACGCTTGAGACAGCATTGGCCCGCGTGCCCCCGTCGCGGTTGCAGCAACACTTCCTGTACAGCGTGGATGCCCATGATCGTTTGCTGCATGCGCGAGGGCAGAGCCTGCCGGACTGGCTGGCGTTGCGTGAAGGCGCGTTGGGGAATTATCCCGACGCCGTGGCCTATCCCGTGAACGCTGAACAGATTCGCCGGTTATTGTTGCTCGCCCATGAACAGGACCTGTGCCTGATTCCTTATGGCGGCGGCACCTCGGTGGCCGGTCACATCAACCCGCCGAGTTCCGCACGGCCGGTGGTGACGGTTTCCCTGGCCCGCATGAATCGCCTGCTGGACCTCGACGAACAGAGCCTGATGGCCACCTTCGGCCCTGGCACCAGCGGACCGCAGGTGGAAAGTCAGTTGCGCGCCCATGGTTACACCCTGGGGCACTTCCCGCAGTCGTGGGAGCTGTCGACCCTGGGTGGTTGGGTCGCCAGCCGCTCCAGTGGCCAGCAGTCGCTGCGCTATGGGCGGATCGAGCAACTGTTCGCCGGCGGGACCCTGGAAACCTTTGCCGGACCTTTGGACATTCCCTCCTTTCCGGCCTCGGCGGCCGGGCCCGATCTGCGCGAGGTGGTGTTGGGCTGTGAGGGCCGCTTCGGGATCATTTCCGAGGTGAAGGTACGGGTCAGTGCTCTGCCCGCCGATGAGCGTTTCTATGGTGTGTTTCTGCCCGATTGGCCCAAGGCGCTGCAAGCCATCCGCCAGTTGGCCCAGGCGCGGGTACCGCTGTCGATGCTGCGTCTGTCCAACGCGGTGGAAACCGAAACCCAGCTGGCGCTGGCCGGTCACCCGCAGCAGATCGCCTGGCTGGAAAAGTACCTGGCCCTGCGCGGCGCCGGTGCGGGCAAATGCCTGCTGACGTTCGGTGTTACCGGCAATCGTCGACAAAATGCGCTGTCCCTGCGTCAGGCCCGGCAGCACCTCAAGGCGTTCGGCGGGGTGTTTACCGGCACCTTGCTCGGCAAGAAGTGGGCGCAGAACCGTTTTCGTTTTCCCTACCTGCGGGAAAACCTGTGGAGCGCCGGTTACGTGGTGGACACCCTGGAAACCGCCACTGACTGGAGCAACGTCGATAACCTGCTCACGCTGATCGAAAACAGCCTGCGCGACGCCTTGGCTGCCGAAGGCGAGCGGGTGCATGTCTTCACCCACCTTTCCCATGTCTATGGCGAAGGATCGAGCATCTACACCACCTATGTGTTTCGCCCGGCGGCCGACTACCCCGCCACCCTGGCGCGCTGGCAGGCGCTCAAGCAGGCGGCCAGCCAGACCATCGTCGACAACCACGGCACCATCAGTCACCAGCATGGCGTGGGCAAGGACCACGCGCCGTACCTGCGGCGGGAGAAGGGCGCGCTGGCGATGGACACCCTGCAGGCACTGAGTCGGCACTTTGATCCGGCCGGGCGACTGAACCCTGGCACGCTGTTGCAGGAGTGACGGCCATGAGCCTGGACTGGAACGCGGCGTGGCGACAGCGAGTGCTGCCGACGCTGGCGGATGAAACCTGGGACCTGATCGTCATCGGTGGCGGCATCAGCGGCGCCGGTATCCTGCGCGAAGCCGCGCGCCGAGAGTGGCGTTGCCTGCTGTTGGAGCAGCGCGATTTCGCCTGGGGCACCTCCAGCCGCTCCTCGAAAATGGTCCATGGCGGCTTGCGCTACATCGCCAAGGGCCAGTGGCGCCTGACCCGCGACTCAGTCCGCGAACGCCAGCGCCTGCTCGACGAGGCGCCGGGGCTGGTGGAGCCGATGAGTTTCATGATGCCGCATTACCGTGGCGGTTTTCCCGGACCGCGGGTGCTGGGTGGTTTGCTGTCCATCTATGACGCATTGGCCGGGCGACGCAGCCATCACTTCCATGACGCGCAACAACTGCGTTATCTGGCGCCCGGGGTGAAGGAAGATGACCTGCTGGGCGGCACCTGTTTTGTCGATGCGCTGACCGATGATGCCCGTCTGGTGATGCGTGTATTGGGCGAGGCCCGGGCCGATGGCGCCGTGGTGCTCAACGGCGTGCGCGTACAGCAATTGCTGCGTGAAGAGGGGCGCGTTTGCGGGGTTCAGGTCGAAGACTGCGAAGGGGGCGGGTTACTGACATTGCGTTGTGGTGCGCTGGCCGTGGCCACCGGCGCGTGGGCCGAGCGCTTGCGCCTGCCCGATGCCCCTCGCCAGTTGCGGCCGTTGCGTGGCAGTCATTTGCTGTTGCCGGGCTGGCGCCTGCCAGTGGCGCAAGCCTTCACCTTTCTGCACGAGCGCGACCGTCGACCGGTGTTCGTTTTCCCTTGGGAGGGTGCCACGGTGGTCGGCACCACGGACCTCGATCATCACGGCGATCTGGACCAGAGCGCGAGCATCAGCTTTGATGAGCTCGACTATCTGCTGGCGGCCTGCAGCCAACAGTTCCCCCAGGCCGAGGTGGTCGCCGCCGATGTGCTGTCGACCTGGTCGGGCGTGCGCCCGGTGGTGGGCAGTGCGGCGGGTGAGCATCAAGACAAGCCGTCGAATGAAACCCGTGAGCATGTGCTGTGGCAGGAGCCTGGTTGCGTGACCCTGGCCGGCGGCAAGCTGACCACCTTTCGCCCGCAGGCGATTGAAGTACTCAAGGCCTGCGCAACCATGCTCGATCGTCCGTTCGTTGATGACGCCGCACCGGTGTTTGCCGTCGTGCCGCCGCTGGCGATCCCTGGGCTCAGCGTCAGCCAGTGGCGACGACTGGCCGGGCGGCATGGCCGTGACCTGCCGAGGCTGGCGCAACTGATCGCGGAACTCGGCCACGACACCGTCGGCGGCACTGACACCTTGTGGGCGGAGCTGGCCGTTGCCTGCGATGGGGAAATGGTCTTGCACCTGGATGACCTGTTGCTGCGCCGAACCCGCCTGGGCCTGTTGCTGCCGCGCGGTGGCGAGGATTACTTCGCTGCCATTCGCCAACTCTGCCAACCGCGACTGGGTTGGGACGATGAGCATTGGCAGCAGGAATTACAGCGTTATCGGGCGTTGTGGCAACGCCATCATGGTTTGCCGGATGCCGCGCATTGATGCCCATTGAAGAGAGCTCCATGGATAACCACCCGAACAAGCGTTACCTGTTGGCCATCGACAATGGCACCCAGAGCGTGCGCGCGCTGCTCTTCGACCTGCAGGGCAATCTGCTGGGCAAAGGCAAGGTCGAGTTGCAGGCCTATTATTCGACTCAACCCGGCTGGGCCGAACAGGACCCGGAGTATTACTGGGCAAAACTGGGTGAGGCCTGCCAGCAGTTGTGGCAGCAAACCGGCATCGATCGCTCACAGATCGCCGGTGTATCCCTGACCACCCAGCGCGGCACGGTGATCAACGTCGATGCCCAGGGCAAGGCGCTGCGCCCGGCGATCCTGTGGCTCGATCAACGCCAGGCCGAAGTCAAGGGCGGCATCAAGGGACCGTGGGGCTGGCTGTTCAAACTGGTCGGCGCGCAAGCCACAGTGGACTACTTTCGCGCCCAGGCCGAGGCCAACTGGATCGCCCGCCACCAGCCTGAGGTCTGGGCGGCGACCGACAAGTTTTTGCTGCTCTCGGGGTTTCTCACCCATCGCCTGTGTGGGCGCTTTGTCGATTCGGTGGGCTGTTGCGTCGGTTACCTGCCGTTCGACTTCAAGCGCTTGCGCTGGGCCGCCCCCGCCGACTGGAAATGGCAGGCGCTGGCGGTGCGTCCCGAACAACTTCCGAGCCTGCACAAGCCCGGTGAAACCCTCGGCTACATCAGCGCCGAGGCCAGCCGCCACACCGGCATTCCCGAGGGGCTGCCGCTGATCGCCGCAGGTGCCGACAAGGCCTGCGAAGTCGTGGGTTCCGGCGTCGTCGACCCAGGCACCGTGTGCCTTTCCTACGGCACCACGGCGACGATCACCAGCACCCGGTCGCGCTACCTGGAAATCGTTCCGTTGATTCCGCCTTACCCGTCTGCGGTACCGGATCAATACAACTGCGAGGTGATGATTTATCGCGGCTACTGGATGGTCAGCTGGTTCAAGAACGAGTTCGGTCTGCGGGAAATGCAGCAGGCCAAAGCCCAGGGTGTGGAGCCCGAGCAACTCTTCGATGCGCTGGTCGACGCCGTGCCGCCGGGCTCCATGGGGTTGATGCTGCAACCCTACTGGTCGCCCGGTATCCGCGAGCCGGGTGTCGAAGCCAAGGGCGCGATGATCGGCTTCGGCGACGTGCATACCCGCGCACACATTTACCGGGCGATCCTCGAAGGTCTGGCGTATGCCTTGCGTCAGGGCATGGAGAAGATCGAGAAACGTTCGAGGGTCTCCATCACGCGCTTGCGCGTCGCCGGAGGTGGCTCCCAGAGTGATGCCGCGATGCAACTTACGGCGAACATTTTCGGCCTGCCGGCCGAGCGTCCGCATGTCTATGAAGCGTCCGGCCTGGGCGCGGCCATTTGCTGCGCGGTGGGGCTGGGGCTGCACGCGGATTTCCCCACGGCGATGGCCGCCATGACCCGGGTCGGTGCGGTATTCATGCCGCAACCCGAGGCGCAGCAGATCTATGAGCGACTGTACAAAGAGGTCTACCTGCGCATGTATCGACAGCTCAAGCCGCTGTACCAGAGCATCCGCAAAATTACCGGTTACCCCGCTTAGGAAAACACCCGGGAACCCTGTGGGAGCGAGCTTGCTCGCGATAGCGGTGTGTCAGTCAAAGTAACTGTTGGCTGACCCACCGCTATCGCGAGCAGGCTCACTCCTACAATGTCCGGGGGTGATTTCATGTCACCTCATGTGGCGCTATCGGAGACCTTTTCTGGTGAGATTGGACAGTGTCAGGGGCAGGGTCGGTTGTTAGGCTCAACCCCCACAGCACATCCAATAAGAACCAAGCAATGAAGCTGACATTCCTCCTGTTGCTGCTTTGTGCAACGGCCCCCACAGCCTGGGGCTGGTCGAACCATACGGTGGGCAGCTACCTGGCGTTGCAGGATTTGCCGGCCTTGCGTGATGCACCGCAGGTCGAAGTCGAGCCGCTGGAACAGTTTCTTTCGCAGCAATACCAGGCCGTGAGTGCGCTGCTCGATGAGCAGGAGCGCTTCGCCCGCGAGCACTTCGCCCAATACCCGCCGCGCCCCGACAACCTGCGATTGCCCGTCGTGCCTGGGGACAATCTGCGCCACGACTTCCTCACCGCACTGCGCATCAACCCCGGGATTCATCTGGCGATGGTCATCCAGCCGATGCCGGGCAAGGATCTGCCCGAGCGTGAACACCTCAAGGCCGAACAAGTCATGGTGCAACAGACGCTTTCACCGTGGAATCGCCAGCGCTTCATCGTTGTCGCGGACCACGAACAAGTCGCGCCCCTGGCCGTGTTGGCCAGCGCCGCCGATGAGCCGGATTACGGCCACGACATCAACCTGTTCAGTGACAACCCCGGCGAAGTCGGCGCGTTGTACGGCTTCGGCCCGCAGCCTTTCGGCGACGCCCGGTTTCAGTACAGCTCCCAGGCGCCGTTCCATATGGGCTTCTTCCATGAAAGCCCGGTGGTGTACGCCGCTGCCGGGTTTCTTCAGCGCAGCTGGCCGGACTGGCGCGCCTACCAGTACATGGGTTTGGCGCGACTGGCGTTTGCCACTGGCCATTCTTATTGGGGCTATCGATTTCTCGGTTGGGGCCTGCACCACGTTCAGGATCTGACCCAGCCTTATCACGCCAAGCCGCTGCCCGGTGTCGAACTGGCGAGCCTGCTGGTGCTGGAAGGCAAGGCCCTGGCCGGCTTCGATGCGGACAAACATGCCGCCATCGAACGGGTCGCCACCCGACACATGGAAGTGGAGAAGTATCAGTCGACCTGGCTTCGTCGCCTGCTGCGCGCCGGCCATGCACACCCGATGCTCGACGCTTATACCGACTCTGCACAGGACGGCCGTTATCCGCCGTACTCGGTGGACTACCTGCGTGAAGTGGTGAGTGCCGAGTCCGTCGACGAATCCGCGGCGTTTGATGAAGCCATCGGCCAGTGGTTGGACACGGCACCGATCACCAGCGATTTCAGCAGCGCTAATCAGCTGCAGCGCGAAGACTTCGACCATCCGGCACTCAACCGGCAGCTATTCAAACTGCTGGGAAATTTCGGCGCCCACAGCCGGATTTACGCCCGTGCGGGATTGGCGCCATAGCCATCGCAGCCACATTTTCAGAACACAAAAACAATAAAACCAGGGAAAGAGGAACGGATCATGAGCACTCGATTTCGCCTGTCTGGCGCGGCGCTTCCCGGCGTGGGCCTGGCAGGGCTGCTGCAACTGTGCGCGGTCGACGGCGTGCAGGCCAAGGAGTTCAGCGTGCTGGACAACCAGATCACCGGTTCATTCGACAGTACCTTGTCCTATGGCCGCTTGTGGCGGGTCCAGGGCCGGGACAAAAACAACGACGACGTCAACACCAACGACGGCAATCGCAACTTCGACACCGGGCTGGTTTCCGAGGTGTACAAGATCACCTCGGAGCTCGAGGCCAACTATCAGAACTACGGGATGTTCGTGCGCGGCACCGCGTTCTATGACACCCAATTGATGGACAAGCGCAACGATTACTACCGTAACAACAACCCGTCGCAACCCAGTCAGAGTTTCCCGCAGGACGACCACTTTACTGACCAGACCCGCGATATCGCCGGCAGCCGGGTGGAGATGCTCGATGCCTACCTATATGGCAACTGGGACGTTGCGCAGATGCCAGTCACGGCCCGTGTCGGGCGCCAGGTGTTCAACTGGGGTGAGGGGATTTTCTACCGTGGCGGGGTCAACACCACCAACCCGGTGGACGCGGCCAAATACCGTTTGCCCGGGGCCGAAGTCAAGGAAGTGCTGGTGCCGGTGGAAGCGCTGAGCTTCAACATCGGCCTGACCGACAGCCTGACCATGGAAAGCTTTTACCAGACGAACTGGAAGGAAACCCGCATCGACCCGGTCGGCACGTTCTACTCGCAGACGGACCTGTTCGCCGACGGCGGCAACACCGCCTACAACAACTTTACCGGTACCGCCCTGGACACCCCGGTGCCTGGCTTCGGCAACGTGATCGATCTGTACAGCGCGCTGGGCAACAACCCGCTGCTCAGCCAGGCCCTGAGCACCACCGGCCTGTACGCCAACGGGGTCACCCCGGCCTTTGGCAACACCGTCAAAGTGGCCTCGGTCGGCAAGGATTACAACGCGCGCAACGACGGCCAGTTCGGTTTCGCTTTTCGCTACATCGTAGAAGAGCTCAACAGCACCGAGTTCGGGTTGTACATGGTCAACTACCACGCCAAGGAACCGACCATTTCCGCCGATCTGGGTGGGTACAAGGGCATCGACATGAACGCCCTGACCAACCTGTTGGCCGGTGTTGCCGGCAGCCAGGCGGGGCAACTGGCCAACGGCCTGGCGACCATGGATGTGCTGGGCAATATTCAGGCGCATCGGCGCTACGCCGAAGACATCCGCATGTACGGCTTCAGTTTCAACACCACCCTGGGCCAGGCGTCGGTTTTCGGTGAAGTGGCCTATCGGCCGAACCTGCCCATCGGGGTCGCCGCCACCAACGACCTGATCGGCGACCTGGCCAACGGCGCCGCCGCAGCGGCAGGCGGCCAGACCATCAACATCGGCGGGCAGCAGGTCACGCTCGACAGCCAGATCAATAACGCCGAGCGGGTGGAAGCGTTCAACGCGTCCATGGGCACCATTTACAACTTTGGCCCGAGCCTGTCATTCGACTCGATGTTCGGCGTATTCGAGCTGGCGTCCGAGCACCTGCGTGGCAGCAGCCTGCAATACACCGCTTATGACGGCAGTACCCGTTACTACGCTGGCACCGGTAACTTTTCCTATGTGTCCGGCGGCGAACGCAGCGATCAGGTCAACCGCAACTCCTACAGCTACACCGCGATGCTCAACGGCACCTGGAACGACGTGTATGCCGGGGTCAACGTCTCGCCTTATGTCGTCTACAAGGATGACTTCAAGGGCAACAGCTACCAGGCGGGCAACATCATCGAGGGCCGCAAGGCCTACACCCTGGGGATCAAGGCCAACTACCAGAACAAGCTGGAGGCCGAGCTGCAATACACCGAGTTCTACGGCGGTGGGCAGGACAACGGCCTGCGTGACCGCGACAACGTCGGCTTCAACCTCAAGTACTTCCTTTGATTGCTACACGCAGACCCATTGTGGGAGCGGGCTTGCTCGCGAAAGCGGTGTATCAGGCGACATCTGTGCTGGATGTGCCGCCCTCTTCGCGAGCAAGCCCGCTCCCACAGGTTTTTGTATTTCGGAGAACGTCCATGTTTGACCTTCCACAACTGACCAAGACCACGCTGGCGCTGCTCCTGAGCCTGGCCGCCGGCAACGCGCTGGCCGCGATCTCGCCCCAGCAGGCCGAGCAATTGAAGACCACGCTGACGCCGCTGGGGGCCGAGCGTGCCGGCAATGCGGCCGGGACCATTCCGGCCTGGAACGGCGGCATCACCCAGGCACCGGCGGGCTACAAGCCGGGCCAGCATCACCTGGACCCGTATGCGGCGGACAAGCCCCTGTTCACCATCACCAAGGCCAACCTTGAACAGTACAAGGCCCACCTCAGCCCAGGTCAGATCGCACTGTTCAACAGCTACCCCGACACCTTCCAGATGCCGGTCTATCCCTCTCGCCGCTCGGGCGCGGCGCCGCAGTGGCTGTATGACAACACCTTGAAAAACGCGACCTCGGCCAAGCTGCTCGATGGCGGCACCGGTTTTGACGATGCCTATGGCGGTGTGCCGTTCCCGGTGCCCAAGGATGGCATCGAGGTGCTGTGGAACCACATCACCCGTTATCGCGGCATCTATGTGGTCCGTCGTGCCTCCGAAGCGCCGGTACAACGCAACGGCAGCTTCGCGCTCGTGACCTCGCAGCAGGAGGGGCTCTTCAACTATTACCGCCCGAGCGGGCAGTTTGCCGACCTGAAAAACATCCTGTTCTACTACCTGGCGTTCGTGAAGAGCCCGGCCCGTCTGGCGGGCGGTGCGGCATTGGTTCACGAGACCCTGGACCAGCTCAAGGACCCGCGTCAGGCCTGGGTCTACGACGCGGGCCAGCGCCGTGTGCGCCGGGCGCCGAACCTCGCGTATGACACCCCGATCGCCTCATCCGACGGCCTGCGCACGGCGGACGATACGGACCTGTTCAACGGCTCGCCAGACCGCTACGACTGGAAGCTCAAGGGCAAGCAAGAGGTCTACATTCCCTATAACAATTACAAAGTCGGCAGCCCTGAGGTGAAGTACGAGCAGTTGCTCACACCGGGCCACCTCAACCCGCAATTCACCCGTTATGAGCTGCATCGGGTCTGGGTGGTCGAAGGCACGCTCAAGCCGGGCGCGCGGCATATCTATTCCAAGCGCGTGCTGTTTCTGGACGAGGACAGTTGGGGCGCCGCATTGGTGGATCAATATGACGGGCGTGGGGAGTTGTGGCGGGTGTCGATGGCCTACCTGAAAAACTTCTACGACCTGCCCACCACCTGGAGTGCGCTGGACGTATTCCATGACTTGCAGGCGCGTCGTTACTACGTGCAGAACCTGGATAACGAAGAGCCGGGCACAGTGGACTTCGCCCAACCGGTGCCCGAAGACGCGTACTTCATGCCGTCGGCATTGCGCCAGCGCGGGACGCGGTAAGCCGCGCAGCACACCCTTTCAGATGCGGTCTGTGAGAACGCAATCGCGAGCAAGCTCGCTCCCACAGGGTGTTGGGTCGTTCACAGAGTCTGTGTTCGACTCTCTACCTGTGGGAGCGGGCTTGCCCGCGAATGGGCCTTTCAATCACTGACGGTGTACGGTCAGACGCGGAAGTGGCTCACCATCTGCTGCAATTGACCACCCAACCGCGCCAGTTCAATGCTGGACTTGGCGGTCTCATCGCTCGCCGCAGCAGTCTGCTCGGACACATCGCGCACGTTGATGATGCTGCGGCTGATCTCTTCGGCCACGGCACTTTGCTGTTCGGCAGCGGCGGCGATCTGCTGGTTCATCGACTGGATGTTGGACACCGTGCGGGTGATGTTCTCCAGTGACTCGCCGGCCTTGCGGGTCAGGGCCACGCTGCTGTCGGTGAGGACGCGGCTGTTGTTCATCACGGCGGACACTTGTTGCGTGCCGTTCTGCAGACCGGCCACCAGGCCTTCGATTTCCTCGGTGGATTTCTGCGTGCGCTGGGCCAGGCCGCGGACCTCGTCGGCCACCACCGCAAAACCACGACCGGCTTCACCGGCACGGGCTGCTTCGATGGCGGCATTGAGTGCCAGCAGGTTGGTTTGTTCGGCGACGGCCTTGATCACGTCCATGACGCTGCCGATCTTGTCGCTTTCCTGTTGCAGCACGCTCATGGCTTCGGTGGAGCGCACCACTTCGCTGGCCAGGCGCTCGATCTGGGCGATGGCTTCGTTGACCACTTTGTCGCCTTCACGGGCTTCGCCGTCCGCCGCTGCAGCGGCTTGCGAGGCTTCTTCGGCGTTGCGCGCGACTTCTTGCACGGTGGCGGTCATCTCGTGCATGGCGGTTGCGACCTGATCGGTCTCGACTTTCTGGCTGTTGACCCCGGCACTGGTCTGCTCGGTCACGGCCGACAGCTCTTCGGCGGCGCTGGCGATCTGGGTCACGCCGTCGCGGATGCCACTGATCAAGTCGCGCAGGGTTACGCCCATACGAGCGATGCCTTGTTGCAAGACGCCAAGTTCGTCGCGACGGGTGACCAGCACATTGTGGGACAGGTCACCGCTGGCGATGCGATCGACCACCGCCAGGGTTTCGCGCAATGGGCGAGTGATCTGGCGAGTGATGACCACGGCGGCAATGACGCCCACCAGCAGTGCCAGCAACGTGCTGATCAGTTGCAGGGTACGGGCCTGGGCACTTTCGGCATCACGGCGGTCGAGCTGGATCTGGTACAGCTGATCGCTCTGGGACACGATGGCGGCGCCCTGTTCGGTCATTTCCTTGCGCGCCTGCACCGCGTCATTGCTGGCGGCCTTGTAGGTCTGCAAGGCGCTGCGGTAGTTGCCCAGCGCGGTTTCCAGCTGACGCAAGGCGTCTTGTTGGGAATCGGCGAAATGCACGTTCAGCGGTTTCAGGCTGGCGATGGCGGCGTCCAGTTGACCGACGGCTTTTTGCTCGGTCTCGGCATTGGTACTGGCGGTGTAGCCGCGCACTTCGTAGCGCGCCAGCAGGAACGCTTCCTTGGCAGCCGTTATGGCCTGGAACTGTTCGAAGCGCTGGTCGCTCAACGGCATTTGCTGCACGCGGGTATTGATGTCATTGATCAGCGTGTTGGCGGTTTCGGCGCTGGCGCTCATGGCATCACGGGCGCTGTTGCCGGCGCGATAGGCGCTGCGCATCTTGCCCAGGGACGTTCTGTAGGCGTCGATGACGGCGCCTTGCTCTCGCAGCAGCTTGAGGTTTTCCGGGCTCTTGAACTTCGCCAGCAGGGCTTGCTGCTGGGCCGAGAAGGCGTCGAGGGTGGTCTGCACATTCTGCGCGGCGGTTTCGTCGCCGTTGGTCAGCATGTATTGCAGGCGAACCACGCGCAGCTTGGTCAGGCCGGCGTTGAGCTGGGTGATGTCGCTCATCCAGTTGCTGCGGTCGATCAACCCGCCCAGGCTGGTCCAGCCGGTCAGGGCCAGGACGCAGGTCAGTGCCAGGACCAGGCCAAACCCCAGGCCCAGTTTCAGGTTCACGCTGATGTTGCCGAACCAGCTATTCATCTCATTCCTCCAGGAACTTGGTACTTCTTTATCGTCGGTTGGCTGGAAGATTGTTTTTTTTGGAAGCCGCCAAGCGGTGTAAGCAGGATGTATCGGCAGCAATCCCGGGAGCTGAAAGGTTTTTTCCACACGGTTCTGTAACAAGACTTTTACAGCGCCTTTAAGCTTTTTTTCACATGGGTTTCACCAGCCACCGACGCGGGTTTCCTTAACCTGCCCGTATCTGATGAGGTAGTGCTTGCTGGCGAGGCGGTTTGATGTGGAATTAAGACTGAGTTTTTTTGGGGTAAAACGCTCGATCGATCTGAACCGCTTCGCCCGTTATCGCAACGCTGCGGTGGTGTTGGTCTCGGCGTTGCTGGTGATCCCGTTGGTGCTGTTCTTGCTGCGACCTGCTGCCGTTGCGGACCTGGCTCACGGCAATGTGAGCGGTGCACAGGCGTTGATGACCGGGTGGGCCAAGGGCGACCTGATCGTTCTGGTGCGCCACGTCGAGCGCTGCGATCACTCCACGGCGCCTTGCCTGGTTGGCAACGATGGCATTACCGAGCGCTCGCGCAGTGTCGCCATGGGTGTCGGTGCGCATTTCCAGAACCTGGGCCTGGACAAGGCCGATATCTACAACAGCCCGATCCTGCGTACGGCGCAGACCGCCAACTTCATGTTCAACAAGGTCGGCACGGGCGAAGACTGGCTGATCGGTTGTAGGGGCACCATGCTGCGCGACGCATTGGCGCACAAGGTGGCCGGACGTAATCTGATTCTGGTGACCCACAGCGAATGCATGGACCAACTGGAAAAAGACCTCCATGTGCCGACGTCGACCCTGGGTTACGGTGCTTCTTTGTTTATCTCCGCCGAAACGCCGCAGGCTCCGCGCATGCTTGGCTTTATCGAAGCATCGGATTGGCCGACGGTGACGACCCGTTGAATTTCACCATCCCTTTGAATCAGGACTGAGCATGCAGACCGCTTCCCGCTTTTACTGGGTGAATTTTGGTATTCCGCTGGCCTGCGCGGTCGCGGTGTTCCTGATGTTCGACATGACCAGTATCGACATCGCCTTCAACAATTACTTTTTTGATCCGGTGACGCAGACGTACCCGTTGGACCAGGTCCATCTGTTCGAAAAAATCACCCACAAATGGGCGCGGATCATTCCGAACTGGACCGGAGAAATAGCGATTATCGGTGCCTTGCTGTCGTTTCTCTGGCCGCGCCTGAAGGCTGAAAAGCACTCGAAAATCATCGCCTTCCTGGAAAAAATCAAAGTCGCACCGGTGCTGCGCTTTGCCAATCGCCATCGACGCGACTTTCTCTACGTGGTGTTCGCGTTCGCCATCAGCACCGGGGTCATTCACTACCTCAAGGGCCACACCAGCGTGTATTGCCCGATCGAGACGACCCTGTACGGCGGCAAAATGGAGCACATTGAGTGGTATGAAAATTTCGACCTGTTGAAAGTCGCCGGTGAGGGGCGCTGCTGGCCGGGCGGACATGCATCGGGCGGTTTCACCATGCTGGCGTTGTACTTCGTGGCTCGCCGTTATCGCTGGCGCTATTCGAAAGCGATCATGTACGGCTCGCTGACCCTCGGTTTCATCTATGGCACCACACGGGTATTGCAAGGGTGGCACTACATGTCCCACACCTTCTGGGCCGGGATCTTCGTATGGCTGGCGTGTTTACTGACGGCGCTGGCGTTCTACGGGCGAGCGAGGCTGGAACAGCCGGTGCTCTCCAAAGCGCAACAACCGGTGGCGGCGACTCAGATCCAGGCAGCGAATTGAGTTGGTGTTGAACCGCAAAACCCGCATCTCGAAAGGGGTGCGGGTTTTTTGTTGCTCGCGGAAACCTTCAGTGAGTCTCGAATTGCGAATTCGCAGACAAAAAAAAGCCCGCGGGAGGGCGGGCAAACCGTAGTTTCTTGAATGAGCGAGTGCAATGTACAGGCAGTAACGCAACCGTGGGGTGAAGAAAAATTCATCTGGATCAAAGCCTTGTACCAGAGCTTGCGGCATAGCTACGGCAAATGATCCGCGGCAAAGTCTGCTTCCGACCGGTTTGTCTGTCAGGCATCGACTCGACGCCACTACCTGGAAACAAGGAGGTTCGGGCCGGTGCCCATATTGCAACCATGCACATAGCGGCATTGCGCGACTGACCATGTGACCCTATCGTCAGATTTCACCTGCCACAAAGTGTTTTTGTGAGTTGTGGGCGTACGATGTAACTCACGTTTTAGCTGAATGCCTGGGGGAGCGAACGAAGCGACCGAGCGATGTTGAATTGGAGAAAAATCATGATTCGCAAGCACTACTTGAAAGCCCTGGCGACGCTGCTTATCGCCGCTGGCGTGCAGTGGGTGACGCTACCCGTCTACGCGACCGAGCAGGGTGAACAGCGGCGTGAAGCCCGCGATACCAGGCAGGAAGGGCGATCCACTGCCCGGCAAACCAAGGATGAATGCAGAAAGGGCAATGACAAGAGCAACGTGGAATGTCGCCAGGACAAGCGCAGCACCAAGCAGGATACCCGTCGCACAGCTCGGGATATCAAGTACTGATCGTTGACGTGGGTCCTGTTTCGGACGGTTGCAGGGCTTGCGATACAGCCAGAAACAACAAAGCCCGCACTGGGCGGGCTTCGTTGGTGTCTCAATTGGTGGGCCGGGGTAATCTGAAACGATTAGCTATCTTGTTGTAATATATTAGAAAAGTCTGGTTTGATATTTAATTGGAATACCTTTTGGAATACCGAGTGGCTGGATTTTTAGCTCAGGATCCCGTAGCGCTCCTTGTGGCTGGCCTCGCGGTCTCTGCCGGTGGAGCGGTATTTAAACATCGGCGAGGTATAAGCCGCCGTCAGCCTCCATCCTCACTAGGTTCTCAATGATTTGAGAGCGTTTCACGCCATGCGTCTCAGCTAGCGCATCAAGCTGAGCGATCACCGCTTTTGAGAGCATGACGTTGACCTGCTTCTTGTCTGCGGAGCGTTCGTCGAACTGCTTACGGGCCCATCGCTTCTTGATCTCTCGAATCATCGCCGCCCGTTCGTAACGGCCTACATCAGTATGGTCGAAGAACATCAGCAGTTCTTGGTGGTTGCTTATTGGCGCTTGCCTGGATAGCGGTGACAGATGCTTCTTCTCAAGCCATTCCCAGGCGCAAGCACAGCGCCTTTCGCTCTCCTTTTTATCAGCAAACCACTCGAACTCGACGTCCTTCGCCTTGTGCCTACGCCAGTCCCGGTGAAGGTCATCGACCTGGGACGCCTTCTCAGCAATATCGACATCCCAAAGGTCGACCATGGCGATGAGGCGATCCCTGCCAGTGAGGTGGACTAGGCCGCGATGCAGGCGCAGGTCAGTCATCTGTTCGATCTCGCGGATCAGCCACCGGTGCTGCCGTTCATCCTCTTCGATCCAGTCCAGCTTTTCGTTTGGAAGTAGGAATCGGTCCTTCTGTCTAGGGATGCGGGACTGGAAGAACCTCTGGCTCCTCAGAGCCCTGGCTATCTCGTCACGCATGGTGAGGCCGTTGCAGGTTCTGAGATCAAGCCTGGCCTCTCTGTAGTAGTAGAGGAACAGCCACAACCAGATGTCGTGGCGATGGTTTTGATGAGGCTCTTGGAGGAGCTCGCTCAGCCTGTCCGCATCCTTATTGCGTGCGCGATTGTTGATTTCCATGTCATCTCATCCGGATCTAGGGGTGGCTATGGTGGCAAAATCTAGATGATTCTACATTGATTCTATGGCTGTTCTAGATGGATTCTTGTTGATTTCTATAAATATTCTACGGCGATTCTAGAATCATATTTTCTAGTTATCTCCAGATTTCATTGGGGTTTATTGAGGTTATTACAGGCTACAGAGTCTCTTTAGCTTTCCCTTGTGCAATAGGAGAGCTCAGGGCGGGATGCCGCTACTGGAAGCATGGCTTTGCTAGCCACGCTCAGGCGGGCGAAAGTGCATCTGGGGGAGACTGATCTGATGTACAAACTCAAGCCGGATGTTCTGCTGGGCGTGGCGTGAGTCCGGGCGGTTTCTGAGTTAGGTCGGGTAGTCACAAGGTGGGCTAGGGTCTGAGTCAGCGCTCGGGACCAGAGCGCTGTACGCATGTACGTTCACAGCTTGAAGGTGCACTGTAGGAGCGCCTGCGGATCAGTTCTTCAGTGTTTTTTTACCGGCTCTGCCAATCCTCTGAACGATTACGAGGAGCCCCGTTCATGAGGATCATCCGTCTGAAAGAAGTCATAGACTCGACAGGCCTTGCCCGGTCGACCATCTACAAATACATCGCGGAAGGCACCTTCCCGAAACCGGTGTCATTGGGCGACCGCTGCGTCGGCTGGGTCGACAGCGAAGTGCATTACTGGATCCTGGCAAGGATCGAGGAGCGGGACTTGGCTGACGGGACTGCGTTGCGCCCGACCAACCACTTAAGCGTGGCTAGCGAAAAATGACCATCTGCGCCATGACCGGCTAAGGCTGGTCATGGCGTTTATGCCGCTGGAAAGCCCAGCGCTCTCAGCTAACTCTCCCAGGAGGAAACTCGGTGAATCTCTCGGCAGGTTCGGCAATGTTGCTCCCCATTGCTTGGCCAGCCTGGGATGGCCGCTGGGGCTTGCGTCGGGATCTAGTTATATAGCTCAGGCTATCTGTTTATAACCACTCAATAGGCTGAGCTCTAACGGCAACACGAGCTCTATCATCCTGCCCATTGGTTAGGTTATCGATTAAAAAATACACAACACGTACCTGGTATGCGAGATCACCAATCAGGTACACAACCATGACCGAACGAAATACCAACACCCCTCGATCTCAGTCCGATACTGCTATCCGGATTGAGCGCCTCATCAAAGCCATCCAGCGTACAGATTGCCAAGCCTACCGAGTCACATACTCGAAGCATGGAAATGAGCGGATCAGTGAAACTAGACTGTCAAAATACTTCGATGGGATCGTGCAGATGGTCGCACTGTTCGATTGTGATGCGGAGTACCAGCGCAGCTGGCAATTAAGCCTTTTTCAGGAAGCCTGCCAGGCCATTGGGGTTGAGCGCAGTCCCTTTGGCATTACCTGCTTGAACGAGAGTGGAACACGCTATCTGAGCATCAGCGGGGCGCTGAATGAGCTGACCAAGAGCATCCGAACTCTCCTCACCCAAAAGAGATTCAAGCGTAGGGAACACGACCAGCGCTACCAGGCGATTCAGCAAGAAATCGAGGTAGGCCGCTACGTTGATGCCGTGCTTGATCGCTATGCCCGTACCTGCGTAGTCAGGGTTGATCTGTATTACCGAACTGAGGCCCAAGCTAGGTTGCGTGTAGAGCACGTATTCGACGACCTGAACCGGTTGATTGCTGAGCGTGAACGTAACCTGATTTTCGATAATGAAACCGGCTACATCTGCAGCGTTGAACAAGGCGAGGATCGTGGGTATCACATCCATGCTGCTTTCTTCTTCAACGGCGCGGAAGTGAGTGCCGACATCTACAGGGCACAGCGGATCGGAGAGCTGTGGCAGCGCATCACCCGTGGTCAGGGCTGCTTCAACAACTGCAACCTCGAAAAAGATAAACATCAAGACAGGCTGGGGATTGGCCTAATCCATAGGCGAGATCTGCATGCTCGGGCTAACGTGCACCACGCCATGCGTTACTTGGTCAAGAATGACCAGCACCTGCGGCTCAAGCCTGAGGGCGTTCGTTGCTTGCGTAAAGGCGTGGCTAAGAAGGCGCGCGGGACGACTAATCGACCCATTGCCCGGCGGGCGTAACTCATCAGGCGGGTTGGTTTGGTAGTTCCGGCCCGCGCTGGTGATGCCGATGGAGTCATGGCCTACCGATGGTTTAGGCTCCGCCCGGGAATTTATGACTGAAGGGGATTTTGGGGGGCAGAGAAAGGAGAACGCTGGACTGTCTGCGAGAAACATCCGAAAGGCAGCGCTGACTCGGCCAAGGCAATCCTCGCGTTCTTGACCAGCGACCTAAAGTCGCTTTCTAAGTAATTGAAGCTGCAGCCTCGCACGCCTGCGCCGGGCCTGTACGAGCAGCCTTTCTACAAAATCGGCCGCTACAGTTTTCAGTTTCCCTGGGTTGGCGCGCAACAGAACAACCTGATGGCGGCCATCAATAACCTTCGACGGGTAAACGCTCGTCGGGCCGACATGCAGGCAGAAACTCAGCGAGTAGAAGTGGCGCTGGCCGAGAGCCTTAGGCAGCGCGGCTTTGCTGTTGAGGTGGGTTATCGACCACTGGCGACCGAAGAGGACGATGCCGGCGAGTTTGATCTGATCTGCCACCAGGATGGCGTAGTGCTGCTCCTAGAGGTCAAGTCGGGGTATATCCGCTCGACCGCCCATGAGGTCTGGCTACATCGTACCAACACGTTACGCAAGGCCGCCTGGCAGTTACGGCGCAAGCAGGTTGCGGTACTTAGTGCGCTGATGGCTGATCAAGAGCTGCGCGCCAGATTGGGTTATCGCGGTCAGCAGCCTGAAGCGGATCTGCAGGCCTGGATCGTCGATACCTCCATTGAGCTTGATGGGCAATCAGTCGATGGGTTCAGAGTGGTATCTCGTGAGGCACTTGAGGTCATTCTGCGTGACGAGCAGCATCTTCTCCGGCCCGTGGATGAGCTTGGCGAGGGGGCTCGGAATTCATTGTTTCCTCACGGGTTTACTGCTGGCCGATTTATAGCGAGTCCGATGAGCTGTGGCGAGGCATCTGCTAGTGCTGAGTCTAAGGATGTATGTGTTTCAATATTCTGGCCGCCAATCCACTTTGCCTAGCTCTGCTGCCCCTGGCTACATCGTGCAAGGGAATATCCTGCTCTGGTGCTTAACTGCAGGGTATAATGAAAATTGTGCAATCAGATGAAGTGTTATGGGTTATGTCGATCTTGCTGACATGGTTGGGCAACGCCGATTTATGCGCATCTGAGTCCCAAGATCTTAAAGGTGAAGGGCCGGTTCTTGGCGCCATCAGCGCCTTGTCCTTTAATGAGGTGCACCTGCTGTCGGATCATGGGGTGTCTGCTTCAAACGCTTATGTGAAGTGGCTGAAGAGGCAGGCGAGAGTCGGTGTGACCTTGCATTTGGTTGAGCTGCCCAGTCCCACCAATCACGAAGCGATTTATCGTGCGGCGTCTCAAGTCGCTGAGTTGGTATGCCGAGAGCGCCCAGGGGCGGATCAAACTTATCACCTGAGTCCTGGTACGCCAGCCATGGCGGCTATCTGGATTCTGCTTGCCAAGACGCGCTACCCCGCCCGATTGATCGAGTCCTCCAAGGAGCAGGGGGTCAAGGACGTCTGCATCCCGTTTGAGTTATCGGCTGAGTTTGTTCCCGTCGCTAAAGAGGCCGATGATTTGCTGACGAGGCTCATGCAAGGCCTGCCGCCAGAATCGCCAGCTTTTACTGCCATCATCCACCGATGCGCAGCTATGAATCGCACTGTTGCCATGGCCCACCGACTCGCGTTGCGCGACGTGCCAGTGCTTATTCAGGGCGAGTCAGGAACTGGCAAGGAGCTATTCGCTAGAGCTATCCACCAGGCAAGTACTCGTAGCGGCCAGCCATTCATTGCGATCAATTGTGGTGCTATCCCGCAAGAGCTGGTGGATGCGGAGCTTTTTGGGCATGAAAAAGGAGCGTTCACTGGAGCGGCGACTGCGCGTGCTGGCTACTTTGAGTCTGCTGATGGCGGCACTCTGTTCTTGGATGAGATTGGTGAGTTGCCTCTGGCGTCCCAGGTTCGGCTGCTTCGGGTGTTGCAGGAGCGCGAGGTTACGCGTGTTGGTGCTGCCAAGCCGAAGCCCATCAATGTTCGCATCATTGCGGCGACCAATCGTTTTTTGCCCGCAGAGATTGAGGTGGGGCGCTTTCGGGAAGATCTTTTCCATCGACTCGCAGTTGGTGTTCTGCTGCTCCCCCCGCTTCGTGAGCGCGAAGGTGATCTTGGTTTGCTGATCGATTCGATGTTGGCTGCTATCAATGCCGAGGCCTCATCACAGCCTGGCTACAAGCATAAAGAATTAGATGCTTCTGCAAGAAATCTTCTGATTGCTCATCCTTGGCCGGGTAATGTGCGCGAGCTGCACAATACTCTACTTCGGGCCAGCATCTGGGCTTCGGGCGACAAAATTACCGGCGAAGACGTCGCTGCTTCGTTGGTTATGACTGTTATGCCCAAAGGCGACTCGGTGCTTGGGCGCCCGCTGGAGCAGGGTATTTCCTTGCCAGATCTGATGGCGGCCGTGGCGCGTCACTACCTAGAGCGCGCCATGGCTCAGGCCCATGGCAACAAGTCTGAAGCTTCTCGACTTTTAGGCCTAGGTAGCTACCAGACCCTCAGTAACTGGCTTCAGAAGTATGGGGTTGGATAATTGGCACGGGTTCTGCTTAAGGTGTGTATAACAACTTTTATTATGGCCAAGGCCGAAATCAAGCATTAATAAGAAAGGCAACCGGAATGGCACGCAACGAACGACTGACCTGCAAAGAGCTGATCGAGCCTCAACTGGCGGCGCTGGGTTGGTCGTGGCAGGAACAACTGAGGATAGGGCCGGGACGGGTCAACCTCACTGGCGATGCGATGTACGACGAAACACAGTCGATCATCGCGGATTACCTACTGCGCTTCAAAGGCGTGCCTTTGGCGATTCTGGAGGCTAAATCCGAAACCGCAAGTGCGGCCGACGGCATGCAGCAGGCTTCGCGCTACGCCCGTCGCCTTTCTCTGCGCTTCTCGATTGCCTCGAACGGCAACGACTGGATTCTGACTGACAACGAAACCGGCAAGTTCGAGTCGCTGAACGCTCCACCGTCGGCTGAAGAACTCATTGCCCGTTCGGGAGGCGCAGTTGACTGGTCCCGCTGGGAAGGCGCGTTCGCCGCTGGTTACCACATGGATCAGGTTTCACGCAAAGGCGTGCGTCCGTATCAAGATATCGCCATCAATAAGGCGCTGTGGCAGTTTGCTCTAGGTGACGACCGTGTGCTGTTGCTGATGGCAACCGGCACGGGCAAGACTTTCACCATTTTTCAGCTCATTTGGAAGTTGCTCAACGGCAAATCGCTGAAGCGCGAACATGTGCTGTTCCTGACCGATCGTAACAGCCTCAAAGACCAAGCCTATCGTGCTTTCTCGGCCTTCTCGGCGTCGGAGCGCGTGCAGATCGACAAGGATACCGTTGCTCAGGGCCAGCACTTGGTCGGCAAGGTCTTCTTTGCAAATTACCAGAGTCTCGATGAGGAACTAGATGGCAAGAAAGTTTATGAACACTACGACCCCGACTTCTTCGATCTAGTAGTGATTGACGAATGCCACCGCTCGGGCTTTGGGGACTGGTTCGGTGTACTCAAACATTTCGGCAGCGCTTTGCAGTTGGGCCTGACAGCTACCCCGCGCGAGCTCGAAGAGGGGGACCGTTCTCTGACCGCAGAAGAAAAGCGCCGCGACACGCAGCACTATTTCGGCGATCCAGTCTTTACCTACAGCCTCAAGCAGGCCATCGAAGATGGCTTCCTGGTGCCCTATCTGCTTGAAGAGCGCATCACCAACATCGATGAAGAGGGCTACACCGGCTCCGACGGCAAGCGCTACACCACTGCCAACTTCGAGCGCGACATCCGCATGCCGGATCGCACAAAAGCCATTGCTGAAGACCTCTGGGAGGTGCTGGGTAAGTACGATCTGCGCGATGAGAAAACCATCATCTTCTGCGTGGACGACACCCATGCCGCCTTTATGGCACAGGAGCTGCGCCGCCTTTCGGGCAGCGCCGACTACGCAGCTCGCATCACCAGGGCTGAGCGCAACAGCCACCAGCTCGAGCGAAACTTCGCTGTAGTGGGGCCCAGCAACCCACGCGTGGCGGTCACGGTGGATCTTCTCACCACGGGCTTTGATGCGCCCGATGTGAAGAACGTCGTCTTCGTACGCCCGTTGCGTAGCGCCATCCTCTACAAGCAGATGAAGGGCCGCGGTACCCGGCTGTGCGAGGACATTAACAAGCGCTACTTCACCATCTTCGACTATTCCGGCGCTAGCCAGCTTGAGGATGCTGAGTTTGACGGCCACCCTGCGAATCGGCAGAAGGCTGTCTCCACCAGCAGCAAACCAAAGAAAAAGGGCGACGACAGTACCCCTAAGCCTGTGGGTAACGGTGTTTCGGTGGTGATCTCCACCGAGAACCGCTACGTGTGTCTAGCTGATGGGCGCAAGGTGCCGTTCGAGGAATATACCGAGCAGTCCCGCGAGTTTATCCTCGACGTCAGTCACAAGGGTATGGATGAGTTGTTGCGCATCTGGATCGACAAAGGCAGCCGGCAGGAGCTGCGTGAGGCCTTGCGCGACCGCGACATTTACCCGTCTGCTTTCCGGCATTACCTGGACCTTCCTGATGCTGACGACGTCGATGTTCTAGCCAAAATTGGCTTTCAGCTGCCCCGCGTGCCCAATCGTGCGGACCGTGCCAACAGGCTGTGGGATGAAGATCAGATTTGGCTGTTAAACCAGATGGGCGAAGCTGTGCTACCCGAGAGTCAGCGCTTTAAAACCCATCTCTGGCAAACCGCACTAGACCATTACCGCCTTTTCGGTATTGACGACCTCGAGCAGGCACGCACCTACAGTGCCCCGCAGTTCGCCGAACAGTTCGGCAGCTTTACCACGCTTACCCAGCGTTATGGCGGTCCAGCCTTGCTCAAGGCCGACCTCGAACTGGTGAAGCAACGCCTTTACGTGTCCATGGTCGCCTGATACGACCGGACCTAGAAGAACAACAGGAATCTACATGACCCAGAACAACACCGATCACCGCCGCCAGGAAGTGCAGCAGATCGTCAAAAACGCTTGCGATCAGCTCAATGCTGAGGGAGTGGATGCCCGTAACTACGTGGAGCAACTTGCCTGGCTCTTCTTTCTCAAGGCCTTCGACGAAACCGAAACACGCAAGGAGGAAGAGGCCGCCTTCGACGACACGCCCTACGAGCGCCGTCTCAAGGGGAATTACGCCTGGAGCCATTGGGCAAAGGACACCGACCACCCCGACGACATGCTCGAGTTTGTCGACGGCAAGCTATGGATCAAGCTCACTAGTCCCGACCTCTCCAAAGGCCTGGGCAATGATGCGCTGGCCCAGCGTTTCCGCCGCATCTTCGACAACGTGCGCAATTACAGCCGCCGGGGCGTGAGCTTTGCCAAGGTAGTGCAGCAGGTCGATAGACTGCACTTCTCCAGCGAGACCGATGTCATTGTGCTGTCGGAAATCTACGAAGACTTGCTCAAGCGCGTGGCGGCCGACTCGGCCGGCTACGCTGGCGAGTTCTACACCCAGCGCCACATCATCCGTGCCATGGTGCAAGTGATTCAGCCGCAATCCGGGGAGCGTGTGTACGACCCCTGCTTCGGCACTGCAGGTTTCCTGGGGGAGGCCGCGGACTACTTACGCTACAACAGCACCCTGAGCGGCAATCAGTTCGATGAGTTGCAGCACAAGACCTTCTTCGGCCTGGAGCTCAAGCCGCTGACCTACCTACTGGGCTCGATGAACATGATCCTGCATGGCATCGAAGGCGCCAGCCTCGAGTTGGCTAACACGCTTGAAGTGCACAGCCAGAACGTGGCCGAGAAGGACAAGTACCAGGTCATCCTCGCTAACCCGCCTTATGGCGGCAAGATGGCGCAGGAGCTGCAAACCAACTTTCGCGTTCGCTCCAGCGCCACCGAGTGCCTGTTCCTGCAGCACATCATGGCCAACCTGGCCAAGGGCGGTCGCGCGGCGGTGGTTATCCCCGAGGGGGTGCTGTTCCGTGGCGGCCCTGATCAGAGGGTACGCAAGGAGCTTTTGGAGCAGTTCAAGGTTCACACCATCCTGTCGCTGCCGGCAGGATGCTTTCTGCCTTATACCGGCGTTAAGACCAATGTGATCTTCTTCGACCGCGCGCAAGACGGATCAGGCACGGAGTCTGTCTGGTATTACGATCTGACCAACGACGGCTTCGAACTCAAGCAGACGCGCAAGCCGATCGCAGGCAACCAGCTGCCTGACTTCTTGGCCAAGTGGCAAGGCCGCGTGGAGGGCGATAACTCCTGGACAGTGCCCCTGGCTGACATCGTGGCCAAGGGCTACGACCTCTCGGCCAAGAACCCGAACAAGGTGGACGACTACGAGCATCGGCCGGCGCTTGAGCTCGTGCAGTCCATCAAGACCAAGGAATCCCGAATTTCTGACTTACTCGGAGAGCTTGAGAGTTTGCTGGAGAGCGCGGGATGATTCGTTTCTCTGATTTCACGACGCCCTTTGATATGGTTGAGCTTGGTGAATGCGTGGAGGTTCTGGACCGGCTACGGAAGCCAGTAAACTCTGACGCGCGCCGAGGGCGCGAGGGCAGCATTCCCTATTACGGTGCAAATGGGCCGGTTGGCTTTATCGACGAATGGATCTTTAACGAAGATCTTGTCTTGGTCGCAGAGGACGGTGGATTTTTCTACGACTTGTTCAAGCCTATTTCATACAGAGTTTCCGGCAAGGCCTGGGTAAATAATCATGCTCACGTGCTTCGTGCGTTGCCATGTGTGGATGTTGATTGGTTGAACTATGCGATTGCGCATCAAGACGTTACGAGCCTCGTAAAGGGCGCTACGCTGAAAAAGTTGAATCAGAAGGATCTTAAGATGATTCGGATTCCACTTCCGGACATGGTTGAGCAGCGCCGCATCGTTGCTCGCATCAAGGAATGCATGGAACGAGTGGATGAGATTGGATACCTCACCAGCCAAGTGCAGCAGGAGTCCGGTTACCTTCCCCAAGCTTTTCGCTTTGACCTTTGGAAAGAGTGCCTTGATCGCTATCCGCTTGTGGAGCTCGGAACTCTCGTGACCTCGGCGAAGAATGGCCTCTACAAGCCACGAGAACATCATGGATCTGGTTCGATCTTGTTGCGTATGTTCAACATCAATGGAGCCCATTTCGACACGACTCGGTTAGAGCGCCTAAATGTCACTGAGAAAGAGGCAAGTGACTATGCGATCAGCAATGGTGACATCATCGTCAGTCGAGTGAATAGTCGAGAGCTTGTTGGTAAGTCGACAGTGGTTGAGGGGCTGACGGAATCAGCTGTCTTCGAGGCCATGCTGATCCGGCTCCGGGTTGATGTTGCGAAGGCTCGGCAGGACGTTCTTGCTTGGCTAATGAATGCGCCTCAGTTTCTCCACGACCTGCGGATGCGAGCAAAGCATGCAATCGGTCAGTCGAGCATCAATCAACAAGATTTGTTGGGCTCTTGCCTGCCTCTGCCGCCGCTGGATGAGCAGTGTCAGCTTGCGGAGAAATACGCCGATCTTGGAGAACTAGCGGCCAACCTTCGGAATGAATGCGGTACTCGATGGAAAGCAACGGACGGATTGCGCGAAGCCATCCTCCGCAAAGCCTTCGCCGGGGAGCTATGAGCATCTTGCAAGATAAGCAATTGCGCGAAGCCACCTCCCAGTGGGTCGCTGCCTTGGACGTGCTGCGCAGCGAGATGCCTGCCAGCGAGTCTAGGTCGCTGATCCGCGAGGTGTTCGCTGCTTTTCTGCTGCTGCGCTGGGCCGACCTCCAGGATGCCGAGCAGGAAGCGATGGCGGTCTTCGAAGACCGAACCTACCAGCCACTGCTACCCGAACCGTTGCAGTGGCGGCACTGGGTACGGTTGGATCACCCTTACGCTATCGCCGAGCGGCTGCGGGAGCTGGCGCATTATGTGGAGGGGTTGCGCGGCGATGCGACGCACCAAGTTGCAGCCTATCTGCACACGCTGGCTGAGCCGTTACGCCGTGTGTTGAAGGTGAACTTTGTCTACCTGCACGACTTCGTGCGTTGGGTGTCCGATCTGCCGTTCGAGACTCCGAGCGAGCGCCGTGCGCTACTGGAATTGCTCGATCAGGCCATCGCCGAAACCGGCGATCCTTACGATGGGCAGTACTCCACGCCGGTCAATATCGCTCGCCTCGTTGCAGCGCTGGCGAACATACAGCCGGGCGAGCGCATCTACGACCCATGCTTTGGTTCTGGCAACTTCCTGGTGGCTGCCTGGCAGCAGGCCGAGCGCAGTCGCAACGAACTACTTCGCCCCGGCGCTTTGCTGGAGGTAGCGGGGATTGAGATCAATGGTAACGCCTTCCTGATCGGCCTGACGCGGATGTTGCTGGCAGGTATTGAGGCACCTCGGCTGGAGCTGGGCAATAGTCTGGAGCGAGAGTCGCTGAGCAGCCCCAGCCGCGAAGGCTTTGATGTGGTTCTGGCCAACCCACCTATCGGCGCTAAGACCAGCCGCGAGCCTTGGCGGTACCAGCACTTCGCAATTGCGACAAACGACAGCACAGGCTTGTTTATTCAGCACGCGCTGTCTCAGCTCAAGCCTCACGGGCGTGCTGTCATAGCAGTACCTGAGGGGTTTCTGTTTCGTGGCGGGGCAGAGCGAGAGTTGCGTCGCTACTTGTTGGAACAGGGGCAGGTTGAGGCAGTGATTGGACTTCCAGCTGGGGCGTTTGCTCCATATACCGGTGTGAAGGGCAGTTTGCTGGTGCTCAGTAAGCAAGGTGGTTCTAGCCGGGTACGGATGGCAGATGCCAGTACATTGTTTGAGCCACGGTCTGGCCGCAAGGCTCCGGCGATCCGAGCGGAGGTTGCCGAGCAACTCGCAAGCGAGCTTCGCCGTCCCGAGCTTCGAAAGCCAATCAAGGGGCACGAAGAAAACACTCCGGATAGGGGTATGATCAGCCGCTTCTCTTGGGAGCTCAGTATCAGTGAGCTTGAAGCTGCGGAATGGGATCTCAGCCCACGCCGTCGTGAGAAGGGTGGGCTTGATGACTTACTGGCCAGCCTCAAAGAAGCCTTGGGCGAAGCCGGTGCAGTGGTTTCGCTCGCCGAGGTGGCTCAAATTACGGCCGGGCGATCCATTAAGTCTGCTGATCTGCTGGGGGAGCCCCCAAGTGAGCGAGCGGTGGGCTATGTCCGGATCAAGGACCTCAGTAAAGGAAAGGTTGGACGCAGCTCGAGTTGGCTGCGCCCGGATCTGGCCAGCGTTGAACAGCGTTGGGCCCTGCTGCCGGGTGACGTTCTGGTGTCTAAATCCGGCACCATCGGAAAGACAGCCTTGGTGCGCAACGGTGCTGTGGGTGCTATCGCAGCTAACGGTCTCTACGTGCTGCGGACTGATCAGGAGCGGCTCGACGCAGGTTTTTTGTTGGCTTATCTCGCCAGTCCTGCTTGCCAGAACTGGCTTGCCGCTCAGTCACGTGGAGCGGTGATTCAACACCTCAACCGAGCCGTACTCGATGGCTTGCCGGTGCCGCTGCCTCCACTCCAGATGCAGGCGCGTGCCGCTGCGCAGTTTCGCGAGTTTGGCACTGATGCACTTGCGTTTCTGTCCCAGGCAACGGGGAGCAGTGAATCAGATCGCCTCGCCGCATGGCTGGCGGAGCTAGATGGCAAGGTGCCCAAGTTTTTAGGTGGCCTAGACGACACGCCAGCACTCAGCCACTTCGACCCCATCGTCGCCGTGGTCAGTAGGGCCCGGAACTGGGTGGCTCATGAGCAGGTCAGCAGCCAGGCTGGACGTTGGCTAATGCCGCTGAACCAGGCACTGCTTCCTCTGGCTGGCGTCGCTCAGATTCCACAAGGTCCTGGGCTGTTGAGTGTGTTGCAGGATGCTGAGCGAGGGGTGCAAGCCACCCTAGAGCAGACCACCGGCCACCTACCCTCTGAATCGCAGGCGCGTGCCGTTGGCGAGCGTCTTCGGGAGTGGTTGCGCGCGGCGATTGCAGACCTGATCGATTCGAATGGACTGCAGGTGCGTACCTCGCCGGGATCACTGGTGGCGGGTAGCTTCGCCGAGTTTACCGTGGAGCTGGAAAATCCCGGGGCCTTGCCGCTGCGCAATGTGCGTGTGGAAACTCAGCCGGATTGGGGCATCGTCGAGCTACCGTATCTCGCAGAGCGGGGTGCGTTCGCGATCAACCTGCGAGGGGACGTTTCCAAGCAAGTTGGCGATCTGGCGCTGCGCCTGATTTGGCAGGCACGAGCCTTGTCGGGGCAGGAAGTCGATGGGGAAATCGAATTGGTCATCCGCGTGGCCGAGCCCGAGCTAGTGGCCAACACTGTGCCCGCCGAACTGGGCGGAAGCCCCTATGTGACCGGCAGCCCGCTGGAGCCTCAACATGGTCATAGCGTTTTCTACGGCCGCGACGAGCTGCTCGGTAAGATCAGCCGTCAAATCGCGACCCATGGAAATGTGGTACTGCTTGAAGGTAATCGTCGGGCTGGCAAGACTTCGATCCTCAAGCATCTTGAAGGGTGTTTAGCGATTCCAGGTTGGTTGGCGGTGTATGCCAGCCTGCAAGGGGCTGAAGGCGCTGCTCAAGTCGTGGGTGTGCCGACGGCCGAAGTTTTCCGCGAGATCGCCCGCAGCATCGCTACGGCACTAACCAAATTGGGCATCGATGTACCGCTGCCCAATGGCCAGATGCTTCCAGCCGGGAAACTCGCGTTGGGCGTGGCGCGAGCCTGCCGTGAGGGCATCGGTGACGAGTCACCGTTTACCGAATTCCGCGAGTATCTGGAGCTGGTGCTGACCGTTCTGGAGCGCTTGGGACTTGGCCTCGTTTTGATGCTCGATGAGTTCGACAAGCTGCAGGAGGGCATCGACAACGGGGTGACCTCACCCCAGGTGCCGGAGAATATCCGCTTCCTTATCCAGACCTACCCGAAGTTCTCGGCGATCCTGACCGGATCGCGCCGCCTGAAGCGGCTACGCGAAGAGTATTGGTCAGCGCTGTACGGACTGGGAACGAGCATCCCGGTGACGACACTCGATATGGAGAGCGCACGCAAGGTGGTCACCGAGCCTGTGCGTGATCAGTTGGCCTTCTCCCAGGAGGCCATTGAACGGGTGATCGAGGTCACTGCACGCCACCCTTACCTGATGCAGTGTCTGTGCAACCGTGTGTTCGACTACGCGGTTCAGACCAAGAGCAGGTCAATCACCGTAAGCGTGGTTAATGACGCAGCGCATGCGCTGGTGCGGGACAACGAGCACTTCGCCAGCTTGTGGGATTACTCAGCCCTGGGACTCAAGACGGGCCGCCATCGCCGGCAGTTGATCTTGCTGTTGTGTGCGCTGAGCTTCAAACAGGGAACGCACATCGATTTTGGCACCTTACACGAACAATTGGCTCAAGCCGGCGTGGACGTCAACGATGAAGCGCTTGATGCCGATTTGAGTTATCTACGTGAACTTGAGCTTATCGAGTTCTCAGGCGAAATCGGCGATGGTGAATATCGCTTGGCCATCCCGTTAATGACGGACTGGATAGAACAACAACAGGATGCAGACGTGGTGGCCAGCCGCGCGCGCACGGAAGCGGAGGAAGAAAATGCCTGACACTCAATTCCCTATATTGGGCACTGCTGTACCACCGATGCTCGGACGAGGGGCCATTCTGCAAAAAATGATGGGCGCTCTGACCAAGGCGACTCCGGATCATCTGCAAGTGGTCGGGCCAAGGTTTGCCGGCAAAACGGTGCTTCTGCATGAGTTGGCTGCCCGCTTGCGTCAGGCTGGCTCACCCTACTCGGCTGTCCTGCTATGGGACTTAGGTCATCAGACGCCTGGGACTGATGCGCTCTTCATGCAACGATTGGCGAGCGAGCTCTCTTCAGCATTAAGGGGCAGCTACACCGACTATGCCAATCATCTCAAGGTCTCTCAGGACAACCCTTACCAGGACATCGCTGAGGTGCTGGATATACTGAAGGATGAGGGCGTCAAAGTACTAATAATCATGGATGGCTTTGATAAGCCGCTATCCAATGGGCAACTGACGCGCAACCTATGGGATCAACTGCGGGAACTGGCGCTTAAACCCAGCCTCAGATTGGTCACTGCCAGTCGGCGCACATTGCGCGACTTGATTCGCAATCCAGAGGCTCAGACTAGTGATTTCTGGAATATCTTCGAGCCGAATCCGGTGCGTGTGGGATGCTTCGATGAGAATGACTTGGCGGCTGTTTTGGAAAAGATGCCGGAGTGGCAGCTTGCTGCGGGTGCCCAGACAGAGCTTTGGAATGCGAGCAATGGCTTCCCGGTAGTAATGCTGGGTGTACTCAACACCGTATGCGAGTCTGGTGGGCCGGGGGCTGTGAGCGCAGTAGCCATGCAGGCTGCATGTGAGAGTGCATTCCCTACGATTTCTGACAAACTGGATGCTCTCTGGAGCGATTGCCTCCCTTCTGCTCAGGATCTTCTTCGGCGTGTTCTAGATGAAAGTTCTGTCGCACGAGCGGGTATAGCTGCCGCAGATGCAGATACGCTGATTGAGCGTGGGTTTGTGCAAACGTCAGCAAACAAGCTACAGAGACCCTGTCGGCTGCTTGAACGCTACCTTGGGGAGCAGCCACACGAGGGCAATGCACTTGTTCGTTTGTTTGGGACAGATGATGCCTATCGGAAGAATCTCAAGGGAGTGTTGGAACGCCGGATTGGACAGGTCAACGGCATTGATTCAACGTTGAAGCGCTATCTTGAGCGCGGTACAGAGGATCTACCCGACCACCCCAGTATGTTCCTGAGTAATGTCCGTGGCATCGTTGACAAAGCATTTGACCTGGTCTGGAAGGCTGAGCTGCCAGAAAAGCGGATACCCTCCGGTTGGATATCGATCTGGGAGTACAACAAAGAGGGTGGTATCGACAAATTCAAGACGACTTTCCCTCAGGGTGTACACCGTGTGCGCTTGCTCAACCTCATGACTGGTACAGACAAGAGTGCCCCGTGCGCAGCGCACATCACGAAGGGAACCTTTGTCTTGATGAATGCGGTGCACGCGTTTGGAGACTTCGGACAACACCAAGAAGGAGCACCGATCGATCCGGGCACGGCGTACGCGGTCCTTCATCTGTGTGTTGAACTGTCTGCTGCACTCGCTCGTGAGTTGCCATTGAACGCATAAAAAGAAAAATGTAGGGAGGGCATTAGCCCTCCCTACATTTTTAGTCGGTTGAATTGAGAATCAAAGGTGGTGAGTGTTTTGGTTTGATGTGTGCTGCAGCTTGAGCATGTGTCTTAGTATCCAAAGCGCCAGTAGCACAACGACCAGCAATGGTGGGAAGCGTAGAATCAGCCCAATGCTAATCACCAGCGCTCCCGCCGCAGCAATTGCACCAATGAAGAAAAACAGGCAGAGCAGAAATCGAAGTAGCGTCATAGCGGGTCTCCGAGGTAGGTTGCCTAGCCGATGTGTTTAGGCCTGGCAGGTGAAGCTCCGCCGGCTGACGAGGCAAGCGCTTCTAGCTTGCGAGCGAGTCCGTTGGACGCCGATCGCAGCTCTTCATCCTGGGCTGTACCGGTTTCCGTATCTGCGCTTGAATAAAACTCCTCGATCACGGCGCTGTTATCCTCCTCGCTTTCTTCGAAGACCCCATTGCCAAACCCATGCCGAGCCGCGCTGTCCAATGAAGCTTGGTCGAAGCCTGCATATTGGCGTGCTTGCTCCAGTTGCTGGGCAGCCAGTAATACTTCCTCCATGCTCAGGCCGCTACGCATGGTGAGATCAACATAAAAGATCGGCGTGCCATGGCTCTGCCGAGTCGACTTACCACGCAGACGCAGCTCCAACGGCAGGCAAGCCAGTCGATTGCCGGAAATAGCCTGGAAGTAATGCAGGCGAGCTGCCAGGGTGCGAATGCTGTTAAAGCCGGTGGTGCGGAATACAAAGCTACCGAGCGGATCATCATCACTTATCAGCACATTCAGCCGGCCATAAGGCTTGCAGGCACCGCCTTTGGCCAGCGGACAGGCATCCGGCGAGGGGCAAGGAAGTGATTGCATACCGTCCTGAGTGACGCGCTTGCAGGTCTCGCCATTGCCCACGCACAACGGCCTGCCAGACTGCCGATCAAACAGCGTGTAGTCGGCGCGAAAATTCAGCTCCGGTTCGTTGAATAGCAGACGTACTGGGATGCTGCGTAGTTTCTCGTCCTGGTTTTTACGCAGTTCATCATTAAGCGGATGCAGCAGCCAGCCGTCCTTGCCTTGTACTTGCGAGGTGATGGTGAATTGATCATCTTTCTCCGGCAGGCGCTTGCCGTTCTTCTCGATGACCTTACCGATAGAAATTCTGCCCAATACGGGCGGGGTGATAGCAAGACCTTTGAGCATGATGGTTCTCCTGAAAACAACAAGGGCCAGCCACGCAGAGCGAACTGCATGGACTGGCTAAGGGGAGGAAGGGTGAAAAGGGTGGCATTAGCCGACTAAGAAGCGCCGACTGCCTTGCTTGAGCTTGGAGTAGCGAACCTCCAGGTAGGGCTTTTCTTGGAGCATTCGATCCACGTCGAGTACGTGGCTTTCCTTGGATTTCTTCCAGCTGATAAAGCCGTGGCTGAACTCCGCGCGGGTGGCATCCCCCATGGCCTGTTGCAGCATCTGCTTGAGCTGGGCCTCGCGGGTTTCCTTCTCGCTGATGGATTGGCGCACCGCCTTGAGTTCCAGGTAGGCCGCAGCCAAACCGGCGCGGCCACTGAAGTCGACGGTCTGGCCGTTGTCCTCCGGATAGAGCGCACGCAGGGCCATATCAGCCGAGGCTGAGCCATCAGCAGGTGGAGGCGTGTCGGTCTCCACGTAATGCCAGAATTTGCGCTCTAGTTCGATCAGGCGAGCAATCATCTGCTCGTCCCGTTCGATGCGGTGGATCTCCAGCGTCTGGCCGCCCAGTAGTACCGCGACATCCGCAGCTTGCTTGCCGGTGACTGCGAGCTGATGCATTACCTGCAGTTGCACATACTCGGGCACGCCTTCTTTCCAGAGGCGTGCGCCGTTTATGCCGGCTGTCTTGCACTCAAGGATCTGCACATCGTCAGCACCGATCACCTCGCGGTCGATGTTGGCCAGCATCCAGGGCAGCTCAGGATCAGGGTGCTGCAGTACGGCGTTGATGCGCCGCACCTTATTCTTCGTGCGCTTGCTGTAATGCCAGGCCACGACCGGCTCCAGCACGATGCCCCAGTACATCGGGCTTTCTTCATCGTGCGGATCGGCCTTGGGTAAAGTGGCGTCACGCCCGGTTTTCTCCATCCATAGTTCTAGCTGCGACTTATAGGGATTTAGGCCAACGGCCGCGCCTGCATCAGAACTGCCGATGCCCTGCTTGCGCACCACCAACCAGTCTTCACGCGGTAGTTCCTTGGTACTGATCAAGCGCAGCGCCGGGCGCGGCCTGCTGTTGCTGCTCAACGGAGTAGCTGTCATGGTGTTCACCTTGCGGAAAAAGAAACGCCCGATCAGCAATTAGGCTGATCGGGCGTTATTGGGTGGGTAAGTAAGCGGTCAGGCGACCAGTTGTAGAGCGGTGTCTAAGGCACGTTGCTTGATCTGCGCGCCCTGGCCGAACCACGCCGAGTCCATGCGGTACTCGGTGCTGCGTGCACGACGTTCGTGATCAACAAACTCGGTCACGGAGTTGAGTAGGCCCCAAGCGGTGCCGCGTGCCGAGTCGAGTTGGCTGCCCCGGCCCCGACCCTCGTACAGCTCCTGGACTTTGCGCAGTGCACGCTCGTTGGGCAGTACCTCTGGCAGCGTGCCGGTCGGGTTGGTCTCGCACAGCACGCTCATAAAGAAGCCCAGCACCTCATGCCACTGCACTTTGCGCTCGGCCAGTGCACGCATGCGGTACATAAAATCGTCCCATTGCGAGACGGCTATTCCGAGCTGTTTCTTCACCAGCGTTGAATCGAAGCGCGTGTTGTGCGGCACTTTTATCGCGCGGCTGGTGCCGTCCAAGGCGATGGTCAAGGTGTTATTGCATACCACGCGAACAGTGGTCGGCGTTGCTGTCGTGGCCAGGGTACCGTCGCAGGAGGTAGCCAGCAGCAAGTAGCCATTCACCTGGTCGTTGCCCTTGAGAGCAACGCCTTGCCCGGTACGCGCCAGCGCCCAGAACTTGCGCCCGCCCTTGAGTACTCCGGCCGTTTCCAACTCGTAGCCGGAAACCTCGGTGAGGTCGCGATAAAACTCCAACACTTCCCGAGGTTGCACCGTGTGGTAGCGCTGAGAGACTACCGATAGCGGTGCCTTGGTGTCGGAGCGATAGAGCACCTTCTGCTCTGGAAAAGAATGGATAGCTCCCAGGTGGCCGATGGCATCCGACTTGAAATGCACGGGGCTTTCCAGGATCTGCCAGGCCATGCCGGCTTCGCGTTGCCAGATTTCGATGGGCTGTTTCTGGGTGAGTTGATTGCCAAGGCCGTGCCAGGGAGTAGCTCCAGCGTAGGCCATGGTTTCGACGAGATGTGTCATGTGAACGATTCCTTTGGGTGCAGGCCGGCATAAAGCGCTGCGCGAGGCGCAGCACTGTGCGGACGAATAAATGGAAGGAGAGAGGGCCAATCAGGCCGGTAGGTTGAAGCGATGACCACAGAGCAGGCAGAGGTTGTGGGCCAGGACGTGGCGGTCGAGTGATTCACCGAGCTGAGCGCCGAGTGCACAACCACCGACACCGCCGGCCAGACCGCTGAGGATGGCACCCGATACGGAGCCGAGGGTAATGCCGACCGGTCCGGCGATAGCGCCGAGGGCTGCGCCTGTCTGGCCACCAGCTAGAGCCGCGCTGACGCCACGCGCAACACCGCCCACGGTGCCGATGGTCGCGCCGACTTTCATGGCGTGATGGAAGGAAGCGACTTTTGGGGAGTGACATTTGGGGCACTGCAATGACATGGGACGAACCTCCTGGGTGGTGATGTCATTGCGGTAATGTGTGATTGAGATTTTCTCGAATCGAATGGCCGCTTTTCAGCAGCGAAAACCAATGGCATAAGGGGCAACAGTCGGCCAAAACTGGACGTCTGATCTAGGGGGCCTTAGCCGATAGCTGTCTGTCACGAAGAGCTGCAAACAACCAATACGGGTGATTATTCCGAGCAATTGCTCCTTCTTGTGGCTAGGTAGGTACTGCATTTTTTTGAGGCTGTGAGGTGGCGACGCTGCTGGCGGGCGCGCCACTTCCTTACGTTTACTTCATTGCGGCTCATAGCGAGTACTCGGCCTAGCCACCCTCTTGCCGTTCGGCACCTGAGGTATTACCTTCCAATGGTGTTGGGCGTGGCATAAAGCCTCCATCGTAAGGACTTTAGCGAATTCGCGGATTCTGCAGGGAGGAGGGGGATAAGATTATCGTCATGCCAGGCCAGTGGTGCTCCATGTAGTGTGCGACTGTCTTTACGTTTTACTGCAACCCACTAGGCACAACCCAATCTTAGCCGGTGGTATTGCCATGGGCCCCAAAAAGCCTGAGTGCAAAACACTCATGGGCAGCCCTAAACATGATGTTAACGGCGCTATTAAACAGCCTATCAATGGATGGAGATGCTGGATTGCTTGATTTTCTTTCACGCCTGCTGAGCGTGCTTGAGCCTTCTCCTTCAGAACGTAATTCTCGGTCGGAGCGCTCGAGTCGGACGGCTACGTCCTCTCGTCCAGCGAGAGAAACGAGTGCGCCGATGGGTCGAGAGAATTGCGGAAGGATTGTCGCAGGCAGCGTGGTAAAAATTTTGCCAAAATCTGTGCTCGTAAAGTATCAGGACACATCTGTCTTGATTCCTCAGCATGAATTGTTGAGCACAAACGCCAAGGTCGAAAACCCAGTAAGCCTATTTAGCGTGGGCGACCACCTGGAGTTCGTATTAACTAGCCTTGATGAAAAGGGCTGGAAGGGGAGTGTCCATGCATTAGCTGAGGCTCGGCTACGCAATGCTTTGAGCAATCTGCAACCAGGCACTATCGTGAAGGCGCAGGTAGAGCGTTTTGATGATCGAGGCGCCTGGCTGATGGCCGGACAACTGCGCCTCTGGGTACCATTGGCCGAGATCAGTTGGAGCTGGATTGATCATCCTTCTGAAGCTCTGAATATCGCTCAAGAGCACAACGTGCAGATCAGCAATCTTCTGCTTGAGGAGAATTGGCTCACTGACAAACGTGCCCGCAAGGGACGTGTTACCGCAAGCATCAAGGCTTGCTCGCTGCGACCAGAGTCACCGTGCATCACGTTGTATTTTAAAGCGATGGAATTTCAGGTGCGCACATTTGCCAGGGTGCCCCGACGTTGTGATGCCGTAGGGCTTTTTGTCCTTGAAGCACTGGGTCAACAATTGAACGTCAATGAAATCGCCGAGCTGACTGGCTTGCCGTTGATTTCAGTCCAAGACATCGTTGAGTTGCTTGTCGAGGAAGACCTGGTAGAGGGACAAATCATCACGCGCTCGGGCGAACGATTGTTGGCAGGCGTGGCCACCTCAAAACTGCTCAATGACGGTGGCGTCGGTGGATTGTTTGCAAGCGCAGCACCTCCCGATCAGCAAATTCACCCAAATCATGCAGTGGCTCAAACATACCCTCGCCATCTTCCAGCGCCCGTATTCAGCCATAAACAGCAGAAGCGCTTCATGCGTTTAAGGGGCAGCGAACTGCCGGATAATTTGCTGATGCGCGCTCAAATCAGCGAGGCGCAAGGCGAGCAACTGACTGCCATGCTCCGAAATCCCCACGTTCGCGTGTTCTTGTCTCAAACCCCAAACTGGAGAGCCCTGGAACTTGATGTGCCGTTGCATTGGGTGCTTGCAGGCCTGTGGAAAAACTTTCAACCAGTTGGAAAACCACCGTTCAGGCCTGCGCCCAGAGAGAAGGGGTGCGACGCGTTGCTTATGGTTCGTTATCTGGAAGCAGGGCAACCACTCTTCTGGGAGCCCGCAACCCGCACCGTATGGGCGCCACGGGATGGTCGCATCAAAGCCCAAGAGGCTGACGTGTGTGAGGAGGACTTCACTCAACACATGTCTCCTGACATCGCCCAGCGCGTGGCAAAGGCAGGCACTGGTACATGGTGTTGGGTACAGCTTTGAAATGGAAAAATTATGAGCACTCAGATCCCAAGGCATGCGTTCTACTTTACAAAGACCTTCATCTCCGCCGCCAGCCGACATGGCATTAAAGAGGGCTTGAAAAAAGCGTCGGCCGGTGCCAATCCGGTTTTGATGAGCATCGAAGCAGCATCCGCAGTATTGGGAGCTATCGACTCTTACTTGAAATTGCGCCAAGCCCGTGCGCACCGAGACGGTCTAAAAGCTTTGATTCCCCAAGAAGAAAAGCGTCTCGAGCTTGAGCGTGCAGCACTGGCCCAAGACATTGACCTGGCTCGAAAAGAAATGGAACAAGCAGCAAAGGTTCGCCAGGTGGTGGGACGGATGACGCTTCAATGCGTGCAACTGACACGTCATTGTTTGGATGAGTTGTCGTTGATAAGGAGCAGCGATTTGCCAGATGCTCGGTCATTTGACTCGGCGTTTGAGCGTTTGATGGAAGCAGACCAAGGGCTGCGCCGCAGTGTGGAATATTTCAATACCAGTGTTAATTGAACGGAGTCTTAGCCATGTCCAATGAGCGATTCAAACTGCCGGCCAGCCTCGCCAAACCCAGCGCGGTCAGCAAGTCGAGCGATGCCCTTGACCTTGCCAAGGAAAAAACATTGCAGGAGCAAATCAAGCGTGAAACCGCGTTTAGTGGAGATCGCGCCCAAGTGCTGACTGAAGGCATTGGGCTGCTTCGCGACCTGGTTGGTGTGCTGCAATCAGCTGTCGAATTGAAAAAAACGTCTACTGAGTGGAAGCAACGCGTCAAGTTAGCTGAAAAAGAAGTGCAGAAAGCTCAGGCAGACCTCGAAAAAGTCAAAGCACAAACGGCGCCTGAGCTCCAGCGATTGAACCAGGTCGACAGTGTCCTCACGCCGGTTCTGAAAGCCTTCGAGAAACTCGAAGCGGTCATGGATCCTTCGTTGATCGACGACGACCATCAACGGCAGATTCGGGCAAGCATTGAGGTCATGGTCGGTCGTATGGTCGACTTGGTCCAGCCAGGGAAACGCTAATTAATGTTCATGCTATTGCTGGCGGGCATCACCTTAACCTCCACAGCCATAAGTTGGTGGAATGGGAAGCGCTTGGACGACGTTAACACCGAGATTGAAGCGTTGGAGGCTGAACTGGCCGCCATTCACGCGATGCATGAACGCAAAAGTGCTGCCCTTATTCGTCCGTACCTGATTCAACTCGTGAAGATGTTTGAAAGTGAGCTGGCGATGCGCGTGGAAATCGCCAGCGAGCTGGAGCGGGCACACGCTCGTGCAAGGTACATATTGAGAAATCAGTTCGGCGCTCGTGAGTCCGCCAATTTTCGTCGAATGATGCTTGAAATCGAGCTTGCCCGCGGCCGCATCACTGCTGAGCGCGCCTATCTCCAATCCACAGCACAATACATTCGTACCTTGTATGGCGAGGTGCCGGCGCAGTTGCCGACCGTTGCCTGGCTCGAAATGCCGGCGGATTATCCCTGTGAGGGCGCAGTGGTTTCGCTGCCACAGGGTTTACCTGGACGCCTTCAAAATTACATCATCGAGTCTGAAGTCTTTGATGGCCGAGGGGTCTTTTACGCAGTTGACCATGAGACACGCTTCGCCCGCATTGGCAGCGACAAGGTGAAACTCTTGGACGCGGCGACAACAAGCGGTGGCGAGACGCTGACAGGCACCGTCGTGCGCCTGGACAACAATGAAGCCCAACTGCAGATGGATGATGTCATCCTGCGTTTGCCACTTGGCAGACAGGAAGGGCAATGGATAAAACCCGGCATGGAGCTGCAAGTATTCGCTGACGGTTGGACACTCACTGACGTACTCGGCGACTCGCAGTCCCAAAATTTGCTTGTGAGATTGCACCCCCGCATATCAGGGCTCGAGGAGTATTGGTGGCCGGTCGCGCTTGGCGTCAAAGATGATCAGATAGCGCTGATCCAAAACATGTGGGGCTATTTTCAGACACCGGCAATCCAGGACAGGCCTTGGCATATTTATGAGAACGATGACGGCCGTCTCGTCTTTCAGCTGGGGCGCTATGCCTTGGTCACCGAAACCGATGCTCAACAGCGATGTTTTCGATTGCTGCATGTGCTAGAGGATAATGAGTCGCCTGAAGACGTTTTACGCAGCTACGTCGCCCTTTCCCCTATTTTGATAGGGAGTGAGGATGACGAATTGACCAAACGCAATCGCTTCCAGTCTTTCGTGTGTGCCTTGAATGAAGAGCGGCTTGGCCAGCGAAACGCTGCCCGTCAGCGAGAAGTCGCCTTGCATTTGCGCAAGCTGTCATTGGTGTACCGTGAGCAGCAGCTTTACTTGGAGCAGAGCGCAAGCTGTGGTTTTCTTCCCGGCCAGGTCGAGGAGAATGGACGCAAAGTGACAGGCCTGCTGAGCTCGCAAGGCATTCCCAACTGGTTGAAAACTGCACTGAGCGAGCAAGGTGCACCTCGTTTGCGGGCCGTTGGACGAGATCGAATATGGTCTTTGCAATCGTTCAAGCTTCTAGATCCCCAGCTTGGTATTTGCGAATTTACGCTGGCCACGCATAAACGGATGAATGAAGCTGAGATCAACCCCTTCGATTTGTTTAGGCTTGAACTAGTCAGGGAAGGCAGTCAAAAGGAAACGCTCTCCAAAGCACTTGAAAAGGCTATTTCCGGCGATTTTGTAGCGCCTTCGGTGCACAGTGCGATCTTTACACTTGACCCTGAGCCCGTCGAGACGTCGAATCTGGGACAGGAAGCAGTACTCCAAATCTTGGCGTCAAAAGAGCCCGTACTGGCAGTCTGGGGACCCCCTGGGGCTGGGAAGACCACCACCTTGGTGCAGTGGCTCAAAACCCTGTTTCCAGAACAAGCACCACATCTCTGGCCACGCATACTGATCACCGGCCCTACTCACGTAGCGGTAACTAAGCTGATTGAAGATCTACTCAAGGCCGCAGAGTACTTAAGGCCTGTCACGGTTCGCTACGGTAAGGAGGACAAGATCAGTGAAGCGCTTGAAGCCAACTGGCATCAAATCAAAATCGATGCACTGAGCGCAGGAGATGCGCAAATCAATCCCCAGCTGCACGATACTTGGTTGTCCCTCCTGAAGTCTCGCAAGGGGCGCGAAGCGGCAAGTCGCTGGACGTTCCGCGACAAGTTGATCCACGGTGCCACCTGCACAGGGATGGCGCGTACTGACTTTGCTTTGATTAAGGAACCTTTCGATTGGGTGATCGTGGATGAAGCAGGCAAAGCCTTTGCTGCCGAGCTAATGATCCCGGCTGCCATTGCTCGGCGGATAGTCCTTGTTGGGGATCACAACCAGCTGCCACCCACGGTGACTACCGATGTGTTGGATGAGCGCATTGGCTATACATTGCCTCTGGCGGAGGTGGAAACCCTACTGCGCAAAAATTTCTTCCAGGAATTGTATGAAGGGTTGGAACCACAGGCCAAGGGAATGCTGACCGTACAGTACCGAATGCATGAAGATATCGGTGACTTGGTCAGCGCGCTATTTTATGAAGACCAACTGCGGTCGCACCGCAAGGGTGGTACCTGGGCGCTGACGGCTGCCCGCGCATTATTTGTAGACTTTTCCAAGATGCAGAACTATCGGCACAAGAAGGCAGGTACAGGAGATTCTCCTTCATCGCTGGTTAACTCCACCGAGCGCGCTGCGCTCTACCAACTGCTGAATGCGCTGCACAAAAAGGTGAGAGCAACAAAAACTCCCTTGAAGCTATTGATTGTGTGCCCTTACAAAGGGCAGCTGGAAATCGTCACCCAAGATACGGAAGGCAAGCAATACGCATTCGAATTGTCTGTTGCGACTGTTGATGCCGTACAGGGCGGAGAAGCCGACATGGTGATTCTGCTGATGACCCGCGCAAGCGGAGACACTCAGTTTCTTCTGGATCGCCATCGCCTGAATGTGGCGCTATCAAGGGCTCGTGATTCAGTCATTATCCTAGGTCACCTGGATTGCCTGGCAGGCGATGGTCAAGGCCCAGTTGCGGAGCTGGTCGCGGTGGGGCGAGCAAAGAAAAGCTTGAAAGTCATTTCACTGCCCGCTGAGGCAAAATTTCACAAAGACCTAGTGCCGGCGGTATTTCCGAGCGCAACGGCTTAGGCGACTTATTTCATTTCCAAGGGATCTCACACCTCTTCAGCAACAGCAAAGGCTCCAGTCAATTCGTTCGACCTTGTGGGGCGTGCGAAAGGGTTGTGCCTAAAGATTGGTTTGGCGAAAACGAAGAATCACGAACTAGGTGACGCAATGGCACTACAGCGGCAGCAGCGGATCTTTACTGCTGAGGATTCACAATGGCATGCCCGCGAAGTCGTTCACCACGACCCCGCAACGCGTCGTGCCTTTTCGTTTGTTCCTCTAGATGGGCTTGCTGCAGACGCTGGTGTCGCAGCACTTTCGACCCAACTCAAGACGCTACCTGCAAGCATTCGGAATGCTCTGGCCAATGCTGAATCGAGTGCTGGTCATATCAGCGATGATCGGCTGCAAGGGCTTGCTGAGCTCATTCAAAATGCCGACGATCTCGGTGCAACATCTGCAGAGTTTGTAGTTGACGTGAACGGGTCGCGCCTCATGTTTCGGCACAACGGGGCCGGGCTTACTCTTCACGACGTGTGGGCACTCGCGATTCCCTGGCTAAGCCTCAAATTCGACGATCCGAACCAGTTGGGTCGATTTGGAATTGGCTTGAAAACGCTTCATGCGTTGTCAGAGATCCTTGAGGTCCATCAGGGCCATTTTCGCGTTCGTTACCAGGCAAACGATCTGTCGGTTGCCAAAAGCGATGTGACGTGGCCGGGCGAAGAGCCAACGGACGCCATGACTACGTTCGTGATCCCATTGGAGGCTGACGCATCAACCGCAGCGATCGTGGCCCAGTGGCTGAAGCATTGGAGTGATGCCGGATTGGTTTTCTTGTCCTCTCTCAATACTGTGACGTTGCGAGGGGCTACCGGTGATGTGCTAGCCAGACTTCACATAGATCGCACCGCTCCTGAGACTGTAAAGAGCACGGGTGGTGAGATGACTCGGCGTATTGCCAAGGCCTCCGACTCTCGCGAGTGGGTCATCTATTCACGATCAGTCCCGGTGCCCACGGGCCACGCTCGAGCACGCAAGGCCCAGACGCGTTACACACCAATCGCTATTGCGTTTTCTCTCGTCGGGGTAGACGCCGGACATTTGCATGTTGGCCTTCCGGTACGTCCAATCGGCCTGCCATTTCGAATGATGGCCCAGTTTGATCCACTGACCAGCCGCCGAGACATCTCTGACGATCCATGGAATCACTCATTAGTTGAGCCGCTGAGCGCCCTGTGGCTTGACGCTGTGCTTGAACACTTTGAGCGCAATCCTGCTGCCGCATGGGCTGCGATTCCCCTGAACAGCGATTTGGATGACGACGGACAAACAATTGGACTACTGCGAGCCGAAATTGACCGTCATTTGATGGAAAATGCCAGAACGACATTTGCCAAGAAAATTACTCTACAGGACGGTCAGCAGCGCTATCACCTTCATGAACTATCGTACGAAGTCCCTGAACTTGAGCATGTCTTGACCCCTCACAATGTCAAGACCGTCGCAGGCACCGCTGGAACAGTTATCGCGGCAGTAAGATCAGGCGACAACCGTTGGCGAGATGCCCTTGAAGAGCTCCGCGGCATCGGAGCGCAAGCGCCAACACTCGTCGAGGTGGTCGACGCCCTTCAACTACTCGACGACGTCCATTGCTCTCCTGCATTCGTGGCGGACCTTGTCGCTATCGCTGTAGAGAAAAACTCCACGAATGAACTGGAAAATCGTCCCTGCCTCGTTCTGAATGACTCCGCCCGAGTCACCCCCATAGATGTCATCGGACTTGGCGTGCTGCTGCCTGAAGAAGCCGCAAATTTGTGGGACATTCTCGACATCGGTCGACGACTTCATCCGGCATACAGGGAGCGGCCGGGATGGAAGAGCGTGCGGGAATGGCTCCACAGAGGTGATCGGCTTCTGATCGAGGCCACCGATAAGGTGGCATTGGGTGTGCTCGCGAAAGCAGGCAACAACGGCGTTGAACTCAATTCACCATTAACCGACGAACAGGCTGACGGGTTACGAAAAGCGTTTGAGCAACTGTCAATTGGCGATCGCCAAACGTTGGGAGAAGGTATCGGTCGGGCGGTCCGATTCGCTGCTATCACCTACGACGAGGCCGGAAAGAAAATACTCATGGCCGCGAGACCGAGTGAGGCCTACATCATCGAGCGTGAGACGAACGCATGGAAAGTGGCCGCGGGCAAAACTCCCGGCCTGGTCTGGCTTCACAGTCGATATGCGGAGAAGTTTCGCGCCGAGTCCGGCCGTGAAGGGATCGGGGCTCAGCGTCTGTTTCGCTATATGGGGGCTGAGACTGCTCCTCGGCTGACCAAGCATTCAGCGCACGTTCAACGTTTTGCATTTATCGAGCCGGGAGTCCCTCGCCTCAGCACTAGCTCACCGCAACGCCGAAATCTCCAGATGAAGGATGCCGGGGCAACGTATACGCTGGCGGATCTAGTGTCACCCCACCTGGATGCAGTGCTTTCGAACATTGCACATGAAAAGAAAACCACCGACAGGGTCCGCCGCGCAAGCGCAGTCTTGAACAGTCTTAATCGAGCCTGGGATCGTCTCGTTTCAGATACCAAAGTGCGCGCAGTCAGCGATTACCGCTCCTGGCAGGATAGGGGTCATGTCGATGCGTGGTGGGTGGCGAAGGCTGCTTCGATTCCTTGGCTCACTTCTGCCAGCGGGGCCGCTGCTGCACCCGACCATCTCCGGATCCGGACGGCAGCTACCGAGGCCTTTTTCGGAAGTAACCCTGCCGGATACCTCAATGGCCAACTTGATAATGTCGCGTATCAGGAAGTGCTTGCCACTCTGGGGGTTGCGGGTGATCCACGTCCTGACCAACTCCTCGATAAACTCTGCGCGATTCGGGACGAGTTTTTTAATGATGCGACCGCCGCTGCAGATCATGCAGCACCTCTATATCGCGCGCTTGCAACCCAGCTCTCCGGTCGAGGAACATCCCGCCGACCTGGCCAATTGACCCTCAGCGCACTGCGTTCAGAGTTCGGGAAGGGTGAGGGGCTGATTGCAACCAACGTCGGGTGGCGGCGGCCGTCAGTCGTCCGAAGTGGGCGCGCCGTGTTTGGGCCAATGCAGCCGTTCGTTCCGGCCATCGATGGTACAGATCCGCTGTGGAAAGCGCTGGAGATCCGCCCACCGGATGTAACAGACGCAAAGGAGACGCTCCGTAAGTTAGCCAAGCGAAATACTCTTACCGAAGACCAACGCCTCGTGATGCTCGAAGCATTGCGCATTCTTGCTGGAGCACCGATCGACCAACGAGGAAAGCTAGCTAGAAGCCCTGTGTGGGTAGGCGATCGCTGGTTGTCGGTACGCCCCATCTTCGCGGTTGAAAATCCGCTTATCGCTGGCGGTTTGGCAGGCCAGATTCCGGTCTGGAACCCAGGCGGAGCGCTGGCGCAACTAGAAGCGCTGGTCGAACCATACGGGCTTACGCGCATCGACGCCTCCCAGGCGTGGGTCAAGGGAGCCGAGCATGCAGAGTACGACCCCGAACTCACCCACCTATTCTCTAATGCGGTTTCCAACCTGCGTAGAGACCTAGCGTTGAGCGACTCCTACAGTGAAGCCAGCATACGAGTGTCATGGGACGCGCTATCGCGATTCAATGTCTGCGTTCTGCACGACCTAACCATTGAGTTGGCCGATCTTCTACCCGGTAAGGTCTTGTCCTTCACGCCGAAGGCTTGGATCGACACGGATGCAGCCACGTTTTACATCTCCAATCCGGACGATCTCGGCGATCCAGATTCCGGCGCGTACGCGATCGCTACAGTCTTTGCCAGCGATATGCGGAGGATGGCTCATGATTGGTTGGCTGCTTGGGCGGCCGCAAAAGCGGGGCACCGAGCGGAGGTGATCAAAACAGCCGCGAGTCTGGAGGCTGAGCAAAAGCAAGCTCGGGCCGAGCGAGAGGCATCTGCTGGTGTCGGGCTTTTAAAGCTGTCAGAGGAGTGGGAGCGACGTCGTCAGAAGAAGTTGAGTGCAAAGCTGGGAGGCAAGCAGACCGAGAGTGCGGAAGAAGAAACCGCGCGGAAGCAGTCTCCCAAGACCCTGGTAGATCTTTCGAAACTGAAACTGAAGAATTCCGCCGGGCAGATTCTTGAGGGATCCAACTCGAAAGGCTCTGTGCCCCCAGACAACCGGAGAAAGGACAGTCCTCTGCTGCAGGAAGTCGATAGAAACAGGCCTAAAGCGAAGCGAAAAGCAGGAACTGGGGCGTCCCCGCGTAACTATACGCAAGAAGAGCAGGAGAGCCTTGGCGCAGAGATCTGCCGCTGGGTTCTTGGGCTCGACGAAAGCGAGATCGTCGACATTCGCAATCAACATAACGTCGGAGCTGATGCTATCGACATGTTCAACAACCTCTATGAGTACAAGGTGTATGCGGGCGCCATCCCAGACGTGATTCGACTTGAGCCCAGCCAGATAGAAAGGGCTCGGACTACTCCCAATTTCTTTCTCGTTGTGATTGGAAATCTTCAAGCAGGGGTAGGCGATCCCGAGGTGCGGATAATCACAAATCCTTTGGACAAGCTCGCATTGCGGCCAACCGCATCTGTTCAGTTCGCGGGCGTGCTCGCTGCTAAAGCGCTGACTTATCGATTCACATCAGAAAATAGCGGCGAGGAGTAGGGGAGGCTCATCGATAACTATGTGACACCGGCAGTCAGGTTTAGCTTGAGAGTTGCATTGATCGGCTGATTCACAGCCGAAACCAATCGCCCTAGATTGACCGCTTCTGGCCTTTTGTAGCCTGTTGCGACCGGTTACTTTGGGGCAGTTTGATGGTCAGCGTATCGAAACGACTTTTCTGTCCCGATTCTCCTGGATAGCTGACACCGACAGATTGCCCGTCGCTGCTTCCTGAATGTGATCACTCCACCAGGTCATCATCGGGCGTCTCCGCTCGATGTAGTCCGCACGGTTGTAGGCACTGCGAACCTCGTCTTTATCGACGTGGGCAAGTGCTACCTCGATCAATTCGGGATCCCAGCCATGCTCGTTGAGGATGGTGCTGGCCATCGAGCGCATGCCGTGGCTGACCAGACGCCCCTCGAAGCCCATTCGTTTCAAGGCCATGTTGGCTGTCTGGCTGTTGCAGTGGGTGCGAGGGTTCCGGTCCGCAGGGAAAACATACTCCCGGTGGCCACTGTAGGGCTTGATTGCTTCTAACAGTACGAGAGCCTGCTCGGTGAGCGGGACGATGTGTGTGCGGCGCTTCTTCATGCGCTCCGCAGGGATCGTCCAGATCTTTTTCTCGATGTCGATATCTGCCCAGCGGGTGGTAGCTGCCTCGGCTGGCCGGGTCATGGTGTGAAGTTGCCATTCGATCAGGCAGCGAGTCGTCCTTTTGATACTGGCATTGGCGATTGCCACCATGAGCTCTTTCAGCTCATCAGGGGGAAGTGCCGCCATATTTTTTTTCTTCGGCTTTTTGAAGACGGAGCGGATCCCGCTGAGTGGGTTTGCGTGAATCAGTCCCGAGTTGACCCCGTAAGTCATGATTTCGTTGAGTCGTTGCGTCAGCCGTTTAACGGTCTCAAGGCTGCCCTTGGTTTCGAGCGGCCGGAGCAGGTTGATGACCTGCGGTGCATTGATGGCGGATATAGGGGTAGTGCCTAGGTCCGGGAAGATGTGAAGTGTGAGGGAGCGCCAGATGTCCTCGGCGTAGGCCTGGGTAACCGAGTCCTTTTTCAGCTCATACCAAGCCGTCGCGATGTTCTGAAAGGTATGTTCGGTCGCCGCTTTTTTCGCCTGCCGATCAGCGTTGCGCTGTTCCTTCGGATCGATCCCTCGAGCGACAAGCTCCCTGGCCTCAACAGTTCGCTTACGTGCCTGAGCCAGACTCACCTCTGGGAATGTGCCTAGACCCATATTGATCCGTTTCTTCGTTACGGGATGGATGTAGTTGAAATTCCACAGCTTGGAGCCATTGATTCTTACTCGCATCTGAAGGCCGTTGCCATCGGTTAGTGTGTAGTCCTTTTCCTTTGGCTTGGCGGCTTTGACTTTGAGGTCAGAGAGGCGCGTGGCTTGGGCACCCATGATGTATTCCAGAGCTGGTTGTGTATTCCAAAAAATACCAGCTGAGTGCTTGGAATACCACGTGGAATACACCGAAACGTAGATGTTGCTGGACGCTATTGGATCGCCATGGCGCTAAAAGCCCCGTATTTCCTGGCTTTCAGGCACAAAAAAAGACGTCCGTGGACGTCTTTAGATGATGAAGTGGTGGAGCCGGGGGGATTTGAACCCCCGTCCGCCAGTACTCCGCTGTCGGTACTACATGCGTAGCCGTGTCTATTAAGTTAACCCTCAGCGACCCGACGGGCAGGGTGCTTTGGGCGAGTTGTGTAAGTTTTAGCCGCTTCGTCCACAACGTACTGCACGGCGATTCTGTTCTATATGACAATCACTTTGGGTTTACAGACATCCCCTGGTGATTGCTGGACCCGAAGGTACCAGAAGCTCAGGGCTAAGGCTGCTTACGCAGCGAGAGCGAATTCCTGGCCGTAGTTATCGTCATTGGCAACTATAAGTAGTTGCAACAGTGGATTTACGAGTTCTGTTACCAACTCGGCATGCACCTAAAGTTTCGCAACCGGCGTCGAATCCTAAACGGCCCCGAGCCTGATGCTCTGTGAATCAAGTGAGCAGCAGGCATATACAGTGTACGTCATCACGCCCCGGAAGGCCAACCTGAAGGTTGGCCACCACAGATCATGGGTTTGGTTGGGTGCTCTGTCTGTCAGCGAGCGCCAATGCCTGGGTGGCCTCGGTGACGCATTTTTTGTCGTCTCCGGAGGCTTGTGAGGCTTCGGCGCTGGACATCAGTCTTTTGATCTCCATCGTAGTGTTTGCGGAGTTCGCCGGCAGCGCATTCACTTTGCCTTTGAGCTCTTGCAGCTTGCTCGTACAGAGGTTGTTGTCCGCAGCAAATACAGGAGAGGCCAGCATGGTAGCAGCAATGAACAGGCCAGCGAGTGTGGTGCGTTTCATGGGTATCTCCTTGAGCTGATGGTCTCGGTGCTGTCGTATGAGTAGACGGCCAAGCCGAGCCCGAAAAGTCCGCCCGATCTGATGGGGCCTACCTCAAAGACTACGATTCAACGCAAGAATTCGGTTTTCTCAGAAAATGTGTCGAGCTTCTGCAGCGATGCGGGCGGTTACACGTATCCAGCCCCCCAGATGCAACAAAACCCGCAACTGGCAGGTTTTGGTTTGCTTCGTATCGGGCACGGCCGGGCTTTGAGCTCCCGGCTGCCAGTACTCCGTTGTTGATGTACGCCAACGCGGCCCGGAAGGCCAACCCGAAGGTTGGCCTTGAGCCGAGTTACTTGGCGCCTTTTTTCGAGTCGGTGACGGCCTTGATAATGTCGTTGGTCTCGGCGATGCAATCATCAATGCCTTCCTTGGTGCCTTTTGCCTGGTCGGCTTTGGCTTGCTCGACGGAGGCTTTTACCTGGTCAGTCATTTCCGGAGGAATCTGTGCCTTGCCGTTTTCGATGGTTTTCAGGTTGACCGCGCAAAGGTCTTCAGCGGCAAATGAAGTGGAAGCCAGCATGGAAGCAGTAACGAACAGACCTAACAGCACAGAACGATTCATGTGTTTCTCCTTGAACTGATGGCCAGGCATTGCTGGCCATCAAATCGGTCTACCGAGTGTTGGGAAAGTCCCGCATTGGCGGGACTTGATCAGTGGACTGCGGCGACACGTCAGGGTTCTGTTTTACTGTGTTGATGCCCACAAGAAACGACTAGACAGGCGCCTGAATGCGCCTTTCTTGAGGCCTCGTCATCAGGTCACCCTGGCCTGGGTAACGCGGTCCACCAGATAGACTAGTCCGTGGTAGTCGATTCCGCCGTGTTGTGTCAGGCCAATCTCGCAGGTACGGCTGGTGGAAATCCCCTCGCTGCACTGCTGCACCGCATCCTTGAGCGTGCGCAGCGAATGGGCGTTCAGCTCCGGCGTGGTGAAGCCCTTGTCGCCGGCAAAGCCGCAGCAGTGAATACCTTCGGGAATGACCACGTTTTTGCTGCACTTGCGCGCCAGGTCGATCAACGCCTGGCTTTCCCCGAGGTGTTGGGTGCTGCAGGTTACGTGCACGGCAATCGGCGCCTCCTGAGGCGTGAAGTCCAGGCGATCCATCAGGTGTGTGCGGATGAAGCGCACCGGGTCGTACAGGTCCAAACGGACTTCCCCGAGGTCTTGAACCAGGCGCAAGGTGCAGGGGCTGGTGTCGCAGTAGATCGGGTCGAGCCCGCCACGGCTGGCGTGGAGCAGGGCGCCGATCAGTTCCTGTCGTTTGTGCTCGGCTTGCTCGGCGTAGCCTTTGGAGGCGAATGGCTGACCGCAGCACAGGTTGTCGAGGTTGTCCGGGAACACCACCTGGTAGCCGGCCTTTTCCAGCAGGCCTCGGGTCTTGTCGTGCAGCGACATTTGCTCCGTATCGCCCGCTGCCGGGCCCATGGCGCGGGATACGCAGGCCGCCAGATAGACCACGCGCGGGCGCGCGTCCGTCACCGTCGGGCTGAAGCGAATCGGCCGTTCAGGCTGAGGCATGGCGTTGGTCCATTGCGGGACCTGACCCTTGGACAGGCGCGTCAACGTCGCCGACAACTTCGCCAATCTCGGTGCCCCCAGCAACATCCGCGCACCATTGGCCACGTGCAGGGTGAAGCGTGCACCTTGCAGTGCCGTGGCGAAATGTCCTTCAAGCCAGTTAGCGGTTTTCGTATGCGTCGCCTTCCGGCTGCGCAGCTTTTTCACCAGCTCGCCGGTATTGATGCCTACAGGGCAACGTTGTGCGCACAGGCCGGTGGCGGCGCAGGTATCGATGCCTTGATAGTCGAAGGCGGCTTCGAGTTCGGACGTATCGATGCCCGCGCGTTTCTTCGCCTGAATGTCGCGCCAGATCACGATGCGCTGACGCGGGCTCAGGGTCAGGCCTTTTGACGGGCAGACCGGTTCGCAGAAGCCGCATTCGATGCACTTGTCCACAATCTCGTCAGCAGCGGGCAAGGGCTTGAGGTGCTTGAGGTGGATCTGTGGATCTTCGCTGAGCACCACGTCCGGGTTGAGAATGCCATTGGGGTCGAGCAGTCGTTTGAGCTGCCACATCAACTGGTAGGCATCGCTGCCCCATTCCAGTTCAACGAACGGCGCCATGTTGCGTCCGGTGCCGTGTTCAGCCTTCAGCGAACCGCCGAACTCCACCGCCACCAGTTGCGCCACATCGTCCATGAACGCCTGATAGCGTGCGACTTCTTCCGGGCTGTTGAAGCCTTGGGTGAAGACGAAGTGCAGATTGCCTTCCAGGGCGTGTCCGAAAAGGATCGCTTCGTCGTAGTGATGTTTGTCGAACAGCTCGATCAGGCGGTTGACGCCGATGGCCAGTTGTTCGACCGGGAAGGTGACGTCTTCGATGATCACCGTGGTGCCGGTCTTGCGCACGGCGCCGACGGCGGGGAAGGTGTCCTTGCGGATGGCCCAGAGCCGGGCGTTTTCTTGCGGGTCTTCGGTGAAGTCGACCTGCTTTTCTACCGGGAACGCCTTGAGCGACGCCATGATCTGCGCCAGTTGCTCGTGCAGCAAAGTGGACGACGCGGCGCGGGATTCGATCAGCAAGGCGCAGGCATTGTTCGACAGATGTTGTACGAAAGCGGGCATGCCGGGTTTGTTCTGTACCGAGCGCAGGCTGCGCCGGTCCAGCAGTTCCACGGCCGACACCGGTTGGCTTTTCAACACGGTGACCGCATTGCAGCAGGTCTCGACATCCGGGAACACAATCAGGGCCGAGGCTTTATTCGGATGGTCGATCACCGTGTCGTAGGTCACCGCACTGATGAACCCGAGCGTGCCCTCGGAGCCCACCAGCAAGTGGCTCAAGATATCCACAGGCTCGTCGAAATCCACCAGGGCATTGAGCGACAGGCCGGTGGTATTTTTCAGACGGTATTTGTGGCGAATTTTCGCAGCCAGCTCGGCGTTTGCCCGGGTCTCGCGGCCCAGAATCGCCAAGCGCTCCAGCAGCGCGGCGTGGCTTTGGTGAAACGCCGTGACGCTGGCGGCATCCTCGGTGTCGAGACGACTGCCATCGGCCAGCACCAGACGAATGCCGGCCAGGGTGTGATAGGTGTTTTGCGCGGTGCCACAGCACATGCCGCTGGCATTGTTGGCGACGATCCCGCCGATCTTGCAGGCGTTGATCGAGGCCGGGTCCGGACCGATCTTGCGTCCGAACGGTGCCAGCCAGGCGTTGGCCTGGGCGCCGATCACCCCCGGTTGCAGGCGGATTTGCGTGCCTTGGCCGCGGATCTCACGACCGTTCCAGTTATCCCCCAGCACGATCAGTACCGAGTCGCTGATCGCTTGGCCGGACAGACTGGTACCGGCGGCGCGGAAAGTCACCGGCACCTGATCCCGTTGCGCCAGTTGCAGCAGTGCCACCACTTCGTCTTCGGACTCGACGCGGATCACCAGTTGTGGAATCAAACGATAGAAACTGGCATCGGTGCCGAAGGCCAGGGTCGACAGAGGGTCGTCGAAACGTCGCTCTTGGGGAATCAGTTGCTGTGCGTCACGCAGGAAAGCGGCCGGTAGACTCATTGGTCCTCCAGGATCAGTACCACCAGGTCTTTTGGACCGTGTGCGCCGTACGCCAGCACTTGCTCGATGTCGGCGGTCTTCGACGGGCCAGACACCAGCAACGCGTTGGTCGGCATGCCCTGGGCCCATTCGAATTCCTGTTGCACCTGATAGAAGTTGTCGCGGATTTCACTGGCCTTGAGCAGGGCGAAATGCACCGGTGGCGCCAGGCTCATCAGGCGCGGTTCTTCCCGGGTCGGCCAGAGAATAAGGCTGCCCGTGGCAGCGATGGCGCCGAGGGTTCCAGTGATGCTCGCCGGGGTGTCGTTGAACAGCTCGGCTTTCCATTCTTCAACGGGACGGTCGTAGGCTTTCAGCATTGGCAGGCCGGGACTATTCGCCCAGTGCTGCGTGATCCGTTGACCGTGGGGCGTTGTCGGTGCGATCAGCAGGCTTGGCAACTGGCGGTCCTGCAGCAACTGCGCGAGTAGCGTCGGCCACTCTTGGCCGGACGTCAGATGAATTTCCGTGTGCACCGCTTCCATCAATTTGCGCAGCTGCGCAATGCGCTGCTCTGGCGCGTAGGTGTAAGGCTGGGTCACCAGATCGACATCGAAGTTGTCGGCCACCGGCGTTGTGCCTGTCAGGCTTTTACGCAGTTTGGCGAGGATATTTTGTTTGGCGCTCATCGGCGGTCTCCCTGTTTGGCCAAATGTTCGCGGGCCATGTCATGCAATGAGCGGGCAGCGGGTTTTGGTGCGCTGTGGTTTTGCGTCCACGGGCCGACATTGCTCGGCGTAAGGGCGCGCAAACGGGTGGCAAAGAAACCGAACAGGCGATAGAGCGTCGGCGAACTGTTGAGCTTGGCCCAGGCGTTCCAGATGAACCGCTCCTTGCGCGAATACTTGCTGCCCTGGCCGCGCATCACTTGATGGGGGCTGTCCGGGGCCTTGACGTTTTCTTCCCGCAGGCGCCGCAGCAAAGCAGGGATCGGGATTTTCACCGGGCAGACTTCACCGCAGGCGCCGCACAGCGACGAGGCGCTCGGGTGATCCGGGACTTTCGCCAGGCCGACCATGTGCGGGGTGATGATTTTTCCGATAGGCCCGGGGTAAACCTCCCCATAGGCATGACCGCCGATTCGGGTGTACACCGGGCAATGATTCATACAGGCGCCGCAGCGAATGCAGTTCAGGGTCTGGCGCAATTCGCTGTCGGCAAAGGCCTGGCTGCGGCCGTTATCGAGCAGTACGAGGTGCACTTCCTGTGGGCCGTCGAGTTCATGTTCCTTGCGTGGACCGGAGATCATGTTGACGTAGGTGGTGATCGGAATGCCCAAGGCTGAACGGGTCAGCAGCGACAGCAACGGCACCACATCACGCAGGTTTTCCACGACTTTTTCGATACCGGTGACGGCGATGTGCACGGGTGGCACCGTGGTGGTCATGCGACCGTTGCCTTCGTTTTCCACCAGCAGCAGGGTGCCGGTTTCGGCCACGGCGAAGTTGACACCGGAGACGCCGATGTCCGCTTCGAAGAATTTCTGCCGCAGGACTCTGCGACCGATCTGAATGAGTTGGTCTACGTCCTTGGTGTATTCCACGCCAAGTTTGTCGTGGAACAAGGACGCGACCTGACCGGCGTTCTTGTGGATTGCCGGCATGATTATGTGTGAAGGCTTCTCGTGGTCGAGCTGGACGATGTACTCGCCCATGTCCGATTCCAGGCATTCAATGCCCTGTTCAGCGAGGACATGGTTCATCTCCATCTCTTCGCTGACCATCGATTTGCCCTTGATCACTTGCCGCCCCTCGTGAGCGCGGATGATCGAGAGGACGATGCCATTGGCCTCGTCCACCGTTTCCGCCCAGTGCACTGTCACACCGTTGCGGGTCAGGTTCTGTTCCAGTTGCTCGAGCAGGTCGGGCAACTTGGAGAGCGCGCGGGCACGGATTGCATTGCCCAGTGCGCGCAAGTGTTCTCTTTCATGGGCATCGCTGAAAGCGGCTGCCCGTTTGGTCATCAGTGAATCCATCGCCTTGCGAAAGTTGCTTCGCAATTGCGGGTCACCCAGTGCGTTGTGAGCGCGGGTGCGGAAATCTTCTTCTACGGCAACCGTAGGAATAATCGTCGAGGTGCTCATTTCACACCTCCGGTTCGCTGCCAGAGGAAGCTGGCCAGATGCTGACCGCGCAACGCTTCCTGTTGTTTTTCCAGCGAGCCGTTGATGTTCATCAAACAGCCGCAGTCGGCACTCAATACCTTGTGCGCGCCGGACTCCTTCAACGCCCGGGTCTTGTCAGCCACCATCGCGCCGGAAATGTCTGGCATACGGACGCTGAATGTCCCACCAAAGCCACAGCATTCACTTTCGTGATCGTGGTTGACCCGCTCCACATTGCTCAACTGCGCCAACAACTCGCGGCCGTGCAGGTGGGTGTTCATTTCACGGCGTGCCGAGCACGAGGTGTGCAGCGCCACTTTCACGGGCTCGCCGCCGTCCTTGAGCTGCACCTTGCAGACAAACAACAGGAACTCGGCCAGCTCGTAGGTTCTGGCCGCCAGGGCCTGGACCTGTTTCAACGTGTCCGGCTCGTCCTTGAACAAGTCGGCGTAATGTTCGCGCAGCATGCCTGCGCAAGAGCCTGAGGGCACTACCACCGGATAGTCGCCGGCAAACAGCGCCAGTTGCGAGCGCGCCACGGTCCGAGCCTGTTCGGTGTAACCCGAGGTGTAGGCTGGTTGGCCGCAGCAGCTTTGCCCTTGCGGGTACTCGACACGAATGCCTTCGCGCTCCAGCAGGTGGATCGCATCCATCCCGGCTTCCGGGTAGAACAAATCGACCACGCAGGTCCCGAACAGGTAGACCCGTGACGGTTTCTCGCTGGGGTACTGCCGAGGCTCGGGCAGTGGCGGGGCGACACGGGTCGCATTCGGCACGGCGTTGTAAAAAAGCTCGCTCATCAGGCGGTCTCCGGGTGGTCCCGGTTATTCGTCTGTTGAGGCTGCTGAATATAGAGCCGGTAGCTTTCAGCAGCCTTACAGACCGGGGTGTGAATAGCGGACGCCGGGGGCGTGGCCCGGCGTCGGTTTTTATCGTGTTGCTTGTAGCCCTTAGTGCACCAGCATGCCGGTGAACCAGTAGGCCTGGGCCAACGTGATCAAGCCGACAATCGTTGCAAAGAATAGGCTGTGCTTGAGCGTGAAGCGGAACAGATCCGATTCTTTGCCCACCAGGCCGGTCGCGGCACAAGCCACGGCGATCGATTGTGGCGAGATCATCTTGCCGGTCACGCCACCACTGGTGTTCGCCGCCACCAGCAAGGTGTCGTTGACACCGATCTGATGCGCAGTGGTCGCTTGCAGCGAACTGAACAGGGCGTTGGACGAGGTATCGGAGCCAGTGAGGAATACGCCCAGCCAGCCGAGGAACGGCGAGAAGAACGGGAACGCTGCACCGGTGCCTGCCAACACCAGGGCCATGGTCGAAGACATGCCCGAGTAGTTGGTGACGAAGGCAAACGCCAGCACCATGCCGATGGACAGGATCGGCCAGCGCAGTTCGTAGAAGGTCTCTTTAAAAGTGGTCAGACCAGTTTTGATATTGATCTTCAGCACCAGCATGGAGATCAGCGCCGAGAAGAAAATCGCCGTGCCGGTGGCGGAAATCGGGTCCAGTTTGAACACTGCCGGAAGGGCGGTTGGCGCGACTACGATCGGTGCGACCTTGATCACCATCTGGTCCAGGTGCGGGATGGCGAAGTTGAATACGAAGCTGTACATCGAACCGCCGGCGGCGAACATCGCCTTGAACGGCTTCAGGGTCCAGATGGTGACCAGTACGGTCAGGATCAGGAACGGCGACCATGCCTTGAAGATTTCCCCAAGGCTGTAGGGCGAAGCCACGGTGGTGCGCTTCTGACCGAAACCACCGACGCTGGCGCTTACCACTGAGGCCGAGACAGCGCCGACGATGTGTTGGCCGGCGGCGCGTTTTGGTTGCCAGACTTTCAGGAACAGGGTCAGGGAAATCAGGCTGGCCAGGGCCGAGGTGATGTCCGGCAGTTCCGGGCCGATGAAGTTCGAGGTGAAGTACTGGGTGACGGCAAAGCTCAAGCCGGCCACCAGCGCTGCCGGCCACGTTTCCCGCACGCCGCGCAGGCCGTCCATCATGAACACCAGCCAGAACGGCACGAACAGCGACAGCAGCGGCAGTTGGCGGCCGGTCATGGCGCCGATCTTGAACGCGTCGATACCGGTCACTTGCCCGGCAACGATGATCGGAATGCCCAGGGCGCCGAAGGCCACCGGCGCGGTGTTGGCGATCAGGCACAGGCCGGCGGCGTACAGCGGGTTGAAGCCAAGTCCTACCAGCAGCGCAGCGGTAATCGCCACGGGTGCGCCAAAACCGGCTGCACCTTCGAGGAAGGCGCCGAAGCAGAAACCGATCAGCAGAACCTGCAGGCGCTGGTCATCGGTGATCGACAGAACCGAACTGCGGATGACTTCAAACTGCCCGCTCTTGACCGTCAGTTTGTAGAGGAACACCGCTGCCACGATGATCCAGGCGATCGGCCACAGGCCATAAGCGAAGCCATACCCGGCGGCGGCGAACGCCATATCGACCGGCATCTGGAAGGCGAAGATCGCCACCAGGATCGACAAGGCCAGGGTGATGCTGCCGGCCACATGTCCTTTGAGGCGGAACACGGCCAAAGCCAGGAAGAAAAATACGATGGGGATGACGGCGGCGAGTGCGGACAAGCCGAGGCTGCCAAGCGGGGTATAGAGCTGTTGCCAGGTTTGCATATGGGGTGGCCCCTAATTGTTGTTGGTCAGGCACTGATCAGCGTTCTTGGATAATTGGTAAGACCAATTTACAATCGCTGTTGGCTAGGGTAAAAGCCTTGTAGGCGGTGTGTCAATTTGCCGCCCTAAAACTTTTGTCGAATGCAAAGTCCGCAGGTCGCCTGCCTGGTAAGACCAAATGCGTTGTGGCAGGTGCTGGCGCGGCGCCGATAGGCCAGAATAGAGCCCCGGCGAGCCGTCGGATCGTGGAGTAATCGAGTTATGGGGTTTGATCAGATTCGTCAGCGCCGTTTGTCTGACGATATTGTCGAGCAGCTTGAGGGCATGATCCTCGAGGGCACGCTGAAAGCGGGTGAGCGCTTGCCGGCCGAACGTGCGTTGGCCGAACAATTTGGCGTGTCACGCCCTTCATTGCGCGAAGCCATTCAGAAGCTGACCGCCAAGGGCCTGCTGGTCAGTCGCCAGGGCGGCGGCAACTATGTGGTGGAGTCGCTGGGTAGCACCTTCAGCGATCCCTTGTTGCAGCTGCTGGAAAGCAACCCCGAGGCACAGCGCGATCTGCTGGAGTTTCGGCATACGCTGGAAGCGTCTTGCGCCTACTACGCGGCGTTGCGTGCCACCGATGTGGATCGCGAGCGACTGACCGCGGCATTCAACGAGTTACAGGACTGCTATTCGCGTCACGAAGAGGTGAGTCGTGCCGAAGAGGGGGCGGCGGACGCAAGGTTTCACCTGGCGATCGCCGAGGCCAGCCACAATGCTGTGTTGCTACACACCATTCGCGGGCTGTTCGACCTGCTCAAGCGCAACGTGGTGACCAACATCGGTGGCATGTACAAGCAGCGCACTGAAACCCGCGACATGCTGATCACGCAGCATCGGGAGTTGTATCAGGCGATTATCGAAGGGCGGGCGGAGCAGGCGCGGGAGGTTTCCAGTCGACACATTCTGTATGTGCAGGAGGTACTGGAGGAGGTGCGTCAGGAAGTGCAGCGCGTGGCCCGGGCGGAACGGCGCAAGGGGATGTAGCCAGTCGGCTCCATATCATTTGTGAGGTTGCTTTCGCGGGCAAGCTCGCTCCCACAGGTACACCGAAACCCTGTGGGCGCGGGCTTGCCCGCGAAGGGGCCTCAAGGCGAAAGAGTCAGTCTTCCTTGCCCTTGTTGCGCACCGCACGCTGCAACTCGCGACCGGCGTCGCGTTCGCGCTCGGTATCGCGCTTGTCGTATTCCTTCTTGCCCTTGCCCAGAGCGATCTCGCACTTGACCATGTGCTTGCTCCAGTACCAGGACAGGCATACGCAGGCGTAACCCTTTTGCTGCACGGCCGCGGCCAGCTTTTCCAGCTCGCGCCGGTTGAGCAGCAATTTACGGGTGCGCACCGGATCGGCAATGACGTGGGTACTGGCGGTCGTCAGGGGCGTAATGTGGCTGCCAAGCAGCCAGGCTTCGCCATCCTTGAGCAGTACGTAGCTGTCAACCAACTGCAGTTTGCTTGCCCGCAGACTTTTTACTTCCCAGCCGGCCAGGACCAGACCAGCCTCGAAACGATGTTCGATGAAGTAATCGTGTCGCGCCTTTTTGTTTTGCGCGATGGTCCCTGTTGGGTGTTTCTTCTGTTTAGCCATAGGGGCGGCATTATAGGGAGTTGCACGCGAGTCGGCTACGGTGTTGCTACGTGCTTGAGCAGGTTGATTGAATCCCGGACAATGCGGCCTCTTTTTTGAACGCTTGGGCGTGATAACGATGTCGACAGACAAGGTTTCTGTCCACGGCAGTTGGGCTAGCCGCTGGGTCTTCATACTCGCCGCGACCGGTTCGGCCGTGGGGCTGGGTAGTATCTGGAAATTCCCGTACATGGTCGGCGTCTATGGCGGCGGCGCCTTCGTGCTGATGTTCCTGGCCTGTATCGCATTGATCGGCGTGCCGGTCATGCTGGCGGAAACCCTGATCGGCCGACGTGCCCGGCAGAGTCCGGCCAATGCCTTGAAGATGCTGGCGGTCGAGGTGGGGCACTCGGCCAAATGGTCCTGGGGCGCGTTTGCCGGGATGATCACGGCATTGCTGATCCTGTCGTTCTACAGTGTGGTTGGCGGCTGGTCGCTGGACTACATCATCGACATGGGGCGTGGCGACTTCCAGGGCGCGACGCCTGATCAAGTGGGGGCTTACTTCGGCAATGTGATCGCCGATCCCTGGCGCCTGACACTTTGGCACACGATTTTCATGCTGTTGTCAGCGGTGGTGATCGCCAAGGGCGTGGTTGCCGGGCTTGAACGCAGCTTGCGAATCATGATGCCGTTGTTGTTCGTGATGATCCTCGTGTTGCTGGGCTACAGCATGACCACCGGGCATTTCATGGAGGGCGTGCATTTCATGTTCGACTTCCACCCGGAAAAGGTCATGGACGGCTTGTTGCCCGCGATGGGGCATGCGTTCTTTTCCCTTAGCGTGGGCGTTGGCTCGATCATGATCTACGGTGCGTACATGCCGAAGAACTCATCGATTTCAGGGACGGTTGTCGGCGTGGCGCTGCTCGACACCTTCGTTTCCCTGGTGGCCGGCCTGGCGTTGTTTCCGATTGTTTTCGCGGCGGGCCTGAATCCGAGCGAAGGGCCGGGGCTGATGTTCGTCAGCCTGCCGTTTGCCTTCGGTAACGTAGCGTTCGGGCAATTGATGGGGGTTGTGTTCTTCGTGCTGGTGGCGGTCGCTGCCTGGAGTTCGGCGATTTCCCTGCTGGAACCGATGGTGGCTTACCTGGTCGAGCGCACTAAAGTGAGTCGTGCCTGGGTCACCTTCTGGCTGGCGTTCAGCTGCTGGTTTGTCGGCCTGGGTACGGTGTTCTCCTTCAATATCTGGAAGGAGGCCAAGTTCTTCGTGAACGAAGGCGGGATGTTCCACCTCTACCAATGGGGAGCGACCGGTGGCCTCGACTTCTTTGGCGTGATCGATTTCTTCACCTCGCGACTCATGCTGCCGCTTGGCGGTTTGTGTTTCGTGGTGTTTGCGGGCTGGATCATGGGGCGTGAAGCGGTGCGCGACGAGTTGTCGATCCGTAACCCTGCGCTGTTTGGCCTGTCCTTGTTCTTGATGCGCTATGTGGCGCCCATCGGCATTCTCGTAGTGTTTGCCGCCCAGCTGTGGAAGTGACGCTGACATGACGACACACATTTCACGTTCGGCCTTGCTGCCGTACCCGGCGCAAGCGCTGTATGACCTGGTCAACGACGTGGCGCGCTATCCGGAGTTTCTGCCGTGGTGCTCGTCCGCCGAAGTCCTGGAGAGCTCACCTGAGCATATGCGGGCGAGTGTCGGCGTGGCGAAGGGTGGCCTCAGTCAGCATTTCGTGACGCGCAACACGTTGATTCCGGGGCAGTCGATCGAAATGAACCTCGAAGAGGGTCCTTTCACCCAATTGCATGGCATCTGGGTATTCAAGGCGCTGACCGACAAAGCCTGCAAGATCAGCCTCGATCTGTCATTCGATTATGCCGGGCCGCTGGTTCGCGCCACCTTGGGGCCGCTGTTCAATCAGGCGGCCAACACTTTGGTGGATGCGTTCTGCCAGCGCGCCAAGCAGATACATGGTTGAGGTCATGATTGAAGTCGAGGTGGTCTACGCGGCCGTAGACCGTCAGGTGCTGCTGACAGTGGCCGTACCTGTCGGAACGACCGTGCGGGCGGCCTTGCTCAGGTCGGCCGTGGCTGAAGAATTTCCGGAGCTGGATCTGACCCATTGCCCTGTGGGGATCTTCGGCAAGGTGGTCGCTGACCCGGAGAGTCGGGTAGTCCAGGCCGGGGATCGCATCGAGATTTACCGCCCGTTGCTGGCCGATCCGAAAGAGGTGCGCCGACTGCGCGCGGCGAAAGCTGCCGAGGCCAAAGCGCGGAATCAGTGAGTGGCTTGAACGCCAGACAATAAAAAGCCCGGGCATGCCGGGCTTTTTATTGCGTCGCAAATTATTGCGGCGAGGTGTCCAGTGGCTCCGGCGTCGGGACCGGAACGGTTTCTACGCCGTCGACGTCCTTCTGGATCTGATCCAGCAACGAACCTGGCTTGACCGGTTTTTCCGGTTTTGGCTTCTCGACGTTTTCTGCCGGGGCAGCCACTGTCGTGCCGCTGTCCTTGCCGAGAATGGCTTCGTCACGGCTCACGCCTGGCATGAAATCACCAGAGAGGCTGACAAGCTGATCATTTGGGTTGAAGATAACGCTAATGCGTTCCTGTTGGCGTTCACCGCCACCCGGTTGCAGGCTGTACAGATAATCCCAGCGATCGGCATGGAACGTGTCAGTCAGCAGAGGGTTGCCCATGATAAACCGTACTTGCTTACGGGTCATTCCCGGGCGTAACTGGTCTATCATGTCCTGCGTGACGACATTGCCCTGCTGGATGTCGATTTTGTAAACCCCGGGGAATGAACAACCGGCGAGTGCGAGCAGTCCCACAAAGGTGAAACTGGTTAGCAAGAGCTTGGTGTTTTGCATCGGTGGGCGACTTCCACTATCTTGGCTGGGACAACGTAAACGCCGATCATACCCGCATTAAGAGAAGCTGCGAAGCAGCATCGCGAGAAAGCTGACCATGGTTGAAAATAGCGAACTACGCAAAGCCGGCCTCAAAGTGACCCTGCCACGGGTCAAAATTCTGCAAATGCTCGATTCCGCCGAGCAGCGCCACATGAGTGCCGAGGATGTCTACAAGGCCCTTATGGAGGCTGGTGAGGACGTCGGTCTGGCCACGGTTTACCGTGTTCTGACCCAGTTCGAGGCAGCTGGCCTTGTGGTGCGGCACAACTTCGACGGAGGCCATGCGGTCTTCGAACTGGACGACGGAAAGCATCACGACCATATGGTCAACGTCGAAACCAGCGAAGTGATCGAATTCTTCGACGAAGAAATCGAGCGGCTTCAGAAAGCAATCGTCGACAAGTATGGCTTCGAGATGGTTGATCACAATCTGGTGCTGTACGTGCGCAAGAAAAAGTAAGCATGTCGCGCGAACATTCAGTTCGCGAAACGAACGAAGGCGACCCCAGGGTCGCCTTCGTGCTTTCTGCCTTTATTCAAGCTTTTGCGGCCACCACCATTTTTTTGGCATGCGCCAGGGATTCCTTGGTGAGGTCGATGCCGCCCAGCATCCGTGCGACTTCTTCGACGCGGTCGTTTTTGCTCAATCTGGAAACGGCCGTGCGGGTGGCATCTTCGCCGCGCACTTTATGCACAAATAGATGTTGATGGCCTTGCGCTGCCACTTGCGGCAAGTGGGTCACGGTCAGTACCTGCCCGCGCTCGCCGAGGCGACGCAACAGCTGGCCGACGATTTCTGCAGTCGGACCACCGATACCAACGTCCACTTCGTCGAACACTAGAGTGGGAACGCGAGATGTCTGCGCGGTGATCACCTGGATCGCCAGGCTGATCCGTGACAGCTCGCCTCCGGATGCAACTTTTGCCAAGGCTTTCAATGGTTGGCCCGGGTTGGCGCTGACCAGTAGTTCAACCTGTTCAAGTCCGTTAGGTAGTAGCTCGTCGCTACTGTTTGGGCGCAGCTCGATGGTGAAGCGCCCGCCAGGCATGCCCAGGCGCTGGATCTCCTGTTCCACGGCGCTGGCCAGGCTACTCGAGGCTTGATGACGCAGGTCGCTCAGTTCCCGAGCCTTTTCCTGATAATGGCGAGCGTATGAAGACAGCTCGTCGCTCAGTCTCTCGATGGATTCGTCGTTGGCGTTGAGGGTTTCGATTTCATCCAGCAGTTTCTGCTGCATCTCGGCAACTTCGGTCGGCTGGATGCGGTGTTTGCGCGCCAGGGTGTAGATCGCGTCGAGGCGTTCTTCGAGGTATTGAAGGCGCGACGGATCGGCGTCGAAGTTGTCGAGGAAGCGGTTCAGTTCACCCACGGCTTCTTCAACCTGGATCTGTGCACTGGTCAACAGGCTGCTGGCTTCGCCCAGCGCACCGATCGAGCTGTTCACGCTCGACAGGCGGTTGAGGCTGGCGGTCAGGGCGTTCAGTACATTCCCGGAATCACTTTCACTGCATTGCTCGACGACTTGCCGGCAGATCCCGAGCAAGGTCTCGGCGTTGGTCAGGTTCTTGTGTTCCTGCTCGAGCTGCTCCAGCTCGTTGTCGCCAAGGCCAAGGTTCTCCAGTTCTTCGAGTTGATAGCTGAGCAACTGATGGCGGGCGCGTTGCTCATCGCCGGAGTTGGAGAGTCGCTCCAGTTCCTGGCGGGTCTGGCGCCAACGCTGGGCGGCGAGCTGAACCTGGCGGGCAAGGTCGGTCGCGCCGGCATACTCATCGAGCAGGCGGCGGTGAGTATCGGTCTTGAGCAGGGATTGGTGTTCGTGCTGGCTGTGAATGTCGATCAGCAGCTCGCCCAGCGCCTTGAGGTCGCCAAGCGGGCAGGGCGTGCCGTTGATGTAGCCGCGCGAACGTCCTTCGGATGTGATGACCCGGCGCAGGATGCACGGGCCGTCGTTTTCGAGGTCGCGTTCGGCCAGCCAGGCGCTGGCTTCCGGAATGTCGACCAGATCGAAGGTGGCCAGGATATCGGCCTTGTCGGCGCCGGGGCGGACCACGCCGCTGTCGGCGCGATCACCCAGGGTAAGGCCCAGCGCGTCGAGCATGATCGACTTGCCCGCGCCGGTTTCTCCGGTGATCACGCTCATCCCGCGATCGAGTTCGAGATCGAGATGTTCAACGATGGCGTAGTTGTGTACGGACAGGTGCACCAGCATATGGGCCGCTCCCAGGTGTTAGGTCTGGTTATTTATACAGTGTTTTGTTTCGGGCTGACAATGCCCCTCGTTAGCTCGATTCGCTCGGACCGACGAAAGCCTTATCGCGACCGGGAATGACAAAGCAGTTGTTTTTTGTAGGGTTAATCGTCGACCCCCCTTGAAGCCGGATTTTGCGGCCCCATATAGCTGGGCAGACGCGCGAGTTGAGCTCGCGGACGAAATTGAAAGGAGAAATCTATGGCTGACGAACAGACAGTGGATACGCAAAACCCAGACGCCAACCAGGCGCCCGAGGCTTCGGGTGATGACCTGGCGGCTCGTGTACAAGTGCTCGAAGAGCAACTGGCAGGCGCTCAGGATCAGGCTTTGCGTGTAGCCGCCGATCTGCAGAACGTCCGCCGTCGCGCCGAGCAGGATGTGGAGAAGGCTCACAAGTTCGCGCTGGAAAAATTCGCCGGCGACCTGCTGCCGATCGTCGACAGCCTGGAGCGTGGCCTGGAACTGTCCAGCCCGGACGACGAAAGCATCCGTCCGATGCGCGAAGGCATCGAGCTGACCCTGAAAATGTTCCACGACACTCTCAAGCGTTATCAGCTTGAAGCGATCGATCCGCATGGCGAACCGTTCAACGCCGTTCAGCATCAGGCAATGGCCATGCAGGAAAGCGCAGATGTCGAGCCGAACAGCGTTCTGAAGGTGTTCCAGAAGGGCTATCAGCTCAATGGTCGCCTGTTGCGCCCGGCGATGGTCGTGGTCAGCAAGGCGCCTGCGCCGGTTTCGCCTTCGATTGACGAGCAGGCTTGAAATCCGCCGTAAGGCCCCCATTTATAAGTCAAGCGTTTAAGTGCTACCGCAGTTAGCCACCACTGCTGCGGCAACCAAATCCAAAGTTTCGGGAGAGTGAACATGGGCAAAATTATCGGTATCGACCTGGGGACTACCAACTCCTGCGTCTCCGTGCTGGAAAACGGCAAGGCAAAAGTTATTGAAAACGCTGAAGGCGCGCGTACCACGCCGTCGATCATCGCTTACGCCAACGATGGCGAAATCCTGGTTGGCCAGTCGGCCAAGCGTCAGGCCGTGACCAATCCGCACAACACCCTGTATGCGGTGAAGCGTCTGATCGGTCGTCGTTTCGACGAAGAAGTCGTGCAGAAAGACATTCAGATGGTCCCTTACAAGATCGTCAAGGCTGACAACAGCGACGCCTGGGTTGAAGTGAACGGCCAGAAAATGGCACCGCCACAAATCTCGGCTGAAATCCTGAAGAAGATGAAGAAGACCGCCGAAGACTATCTCGGCGAGACCGTGACTGAAGCGGTGATCACCGTTCCGGCCTACTTCAACGACAGCCAGCGCCAGGCGACCAAAGACGCCGGCCGCATCGCTGGCCTGGACGTAAAACGTATCATCAACGAACCAACCGCAGCTGCTCTGGCTTACGGCATGGACAAGGCCAAGGGCGATCACACCGTGATCGTTTACGACCTGGGCGGCGGTACTTTCGACGTTTCCGTGATCGAGATCGCTGAAGTCGATGGCGAGCACCAGTTCGAAGTACTGGCCACCAACGGTGACACGTTCCTGGGCGGTGAAGACTTTGACATTCGTCTGATCGACTACCTCGTCGACGAATTCAAGAAAGAAAGCGGCATGAACCTCAAGGGCGACCCGCTGGCCATGCAGCGCCTGAAAGAAGCTGCTGAAAAAGCCAAGATCGAACTGTCCTCGAGCCAGTCGACCGACGTGAACCTGCCGTACATCACTGCAGACGCCACCGGTCCTAAGCACCTGAACGTGAAGATCTCCCGCGCCAAGCTCGAAGCGCTGGTGGAAGACCTGGTTCAGCGCACCATCGAACCTTGCCGCATCGCAATGAAAGATGCCGGTATCGACGTTGGCGCGATCAACGACGTGATCCTGGTGGGCGGTCAGACCCGTATGCCACTGGTTCAGAAGCTGGTAACCGAGTTCTTCGGTAAAGAAGCTCGTAAAGACGTCAACCCGGACGAAGCGGTTGCCATGGGTGCTGCCATCCAGGGTGCGGTACTGGCCGGTGACGTGAAGGACGTTCTGCTGCTCGACGTCAGCCCGCTGACCCTGGGTATCGAAACCATGGGTGGCGTGATGACCGCGCTGATCGAGAAAAACACCACGATTCCTACCAAGAAATCGCAAGTGTTCTCGACTGCCGACGACAACCAGGGCGCCGTGACCATTCACGTGCTGCAAGGCGAGCGTAAGCAAGCCGCACAGAACAAGTCCTTGGGCAAGTTCGACCTGGCCGACATTCCACCAGCTCCACGTGGCGTGCCGCAGATCGAAGTGACCTTCGACATCGACGCCAACGGCATCCTGCACGTAGGTGCGAAGGACAAGGCTACCGGCAAGACTCAGTCGATCGTGATCAAGGCCAACTCCGGTCTGTCCGACGAAGAAATCGAGCGCATGGTGCGTGATGCCGAGGCTAACGCCGAGGAAGATCGCAAGTTCGAAGAGCTGGCCGCTGCCCGTAACCAGGGTGATGCACTGGTTCACTCGACTCGCAAAATGGTCTCCGACGCCGGCGATAAAGTGACCGCTGAAGAGAAGACTGCAATCGAAGCTGCCGTAGTTGCCCTGGAAGCCGCCGTTAAAGGCGACGACAAGGCTGCTATCGACGCCAAGGTTGAAGAGCTGTCGAAAGTCTCCGCTCCAGTGGCGCAGAAGATGTACGCCGAACAGGCTCAGCCTGCTGAAGGCGCGGCACCGCACGACGACAAGGCGGAAAAGGCTGACGACGTTGTCGACGCCGAGTTCGAAGAAGTCAAAGACCACAAGTAAGTTGTTGGTCGGCCGGTTGACTGCCTTTAGGCGGTGACTGGTAGGATGTCGCCGCGCGGGAGCTTGCTCCCGCGTTGGCGTATCTGGAATACGCGAATTTTTACAGCATGCGACAACGTTCACGTGCTGGTGGTATGGCCGGAAATGCTCCTGCTTTTCGTGCCGCAAGTACCGCAAGAATCAAAGACCAGGATCGTTGAATTGACGTGAGTTGGGTCCGGGCCTGTATTGGGGCTCAACGAGTTCGGCAAACTCAGGAGGGTTTTGTCGGACGTCCTCAAGAGTGCAAAGACTTATGGCAAAGCGTGACTATTACGAAGTGTTGGGTGTTGAGCGTGGCTCAAGCGAAGCGGACCTGAAGAAGGCTTACCGTCGCCTGGCGATGAAGCACCACCCGGACCGTAATCCCGATGACAAGGCGTCGGAAGAGATGTTCAAGGAGGCCAACGAGGCCTACGAAGTGCTGTCCGATTCCAGCAAGCGCGCGGCGTACGACCAGTACGGCCATGCCGGTGTCGACCCGAGCATGGGTGGCGGCGGTGCCGGTTTCGGCGGTCAGAACTTCTCCGACATCTTTGGTGATGTCTTCAGTGACTTCTTCGGTGGCGGTCGCGGCGGTTCCCGTGGCGGTGCTCAGCGCGGCAGTGACTTGCGCTACACCCTGGAGCTGGATCTCGAAGAGGCGGTGCGCGGTACGACCGTGAATATCCGCGTTCCGACGCTGGTCAACTGCAAGCCTTGCGACGGCTCCGGCGCCAAGAAAGGTTCTGCGCCGGTGACCTGCCCGACTTGCGGCGGTATCGGCCAGGTGCGCATGCAGCAAGGTTTCTTCTCGGTGCAGCAGACCTGCCCGCGCTGCCATGGCCAAGGCAAGATCATTTCCGATCCGTGCGATTCCTGCCACGGCGAAGGTCGTGTCGAAGAGTACAAGACCCTGTCGGTGAAGGTGCCGGCCGGTGTCGATACCGGTGATCGCATTCGTCTGTCCGGCGAAGGCGAGGCGGGTGCCCAGGGTGGCCCGACTGGCGACCTGTACGTGGTGATCAATGTGCGCGAGCACTCGATTTTCCAGCGCGATGGCAAGCACCTGTTCTGCGAAGTGCCGATCAGCTTCGTCGATGCGGCGCTGGGTGGCGAGCTGGAGATTCCGACCCTTGATGGCCGGGTCAAGCTGAAGATCCCTGAGGGGACCCAGACCGGCAAGCAGTTCCGTGTGCGCGGCAAGGGTGTCGCGCCAGTGCGTGGCGGTGGTGCTGGCGACTTGATGTGCCGCGTGGCGGTCGAGACTCCGGTCAACCTGAGCCGTCGCCAGCGTGAAATGCTCGAGGAATTCCGTAGTTCGCTGGCGGATGACAACAGCCATTCGCCAAAAACCACCGGTTGGTTCGAAGGCGTGAAGCGTTTCTTCGGCGATTTGTAAGGAGACAGGCATGCGACGTATTGCAGTGATGGGCGCCGCCGGGCGCATGGGCAAGACCCTGATTGAAGCCGTGCAGCAAACCCCGGGCGCCGGTCTGACGGCGGCGGTGGATCGTCCCGACAGCACGTTGGTCGGCGCGGATGCCGGTGAGTTGGCTGCGCTGGGTCGTATCGGCGTGCCTCTGTCCGGTGATCTGGATCGGGTGGTCGACGAGTTCGACGTGCTGATCGACTTCACGCACCCGACGGTGACCCTGAAGAACCTGGCGTTCTGCCGTAAACACGGCAAGGCGATGATCATCGGTACCACCGGTTTCAGCGTTGAGGAAAAGCAGCTGCTGGCGGAAGCGGGCAAGGACATTCCGATTGTCTTCGCGGCCAACTTCAGTGTCGGGGTCAACCTGTGCCTGAAGTTGCTCGACACGGCCGCTCGCGTATTGGGTGACGATGTCGATATCGAAATCACCGAGGCTCACCATCGGCATAAAGTCGATGCGCCGTCCGGCACTGCCGTGCGCATGGGGGAGGTGATTGCCGATGCGTTGGGTCGCGATCTGAAAAAGGTGGCGGTGTATGGCCGTGAGGGCCAGACCGGCGCTCGTGATCGCGAGACCATTGGTTTCGCCACTGTACGCGCTGGCGACATCGTCGGTGATCACACCGTGCTGTTCGCCGCCGACGGCGAGCGTGTCGAGATCACCCACAAGGCGTCCAGTCGCATGACGTTCGCCAAGGGCGCGGTACGTGCTGCATTGTGGCTGGACGGGCGCGAGCCTGGCCTTTACGACATGCAAGACGTGCTGGATCTGCGTTAAGATGCACCCGAAATCGGGCTCGCGCACAGCGTTTGAGCCCGGTTTTGTTCCGCCAAGCGACGTCCTGTCGCATTCTCCAGCCTTTAAGGCTCATTGGCGGTAGACCAAAAAGGCCTTTTTCTGTAAGCTACAGCTTTAGTGTGTCCACTAAAAGCGCGCAGAATAATTCAGTGAAGAAGCGGGGTGACGTGTCCATACGTCACTCCGCTTTTTTACAACCTGCGATCGCCCTTTCAGGCTTTATTTACGGGAGGTCTTCTTGACTAAGCCAGCCATACTCGCCCTTGCTGATGGCAGCATTTTTCGCGGCGAAGCCATTGGAGCCGACGGTCAAACCGTTGGTGAGGTGGTGTTCAACACCGCAATGACCGGCTATCAGGAAATCCTTACCGATCCTTCCTACGCCCAACAGATTGTTACCCTGACTTACCCGCACATCGGCAACACCGGCACCACGCCGGAAGACGCCGAGTCCAACCGCGTCTGGTCTGCCGGCCTGGTCATCCGTGACCTGCCACTGGTGGCGAGCAACTGGCGTAACACGATGTCCCTGTCCGACTACCTGAAGGCCAACAATGTTGTGGCCATCGCCGGTATCGACACCCGCCGCCTGACGCGCATCCTGCGTGAAAAAGGCGCGCAGAACGGCTGCATCATGGCTGGTGACAACATTTCAGAAGCTGCCGCCATTGCCGCCGCCCAGGGCTTCCCTGGCCTCAAGGGCATGGACCTGGCGAAAGTCGTCAGCACCAAGGAAAGCTATGAGTGGCGCTCGACTGTCTGGGATCTGAAAACCGACAGCCACGCGACCATCGAAGCTTCCGAGCTGCCGTACCACGTGGTTGCCTACGACTACGGCGTCAAGGTGAACATCCTGCGCATGCTGGTCGAGCGCGGTTGCCGCGTGACCGTCGTGCCTGCGCAAACACCTGCTGCCGATGTGCTGGCGCTGAAGCCGGACGGCGTATTCCTGTCCAACGGCCCTGGTGACCCGGAGCCTTGCGACTACGCGATCCAGGCGATCCAGGACGTGCTGGAAACCGAAATTCCGGTCTTCGGTATCTGCCTCGGTCACCAACTGCTGGCCCTGGCCTCCGGCGCCAAGACCCTGAAAATGGGTCATGGCCACCACGGTGCTAACCACCCCGTCCAGGATCTGGACAGCGGTGTGGTGATGATCACCAGCCAGAACCACGGTTTTGCCGTAGACGAAGCGACCCTGCCGGCCAACGTTCGCGCGATCCACAAATCGCTGTTCGACGGCACCCTGCAAGGTATCGAGCGTACCGACAAGAGCGCCTTCAGCTTCCAGGGTCACCCGGAAGCCAGCCCTGGCCCGAACGACGTAGCGCCATTGTTCGATCGCTTCATCACCGAGATGGCCAAGCGACGCTGATCGCTCGCCCTGATGTAGCAAGGCTTGAGGGTGGTCCCGATACCGGCGGCCCCCTCAAGGCTTCAGATTGAACAAGACGGCTTGCCGACTGACCTGCGGATTTGAGTGACAAACCCATGCCAAAACGTACAGACATTAAAAGCATCCTGATTCTCGGCGCTGGCCCGATCGTGATCGGCCAGGCCTGCGAATTCGACTACTCCGGCGCCCAGGCCTGCAAGGCCCTGCGCGAAGAGGGTTACCGCGTCATCTTGGTGAACTCCAACCCGGCCACCATCATGACCGACCCGGCCATGGCCGACGCCACCTACATCGAGCCGATCAAGTGGCAGACCGTTGCCAAGATCATCGAAAAAGAGCGTCCGGACGCGCTGCTGCCGACCATGGGCGGCCAGACTGCGCTGAACTGCGCTCTGGACCTGGAGCGCGAAGGCGTTCTGGAGAAGTTCGGCGTAGAGATGATCGGTGCCAACGCCGACACCATCGACAAGGCTGAAGACCGTTCGCGTTTCGACAAGGCGATGAAGTCCATCGGCCTGGCGTGCCCGCGTTCCGGTATCGCCCACAGCATGGAAGAGGCCAATGCGGTCCTCGAGAAGCTCGGCTTCCCGTGCATCATCCGTCCGTCCTTCACCATGGGCGGCACCGGTGGCGGTATCGCTTACAACCGTGAAGAGTTCGAAGAAATCTGCGCCCGTGGTCTGGACCTGTCGCCGACCAAGGAACTGCTGATCGACGAATCGCTGATCGGTTGGAAAGAGTACGAGATGGAGGTTGTCCGCGATAAGAAGGACAACTGCATCATCGTCTGCTCCATCGAAAACTTCGACCCGATGGGCGTGCACACCGGTGACTCGATCACCGTGGCACCTGCACAGACCCTGACTGACAAGGAATACCAGATCCTGCGTAACGCCTCCCTGGCGGTACTGCGCGAGATCGGCGTGGAAACCGGCGGCTCCAACGTTCAGTTCGGTATCTGCCCGAACACTGGCCGCATGGTCGTGATCGAGATGAACCCGCGTGTATCCCGTTCGTCGGCCCTGGCTTCGAAAGCCACCGGCTTCCCGATCGCCAAGGTTGCGGCCAAGCTGGCCGTGGGTTACACCCTCGACGAGCTGTCGAACGACATCACCGGCGGCAAGACCCCGGCGTCCTTCGAGCCGTCCATCGACTACGTCGTCACCAAGCTGCCACGCTTTGCCTTCGAGAAGTTCTCCAAGGCTGACGCGCGCCTGACCACTCAGATGAAGTCGGTCGGTGAAGTCATGGCCATCGGCCGGACCTTCCAGGAGTCCCTGCAGAAAGCCCTGCGCGGCCTGGAAGTCGGTGTTTGCGGTCTGGACGAGAAGGTTGATCTGGCCAACCCGGAAAGCATGAGCGTGCTCAAGCGCGAGCTGACCGTGCCGGGCGCCGAGCGTATCTGGTACGTGGCGGACGCCATGCGCGCCGGCATGAGTGTTGAAGACATCTTCGGCATGACCATGATCGATCCTTGGTTCCTGGTGCAGATGGAAGACCTGATCAAGGACGAAGAGAAGGTCAAGACCCTGGGTCTGACCAGCATCGACCGCGATCTGATGTTCCGCCTCAAGCGCAAAGGCTTCTCCGATATGCGCCTGGCCAAACTGCTGGGCGTGACCGAGAAGAGCCTGCGTGCTCATCGTCACAAGCTGGAAATCTTCCCGGTCTACAAGCGCGTCGACACCTGCGCCGCTGAGTTCGCCACCGACACCGCTTACCTGTACTCGACGTACGAAGAAGAGTGTGAAGCGGCGCCATCGGGTCGCGACAAGATCATGATCCTGGGTGGCGGTCCGAACCGTATCGGCCAGGGTATCGAGTTCGACTACTGCTGCGTACACGCGGCACTGGCCCTGCGCGATGACGGGTACGAGACCATCATGGTCAACTGCAACCCGGAAACCGTATCCACCGACTACGACACCTCCGATCGCCTGTACTTCGAACCAGTGACCCTGGAAGACGTGCTGGAAATCGTCCGCGTCGAGAAGCCAAAAGGCGTGATCGTCCAGTACGGCGGCCAGACCCCGCTGAAACTGGCTCGTGCCCTGGAAGCAGCTGGCGTGCCGATCATCGGCACCAGCCCTGATGCAATCGACCGCGCCGAAGACCGTGAGCGCTTCCAGCAGATGGTTCAGCGCCTGAACCTGCGTCAGCCGCCAAACGCCACCGTGCGCAGCGAAGACGAAGCGATTCGTGCCGCCAGCAAGATCGGCTACCCGCTGGTGGTGCGCCCGTCCTATGTACTGGGCGGTCGTGCGATGGAAATCGTCTACGAAGAAGAAGAACTCAAGCGCTACCTGCGTGAAGCGGTTCAAGTGTCCAATGACAGTCCGGTGCTGCTGGACCACTTCCTCAATTGCGCCATCGAAATGGACGTTGATGCGGTCTGCGACGGCAAGGACGTGGTAATCGGCGCGATCATGCAGCACATCGAGCAGGCTGGCGTTCACTCCGGTGACTCCGCATGCTCGCTGCCGCCATACTCGCTGCCGGCGCACATCCAGGACGAGATGCGCGAACAGGTCAAGAAAATGGCCCTGGAGCTGGGTGTAGTCGGCCTGATGAACGTACAGTTGGCGCTGCAAGGCGAGGACATCTACGTCATCGAAGTCAACCCGCGCGCTTCCCGTACCGTACCGTTCGTGTCCAAGTGCATCGGTGTTTCCCTGGCGATGATCGCGGCGCGCGTGATGGCCGGTAAAACCCTGAAAGAACTGGGTTTCACCAAGGAAATCATTCCGAACTTCTACAGCGTGAAAGAGGCGGTGTTCCCGTTCGCCAAATTCCCTGGCGTTGACCCGATCCTCGGCCCAGAGATGAAGTCGACCGGTGAAGTGATGGGCGTGGGCGACACCTTCGGTGAAGCGTTCGCCAAGGCCCAGATGGGTGCCAGCGAAGTGTTGCCGACCGGCGGTACTGCGTTCATCAGCGTACGTGACGACGACAAGCCACTGGTTGCGGGCGTGGCCCGTGATCTGATCAACTTGGGCTTCGAAGTGGTCGCCACTGCCGGTACTGCCAAGCTGATCGAGGCTGCAGGTCTGAAAGTGCGCCGTGTGAACAAGGTGACCGAGGGTCGTCCGCACGTGGTCGACATGATCAAGAATGACGAAGTCACGCTGATCATCAACACCACCGAAGGTCGTCAGTCGATCGCTGATTCGTACTCCATTCGTCGTAATGCCTTGCAGCACAAGATTTACTGCACCACCACCATTGCTGCTGGCGAAGCCATCTGTGAAGCGCTGAAGTTCGGTCCCGAGAAGACCGTGCGCCGCTTGCAGGATCTACACGCAGGATTGAAGGCATGAGCATAACGAAGTACCCAATGACCGTTCAGGGCGCTCGCGCCCTGGAAGAAGAGCACACTCACCTGACCAAGGTCGTTCGTCCGAAGCTTAGCCAGGACATCGGTACGGCCCGCGAGTTGGGTGACTTGAAGGAAAACGCCGAATACCACGCTGCCCGTGAGCAGCAGGGTATGGTCGAGGCGCGGATCCGTGATATCGAAGGCCGCATGCAGAACGCGGTGATCATCGATGTGACGACCATTCCTCACTCCGGCAAGGTGATTTTCGGCACAACCGTCGAAATCGCCAACGTCGAAACCGATGAAAGCGTGACTTACCAGATCGTTGGTGAGGATGAGGCTGACATCAAACTCGGCAAGATCTCTGTCGGCTCGCCGATTGCCCGCGCCTTGATTGCCAAGGAAGAGGGTGATGTGGTTGCAGTCAAAACGCCTGGTGGCGTTATCGAGTACGAGATTGTCGAAGTTCGCCACGTCTGAAGGCCGGCGCCCGTTTCGTGCGGGCGTCATGCTTTGGCAGCTGACTCAGATGTTGTGGGTCGGCGGCTTGTGGCTGTTGCACGTCGGTCTTTTGCCGGTGCTGGGACGAATTGGCCTGGCACCGCTGCTGATCGAAGAAATCGCAGGCATGCTCAATACGTTGGTAGTGGGATTCGCTACGGCGTGTGTGATATTGCAGGCTTTGGTGCTGGTTAAGGCCGAGGGCCTTGTCAGTCTATGGCGCGATATTCGCGGGCAACTGCTGTTGATGGCGCTGTATGCGTGCGCGATGTACTTCGTGGTGCGTTTCGGCTGGCCGGATGCCGTGCGTTGGCAGGCGTTCAGCTATCTTGTTCTGGGCTTTACCGGGCTGGTGCTGGTGTTGCAGCCGATGCCGGGATGGAGTGGCAGGGTGCGCGAAGCACACCCTTGACCCTTGCCATCACTTGAAGCGATGGACGTTCGACAGCTGCTTGTTGACGCTGAAGTTCTTGCGGTAGATCAGTGCCATCTTGCCGATGACCTGGACCAGATCCGCTTTGCCGACCTTGCAGAGCTCTGCAATGGACGCCAGGCGCGATTCGCGATCGAGGATGTTGAGCTTGATCTTGATCAGCTCGTGATCCGCCAATGCGCGTTCGAGTTCGGCTAACACACCTTCAGTCAAACCATTGTCTGCCACAATCAGAACCGGTTTCAGATGGTGGCCAATGGATTTGTACTGTTTCTTCTGCTCTTGAGTGAGCGGCATAATCTGACCCCTGCGTCTGATCTTGTAAAAAGCGGCGGCCAGTTTACCCGAGCGAGTCCGGGACCGCCCAGTTAATCACGACCCGTTTTATTTTCGAGGTGGCCCGTGGCCCGTTCCAAGACAAGCCTTAACTGGCTGAAAGAACATTTCAACGACCCATTCGTCAAAATGGCACAAAAAGACGGGTATCGTTCCCGCGCCAGCTACAAACTGCTGGAGATCCAGGAAAAGGACCGTCTGATCCGCCCGGGCATGAGCGTAATCGACCTTGGAGCGGCCCCTGGTGGCTGGTCCCAGGTGACCAGTCGTCTGATTGGTGGGCAGGGGACATTGATCGCTTCTGACATTCTGGAAATGGACAGCATCCCGGACGTGACCTTCATTCAGGGCGACTTTACCGAGGATGCCGTGCTGGCCCAGATCCTCGATGCCGTCGGAAATAAGGAAGTAGACCTTGTGATTTCCGATATGGCCCCCAATATGAGTGGACTACCAGCCGTGGACATGCCGCGAGCGATGTTCCTGTGCGAGTTGGCACTGGATCTCTCGACTCGGGTGCTCAAGCCCGGTGGTGATTTTTTGATCAAGATCTTCCAGGGCGAAGGTTTCGACGAGTTCCACAAGAGCGTTCGCCAGCAGTTCGAGAAGGTGCAGATGCGCAAGCCGACTTCGTCGCGCGACCGTTCTCGCGAGCAGTACCTGCTGGGCCGTGGTTTCCGCGGACGCAGTGAGAGTTGAGTGAATTTTCGATCAAGGCGATAGGATTTTTGTATTACGCCTTGTCAGAATTAGCGAATATTGTGTAGGAAGTGTTTCACAAAGGGTTACAGACGGCGCCTGCCAAGTTGTAGGTAATGTAGTAAGTTAGGCCGGTGAATATCATGCGAAGCGCGCGCCAGTAGCGGAGCTTGCTTCAGAGGGTAGTTAATTGAACGATATGGCAAAGAATCTGATCCTGTGGTTGATCATCGCGGCTGTCCTGGTGACGGTGATGAACAACTTCTCCAGCCCTAACGAGCCGCAGACCCTCAACTATTCCGACTTCATCCAGCAGGTCAAGGATGGCAAGGTCGAGCGCGTAGCGGTTGATGGCTACGTGATTACCGGCAAGCGCAACGATGGCGACAGCTTCAAGACCATTCGCCCGGCGATCCAGGACAATGGCCTGATCGGCGACCTGGTGGATAACCACGTCGTGGTCGAAGGCAAGCAGCCTGAACAGCAAAGCATCTGGACTCAGCTTCTGGTTGCCAGCTTCCCGATCCTGGTGATCATCGCCGTGTTCATGTTCTTCATGCGGCAGATGCAGGGCGGTGCCGGTGGCAAGGGCGGGCCGATGAGCTTCGGCAAAAGCAAGGCGCGCCTGCTCTCCGAAGATCAGGTGAAGACGACCCTGGCTGACGTTGCCGGTTGCGACGAAGCCAAGGAAGAAGTCGGTGAACTGGTCGAGTTCCTGCGCGATCCGGGCAAATTCCAGCGCCTCGGTGGCCGCATTCCTCGTGGTGTGCTGATGGTGGGGCCTCCGGGTACCGGTAAAACCTTGATCGCCAAGGCCATCGCCGGCGAAGCCAAGGTACCGTTCTTCACCATTTCCGGCTCCGACTTCGTCGAAATGTTCGTCGGCGTGGGTGCCAGCCGTGTTCGCGACATGTTCGAGCAGGCCAAGAAACACGCTCCATGCATCATCTTCATCGACGAAATCGATGCGGTCGGTCGCCATCGTGGTGCTGGCATGGGTGGTGGTCACGACGAGCGCGAGCAGACGCTCAACCAATTGCTGGTTGAGATGGACGGCTTTGAGATGAATGACGGCATCATCGTGATTGCCGCGACCAACCGTCCCGATGTTCTGGACCCTGCACTGCTGCGTCCGGGCCGTTTCGACCGTCAGGTTGTAGTTGGTCTGCCGGACATCCGTGGTCGCGAACAGATTCTCAAGGTTCACATGCGCAAAGTGCCGATGGGCGACGACGTTGCCCCGGCCGTGATCGCTCGTGGTACTCCAGGCTTCTCCGGTGCTGACCTGGCGAACCTGGTCAACGAGGCATCGTTGTTCGCTGCTCGTGCCGGCAAGCGCATCGTCGAGATGAAAGAATTCGAACTGGCGAAAGACAAGATCATGATGGGCGCCGAGCGCAAATCCATGGTCATGTCCGAGAAAGAAAAGCAGAACACGGCTTATCACGAAGCGGGTCACGCCATTGTAGGTCGTGTCGTGCCTGAGCATGATCCGGTGTACAAGGTGTCGATCATCCCGCGCGGTCGTGCGCTGGGTGTGACCATGTTCCTGCCGGAAGAAGATCGTTACAGCCTGTCCAAGCGTGCGTTGATCAGCCAGATCTGCTCGCTGTACGGCGGTCGTATCGCTGAAGAGATGACCCTGGGCTTCGATGGCGTGACCACCGGTGCCTCCAACGACATCATGCGCGCCAGCCAGATTGCGCGGAACATGGTGACCAAGTGGGGTCTTTCGGAAAAGCTCGGTCCATTGATGTACGCCGAAGAAGAGGGTGAAGTGTTCCTCGGTCGCGGCGGTGGCGGTCAGAGTGCAAGTTTCTCTGGTGAGACGGCCAAGCTGATCGATTCCGAAGTACGCAGCATCATTGATCAGTGCTATGGCACGGCGAAGCAGATTCTCACGGACAACCGTGACAAGCTCGATGCGATGGCCGATGCCTTGATGAAGTACGAAACGATCGATGCCGAGCAGATCGACGACATCATGGCGGGTCGTACGCCTCGCGAGCCGCGCGACTGGTCGGGTGGCACGGGTACTTCCGGCACCCCTCCGGTGGTGCAGGATGAGCGTCCGGAAACACCGATCGGCGGTCCTGCTGCTGACGTATAAGGTTTTAAATGACTTCTGTTCAGTCCTCGACCCGGTTGCCTTGCGGCAACCGGGTTCTTGATTTGGCCCAGACGCATGTCATGGGTATTCTCAATGTCACCCCTGATTCTTTCTCCGATGGTGGCCAATACAGCCAGCTTGACGCGGCCATGCGCCACGCCGAAGCCATGGTGGCTGCCGGCGCGACGCTGATCGACGTCGGTGGCGAGTCCACCCGCCCTGGTGCCAGGGTTGTGTCGCCACTCGAAGAGCTGGAGCGCGTAGCCCCCATCGTCGAGCGCATCAATCGCGAACTGGATGTGATCATCTCGGTCGACACCTCAACGCCTGCCGTCATGCGAGAAGCAGCGCGCCTGGGTGCGGGCCTGATCAACGATGTGCGTTCGTTGCGACGCGATGGTGCCCTGGATGCTGCTGCTGCCACCGGGCTGCCGGTTTGTCTGATGCACATGCTGGGCGAGCCGGGCGATATGCAGGACAATCCGCAGTATCAGGATGTCACCCGGGAGGTCGGCGAGTTTCTCGCCGAGCGCATGCATCAGTGTTCATTGGCGGGTATTCCAGCTGAACGGATCATTCTTGATCCCGGCTTTGGCTTCGCCAAAACCTTGCAGCACAATCTGAGTTTGTTCAAACATATGGAAGCCCTGCATGTCTTGGGGCGGCCCCTGTTGGTCGGGGTTTCGCGTAAGAGCATGATTGGTCAGGCATTGAATCGTCCGGTGGGAGACCGGCTGTATGGTGGTTTGGCGCTCGCGGCGCTGGCTTTGGCGAAAGGTGCGCGTATATTGCGCGTCCATGATGTAGCCGAAACAGTGGATGTGGTGCGGATGATCGCCGCAGTGGAATCAGCCGAATAAGAATGAAGGAGCACTTATGAGCAAAAAATATTTTGGCACCGATGGTATTCGTGGGCGTGTCGGTGAGTACCCGATTACTCCTGATTTCATGCTCAAGCTCGGCTGGGCTGCAGGCATGGCTTTCCGCAAGATGGGCGCCTGCAAGGTATTGGTAGGCAAGGACACCCGAATCTCCGGCTACATGTTTGAGTCGGCGCTTGAAGCGGGGCTGACGTCGGCAGGTGCCGATGTGATGCTGCTGGGGCCGATGCCGACTCCGGCAATCGCCTACCTGACGCGCACTTTCCATGCCGAGGCAGGCATCGTCATCAGTGCGTCGCATAATCCGCATGATGACAATGGCATCAAGTTCTTCTCCGGCAAGGGCACCAAGCTTCCGGATGAAGTCGAGCACATGATCGAAGAGCTGCTCGATACCCCAATGACTGTGGTTGAGTCGAGCAAGATCGGCAAGGTGTCGCGAATCAATGACGCGTCGGGTCGGTATATCGAATTCTGCAAGAGCAGTGTGCCGACCGGTACCAGCTTTACCGGCCTCAAGATCGTGATCGACTGCGCTCACGGTGCGACCTACAAAGTGGCGCCGAGCGTGTTCCGCGAGTTGGGCGCTGAAGTCGTCGTATTGTCGGCGCAGCCGAATGGATTGAACATCAACGACAATTGCGGTTCGACCCATATGGGGTCGCTGCAGGCTGCCGTCGTGGCCGAGAAGGCTGATCTGGGCATTGCCTTCGATGGTGACGGTGATCGCGTTCAGATGGTCGATCACACGGGAGCGGTGGTGGACGGCGACGAATTGCTGTTCATCATTGCCCGTGACCTGCATGAGCGCGGCAAGCTGCAGGGCGGCGTGGTCGGAACCCTGATGAGTAACCTGGGGCTGGAGCTGGCCTTGGCGGATCTGGGTATTCCATTGGTGCGCGCCAATGTCGGTGACCGCTATGTCATTGCCGAACTGCTGGAGCGCAACTGGATCGTGGGTGGTGAAAACTCCGGGCACATCGTGTGCTTCAGCCACACCACCACGGGCGATGCAATTATTGCGGCGCTGCAGGTGTTGATGGCGCTGGGCAGGCGTGACGAAGGTCTGGCGCAATCGCGGCAGGCGCTGCGCAAGTGTCCTCAGGTGCTGATCAATGTGCGATTCGGCGGTGGCGCAAGCCCTCTCGAACATCCGTCGGTCAAGGAGGCCAGCGAGCGTGTGACCAAGGCCATGGCGGGTCGCGGGCGTGTGCTGTTGCGCAAGTCCGGAACCGAGCCGCTGGTGCGTGTGATGGTCGAAGGCGAAGACGAAACGCAGGTTCGTGGGTATGCCGAAGAGCTGGCAAAACTGGTTACTGAAGTTTCTGCCTGAATTCGGCTTGCCAGCCATGATTGTGTTGGGTAACATCTGCGCCCACTTTGACCGACGAGGTACAGCATGCGTCGCCCTATGGTAGCTGGTAACTGGAAGATGCACGGTACCCGCGCCAGCGTCGCAGAGCTGATCAACGGCCTTCGTGACTTGGCCTTGCCGAGCAGTGTTGATGTTGCGGTATTCCCGCCTTTCCTGCATATCAATCAAGTGATTGAAGGCCTGGAAGGAAAGTCGATTTCGGTCGGCGCGCAGAATTCTGCGGTGGAATCCGGACAAGGTGCGTTGACCGGTGAAGTTGCACCGAGTCAGTTGGTGGATGCAGGTTGTTCCCTGGTGCTTGTCGGGCATTCCGAGCGCCGCCAGATTCTGGGGGAGCAGGACGCAATGCTGATCCGCAAGTTCGCAGCGGCACAGGCATGTGGCTTGACTCCGGTGTTGTGCATAGGGGAGACCCTGGAGCAACGTGAGGCCGGAAAAACTCTTGAGGTTGTCTCGCGTCAGCTTGGCAGTATCATTGAGGAGCTGGGTGTTGGTGCCTTTGCCAAGGCAGTGATCGCTTACGAGCCGGTCTGGGCCATTGGCACGGGGCTGACTGCAACGCCGCAACAGGCGCAGGATGTGCACGCAGCCATTCGCGCCCAGTTGGCGGCAGAGAATTCTGAAGTCGCACAAGGTGTGCGGCTTCTATACGGCGGCAGCGTGAAGGCGGCCAATGCGGTCGAACTGTTCGGCATGCCGGATATCGATGGGGGTCTCATTGGTGGGGCTTCCCTGAATGCAGATGAGTTCGGTGCGATCTGTCGCGCCGCGGGAAACTGAAAAAATGCTGGAAACAGTCGTAGTCGTTTTTCATCTGCTGGGTGCATTGGGCGTAGTAGCTCTGGTTTTGCTGCAGCAGGGTAAAGGTGCGGATGCTGGCGCGTCTTTCGGAGCAGGTGCTTCAAATACTGTGTTCGGAAGCCAAGGTTCCTCTACCTTTCTTAGTAAGTTTACTGCTATACTTGCCGCAGGTTTTTTCATAACCAGCTTGGGGTTAGGTTACTTTGCTAAAGAGAAGGCTCACCAGCTGACTCAAGTAGGTCTCCCAAATCCAGCGGTACTGGAAGTTCCAAAGCAACAACCGGCTTCTGATGATGTCCCGGTGCTTCAAGAGCAAAAGTCGGCTACTCCAGCGACTGACGTGCCTCCAGCTCAAGAGCAGAAGTAAGAAGGGTTTCAAACGTAGTATTGCCGAGGTGGTGGAATTGGTAGACACGCAACCTTGAGGTGGTTGTGCCCATAGGGTGTAGGGGTTCGAGTCCCCTTCTCGGTACCAATTAGTCAGGAGAGCCCGCTGTTGCGGGCTTTCTTGCAGGTGGAAGGTTACATTGACCCTGTAGGGGATCGGTCGTATACTTCCGCCCCAGCTTTGTCGCGGGGTGGAGCAGTCTGGTAGCTCGTCGGGCTCATAACCCGAAGGTCGTCGGTTCAAATCCGGCCCCCGCAACCAGTTTAAGGAGCCCCTTTTAAGGGGCTTTTTGTTAGCTGGACACTTTCAACGCCGCTGTTCGACGGCGTTTCAAGGATGGGCGTTTCGCCCATTTTTTTATTTTGCATAGCATGCACATACATGCACTAGGGGGTTCAGGTGTCGAGCAAGCTAGAAGAGTTGCAGGCCTTGCTGGCCCCGGTGGTCGTGGCCCTAGGCTATGAATGCTGGGGTATCGAGTTTTCGGCTCAGGGTCGTCACTCGATGTTGCGCGTTTATATCGATAAAGAAGGCGGCGTGCTGGTGGACGATTGCGCCATCGTCAGCCGTCAGATCAGCGGTGTGCTGGATGTTGAAGATCCAATCTCCGTTGAGTACACCCTTGAAGTTTCCTCGCCTGGCATGGAACGCCCTCTGTTCACTCTTGAGCAGTTTGCAAAATTTGCCGGTGAACAAGTGAAGATCAAGCTGCGCTCGCCTTTTGAAGGACGACGCAACTTTCAGGGCCTTCTGCGCGGCGTAGAAGAGCAGGATGTCGTGGTGCAGGTAGATGACCATGAGTTCCTGTTGCCGATCGATATGATCGACAAGGCCAACATTATTCCCAGTTTTGACTGAGGCGTGCCAGATACTGCGGATCCCGCGGATCCAATGGCTTGCGAAAGGCGAGGCGTACGATGAGCAAAGAAGTACTGCTGGTTGTTGAGTCGGTATCCAATGAAAAGGGCGTACCGGCAAACGTGATTTTTGAAGCGCTGGAGCTGGCCTTGGCCACTGCTACCAAAAAGCGTTTTGAAGACGAAGTTGATCTGCGTGTGGAAATCAACCGCCACACGGGTGCATACGAGACATTCCGTCGCTGGACGGTCGTCGAAGAAGCAGACCTGGACGATCCGGCCATCGAAACCTGGCCGAGCAAGGTTGCTGAAACGCATCCTGGCGCCAAGGTCGGTGACGTCGTAGAAGAGAAGATCGAGTCCATCGAGTTCGGCCGCATTGCCGCACAGACTGCCAAGCAAGTCATTGTGCAGAAAGTTCGCGAAGCCGAGCGCGCTCAGGTTGTTGACGCTTACCGCGAGCGCCTGGGTGAAATCATCTCCGGCACCGTGAAAAAAGTTACCCGCGACAACGTGATCGTTGATCTGGGCAACAACGCTGAAGCGTTGCTGGCCCGTGAAGACATCATTTCTCGCGAAACTTTCCGGGTTGGCGTGCGTCTGCGTGCGCTGCTCAAGGAAATCCGCACCGAGAACCGCGGCCCGCAGTTGATCCTGTCGCGTACCGCGCCGGAAATGCTGATCGAGTTGTTCCGCATCGAAGTGCCGGAAATTGCCGAAGGCCTGATCGAAGTGATGGCTGCGTCCCGTGATCCGGGTTCGCGCGCCAAGATCGCCGTTCGCTCCAAGGACAAACGCATCGACCCGCAGGGCGCTTGCATCGGTATGCGCGGTTCGCGCGTCCAGGCAGTGTCGGGTGAGTTGGGCGGTGAGCGTGTTGACATCGTCCTGTGGGACGACAACCCGGCTCAGTTCGTGATCAACGCCATGTCCCCGGCCGAGGTTGCGGCAATTATCGTTGACGAAGATGCCCACGCAATGGACATCGCCGTTGGCGCAGACAATCTGGCTCAGGCCATCGGTCGCGGTGGTCAGAACGTGCGTCTGGCCAGCCAGTTGACTGGCTGGACCCTGAACGTGATGACCGAATCGGACATCCAGGCTAAACAGCAAGCAGAAACCGGCGACATCCTGCGCAACTTCATCGACGAGCTGGAAGTCGACGAAGAACTGGCTCAGGTGCTGGTTGATGAAGGCTTCACCAGCCTGGAAGAGATTGCCTACGTACCGTTGGAAGAAATGCTCAACATCGACGGCTTTGACGAGGAAATCGTCAACGAGCTTCGCGCTCGTGCCAAGGATCGCTTGTTGACCAAAGCCATCGCTACTGAGGAAAAGCTGGCAGACGCCCATCCGGCCGAAGACCTGCTCTCGCTTGAGGGTATGGACAAGGATTTGGCGATGGAACTGGCGGTGCGCGGCGTAATTACCCGCGAAGACCTGGCCGAGCAGTCTATTGACGACCTGCTCGACATCGACGGCATTGACGATGATCGTGCCGGCAAGTTGATCATGGCCGCCCGAGCCCACTGGTTCGAGTAATTAGGCGCGGCCTGAGGAGAGAAGTGCATGACGCAAGTCACGGTGAAACAACTGGCCGATGAGGTCAAAACACCGGTAGAGCGCCTGTTGCAGCAGATGCGTGAGGCAGGTCTGCCGCACACCGCCGCCGAAGAAAGTGTGACTGACAGTGAGAAGCAATCGTTGCTGACTCACTTGAAAAGCAGCCACAAGGCGAAAGTGGAAGAACCACGCAAGATTACGCTGCAGCGTAAAACCACCAGCACCCTGCGTGTTGCTGGCAGCAAGAGCATCAGCGTTGAAGTACGCAAGAAGAAAGTCTTCGTACAGCGCAGCCCGGAAGAAATCGAAGCCGAGCGCAAGCGTGAACTGGATGAACGTCGCGCAGTAGAAAATGCTGCTCGTCAGAAGGCTGAAGAAGAAGCCAAGCGTCGCGCCGAAGAAGAAGCGCGTCGCCAGCCTGCTGCTGCGCCGACCGCTCAAGCCGAACCTGTTGCAGCGCCTGCTGCGGTGGCCGAGCCAGTTCGCGAAAGCGCACCGGTTGTGGCGGCTGCTCCAGCTCCTGCGGCCGATACCCGCAAGCGCGACGAACAGCGCCGTCCGGACAAGCCACGTGCCGACGACAACAATCGTCGCGGTAGCGGCGATGGCGAGCGCAAAAACGCTCCGCATCGTGCTTCGGTCAAGGAAAAGGCTCCGGCTCCACGTGTTGCCCCACGTACTACCGACGAAGAAAGCGATGGCTTCCGTCGTGGTGGTCGCGGCAAGGCCAAGCTGAAGAAGCGCAACGCCCACGGTTTCCAGAGCCCGACCGGCCCTGTCGTGCGCGAAGTGAAGATCGGCGAAACCATCACTGTTGGCGATCTCGCCCAGCAGATGTCGGTGAAGGCTGCTGAAATCATCAAGTTCATGTTCAAACTGGGTACTCCAGCGACCATCAACCAGGTACTGGATCAGGAAACTGCCCAGTTGGTTGCCGAGGAGCTGGGCCACAAAGTGACCCTGGTCAGCGACACCGCCCTGGAAGATTCCCTGGCCGAGTCCCTGAAGTTTGAAGGCGAGGCAGTTTCCCGCGCACCAGTCGTGACCGTAATGGGCCACGTTGACCACGGTAAGACTTCCCTGCTCGACTACATCCGTCGGGCCAAGGTTGCTGCTGGCGAAGCCGGTGGTATCACCCAGCACATCGGCGCATACCACGTTGAAACCGACCGTGGCATGGTGACGTTCCTCGACACCCCTGGTCACGCCGCGTTTACCGCAATGCGTGCTCGTGGTGCCAAGGCGACCGACATCGTGATCCTGGTGGTTGCAGCGGACGACGGCGTGATGCCGCAGACCATTGAAGCTGTCCAGCACGCGGTAGCGGCTGGTGTGCCACTGGTTGTTGCAGTGAACAAGATCGACAAGCCAGGTGCTGACCTCGATCGCATCCGTAGCGAACTGTCGGTTCACGGCGTGACGTCGGAAGAGTGGGGTGGTGACACTCCGTTCGTACCGGTCTCGGCGAAGATGGGTACTGGCGTCGACGAACTGCTCGAAGCCGTATTGCTGCAAGCCGAAGTCCTGGAACTGACTGCAACTCCGTCGGCTCCTGGTCGTGGCGTCGTGGTTGAATCGCGTCTGGACAAGGGCCGTGGCCCGGTGGCTACCGTTCTGGTTCAAGACGGTACCCTGCGCCAAGGCGACATGGTCCTGGTCGGTTCGAACTATGGCCGTGTACGTGCCATGCTCGACGAGAACGGCAAGCCAATCAAGGAAGCCGGTCCGGCCATCCCTGTCGAGATTCTCGGCCTGGACGGTACCCCGGACGCTGGCGACGAAATGAGCGTGGTTGCCGACGAGAAGAAAGCCCGTGAAGTGGCTTTGTTCCGTCAAGGCAAGTTCCGCGAAGTCAAACTGGCTCGCGCTCACGCCGGCAAGCTGGAAAACATCTTCGAAAACATGGGTCAGGAAGAGAAGAAGACGCTCAACATCGTCCTCAAATCCGACGTCCGTGGTTCGCTGGAAGCGTTGAACGGTGCCTTGAACGGCCTGGGTAACGACGAAGTGCAAGTGCGCGTGGTCGGTGGCGGCGTCGGTGGTATCACCGAATCCGATGCCAACCTGGCACTGGCCTCCAACGCTGTACTGTTTGGCTTCAACGTGCGTGCCGATGCCGGCGCGCGCAAGATCGTCGAGCAGGAAGGTCTGGATATGCGTTACTACAACGTGATCTACGACATCATCGAAGACGTCAAGAAAGCCCTGACCGGTATGCTCGGCAGCGATGTTCGCGAGAACATCCTGGGTATCGCCGAAGTGCGTGACGTGTTCCGTTCGCCGAAGTTTGGCGCGATCGCCGGTTGCATGGTTATCGAAGGTGTTGTTCACCGTAACCGTCCAATCCGTGTACTGCGTGAAGACATCGTTATCTTCGAAGGCGAGCTGGAATCCCTGCGCCGCTTCAAGGATGACGCTTCCGAAGTACGTGCCGGCATGGAATGCGGTATCGGCGTGAAGAGCTACAACGACGTTAAAGTCGGTGACAAGATCGAAGTCTTCGAGAAGGTGCAGGTTGCTCGCAGCCTCTAACTCGCGCACTTCAGGAGCCGTGACGGGGCGTCGCATGCAAATGCGCAATTCGTCACCAGGACTCTAAACGCAACGCCCGGTCTGGCTTTTGTCAGGCCGGGCGTTTGCCGCTTTCAGACCTCACGGGTTTCACCGTGGGGCAGTAACAGGTAACAAGACATGGCAAAAGAATATAGCCGTACCCAACGCATCGGCGATCAGATGCAGCGTGAGCTGGCACAACTGATCCGTCGTGAAGTCAAAGACCCGCGCGTCGGCCTGGTCACCATTACCGCAGTGGAAGTCAGCCGTGACGTCGGTCACGCCAAGATCTTCATCACCGTGATGGGGCAGGACAGCGCCGAAGAAATTGCACAAAGCATCAAGGTGCTCAACTCCGCTGCCGGTTTCCTGCGCATGCAGTTGGCTCGTGAGATGAAGCTGCGCAGCGTTCCACAGCTGCACTTCCACTACGACGAAAGCGTCGTGCGTGGTGCGCATCTGTCGGCATTGATCGAGCGCGCAGTGGCTGAAGACAATCAGCATCCGGTTGCGGCAGAAGCCGAAGACACCAAGGAGTAATCGGTGGCTCAGGTCAAACGTATCCGTCGTAACGTCAGCGGCATTATCCTTCTCGACAAACCGCTGGGGTTCACCTCCAACGCGGCCTTGCAGAAGGTTCGCTGGTTGCTGAACGCCGAAAAGGCAGGTCATACCGGCAGTCTCGATCCCTTGGCCACCGGCGTGTTGCCGCTGTGCTTCGGCGAGGCGACCAAGTTCTCGCAATACCTGCTCGATTCCGACAAGGGTTATGAAACCCTGGCGCAACTGGGCAAGACCACCACCACGGCGGATGCCGAAGGTGAAGTTTTGCAGGAGCGCCCGGTGACCGTTGGTCGCGCCGATATCGAGGCTGTACTGCCGAAATTTCGTGGGCAAATCAGTCAGATACCGCCGATGTACTCGGCACTCAAGCGAGATGGCCAGCCGCTGTACAAGCTGGCTCGTGCAGGCGAAGTAGTGGAGCGCGAACCGCGTTCTGTTACTATTACGCGCTTGGAATTGCTGGCCTTCGAAGGTGATACTGCGCGGCTGGCGGTGGATTGCAGCAAAGGCACCTATATCCGTACCCTGGTGGAGGATATCGGTGAGCAACTCGGTTGTGGCGCTTACGTTGCAGAACTGCGACGTACCCAGGCCGGGCCATTCACCCTGGCGCAGACGGTTACCCTCGAAGAGCTGGAAGCGGTACATGCCGAAGGCGGCAACGAAGCGGTCGATCGCTTCCTGATGCCATCGGACAGCGGCCTGCTGGATTGGCCACTGTTGCAGTTCTCGGAAGCGAGTGCGTTCTACTGGCTCAACGGCCAGCCGGTACGTGCCCCGGATGCTCCGAAGTTCGGCATGGTACGGGTACAGGATCACAATGGTCGCTTCATCGGTATCGGTGAAGTGAGCGAAGACGGGCGCATCGCGCCGCGTCGACTGATTCGGTCAGAATGACCGGACGAGGGTGGCTGTCAACAGGCACGGTCACTACTCATTTTTAGATACAGGGATTTGTCCCTGGCCTGTTGAAACTGTTTTTCTGAAACAGTTTCCTGATAAAAGGATTGCCTCATGGCTCTCGACGTTCAAGAAAAAGCTCAAATCGTAGCTGACTACCAGCAAGCTGTTGGTGACACCGGTTCGCCAGAAGTGCAAGTTGCACTGCTGACCGCCAACATCAACAAACTGCAAGGTCACTTCAAGGCCAACGGTAAAGACCACCACTCCCGTCGTGGTCTGATCCGCATGGTTAACCAGCGTCGTAAGCTGCTGGACTACCTGAAAGGCAAGGATCTGGGTCGTTATCAGACTCTGATCGGTCGCCTGGGTCTGCGTCGCTAATAAGCGATTGCGCTAGAGGTTGGTTGTCTGTCGTGCACCAGCGGGTTTCCCGCCGGCGCATGGCAGGCTCCCAGCCTCAAGTTTTATCTGGATTCCTGCTTTGCCTGAGTAACACCTGGACAAACCGGTCGGGCCGATTCCCGGCATTGCCCAAGAATTTCGCAAGAAACCAGTTCCCCCAAGAGCCACAAAGAAGGTAGGACACCGTGAACCCGGTAATCAAAAAATTCCAGTTCGGTCAGTCGACCGTTACCCTCGAGACTGGCCGTATCGCCCGTCAGGCCTCCGCTGCAGTATTGGTCACCGTTGACGACGACGTCAGCGTATTGGTGACCGTAGTCGGTGCAAAACAAGCCGATCCAGGCAAGGGCTTCTTCCCTCTGTCTGTTCACTACCAGGAAAAGACTTACGCTGCCGGTAAGATCCCTGGCGGTTTCTTCAAGCGCGAAGGCCGTCCTTCCGAGAAAGAAACCCTGACTTCCCGACTGATCGACCGTCCGATCCGTCCGCTGTTCCCGGAAGGCTTCATGAACGAAGTGCAGGTTGTCTGCACCGTCGTTTCCACCAGCAAGAAGACCGATCCGGACATCGCTGCGATGATCGGTACCTCGGCTGCGCTGGCGATCTCCGGCATTCCTTTCGATGGCCCGATCGGCGCTGCCCGCGTTGCGTTCCACGAAAGCACCGGTTACCTGCTGAACCCGACTTACGAGCAACAGGCTGCCTCGAGCCTGGACATGGTCGTTGCCGGTACTTCGGACGCTGTGCTGATGGTTGAATCGGAAGCCAAAGAGCTGACCGAAGACCAGATGCTGGGCGCGGTACTGTTTGCTCACGACGAGTTCCAGGTTGTGATCAACGCCGTCAAAGAACTGGCCGCTGAAGCTGCCAAGCCAACCTGGACCTGGGCTCCTGCGCCAGAAGCCACCGAACTGCTGGGCGCTATCCGTGCCGAGTTCGGCGAAGCGATCTCCCAGGCCTACACCATCACCGTCAAGGCCGACCGTTACGCTCGCCTGGGCGAGTTGAAGGACCAGGTCGTTGCCAAGCTGTCCGGTGAAGAAGGCCAGCCTTCTTCCAGCGAAGTCAAAGCAGCTTTCGGCGAAATCGAATACCGCACCGTTCGCGAAAACATCGTTAACGGCAAGCCACGTATCGACGGTCGCGACACCAAGACCGTACGTCCGTTGAACATCGAAGTCGGCGTTCTGCCAAAAACCCACGGTTCGGCTCTGTTCACCCGTGGCGAAACCCAGGCTCTGGTCGTTGCAACTCTGGGTACTGCCCGTGATGCACAGCTGCTGGACACCCTGGAAGGCGAGAAGAAAGACCCGTTCATGCTGCACTACAACTTCCCTCCGTTCTCGGTAGGCGAGTGTGGTCGCATGGGTGGCGCTGGTCGTCGCGAAATCGGTCACGGCCGTCTGGCCCGTCGTTCGGTTTCGGCCATGCTGCCTGCCGCCGACGTGTTCCCGTACACCATCCGTGTTGTGTCGGAAATCACTGAATCCAACGGTTCGAGCTCGATGGCTTCCGTTTGCGGCGCTTCCCTGGCCCTGATGGACGCTGGTGTGCCGATGAAGGCGCCGGTTGCCGGTATCGCCATGGGTCTGGTTAAGGAAGGCGAGAAATTCGCCGTCCTGACCGACATCCTGGGTGACGAAGACCACCTGGGCGACATGGACTTCAAGGTAGCCGGTACCGCCAAAGGCGTCACCGCGCTGCAGATGGACATCAAGATCAAGGGCATCACCGAAGAGATCATGGAAATCGCTCTGGGCCAAGCCCTGGAAGCGCGCCTGAACATCCTCGGCCAGATGAACCAGATCATTGGTCAGTCGCGTACCGAACTGTCGGCCAACGCTCCGACCATGATCGCGATGAAGATCGACACCGACAAAATCCGTGATGTCATCGGTAAAGGCGGCGCGACCATTCGTGCGATCTGTGAAGAAACCAAGGCTTCGATCGACATCGAAGACGACGGTTCGATCAAGATCTTCGGCGAAACCAAGGAAGCGGCTGAAGCAGCACGTCAGCGCGTTCTGGGTATCACCGCTGAAGCCGAGATCGGCAAGATCTACGTCGGTAAGGTTGAGCGCATCGTCGACTTCGGCGCATTCGTCAACATCCTGCCGGGCAAGGACGGTCTGGTTCACATCTCCATGCTGAGCGATGCTCGCGTTGAGAAAGTGACCGACATCCTGAAAGAAGGCCAGGAAGTGGAAGTGCTGGTACTGGACGTGGACAACCGCGGCCGTATCAAACTGTCCATCAAGGACGTGGCGGCAGCCAAGGCTTCGGGCGTTTAATCACGCCTCACGCCTGACTGTTTCAACGTTGTAAAAAATGCCCCGCCGTGAAAACGGTGGGGCATTTTTTTGTCTGTAGATCACAGAGTTGATTGACGACGTTGCCGTTGCTGAAACTCGGTGCTAGGTTTAGCCCACCGCCCGTGTAGCTCAGCCGGTAGAGCAGCGCACTCGTAACGCGAAGGTCGCAGGTTCGATTCCTGTCTCGGGCACCATATCTCCCTCGCTTGTTTCACCTTTCCGCTCAGGTTCTCGAGTTCGCGGTCCTGATCGCTGTTTGAATTTATCTTTCCGCCGTCATCAAAACATCGTGTGCACAACTTTTTGTGGGGAGATGTAAAGAGACGTGTAAATCCTCAGCCAAACGTCCTATATTCGGAGTCTGCCTGAGCAACGCCCAGCAGTTTTCAGATGATCCAGAATGGTTCTGAAGGCCAGATAAACCGGGCTTGATCCGGTTTTTTGTGTCAGAGAGATCCTTGAAGATCCAGATCCATCTTCCATTCCCAGATCAGCGAGAACGCCATGACTGTTAAAGAGATGACCCAGGAAGCCCGACACGAAGAAGCGTTGAAGAAGTATGTGCTGGATGCCCCCGAGTTGATGGACGAGATCAAGGACTTGTCCGCCGACGATCAGAAAGACCAGATCCAGTGGGCGTTCGAGGATGAAGCCGAAGCCCAGGGCTTGCAACCGTGGGAGCTGACGCTCAAGTACACATCAAGCCCGGAAGAATACGAGACCGAACGCCTGAAACTGCACAAGGAAGCTGCCGAGGTGTTGGGCGTCGAGTGGGAAGAGTACTGCGAGATGAACAATCTGGTGGTCTGACACTCATGCAGGAGCGAGCTTGCTGGCGATGGTCGTTAACGATAACGCGTGTTTACTGGTTAAACATGGCGCTCTCAGGTACATCGCGAGCAAGCTCGCTCCTACAGTTTTGGCAACTCACATACGTGTGATCAGAGACTCAGTCGCATCGACAGATCGACCGCCTTCACATCCTTGGTCATCGCACCGATCGAAATGTAATCCACCCCGGTCTGTGCAATTGGCAGCAACGTACTTTCGTTGATCCCGCCGCTGGCCTCCAGCTTGGCCTTGCCGGCATTCAGGCGCACGGCTTCACGCATGTCGTCCAGGCTCAGTTCGTCGAGCATGATGATGTCGGCACCGGCCGCCAGCGCTTCCTTGAGTTCATCCAGGCTTTCCACTTCAATCTCGACCGGTTTGCCCGGAGCGATCTTGTGCGCGGCGGCAATGGCCTGCGCGATGCCGCCGCTGGCGGCGATGTGGTTTTCCTTGATCAGGAAGGCGTCATACAGGCCGATGCGGTGGTTATGGCAACCGCCGCAGGTCACGGCGTACTTTTGCGCCAGGCGCAGCCCCGGCAGTGTTTTGCGGGTGTCGAGCAGCTTGACCTGAGTCTCGGCCACGAAGTCCGCCAGGTATTGCGCGCGGGTCGCCACGCCGGAGAGCAGTTGCAGGAAGTTCAGGGCGCTGCGTTCGCCGGTCAGCAGTGACCGCGCAGGGCCTTCGAGGTGGAACAGCACCTGATTGGGCGTCACCCGTTCACCGTCGGCAACCTGCCAGTGCACCGCCACCCGCGGGTCCAGTTGCCGAAACACGTTATCCACCCAGGCGGTGCCGCTGATGACGGCCGCGTCGCGGGTAATGATGGTGGCTTTGGCCAGGCGTTCAGCCGGGATCAACTGCGCGGTGATATCGCCGCTGCCGATGTCTTCATGCAGCGCACGGCGCACGTTGGCTTCGATTTCGGCGGTCAGATCGGCGAGACGTAGATTCGGCATAACGGACTCCACAAACAAAGTGGCTCGATTATAGGGCCATGGCACCGACCAACCCAAGGCATCAGAGCGTTACGTTTGCGCTGGCACCTGTATTTGGTCGAATCCCTGACGTTACCGGTGTTGGTCGTCGATTCCGAACATACGCCTGTTTGAGATCGACAACCTCAAACGCGGCAAGTGATCGCGTCCTGGGGGATTATCGCGGCATACTGTGCCAATACAGTCGACGTTGAAGGAATCGGTATGCAGTTGGACCCCGCGAGCGGTTGGATTCAGGGTGTGCATGTCTGCCCCTCTCCCAACTTCAATGCGCGCCCCACAGGCGAAATTTCCCTGCTGGTGATCCACAACATCAGCCTGCCGCCGGCGCAGTTCGCCACCGGCAAGGTGCAGGAGTTTTTCCAGAATCGTCTGGATGTCACCGAACATCCCTATTTTGAAGGGATTGTGGACTTGCGGGTGTCGGCGCACTTTCTGATCGAACGTGACGGTACCGTTACCCAGTTTGTTTCGTGCCTTGAGCGTGCGTGGCATGCGGGCGTCTCGAGCTTCGAGGGGCGGGAAACCTGTAACGATTTTTCCGTGGGCATCGAGCTCGAAGGCACGGATGATCTGCCGTTCACCGACGCGCAATACCACGCGTTGACAGCCCTGACGCGCCAGTTGCAACAGGCGTTCACGGCAATCACCACAGAGCGCATCTGCGGGCACAGCGACATTGCACCGGGGCGCAAAACCGATCCAGGGCCGGCGTTCGACTGGGCACGCTATCGTGCCGCCCTGGCACAAGAGGAAGGACGATGAGTTTTCTGGTGTTGCTGTTGGCGGTGTGGATCGAGAAGTTCTCGGCCCTGCGCCATCGGGTTCAGCGTGACAATGGCTGGACACACGAGCTGAACAAGCTTGAGGCCAGCCCGCGATTTTCAAACCGACCATGGCTGGTGCTGTCGATACTGGTCTTGTTGCCGGTGGCGTTGCTGGGGTTGCTGCTGGTCGTCATCGAGCCGGTGGCCTATGGCTTGCTGGCGTTGCCGATCCATATGCTGGTAGTCATCTACAGCCTGGGGCGCGGTGATCTGCTGGGCGATCTCGGGCCGTTCCGCGATGCCTGGCGTCGGGAGGACCTGCAAGCGGCGGCCCATGTCGCCCAGCGCGATCTGGATATCTGCGCAGACAATGGCGAGCAGCTGCTGGAGCAGGTCGAAGGGCATTTGCTGTGGGAAGCCTACCAGAGCTTTTTCGCGGTGATTTTCTGGTACTTCCTGTTGGGTCCGGTTGCGGCGCTGAGTTATCGGTTGCTGGCGCTGGCCGAAGAGCACGGGAAAAACCCTGCAGTGGTCGAGCGCGCCGGGCAACTGCGTCACGCCTTCGACTGGTTGCCGGTGCGTCTGCTGGCCGCGAGCCTGGCGTTGGTCGGCAATTTTGTCGCGGTCAGTCGGGTGATGCTGCATGAGCTGCTGAACTGGAACATCAGCGCCGCGCAATTGATCGTGAAAGTCGGGCTGGTGGCCGGTGAAATTCCGGCGCCGGTGACCGGCGCGGAAGGTATCAACAATCTGGACCGCATCTGGGCGCTGCTGCTGCGTGCGGCGGTGCTCTGGTATGCCGGCTTTGCGTTGTGGACGGTCCTGCATTAGCCCGGCTGTCTGAGCCATTGTGGCTAGGCGGCCCGACAAGCCCCCTCGCCACATTGAGTTCGCTTCGTATCGCTCGCGGACTTCTGTCGTTAACCTTAAGTTACAAAACCTCCTGCCGATTTAAGTTATACAGAGATAGCGTCGAATAGTGGCTATCTGCTTTCTGTCTGCGCCTGCCAATAAAAAAAATAAGAAACTGAAGGGAGACATCCAGTGAAGAGCTTGCTCTATCCCGCTGTCGCACTGATGAACCGTCTGAGCTTCGGTATGAAGTTCAGCCTGATCAGCGTACTGTTCCTGGTGCCGATGCTGGTGACCAACTTCTATCTGGTGCGTGACTCCTACCGCGAATTCCAGGGCACGCGCATCGAGCTGCAAAGTCTCGACCTGTTGGGCAGCAGCCTGACGTTGCGGCGCGATCTGGAAACCCTGAACAACCTGGTGCAGATCAATGTCAGCCTCGGCCAATCCGGCAAGGCCGGCAACGTCGAGTCGAAAATCAGCGCCCTTGAGCAGAATATTCTGACTCGTCTGCAAGGGCTGACGGCGATGACCAGCGACCCGGAGCAGGTTGCGGTGTTTGATGGCAAACGCGATGAAATGATCGCCGCGTTCAAGGCCCAGCAAACGGAAAATTCCCTGCAAAGCAAAAGTGCCTTGATCGGCAAGCTGGTGGGCAGCGCGCAGATTTTCAGCCAGCTCATCACCAGCCAGTCCGGTCTCAGTCGCGACAACCAGAGCGACATGCGCCAGTTGAGCGAGCTCGTCACCCTCGTCACGCCACGGGTCACCCAGATCCTGGGCGAAGGTCGGGCAATGGGGTCTTACTCGTTGGGACAGGGATTCATCAACTCGGCTTCGAGTACCCGTTTCGATGAATTGCTGGCGCAGATTGAAAAGCTCCAGGCCGAGTATGGCCTGAAGTTGCAGGATGCCCTGGGTTCCAGCAAAGCCGCGCGCGATACCCTGGCCGCTCAGGCCGATAGCAGCCGGGCATCCCTGAAGAAAGCCAGCGAGCTGTTCGAAGAACAAGTGGTCATGGCGGATACCCTCGACGCGCCGTGGCAGGGCTTTTACGATCAGGTCAGCGTCCTGATGGACCAGACCTACCAACTCAACGAAGCGGTCCTGAAGTATCTCGGCCCGCAATTGCAGCAGCGACTTGAGCAGAACCGCACGCACATGGTCTTGCAGGCCGTGGCGCTGTCAGTCGTCTTTGTGTTGATCTTTTATCTCTACGGCGCTTTCTATGCCTCGACCCGCACCACGCTCAAGCGCCTGGGCGCGGTGATGGACAAGGTGGCGGCCGGCGACATGACCGTGACCTTCAGCGCCCACAGCCGCGATGAGCTGGGGGAGCTGGGCGAAGTGTTCAACGGCACGGTGAAAAAGATCCATGACCTGATCGAGCGGGTGGGGCAGACCGTCAGCGAAGTCGAGCGTCAGGCCGGCCAGGTGGAAAGCGTTTCCGCGCAAAGCAACCAGGCCGTCGCCGGGCAGCGCACGCAGATCGAACAAGTGGCCACGGCGATGAACCAGATGTCGGCCACTTCCCAGGAAGTGGCGCGCAGTGCCGCCGCGGCGGTGAGCAGTGCCCACAGTGTCAACGATGAGACCATCAGTGGTCGTGGCCTGGTGGAGTCGCAGCAAGGCAGCATTGCCGCGCTGGCCAGCGAGATCGATCAATCGGTACTGGTGATCAACCAACTGGCCAGCGACAGCCAGTCCATCAGCCGTGTGCTCGAAGTGATCAAGAGCATCGCCGAGCAGACCAACCTGCTGGCGCTCAATGCCGCCATCGAGGCGGCACGGGCCGGTGAGCAGGGCCGTGGTTTCGCCGTGGTAGCCGACGAAGTCCGGACCCTGGCCAAACGAACCCAGCAATCGACCGAAGAAATCGAGCAGATGATCGCCAGGCTCCATGGCGGTGTCGGCGCTGCGGTCAAGGCCATGGGCACCAGCCATGAAATGGCCAATGGCACGGTCGGGCAGTCGGAAAAGGTCCAGCGGGCGCTGGAAAACATCTTGGGAGCGGTCGGCATGATCGTCGACCAGAACCAGCAGATTGCCGCCGCAGTGGAGCAACAAACCGCCGTGGCTCACGACATCGACCAGAACATCGTCGAGATCAATCGCGCTGGCGAGCGCACCGCTGAAGGTGCGCATCAGACCGAAGATGCCAGCCGGGCGTTGTCGGCCCAGGTCGTGGAGTTGAAACAGTTGATCAGCGCATTTCGGGTGTAGCGGTCGCCTGATACCACAGGATTTGATTCACCAGTTGAACAACTCGCAGGCATTGGCCGTACTGGCCGCAGCCAATTGCTCGGGGCTGATCGCCATGATGTCGGCCAGTGCCGCGCAGATCGCGGGCAGATGCGCGGGGCTGTTGCGTTGGCCGGGGAACATGGCGGGCGCCATGTCCGGGGAGTCGGTTTCCAGCACCACAGAATCCAGCGGTAGCTTGGCGAGCACTCGGTGCATGCGCAGTGCTTGAGGCCAGGTCGCGGCGCCGCCCAGGCCGAGTTTGAAACCCAGCTTGATGTATTCCCGGGCTTCTTCCTGGCTGCCGGCAAAGGCGTGGATGATGCCGGCCCGTTTTAGGCGAAACCGTTTGAGCGTGGCAATCACCGCCGCATGGCTACGCCGCACATGGATCAATGCCGGAAGAGCGAAATCCGCCGCCAATTGCAATTGCGCCTCGAACAACGCCTGCTGGCGGTCGCGGTCCAGGTTTTCGATGAAGTAGTCCAGGCCGATCTCGCCGACGGCACACAGTTGCCGATGGCCAGCCAGGCGGGTCAGCCAATCGCCGAGTTCGCTCAAGTCTTCAGGGCGATGATCGTCCAGATACACCGGATGCAATCCGAACGCCGCATGCAGGTCGGGATCGTTTTGCACCAGCTCCCAGACCCGCTGCCAATTGGCCTGATAAACCCCCAGCACCACGATCCGCCGCACCCCGAGGGCGCGACTTTCGGCCAGCAGCGCCTGACGGTCGGCGTCGAAGTCCGGAAAATCCAGATGGGTGTGGGTGTCGATCAGCTCCACGGTTCAGCCCTGGCGAATACGCTGCTTGAACGTGCGCGCAATGGCTTGCACACCGGGCCGGTAATCCGACTGCTCGATGGCTGCCAGGGCCAGCGCGAGGGCCTTGTCGGCGATCAACTGGTGCTGCTGGGCCATGGCGTTGACCGGCAGCGGCAGGAAGTCCAGCAACTGAGTGTCGCCGAACGTGCCGAGGCGCAGCGGGCGGTTTTTCAGCGGGAAGTCGTGCAGCGCATCGAACACGCCTTGAAGCAGCACGTAGGATGTGGTCACCAGGGCATCGGGCAAATGGCCCAGGCGCTGCAGTAATTCTTCCATCAATTGTTTGCCGCACTCGCGGCTGAAGGATTCGCCTTCTTCAATCAGCACCTCACCGTTGAACCCGACGAGCGCCTCTTTGAAGCCGGCGCAACGTTCCTGGCTGATGCTCAGCTCCGGGCGGGCGCCGATCAGCGCGATCTGTTTGGGCAAGGGGTCGAGCAGGCTGCGGGTCAGTTGCAGGCTGGCCTCGCGGTCGTCACTGATCACCGAGCAGAAATGCTCGGGTTCCATGACCCGGTCGATGGCGATGATCGGAATGCCCTTGACCTGCAATTGGCGATAGCTGTCGTCGCCGGGCGGCAGGCAGCTGGCAACGATCAGTGCGTCGCAGCGCCGGGCGCGGAACAACTGCAGCAATTGCCGTTCGCTGTCCGGCGCATCGTCGGAACTGGCGATCAGCAACTGATAACCCCGGGCCCGCGCACCTTGTTCCAGCAATTTGGCGATTCGCGCGTAACTGGGGTTTTCCAGATCCGGCAGAATGAACCCCAATGTGCGGGTGTGTCGGCTGCGCAATCCGGCGGCCTGTGGGTTAGGCGTGAAGCCATGTTGTTCGACGACCGCGCGCACGCGTTCGACGGTAGCGCTGCTGATGCGCTGTTGTTCGGCCTTGCCATTGATGACATAGCTGGCGGTGGTGACGGACACACCGGCCAACTGGGCGATATCACTGAGTTTCAACCCGCTGTTTCCTTGTTTTTTCGAGATTGCCTCGACATTTTCGTCAATCCTAACCGATTAAGGCAGGCGACCATTGTCGCAACGCATCCGACAAGTTGGACTTCAAGGATGGGCCAATTTCGAGTAACGTGCCAATCGATATAGATTAAACGTTTCAGCAAGCGTATTTTCTACGTTTTAGGCGCCTTTGGCCGGTTCTGCCGTGAAACCGCCAAAAGCGATGACCAAGCGCCTAAGCTGACTCATTCAAAACAATACCTGGTGCCCCAAGGCGCCAAAAAGGAGAAAGCATGCTCGAGCTCACTGTAGAGCAGATTTCGATGGGCCAGTCGGCTGTGGATAAGTCCGCAGCCCTGCAATTGCTGGCCGGGCATCTGGTCGCCGACGGCCTGGTTGCCGAGGGTTATCTCGCCGGCTTGCAGGCGCGGGAGGCTCAGGGCTCGACCTTTCTCGGTCAAGGTATTGCCATCCCCCACGGTACGCCCGAAACCCGCGACCTGGTGTTCACCACCGGTGTGCGCCTGATGCAGTTCCCCGATGGCGTGGACTGGGGCGATGGTCATATCGTTTACCTGGCGATCGGTATCGCCGCCAAATCCGATGAACATCTGCGCCTGTTGCAATTGCTCACCCGCGCCCTCGGCGAGACTGACCTGGGCCAGGCCCTGCGTCGCGCCGGCTCCGCCGAAGCCTTGCTGAAGTTGCTGCAAGGCGCGCCGCAGGAGCTGGCGCTGGATGCACAGATGATCGGCCTCGGTGTGGCGGCCGAAGATTTCGAAGAGCTGGTCTGGCGTGGTGCACGTTTGCTGCGGCAGGCCGACTGCGTGAGCAACGGTTTCTCCGCGGTGCTGCAGCAGGTTGAAGCGCTGCCCTTGGGCGATGGCCTGTGGTGGCTGCACAGCGAGCAGACGGTGAAGCGTCCGGGCCTGGCCTTCGTCACCCCGGACAGACCGCTGCGTTATCTCGGCCAGCCACTCACTGGACTATTCTGCCTGGCCAGCCTCGGTGAGGCCCATCAAGCCTTGCTCGAACGCCTGTGCGCGTTGTTGATCGAAGGGCGTGGCCATGAGTTGGGGCGCGCCACCAGCAGCCGCAAGGTCCTCGAAGTGCTCGGTGGTGAAGTGCCCGCCGACTGGCCCAGCGCGCGAATTGCATTGGCAAACGCCCACGGTTTGCATGCGCGCCCGGCGAAAATCCTCGCGCAACTGGCAAAGAGTTTTGAAGGTGACATCCGCGTACGCATCGTCGATGGCCATGACAGTGCGGTGTCGGTAAAGAGCTTGAGCAAGTTGCTCAGCCTCGGCGCTCGTCGGGGACAGGTCCTGGAAATCATCGCCGAACCGGGCATCGCGGCGGATGCGTTGCCGGCCCTGTTGGCCGCCATCGAAGAAGGCCTCGGTGAGGAAGTCGAACCGCTGCCGCCGGTAAGTCAGACGCGTGAAGTCGTTGCCGATATGGCCGAAGTGGTCCTCGCCCCGTCATCTGGCAGCGTGGTTCAGGCGATTGCCGCCGCTCCGGGGATCGCTATCGGCCCGGCGCATATTCAAGTGCTGCAAACCATCGATTACCCGTTGCGCGGCGAGTCCGCCGGCATCGAGCGCGAGCGCCTCCAGCACGCCCTGGCGCAGGTACGCCGTGACATCCAGGGCCTGATCGAGCGCAGCAAGAGCAAAGCCATTCGCGAAATCTTCATTACCCACCAAGAGATGCTCGACGACCCGGAACTGACCGATGAGGTCGATACGCGCCTCAAGCAGGGCGAAAGTGCCGAGGCGGCGTGGATGGCCGTGATTGAAGCGGCGGCTCGGCAACAGGAAGCGTTGCAGGATGCCTTGCTCGCCGAGCGTGCGGCCGACTTGCGCGACATCGGGCGTCGGGTGTTGATGCAGCTCAGCGGCATCGAAACCCCGAGCGAACCGGATCAACCGTACATTCTGGTGATGGACGAGGTCGGCCCGTCCGACGTCGCGCGTCTCGACCCGGCTCGCGTGGCGGGGATTCTCACCGCTCGGGGTGGTGCTACGGCGCACAGTGCGATTGTTGCCCGGGCGCTGGGTATTCCGGCCTTGGTCGGCGCCGGTCCCGGCGTGTTGCTGCTGGCACCGGGTACGGCTTTGCTGCTCGATGGCCAGCGTGGTCGTCTGCATGTGGACGCTGACGCGGCGACCTTGCAGCGCGCCACGGCCGAACGCGATACCCGCGAGCAACGCTTGAAGGCGGCTGCTGAACTGCGTCATCAACCGGCATTGACCATCGATGGCCACGCCGTCGAAGTGTTCGCCAACATTGGTGAAAGCGCCGGCGTCACCAGTGCGGTGGAGCAGGGCGCCGAAGGCATTGGCCTGTTGCGCACCGAACTGATTTTCATGGCCCACCCGCAAGCGCCCGACGAGGCGACCCAGGAAATCGAGTACCGCCGCGTTCTCGACGGTCTGGCCGGGCGGCCGCTGGTGGTGCGCACCCTCGATGTCGGTGGCGACAAACCGCTGCCGTACTGGCCGATTGCGAAGGAAGAGAACCCGTTCCTCGGCGTGCGCGGCATTCGCCTGACCTTGCAGCGTCCGCAGATCATGGAAGCGCAACTGCGCGCCTTGCTGCGGGCTGCCGACAACCGGCCGCTGCGGATCATGTTCCCGATGGTGGGCAGCGTCGACGAGTGGCGCCAGGCCCGTGACATGACCAAACGCCTGCGCCAGGAAATCCCGGTTGCCGACCTGCAACTGGGGATCATGATCGAAGTGCCGTCGGCGGCATTGCTGGCACCGGTCCTGGCCAAGGAAGTCGATTTCTTCAGCGTCGGCACCAACGACCTGACCCAGTACACCCTGGCCATCGACCGTGGCCATCCGACGCTGTCGGCCCAGGCCGATGGCTTGCATCCGGCGGTGCTGCAACTGATCGACATCACCGTGCGCGCGGCCCATGCTCACGGTAAATGGGTCGGTGTGTGCGGCGAGCTGGCGGCCGACCCGCTGGCGGTGCCGGTGCTGGTCGGCCTCGGAGTGGATGAGCTCAGCGTCGGGGCGCGCAGCATTGCCGAGGTCAAGGCGCGGATTCGCGAACTGGGCTTCACTCAGACTCAAACCCTTGCCCGACAGGCCCTGGCCGTGGGCAGCGCCAATGAAGTGCGCGCATTAGTGGAGGCCCTGTAATGGCCCGGATACTTACCCTAACCCTTAACCCGGCGCTGGACCTGACCGTCCAGTTGCCGCGCCTTGAAGCCGGCCAGGTCAACCGCAGCGATGTGATGCACACCCACGCCGCCGGCAAAGGCGTGAACGTGGCGCAAGTGCTGGCGGACCTCGGGCATCAGCTGACCGTCAGTGGCTTTCTTGGCGAAGACAACCTGCAAGCGTTCGAAACATTGTTCGCCAAACGCGGTTTTGTCGATGCCTTCATCCGTGTTCCGGGCGAAACCCGCAGCAATATCAAACTGGCGGAAAGCGACGGCCGCATCACCGACATCAACGGGCCGGGGCCGCAGGTCAGCGAGGCGGCGCAGCAGGCTTTGATGGATCGGCTGGAGCAGATTGCTCCGGGGCACGATGCGGTGGTTGTCGCCGGAAGCTTGCCGCTGGGCGTCAGTGCGCAATGGTTGCAGGCGTTGATCTTGCGCTTGAAGAACCTGGGGCTGAATGTCGCCCTCGACACCAGCGGCGAGGCATTGCGCGCAGCGCTGAAAGCGGGGCCGTGGCTGATCAAACCCAACACTGAAGAACTGGCTGAGGTGCTGGGCTGCGAGGTCGTGTCGGTCAGTGCCCAGGCCTTGGCGGCGGAGCGTTTGCATGCCCAGGGCATCGAGCATGTGGTGATTTCCCATGGCGTCGATGGCGTGAACTGGTTCAGCGTCGGCTCGGCGCTGCATGCCACACCACCCAGGGTCAACGTCGCCAGCACGGTGGGCGCGGGTGATTCGTTGCTGGCGGGGATGCTCCACGGTTTGCTCAGTGCCGATACGCCGGAGCAGACCTTGCGCACCGCCACGGCGATTGCCGCGATGGCAGTGACCCAGATCGGATTCGGCATTGGCGATGCAGCGCAACTGGCGCAGCTCGAACAGGGTGTGCGCGTGCGTCCCCTGACAGAACAATAAGAGGGATTGTCATGAAGTTAGCCATCGTTACGGCCTGCCCGAACGGCATGGTCACCAGTGTGCTGTGTGCCCGGCTGCTCGATGCCGCGGCCCAGCGTCAGGGCTGGAGCACCAGTGTCGAAGTCACCGATGCCGCGCATCCCGAAAAGCAAATGTCGGCGGCCACCCTCGACGCGGCGGAGTGGGTGTTGCTGGTGACCAGCGCGCCGGTGGAAATGTCGCGTTTTGTCGGCAAGCGAGTGTTCCAGAGCACCCCGGCCCAGGCCCTGCAAGACGTGGAAGCCGTGCTGCGCCGTGGAGCGCAGGACGCTCAGGTTTACGCCGCCGAAGAGGCCGCCGTCGAACCTGTGGCGGTTGTCCAGAACGCGCCGCGACTGGTGGCCGTTACCGCGTGCCCGACGGGTGTCGCTCACACGTTCATGGCCGCCGAAGCCTTGCAGCAAGCGGCCAAGCGCCTGGGCTATGAGCTGCAGGTGGAAACCCAGGGCTCGGTCGGCGCGCGCAATCCATTGAGCGCGCAAGCGATTGCCGAGGCCGATGTGGTGCTGCTGGCGGCCGATATCGAAGTCGCCACCGAGCGTTTTGCCGGCAAGAAAATCTATCGCTGCGGCACCGGCATTGCCCTCAAGCAAGCCGAAGCGACGTTGGAAAAGGCCTTGGCCGAAGGCCAACAGGAAAGCGCATCGAGCGCTGCCAAAACAACGGCCAGACAGGAGAAGACGGGCGTCTATAAACACCTGCTGACCGGCGTGTCCTTCATGTTGCCGATGGTGGTGGCCGGCGGCTTGATGATCGCCTTGTCGTTCGTGTTCGGCATCACCGCGTTCAAGGAGGAGGGCACGCTGGCGGCGGCGTTGATGCAGATCGGTGGCGACAGCGCGTTCAAGCTGATGGTGCCGCTGCTGGCAGGCTATATCGCCTATTCCATCGCCGACCGTCCGGGCCTCGCGCCGGGGATGATCGGCGGACTGCTGGCGAGCACCTTGGGCGCCGGTTTCATCGGCGGGATCATTGCCGGCTTTCTTGCCGGTTATGCGGCCAGGGCGATTAACCGTTATGCGCGATTGCCGCAAAGTCTTGAGGCGCTCAAGCCGATCCTGATCATCCCGCTGCTGGCGAGTCTGTTCACCGGTCTGGTGATGATCTACGTGGTCGGCAAACCGGTCGCCGGGATGCTTGCCGGGCTCACGAACTTTCTCGACAGCATGGGCACCACCAACGCGATTCTGCTCGGTGTGTTGTTGGGCGGCATGATGTGCGTCGACCTCGGCGGGCCGATCAACAAGGCGGCCTATGCGTTTTCGGTGGGGTTGCTGGCGTCGCAGAGCTACGCGCCGATGGCGGCGACCATGGCCGCGGGCATGGTGCCGCCGATCGGCCTGGGCATCGCCACGTTCATTGCCCGACGCAAGTTCGCCCAGACCGAGCGCGAGGCCGGCAAAGCAGCGCTGGTGCTGGGGCTGTGCTTTATCTCTGAAGGGGCGATTCCTTTTGCGGCGAAAGATCCGCTACGGGTGATTCCGGCGAGCATCGCCGGCGGTGCGCTGACGGGGGCGTTGTCGATGTATTTCGGCTGCAAATTGATGGCGCCCCATGGTGGGTTGTTCGTCCTGGCGATCCCGAACGCGATCAACCATGCGCTGCTCTACCTGTTGGCGATTGTGGCGGGGAGTCTGTTGACGGCGGTGGCGTATGCGCTGGTGAAACGGCCGGAGGTGGTGGAGTTGGCGGTAGAACCCGTCACCGCCTGACACCTGACCCTGTGGGAGCGAGCTTGCTCGCGATGACGGATTCACACTCAACAAATATGTTGGCTGAACGACCGCTATCGCGAGCAAGCTCGCTCCCACAGGGATCTTCAGCGCTGGGAAGATTTGTGTCATGCCAGGGTCATAGGGTCATGCTTTAGTTTTCCTTTTCCAGGGAGAACATCATGAGCGATTTCAACCTCGGGCGCCGTCGTGTCATGCAAGCGGTCGGCGCCGGGCTGTTGTTGCCGGGGCTGGCGCCGGCGGTGATCGCTTCGGTAAAGGATCGGCCGCAACTCACCGACGGCGTACAGTCCGGCGACCTGTTGGGCGACCGGGCGATCATCTGGAGCCGCTGCGACCGCCCCGCGCGGATGGTGGTGGAGTGGGACACCCGCAGCCTGTTTCCCAACCCCCGGCGATTCGTCTCGTCCCTGGCCGATGCGCGCACCGATTTCACTGCCCGGGTCGAACTCACCGAGCTGCCCGCCGGTCAGGCGATTTTCTATCGCGTGCAGTTTGAAGACGCCCAGAGCGGTATCGCCAGCGAGCCCTGGTTCGGTCACTTGCGCAGCGTGCCGCAGACCCGCCGTGACATCCGTTTTGTCTGGAGCGGCGACACCGTCGGCCAGGGCTTCGGCATCAACCCGGACATTGGCGGCATGCGCATCTACGAAGCAATGCGCCTGCGTCTGCCAGACTTTTTTATCCACAGCGGCGACACCATTTACGCCGACGGCCCGATCCCGGCTCAGCTCACCACGGAAGGCGGCCGGGTGTGGCGCAACATCACCACCGAGGCCAAGAGCAAAGTCGCCGAGACCCTCAATGAGTATCGCGGCAACTATCGCTACAACCTGATGGACGAAAACATCCGTCGTTTCAATGCCGAGGTCCCGCAGATCTGGCAGTGGGACGACCACGAAGTGGTGAACAACTGGTCGCCGGGCAAACAGCTGGATGCGCGTTACCAGGACAAAGATATCCACAGCCTGGTGGGCCGCGCACGCCAGGCCTGGCTTGAATATGCGCCGATGCGTTTGCAGAGTGCCAATGGCGGCGGGCGGATCTATCGCAAGCTTGGTTACGGGCCGCTGCTCGATGTTTTTGTACTGGACATGCGCAGTTATCGCGGGCCCAACGATGACAATCAGGGCGCTGAAAAACCTTTCCTCGGGCGTGAGCAACTGGACTGGCTCAAGCGCGAAATGCAGGCCTCGAACGCGCAATGGAAAGTGATCGCCGCCGACATGCCCATTGGCCTCGGCGTGCCCGACGGCGAGATCAGCCCTGGTGTCGCGCGCTGGGAGGCCGTGGCCAACGGTGACCCCGGCCCGGCACAGGGGCGTGAACTGGAAATCGCAGAATTGCTCGGCTTTCTGCGGGCGCAAGAGGTGCGCAATTTCCTGTTCCTCACCGCGGATGTGCATTACTGCGCGGCCCATCATTACCATCCGGATCGGGCGGCGTTTCAGGATTTCGAACCGTTCTGGGAGTTCGTCGCCGGACCGCTGAATGCCGGTAGCTTTGGACCGAACTCGCTGGATAAAACCTTTGGTCCTGAAGTGGTGTTCGAGAAGGCGCCGCCCGCGCAGAACGTCTCGCCGTTTGCCGGGTTTCAGTTTTTTGGCGAGGTGAACATCGATGGGCAGAGCGGGGAGTTGAGCGTGGTGTTGCGGGATCTGGACGGGGTGTCTGTATTTGAGAAAAAGCTGCAGCCGGTTTGAGATGGAGATGGATACATGAACCCTTGTGGGAGCGAGCTTGCTCGCGATGGCGGTATTACATTCAACACATTGGTTGACTGATAGACCGTAATCGCGAGCAAGCTCGCTCCCACAGGGAACTCAGTGAATCAGTACACGTCGCGGCGGTAGCGGCCCTGTTCGATCAGACGCTCCACTTCGGCGCTACCCAACACTTCGTTGAGCACCTGATCCACGCCCGAAGCCATGCCTTGAAGGCTGCCGCAGATGTAGATCACCGCATCGTCCGCCAGCCACTTCTTGAGCTCGGCCGCCGATTCACGCAGGCGATCCTGTACGTAAATCTTTTCGGCCTGGTCGCGGGAAAATGCCAGGTCGAGGCGCGCCAGATCACCATTGATCAGCCACTCCTCCAGCTCCTTTCGGCACAGGTAATCGTGCTCGCGGTGGCGCTCGCCAAACAGCAGCCACTGGCGTTGCTGACCATCGGCAATCCGGGCCTTGAGCAGGCTGCGCAACCCGGCCAGGCCCGTGCCATTGCCCAGCAGGATCATCGGCACCGGTTGGGCCGGCAGATGGAAACCACTGTTGCGCCGCACGCGCAGGCTGATGGAACTGCCCACCGGCGCGTGTTCGGTCAGCCAGCCGGAACCGACACCGAGGTTGCCGTCGGCATGCACTTCCTGACGCACGATCAATTCCAGCACGCCATCGGCCGGGATCGACGCAATGGAATACTCGCGCATCGCCAGCGGCACGAGGGCCTCTGCCAACGCTTGGGCGTGCAGGCCGACCAGGTGGGCGCGGTTCTCCGGCAACTGGCGGCTGGCCAGGGCCTGTTCGAGGGTTTCTTCCAGGCCGTTGAGTTGCACCTTGGTTTCACCGTGAATCCCCATGCCATCGAGGAAGTGCTCGATGGCCCACGGGCAGTTGCGCGGCATCACTTCCACCAGGTCGCCCGCCAGCCAGCTGCTGGTGGAAGGAGGCTTGAGGCCCAACAAGTACACCGGCGAGCCACTGCTGTCCGGATTGAGCAGTTCACGATGCAGCAGGGTCCAGTTGTCGTAGCTGGGCGCTTGCCAGGTATCCACGGGGGCCTGGCCGGTCAACAGGCCCAGTTGCTGTTGCCAGTGGCGCAAGGCGTAAGGGTCACCGCTGTCGACCTCCACCGGGGCGAACAGGGTCTTTGCGCCATGTTCGCCCAACCAGGCGTGCAGGCGTTTGGCGAAACCGCAGAAGTGTTGATACTGCCGGTCGCCCAACCCCAGGACGGCGTAATTCAGGCGTCCCAGGCTCGGTGTCCGGCCCAGTACCTTGCGCTCGAAACTGCGGGCGCTGTCCGGTGCTTCGCCGTCGCCGAAGGTGCTGACGACGAACAAGGCATTGTTCGATTCATGCAAGTCCTGTTCGCTGACGTCCGCCAATGGTTGCACTTTGACCGGCAAGCCTGCGGCCTGTAATTGCCCGGCGGTTTGCCATGCCAGCTGTTCGGCAAAACCACTTTGGCTGGCGAAGCCGATCAGCCACGCCGGCGCGTCGCTGGCGGTTTGCACGAGATCTTTGCGTGCATCCTTGATCTGGCGCTTTTTGCGCCGACGATCCAGGTACAGCATCCAGCCGGTGATGAAGAACAGCGGCATGGTCAGCGAGGCGATGGTCAGGATAATGCGCCCGACGATGCCGAAGTAACTACCGACGTGCAGCGCATAGATGCTGGTCAGCAGTTGCGCCTTGAGGCTCTTGTCGCTGTAGCGATCAACCCGTTTGACCACGCCGGTGGCCGGGTCAAGGGTGATCTGGTTCAGGGCGCGGTCGTGAGGCGAAGTTTTCAGCAGGAAGTAAACGGTCGCTGGTTGGCCGGCCACGGGCGGCATGCGCACGTTATAGGAGCTGAGTTGCGGACCGGCCGCACTGTAGATGCTGCTCCACATCGCCGCGTAATCGGCCGTCGGTGCCGGACCGCTTGGCGCAGGGCCGCGTCCGCCGCGAACGCGTTCGCTCTGTGGTGAGTCGGAGAGCAACCGGGTCAGGCCTTTGTTGTACCACTCGTAGGACCAGGACAACCCGGTCAGCGCCGCCAGGAGGTAAAACACCAGGCACCAGGTGCCGGCCACCGAGTGCAGGTCCCAGTTGAAGCTGCGGCCCTTTTTCTTCCAGTCCAGGGTCAGCCAGGTCCGCCAGCTTTTCCACTGGCGAGGCCAGCGCAGGTATAGGCCGGACAGGCAGAAGAACACCAGAATCAGCGTGCACGCGCCGGTGATCTGCCGCCCCGTGTCGCCCATGGCGAGGAAACGGTGCAGTTGCAGCATCAGGCCGAAAAAGCCCTGGCCGGTGGCGTCGCCGAGGAACTCGGCGGTGTACGGGTCGAAGTAGCGCATCTCGCCACGGCGTTCACCCGGCGGCGGGGTGAACCACACTTTGGCGGCGCTGCCGCTGTCCGTTTCCACCGTGAGCATCGAGACTTTTTTGCCCGATGCGGCTTCGATTCGCTCCACCAGTTCGACGGGCGGCAGCACACCGGCGACCTGTTTCTCGACCTGCAACACAGAAGGATTGAGTGTGCTCAGGATTTCATCCTGAAACGACACCGCCGCCCCGGTGATGCCCATCAGGGCCAGGACCAGCCCGGCGCTGATGCCGAAAAACCAGTGCAACTGGAACAGGGTTTTCTTCAACACGTCGCTCGCCTTGTTCGTTCAAGTTGATTCATCACGGCGCGCATTATGCCGTGGGGTTGTCGAGAAGCATTCTTTTTTACGCACAAAGGCCCCGTTCATGTGGATGAACGGGGCCGGGTCTGATTTCACCCTCTCCTGTGGGAGCGAGCTTGCTCGCGATAGCGGTGTGTCGGCCAACATAAATGTTGAATGTGGCGACGTCATCGCGAGCAAGCTCGCTCCCACAGGGATTGCAGTGTGAGTGGCAATCAGAAGTGGAAGTTGGTGCTCAGCAAGGCGGTACGACCGGCCGCCTGGTTGGCGAAGTGAGTCGAGAACGCCTTGTCGTAGTAGGTTTCGTCGGTCAGGTTCTGTACGTTCAGTTGCAGGTCGACGTTCTTGGTCAGCTTGTACGCCGCCATTGCGTCGTAACGAACGTAGGAATCGACCATGGTGGTGTTGGCGGCACTGCCGAACACGTCATCGACATAGAACGCACCGCCACCGATGGTCAGCCTTGGCGTGACCTGATAGGTCGTCCACAGGCTGGCGCTGTTTTTCGGCGTGTTAGGCAGTTCGTTGCCGTTGTTGGCTTTGTTTGCTGGCATGTCGCCGCCATCGACTTGCTCGCTGTCCATGTAGGCGTAACCGGCGAAGACCTGCCATTTGTCGGTGAGCTTGCCGGTGGCCGACAGTTCGATACCTTGAACGCGGGTTTTGCCGACGTTTTCAAACGTAGTGGTGTTGGTTTGCACACGAGCGTTTTCTTTCTCGGTGCGGAAGATGTCGGCAGTCAGGGACAAACGATCGTTCAGCAGATCCCACTTGGTACCGATTTCGTAGTTCTTGGTGGTTTCCGGCTCCATGTCGCTTTTCAGCAGGTTGCCGTTGCGATCCGGCGTGCCGCCCAGCGGGTTGCCTTCCGAGCCTTCGCCGAGGGTGTTGCCCGGTGGAGTGGCAGACGTCGCATAGGAGGCATAGATGCTGCCGTTTTCGGCTGGTTTGTACACCACACCGAACTGACCGGTAACGAACTCGCTGGTGTCATCGCCCTTGGACGTGGTCACGCTGGAACCGTTGAAGGTTTTGTAGTCGGTGTCGAAATGGTCGTAGCGCAGGCCCATGTTCACCAGCCACTGCTCGGACAACGTCAGGGTGTCGAATACATACAGTGCGTAGGTGTTGGCCTTGGTTTCGGTGCCCGCGTAGTTGCGCGAGATGGCACCGCTCCACGGATCATTCGGCGTCGGGTTGGACAGCGAGGTGCAGTTGTAACCGCTTGGCGCGCCGATCAGTGCCGGCGAGCAGTTGTTGGTTACCGCTGCCGTTCCCGGGGTGGTGTCCGTGTTGACGTTGTACGAGGATTTTTCACTTTCCTCGTGGGTGTATTCGACACCGGTGGAGAAGCTGTTCTTGAACCCGGCGATGTAGATATCACCAAACAGGTCGGTCTGGTTGGTGGTGGTCTCGGTGTTGCTCACGCGGGTGTTCGCCCGGCGCCAGACGCTGCCGTTGTTGACGTTGCCTTTACTGTCGTCCGGCTGGGTCAGGATGTAATCCTGCATGCTGCTGCCGTGACGCAGGGTGTTCTTGATGGTCAGCGAGTCGCTCAGGTCGTGCTCGATGGCGAAGGTCGCGGTGTCGGTGCGGGTCTTGCGGAAGTCGCGGTCGGTCAGACCATAGAAATTGCTGCTGTCGCCGCCGTCATTCGGCTTGTCCGGGTTGGACTTGGTGCGTCCAGCCGCGAGAGTGGTCGGGATCGAGTACGGAATGCCCGAATCCGGCGTGTCGTTGCTTTCGAGGTGGTAGTAGTCGAGGTTGACGCGAGTGTCTGTACCCAGGCCGAAAGCCAGGGACGGTGCGACACCCCAGCGGTCGTAGTCGACGCTGTCACGTCCGGCGACGTTGCTCTCATGGCTCATCAGGTTCAGACGGCCAGCGGCAGTGTCGGTGAACTGATAGTTGCCGTCCATGGTGTAGCGCTGGGTCTGGTCGGAGCCCCAGGTGAAACCACCATCGAACGAATTGCCCAGGTGAGCTTTCTTGCTGACCAGGTTGATGCTGCCGCCTGCAGCGCCGCGACCGCCGATGGCAGAGTTCGGGCCTTTGCTGACTTCGATCGATTCCACGGCGAAGATCTCGCGGCTCTGGGAACCGGTATCGCGAACGCCGTCCAGGTAGGTATCGCCCTGGGCGTCAAAGCCGCGAATGAACGGACGGTCGCCCTGTGGGTTACCGCCTTCACCGGCACCGAAGGTGATGCCTGGAATGGTGCGCAGGGCGTCCTGCATGTTCATGGCGCCCGTGTCTTTCAACACTTGTTGCGGAATGACGGTGATCGAGCGCGGTGTGTCCACCAGCGGCGCGGTGTACTTGGGCGAGGAGGCTTTCTCTACGTTGTAGGTCGTCTCGTCCTGGGCTTCGCCGGTGATGGCGGTGGCGCCCAGCGAAATCACATTGCCCGGTGCTTTTTCGTCGGCTTTTTCCGCCGCGAAAACCATGTGGCCCGCAGAGCCGGCAGTAATCGCCATGCCGATGGCCGATGCGAGCAGACGTGGTGAACTGACCGGTACTTGTGGTTGTTGACGCGACATTTGAGTTCCCCTCCCCAAGGATTTGAGGCCGCGGAATATAGGGTAAACACGTATTCGTATCAATTGCGAAATATTACTATTCGCACTGAATTTACATTCTTTACAATTTACCCTTACGGTTTCTGCTGACTCATTCGTCAGATGTGTTTTACACAGGCAATAAGAATCAATACCATTGGCATCCCTTTGGTTTCAGGTGCCTTTGTCATGCTGCTGCACATTCCCGGCCTGTTTGAAAAAGACGAGGTGCAGCGCATTCGCGAGGCTCTGGAGCAAGCCGATTGGGCCGATGGCAAGATCACCGCCGGCTACCAGTCGGCGAAGGCCAAACACAATTTGCAGTTGCCGGAAGGTCACCCGCTGGCCAAGGAGATCGGCGCGGCGATGCTGGAGCGGCTGTGGAAAAATCCGCTGTTCATGTCAGCAGCGTTACCGCACAAAGTCTTCCCTCCGTTAGTGAACTGTTACACCGCCGGTGGCAGTTTCGACTTCCATATCGACAACGCGGTGCGTCAGCCAAAAGGCAGCATCGAGCGGGTGCGTACGGATTTGTCCGCCACGCTGTTCTTCAGCGAGCCGGAGGATTATGACGGCGGCGAGCTGGAGATCCAGGACACCTTCGGCACCCAACGGGTGAAGCTGCCTGCCGGCGACATGGTGCTGTATCCCGGCACCAGTCTGCACAAGGTCAATGCGGTGACACGCGGAGCGCGACTCGCCTCGTTTTTCTGGACGCAAAGCCTGGTGCGTGAAGACAGCCAGCGCGCCCTGTTGTTCGAGATGGACGGAGCAATCCAGCAACTGACCCGCGATGTGCCCGATCATCCATCGCTGATCCGCCTGACCGGGACGTATCACAACCTGTTGCGTCGCTGGGTCGAGGTCTAAGTGGCGGATTTTCGTTTACGCCGCGAGGAAATGCTCGACGGTGAGCGACTGCGCGCGATGCTCGACGAAAGTCCGGCCCGTGCGGCCCAGGCCATCCTGATTGCCGCACGAGAAGGAGAGGTCGAAGCCCAGGCCTTGCTCGGGCAGATTCTGCTCGACGGCCAGGGGATCGCGCAGGACCAACCGCTGGCAGTGAGCTGGTTCGGCATCGCAGCGCGCCAGGGGCACCTCATGGCGCGCAACATGCTCGGTCGTTGCCATGAGCATGGTTGGGGCTGCGCTGCCGATGCATCGCTAGCGGCCAGGCATTACCGACTTGCCGCCACTGCAGGGCTGGATTGGGCGATGTACAACTACGCCAATCTGCTGGCGACCGGTCGCGGGGTGGTTGAGGATCAGCTTCAGGCACTGAGTCTCTATCGCCGTGCGGCTGAATTGGGCCATGCAAAATCGATGAATCTGTTGGGGCGGTATCTGGAAGAAGGGCGGGTCTGTCCGGTGAATCCGGCAGCTGCGCGTGACTGGTATCGACGTTCGGCCGAGGGCGGGGATTTTCGCGGGCAGTTCAGCTTTGCTGCGGTCTTGACCGACGAAGGGAATATCGAGGATGCGTTGGTCTGGCTGCGCAAGGCGTTGGCCGGTGGCAACCTGAATTTTCTGCGAGTGGCGAGTCAGGCGCTGATGGGCGCGGTCGATCCGAGGATCCAGGCACTGGCCCACGAATTCCATCATCGTGCCGAAGAATTAACCCCAGTCTCTTGAGCCTTTGTGGGAGCGAGCTTGCTCGCGATGACGTCATGACATTCAGCATCAATGTTGATTGAGCTATCGCCATCGCGAGCAAGCTCGCTCCCACAGAGGGTGGCGTAAATGAAAAAGCCCATGACAGGTCATGGGCTTTTTGTTTTCTACGCAGTATTTACACGTAGAACGACTTCAGCGGCGGGAAGCCATTGAACTCGACGGCGCTGTAACTGGTGGTGTACGCACCGGTCGACAGCCAGTACAGGCGATCACCGATGGCCAGGTTCAGCGGCAGGCCGTACTTGTAGTTTTCGTACATGATGTCGGCGCTGTCGCAGGTTGGACCGGCGATGACCACTTCTTCCATTTCGCCTTTTTTCTCGGTCCAGATCGGGAACTTGATGGCTTCGTCCATGGTTTCGATCAGGCCGGAGAACTTGCCCACATCCGTGTACACCCAACGCTCTACTGCGGTACGGGATTTACGTGCAACCAGTACCACTTCGCTAACCAGGATGCCGGCGTTGGCGATCAGCGAGCGGCCTGGCTCCAGGATGATTTCCGGCAAGTCATCACCGAAGTCTTCCTTCAGGAAGCGGATGATTTCCTCGGCGTAGGTTTCCAGGCTGTTGGTGCGGGTGATGTAGTTGGCCGGGAAGCCACCACCCATGTTGATCAGCTTCAGGTGGATGCCGTCTTCTTCCTTCAGGCGTTCGAAGATCACTTTGACCTTGGCGATCGCCGCGTCCCAGACGCTGATGTCGCGCTGCTGCGAGCCGACGTGGAAGGAGATGCCGTAAGGCACCAGGCCCAGGTCGCGGGCGAGGATCAGCAGGTCCATGGCCATGTCGGTCTGGCAGCCGAATTTGCGCGACAACGGCCAGTCGGCGGTGGTCGAGCCTTCGGTCAGGATACGCACGTAGACTTTCGAGCCCGGTGCGGCCTTGGCGATGTTGCGCAGGTCGGCTTCGGAGTCGGTGGCGAACAGGCGCACGCCCTTCTCGTAGAAGTAGCGGATGTCCTTGGATTTCTTGATGGTGTTGCCGTAGCTGATCTGGTCGGCGCTGACGCCGCGACCAAGCACTTTGTCCAGCTCGTAGATCGAGGCGATGTCGAAGCTCGAACCTTTCTCTTTGAGCAGGTCGATGATCTCGACGGCCGGGTTGGCCTTGACCGCGTAGTAGACCTTGGCGAATTCGAAACCGGCGCGCAGGTCGTCATAGGCCTGGCTGATCATCGCGGTGTCGATCACCACGAACGGGGTTTCCTGTTTGTCGGCGAACGCCTTCATTTTCTGAAAGGTTTCACGCGCGAAATAGTCTTCGACCTGGATCGACATACCTGGGAGCTCCTAAAGGCAAACGTTGTTAATCAATGGGTGCAAATGAACGTCCTCCGTATCCCCACTTTGGTTCGCCTACTTCCCAAGGCATGTCGCCGAAAGCAAAAAGGCCATGGGAAGTGCAGCTTTCCCTTGGCCTTGCTGTCTCGTCGTCAGTACTTGAGCCGGATGGATCGTTTCCAGCATGGACGTTCGGCGCGAACTTTAGGGCGTGAGGGGCTTGAGATCAACAAAAAATGTCGCGTTTTTGCACTCTTCTGACGCGCGTTGCAGGCATCACTCTTTGTAACCGACACAGATGACAGTCGGATGTTCCCGAGGATTTATGGAGTGTTAAAAATACCTGCACGTTCGACGCTTTTGTGTGCAAAGTCGCTAGTAACTACGATAGCGTCAACATCGGCGACGTTGGCCGCGAAAAGGTGGTCTGAGAGGGGATTTGACTATTCAGGAGCGTGTTTCCGAATAGCCTTTACAGACGCTACTGTTGATATTTTTTTCCGGCCTGCGAATCACTGGAAAATCGCATAGAACCTGTGGGAGCGAGCTTGCTCGCGATGACATTTTCACAGCCAGCATCGTAGTTGCCTGAAATGACGCCATCGCGAGCAAGCTCGCTCCCACAGGTTTTGTGTTTTTACCTGGTTATGTGAGCTGTCAGGCGACCACCGCCTCGGCTGGCGAGACGATATTGGTCTTCATTCCACGGGAGCGACCGGAGCTCAAATAAGCCGCTATCGACTCCTGCGTCACCTCGCCCAAAAACACCCGCTCGGCATCCATCACCGGCAACCACGCCCGATTGAACTCGTACATGCGCGACAGCAGGATGCGCAAATGTTCGTCGTACGCCGCCGTGGCGTTGAACTCGCGTTGGTACTGCGCGCAGGTGCCGGCCTGACGGTGCAAGTCGCGACGTCGTACATAACCCAGGGCTTTATTCTCGGCACAAGTGACCACCACATAGCGTCGGTCATGCTCGTCCATCAACTCCAGCGCTTCGGCCACCGGGGTATGCGGGCTGACGGAAGGCGCGTTGTCCGCCGCATCTTCGGCTTTCACCAGCAGCAGGCGTTTCAGTGTGCTGTCCTGGCCGACGAAGTTGCTGACAAACTCATCCGCCGGATGCGCGAGCAAAGTGTCCGGGTGATCGATCTGCAGCAGCTTGCCGGCGCGGAAAATCGCGATCTTGTCGCCGAGCTTGATCGCCTCGTCGATGTCGTGGCTGACCATGATCACGGTCTTGTTCAGCGCCCGCTGCATTTCGAAGAACTCGTTCTGGATCATCTCGCGGTTGATCGGGTCGACTGCCCCGAACGGCTCGTCCATTAATAGCAGTGGTGCATCGGCGGCCAGTGCGCGAATCACGCCGATCCGCTGTTGCTGGCCACCGGACAGTTCTCGTGGATAGCGATGCAGATATTGCTTGGGTTCGAGCTTGATCATGCTCATCAACTCGCGGGCGCGGTCGTGGCATTTCTGCTTGTCCCAGCCGAGCAGTTTCGGCACCACGACGATGTTCTCCTCGATGGTCATGTTCGGGAACAAACCGATTTGCTGGATGACGTAGCCGATGTTGCGGCGCAGCGTCACTTCGTCGAGGCCCGTGGTGTCTTCACCGTTGATCAGGATCTTGCCCGAGGTCGGTTTGATCAGGCGGTTGATCATTTTCAGCGTGGTGCTTTTGCCGCAACCCGATGGCCCGAGGAACACGCAGATTTCGCCTTCATTGACGGTCAGGCTCACCGAGTCCACGGCTTTCACATCTTTGCCGTTGCTTTGGAAGGTCTTGCTGAGGTTTTGAAGTTCGATCATTTGAGCAGTCCTTTTGGAGTCAGCGAACGTTGCAGCACTTGCAGGATCAGGTCGGCGATGATCGCCAGCACACTGACCAGTACAGCGCCGACAATCAGCATCGACATGTCGCTGCGGCTGATGGCAGCGAGGATGAGTACGCCCAGGCCACCGGCGCCGATGGTCGCGGCGATGGTCATGACGCCGATGTTCATGACCACGGCAGTGCGCACACCAGCGAGGATCACCGGCACGGCGATGGGTAATTCGACCATGCGCAGGCGCTGACCGAAGGTCATGCCGATGCCGCGCGCGGCTTCACGGATGCCCGGTTCGACGTTGGTCAGGGCCAAGTAGGTGTTACGCATGATCGGCAGCAGCGAATACAGAAACACCGCGGTGATTGCCGGCATCGGGCCCAGGCCCTGGCCGAACTTGGAGTAGAACGGCAGCAGCAGGCCAAACAGGGCAATCGACGGCACGGTCAGGAGCACCGTGGCGCTGGCTTGCAACGGCCCGGCGAGGCTCGGGAAACGTGTCATCAGGATGCCCAGCGGCACGCCGACCACAATCGCCAGGGTTACGGCGATGCCGACCAGGGTGATGTGTTGGCCGGTCAGCTGTATCACCTGCTGCCAGTCGAGGTGGGAAAAGGCGTTGAGAAATTCCATGGCTTTTCCTCCTTATTTGATTGGATGCTGGCGCAGGAAATCTGCGGCAACGGACGAAGGGCTTTGGTGATCGACATCGACCCGCGCATTGAGCTCGCGCATGGTGTTGTCGTCGAACAGCTCAGCCAGAGGCTTGAGTTGTTCGGCCAGTTGCGGATGCGCATCGAGGTAGGCCTGACGCACCACCGGTGCGGCGGTGTAGTCGGGGAAGTAATGCTTGTCGTCTTCCAGCAGTTTCAGCTTGAAGGCGTTGAGGCGACCGTCGGTGGTGTAGACCAGACCGGCAAACACCTGACCGTTACGCAGCGCGGTGTACACCAGGCCGGCGTCCATCTGGCGGATGTTCTTGCGGGTCAGGTTCATGTCGTAGAGCTTGACCATGCCATCAAGACCGTCCGAGCGGTTGGCGAACTCGGTATCCAGCGCCACCAGATTGTTGGTCTCGGCCTCCTTGCGCAGCACCGAGTTCAGCTCGCTGATGGTGTTGATCTGCGGGTATTGGTCAGCAACGTTTTTCGGCAGTGCCAGGGCATAGGTGTTGCTGAATTTCGACGGTGTCAGCCAGACCAGGCCTTTTTTCGCGTCGAGTTCTTTTACTCGTGCGTAGGACTGTTCGCTGTCGAGTTTTTCAGTGACATGGTTGTAGGCCACCAGCGAAACGCCGGTGTATTCCCAGAGCATGTCCAGTTGGCCACTTTCATGGGCGCTGCGGGCCAGATTGCTGCCCAGGCCGCCGGTCACCTGCACCTCGTAACCTTTGGTGCGCAGGTACTGCGAGGTGATTTCCGCCAGCAGGGTCTGTTCGGTGAACACCCGGGCGCCGATGCGGATCAACGGTTTTTCCGTGGCTTGGGCAAATCCTGCGAACAGCAGGACGCAGCCTAGTAAAAAGCTTGAAGTTTTCATGACGATTCCTTTGCCGAGGCTTAAGACGGGCGCAAGCCGCGTTCGAGCCAGAGGCGGCTGGCGAGTGTCACCAGGCCGTCGAGCAACAAGGCCAGCAGGGCGGTGCAGGCCGCGCCGAGCAGCAATTGCGGCTGATTGTTCAGGGCTATGCCGGGGAAGATCAGGCTGCCGAGACTGTTGGCGCCGATCAGGAACGCCAGCGGCGCCGTCCCGACATTGATCGCCAATGCCACACGCACACCACCGATGATGATCGGCACCGCGTTGGGCAATTCGACTTTCCACAGTACCTGGCGCGGGGTCATGCCGATGCCGACGGCGGCTTCCTTGAGCGAACCCTGAACGTTTTTCAGGCCTTCGTAGGTGTTGCGCACGATGGGCAGCAAAGAGGCGAGGAACAGGGCGAAGATCGCAGGACCGCTGCCGATGCCGAGGATGCCTAAGGCGATGGCCAGGACGGCCAGGGGCGGAACGGTGTTGCCAATGTTGAAGAACTGCATGAAGCGTTCGGCACGGCCGACCATGGACGGGCGGCTGAGGAGGATGCCGGCAGGAATGCCCACGACAAGGGCGGCCAGCATGGAAGCGAGGACGAGAACCAGATGAGCTTGCAGGTAAAACAACAAATCGTCGCGGTAGTGTTCGATCGTGTTGATGCCGATCCATTGGATCAGCAGGGCCAGAAGGGCGAATACCAGCGCGCCTCCTATCAGCCCTTTGCCATAGTGGATAGCCACAGGCGGACTCCTTTTTTCAGTCGGCGAACACTTTCTCGTGTGGCAACGCCATTCCTGGCTGCCGAAAAAATGATCGCGATAAGCAGCTCCTGCCGAGCGCGTTTCACTGTAGGAGCGAGCTTGCTCGCGAAAAACTTCAAGACAATGCGTACCTTCAGGTACCCAGCATTATCGTTGACGTCCATCGCGAGCAGGCTCGCTCCTACAGGGGGAAACGCACGACAATCGAGCCATGAGCACAGCCTCGTCAGGCCGAATTGCAGGTGTTTCAAGCCCCCGACGAGTGGTCGTTACGGGGGAGTGGACGTCTCCGTGCCTTAAAAGGTTCCCATCTGAAGCAGCATTTGGCCACCCCTAATGTGCTCAACGGTTCGGTTCTTGGATCAACTTGGGCTATAATCTGCGCCCTTTTTTGAATCACCTGCCAGGCGATTTCCCATGACCAAACAGGCCGCCGAAGTCGCGAAACGCCGCACTTTCGCCATTATTTCCCACCCCGATGCCGGTAAGACCACCATCACCGAGAAGCTCCTGCTGATGGGCAAGGCGATTGCGGTAGCCGGTACGGTGAAATCTCGTAAATCCGATCGCCATGCCACCTCCGACTGGATGGAAATGGAAAAGCAGCGGGGTATCTCCATTACCACGTCGGTCATGCAGTTCCCGTATCGCGAACACATGATCAACCTGCTCGACACCCCGGGCCACGAAGACTTCTCCGAAGATACCTATCGCACCCTGACGGCGGTGGACTCGGCGTTGATGGTTCTCGACGGCGGTAAAGGTGTAGAGCCTCGGACCATCGCCCTGATGGACGTCTGCCGTCTGCGTGACACGCCGATCGTCAGCTTCATCAACAAACTCGACCGTGACATCCGCGACCCGATCGAACTGCTCGACGAAATCGAAGCCGTCCTCAAGATCAAGGCTGCGCCGATCACCTGGCCGATTGGTTGCTACCGTGATTTCAAAGGCGTGTATCACCTCGCCGATGACTACATCATCGTGTACACCGCCGGTCACGGCCACGAACGCACCGAAACCAGGATCATCGAGAAGCTCGACTCCGATGAAGCCCGCGCCCACCTGGGTGACGAGTACGAGCGTTTCATCGAGCAGCTGGAACTGGTGCAGGGCGCCTGCCACGAGTTCAACCAGCAGGAGTTCCTCGATGGTCAACTGACTCCGGTGTTCTTCGGTACGGCACTGGGCAACTTCGGTGTCGACCACGTCCTCGACGCCGTCGTTGATTGGGCGCCGCGCCCACTGGCACGCGTGGCCAACGAGCGCACCGTGGAGCCGGTGGAAGAGAAGTTCTCGGGTTTCATCTTCAAGATCCAGGCGAACATGGACCCGAAACACCGCGACCGCATCGCCTTCATGCGTATCTGCTCGGGCAAGTACGAAAAAGGCATGAAGATGCGCCACGTGCGCACCGGCAAGGACGTGCGGATCGGCGACGCGCTGACCTTCTTCTCCTCCGAGCGTGAGCAACTGGAAGAAGCGTTTGCCGGCGACATCATCGGCCTGCACAACCACGGCACCATCCAGATCGGCGACACCTTCAGCGAAGGCGAAGTCCTGGGTTTCACCGGCATTCCACACTTCGCCCCGGAACTGTTCCGTCGCGTACGCCTGAAAGATCCGCTGAAATCCAAGCAACTGCGCCAGGGCCTGCAACAACTGGCCGAAGAAGGCGCGACCCAGGTGTTCTTCCCGGAGCGCAGCAACGACATCATCCTCGGCGCCGTCGGTGTGCTGCAGTTCGATGTGGTCGCGAGCCGTTTGAAAGAGGAATACAAGGTCGAGTGCTCCTACGAGCCGATCACTGTTTACTCTGCGCGCTGGATCGAATGCAGCGACAAGAAGAAGCTTGAGGAATTCTCCAACAAGGCTGTGGAAAACCTGGCGCTGGACGGCGGTGGTCACCTGACCTACCTCGCACCGACGCGGGTCAACCTGGCCCTGATGGAAGAACGCTGGCCGGACGTGAAATTCCGTGCGACCCGTGAGCATCATTAAGCGCTGAGCTGCAAAATCCCAAAACCCCGTTGCGAAAGCTGCGGGGTTTTTTATTGCCTGGCGCAATTCCCTGTAGGAGCGAGCCTGCTCGCGATGATTCCAGCCGCGCTGCATTTATCCAGACAGAGCGCGTCATCGTTAGCCTCCATCGCGAGCAGGCTCGCTCCTACAGGGGGCTTCGGTGTTAGTTGAGTTGTGAATAACCCCTATTCCAAACCAGTCTCCAAACCCGCTGCATTTTCCCCCGCCAGATAGCGTCCAATCTGGAGAACCCGGCTGATCGGAACTAGATTTGACTCAGCACCAGACAGGCACTCAACGAAAGGAAGGAATCGGCTATGAACAGGTTGTTTCGCGTTTTACTGCTGTTGAAGGTGATGGTGATGCTCTCGCTCGGAGCTTCGACGGCGTGGGCCGAGTGTATCGATCACGGGGAGCAGGCTTCGAGCGGGCAGGCGGGTTATGCGGGGTTGATGATCGCCAAGTCTGAATCGGAACCGGGAGATCAGGGGCAGGGCGGTGCGGACAACGACGATGACTCGACCACCGACGAACCGGACTCCGATGAGGAAGAGGGCGACAGCCAGACGTAGTCGCTCTATTGCAGGCAAAAGAAAACCCCTTCTACCTGAGTGATGCGCATTCGAGGCAGAAGGGGTTTGGTTAACGCGTAATTACTTGAGCTACTCAATCCCTGTGGGAGCGGGCTTGCTCGCGAAAGCGATCTGTCAGTCGACATTGAGGTTGACTGGAATGACGCCTTCGCGAGCAAGCCCGCTCCCACATTTTTATGCCGCGCCGTCGAGGAATTGCTCGGCGTAGTGGCAAGCCACCTGGCGGCCGGCGATCAGGCGCAGGGCCGGCTCTTCAGTGCTGCAACGCTCGGTGGCGTACGGGCAGCGCTTGTGGAAGGCGCAGCCGGACGGCGGGTTCAGCGGGTTGGGCAATTCGCCGACGATCTTGATTTTCGGCTTGTCCGGATCCGGGTGGATGGCCGGCGTCGCCGACAACAGCGCCTGGGTGTAAGGGTGCAGAGGTCGGGAGTAAATGTCCTCTTTCGTGCCCATTTCCACCGGACGACCGAGGTACATCACCATCACATGGTCGGCAACGTGGCGTACCACTGCCAGGTTGTGGGAGATGAACACATAGGCGGTGTTGAACTCTTGCTGCAAATCCATGAACAGGTTGAGCACCTGTGCCTGAATCGACACGTCCAGTGCCGAGGTCGGTTCGTCCGCCACCAACACTTTCGGTTGCAGCATCATCGCGCGGGCCAGGGCGATCCGCTGGCGCTGACCACCGGAGAACATGTGCGGATAACGCTGATAGTGCTCGGGACGCAAGCCCACCTGCTTCATCATCGCCTGGACTTTCTCGCGACGTTCCGCGGCGCTCAGGTTGGTGTTGATCAATAATGGCTCTGCAAGCTGATCACCGACTTTCTGCCGAGGGTTCAACGAGGCGTACGGGCTCTGGAACACCATCTGTACGTCTTTGCGCAGTTGCTTGCGCTGGGCCTTGTCGGCACCGGCGACTTCCTGCCCGGCAATTTTCAAGGAGCCGGAGGACGGCTCTTCGATCAGGGTCAGGGCACGGGCCAGGGTGGATTTACCGCAACCCGACTCGCCTACGACAGCGAGGGTCTTGCCGGCTTCCAGTTCGAACGACACGCCGTTGAGGGCGCGCACGGTGGCGTGACCCTTGAACAGGCCTCGGGACACCTCGTAGTGACGGGTCAGGTTGCGGGCGGTAAGAACGACGGCCATTACGCCACCTCCTGGTTCAGCGGGTAGAAGCAGCGAGCGAGGCTGTTGCTTTTCTGGTCAAGGGCCGGACGTTGTTGACGGCAGTTGTCTTTCACGTAGGGGCAGCGTGGCGACAGCAGGCAACCTTGCGGGCGGTCGTAGCGACCGGGAACGATGCCCGGCAGGGTCGACAGGCGCGAGGCACCCAGGCTGTGTTCCGGAATTGCCTTGAGCAACGCTTCGCTGTACGGGTGTGCCGGAATGTCGAACAGTTGCGGCACCTGGCCGACTTCGACCGCCTGGCCGGCGTACATCACGCACACGCGCTGGGCGGTTTCGGCCACGACGGCGAGGTCGTGGGTGATCAGCACCAGGCCCATGTTCTGCTCTTTCTGCAACGCCAGCAGCAGGTCCATGATTTGCGCCTGGATGGTTACGTCCAGCGCCGTGGTCGGTTCGTCGGCGATCAGCAGTTTCGGTTCGCCGGCAATCGCCATGGCAATCGCGACACGTTGGCTCATGCCACCGGACAGTTGATGCGGGTAGGCGTCCATACGGCTGGCGGCACCCGGGATTTCAACTTTTTCCAGCAGTTCGATGGCGCGCTTGCGCGCAGCCTTGCCGGACATTTTCAGGTGCAGGCGCAGCACTTCTTCAATCTGGAAACCGACGGTGTAGCTCGGGTTCAGGGCAGTCATCGGATCCTGGAAGACCATGGACAGGTCTTTACCCACGATCTGGCGACGCTGGCGATTGTTGAGCTTGAGCATGTTCTTGCCGTCGAAATTCAGGGCGTCAGCGGTGACGATCCCCGGATGCTCGATCAGGCCCATCAGCGCCATCATGGTCACGGACTTGCCGGAACCGGACTCGCCAACGATGGCCAGCACTTCGCCCTTGTCCACTTGCAGGTCGAGGCCATCGACGACTGGCGTGGCGTTTTTGTCGCCGAAGCGAACGTTGAGATTCTTGATTTCTAGCAGTGACATGGGAATCTCCTCAGGCGGCGTTCTTGAGTTTCGGGTCCAGCGCATCGCGCAGGCCGTCGCCCATCAGGTTGATTGCCAGCACGCTGAGCAAAATGGTCAGACCAGGCAGGCTCACTACCCACCAGGCGCGTTCGATGTAGTCGCGGGCCGAAGCCAGCATGGTGCCCCACTCAGGGGTTGGCGGTTGTACGCCAAGGCCGAGGAAGCCCAGTGCGGCGGCATCGAGGATCGCCGAGGAGAAGCTCAGGGTGGCCTGAACGATCAGCGGCGCCATGCAATTAGGCAGCACGGTGACGAACATCAGGCGCGGCAGACCGGCACCGGCCAGGCGCGCGGCGGTTACGTAGTCGCGGTTCAGTTCGCCCATCACCGCAGCGCGGGTCAGACGAACGTAGGACGGCAGGGACACCACGGCGATGGCGATCACGGTATTGATCAGGCCAGGGCCGAGGATGGCGACGATCGCCACGGCCAGCAGCAGGGACGGCAGGGCCAGCATGATGTCCATCAGACGCATGATGCTCGGGCCAAGTATGCGCGGGAAGAACCCGGCGAACAGACCCAGCAGGATCCCAGGGATCAGCGACATCACCACCGACGACAAACCGATCAGCAACGACAGGCGCGAGCCCTGGATCAGGCGCGACAGCAGGTCGCGACCCAGTTCATCGGTGCCGAGCAGGAACTGCATCTGTCCACCTTCCAGCCAGGCCGGCGGGGTCAGCAGGAAATCACGGTATTGCTCGCTCGGGTCGTGAGGGGCAACCCACGGGGCGAAGATGGCGCAGAAAATCACCAGCAGCATGAACATCAGGCCGGCGACGGCACCTTTGTTCTTGGAAAACGCTTGCCAGAATTCTTTGTACGGAGACGGGTACAGCAGGCTTTGATCGACTGCTACCGATGGAATTGGAGTGGTCATGGTCATGATCTCAGCGCTGATGACGGATGCGTGGGTTGGCAAAGCCGTAGAGGATGTCCACTACGAAGTTGACCACAATCACCAGGCAGGCGATTAACAGGATGCCGTTTTGCACAACGGGATAATCCCGGGCGCCAATGGCTTCGATCAGCCATTTGCCGATGCCGGGCCACGAGAAGATGGTTTCGGTCAGGACCGCACCGGCCAGCAGGGTGCCGACTTGCAGGCCGACCACGGTGAGTACCGGGATCAGCGCGTTGCGCAGGCCGTGTACGAACACCACGCGTGCCGGCGACAGGCCTTTGGCCTTGGCGGTGCGGATGTAGTCTTCACGCAGCACTTCGAGCATCGACGAACGGGTCATCCGCGCGATCACTGCCAGCGGAATGGTGCCGAGCACAATGGCCGGCAGGATCAGGTGGTGCAGGGCGTCGAAGAATGCGTCCGGCTCGTCGGCCAGCAGCGTATCGATCAGCATGAAGCCGGTGCGTGGCTCGATGTCATACAGCAGGTCGATCCGCCCGGATACCGGGGTCCAGCCCAGACTTACCGAGAAGAACATGATCAGGATCAGGCCCCACCAGAAGATCGGCATCGAGTATCCCGCCAGGGAGACACCCATCACTCCATGGTCGAACAAGGATCCTCGCTTGAGTGCCGCGATCACCCCGGCCAGAAGGCCCAGGATGCCGGCGAACAACAGGGCGGCCATGGACAGTTCCAGGGTCGCGGGGAACAGGGAGGTGAATTCGCTCCACACGCTTTCACGGGTACGCAGGGATTCCCCGAGATCGCCGTGGGCCAGCTTGCCGATGTAATCCAGGTACTGGGCATACAGGGGTTTGTTCAGACCTAGGCGTTCCATTGCCTGAGCGTGCATTTCGGGATCGACCCTACGTTCTCCCATCATGACTTCTACGGGGTCGCCCGGGATCATGCGAATCAACGCGAAAGTCAGCAAGGTGATGCCGAAGAACGTGGGGATCAGTAACCCCAGTCGGCGGGCAATAAAACTAAACATCGTGTGTTGTACCTCATCAGCCGGTTAGGCGTGCCCGGCATGCCTGGGTCAGGAATGCCGGGAGTTTTCTTATTACTTCACCTGGGTGGTGGCGAAGTTATTCGTGGTGAGGGGGCTAATGTGATAGCCCTCTACGTTGTTGCGCATTGCGGTAAACATTCTAGTGTGCGCCATGCTGATCCACGGCTGGTCCTGGTTGAAAATAACCTGGGCCTGTTCGTAGAGCGCTGCGCGTTCGGCCGGATCGGTTTTTTCCCGGGCCTGGTCGAGCAGCGCCTGGAACTTGTCATTGCACCAGCGTGCGTAGTTTTCTCCGTTCTTGGCCGCTTCACAACTGAGCATAGGCGTCAGGAAGTTATCCGGGTCGCCGTTATCACCCGCCCATCCGGCGGAAACCATGTCGTGCTCGCCGTTTTTGGCGCGTTTGAGCATTTCGCCCCATTCCATCACGCGGATGTCGATCTTGATCCCGACCTTGGCCAGGTCGGCTTGCATCATCTGCGCGCCGAGCATCGGGTTCGGATTGGTCGGACCGCCACCGTTGCGGGTGAAGAGGGTGAAGGTGGTGCCTTCCGGTACGCCGGCTTCCTTGAGCAGGGCGCGAGCCTTGTCCAGATCACGGGCCGGGTTTTTCAGGCTGTGGTTGTAGCCCAGCAGGGTGTCCGGGTACGGGTTGACCGCGGCGGTCGCATTGCCCTTGCCAAACAACGCATTGACGTATGCCTCTTTGTCGAAGGCGATGTCGATGGCTTTGCGCACCCGCACATCACTCATGTATTTGTGCGTGGTGTTCATGGCGATGTAGGAAACGGTCATCGCGTTCAGTTCATCGACTTTCAGCTTGTCGTCTTTCTTGATGCTCGGAATGTCATCCGGCTTCGGATAGAGCGCGACCTGGCACTCGTTGGCCTTGAGCTTCTGCAGGCGCACGTTGTTGTCGGTGGCGATGGCCAGGATCAACGCATCGGCTGGCGGTTTGCCACGGAAGTAGTCCGGGTTGGCCTTGAAGCGGACCTGGGCGTCCTTGTTATAGCGCTGGAAGACGAACGGGCCAGTGCCGATCGGCTTGTTGTTCAGGTCGCCGGTCTTGTTCGCTTTGAGCAACAGGTCGGCGTACTCGGCGGAGTAGATCGAGGAGAAAGCCATGGCGATGTCGGCCAGAAACGGTGCTTCGCGACGGGTCAGGGTGAACTTGACCGTGTTGTCGTCGACTTTCTCGACGCTCTTGAGCAGTTCCTTGAAGCCCATGCTTTCAAAGTACGGGAAGCCCACGCTCGACAGCTTGTGCCACGGATGATTCGGGTCCAGCTGACGCTGGAAGCTCCAGACCACGTCGTCGGCATTCATGTCGCGGGTCGGCTTGAAGTATTCGGTGGTGTGGAACTTTACGCCTTTACGCAGATGGAACGTGTAGGTCAGGCCGTCTTCGCTGATGTCCCAGGAGTCGGCCAGTGCCGGAATCACGTCGGTGGTGCCGGGCTTGAAGTCTGCCAGGCGATTGAAGATGGTTTCGGCCACGGCATCGGCGGTGACTGCAGTCGTGTACTGGACCATGTCGAAGCCTTCGGGGCTGGCTTCCGTGCAAACCACCAGGGGCTTGGCCGAAACACCGACAGCGACACTGAGCAACGCGGCCGCGATGGCCGCACGTAGGGGAAGCATTTTCATCAAGAACCCTCTGCAATCAGTTAAAGGACAAAAGCCGAACGGCCGATTCGTCACTGAATCAGCCGTTCGGCACGGGCATTACAGGATGTTGAACGGAACCGTGGTCACGAGGCGGAACTCGTTGATGCTGCCGTCAGCCTGGTTTTCGCTGGCACGGTGAGCGGTGTAGGTGCCGCGAATCGTGGTGGCCTTGAGCGGGCCGCTCTGCACGGCGTAGGTCGCGCCGATGCCGTATTCATAATGGTGTTCGCCATCCTGGGACTGGATGCCGTCGTAACCCTTGCCTGCCACGCCGCCGTTGCCGGTGTAGTGGGTGCCGTCGATACCCCAGCCGCGAGCCTGGTAGATGTTGAACTTCAGGCCCGGCACGCCGTATTCGGCCATGTTCAGACCGTAGGCAACCTGGAACGATTTTTCGTTCGGGCCGTTGAAGTCCGACAACAGGGAGTTGGCCAGGTAGATGCCGTTGGTTTCGTGCAGGTAGTCGAAGTACTCGTTACCGTTCACTTCCTGGTACGAGAAGGTCAGGGTGTGGGCCTGGTGGGTCAGGCCGAACGACAGCGAGTAGGTGTCGTTGTCGATGTCGCCGATCAGGGCTTTACCGGTTTCCTTGGTTTTGTAGTAGTTCAGGCCGGTGGTCAGGCTCAGTACCTGGCTGTCGCCCAGTACGTGAGAGGCGCCGAAGTAGTACTGGTTCCAGATATCTTCAGCCTGGGTCGCCCAGAGGCTGGTGGTCAGGCTGGCGAACGGGTTGTAGGTGATACCGCCGGTGTAGACGTGGTCGGTTTCGACGATGCCGTTTGCGTATTCGGTGCGGAATTTGCGCTGGCTTTCTTCGGTACGCGGTGAGTTGCGGTCGAAGGTGGCCAGGTCGAAGGCCAGGTTGTTCAGCTCTTCGCTGTGGAGGGCTACGCCCTGGAAGCTCGAAGGCAGTGCACGGTTACCGATCACGTCGACCATTGGGCTGCTGAAGTTCATGCGGCCGGCGGTCAGGGTGCTGTTGGAGACACGAGCCTTGACGTTGGCCAGGCCCAGTTTGCTCCACTGGCCTTGAGCGTCGCCGCCCTCTTTGGTCAGGGTACGGTTGTTGCCCGCGCCTGGACGAGTGCCCGGTGCGCCGCCGTTGTTGGACGCCAGGTCTTTGCGGTCCTGGTCCAGTGCGATGGCGTTGTACGCCGCCACCTCAGTGCTGAAGCCAACGGTGCCTTCGGTGAAGCCCGAGTTGTACTTGAGGATGGTGCCCTGGACCCAGTTGATCCGGCGATCGGTCGGAGTCGAAACGCCGTCTTTCTTGTAGGCGAACTTTGCGCCGCGTTGCAGTTGTTCGTTGGCGTACCAGTTGCGCGTGGTGCCGGTGATCGACTGGCCTTCGATAAAGCCGGTGGCTTCGCTTTGGGCGCTTTTCTCGTTCACGGTAACCGGGGTGAAAGCCTGGCTTTGGGTTTCTGCGTAAGCCGTGGCGGTTACGCTGCTGATGGCCATGGCCAATAACGCGGTGCTGCTCAGTTTCATGGGTAAAGCTCCTTACTTTCTTTTTTTTATGCCGGTCTTTTTTTGTGATCCGGCTATTGGTTTAGAACTCATTCACGGCATCGCAAACGTTTGCTGTCAGCCAAATTGGCAAAAGACGGCAAAGCGTCTGCGTGAGGGCGGAAAATCCGCCCTCCGGCATTTCTGGCTAATCGGTTATTTTTCTATGCTGACACCCGAGAAAACATTGCGACCGAACGGGCTCACCTTGAACCCTTCGATTTTGGCGCTCAGCGGCTGGTTGACCGTCGAGTGGGCGACTGGCGTCATCGGCACTTGCTGCTTGAGCAATTGCTGCGCCTGTTTGTAGAGCAGGGTGCGCTGGTCGCGGTCGGTGACGACCTTGGCCTGTTTGATCAGCTTGTCGTAAGCCGGATCACACCACATCGAGTAGTTGTTGCCGCCAATGGCGTCACAGCTGTAGAGCGTGCCCAGCCAGTTGTCCGGGTCACCGTTGTCGCCGGTCCAGCCGATCAGGCTGATGTCGTGTTCGCCATTCTTGGTGCGCTTGATGTACTCGCCCCACTCATAACTGACGATCTTGACCTTGAGGCCGATCTTCGCCCAGTCAGCCTGGAGCATCTCGGCCATCAACTTGGCGTTGGGGTTGTACGGACGCTGGACCGGCATGGCCCAGAGGGTGATTTCGGTGCCTTCCTTGACGCCGGCAGCTTTGAGCAATTCCTTGGCTTTTTCCGGGTTGTAGGCGGCGTCCTTGATAGTCTCGTCGTAGGACCATTGGGTCGGCGGCATGGCGTTGACCGCCAGTTGCCCCGCGCCCTGGTAGACGGCATTGAGAATGCCTTGCTTGTTCACCGCCATGTCCAGCGCCTGGCGTACTTCAAGCTGGTCGAATGGTTTGTGGCGCACGTTGTAGGCGATGTAACCGAGGTTGAAACCGGGCTTCTCGATCAGTTGCAGGGCCGTGTCGTTCTTCAGTGCGGGCACATCGGCAGGGCGCGGGTGCAGGGTGATCTGGCACTCGCCGGCCTTGAGTTTCTGCACGCGCACCGAGGCGTCGGTGTTGATGGCGAAAATCAGGTTATCGAGCTTGACCCGGTCAGGGGCCCAGTAATGCTTGTTGCCGGTGTAACGGATGTTCGAGTCTTTCTGGTAGCTCTTGAACACGAACGGCCCGGTGCCGATCGGCTTCTGGTTGATGTCGCTCGGCTTGCCTTCGGCCAGCAGCTTGTCGGCGTATTCGGCCGAAAGGATGGCGGCGAAGCTCATGGCGATGTTCTGGATGAACGCGGCGTCCACGCTATTGAGCGTAAAGACCACGGTCAGTGGCCCGGTCTTTTCGACCTTGGCGATGTTCTTGTTCAGGCTCATGCCGTTGAAGTACGGAAACTCTGTCGGATAAGCCTTACGGAAAGGTTGCTGCGGGTCGAGCATGCGATTGAACGTGAACAGCACGTCGTCGGCGTTGAAGTCTCGGGTCGGCGTGAAGTATTTGGTGGTATGAAACTTCACCCCTTCGCGCAGGTGAAACGTGTATTTGAGGCCGTCCTCGGAAATATCCCAGCTCGTGGCCAGGCCCGGTACGACGTTGGTCGCGCCTTTTTCGAACTCAGCCAACCGGTTGTACAGCGGCTCGGCGGCGTCGTTGTCGGTCGCAGTGGTGTACTGCGCCGTGTCGAAACCGGCGGGGCTGCCTTCGGAGCAGAACACCAGGCTGTTGTTGGCGGCCTGGCTGATGGAAGTGGCGGCCAACAGGCCGGTGCCCAGCAATGCGGATAAAACCAAGGTATGGCGCATAACGCTCCCTTCTCTCTCAAAGTGTTTTCAATGAGTCGCCGTCCCGTCCGCGGACGTAGAGGCATCACTGATTTCAAGCCATGCGCACAGCATTAACCGATGACCCACGCGTGCACTGGTCAGATCCCGACGGTATGAGCCACGGGTCCGGCAGTAAATGCGTAGAGTCCTAAAGACTCGTAGGAAATGGCAACGCGTCCTCGCCCGATGCTGTAGTCAGCTGCGGACTAGGATGTAGGCGAATTCCTGCTTTCTCGGAAGATAAAGCAACGGCGACGTCAGGAACGTCGCCGTTGCAAAACCTTATTTGCTGACGCTGACGCCGTAGAAGGAGTTCAAGCCAAATGGGCTGATCTTGAAGTCCTGCACGTTGGCGCGCATGGGTTGGAACACCGTCGAGTGAGCGATAGGTGTCATAGGCACAGCATCCTTGAGGACGTGTTGCGCCTGTTTGTACAGCTCGGTGCGTTTGCCTTGGTCCGAAGTGCGCTTGGCTTGCTTGACGATGTCGTCAAACTTCTTGTCGCACCATTTGGAGAAGTTGTTGCCTTCCAGCGAATCGCAGCCGAACAGCACGTTCAGCCAGTTGTCCGGGTCACCGTTGTCGCCGCTCCAGCCAATCAGCATCGCGCCGTTCTCGCCGCCCTTGGAGCGCTTGATGTACTCGCCCCACTCGTAGCTCTGGATCTTGACCTTGAGGCCGATCTTGGCCCAGTCGGACTGCAGCATTTCTGCCATCAGCTTGGCGTTCGGGTTGTACGGACGCTGAACCGGCATCGCCCACAGGACGATTTCGGTACCTTCCTTGACGCCGGCTTCCTTGAGCAGCTCCTTGGCTTTCTCGGGATCGTACTTGGCGTCCTTGATGGTGGTGTCGTAGGACCACTGGGTCGGCGGCATGGCGTTGACCGCCAGTTGGCCGGCGCCCTGGTACACGGAGTCGATGATCTGCTGCTTGTTGACGGCCATGTCCATGGCCTGGCGCACTTTCAACTGCGACATCGGGTTCGGCTTGTCGTCGCCCTTGATCTTGTCCATCACGTTGTAGGCGATGTAGCCCAGGTTGAACCCGGCCTGCTCAGGCATCTTCAAGGACTTGTCTTCCTTGAGCGCCTTCAGGTCGGCCGGACGAGGGAACAGGGTGACCTGGCACTCGTTCTTCTTCAGCTTCTGGATGCGTACCGACGGGTCGGTGGTGATGGCGAAGATCAGGTTGTCGATCTTCACGTCGTCAGGCTTCCAGTAGTCCTTGTTCCCTGTGTAGCGGATGTTGGAGTCTTTCTGGTAGCTCTTGAACACGAACGGGCCGGTGCCGACCGGCTTCTGGTTGATGTCGGCTGCCTTGCCTTCCTTGAGCAGCTGGGCAGCGTACTCGGCGGACTGGATCGAGGCGAAGCTCATGGCCATGTTCTGGATGAACGCGGCATCAACGTCCTTGAGGGTGAACTTGACCGTGTGGTCGTCGACTTTATCGATCTTGGTGATGTTGGTATCCATCCCCATGTCGGTGAAGTACGGGAATTCGGTCGGGTACGCTTTGCGGAACGGATCATCCTTGTTAATCATGCGATTAAAGGTGAACAGTACGTCGTCGGCGTTGAACTCACGAGTCGGTTTGAAATACGGGGTAGTGTGGAACTTGACGCCTTCACGCAGGTGGAAGGTGTAGGTCAGGCCGTCATCGGAAACGTCCCACTTGGTCGCCAGCCCAGGAACCACGGCGGTGCCGCCACGTTCGAACTGGGTGAGGCGGTTGAACATGGTTTCTGCAGAGGCGTCGAAGTCGGTTCCGGTGGTGTATTGACCTGGATCGAAACCGGCCGGGCTCCCTTCGGAGCAGAACACCAGGTTAGTCGCTGCTTGGGCGAACGGTGCGCTGGCTAACAAGCTTGCGCCAACTAAGAACGGAATGACCGCGTGTTTAAGCATGGTGGCCTCATGATTTGTTGTCATTTTTGGAATTAGAGGACGACCTCGTGAGTCGTGCCTGCGGATACTTATGCAGGGGCCATACCCAATGCAAGATCCAGAGTGACTACAAGCCTTAAACGGTGGCACGAACGTACCTTAATGTCGCATTTGTATAATTCCTGACGCATTTGACCGTTTGCGCGGCGTTTTTATGGTGCAAATGACGCACTTTTACAGTGCGCTCTTGACTCGGGTTGCTCCCGCGTGGGGCGGGGGTGTTACTTATTCATACCCCGAATTGTGGGGTGGGCATGGCGTGAATAAGAGTGGTTATTGTTGTACCGATAGTGGCCAATCGACGGCTTTTCTCGGGGGACCTATCCAGTTATAGCTCATGCCTGAAAACTGCCAAAAAAAACGGCGATCATTTTCATGATCGCCGTTTTTGTTTACGGGCTACCGATTCAAGGCATCAGCACTTCAATCGAGCCATCGGCGGTCATGCTGACCTGGCTGGTGCCGGCCTCGACATCCGGCGTCACCGGTGCGCTGTCCATGGCGGCGGCTTTCATCATCATCGGCGCGCGCATGTAAGGCTGTGGATAACCGTTGCTGTTGAGGTTCAGGTTGACGATTTTGTAGCTCTTGCCGCCAAGGGCGTCGGTGGCCAGTTGGGCGCGGGCCTTGAAGGCGGTCACGGCGTCCTTGAGCAGGGCATCTTCGCTGGCCTTGCGGGTCGGGGTGGCGATGGCGAAGTCCATGCCGCCCATTTTCAGGTCGGTGAGCAGTTCGCCGGTCAGCTTCGACAGCGCAGCGAAGTCCGGGCTTTCCAGGCGCAATTCGGCGCGCTCGCGCCAGCCGGTGATTTTCTGGCCCTTGGTGTCATAGATCGGGTAGCTGTTGCGGCTGCCCTGGCGCAGAGTGATGTCCTTGACTTGCTTGGCCTTGGCCAGCGCCTTGTTCATGGTGGTGCTGACATCGGCGGCGAGTTTGGCCGGGTCGGTGTTCTGTTCTTCGGTGTAGAGGGTCACGATCATCAGGTCGCGGGCCACTTCCTGACTGACTTCGGCGCGCAGGGAAATCTGGTTGTAATGAAGCTCGTCGGCGGCCAGGGCCGGGAGGCTGGCGACGGTGCCAACGCTCAGGGCGAGGAGAGCGGCGCTGCGGCGGAATGTGTGCATGAAGGCTCCTTGAAAGGTGCGCAGGGGTATGGTCCGGACCTGCGTGAAACCATCAGACTCTAGCTTTTAAGCTCCGGTTCGCACAGTTACAACTTCTATACAGATGGAACTCAGGTGGCCCTGTGGCGAGGGGGCTTGCCCCCGTTGGACTGCGCAGCAGTCCCAAAACCTGCACCGCGTTATGACAGTTAGACCGAATCGACCTATTTGCGACTGCTTCGCAGCCGAACGGGGGCAAGCCCCCTCGCCACAGTTGTCATCGCCCGCGAAACTATGGGTAGCACTGTGGCCGTTTGCCGCACTTTTGCCTGTCAGCCCCCTCGCTTGGTTATACTCCCTGCGATCCGCCTGGAGCGCTCATCAGGAGAGCTCATGCTCGCCCCCGTTCAAATCACTTCCGCCACTCGCCAGAACCTCTGGCGGCTGACGTTCATCCGCACGTTGGTGCTGGCCGCCCAGGCCGGTTCCGTTGGCCTGGCCTACTGGCTCGAATTGCTGCCACTGCCCTGGTTTCAGTTGGCGGCGACGCTCGCATGTTCAATGCTGCTGTGCGTGTTCACGGCCATTCGTCTGCGTACCTCGTGGCCGGTGACCGAGCTCGAATACGCCGTGCAACTGGCCTGCGATCTGTTTATCCACAGCGCATTGCTGTATTTCTCCGGTGGCTCGACCAACCCCTTCGTCTCCTATTACCTGGTGCCGCTGACCATTGCCGCCGTGACCTTGCCGTGGCGTTACTCGGTGATCCTGTCGGGTATCGCGTTGACGATGTACACGCTGTTGCTGGCGCAGTTCTACCCGCTGCAAACCTTCCCGATCGCCCGGGAAAACCTGCAGGTGTACGGAATGTGGCTGAGCTTCGCCCTGGCTGCAGCGGTGATCACGTTTTTCGCCGCGCGCATGGCCGAAGAGCTGCGTCGTCAGGAAGAGTTGCGCGCCATTCGCCGCGAAGAAGGCCTGCGCGATCAGCAACTGCTGGCCGTCGCCACCCAGGCCGCCGGTGCGGCCCATGAACTGGGCACGCCGTTGGCGACCATGAGTGTGCTACTCAAGGAAATGCGCCAGGATCATCATGATCCGATGTTGCAGGACGACCTGAGCGTGCTGCAGGATCAGGTCAAGCTGTGTAAAGAGACCTTGCAGCATCTGGTACGCGCCGCTGAGGCCAATCGCCGGTTGGCGGTGGAGATGCAGGACGTCACCGATTGGCTTGATGAAGCCCTCAATCGCTGGCACCTGATGCGTCCGGAAGCCAGTTATCGCTTCCAGCGCCTCGGCCAGGGCCCGGTCCCCCGGATGGCGCCGCCGCCGGACCTGACCCAGGCTTTGCTGAATCTGTTGAACAACGCTGCCGATGCCTGCCCCGAAGGGCTGCAAGTGACGCTGGACTGGGATTGGGAAAACCTCACCATCAGCATTCGTGACCATGGTGCCGGTGTGCCGCTGGCCATCGCCGAGCAAATCGGCAAGCCGTTTTTTACCACCAAGGGCAAAGGCTTCGGCCTGGGCCTGTTTTTGAGCAAGGCCAGCGTGACACGCGCCGGCGGCTCAGTGAAACTCTACAGTCATGAGGAAGGTGGCACGCTCACCGAGCTGCGCCTGCCCCGTGTCGCCCGAGGAGACGAACATGAGTGAAGAGATCCAAGTCGAAGGCGAAGAACTGCCGCATTTGTTGCTGGTCGATGACGACGCCACATTCACCCGCGTCATGGCCCGCGCCATGGCTCGCCGCGGTTTTCGCGTCAGCACTGCCGGTTCCGCCGAGGAAGGCCTGGAGCTGGCCAAGGCCGATCTGCCGGATTACGCCGCCCTGGACCTGAAGATGGACGGCGATTCCGGGCTGGTGCTGCTGCCCAAGTTGCTGGAAATGGACCCGGAAATGCGCGTGGTGATCCTCACCGGTTACTCGAGCATTGCCACTGCCGTCGAGGCGATCAAGCGCGGTGCCTGCAACTACCTGTGCAAGCCGGCGGACGCCGACGACGTGCTGGCGGCGCTGCTGTCCGAGCACGCCGACCTCGACAGCCTGGTGCCGGAAAACCCGATGTCCGTGGACCGCCTGCAGTGGGAGCACATCCAGCGCGTGCTGACCGAACACGAAGGCAACATCTCCGCCACCGCCCGTGCCCTGGGCATGCACCGCCGCACCCTGCAGCGCAAACTGCAGAAGCGTCCCGTTCGCCGCTGAACCTGCGCTGAACGAATGCGGGCCGTATCTCGCGAAAAACCGGACCGATCATCTATGATCGGTTCGTGTGTGTACTTTTTTCTATCGAGCCTTATCCATGAATCAGAACGCTGAGTATTCCGCGGTCAACGACGCTGTGCGCGGGCAGTTTTTTCGCAAAGTGTGGGCGATGATCACGCCTTACTGGCGCAGTGAAGAGAAGGTCAAAGCCTGGACTCTGCTGATCGCCGTGATTGCGCTGTCGCTGATCAGCGTAGGGATCTCGGTGTGGTTCAACACCTGGTACAAGGATTTCTACAACGCGCTGCAACAAAAGGACGAGGAGGCATTCTGGCGGCTGATCCTGTATTTCTGCGGGATTGCTGCGGTGGCGATCGTCGGCGCGGTGTATCGGCTGTACCTGACGCAGATGCTGACGATCCGCTGGCGGGCATGGCTCACCGAAAAGCATTTCACCCGCTGGCTGGGTGACAAAAACTACTACCAGCTGGAGCAGGGCGGTTACACCGATAACCCGGACCAGCGGATTTCCGAAGACCTCAACAACTTCACCTCCAACACCCTTGAGCTGGGTATCGGGCTGCTGCGCAATATTGTCAGCCTGGTGTCGTTCTCGATCATCCTGTGGGGCGTGTCGGGCAGTATTGAAGTATTCGGCATCACCATTCCCGGCTACATGTTCTGGTGCGTGCTGGTTTACGCGGTGGTCGGCAGCTGGTTGACGCATTTGATCGGTCGTCGCCTGATCGGCCTGAACAACCAGCAACAACGCTTCGAAGCTGACCTGCGTTTCTCCATGGTGCGAATTCGCGAGAATGCCGAAAGCATCGCGTTGTACAACGGAGAACCGAACGAAAACCGCCGGTTGAGCAGCCGCTTCGGGATGGTCTGGCATAACTTCTGGGACATCATGAAGGTGTCCAAGCGTCTGACGTTCTTCACCGCTGGTTACAGCCAGGCCGCGATCATCTTCCCCTTCATGGTTGCCGCCCCGCGTTACCTTTCCGGCAAGATCGAACTGGGCGAACTGATGCAAATCAGCTCGGCGTTCGGCAATGTGCAGGAAAGTTTCAGCTGGTTTATCAGTGCCTACCAGAGCCTCGCTTCCTGGCGCGCCACCTGCGATCGTCTGTTGAGCTTCCACCAGGCCATGCGTGACAACGAAGAACGTGCGCCGGCCATCGACGTCCAGAATTCGGGATCGGTGCTGAAGGTGCACAACCTCGGCCTCGACCTGGCTGAAGGTCGTCACCTGCTGACCAACGCCGACATGACCGTGAAGGAGGGCGAGCGTGTGATGCTCAGCGGTCGTTCCGGCAGCGGCAAGTCGACCCTGCTGCGGGCGATGGGGCATCTGTGGCCGACCGGCCACGGCAGTATTCGCCTGCCATCGGCGCGCTACCTGTTCCTGCCGCAAAAACCGTATTTGCCGATTGGCACCCTGCGTGATGTCCTCAGTTATCCACAGCCCGGCGATACCTATCCGAACGAGCGCTACGCGCAGGTGCTGGAAACCTGCCGCTTGCCGCACCTGATTGCCCGTCTCGACGAAGCCAACCACTGGCAGCGCATGTTGTCGCCGGGTGAGCAGCAGCGCCTGGCCTTCGCCCGTGCGCTGCTTTATGCACCGCAATGGCTGTACATGGATGAGGCCACCTCGGCGATGGACGAAGAAGACGAGGCCACGCTTTATCAGGCGCTGATCGACGAGTTGCCGGGGCTGAGCATCGTCAGTGTCGGCCATCGCAGCAGCCTGAAGCGCTTCCACCCTCGGCACATTCGTATCGAGAATGGCCATCTGGTGGACCAGGCTGTGACTGCATAACACCACAATCCCTTGTAGGAGCGAGCTTGCTCGCGATGGTGGCTAACGATAACGCGTGCTTCCTGAAGACACGCGGCGCTTGCCAGTCCATCGCGAGCAGGGGTGGTGGTGATCGTACAACCGCGTTGCGCTATGATGCGGTTTCAGCCGCCGATTTTTTCGAGACAGATGTTCACCATGGAAAACCCGAACGACGTACCACGCCTCCCACGCAAGCGCCGCAGCCTCGCTCAGGAACTGGTGACGGTGCTGTCGGAGCAGATCCGCGACGGCCATCTCAAGCGTGGCGACAAGTTGCCCACCGAATCGGCCATCATGGATGCCCATGGTGTCAGCCGCACGGTGGTGCGCGAGGCGATTTCCCGTTTGCAGGCGGCAGGGCAAGTGGAAACCCGCCACGGTATCGGCACCTTCGTGCTCGACACGCCGAGCCCGAGCGGTTTCCGTATCGACCCGGCGACTGTGGTAACCCTGCGAGATGTGCTGGCGATCCTGGAACTGCGCATCAGTCTGGAAGTGGAGTCTGCCGGGCTGGCGGCGCAACGTCGCAGCCCGGAACAACTGGCCAACATGCGCGCCGCCCTCGATGCGTTGAATGAAAGTGCCGCTCACGCCAGTGACGCCGTGGCTTCGGACTTCGCCTTCCACCTCGAAATCGCGCTGTCCACCGGCAACCGCTACTTCACCGACATCATGACCCACCTGGGCACCAGCATCATTCCGCGCACACGGCTGAACTCCGCGCGCCTGGCCCATGACGACCAGCAGCACTACATGAGTCGCCTGAGCCGTGAGCACGAAGAAATCTACGACGCCATTGCCCGTCAGGATTCCGATGCGGCGCGGGCCGCCATGCGTTTGCACCTGACCAACAGCCGTGAGCGGTTGCGTCATGCCCATGAAGAGGCTGAGGCGCAGCGCGGATAAGAAATCTGACTCCGGTAATCCCTCGCCTGATCTGCCGCCATCGCGAGCAAGCTCGCTCTCACAGTGTCTTGTGTTGATCGTAGAATCGAGATCACACACAGCCCCCTGTGGGAGCGAACTTGCTCGCGATTGGGCCGTAAGCCACACCAGAAAAGCCTCGTTCCTACTGACTTCTCTTCTGACAACGTATCTCTGATACGCCTACGGTCGCGACTTTTTTCCTCCGCGCTCTTAGGTCGGAGAGCCTCTGATTTGCTGGTTTCCTGATCCGGTTGTCCAACAATTTTCACCCCCAGCGATGAAATGCAGTTGACGGTTGTATTTTAAGTTGTACGATGACCTACAACTTCAGCGCAGGCTGAACGGTTTTCTCACACAACGTCGCAATCCAGGGTGTTCGAATAATGAATCCACAAGAACTGAAGTCCATCCTCTCTTCCGGTCTGCTGTCTTTCCCGGTTACCGATTTCAATGCACAGGGCGACTTCAACCGCGCGGGTTACATCAAGCGTCTGGAATGGCTGGCCCCATACGGCGCCTCGGCTCTGTTCGCCGCAGGCGGCACCGGTGAGTTCTTCTCTCTGGCGGCCAGCGAATATTCGGAAATCATCAAGACTGCGGTCGACACTTGCGCCACCAGCGTGCCAATCCTGGCCGGGGTCGGCGGTTCGACCCGCCAGGCTATCGAATACGCACAGGAAGCCGAGCGTCTGGGCGCCAAAGGTCTGCTGCTGCTGCCGCACTACCTGACCGAAGCCAGCCAGGACGGCGTTGCCGCCCACGTTGAAGCCGTGTGCAAGTCGGTAAACATCGGCGTGGTGGTCTACAACCGTAACGTCTGCCGCCTGACCGCGCCGCTGCTGGAACGTCTGGCCGAGCGCTGCCCGAACCTGATCGGCTACAAGGATGGCCTGGGTGATATCGAGTTGATGGTGTCGATCCGTCGCCGCCTCGGTGATCGCTTCAGCTACCTGGGTGGCTTGCCGACCGCCGAAGTCTACGCCGCGGCCTACAAGGCCCTGGGCGTGCCGGTCTACTCCTCGGCGGTGTTCAACTTCATTCCGAAAACCGCGATGGACTTCTACCACGCGATCGCTCGCGAAGATCACGCCACCGTCGGCAAGATCATCGACGACTTCTTCCTGCCGTACCTGGACATCCGTAACCGCAAAGCCGGTTATGCCGTAAGCATCGTCAAGGCCGGGGCAAAAATTGCCGGCTACGACGCAGGTCCTGTGCGTGCACCGCTGACCGATCTGACCGGCGAAGAGTACGAAATGCTCGCCGCGCTGATCGACAAGCAGGGTGCGCAGTAACACATCCGTTCAAGTAAGGCCGCTGAGCAATCAGCGGCCTTTTGCGTGAGGAGATCTCAAAGTGGCAGATGCAAAGCGTTTCGATAACTACATCAACGGCGAATGGGTTGCCGGTGGCGATTATTCGACCAACATCAACCCGTCCGAACTGACCGACGCCATTGGCGACTACGCCAAGGCTGATCTGGCTCAGGTCCACGCTGCCATCGACGCCGCCCGTGCCGCGTTCCCGGCCTGGTCCACGTCCGGCATTCAGGCGCGTCACGATTCCCTGGATAAAGTCGGCACTGAGATCCTCGCCCGTCGCGAAGAACTCGGCACCCTGCTGGCCCGGGAAGAGGGCAAGACCCTGCCTGAAGCCATCGGCGAAGTGACCCGCGCCGGCAATATCTTCAAGTTCTTCGCCGGCGAGTGCCTGCGCCTGTCCGGCGACTACCTGCCGTCGGTGCGTCCGGGCGTCAACGTTGAAGTCACTCGCGAAGCTTTGGGCGTGGTTGGTCTGATCACCCCGTGGAACTTCCCGATCGCCATCCCGGCATGGAAAATCGCCCCGGCCCTGGCCTACGGCAACTGCGTCGTGCTGAAACCCGCAGACCTGGTTCCAGGTTGCGCCTGGGCCCTGGCCGAAATCATCTCCCGCGCAGGCTTCCCGGCCGGTGTGTTCAACCTGGTGATGGGCAGCGGTCGCGTGGTGGGCGATGCACTGGTCCACAGCCCGAAAGTCGACGGCATCAGCTTCACAGGCTCCGTGGGCGTGGGTCGTCAGATCGCTGTCAGCTGTGTATCGCGCCAGGCCAAAGTCCAGTTGGAAATGGGCGGCAAGAACCCGCAGATCATTCTCGACGACGCCGACCTCAAGCAAGCGGTCGAGTTGTCAGTACAGAGCGCGTTCTATTCCACCGGCCAGCGTTGCACCGCTTCCAGCCGCTTTATCGTCACCGCCGGGATTCACGACCAGTTCGTCGAAGCCATGGCCGAGCGCATGAAGTCGATCAAGGTCGGCCATGCATTGAAGGCGGGTACCGATATCGGTCCGGTGGTCTCGCAAGCGCAACTCGAGCAGGACATGAAGTACATCGACATCGGCCAGTCCGAAGGTGCGCGTCTGGTCAGCGGCGGTGGTCTGGTGACGTGCGACACCGAGGGTTACTTCCTTGCGCCAACCCTGTTTGCCGACAGCGAAGCTTCGATGCGCATCAGCCAGGAAGAGATCTTCGGCCCAGTGGCCAACATCGTCCGCGTCGCCGATTACGAAGCCGCGCTGGCCATGGCCAACGACACCGAGTTCGGGCTGTCGGCGGGCATTGCCACCACCTCGCTGAAGTACGCCAACCACTTCAAACGCCACTCCCAGGCCGGGATGGTGATGGTCAACCTGCCGACCGCCGGTGTGGATTACCACGTTCCGTTCGGTGGGCGTAAAGGTTCATCCTATGGATCACGTGAGCAAGGTCGCTATGCGCAAGAGTTCTACACGGTCGTGAAGACCAGCTACATCGGTTCGTAACAAGAAACACCGCGGTATTGGCAACGATACCGCGCCCCCTGTAGGAGCGAGCTCTGCTCGCGATGGTCTCGAGATCGCGAAGTTCAGCCTGATGCCCAGCGTCATCGTTGACGACCATCGCGAGCAAGCTCGCTCCTGCAAAGCACCGTTATTACCCGCATAAAAATAATCAGTGGGAGTACATCTACATGCAATCGACCCAGAAGCCGACTCACGTCCGCTATTTGATCCTGCTCATGCTGTTTCTGGTGACCACAATCAACTACGCCGACCGGGCTACCATCGCAATCGCTGGCTCCAGCCTGCAAAAAGACCTCGGCATCGACGCCGTGACCCTCGGCTACATCTTCTCCGCATTCGGTTGGGCCTATGTGGCCGGGCAAATCCCCGGCGGCTGGCTACTGGACCGTTTCGGCTCGAAAAAAATCTACGCATTGAGCATCTTCACCTGGTCGCTGTTCACCGTGCTGCAAGGCTTCGTCGGTGAATTCGGCATGTCCACGGCGGTGGTTGCGCTGTTCATGCTGCGCTTCCTGGTGGGCCTGGCTGAAGCGCCGTCCTTCCCTGGTAACGCCCGAATCGTTGCGGCGTGGTTCCCGACTGCCGAGCGCGGTACGGCCTCGGCGATCTTCAACTCGGCGCAATACTTCGCCACCGTGCTGTTCGCTCCGCTGATGGGCTGGATCGTCTACTCCTTCGGCTGGGAGCACGTGTTTATCGTCATGGGTATCCTGGGCATCATCTTCTCGCTGGTCTGGCTGAAAGTGATCTACAGCCCGCGCGAACACCCACGGATCAACGATGCTGAGTTCAAGCACATCTCCGAAAACGGCGGCATGGTCGACATGGACCAGAAGGGCAAGAAGTCCGACGGTCCGAAGTGGGATTACATCCGCCAGTTACTGACCAACCGCATGATGCTCGGCGTGTACCTGGGCCAGTACTGCATCAATGGCATCACTTACTTCTTCCTGACCTGGTTCCCGGTGTACCTGGTGCAGGAGCGCGGCATGACCATCCTCAAGGCCGGTTTCATCGCGTCCTTGCCGGCAATCTGCGGCTTCATCGGTGGTGTGCTCGGCGGGGTTATTTCCGATTACCTGTTGCGCAAGGGCCATTCCCTGACTTTCGCCCGCAAGGCGCCGATCATTGCTGGCCTGCTGGTTTCCAGCAGCATCGTGGCGTGCAACTACGTGGACGTAGAATGGATGGTCGTCGGCTTCATGGCCCTGGCGTTCTTCGGCAAAGGTGTCGGCGCACTGGGCTGGGCCGTGGTGTCCGACACTTCGCCGAAGCAGATCGCCGGTCTGAGCGGTGGCCTGTTCAACACCTTCGGTAACATTGCTTCGATCACCACTCCAATCGTGATCGGTTACATCATCAGCTCCACCGGTTCATTCAAGTGGGCGTTGGTGTTCGTCGGTTGCAACGCACTGGTTGCGGTGTTCAGCTACCTGGTGATCGTGGGCCCGATCAAGCGCGTGGTGCTCAAAGAGCCACCAGCGAACGGTACTGAAGCCCCAGGCAAATTGTCTCAAGCGCATTCCTGAGGAGCGGTGTCATGCAGTTGATTGAACATTCCGACTCGCCGCGCTACATCCGCCTGCACGAGCGGGACAACGTAGTGATCGTGGTCAATGATCAGGGTGTACCGGCCGGCACCGAGTTTGCGGACGGTCTGGTTACCGTGGATTTCGTGCCGCAGAGCCACAAGGTCACCCTGGAAGACATTTCCGAAGGTGGCCAGGTGATTCGTTATGGCCAGGTCATTGGCTATGCCTTGCAGCCGATTCCCCGAGGCAGTTGGGTCAAGGAAGATCAACTGCGCATGCCGACCGCGCCACCGCTGGACAGCCTGCCGCTGTCCACCGACGTGCCGGCCGCGCAGGCACCGCTGGAGGGCTTCACTTTCGAGGGTTATCGCAATGCCGACGGCACCGTCGGCACGCGCAACATTCTCGGCATCACTACCACCGTGCAGTGCGTGACCGGAGTACTGGATCATGCGGTCAAGCGCATCAAGGACGAGTTGCTGCCCAAGTACCCGCACGTCGATGACGTGGTGGCGCTGACCCACAGCTACGGCTGTGGCGTGGCCATCACCGCCACCGACGCGTACATCCCGATCCGCACCGTGCGCAACCTGGCGCGCAACCCGAACCTGGGTGGCGAAGCCTTGGTGATCAGTCTGGGCTGCGAGAAATTGCAGGCCGGGCAAGTGATGCACGAGAACGACAGCTCGGTGGATTTGAGCGAGCCATGGCTGTACCGCTTGCAGGATTCCAGTCACGGCTTCACCGAGATGATCGAGCAGATCATGGAACTGGCCGAGACGCGCTTGAAGAAGCTCGATCAACGTCGCCGGGAAACCGTGCCGGCATCCGAGTTGATCCTGGGCATGCAATGCGGGGGTAGTGATGCGTTCTCCGGCATCACCGCCAACCCGGCGCTCGGCTATGCCTCGGACCTGCTGCTGCGTGCCGGTGCGACGGTGATGTTCTCCGAAGTCACCGAAGTGCGCGATGCAATTTATCTGCTGACCTCCCGCGCGGAAAATCAGGACGTCGCCCAGGAACTGGTGCGGGAAATGGACTGGTACGACCGCTACCTGGCCAAGGGCGAGGCGGATCGCAGTGCCAACACCACGCCGGGCAACAAGAAGGGCGGGTTGTCGAACATCGTCGAGAAGTCATTGGGCTCGATCGTCAAGTCCGGCAGCAGCGCGATCAACGGGGTGCTTGGCCCTGGCGAGCGTTTCAAGCGCAAAGGCCTGATTTTCTGTGCGACCCCGGCCAGCGACTTTGTCTGCGGGACGTTGCAGTTGGCGGCGGGGATGAACCTGCATGTATTCACTACCGGTCGCGGCACGCCTTACGGGCTGGCCATGGCGCCGGTGGTGAAGGTATCGACCCGGACCGAACTGGCGCAACGCTGGCCGGACCTGATCGACATCGACGCCGGGCGAATTGCCACCGGGCGCGCATCCATCGAAGATCTTGGCTGGGAGTTGTTCCACTACTATCTGGACGTGGCGAGCGGCAAGAAGCAGACATGGGCCGAGCAGCACAAGCTGCATAACGACATCACCTTGTTTAACCCGGCGCCGATCACCTAAGACCGAGTCGCCTTCATTGCGAGCAAGCTCGCTCCCACAGTGGATTTTCGCCGTGCATAAATTTTGTGTTCGGCACTGGAAAAATGTGGGAGCGAGCTTGCTCGCGATATCGGTCTAACAGACGCCAGGGGACTTGGTGGCTTATCATTAGCCCCCTAACGACGCCCACCCCCAAGGTCATCCCGGCATGCTGGCAATTTTCCTCGAAACCCTGAACATCACCGCGCCGGTGTTCGTCATGTTGTTTCTGGGGGTGCTGCTCAAGCGCATCGACTGGATCAACGACAATTTCATCCACACCGCGTCGGCATTGGTGTTCAACGTCACCATGCCGGCGTTGCTGTTTTTGGGCATCCTGCATGCCGACCTGCACGCGGCGTTGCAGCCGGCGCTGCTGATCTATTTTTCCCTTGCGACCCTGGTGTGTTTTGCCATCGCCTGGGTTTGGGCGATCTGGAAGTGCCCGCGGGAAGATCGGGGGATCTACACCCAAGGTGCCTTTCGCGGTAACAACGGGGTCATTGGCCTGGCGCTGGCGGCAAGCATGTACGGCGACTACGGGATTTCCCTCGGAGCGATCCTGGCGGCGCTGGTGATCCTGTTCTACAACACCCTTTCGACCATCGTGCTGGCGGTGTACAGCCCGGTGATCAAGTCCGATCCGTGGAGCATCTGCAAAAGCGTATTCAGCAATCCGCTGATCATCAGTGTGATTGCGGCTGCACCCTTCGCTTATTTCAAGATCAGCTTGCCCGGCTGGCTGGAAACCTCCGGTCAGTACCTGGCGCAAACCACGTTGCCGCTGGCGCTGATCTGCATCGGCGGCACGCTGTCGCTGGCGGCGCTGCGCAAAAGCGGTTCGATGGCGTTCAGTTCGAGCCTGGTGAAAATGCTCGGTCTGCCGATCCTGGCGACACTCGGTGCGTGGCTCTGGGGCTTCCGTGGTGCGGAGCTGGGGATTCTGTTTTTGTACTTCGGCAGCCCGACGGCAGCGGCCAGTTTCGTCATGGCCCGGGCGGCGGACGGCAATCACGAGTTGGCGGCAGCGATCATCGTGATCACCACGCTGATGGCGGCGGTCACCACTAACGTCGGGATCTTCTTTTTGCAGTGGGGTGGCTGGATTTAACGCCTCTGTTCATCGGCCAGGGTTTTGCACGCCGGTTCGATTACCGGAGGCGCCTGGGTCGGATAGTGCGTGGGTATGACCTGAACCGGGGTCGTCACGACGAAGCCATCGGCAAAAGTCGTTTCGACAAAGGTCGCTTTCCAGCCATTTTCCGGTGTGTCGATCTGCATGTCGGCGTTGAACGGGTCCGTGAGCTTTACGTCTTCCGGCGCGTACTGGATGCCACAGGGGTGACGAAAGTCCCGGGCGACCGGATTTACCGCCGTCCACTGAACCACTCGCACCGGTGCCTCGGAAAAGCTCAGCCCCATCCCTTGTGATGAAACGTGCGGGTTCGAGCGCATGGAAATGACCGGCAAAGGCTTGTCCTGTTGCCAGCGATTGATGACCGGTATCAGAGAGTTCTCGATGAACCGGTTGATACCGTAGTGGCTCGCATTGGGAGCGACTCGCAAAGCTTTCGGACCTGGCAATTGATCGAAGAAATACTGCGAATTGTCTGGCAGGAAAAAATCGTCGCTGCTGGCATTGACGATGTATTTCGGAATCGCCAGCCGATCGGCATAGCGGGTTTGCAGGTAGCTTAACGGGTCTTCGATTTTCATCAGGTGTGCGAAGTTTTCAGTCTTGATCTGTTGGGTGATGCCCTCGTGATGGTAGTCAAAAAATGCCAGTGGCCAGTTCTTTCCATAGGCTTGCCAGGTATGTTCAAGCACATTGTCCGTGCCCAGTACGTCGATCACAAACGGCACGATGGCCATGATCCGGTCATCTGCAATCGCCGCCAGCCAAGTGGTCCAGCCACGTTTTGATGCGCCGCTGGCAATGAATCGGTCTATTCCCCAGGGTTGCAGCTCCTTTTGCGCGAGGTCCATGGCCTTGACCATCGACACCACCATGGGCAGGCGCACCGACATGTACGGGCGCTGGTGCGGGGCATCGAGAAAGAGTTTCCAGCTGTGGGCGACACTGGCATCTTCCGTGCGCGCTATGCCGTCGTCGGCATAGGTCAGGTACTGGTTCGGAACGTTGCTGACTGAAATGACAATCGTGCGTGTTTTGCGCGCCACTTCAAGTGCCATGGCTTCGGTAAAGTCCGTCGGTTCGCCGGCGTTGTTTTTCCCTGCGTTGGGGGTTCCGTTATTGGCAACCAACAGTGACTGGGCGCGCAGGGCATTGTCCGGGATGTAGATGTCCACGGTGTGTTTCCACTGTGCTGGACTGACCAATCCCAGCGGCGACCATTGCTGGGAGGACAGGTCGAAACTGCGCTTTTCCACACCTGGAAATGTCGTGTTGCCTTTGGCGGTGTAAACCAGTGGATTGGCGTCTTCGGCTTTCTTGTAGCAGGCAAGCACTTCGCTGAAGTCTTGATTGCTGGCCTCGAAACACGCCTGGGCAGAGGCATGTATCGAGCTGCTGACGAGCAGACTGGATAACATCAATTTCGACAATACGTACCGGGCGGGCAATCCCATGGGAACCTTCCTTGTAAAGCCGGGGGGGCTGGGTACAACGAAGATGCGCCGGCCTTCCCCTGGCGGTTTTTTGTCGGCGCAGTGTGTCGAAAGGAGGTGTGGATGAACAGGTTTGGCGGGGCGCCTTTTATTGTCGAAATATGTGGTTGAGCCGTTCAGTCACGAGCGTTACCGAGGGCTGTGGTCCGCTCTGGCGATGGTGATCACTCCGGCTTCTGGTAGCTGTCGATCACTTCCTGCGCCGCGCGAAACGCATCGATCGCGGCCGGCACGCCGGCATACACCGCGCAATGCAGCAGCGCTTCGCGAATCTCCTCCACGGTGCAGCCGTTGTTCAGTGCGCCGCGTACGTGACCTTTCAGCTCCTGCGGGCACTTGAGTGCGGTCAGGGCTGCGAGGGTGATCAGGCTACGGGTTTTCAGCGGCAGGCCTTCGCGATTCCACACGCCGCCCCAGGCGTGTTCATTGACGAAGTCCTGCAGCGGCTGGGTGAACTCGGTGGCGTTGCCCAGTGCGCGGTCGACGAAGGCGTCGCCCATCACTTGGCGGCGGACTTCAACGCCGGGTTTTTTATTCTCGGTCATGGGACTTCCTTCTTATGGTGTTGGCGACGCCAGGCGCGAAGTGACGTGAACAGCAAAAACGCTACCAGCGCTGGCAGGACGAATAACAGCATCAAGTGTTCCAGCTTGCCGGCCAGTGGCATGCCGGTGGTGAACGACACCACGTGCAGCCCATACGCCAGGTACAAACCCAGAAACAGCAGGCCTTCGGCGCGGGTCACCCGATAGCCGGAGTAGAACACCGGCAGGCACAGCGCCGCGATGCCGAGCATCACCGGCAGGTCGAAATCCAGGGCGTTGGGCGACACCGACAGCGGTGACGGTGCCACGAGCGCGGTAAAGCCGAGCACGCCCAGGAGGTTGAACAGGTTGCTGCCAATCACGTTGCCCACGGCAATATCGCGTTCGCCGCGTATAGCTGCGATCAACGAAGTGGCGAGCTCAGGCAGTGAGGTGCTGACGGCGACGATGGTCAGGCCGATGATCCGCTCCGACAGCCCAAGGTCGGTAGCGACCGCAACGGCTGCCCCCAGCAGCAAGTGTCCGGCGTACACCAGCATCGCCAGTCCGGCGACGATCATCAGCAGGCTGCTCAGCCATGACGCCTGGCCGTTGTGATCATGGCTCGATACCGGGCGTGCCGAGTGTCGCGACTGACGCAGTAACAAGCCCAGGTAAATCGCCAGCGCCGTCAGCAACATCACGCCGTCGGCCCGGGTCAGTTCTTCATTCCAGGCGAGTACGAACACCAACAGGCTGGCGCCGATCATCAACGGAATATCCAGGCGCACCAATTGTCGGGAAACCCGCAGCGGAATGATCAGCGCAGACAACCCGAGGGTGACGAGGATGTTGAAAATGCTGCTGCCGATCACACTGCCGACGGCGATGTCGGCATTGTGCGCCAGGGTCGCTTGCAGGCTGACCGCCATCTGCGGTGCGCTGCTGCCGAGGGCGACGATAGTCAGGCCGATGATCAGCGGTCGTACGTGCAATCGCGCGGCGATGCGTACGGCGGCGCGCACCATCAATTCGGCGCCGATAATCAGCAGGAGCAATCCGCTGAGCAATTCGATCACGCTGATCAGGGGTAAATCGGCTAATCCGAAAATGGTCGGGGCTCCATCGGTCAGTCGTCGAGGGCTTGCACGCGAACCCGCGCGGTGCCGCTGCGCAGCATGCCCAGGCGCTCGGCGGCTTCCTTGGACAGGTCGATCAGGCGGCCCCGGGTGTGCGGCCCGCGATCATTGATGCGCACCACGCAGGATTTGTCGTTATTCAGATTAGTGACCTTCACCCGTGTACCGAAGGGTAGCTGGCGATGGGCGGCGGTCATGGAATTCATGTTGAAACGCTCGCCGTTGGCGGTGCGTTTGCCTTGGTGTTTGGCGCCGTAGTACGAAGCCACGCCGGTTTTGTCGTAGCCATGCGGATCGACGGTGTCGGTGCTGGCGCAACCGGCCAGGAGCGAGAGGAGGGCGCAAAGTCCAAGTAGACGCTTCATTTGAAAGCTTCCGAAAGCAAATGTGGGAGCGAGCTTGCTCGCGATTGGCATTCTGACAGTCAACTTTGTGTTGAGTGCCGGACCGCTATCGCGAGCAAGCTGGCTCCCACAGGGAATGGAGCCAGATTTTAGAGCTGGCTCCATTCTCATTAGCCTTCGAGCTTGCTTTTGAGCAGTTCGTTGACCTGTTGCGGGTTGGCCTTGCCTTTGGAGGCTTTCATGGCCTGACCGACGAAGAAGCCGAACATCTTGCCGCGCTTGGCTTCGTCTGCCGCGCGGTATTGTTCGACCTGCTCGGCGTTGGCCGCGAGCATTTCGTCCAGCACCGCCGAGATGGCGCCGGTGTCGGTCACTTGCTTGAGGCCGCGCTTGTCGATGATCTCGTCTGCGCTGCCTTCGCCGTTGGCCATCGCTTCAAACACCACCTTGGCGATCTTGCCGGAGATAGTGTTGTCCTTGATGCGCAGCAGCATGCCGCCCAGAAGCTCGGCGGAAACCGGCGACTCTTCGATGTCCAGACCTTGCTTGTTGAGCAGGCTGCCCAACTCGACCATCACCCAGTTCGCCGCCAGTTTGGCGTCGCCGCCGATGCTCGCGACTTTCTCGAAGTAATCGGCTTGCTCGCGGCTGGTGGCCAGCACGCTGGCGTCATAGACCGACAGACCGAATTGCTCCTGGAAGCGCTCGCGCTTTTGCGGTGGCAATTCCGGCAGGGTGGCGCGCACGTCGTCGAGGAAGGAGTTCTCTATGACCACTGGCAACAGGTCAGGATCGGGGAAGTAACGGTAGTCGTTGGCTTCCTCTTTGCTGCGCATTGGACGGGTCTCGTCCTTGTTCGGGTCGTACAGGCGGGTCTGCTGGATCACCTTGCCGCCGTCTTCGATCAATTCGATCTGACGCTGGATTTCGCTGTTGATCGCCTTCTCGATGAAGCGGAACGAGTTGACGTTCTTGATCTCGCAGCGGGTGCCGAACTCGGCCTGGCCTTTCGGACGGATCGACACGTTGCAGTCGCAACGCAGCGAACCTTCGGCCATGTTGCCGTCGCAAATCCCTAAGTAACGCACCAGGGCGTGGATCGCCTTGACGTAGGCCACGGCTTCCTTGGCGCTGCGCATGTCCGGCTCGGAAACGATTTCCAGCAGCGGCGTGCCGGCACGGTTCAGGTCGATGCCGGTGGCGCCGCTGAATTCTTCGTGCAGGCTCTTGCCGGCGTCTTCTTCCAGGTGCGCGCGGGTGATGCCGACACGTTTGACCGTGCCGTCCTCGAGTGCGATGTCCAGGTGGCCCTTGCCGACGATCGGCAGCTCCATCTGGCTGATCTGGTAGCCCTTGGGCAAATCCGGGTAGAAGTAGTTTTTACGGGCGAACACGTTGTGCTGGCCGATCTCGGCGTCAATCGCCAGACCGAACATCACCGCCATACGTACCGCTTCCTGGTTCAGCACCGGCAATACGCCCGGCATACCCAGGTCTACCAGGCTGGCCTGGGTATTCGGCTCGGAACCGAAGGTGGTGGAACTACCGGAAAAGATTTTCGACCGGGTGGTGAGCTGGGTATGAATCTCCAGCCCGATCACGACTTCCCATTGCATGTGTGTCTCCTCAGAAGCCGGTTGGGGTGCGGGTGTGCCAGTCAGTGTTCAACTGATACTGGTGGGCAACGTTCAACAGGCGACCTTCCTGGAAATACGGAGCGAGCAATTGCACGCCGACCGGCAGGCCGTCGACAAAACCGGCCGGCATCGACAGGCCGGGCAGGCCAGCGAGGTTGGCGGTGATGGTGTAGACGTCTTCCAGGTACGCAGCGACCGGGTCGCTGTTCTTGGCGCCAAGCTTCCAGGCCGGGTTCGGCGTGGTTGGGCCGAGGATGATGTCGACCTCATTGAAGGCGGCCATGAAGTCGTTCTTGATCAAGCGACGAATCTTCTGCGCCTTCAGGTAGTAGGCGTCGTAGTAACCGGCGGACAGGGCGTAGGCACCGACCATGATCCGGCGCTGCACTTCTGTCCCGAAACCTTCGCCACGAGAGCGCTTGTACAGGTCTTCCAGGTTTTTCGGGTCTGCGCAACGGTAGCCGAAACGTACGCCGTCGAAACGCGACAGGTTGGAGGACGCTTCCGCCGGGGCGATCACGTAGTACGCAGGAATCGCGTGCTGCATGTTCGGCAGGCTGATTTCCTTGACCACGGCGCCGAGTTTTTTCAGCTCTTCGACGCTGGCCATGACCAGGTCGGCAATGCGCGGGTCGAGACCGGCGCTGAAGTACTCTTTCGGCACACCGATACGCAGGCCTTGCAGCGAACCGTTGAGGCTGGCGCTGTAGTCCGGCACGGGCTCATCGATGCTGGTGGAGTCGTTCGGATCGAAGCCGGCCATACCTTGCAACAAAATCGCGCAGTCTTCGGCAGTGCGCGCCAACGGGCCGCCCTGATCGAGGCTGGAGGCGTAAGCGATCATGCCCCAGCGCGATACGCGACCGTACGTCGGTTTCAGGCCGGTGAGGTTGGTCAATGCTGCTGGCTGGCGGATCGAGCCGCCGGTGTCGGTGCCGGTAGCCGCAGGCAACAGACGAGCGGCCACCGCGGCGGCCGAACCACCGGACGAACCACCCGGAACGTGTTCCAGGTTCCACGGGTTTTTCACCGCGCCGTAGTAGCTCGACTCGTTGGCCGAACCCATGGCGAATTCGTCCATGTTGGTCTTGCCCAGGGTCACGGCGCCGGCAGCGGCCAGCTTGGCGACGACGGTGGCGTCGTACGGGGCCTTGAAGTTGTCGAGCATCTTCGAGCCGCAGCTGGTGCGAATGCCCTGGGTGCAGAACAGGTCCTTGTGGGCGATCGGCGCGCCGAGCAGGGCGCCGCTCTCACCATTGGCCCGGCGGGCGTCAGCGGCTTTCGCCTGCGTCAGCGCCAGGTCTTCGGTGAGGCTGATGAAACTGTTGAGCTGCGGATCGAGCTGGGCGATGCGCGCCAGCAGGACCTTGGTCAGCTCTTCGGAGGAAAACTTTTTATCGGCGAGTCCGCGGGCGATCTCGGCCAGAGTCAATTGATGCATTGCAGGCTCTTTCCCTATTAGTCGATGACTTTCGGAACCAGGTACAGGCCGTTTTCGACCGCTGGTGCGATGGACTGGTAGGCCTCGCGGTGATTGGTCTCGGTCACGACGTCTGCGCGCAGGCGCTGGCTGGCTTCCAGTGGGTGGGCCAGCGGTTCGATACCATCGGTATTGACCGCCTGCATTTCGTCGACCAGCCCGAGAATGCTGTTAAGGGCCGAAGTGATGTGTGGAAGATCGGCATCATTAAGGCCAAGGCAGGCCAGATGAGCGATTTTTTCCACGTCGGAGCGTTCAAGCGCCATTGGGATTCTCCAGTGGAAAACAAAACGGACGGCGTCCGTGTGTTAGATTGTCGGAACACTACCGCACTTCTACGGTCATAAGGCCGCGATTGTGGGGCTTGGTGCACAGAAAAGCGGCCAATTTAACATATTGGCGCCTTGCCCAAAATCCCTGTCGTTGTTAGAGTTTGCCGCACTTTTTTACCCACGCGTTGCCTAGGGTCCCTTTCCCATGTTCAAGAAACTGCGTGGCATGTTTTCCAGCGATCTTTCCATTGACCTGGGCACTGCCAACACCCTTATTTACGTGCGCGAGCGCGGTATCGTCCTGAATGAGCCCTCCGTTGTGGCCATTCGGACACACGGTAACCAGAAAAGTGTCGTTGCTGTCGGCACCGAAGCCAAGCGCATGCTGGGTCGTACGCCGGGCAACATTGCTGCCATTCGTCCGATGAAAGACGGCGTGATCGCCGACTTCAGCGTGTGCGAAAAAATGCTGCAGTACTTCATCAACAAGGTTCACGAAAACAGCTTCCTGCAGCCTAGCCCACGCGTGTTGATCTGCGTTCCATGCAAATCCACCCAGGTTGAGCGTCGTGCCATCCGTGAATCGGCCCTTGGCGCCGGTGCCCGTGAAGTGTTCCTGATCGAAGAGCCAATGGCCGCTGCGATCGGTGCCGGCCTGCCGGTTGAAGAAGCTCGCGGTTCGATGGTCGTGGATATCGGTGGCGGTACCACTGAAATCGCGCTGATCTCCCTGAACGGTGTGGTTTACGCCGAATCCGTACGTGTGGGCGGCGACCGCTTCGACGAAGCGATCATCACCTACGTGCGTCGTAACTACGGCAGCCTGATCGGTGAATCCACCGCCGAGCGCATCAAGCAGGAAATCGGTACCGCGTATCCGGGCGGCGAAGTTCGCGAAGTCGACGTTCGCGGCCGTAACCTGGCCGAAGGCGTTCCACGCGCATTCACCCTGAACTCCAACGAAGTGCTGGAAGCTCTGCAAGAGTCCCTGGCAACCATCGTTCAGGCCGTGAAAAGCGCCCTGGAGCAATCGCCTCCGGAGCTGGCTTCCGATATCGCCGAACGTGGCCTGGTACTGACCGGTGGTGGCGCCTTGCTGCGTGACCTGGACAAATTGCTGGCCCAGGAAACCGGTCTGCCGGTGATCGTTGCCGAAGACCCGCTGACCTGCGTTGCTCGCGGCGGTGGCCGTGCATTGGAAATGATGGATAAACACACCATGGACCTGCTTTCCAGCGAATAAGTCGCCGGATTGCCTCTATGCTGTTGAGCGCGCAGGCGGCACTTTGCAGTGCTGCCTGTTCGCGTTTATCTTCTGTCAGTCTGCATCCAGGCCGGATTGCTGTCGTATGAATAAACAGAACATTTGCCTGGGAGGAGCGGCTTATTAAACCGCTTTTCACCAAGGGCCCTTCACTTGGCGTGCGCCTGTTGGTGCTGGTCGTGCTATCGGTCGCGCTGATGGTGGTCGATGCCCGTTTCAGTCTGCTCAAGCCTGCACGCAGCCAGATGTCGCTGGTGCTGATGGACGCCTACTGGATCACCGACCTGCCCGGACGGCTGTGGGAAGGCGTTGCCAGTCAGTTTGGCAGCCGGACCGAACTCGTCGCCGAAAACGAAAAACTCAAGACCGAGAACCTGCTGTTGCAGGGGCGCATGCAGAAGCTTGCCGCCCTGACCGAGCAGAACGTTCGGCTGCGCGAGTTGCTCAACTCTTCGGCCCTGGTCAACGAGAAGGTCGAAGTGGCCGAGTTGATCGGCATGGACCCCAACCCCTTCACCCATCGCATCATCATCAATAAAGGTGAGCGCGATGGCGTGGTCCTCGGTCAGCCGGTACTCGATGCCCGTGGCCTGATGGGGCAGGTGGTCGAGTTGATGCCCTACACCTCCCGCGTCTTGCTGCTGACCGATACCACCCACAGCATTCCGGTGCAGGTGAACCGTAACGGTTTGCGGGCGATTGCCAGCGGCACCGGCAACCCGGAACGTCTCGAGTTGCGGCATGTGGCCGATACCGCCGACATCAAGGAGGGCGACCTGCTGGTCAGCTCCGGCCTCGGTCAGCGTTTCCCGGCGGGTTATCCGGTGGCGACGGTCAAGGAAGTGATTCACGATTCCGGCCAGCCGTTTGCCATTGTCCGCGCCGTTCCGACCGCCGCCTTGAACCGTAGCCGTTACCTGTTGCTGGTGTTCAGCGACAACCGGACTGCCGAAGAGCGCGTCAACGCTGCCGCCCAGGCCCAGGAAAGCCTGGATGCGCAGGGCGGTGGGCCGATCATTCCGTCGACGGTTCCGAAACCGGTCAGCCCCGCGGTACCCGCTGTACCGGCCGCCGCACCGGCGATTCCTGCGACGGCGGCGCCTGCGGCCACCGCGCCAGCCAAGCCAACCACCACGCCAGCCAAGCCTGCGGCCTCGCATCCTGCGGCGGCTAAACCGCCGGCGGCGCAACCCGCTGCCGCGAAGCCTGCTGCCAAACCGCCAGTGTCCGCGCCGGCCACTCCAGTGGGGAGAGAATAATGGGCGGTGTGAAAGCATCCCGAAACGGCTGGATAGTCTGGCTGACGTTCGCCGTCGGTCTGCTGTTGAGCGTTTCGCCTCTGCCGCAATTCATGGAAATCCTGCGCCCGCTGTGGCTGGCATTGTTGCTGGCATTCTGGGCGTTGAACCTGCCGCAGACCGTCGGGATGGTGACGGCGTTTTGCCTGGGGCTGGCTGAAGACGTTCTCTACGGTACCTTGCTGGGTCAGAATGCCTTGATCCTGACGCTCATCACCTATCTGGTGCTGGCGCTGCAGCAGCGCCTGCGGATGTTCCCGATGTGGCAACAGAGCCTGGTGATCCTGGTGATCTTCGGCCTCGCCCAGCTTGTACAACTGTGGCTCAGTGCCTTGACCGGCAATCGTCAGCCGACGTTGGCGCTGGTGCTGCCGGCACTGGTCAGTGCGCTGCTCTGGCCCTGGATCAGTTTCGGTTTGCGCGGACTGCGTCGACGCTACAAAATTAATTAATTCGCTCAGGCATTGGACAGGGAGAGGTCTTGATGAAACGGTTGTACCTCGCCTCTGGTTCGCCGCGTCGACGTGAATTGCTCACGCAGATCGGCGTTGCGTTCTGCGCCGTCAATGCGGACATCGATGAAACTCCTTTAGCTCAAGAATCCCCATCGGCCTACGTCGAGCGTCTGGCACGCGGCAAGGCCGAGGCCGGGCGCGGCGTCGTCGTGTCTGACGAACCATTCTGCGTGCTCGGTGCCGATACCGCCGTGGTACTCGATGGAAAAATTCTCGGCAAACCGGTTGATCAAGCGGATGCGTGCGCCATGCTGACGATGCTGTCAGGGTGTGAACATGAAGTCCTGACCGCGATTGCCGTGCTCGATGGCGGACGTTGCGAATCCCGGGTTGTCACCAGCCGGGTACGTTTTCGAGATATCAGTCGTGAGGAAGCCGCAGCCTACTGGGCCAGCGGCGAACCACGGGACAAGGCGGGCGGTTATGGCATTCAAGGACTGGGTGCGGTGTTTGTCGCCGGGCTCGATGGAAGTTATTCAGCGGTGGTCGGACTACCGCTTTGCGAAACCGCGGAACTGCTCGGCCATTTCGGCATACCCTGTTGGCAACCCCGGAACGCACACCAAGCAACGTTCTGAACAGATGCGGCCATTATCGTGAACATGCCTGAACGAGACCCTGCCATGAGTGAAGAGATTCTGATCAACATCACGCCGATGGAGTCGCGCGTGGCGGTGGTCGAAAACGGTGTCCTGCAAGAGGTCCACGTCGAGCGTACGCAAAAGCGCGGGATCGTCGGCAACATCTATAAAGGCAAAGTCGTGCGGGTATTGCCTGGAATGCAGGCGGCATTCGTCGATATCGGCCTGGACCGTGCCGCGTTCATTCATGCGTCGGAAATTTCCCTGCGCGAAGGCCCGGCGGTCGAGAGCATCAGTGCACTGGTGCACGAGGGCCAGAGCCTGGTGGTGCAGGTGACCAAGGATCCGATCGGTTCCAAAGGCGCACGCCTGACCACTCAGTTGTCGATCCCTTCGCGTTATCTGGTGTACATGCCACGCACGGCCCATGTCGGCATTTCTCTGAAGATCGAAGACGAAGCCGAGCGCGAACGCCTCAAACAGGTGGTCACTGATTGCGTGGCCAAGGAAGGTATCAAGGAGGCTGGCGGTTTCATCCTGCGCACGGCAGCCGAAGGTGCCGGCGCGGATGAAATCCTCATGGACATCCGTTATCTGCGCCGTCTTTGGGATCAGATCAACGCCCAGATCAAAACCATCAGTGCGCCTAGCGTAATCTACGAAGACCTCGGTCTGGCGCTGCGCACCCTGCGTGACCTGGTGAGCCCGAAAATCGAGAAGATCCGCATCGACTCCCGGGAAACCTTTCAGAAAACCACGCAATTCGTCGCCGAACTGATGCCCGAGATCGCTGACCGCCTGGAGCATTACCCGGGCGAGCGGCCGATTTTCGACCTGTATGGCGTCGAAGACGAAATCCAGAAAGCACTCGAACGCAAGGTCCCGCTCAAGTCCGGCGGTTATCTGGTGGTCGATCCGGCGGAAGCCATGAGCACCATCGACGTCAATACCGGGGCGTTCGTCGGCCACCGCAATCTCGAAGAGACCATCTTCAAGACCAACCTCGAAGCCGCGACGGCCATCGCCCGTCAATTGCGCCTGCGTAACCTGGGCGGAATCATCATCATCGACTTCATCGACATGGAAGATGAAGAGCACCAGCGCCAGGTGTTGCGCACGCTCGAAAAGCAACTGGAGCGCGATCACGCCAAGACCAACATCATCGGTATCACCGAGCTGGGCCTGGTGCAGATGACCCGCAAGCGCACTCGCGAAAGCCTTGAACAGGTGTTGTGCGAGCCGTGCAATGCCTGTCAGGGACGGGGCAAGCTCAAGACCCCGGAAACCGTTTGCTACGAAATCTTCCGTGAAATCCTGCGCGAGGCTCGCGCCTATCAGGCGGAAGGCTATCGTGTATTGGCAAACCAGAAAGTGGTGGACCGCCTGCTCGACGAAGAGTCGGGCAACGTTGCCGAACTGGAAGGGTTTATCGGGCGCACCATCCGCTTTCAGGTCGAAACCATGTATTCCCAGGAACAATACGACGTGGTGCTGCTCTGAAGCGTTTTGTTTTGATTGTTCGAGAATGGCTGGCCTCAGCTTTTTGCAAAACTTTTGCCATGGGGGCCACCTGACATGGACCGTCTGACACGCATATTGGCCGCACTGACCCGCTGGGGTCTGGGCCTGTGCGCGTTGGTTTTGGTGTTGATGGCGCTCTACGTCAGCCTTGGCCGGGAGCTGACGCCGCTAGTCGCCGAGTACCGCGCCGACATCGAAACCAAAGCCAGCGATGCCTTGGGCATGCCGTTGCAGATCGGCGAGCTCGAAGGCAACTGGAGTGGATTCGCCCCTATATTGATGGCCCGCGACGTGACGGTCGGCGACGGCGCCAATGCCTTGCACCTGGATCAGGTGCGCGCGGTGCCGGACCTTTGGGCCAGCTTGTTGGCCCGCCAGGTACGCATCGCTCATCTGGAGTTCAGCGGCCTCAAGATCAACCTCAGGCAAGGTGAGGGCGGTCAGTGGGCTCTGGAAGGTTTGCCGATGCGCCAGGACCAGCCCACCGATCCGGAGCAACTGCTCAATCAGATGCAGATGATCCAGCAACTGTCGGTGCTCGACAGCCAGGTGACCTTGCAGCCGTTTGGCGAATCGCCGCTGACCTTGACTTATGTCGGCCTGAATCTGAAAACCGGGGCGTCGCGGCAGCGGCTCGACGCACGGCTGACCCTGCCGGACGGGCAACCGGTGGCCATGAGCCTGCGTACCCGTATTCGAGCCAGTCAATGGAAGGACGGTGAAGCCGAGGTCTACCTGAGCCTGCCGCAAAGCGACTGGTCGAAGTGGTTGCCTGAACGTCTGACCCAACAGTGGAATTTTTCCGAGATCAAGGCCGGCGGCGAGCTGTGGGTGACCTGGGGCAAAGGCGCCTTGCAAAGCGCTGCGGTGCGCGTGAACGCGCCACAACTCAAGGGTGCCTACGCCGAGCGCAAGCCGATCCAGATCAATAACCTGGCGCTCAATGGTTACTTCCAGCGCAGTGCCAAAGGTGCGTCAGTGACTCTGGACTCCCTGGCGATGAACTTCGGCGAGACCCGCTGGGAAACGCATCTGCAGCTCACGCAAAACGCCGCCACTGATAAAACCGAAGAACTCTGGCACCTGCAAGCCGACCGGGTTGATCTCACGCCGCTGACCCCGCTGCTCAACGCCCTGGCGCCGTTACCAGAGGGTTTTGCCACGGTCGTCGAGCGGCTCAAGGTCACGGGTGGCCTGCGTAACGTGCTGGTCGACTTCCGCCCCAATGCCACCGACGACAGCAAGTTCGGGTTTGCCGCCAACCTCGACCAGGTGGGCTTCGACGCCTATCACGGTGCGCCGGCGGCGCGAAATGTCAGCGGCAGCATCAGCGGTGACCTGGGGAACGGCGAACTGCGCATGGACAGCAAGGATTTCATGCTGCACCTGGACCCGATTTTCGCCAAGCCATGGCAGTACATTCAGGCCAATGCGCGGCTGACCTGGAAACTCGATAAAGAAGGTTTCACCCTGATCGCGCCGTATCTGAAAGTGCTGGGCGAGGAAGGCAAGATCGCCGGCGACTTCCTGATTCGCCTGTATTTCGATCACACCCGGGAAGATTACATGGACTTGCGGGTCGGCCTGGTGGACGGTGACGGTCGCTACACCGCCAAGTACTTGCCGACGGTCCTCAGTCCGGCGCTGGACGAATGGCTGCGCACGGCGATTCTCAAGGGCGCGGTGGATCAAGGCTTCTTCCAGTATCAAGGGTCGCTCAGCCCCGGTGCCGCGGACGTCGATCGCAGCATCAGCCTGTACTTCAAGGTTCACGATGCCGAACTGGCCTTCCAGCCGGGCTGGCCCCATGTCAGCAAGGTCAGCGGCGATGTGTTTGTCGAAGACAGCGGCGTGCGGATTCTGGCCAGCACGGGCCAGTTGCTCGACACCCAGGTCAACGATATCTACGTCGACATTCCCCATGTGCCGGCCGGGCAGAACGTTCATTTGTTCCTCGATGGCGGATTTGCCGGCGGTTTGGGCGATGGCCTGAAAATCCTCCAGGAAGCACCGATCGGCACCGCAGCAACCTTTGCCGGCTGGGAAGGCGAGGGTGACCTGCAAGGCAAGTTGAAACTCGATATTCCCCTGGCAAAAGGCGAGGAGCCGAAGATCCTCGTCGATTTCAAGACCGCCAGGGCGCGCTTGAAGCTGGCCGAACCTGCGCTGGAACTGACCCAACTCAAAGGTGATTTCCGTTTCGACAGCGGCAAAGGCCTGACCGGGCAGAACATCAGCGCCCGGGCGTTCGACAAACCGGTCACCGCACAGATATTTGCCGATGGCAGCCCGGGCAAGCACAGTACCCGGGTGGCCGCGTCAGGGCAGGTCGAGGTCAAGAAACTGACCGACTGGCTGAAGGTCACCCAGCCTCTGCCGGTGAGCGGTGTGATCCCGTATCAACTGCAACTGACCCTGGACGGCGCCGACAGCCAGTTGATGGTCAATTCCAGCCTCAAGGGCGTGGCCGTCGATTTGCCTGCACCGTTCGGCATAACCTCCGAGGCCGGGCGCGACACCACGTTCCGCATGACCTTGCAGGGCGCCGAGCGGCGTTATTGGGTCAACTACGGGGACTTGGCGAGTTTCACGTTCGCGGCCCCGGCCAGTAGTTTCGCCGACGGTCGCGGGGAGTTGTTCCTCGGTGGCGGCGAGTCCGTCTTGCCTGGTACCAAAGGCTTGCGGATACGGGGCGTGCTGTCGGAGCTGGACGTTGGCCCGTGGAAGGATCTGGTGGACAGATACGCCGGACAAGACCCCGGCGGCAGCGCCAGGCAACTGCTCAGCGGCGCGGATTTCAAGGTGGGCAAACTCAGCGGTATCGGCACCACCCTCGATCAGGCCTCGATCCAGCTGGCGCGCAAGCCTTCCGCCTGGGCGCTACAACTGGACAGCCAGCAGATCAATGGCAGCGCCAGCCTTCCCGATGCGAAAGCCACGCCGATCACGATCAATCTGCAAACTGTGCGCCTGCCCGCACCGGACCCGACCGTGCTGGCCGATGAAAACTCGCCGGATCCGCTGGCGTCGGTGGACCCGACAAAAATCCCCGCGATGGACATCACCATCAATCAGCTATTCCAGGGGCAGGATCTGGTGGGGGGCTGGTCGCTGAAAATTCGTCCGACGCCCAAGGGCATAGAGTTCAACTCCCTGGACCTGGGCCTCAAGGGCATGCTGTTGGTGGGCAGCGGTGGTTGGGAAGGCGTGCCTGGCGCCAGCAACAGCTGGTACAAGGGTCGTATCAGCGGCAAGAACCTCGCCGATGTGCTCAAGGGCTGGGGGTTTGCGCCGAGCGTCACCAGCCAGGACTTCTATATGGATGTCGATGGCCGCTGGCCTGGCTCACCGGCCTGGGTGGCGACCAAGCGTTTCTCCGGCACGCTTGATGCGACCCTCAATCAGGGTCAGTTCGTCGAGGTTGAGGGCAGTGCCCAGGCGCTGCGGGTATTTGGCTTGCTCAACTTCAACTCCATCGGCCGGCGCCTGCGCCTGGATTTCTCCGACCTGTTCGGCAAAGGCCTGAGTTATGACCGGGTCAAGGGGCTGCTGGTCGGGACCAATGGTGTGTATGTCACCCGTAAGCCGATCCAGCTGACGGGCCCGTCGAGCACCATTGAACTCGACGGCACCCTGAACATGGTGGCCGATCAGATCGATGCGAAACTGATGGTGACCTTGCCGGTGACCAATAACCTGCCGATTGCCGCATTGATCGTCGGTGCACCCGCGGTCGGCGGGGCGCTGTTCCTGATCGACAAGCTGATCGGAGACCGGGTCGCCCGTTTCGCCAGTGTGAAGTACACCGTCAAAGGGCCTTGGAAAGAACCGAAGATTGCCTTCGACAAGGCTTTTTGAAACGCCATCCTTCGGGCCTATGGAGTAGCATGGCCATTGCGGCTCGCCCCCTGTAGGAGCGAGCCCGCTCGCGATGGACGTGAACGATGACGCAGGCTGTCTGAAAAAACGCGTCGCATTCAAACTCATCGCGAGCAAGCTCGCTCCTACAAGGTCTGTGTTGGTTTCAATAAGGAAAAGGCCATGTCTCTAGCGGTGATTCAAATGGTCAGCCAGAGCGATGTGCTGGCCAATCTGGCCCAGGCCCGTCGGCTGCTCGAGCAAGCGGCCGCCGGTGGCGCGAAGCTCGCGGTATTGCCGGAAAACTTCGCCGCCATGGGCCGGCGCGACATTGCCGACATCGGGCGCGCCGAAGCACTGGGCGAAGGCCCGATCCTGCCCTGGTTGAAACAGACCGCACGCGACCTCAAGTTATGGATTGTGGCCGGCACGTTGCCGTTGCCGCCGGTGGATCAACCGGCGGCCAAGGTGCATGCCTGTTCGTTGCTGGTCGATGACCAGGGTGAAACGGTGGCGCGCTACGACAAGCTGCACCTGTTCGACGTCGACGTGGCCGACAATCGCGGCCGTTATCGTGAATCCGATGACTATGCTTATGGCAGTGGGGTCGTGGTGGCGGACACACCGGTTGGGCGGGTTGGCCTGACGGTCTGTTACGACTTGCGCTTCCCGGAGCTGTACAGCGAATTGCGCGCGGCCGGCGCGGAACTGATTACCGCCCCTTCGGCTTTCACGGCGGTGACCGGCGCGGCGCATTGGGATGTGCTGATTCGCGCACGGGCCATCGAGACACAATGTTATGTGCTCGCGGCTGCCCAGGGTGGGACGCATCCGGGGCCGCGGGAAACTTTCGGTCATGCTGCCATCATCGACCCGTGGGGGCGTGTGCTGGCACAACAGGATCAAGGCGAGGCCGTGCTGCTGGCCGAACGCGACAGCAGCGAACAGGCGTCCATCCGGGCGCGGATGCCGGTGTCCAGTCACCGGCGCTTTTTCTCGCAGGGCGCCCAGCGACCTGCATCAGAACGACGAATTTAAGGCGTAAAGCATATGAGCGAGTTGTTGTCCTCAGTCAGTGAACACCTGCTGGCGCCCGGTGGCGTCACGATCGAGAGCCTGCAAGGCGTGCTAGGCGACCTGGCCGGGCCGGGCATCGATGCGGCCGACCTGTATTTCCAGGGGCAGATCTCCGAGTCCTGGGCGCTGGAAGACGGCATCGTCAAGGAAGGTAGCTTCAACCTTGACCAAGGTGTGGGCGTGCGCGCGCAATCGGGTGAAAAAACCGGTTTTGCCTACAGCAATGCCATCACCCTGGAAGCCCTTGGCGCGGCGGCGCGGGCCGCCCGTTCGATTTCCCGCGCTGGCCAGAATGGCACTGTGCAGGCATTCACCAGCCAGGATGTCGCGCAGTTGTATGCGCCGGACAATCCCCTGGAAGTGCTGACCCGTGCCGAGAAAGTCGATTTGCTCAAGCGAATCGATGCCGCGACCCGCGCCCTCGACCCTCGCATCCAGCAAGTCACCGTGAGCATGGCCGGTGTCTGGGAACGGATTCTGGTGGCTTCCACCGACGGCGGTCTGGCGGCGGATGTACGGCCGCTGGTGCGCTTCAACGTCAGCGTGATCGTCGAGCAGAACGGTCGCCGCGAGCGCGGGGGGCATGGCGGTGGCGGTCGGACCGATTACCGTTATTTCCTCGGCGAAGACCGCGCCATGGGCTATGCCCGTGAAGCGTTGCGCCAGGCGCTGGTCAACCTCGAAGCCATTCCGGCACCGGCCGGTACCTTGCCGGTGGTGCTCGGTTCCGGCTGGTCGGGCGTGTTGCTGCACGAAGCGGTCGGTCATGGTCTGGAAGGCGACTTCAACCGCAAGGGCAGTTCGGCCTACAGCGGTCGCATGGGCGAGATGGTTGCGTCGAAGCTGTGCACCATTGTCGATGACGGCACCCTGGCCGGTCGCCGTGGCTCGTTGAGTGTCGACGACGAAGGCACGCCGACCGAGTGCACCACGCTGATCGAAAACGGCGTACTCAAAGGCTACATGCAGGACAAGCTCAACGCCCGCCTGATGGGCGTGGCACGCACCGGTAACGGCCGTCGCGAATCCTACGCGCACCTGCCGATGCCGCGCATGACCAACACCTACATGCTCGCCGGCGAAAGCGACCCGGCGGAAATCATCGCTTCGGTGAAGCGCGGCATTTACTGCGCCAACCTGGGTGGCGGTCAAGTGGACATCACCAGCGGCAAGTTCGTGTTCTCCACCAGCGAGGCGTACCTGATCGAGGACGGCAAGATTACCGCTCCGGTCAAGGGCGCGACCCTGATCGGCAACGGGCCGGAAGCCATGAGCAAGGTGTCGATGGTCGGTAATGATCTGTCGCTGGACAGCGGCGTGGGTACGTGTGGCAAGGATGGGCAGTCGGTGCCGGTGGGTGTCGGCCAGCCAACGCTGAAGATTGATGCGATCACCGTGGGTGGCACGGGGTCGTAAGAAGTGAGGCTGCGGGTGAGCTGCGAGGCAGCTCACCCGCTTCGAGAATTAACGCAGACCGCGTTGAGTCTCGTCCAGCTCACGGATGTACTTGAAGATTTTACGGCTGGAAGCAGGAGGTTTGTTTTGCGCAACCTCATGCTGGGCCTGACGGATCAGGGAGCGCAATTGCTGGCGGTCCGCGTCCGGGTAGTCGACGACGAATTTTTCCAGTACGGCATCGTCGCCGGCAATCAGACGATCGCGCCAGCGTTCCAGGTTATGGAAGCGTTCGTTGTATTGACGGGTGGAGGCATCGAGTTGATCGAGCAGAACCAGAATGGCGGCAGTGTCCTGATCGCGCATCAGTTTGCCGATGAACTGAAGGTGCCGTTTTCGCGCGATGTTCGCGGTGTGCTTGGGCGCATCGGCCAGAGCCCGACGCATTCCGTCGGTCAAGGGCAGTTTTGCCAGCAAGTCAGGCTTGAGTGTTGTAAGGCGCTCGCCAAGGTCAACCAGAGCATGCAGCTCGCGTTTGACCTGGGATTTGCTTTTTTCTCCCGTATCGAGGGAGTCGTCGTAAGAATCAACCATGGTGGCCGTCCGCAAAGAAACGCCGCCATGATAACCAGTCGGGGGCCGCTTGTCCGGCCCGGTCGCTCGATGACCGTTACCGAAAGCAGAATTTGAGTGGAGAACAGCATGAGTGCAGTTGAAAGCGTCGGCCCACAAGCGTTGCCGGCACTGCAGGAACAAGTCGAGCAGATCATCGCTGAAGCCAAGCGCCAGGGGGCCAGCGCCTGTGAAGTGGCGGTGTCGCTGGAGCAGGGGTTGTCGACTTCGGTGCGCCAGCGTGAAGTCGAAACCGTTGAGTTCAACCGCGACCAGGGGTTTGGCATCACCTTGTACGTGGGGCAACGCAAAGGCTCGGCCAGCACTTCGGCCAGCGGTCCTGATGCGATTCGCGAAACCGTCGCCGCTGCACTGGCCATTGCCAAACACACTTCGGAAGACGAAGCCTCGGGCCTTGCGGATGCCGCGCTGATGGCGCGCGATATTCCGGATTTCGACCTGTTCCACCAATGGGACATCACTCCGGAACAAGCCATCGAACAGGCCCTGGCCTGTGAAGCCGCGGCGTTTGCCGCCGACAGCCGGATCAAGAACGCCGACGGCACCACCCTCAGTACCCATCAGGGCTGCCGCGTTTATGGCAATAGCCACGGCTTTATCGGCGGTTACGCATCGACTCGGCACAGCCTGAGCTGCGTGATGATCGCCGAGGCCGATGGCCAGATGCAGCGCGATTACTGGTACGACGTGAACCGCCAGGGCAATCTGCTCGCCGACCCGGTGAGCATCGGTCAACGCGCTGCGCAACGGGCGGCGAGTCGTCTGGGCGCGCGTCCGGTGCCGACTTGCGAGGTGCCGGTGCTGTTTTCCGCAGAGTTGGCTGGGGGGCTGTTCGGCAGTTTCCTGTCGGCGATTTCCGGCGGCAGCCTGTATCGCAAGTCGTCCTTCCTTGAGGGCACTCTCGGGCAGAAGCTGTTTCCGGAGTGGCTGACCATCGACGAACGTCCGCATCTGATGCGTGCCATGGGCAGTGCAGCGTTCGACGGTGATGGTTTGGCAACCTACGCCAAACCGTTCGTCGAAAAGGGCGAGTTGGTGTCTTACATCCTCGGCACCTATTCCGGCCGCAAGCTCGGTATGCCGAGCACGGCCAACGCCGGCGGCGTGCACAACCTGTTCGTCACCCATGGCGACGAAGACCAGGCGGCGTTGCTGCGGCGCATGGGGCGTGGCTTGCTGGTGACTGAATTGATGGGGCAGGGCCTCAACATGGTGACCGGCGATTACTCCCGTGGTGCAGCGGGTTATTGGGTCGAGAACGGTGAAATCCAGTTCGCGGTCCAGGAGGTGACCATCGCCGGCAACATGCGCGACATGTTCAAGCAGATCGTTGCCGTGGGTAATGATCTGGAACTGCGCAGTAACATTCGCACGGGCTCGGTGTTGATCGAGCGGATGACGGTGGCGGGTAGCTAAGCCTCGGCCGCTTCACCAAAAGGCGCGCCACCCATTGGGTGGCGCGCCTTTTTTGTTGGCTACAACTCAGATCCCCTGTGGGAGCGAGCCTGCTCGCGATAGCAGCGTGTCAGACGAAATCAATGTTGAAAGTGATGACGCCTTCGCGAGCAGGCTCGCTCCCACAATGGATCTGCCATGTCGGCACGGCCTTGTTTTGGTTCTCATTATCATATAATAATAAATCTCATTACCGAATGAGCCCCGGATCATGAGTTCTGCCTTGCACGAGCAGCCTTACCTCGAAAGCTGGCGCTGGATGAGTCGCCAGATCCGTTGCGCGATGAACCCCGACGAGCCTCGCCTGATCGACCACTACCTGGCCGAAGGCCGGTACCTGGCGTGTTGCACGGCCACCTCACCCTGGACCGTCGCCGAAACTGCCTTCCGATTGTTGCTCGATACCGCCGCCGATGTCGCGCTGCCGTGGCATTGGCGCACTTACTGTCTTGACCAGGCCTGGCGCCCGCTGCGCGAACTGGAACGCCTCTCGTTGTGCAAATGCCGCCTCAAGCGCTGGCAGAGCTACACCTGGCAACTCGCTACCTGTGAGTTGCAGCCCTCGATTCCTCTCATAGAACTGATGCAAGGATCTCCCGATGAGTAATACCCGTATCGAACGCGACAGTATGGGCGAGCTTCAGGTCCCGGAAGACGCCCTCTACGGCGCACAGACCCAGCGTGCGGTGGATAACTTCCCGATCAGCGGCAAACCGATGCCGGTTCAGTTCATCCGCGCGTTGATCCTGGCCAAGGCAGCGGCCGCCCGCGCCAACGTCGAGCTCAAGCAGATCGGCGAAGCCCAGGGCAAAGCCATCGTCGACGCAGCCCAGGGCTTGCTCGAAGGTGATTTCATGCAGCACTTCCCGGTGGATGTGTTCCAGACCGGTTCCGGCACCAGCTCGAACATGAACGCCAACGAAGTGATCGCCACGCTGGCCGGCCGCTTGCTGGGCGAGGCGGTGAACCCCAACGATCACGTCAACTGCGGGCAGAGCAGCAACGACATCATCCCGACCACCATTCACGTCAGCGCAGCACTGGCGCTCCATGAGCAACTGCTGCCGGCGCTGACGCATCTGGTGCAGGTCATCGAGCACAAGGCCGAGCAGGTTCATCACCACGTCAAAACCGGGCGTACGCATCTGATGGACGCCATGCCGGTGCGCATGAGCCAAGTGCTCAACGGTTGGGCGCAGCAGCTCAAGGCCAACATCGGCCATCTGCAGGACTTGCAGCCAAGCCTGCAATCCCTGGCTCAAGGCGGCACGGCGGTGGGCACGGGTGTCAACGCCCACCCCGAGTTCGCGGCGCGTTTCAGTCAGCAGCTAAGCAAATTGACCCGGGTCGAGTTCCAGCCAGGCAAGGACCTGTTCGCGCTGATCGGCTCCCAGGACACTGCCGTTGCCGTCTCCGGACAGCTAAAGGCCACCGCCGTATCGCTGATGAAAATCGCCAACGATCTGCGCTGGATGAACTCCGGCCCGCTGGCCGGCCTTGGCGAGATCGAACTGCAAGCCTTGCAACCGGGTTCTTCGATCATGCCGGGCAAGGTCAACCCGGTCATTCCAGAGGCCACCGCGATGGTCGCGGCTCAGGTCATCGGCAACGACAGTGTTATCACCATCGCCGGCCAGTCGGGCAATTTCGAACTGAACGTGATGCTGCCGATCATCGCCCAGAACCTGCTGAGCAGTATCGAGTTGCTGGCCAATTCCAGTCGTCTGCTGGCAGACAAGGCCATCGCCAGCTTCAAGGTCAACGAAGGCCGGATCAAGGAAGTACTGTCACGCAACCCGATTCTGGTCACCGCGCTCAACCCGATCATCGGTTACCAGAAAGCTGCCGAGATTGCCAAGAAGGCCTATCAGCAAGGTCGGCCGGTGATTGACGTCGCGCTGGAACACACCGACCTGTCGCGCAGTCAGCTGGAAGAATTGCTCAACCCGGAAAAACTCACTGCGGGCGGCGTCTAAGCCCCGTTACCGCTTTGGAGGCGCACCATGGAGCACTGGAAACGCACGATCGAAAGAGCCAATCGCTTTTTCATGCTGGGTGAACTGGTCGATGCCCGCGAGGCGTACCTGCAGGCATTGGCTCTGGCCCAGGTGCTGTTCGAGCGCTGGGCGGATGCCGACGAAGCGGTAGCGGCCTGCGTGATTTCCCATCACAACCTGGCGGACCTGCACTTGCGTCTGAATCAGCCGGAGGAGAGCGCCGAATACTTGTGTGCCATCCACCAACGGCTCTTGCAGACCATGCAGGACCCACGGCTACCTCAAACATTGCGAGAAGCCGCGTTGCGCCAGAGCAGCAAGACCTACGTCGAGCTGCTGAACTTCATCAGTGAGCACGGCGAGTATCCGCGTACCCATCGGCTGCTGCACATCGATGCCGCTTCGCCTGCGCCTCATCATCAAGGAGTCCATTGAACATGGCTTTTACCTTGCCTGCCTTGCCGTACGCCTACGACGCCCTGGAGCCGCACATCGATGCGCAGACCATGGAGATCCACTACACCAAGCATCACCAGACCTACATCAATAACCTGAACGCGGCTGTTGAAGGCACCGAGTATGCCGAGTGGCCCGTGGAGAAGCTGGTGTCCGCCGTTCAGCAACTGCCGGAAAAACTACGGACGGCGGTGATCAACCAAGGTGGCGGCCACGCCAATCATTCGTTGTTCTGGGAAGTCATGGCGCCCGACGGTGGTGGCGAGCCCGAAGGCGTGTTGGCCAAGGCCATCGATGAACAACTGGGCGGTCTCGACAGCTTCAAGGAAGCCTTTACCAAGGCCGCGTTGACCCGCTTCGGCAGCGGCTGGGCCTGGCTGAGCGTGACCCCGCAAAAGACCTTGGTGGTGGAAAGCAGCGGTAACCAGGACAGCCCGTTGATGAACGGCAATACCCCGATTCTGGGCCTCGACGTCTGGGAGCACGCCTATTACCTGCGTTATCAGAACCGTCGTCCGGAGTACATCAGCGCGTTCTACCGCGTGATCAATTGGCCGCAAGTCGCTGCGCGCTATCAGGCCGCACTGGTTTAAGTCTTCCATAAAAACAATCCAAGGCTGGACTATGGGCACTGAAACACTGGCGATCGGAAATGGACGGATGTTTCGTTACGCGTTTGGATCGCTGTTACTGCTGGCGGGAATGAGCCTTTTGGTTGCCCATGGGCTGGCATGGCTCGACCTTGAACCGAAGTTGCTGCGCGCACTGCAGGGCGGTGCGATCTGCGCCTTGGGTACCGCGCTGGGCGCGGTGCCGGTGTTGGTGATTCGGCGGATGCCGCAGAGGCTCAGCGACACTTTGCTTGGCTTTGGCGCTGGCGTGATGCTGGCTGCGACGGCATTTTCGCTGATCGTTCCGGGCATCTCTGCCGCCGAAGGGCTTGGACTGTCACCTTGGGCGTCCAGTGGGTTGATCAGCTTCGGCATTATGCTCGGCGCCTTCCTGTTGTTCCTGGTGGATCGGAAGGTCTCTGGCGCCAGCCCGGACATGCTGGTCGGCACGCTGGAACGACCGGTCATTGCTCCGCGGATCTGGCTGTTCGTATTTGCCATCATCGCCCACAACATTCCGGAAGGCATGGCGGTAGGTGTTTCGGCCGGTGGCGCAATGCCTGACGCCGACAGCCTGGCCATGGGCATTGCCTTGCAGGATGTACCGGAGGGGTTGGTCATCGCTTTGGTGCTGGCCGGGGCAGGGATGTCTCGGGGCAAGGCGTTCCTGATCGGTGCGGCGTCAGGTTTGGTAGAACCGGTGTTCGCACTGCTATGCGCGTGGCTGGTGAGCCTGGCTGAACTGCTGCTGCCTTTGGGATTGGCGCTGGCGGCGGGGGCGATGCTGCTGGTGGTGACCCACGAAGTCATTCCCGAGTCGCGCCGCAATGGTCATGACAAGCTTGCCAGCCTCGGGCTGCTGATGGGGTTCTGTTTGATGATGGTGATGGATACGGCCCTCGCTTGATTTGTGGTGAGGGGCTTTTGTGGTTGTATTACTCGCCTTCGTCGAAGAAGTTGTTGATCAACGCCACCAGAGCATCCAGCGCTTCCTGTTCCTGCTCGCCTTCTGTGCTCAAGTGGATCGTGGTGCCTTTGCCGGCGGCCAGCATCATCATCGCCATGATGCTTTTGCCATCGACCATGGACTGTGGTGTACGTCCGGCCCTGATCTGGCACGGGAACTGACCTGCTACCCCAACGAATTTTGCAGAAGCGCGAGCGTGCAGACCCAGTTTATTGATGATTTCGATTTCCAGAGCAGGCATCGCGATGTGAATCCTTTAGCTGAGGTCGCGGTGGCGGACCTGGACGTTCTTCAGGGATTGTTGCAGCGTTTGCCCCAGGCGCTCGGTCAGGTAGACGGAACGGTGATGTCCGCCAGTGCAGCCAATGGCAATGGTGACGTAGGCGCGGTTGCTGGCGGCAAAGCGAGGCAGCCACTTTAGCAGGTATGTGGAAATGTCCTGGAACATCTCTTCGACATCCGGCTGAGCCGCCAGGTATTCGGCAACCGGTTGATCGAGCCCGGACTGTTCGCGCAACTCCGGTTTCCAGTAAGGGTTGGGCAGGCAGCGCACATCGAACACCAGGTCGGCGTCCACCGGCATGCCGCGCTTGAAGCCGAAGGATTCCACCAGGAACGCAGTCCCCGGCTCCGGCTGATTCAACAGACGCAGTTTGATGGCATCGCGCAGTTGATACAGGTTCAGGCTGGTAGTGTTGATCTTGAGATCGGCGAGGTCGGCAATCGGCCCGAGCAGGACGCTCTCGACGCTGATGGCTTCGGCCAGCGAGCGGTTGGCGTTGGTCAGGGGGTGACGCCGTCGGGTTTCCGAGAAGCGCTTGAGCAGTGTTTCTTCGTCGGCGTCCAGGTACAGCACATCGCACTGGATGTGGCGGGCACGGACTTCCTCGAGCAGGTCGGGGAAGCGTGACAGGTGGCTGGGCAGGTTGCGCGCGTCAATGGAAACGGCGACCAGCGGCTGCAACATCTCGGTATGAACCAGGGCGCGTTCGGCCAGCTCCGGCAGCAGGCCGGCCGGCAGGTTGTCGATGCAGTAGTAGCCGCTGTCCTCAAGAACGTCGAGGGCGGTACTTTTACCTGAGCCGGAACGGCCACTGACGATGATCAAGCGCATGATTACTGACCGTTTTGCTCGTCAAGGACAACCTGATACAGGGCTTCGTTGCTTGCAGCACTACGCAGCTTTTCGCGAACTTCCTTGCGGTCGAGCATGCTGGCGATCTGTCGCAGCAACTCAAGGTGCGCATCGGTGGCGGCTTCCGGGACCAACAGCACGAACAGCAGGTCAACCGGCGCGCCGTCGATGGCGTCGAAATCGATAGGGGCGTCCAGGTGCATCAATGCACTGATGGGCGAAACACAGCCCTTGAGACGGCAATGTGGAATAGCGATGCCATTGCCAAACCCGGTGGAGCCGAGTTTTTCACGGGCGATCAGCGCCTCGAAGACATCTTGCATCTCCAGGGCCGGCACTTCGCGGGCGATAAGATTGGCAATTTGTTCGAGGGCTTTCTTTTTACTGCCTCCCGGCACGTTCACCAGGGAACGGCCGGGGGTCAGGATACTTTCAAGTCGGATCATGGGTTGGGAGTGTTAACGACCGGTTGCGCCCTGGAGGAGGCTCTGGGTCTTTTCCTTATGCTTTTTGAGTTGTTTATCCAGCTTGTCGGTGAGTGCGTCGATCGCGGCATACATATCGGTATGTTCCGCGTTGGCGACCACTTCATTCCCGGGAATATGCAGCGTGGCTTCGATTTTCTGCTTCAGTTTTTCGACGGTCATCGTGACCTGCACATTAGTGATCTTGTCGAAATGTCGCTCCAATCGTTCGAGTTTTTCGCCGATGTAGGTGCGAAGAGGTTCGGTCACTTCCAGTTGGTGTCCACTGATGTTGACTTGCATACAGCTTCTCCTTCGTTGCCAGTGCATAAAGCGGTAGATCAGATGATCTACCACTGGAACGCTGTGGCGTGGCCCTACATCAACCGCTTGCGTTCGCTCGAAGGCGCGATCCCGAGGGATTCGCGGTACTTGGCGACGGTGCGGCGAGCCACCTGAATGCCTTGTGCCTCCAGTAAACCAGCGATCTTGCTGTCACTCAACGGCTTTTTCTGATTTTCCGCTGCAACCAGTTTTTTGATGATCGCCCGGATCGCTGTGGACGAGCATTCGCCGCCTTCGGAGGTGCTTACGTGACTGGAAAAAAAGTACTTCAGTTCATAAATGCCCCGGGGGGTGTGCATGAACTTCTGGGTGGTCACCCGTGAAATCGTCGATTCATGCATGCCGACCGCTTCGGCGATGTCATGCAGGACCAGCGGCTTCATGGCTTCGTCGCCGTACTCCAGAAAGCCGCGCTGATGCTCGACGATCTGGGTGGCAACCTTCATCAGGGTTTCATTGCGGCTTTGCAGGCTCTTGATGAACCAGCGGGCCTCCTGCAACTGATTGCGCATGAAGGTATTGTCGGCGCTGGTGTCGGCACGGCGCACGAAACCGGCGTACTGGGCATTGACCCGCAGCCGTGGCACCGACTCCTGATTGAGCTCCACCAGCCAGCGCTCGTTGTCCTTGCGCACGATGACGTCAGGAACGACGTACTCGGCTTCGGTGGACTCGATCTGCGAGCCCGGGCGCGGGTTGAGGCTCTGGACCAGCTCGATGACCTGGCGCAGTTCATCTTCCTTGAGCTTCATGCGACGCATCAACTGGCTGTAGTCGCGGCTGCCAAGCAGGTCGATGTAATCGGTGACCAGGCGCTTGGCCTCGGCCAGCCAAGGGGTCTTGGCAGGCAGTTGGCGCAATTGCAGCAGCAGGCATTCGCCCAGGTTGCGTGCGCCGATGCCGGCGGGCTCGAATTGCTGGATGCGGTGCAGGACGGCTTCGATTTCGTCCAGTTCGATATCCAGTTCCGGGTCGAACGCTTCGAGGATTTCCTCGAGGGTTTCGTCCAGGTAGCCCTGATTGTTGATGCAGTCGATCAGGGTTACGGCGATCAGGCGATCGGTGTCGGACATCGGGGCCAGGTTCAGTTGCCACAGCAAGTGGCTCTGCAGGCTTTCGCCGGCCGAGGTGCGGGTGGTGAAGTCCCACTCGTCATCATCATTGCTGGGCAGGCTGCTGGCGCTGGTCTGGTAAACGTCTTCCCACGCGGTGTCGACGGGGAGTTCGTTGGGGATACGCTCGTTCCAGTCACCCTCATCGAGGTTATCAACCGTCGGGGCGCTTTCCTGGTAGGAGGGCTCCTGGATGTCGGTGTTGGGCTTTTGTTCGGCGTTGTCGGCCAGGGGGTCGGAATTGTCGAAGTCGTCGCCTTCTTCCTGGCGTTCGAGCATCGGATTGGACTCCAGGGCCTCCTGGATTTCCTGTTGCAGGTCCAGGGTCGACAATTGGAGCAGGCGGATGGCCTGTTGCAGCTGCGGTGTCATCGTCAGCTGCTGGCCCATTCTCAAGACTAGCGATGGTTTCATGGCAGGGGCTTAACACCTTATTCGCCGGCGCACATGCGCCATCCACTACAGGGCGCCGGGGCGCCAAACTTAAGCAAATTATATGCCTGAAACTAAAGGGTTTGCCTAGAGCGCTGTAACAATAAAAAACTATAAAGCGGTGTTGCTGCGCTGCCCTTGTCGAGGGCTGACCACGCTTGTCGGCACGGAAGCGCTGGTGAGTGGCTGGTCAGGTGCCCGGGCAAGCTGCCTGGGCACGGCTCAGCGCTTACAGGCGGAACTCATGGCCCAGATACACTTCCTTGACCAGGTCGTTGGCCAGGATGGTCTCTGCGTCGCCTTCGGCAATCAGTTGGCCGTCATTGACGATATAGGCGGTTTCACAGATATCCAGGGTTTCACGAACGTTGTGGTCCGTGATCAGCACGCCAATGCCCTTGGCCTTGAGGTGGTGAATGATCTGCTTGATGTCGCCGACCGAAATCGGGTCCACGCCGGCGAAGGGCTCGTCGAGGAGGATGAATTTCGGGTTGGTGGCCAGGGCGCGGGCGATTTCCACGCGACGGCGCTCACCACCGGACAGGCTCATGCCCAGGTTGTCGCGGATGTGGCTGATGTGGAATTCCTGCAACAGGCTTTCCAGCTCCTTGCGACGACCGGCCTTGTCGAGTTCCTTGCGGGTCTCGAGGATGGCCATGATGTTGTCGGCCACCGACAGTTTGCGGAAGATCGATGCTTCCTGCGGCAAGTAGCCGATACCGGCCTTTGCGCGGCCGTGCATCGGTTGGTGGCTGACGTCCAGGTCATCGATCAGGACACGGCCCTGATCGGCTTGCACCAGGCCGACGATCATGTAGAAGCAGGTGGTCTTGCCGGCGCCGTTCGGGCCAAGCAGGCCGACGATCTGGCCGCTGTCGATGGACAGGCTGACGTCACGCACGACCTGGCGGCTCTTGTAGCTCTTGGCCAGATGCTGAGCTTTCAGAGTTGCCATTACTGGGCCTTTTTCTCGTCGGTTTTCTTCTTCGGCTGGATCACCATGTCGATACGCGGACGCGCCTCGGTGACTTTGCTGCCTGTGGCGCGACCGGCGCTGGCGAGTTTCTTGTCCGTGTCGTAGACAATTTTCTCGCCTTGGGTGACGTTGTTGTCCTTGTCGACAACTTTGGCCTTGTCGATCAGTACGACGCGATTTTGCGAAGCGTGATACTGGATCGTCACGCCCCAACCCTGGACAGGCTTGGTGTCGCCAGCCGTTTGCAATTGCTCGAAGTACGCCAGGTTGCCCACCGAGGTCACTACGTCAATGTCGCCAGCCGGGGTGCGGGTGATGGTAACGGTGTTGCCTGTCACCTTCATCGAGCCTTGGGTGATGATCACGTCACCCTTATAGGTAGCAATACCTTGCTTGTCGTCCAGTTGGGCATCGTCGGCCTGAATACGGATAGGCTGCTGTTGGTCTTCCGGCAGAGCCCAGGCGCTCACGCTTCCCAGTGCTGCGCCCAGACTGAGCAAAATCGGGAGGGTTTTAACGAGCCTCATACTGTCCTCTTACGTTCGATAGCAGGTGTATCCTGCTTTCTTTCAAATACGCTTTCATTCCCTTGCCAGTCGATACACCGCCAGCGCCGTCGATTCTAACGTCTTGCTCGGTCTGCGCATATTGTTGCTGCGGGAACACGGTCATGCGGGTGCTGGTGATCAGGGTTCTACGGTTTTTCTCGTCGAAGCGCGTGATGCGCACGTCATCGATCAGTTCGACCTGTGTGCCATCAGGGTTGACCTCGCCGCGCAGGCTCTGGACGTGCCACGGGAATTCAGTGCCGCGGAACACATTCAGGTCGGGATTGGTCAGCAATGTCACCTCGGTCGCTTTCACGTGCTCGACCTTGTCGGACACCAGATCATATTGCAGCTTGCCGTCGGGCAGGTACTGCACGCTGTGGGCGTTGATGGCGTAATAGTCGATCGCGCTTTCATCGACCGGCGTTACCGGCTTGTCGAGGAAGCGTTCCGGGCTGATGTTCCAGTAGCCAACCGCAGCGAATATCGCCGCGATGCAACTGAACATCAGGGTGTTGCGAAATTTTTTGCTCAGCATAGTGGGCTCACAGGTACGCCGCATTGGCCGCGTCGAGGCGGTCCTGGGCGCGCAGGATCAATTCGCAGAATTCGCGAGCGGCACCTTCGCCGCCACGGGCGAGGGTGATGCCGTGGGCGTGTTCACGCACGAAGCTGGCGGCATTGGCCACCGCCATGCCCAGGCCGACGCGGCGAATCACCGGCAGGTCCGGCAGGTCATCGCCGAGGTAGGCCACCTGTTCATAGCTCAAGTTGAGTTGGGCCAGCAGTTCGTCGAGTACCACCAGTTTATCCTCGCGACCCTGATAGAGGTGCGGGATACCGAGGTTTTTGGCCCGCCGCTCGACCACCGGGGTCTTGCGGCCACTGATGATGGCGGTCTGTACGCCGGCGGCCATCAGCATCTTGATGCCTTGGCCGTCGAGGGTGTTGAACGTCTTGAACTCGCTGCCGTCTTCGAGGAAGTACAGGCGCCCATCGGTCAGCACGCCATCTACATCGAACACCGCCAGCTTGATCTGTTTGCCGCGTTGCAGCAGGTCCGCACTCATTACATTACTCCTGCACGCAGCAAGTCGTGCATGTTCAAGGCGCCGACCGGGCGGTCTTCACTGTCGACTACGACCAGCGCGTTGATTTTATGGTCTTCCATGATTTTCAGCGCTTCGGCGGCGAGCATCTCGGCGCGGGCAGTCTTGCCGTGTGCTGTCATGACCTGTTCGATGGTAGCGCTATGGATGTCGATGCTACGGTCCAGCGTGCGACGCAAGTCACCGTCAGTAAAGATCCCGGCCAGTTTTCCGTCGGCTTCCAGGATCACGGTCATGCCCAGGCCTTTGCGGGTCATTTCCATTAGCGCGTCCTTCAGCAGGGTGCCGCGCTGTACCTGCGGTAACTCTTGCCCGGCGTGCATGACATTTTCCACTTTCAGCAGCAGGCGTCGGCCCAAGGCGCCGCCGGGATGGGAAAAGGCGAAGTCTTCCGCGGTAAAGCCACGGGCTTCCAGCAGCGCGACTGCCAAGGCATCGCCCATGACCAGGGCGGCGGTGGTCGACGAGGTGGGGGCCAGGTTCAACGGACAGGCTTCGTGCTCGACGTGAACATTCAGGTTGACCTCGGCGGCCTTGGCTAGCGGCGAGTCAGGCTTGCCGGTCACGCTGATCAACTGAATGCCCAGGCGCTTGATCAGTGGCAGCAGGGTCACGATTTCATTGGTGGAGCCGGAATTCGAGAGCGCCAGAATGATGTCGTCGCGGGTAATCATGCCCATGTCACCGTGGCTGGCTTCAGCCGGGTGCACAAAAAACGCCGTGGTGCCGGTGCTGGCCAAGGTCGCGGCAATCTTGTTGCCGATGTGTCCCGACTTGCCCATGCCGACCACGACTACGCGGCCTTTGCTGGCCAGAATCATCTCGCAAGCGCGTACGAAATCTGCGTCGATATGGGGTAGCAGGCCTTGCACGGCTTCTACCTCGAGGCGGATGGTGCGTTGTGCAGATTGAATCAGGTCGCTGGATTGGCTCATGTCAGAAATCGTATAGCCTGATGAAAAGGCGGCGATTATAACGGTTATGATCGAATCCCTCACGCTAGTTCGTCGCGCATTGCCATCCTTGTTGCCGGAAACCCTCTAAACGGGGCCTTCAACCTGTCGTGCAGTTGAACATGACCTGGCTTTGGCCTTGGGCGCGCAGCCGTTGCAGTGATATAGTTCGCCGCCAGTTCGGCCTGCCCGGGAGGTATGTGCTTTTGTCAGAAAGCCAGGCGTCCGAGTGAGAGGCTGCATCGCAAGGAGTTTAGATGAGTGCCGATAACGCCTACGCGGTCGAGCTGAAGGGACTGTCCTTCAAGCGCGGTGCGCGCAGCATTTTCAATAATGTCGATATCCGTATCCCGCGCGGCAAGGTCACCGGCATCATGGGGCCTTCCGGGTGTGGCAAGACCACGCTCTTGCGTCTGATGGGCGCCCAGTTGCGGCCCACCAAGGGCGAAGTCTGGGTCAACGGTCAGAACCTGCCAAAACTGTCGCGCAGCGACCTGTTCGACGCGCGCAAGCACATGGGCGTGCTGTTTCAGAGCGGCGCACTGTTTACCGACCTCGATGTCTTCGAGAACGTCGCTTTTCCGTTGCGTGTTCATACCCAACTGCCGGATGAAATGATCCGCGACATTGTCCTGCTCAAATTGCAGGCCGTGGGCTTGCGCGGTGCCATCGAGCTGATGCCCGACGAGCTTTCCGGCGGCATGAAACGCCGTGTTGCGCTGGCCCGGGCGATTGCGCTCGACCCGCAGATCCTCATGTACGACGAGCCCTTTGTCGGCCAGGACCCCATCGCAATGGGCGTGCTGGTGCGCCTCATCCGGTTGCTCAACGATGCGCTGGGCATCACCAGCATCGTGGTATCCCACGACCTGGCCGAGACCGCGAGCATTGCCGACTACATTTATGTGGTGGGCGATGGTCAGGTGTTGGGGCAGGGGACGCCTGACGAGTTGATGAATTCGGATGAACCGCGCATTCGTCAGTTCATGACCGGCGAACCCGATGGCCCGGTTCCGTACCACTTTCCAGCGACGGATTACCGCGCAGATCTTCTGGGGAAGCGCTGATGCGCAGAATTTCATTGATGGAGCGCGTTCGCCGCTTCGGCCAGGCCGGCATCGATGTGCTGGCGGTGTTCGGGCGTTCGAGCCTGTTCCTGTTCCATGCCTTGCTCGGCCGGGGCGGTATCGGTGGCGGCTTCGGGCTGCTGGTCAAGCAGTTGCATTCGGTGGGCGTGATGTCCCTGGTGATCATCGTGGTCTCCGGGGTGTTCATCGGCATGGTGCTGGCGCTGCAGGGTTTCAACATTCTTTCCAGCTATGGTTCGGAGCAGGCTGTCGGGCAGATGGTGGCGCTGACGCTGCTGCGTGAACTGGGGCCGGTGGTGACCGCCTTGCTGTTCGCCGGGCGCGCAGGTTCGGCGTTGACTGCCGAAATCGGCAACATGAAGTCCACCGAGCAGTTGTCCAGCCTGGAAATGATCGGGGTCGACCCGCTCAAGTACATCATCGCGCCACGCCTGTGGGCCGGTTTCATTTCCCTGCCGGTGCTGGCGATGATTTTCAGCGTGGTGGGTATCTGGGGCGGCTCGTGGGTAGCGGTCGACTGGCTGGGGGTCTATGAGGGCTCCTACTGGTCGAACATGCAGAACAGCGTGACGTTCGCCGACGATGTGCTCAACGGGATCATCAAAAGTATCGTCTTTGCCTTTGTCGTGACCTGGATCGCCGTATTCCAAGGCTATGACTGCGAACCCACTTCCGAGGGGATCAGTCGTGCCACTACCAAGACCGTTGTATATGCCTCGTTGGCAGTACTCGGCCTGGACTTTATTCTGACCGCCTTGATGTTTGGAGATTTCTGATGCAAAACCGCACCCTGGAAATCGGTGTCGGCCTTTTCTTGCTGGCTGGCATCCTGGCTTTGCTCTTGTTGGCGTTGCGGGTCAGTGGCCTGTCCCCGACTCCGAGCACCGACACGTATAAACTTTACGCCTACTTCGACAATATCGCCGGTTTGACGGTCAGAGCAAAGGTGACCATGGCCGGTGTGACCATCGGCAAGGTCACGGCCATCGATCTGGATCGCGACAGTTTCACCGGTCGGGTGACCATGCAGCTGGAAAAACGCATCGATAATCTGCCGGCGGACTCCACTGCATCTATCCTGACTGCTGGCCTGTTGGGCGAGAAGTACATCGGTATCAGCGTGGGCGGGGAAGACACCCTGCTCAAGGATGGTGGAACCATCCATGACACGCAGTCATCGCTGGTGCTCGAAGACCTGATCGGTAAATTCCTGCTCAATACCGTTAGCAAAGAAGCTAAATGAGGAACTGTTAAATGATCTCTATCTTGCGACGTGGCCTGTTGGTAATGCTCGCGGTGTTTCCGTTGGTGTCCCACGCCGTAGCGGCGACTTCGGCGCACGATCTGGTGCAGGACACAACCAACCGTATGCTCGCGGACCTGGCGGCAAACAAAGAGAAGTACAAGCAGGATCCGCAAGACTTTTATGCGGCGCTGAACAACATCGTCGGGCCTGTCGTGGATGCCGAGGGTATTTCCAAGAGCATCATGACGGTCAAGTACTCGCGTAAAGCTACGCCTGCACAGATGAAGACCTTCGAAGAAAACTTCAAGAAGGGTCTGTTCCAGTTCTATGGCAATGCCTTGCTGGAGTACAACAACCAGGGCATCACCGTTGAACCGGCCAAAGACGAGTCGGGTGACCGTACCAGTGTAGGCATGACTGTCAAAGGCAGCAGCGGCGCGATCTATCCAGTGTCCTACACGCTGGAAAAGATCAACGGCGAGTGGAAGCTGCGTAACGTCATCATCAATGGCATCAATATCGGCAAGCTGTTCCGCGATCAGTTCGCCGACGCGATGCAGCGCAATGGCAACGACCTGGACAAGACCATCAATGGTTGGGCCGGGGAAGTCGCCAAGGCCAAGGAAGCCACCGACAAGAAACCAGAGCAGTCAGCCCAATGAGTGAGTCGGCAGTCCAGATGGACGAAGCGGGCGAGCTGCGACTCAGTGGCGTGCTGGATTACCGCACCGGCCCTGGCCTGCGCGAGCAGGGCAAGGCGCTGATCAAGGCCAGCAACGCTGCAGCGTTGGTGGTCGATTGCTCGGCGGTAACCAAGTCCAGCAGTGTCGGTTTGTCGTTGCTGCTGTGCTTTATCCGTGATGCGCAGGAGGCCGGCAAGGCCCTGAGCATCCGTGGGATGCCGGAAGACATGCGTGAAATCGCTCAGGTCAGCGAGCTGACCGAGCTGTTGGCGCGTCCCTAACCCGCATCTATGAATAAGCCCCCCGTCTGAGTCCTGCTTGGCGGGGTTCGCAGGCGCGGGGCTTTTTTGTATGATGTCCGACCCGCGCGCACAGGGCGCCGATTGAGGTTGAGCATGCAGGCCAACGAAGTTAAGAGCTTTCTTGAAGGAAAGCTGCCCGGAACGAAAGTAGAAGTCGAGGGCGAAGGCTGCAATTTCCAGCTGAACGTGATTAGCGATGAACTGGCGGCGTTGAGCCCGGTCAAGCGTCAGCAGCAGGTCTATGCCCATTTGAACCCATGGATCACCGATGGCAGCATCCATGCGGTCACTATGAAATTTTTCAGCAGCGCGGCCTGGGCCGAGCGCACCTGAGCCCAAGGGCGTCGAGATTCTTATGGATAAATTGATTATTACTGGCGGTGCTCGTCTTGACGGCGAGATCCGCATCTCCGGGGCAAAGAACTCTGCCCTGCCGATCCTGGCGGCTACCCTGCTGTGCGATGGCCCGGTGACTGTGGCCAACCTGCCGCACCTGCACGACATCACCACCATGATCGAGCTGTTCGGGCGCATGGGTATCGAACCTGTGATCGACGAGAAGCTGGCCGTCGAAATCGACCCGCGCACCATCAAGACCCTGGTCGCACCTTACGAACTGGTTAAAACCATGCGTGCGTCGATTCTGGTGCTCGGTCCGATGGTTGCTCGTTTCGGTGAAGCCGAAGTCGCCTTGCCTGGCGGTTGCGCCATCGGTTCGCGTCCGGTTGACCTGCACATCCGTGGCCTGGAAGCCATGGGCGCCGTCATCGACGTCGAAGGTGGCTACATCAAGGCCAAGGCGCCTGAAGGTGGCCTGCGCGGTGCGCACTTCTTCTTCGATACCGTCAGTGTGACCGGTACCGAAAACATCATGATGGCCGCGGCCTTGGCCAAGGGCCGTAGCGTCCTGCAAAACGCCGCTCGCGAGCCTGAAGTGGTCGACCTGGCGAACTTCCTGAACGCCATGGGCGCCAAGGTTTCCGGCGCCGGTACCGATACCATCACCATCGATGGCGTCGAGCGCCTGCACACTACCACTTATAAAGTAATGCCTGACCGCATCGAAACCGGCACCTATCTGGTGGCGGCGGCGGTGACCGGTGGTCGTGTGAAGGTCAAGGATACGGATCCGACCATCCTCGAAGCCGTTCTGGAAAAACTCCGTGAGTCCGGTGCCGAAATCACCTGTGGCGAAGACTGGATCGAGCTGAACATGCACGGTAAGCGTCCGAAAGCCGTCAACGTGCGGACCGCTCCGTACCCGGCGTTCCCGACCGACATGCAGGCGCAGTTCATCTCCCTCAACGCCATTGCCGAAGGCACCGGCGCTGTGATCGAGACGATCTTCGAAAACCGCTTCATGCACGTCTACGAGCTGCACCGCATGGGTGCCAAGATCCAGGTCGAAGGCAACACCGCCATCGTCACCGGCACCGAAAAGCTCAAGGGCGCGCCAGTGATGGCGACCGACCTGCGTGCTTCGGCCAGCCTGGTGATCTCGGCCCTGATCGCCGAAGGCGACACGCTGATCGACCGCATCTACCACATAGACCGTGGCTACGAGTGCATCGAAGAAAAACTGCAGATGCTGGGCGCCAAGATCCGCCGCGTTCCGGGCTAGTCCCTGCTGTATGGGCATAAGGACATGCCCGTTGATTTGTTGAAGTCGAGCCGTTTTCGGCTCGATGTGTGTCCGGCGCCATTTGCGACCGGGCATGAGTACCTTGATAAGGACTGACGTTTCCCATGTTGACCATCGCACTGTCCAAGGGCCGCATCCTTGACGACACCCTGCCGCTTCTGGCTGAAGCGGGCATCGTGCCGACCGAGAATCCGGACAAGAGCCGCAAGCTGATCATTCCCACGACCCAGGAAGATGTACGCCTGCTGATCGTGCGTGCCACCGATGTGCCGACTTACGTCGAGCATGGTGCCGCCGACCTCGGTGTCGCCGGTAAAGATGTGCTGATGGAATACGGCGGCCAGGGCCTGTATGAGCCGCTGGACCTGCAAATTGCCCAGTGCAAGCTGATGACCGCCGGCAAGGTCGGCGCGGTCGAGCCCAAGGGCCGCCTGCGTATCGCCACCAAGTTCGTCAACGTTGCCAAGCGCTACTACGCCGAACAGGGCCGTCAGGTCGACATCATCAAGCTCTACGGTTCGATGGAGCTGGCGCCGCTGATCGGCCTGGCGGACAAGATCATCGACGTGGTCGACACTGGTAACACGCTGCGGGCCAACGGTCTGGAGCCACAGGATTTCATTGCTGCCATCAGCTCCCGGCTGATCGTCAACAAAGCTTCGATGAAGATGCAGCACGCCCGTATCCAGGCGTTGATCGACACCCTGCGCAAGGCAGTGGAGTCTCGACACCGCGGCTGATTCACCTGCGCGACGTTAAGTCGCGCCCGTCTATCCGCCTCATAGCCAGAATTCTCAGGTGCCCAAGCGGAAACGACTGCTAAGTTAGGGCGCCTGAGTTTTTGCCATTCCTATGAGGCTCTCGCTATGACCGCACCGACTGCAATTCGCCGACTCAACGCTGCTGACCCGGATTTCGCGCATCATCTGGATCATCTGCTGAGCTGGGAAAGTGTGTCTGACGACTCGGTCAATCAGCGGGTGCTGGACATCATCAAGGCTGTGCGTGAACGTGGCGACGCGGCACTGGTGGACTTTACCCGCCAGTTCGACGGCCTGGACGTGAAGTCCATGGCCGACCTGATCCTGCCGCGTGAGCGTCTGGAATTGGCACTGACGCGCATTACCGTGGCTCAACGCGAAGCGCTGGAAGTCGCCGCCGCCCGTGTGCGCAGCTACCACGAAAAACAGAAGCAGGACTCCTGGAGCTACACCGAGGCCGACGGCACCGTGCTGGGCCAGAAAGTCACGCCGCTGGACCGTGCCGGCCTGTACGTACCCGGTGGCAAGGCGTCGTACCCGTCGTCGGTGTTGATGAACGCGATTCCGGCCAAGGTCGCCGGCGTCACCGAAGTGGTCATGGTCGTACCGACCCCGCGCGGTGAAATCAATGAACTGGTGCTGGCCGCTGCCTGCATCGCCGGCGTTGACCGTGTGTTTACCATCGGTGGCGCTCAAGCCGTTGCCGCATTGGCTTACGGCACCGAAAGCGTGCCGAAGGTCGATAAAGTGGTCGGCCCGGGCAACATCTATGTCGCCACCGCCAAGCGCCACGTGTTTGGCCAGGTCGGAATCGACATGATCGCCGGTCCCTCCGAGATCCTGGTGGTGTGCGACGGCCAGACCGATCCGGACTGGATCGCCATGGACCTGTTCTCCCAGGCCGAGCACGACGAAGACGCCCAGGCGATTCTGGTCAGCCCCGACGCCGAATTCCTCGACAAGGTCGCCGCCAGCATCGCCAAGCTGATGCCGACCATGGAGCGCGCCGCGATCATCGAAACCTCGATCAATGGCCGTGGTGCTCTGATCAAGGTGCGCGACATGGAGCAAGCCATCGAAGTGGCCAACCGCATCGCGCCGGAGCACCTCGAATTGTCCGTTGCCGATCCACAAGCCTGGCTGCCGCAGATCCGCCACGCCGGCGCGATCTTCATGGGCCGCCACACCTCTGAAGCCTTGGGCGACTACTGCGCAGGTCCCAACCACGTGCTGCCGACCTCCGGCACCGCGCGTTTCTCCTCGCCGCTGGGTGTGTACGACTTCCAGAAACGCTCGTCGATCATCTTCTGTTCCGAGCAGGGCGCTTCCGAGTTGGGCAAAACCGCTTCCGTGCTGGCCCGTGGCGAATCGCTGACCGCCCACGCGCGTAGCGCCGAGTACCGCATCGTCGACGAAGACTTTCCACAAGGGCAGGGGAACTGAACATGAGTAAATTCTGGAGCCCGTTCGTCAAGAATCTGGTGCCTTACGTCCCGGGCGAGCAGCCGAAGCTGGCAAAACTGGTGAAGCTAAACACCAATGAAAATCCGTACGGTCCATCGCCCAAAGCCTTGGCCGCGATGCAAACCGAACTGAACGACAACCTGCGTCTGTACCCGGACCCGAACAGCGATCTGCTGAAGAACGCGGTCGCCAGGTACTACGGTGTTCAAAGCAATCAAGTGTTCCTCGGCAACGGTTCCGATGAAGTGCTGGCGCACATCTTCCACGGTTTGCTGCAGCACGATCAGCCGCTGTTGTTCCCGGACATCAGCTACAGCTTCTACCCGGTCTACTGCGGTTTGTACGGCATCAAGTTCGACGCGGTGCCGCTGGACGAGCAGTTCCAGATCAACCCGGCGGACTATGCCAGGCCGAACGGCGGGATCATCTTCCCCAACCCGAACGCGCCGACCGGCTGCCTGTTGGCGCTGGAAGCGGTGGAGCAGATTCTCAAGGCAAGCCCGGATTCGGTGGTGGTGGTCGACGAGGCCTACATCGACTTCGGTGGCGAGACGGCAATCACCCTGGTGGACCGTTATCCGAACCTGCTGGTGACCCAGACCCTGTCCAAGTCCCGTTCCCTGGCGGGCCTGCGGGTTGGATTGGCGGTCGGCCATCCGGACCTGATCGAGGCGGTGGAGCGGATCAAGAACAGCTTCAACTCCTATCCGCTGGATCGCATGGCGAATGTCGGCGCTGCCGCCGCGTTCGAGGATCGCGAGTATTTCGACAAGACCTGCCGGTTGGTGATCGAGAATCGCGAGAAGGTCGTTGCACAGCTGGAGGAGAAGGGTTTTGAAGTGCTGCCATCGGCGGCGAACTTCATTTTTGCCCGTCACCCCTGGCACGATGCAGCGGGGCTTGCGGCGAAGCTGCGCGAGCAAGGTGTGATCGTCCGGCACTTCAAGCAGGAGCGGATTGCCCAGTTCCTGCGGATCTCCATCGGCACGCCGGAGCAGAATCAGGCGCTGATCGACGGTTTAGGCGATCTCTAAACCATCCCCCGAACCTGTGGGAGCGAGCTTGCTCGCGATGAGGCCATAACATTCAATATTTTGTTGAATGTCACACCGACATCGTCGGAACGCCGCCCGGAGCAAGCTCGCTCCCACAGTGTTTAGTGTCGCTTTGACTTATTCGTGATGCGGCTCGCCCAGGAACGTCAGTGAACTGAACAGCCCGCGACTATTCACATCAATGCTGTCCTTCACCGACACTTCCACCTGCGCCGAAATCACGTTCAAGCCTTCATTGCGCACCAGCACCTGAGCCCGGCCGTTTGCATCGGTTTCGGTGCTCAAGGTATTCGGTGCGTTGCGATAGTCCCCCACCAGCTTCACGCCCGCAGCGGGTTTGCCATCCAGTAACACTTGGACTGGCAGCGACTCGCCCGGCCCTACGGTCAGCGGATCGACCTCAGGCAGAATCAGCAATTTCATTTGATCCAGCTTGGGCAGCTTTGCACCCGGCTGATAGATCGCCAGGCTGTACTTGAACGTCTGGGTCGCCTCGATCGCTCCCGGCACTTTGCTGCGTCCTTCGTTGATCCATTTCTTGTCGGCGGTCTGCGACCACATCCCATTGTCGAGCGCCACCGCCATCACGGCGGGTGGTTTAAGCGGTTGCAGGCGCGCGTGATCAGGCAGGCGCTGCACCGTCACCGGAATCATTTTTCCATTGACGTCATAGGCCCAGGCACCGCTGATTTTCTGTGCCTTGAAGGTGTTGTCTTCGGCGCCGTGCCCGTAAATGACCTCGATGTTTCCACGACGTTGTTCGGTCCACAGGCCGTGGGCCGAGACCTCGGTGGCAAACAGCAAGCCGAGCAGTGCCAGGGGGTTGAGTGGGTGCATGGGGACGTCCTTTTACAGAGTGAGTGTCAGGCTGACGGTGAAATTGCGCGGCTCGCCGGGGTTGACCCAGTAGTTGCTGTAGGAGCGCTCGAAATATTTTTCGTCGAAAATGTTGTTCAGGTTCAGGCCCACCGTGATGTTGTCGCTGGTCTTGTAATGGGCCAGCAGGTCGACGGTGTGATACGCGGGTAACTCAAAGTCGCTGCCAGCTTCGCCCGAGCGATCGCCGACATAAGTGAACGCGGCGCCAAGGTCCGAGCCGCGCAGTCGACCGTCCTGGAACTCATAAACACCCAACAGGCTGCCACTGCGTTTGGCCACGCCGAGAATGCGGCTGCCGGCGGGAATGACCTTGTCGCCCTCAGTGACTTCAGCGTCGATGTAGGCGAAGGCGCCAATCACGCGAACAGCGTCGCTGACATGTCCGGTGACTTGCAGATCGATGCCCTGACTGCGTGCCTTTCCCATGGCGCGGCTGGTGTCTGTACCCGGGTCGAGGGCGAGGACGTTTTCTTTCTCGATATGGAAAGCGGCGAGGGTGCTGCTCAAACGGTCATCGAACAGCTCGCTCTTGATCCCGATTTCGTAGCCGATGCCTTCTTCCGGGTCGAAGGATTTACCGGCCGCGTCCAGGCCATTGTTCGGCTTGAACGAGGTCGAGGCGTTGGCGAACAGGCCGACTTCAGGTGTCAGTTGATAAAGCAAGCCGGCCCGTTGGGTCAGCGCGTCGTGGCTCTGAGTGCTGGTAGCGCCACGGGTGTGATCGTCGATGTGTTGCTCGAAATGTTCGAAGCGCACACCGAGCATGCCCCGCAGCTTATCGGTGAAGATGATCTGGTCCTGCAGGTTCAGTGCATGGCTTTCGACGTGTTCGAAGAAATCCGTGCCAGAGCGCGCGCCGTTGGGTTTTGGCTGGCCATAGACCGGTTGGTAGATGTCGATGGCGTAGGGGCTGCCGGCAATGGTCGTCACCCGTTCGTTCTTGCGGTAGTTCTCGTATTCGCTGCCGATCAACAGTTCGTGCTGCAAACTGCCGGTGTCGAAAAAGCCGCGCAGTTCGAGTTGGGTAATGCTGTCGTGCCAATCGTTGTCACGCTCGCGATAGCGGCGGTTGACGGTACGGCCGTCGGCATTCAGCGGGCGCGCTTCTGACGCGAAACCCCAGAGTTTGCCTTCCTTGTAATGGCTGGCCAGGCGCAGTTTCCAGCTGTCGCCGAGCTGATGTTCGAGGGCGGCCTGCAGCATGTTGTTGTGGTTGTCGATGTCTCCATCATCGGGTTCGCCGAGGAAGGTCGAACGGGAGGCGCCGCTCCAGGTGTTGTTGGGGGCGACGATGCCGCGATCGAAGGTCGAGCTGTGGCGAACGAATTCGCTTTCCACCAACAGGCTGGTGTCCTGGTTCAGTTGCCAGCTGAAGGAGGGCGCGACAAATACGCGCTGGCTGTCGACGTGATCGCGGAAGCTGTGGTTGTCCTCTATGGCCAGGTTGACCCGCGACAGCACGTTGCCTTGGTCATCCAGTGGCGTGTTGACGTCCAGCGCCGTGCGATAACGATCCCAGCTGCCCGCGCTGGTGTTCAGGGTCGCGAAGGCTTCGGGCTGAGGTTTCTTGGTGACGATGTTGACTGTGCCGCCCGGATCACCTCGGCCATACAAACTGGCGGCGGGGCCTTTGAGCACCTCGATGCGCTCGATGTTCGCCACATCCGGCGTGCTTGGGTAGCCACGGTTGGCGCTGAAGCCGTCCTTGTAGAACTCCGACGTGGTGAAGCCGCGTACGCTGTATTCGTAAAGCGTCAGGCCACCGAAGTTGTTCTGCTTCGAAACGCCGCCGGCAAAGTCCAGCGCGCGCTCAACGCTGGTGCTGCCCAGATCGTTGAGCACGCTGACGGGGACCACGCTGATCGATTGCGGGATGTCGCGAATGGCGGTGTCGGTTTTGGTCGCGCTGGCGGAACGGGTGGCGCGGTAGCCAGCGACAGGCCCGGTAGGGGATTCGTAGTCGGAAGTGACGCTGATGGCATCCAGTTCCAGCGCTCGGGGTTCTTCGGCGAAGGCCGGTTCTCCCAACAGCCCGAGGGCAAGACTTGCCACCGAGGCCTTTATTCGAGACGACATGTTATGTTGTTCCAATTTCAAGAATTGAAACAACATAACATAACTAATGAGAATGTCTTCCATCGACCCGAAATGATCGGGTCTGGCTTATTCCTCTTCTTTTTCCTTGATCGGAGCCGGCGGCGGACGCAGGCCGACTTCAGCCATCAGCTTGAGCTCCTTGCCGTTGCGCATCACCTCGATCGCGACCTTGTCGGTCGGCTTGATCCGCGCTACCTGATTCATCGAGCGACGGCCATCACCGGCCGGTTCGCCATCGATGGCAAGAATCACATCACCCAGTTGCAGACCGGCCTTCTGTGCCGGGCCATCGCGGAAAATTCCCGCCACGACAATGCCTGGACGACCGGACAAGCCGAACGACTCGGCCAGTTCCTGGGTCAGCGGCTGCACCTCGATACCCAGCCAGCCACGAATCACCTGGCCGTGCTCGATGATCGACTTCATCACTTCCATCGCCAGCTTCACGGGGATTGCGAACCCAATGCCCTGGGAGCCCCCGGACTTGGAAAAGATCGCCGTGTTGATGCCGGTCAGGTTGCCGATGGCATCCACCAGCGCACCGCCAGAGTTGCCCGGGTTGATCGCCGCATCGGTCTGGATGAAGTCTTCGTAGTTGTTCAGGCCCAATTGATTGCGCCCGGTGGCGCTGATGATGCCCATGGTTACGGTCTGGCCGACGCCGAACGGGTTGCCGATGGCCAGCGCGACATCGCCGATGCGGATGTTGTCGGAACGCCCCACGGTGATCGCCGGCAGGTTTTTCAAGTCGATTTTCAGAACCGCGAGGTCGGTCTCCGGGTCGCTGCCGATCACTCGCGCCAGGGTTTCCCGGCCGTCCTTGAGCGCCACCACGATCTGGTCGGCACCGCTGGTCACGTGGTTGTTGGTCAGGATGTAGCCTTCCGGGCTCATGATCACGCCGGAACCGAGGCTCGACTCCATGCGTTTCTGCTTGGGCGAGTTATCGCCGAAGAAGCGACGAAACTGCGGATCTTCGAACAGCGGATGGTTGGGTTTGTTGATGACTTTGGTGGTGTACAGGTTCACCACCGATGGCGCGGCGGTGGATACCGCTTCGGCATAAGACACCGGACCCTGCTGCATGCTGGTGGTTTGCGGCGCCTGTTGCAGATTGACGTCGAGGCTCGGGAGCCCGACCCACTGCGGGTAACGCTGGATTATCAAAAGAGCGACAAGCACGCCGGCCAACAGCGGCCAGCCGGAAAAACGCAGCGCCTTGAGCATTAAGCAGTTCCTGAGAGAGTTGCAGGCGGTCTGAGACCGCTCATAATGACGCGCATTATACGAGGCCGCACGCGCCTCTGAACGGGATATTTAGGAGTCTTTTATGGCCGTCGCCCTGAGCACCCTGGTCGAAGAAGCCGACCGCTACCTCAACAGCGCCAAAATCGCCGATTATTGCCCCAACGGCCTGCAGGTCGAGGGGCGGCCACAAGTGATGCGCATTGTCAGTGGGGTCACCGCCAGCCAGGCCTTGCTCGATGCGGCCGTGGAGGCCAACGCAGACCTGGTGCTGGTGCATCATGGCTACTTCTGGAAAGGTGAAAACCCGTGCATCACCGGCATGAAGCAGCGCCGCTTGAAGACCCTGCTCAAGCACGATATCAGCCTGTTGTCCTATCACCTGCCGCTGGACCTGCACCAGGATGTCGGCAATAACGCGCAGCTCGCGCGACAGCTCGACATCACCGTCGAAGGACCGCTGGATCCGGACAACCTGAAGATTGTCGGCCTGGTCGGCTCGCTGAATGAGCCAATGATGCCCCGGGATTTCGCCCGCCGCGTCCAGGAAGTGATGGGGCGTGAGCCACTGTTGATCGAAGGCAGCGCCATGATCCGCCGCGTCGGCTGGTGCACCGGTGGTGGCCAGGGTTACATCGATCAAGCCATTCTGGCGGGTGTCGATCTGTACCTCAGCGGCGAGGCTTCCGAGCAAACCTTCCACAGCGCGAGGGAAAACGACATCAGCTTCATCGCCGCCGGTCACCATGCGACCGAGCGCTACGGCGTTCAGGCGCTGGGGGATTATCTGGCCCGTCGGTTTGCGCTGGAGCACATCTTCATCGATTGCCCGAATCCCATCTGAAAGCGCACCCTCTTCCTGTAGGAGCGAGCTTGCTCGCGATGAACCTGAAGACACCACGGGGTGTCAGACTCCCAGCGTTATCGTTGACGACCATCGCGAGCAAGCTCGCTCCTACAGGGGGTGAGCCCAAACAGGCAGGCATATTCATATGCTCTTTCGATCTAGTTGGCGTCCTGATTAGAAGGGGGCGCTGTGCTAGGATCCCCGCTCGAACACGGCCCGGTGGCCGTTCATAAGAAAGTTTTCGTGAGTAGCCATGGTCGACAAACTGACGCATCTGAAACAGCTGGAGGCGGAAAGCATCCACATCATCCGCGAGGTGGCCGCCGAGTTCGATAACCCGGTGATGCTGTACTCCATCGGTAAAGACTCCGCCGTGATGCTGCATCTGGCACGCAAGGCGTTCTTCCCGGGCAAGCTGCCGTTTCCGGTGATGCACGTCGACACTCGCTGGAAATTCAAGGAGATGTACAGCTTCCGCGACAAGATGGTCGCCGAGCTGGGCCTCGACCTGATCACCCACGTCAACCCGGACGGCGTGGCGCAGGACATCAACCCGTTCACCCACGGCAGCGCCAAGCACACCGACATCATGAAGACCGAGGGCCTCAAGCAGGCACTCGACAAGTATGGTTTCGACGCAGCATTCGGCGGCGCCCGTCGCGATGAAGAGAAATCCCGCGCCAAAGAGCGCGTGTACTCGTTCCGCGACAGCAAGCACCGCTGGGATCCGAAAAACCAGCGCCCCGAGCTGTGGAACGTCTACAACGGCAAGGTCAACAAGGGCGAGTCGATCCGCGTCTTCCCGCTGTCGAACTGGACCGAGCTGGACATCTGGCAGTACATCTACCTTGAAGGCATCCCGATCGTTCCGCTGTATTTCGCCGCCGAGCGTGAAGTCATCGAGAAGAACGGCACGCTGATCATGATCGACGACGAGCGCATCCTCGAGCACCTGAGCGACGAAGACAAAGCGCGCATCGTCAAAAAGAAAGTGCGTTTCCGTACCCTTGGTTGCTACCCGTTGACGGGCGCGGTGGAGTCCGAGGCCGAAAGCCTCACGGACATCATTCAGGAAATGCTCCTGACGCGAACTTCCGAGCGCCAGGGCCGTGTCATCGACCACGATGGCGCAGGCTCGATGGAAGACAAAAAACGTCAGGGTTATTTCTAAGGGGTTGTCATGTCGCACGCATCTGATTTGATCAGCGAGGACATCCTCGCCTACCTGGGCCAGCACGAACGTAAAGAGCTGCTGCGCTTTCTGACCTGCGGTAACGTCGACGACGGCAAGAGCACCCTGATCGGGCGCCTGCTGCACGACTCCAAGATGATCTACGAAGATCACCTGGAAGCCATTACCCGCGATTCGAAAAAAGTCGGCACCACCGGCGAAGACATCGACCTGGCGCTGCTGGTCGACGGCCTGCAGGCCGAGCGTGAACAAGGCATCACCATCGATGTCGCGTACCGCTACTTCTCCACCGCCAAGCGCAAATTCATCATCGCCGACACCCCTGGCCATGAGCAGTACACCCGCAACATGGCCACCGGTGCCTCCACCTGTGACCTGGCGATCATCCTGGTCGACGCCCGTTACGGCGTGCAGACCCAGACCCGTCGCCACAGCTTCATCGCCTCGTTGCTGGGCATCAAGCACATAGTCGTGGCCATCAACAAGATGGACCTCAAGGACTTCGACCAGGGTGTGTTCGAGTCGATCAAGGCCGACTACCTGCAGTTCGCCGAAGGCTTGAAGCTCAAGCCCACCAGCATGCACTTCGTGCCGATGTCTGCGCTGAAAGGCGACAACGTGGTGAACAAGTCCGAGCGCTCGCCGTGGTACACCGGCCAATCGCTGATGGAGATCCTCGAGACCGTGGAAGTGGCGGGCGATCGCAACTTCACCGACTTGCGTTTCCCGGTTCAGTACGTCAACCGTCCGAACCTGAACTTCCGTGGCTTCGCCGGCACCCTAGCCAGCGGCATCGTCAAGAAAGGCGACGAAGTCGTGGTCCTGCCGTCGGGCAAGAGCAGCCGCGTGAAATCCATCGTCACCTTCGAAGGTGAACTGGAGCACGCAGGTCCTGGTCAGGCTGTAACGCTGACCATGGAAGACGAAATCGATATTTCCCGTGGCGACCTGTTGGTACATGCCGACAACGTGCCGCCAGTCACCGACAGCTTCGAAGCGATGCTGGTGTGGATGGCTGAAGAGCCGATGCTGCCGGGCAAGAAGTACGACATCAAACGCGCCACCAGTTACGTGCCTGGCTCCATCGCCAGCATCGTCAACAAGGTCGACGTGAACACCCTGGAAGAAGGTCCGGCCAGTGCGTTGCAGCTGAACGAAATCGGCAAGGTCAAGATCGCGCTCGATGCGCCGATTGCCCTCGACGGTTACGACAGCAACCGCACCACCGGCGCCTTCATCATCATCGACCGCTTGACCAACGGCACCGTTGGCGCGGGCATGATCGTCGCCCAGCCTTTGGCCCATGGCACCAGTACGCACCACGGCAAACTGGCCCACGTTGCCACCGAAGAACGCGCACAGCGCTTCGGCCAGCAACCGGCCACCGTGTTGTTCAGCGGCTTGTCGGGCGCGGGCAAAAGCACCCTGGCGTATGCGGTTGAACGCAAGTTGTTCGACATGGGTCGTGCGGTGTTCGTGCTCGATGGCCAGAACCTGCGTCACGACCTGAACAAAGGTCTGCCACAGGATCGTGCCGGGCGTACCGAGAACTGGCGTCGTGCCGCGCACGTGGCGCGTCAGTTCAACGAAGCTGGCCTGCTGACCCTCGCTGCGTTCGTTGCCCCGAGTGCCGAAGGGCGTGAACAGGCCCGGGAACTGATCGGCAAGGAGCGTCTGCTGACGGTCTACGTCCAGGCTTCGCCGACGGTCTGCGCCGAGCGTGATCCGCAAGGTTTGTATGCGGCGGCCGGGGATAACATCCCGGGCGAGTCCTTCCCGTACGATGTGCCGCTGGATGCCGACCTGGTGATCGACACCCAGTCCGTGTCGCTGGAGGAAGGCGTCAAGCAAGTGCTGGGTCTGCTGCGTGAGCGTGGCGCGATCTAAGCGCTGACCGGTAAAAAGAAACCCGTCGATGAGTGATCATCGGCGGGTTTTTTTGTGTCTGGTAATCAGTCAAAACAAACACTAAACCTGTGGGAGCGAGCTTGCTCGCGATAGCGGCGGATCAGTCGACATCAATGTTGAATGTCAGTCCGAAATCGCGAGCAAGCTCGCTCCCACAGGGGATTAGTGTTTGCCTGGGAATTCGTGGTGCATCTGGTCCAGCAACGCATCCTTGTCCTGCCACAACTGATTGATCCAGCCCTGAAACTGCAGGCGGTATTCACCGTCCTGGTCGTAGTTCTTGCCGATGAACTGCGGCGGGATCTTCAGCTCCTCAAAGTGCACCACCACATCCGCAACGTTCCCGCACAGCAAATCCCAGAAACCCGGGCGCCCGGCGGGGTAGTGGATGGTCACGTTGACCAGGGATTCAAGCTGCTCGCCCATCGCATCCAGCACAAAGGCAATGCCGCCGGCCTTGGCCTTGAGCAGGTACTTGAAGGGTGACTGCTGTTGCTTGTGCTTGCCCTCGGTGAAGCGAGTGCCTTCGACGAAGTTGAAAATGCCCACCGGGTTGTCGCGGAATTTCGCACAGGTCTTGCGGGTGGTTTCCAGGTCCTTGCCTTTCTTCTCCGGGTGCTTTTCCAGATAGGCCTTGGAGTAACGCTTCATGAACGGAAAGCCCAGCGCCCACCAGGCCAGACCGATCACCGGAACCCAGATCAGCTCCTGCTTGAGAAAGAACTTCAGCGGCTGAATGCGCCGGTTTAGCACGTATTGCAGCACCAGGATGTCGACCCAGCTCTGGTGGTTGCTGGTGATCAGGTACGAATGCTGATAGTCGAGGCCTTGCAGGCCGCTGATGTGCCAGCGTGTGCGGCGCACCAGGTTCATCCAGCCTTTGTTGATGCTGATCCAGGCTTCGTGGGTATGGCTCATCAGCCAGCCCGCGAGGCGCTGGGTGAGGGCGAACGGCAATACCTTGACGAGTGCCACGCAGAACAGGAACGAGCAGAGCAGAATCGTGTTCAATGCCAACAGCAGCGAGGCGATCACGCCCCGCAGCGCAGCAGGTAAGAAGTCCAGCATTTACACATCCATAGGTCGGTTGGCGGCTTGAATCGCGGTCAGGGCGATGGTGTAGACGATGTCATCGACCTGCGCGCCGCGCGGCAAATCGTTCACCGGTTTGCGCAGGCCTTGCAGCATCGGCCCGAGGCTGACGCAGTCGGCGCTGCGCTGTACGGCCTTGTGCGTGGTATTGCCGGTGTTGAGGTCGGGGAATACGTACACCGTGGCACGACCGGCCACCTGACTGTTCGGCGCCAGTTGCCGGGCCACGCTTTCGTTGGCGGCGGCGTCGTACTGCAAGGGGCCGTCGATCAGCAGCGAGTGCTGTTGTTCGTGGGCGAGCAGGGTTGCCTCGCGGACCTTCTCGACTTCCTCGCCGCTGGCCGACTCGCCGCTGGAGTAGCTGATCATCGCCACCCGTGGCGTGATGCCGAACGCGGCGGCCGAATCAGCGCTTTGCAGGGCGATCTCGGCCAGTTCACTGGCGCTCGGGTGCGGGTTCATCACGCAGTCGCCGTAGACCAGCACCTCTTCCGGAAACAGCATGAAGAACACCGACGACACCAAGGTGCAGCCTGGCGCGGTTTTAATCAGCTGCAGGGCCGGGCGGATGGTGTTGGCGGTGGTGTTGATCACGCCCGATACGAGGCCGTCGACTTCATCCAGGGCCAGCATCATGGTGCCGATCACCACGGTGTCTTCCAGTTGTTGCTCGGCCATTGGCGCATTGAGGCTTTTGCTTTTGCGCAGCGCGACCATCGGCTCGACATAGCGTTCGCGGATCGAGTCCGGATCAATGATTTCCAGGCCCGGTGGCAACTCGATGCCCTGGGCACGGGCGACGGCCTGCACGTCCTCGGGCTTGGCCAGCAACACACAGCGAGCGATGCCACGGGCCTGGCAGATCGCGGCGGCCTGCACGGTCAGCGGCTCGCTGCCTTCGGGCAGTACGATGCGCTTGTTGGCCGCCTGGGCGCGTTGGATCAATTGATAGCGGAACACCGCTGGCGACAGGCGCATCTCCCGTGGTGTGCCGCAGCGCTGATGCAGCCAGTTGGCATCGAGGTGGCTGGCGATGAAATCGGTGATGATTTCGGCGCGCTCGCGGTCATCGATGGGGATTTCTTTGTTCAGGCCATTGAGCAGGTTGGCGGTGTCGTAGGAGCCGGTACTCACCGACAGCACCGGCAATCCGGCCTGCAGGGCACCGCGACACAGGTCCATGATGCGTGGGTCGGGCAGGGTGTCGCTGGTCAGCAGCAGGCCGGCGAGCGGCACGCCGTTCAAGGCCGCGAGGCTGACGGCGAGGATGATGTCGTCGCGGTCGCCGGGGGTCACCACCAGCACGCCGGGCTTGAGCAACTCCACGGTGTTGCGCATGGTGCGGGCGCAAATGATGATCTTGGTCATGCGCCGGGTTTCGTAATCACCGGCGTTGAGCACTTGCGCGCCCATCAGGTCGGCGACGTCGCGGGTGCGCGGGGCGTTCAGTTCCGGCTGGAACGGAATGCAGCCGAGCAAGCGGAAATCACCACTGCGCAGTAACGGCGAATGCTCTTTCAGGCGCGTGGCGAAGGCCTCCATGCTTTCTTCGGTCTTGACCTTGTTGAGGATCACACCGAGGACTTTCGGGTCTTTCGGGCCGCCGAACAACTGCGCCTGCAACTCGACGCGACCGGAGAGCTCGGTCAGCACTTCGTTTTCCGGTGCCGAGACCAGGATCACCTCGGCGTCGAGGCTCTTGGCCAGGTGCAGGTTGACCCGCGCGGCATAACTGGCGCTGCGGGTCGGCACCATGCCTTCGACGATCAGCACGTCCTTGCCGATGGCAGCCTGCTGATAAAGGGTGATGATTTCTTCGAGTAACTCATCGAGCTGGCCGTCGCCGAGCATGCGCTCGACATGGGCCAGGCCCAGGGGCTGGGGCGGTTTCAAGCCGTGGGTACGCGCCACCAGTTCGGTGGAACGTTCCGGGCCCGTGTCGCCCGGATGCGGCTGGGCAATCGGTTTGAAAAAACCGACCTTGAGCCCGGCCCGCTCAAGGGTGCGTACCAGCCCGAGGCTGATGGAGGTCAGACCCACACCAAAATCGGTGGGCGCGATAAAAAAAGTTTGCATGCGGATTCTCTGAAGGAGCATGGCAAAGGTGATCATCTATATCTGACGATCTACCGAAATTCAGTCGCCAAGGTTATCGCTAACCGAGCCCTGTGCGCACCAACCGCAAGCAAAGGGCTGGCCTATTTTTTCAAGGCGTTGCACAGGGTCCATGACCCAGGCGCGGGATTGCCAGGGTGGCTGGTGCCGCAGGTGCTGGGTGTGGCCGCAGGAAAGCTCGGCCACCCAGTGTCCGTCCTCGTCCTGATGGAAGCCTGTGATCGTCGAATCCCGTCTGTCCGGGTTGTGTTCGCTTTCGGACGATTGCTTCGCTAAACTTGGCCTTTCAATTTTCCTATGCAAAAGGTCTCGCCCCATGCTGATCGCCGCCAATAAGGCTGTCTCCATCGACTATACCCTGACCAACGACGCTGGTGAGGTCATCGACAGCTCCGCCGGCGGCGCGCCGCTGGTCTACCTGCAAGGTGCAGGCAACATCATCCCGGGCCTGGAAAAGGCTCTGGAAGGCAAGGCTGTCGGCGACGAGCTGACCGTAGCCGTTGAACCGGAAGACGCTTACGGCGAATACGCCGCCGAACTGGTCAGCACCCTGAGCCGCAGCATGTTCGAAGGCGTCGACGAGCTGGAAGTGGGCATGCAGTTCCACGCCTCCGCTCCGGACGGCCAGATGCAGATCGTGACCATCCGTGATCTGGACGGCGACGACGTCACCGTTGACGGCAACCACCCGTTGGCCGGTCAGCGCCTGAATTTCCAGGTCAAGATCGTTGCCATCCGTGACGCCAGCCAGGAAGAAATCGCTCATGGTCACGTCCATGGCGAAGGTGGCCATCACCACTGATTTCTGCGCTAAGCTCAGATAACTGGAGAGGCGCCTTGTGGGCGCCTTTTTAGTCTGCGGCCGTCCCTGATGACACCGCCAAGTGGCTGTTTCGAGAAGAACACGGGAATCTGGAGTACGCCATGAGTGCTTTTCACGACCTTAAATTGACAGCCCTGGATGGACAGGAGCTACCTTTGGCGCCTTTCAAAGGCCAAGTCGTACTGGTGGTCAACGTCGCCTCCAAATGCGGCCTGACCCCGCAGTACGCGGCGCTGGAAAACCTCCATCAGCAATTCAAGGCCAAGGGCTTCAGCGTCCTGGGCTTGCCGTGCAACCAGTTTGCCGGGCAGGAACCGGGGACCGAGCAGGAAATCAAGGATTTCTGCAGCCTCAACTATGGCGTGACCTTTCCGTTGTCCAGCAAGCTGGAAGTCAACGGGCATGAACGTCATCAGTTGTATCGCCTGCTGGCGGGAGAGGGCGCGGAATTTCCCGGCGACATCACCTGGAACTTCGAGAAGTTCCTGCTGGGCAAGGACGGGCGTGTACTGGCTCGGTTCTCGCCACGCACGGCACCGGATGATCCGACCATCGTTCACGCGATAGAAAAAGCGCTGAGCTGACATCCTCCTCTCCCTCTGTAGGAGCGAGCTCGCTCGCGATGGTTGTAGGAACACCGCGGGGCATCAGACCGCCAGCGTTATCGTTGACCACCATCGCGAGCAAGCTCGCTCCTACATCACCCAAATCAATAGTGCTGTTCAGTACGTGCGAACCTCCATATTATCGCCGTCATAAAGTCATTTCTGTGGAGCGTCCCATGCCCGTCAAAGCCCTGTTCAAACCGTTCCACCTCGGCACCCTCGAACTGCCGACCCGCGTCGTCATGGCGCCGATGACCCGCTCCTTTTCCCCAGGGGGCGTGCCTAATTCCAAAGTGATCGAATACTACCGTCGCCGCGCCGCAGCCGGCGTCGGCCTGATCATCACCGAAGGCACCACCGTCGGTCACAAGGCTTCCAACGGCTACCCGAACGTTCCGCATTTCTATGGCGAAGCAGCCCTGGCCGGCTGGAAGAAAGTCGTCGACGCCGTTCACGCCGAAGGCGGCAAGATTGTTCCGCAGCTGTGGCACGTGGGCAGCGTACGCCGGATCGGCACCGAGCCGGACGCCAGCGTGCCGGGTTATGGCCCGTCGGAAAAGTTGAAGGAAGGCCAGGTCGTGGTTCACGGCATGACCAAACAGGATATCCAGGACGTGATCGCCGCGTTCGCCCAAGCCGCCAGGGATGCCCAGAGCATCGGTATGGACGGCGTGGAAATCCACGGTGCCCACGGTTATCTGGTGGACCAGTTCTTCTGGGAAGGCAGCAACCAGCGTACCGACGAATACGGCGGCAGCCTGGCCAACCGTTCGCGCTTCGCCATTGAGTTGATTCAGGCCGTGCGTGCCGCGGTCGGTGAAGGTTTCCCGATCATTTTCCGTTTCTCCCAGTGGAAGCAGCAGGACTACACCGCACGTCTGGTGCAAACCCCTGAAGCCTTGGGTGAGTTCCTCAAGCCGTTGGCCGACGCAGGCGTGGACATTTTCCACTGTTCGACCCGCCGCTTCTGGGAGCCGGAGTTCGACGGTTCCGAGCTGAACCTGGCTGGCTGGACCCGCCAACTCACCGGCAAGCCGACCATCACCGTGGGCAGCGTCGGCCTGGACGGCGAGTTCCTGCAATTCATGGTTAACACCGACAAGGTCGCGCAGCCTGCCAGCCTGGAAAAACTGCTGGAGCGCCTGAACAACGACGAGTTCGACCTGGTGGCGGTCGGTCGTGCCTTGCTGGTGGACCCGGACTGGGCGCAGAAAGTGCGTGACGGCCGCGAGGAAGACATTCTGCCGTTCAGTCGTGAGGCGTTGATGACGCTGGTTTAAGCGGCGACCGGGAAGGCCTCATCGCGAGCAAGCTCGCTCCCACAGGGGATTTGTGTACGACACAGAACCAATGTAGGAGCGGGCTTGCTTGCGAAGACTGACTCAAGAACACTGCAAAATCAGGGAACAGTCGGCGCATTCGGCATCACCATCTCCCCGGCACAGGCCCCGCGCAACTGTCCCTCGAACTGCTCGATAATCGTCGCCCAACCCTGGCGACTGGCATGCTGGCGCGCATTGAGCCTGACATTGCGCAAGGCTTCCCTTTCCTCCAGCAGCCATGCCGCTGCATCGCAGAACGCTTCTTCATCCCCCGGCATCGCCAGTACGCCGTTGTAGCCATGACGAATATGCTGGGCCGCCGCCGCCTGGTCGTAGGCGACCACGCCGAGCCCCGAGGCAAGTGCTTCAAGCACCACATTGCCAAAGGTTTCGGTCAGACTGGGAAACAGAAACACGTCGCCCGACGCGTAGTGACACGCCAGGGCTTCACCCCGTTGGGTGCCGCAGAAAATCGCCTCGGGCATTTCGTTTTCCAGTTCCTGGCGCTGCGGGCCATCGCCGACCACGATCAGTTTCAGCGTGCGCTGGGGATAACTCGCCTTGAGGGTATTGAAGGTGCGCTTGAGCAGGCCAAGGTTTTTTTCCGGGGCCAGGCGTCCGACATGAATGACGGCGATGTCTGCCTCGGCCAGCCCCCATTGCTCGCGCAGGGCATTCAAGCGTTTGGCCGGGTGAAACAATTCGCTGTCGACCCCTCGGGACAGCAACGCCAGGCGCTCGAAATGCCGCCGCTCCAGTTCCATGCGTTGGCTGACGCTGGGCACCAGGGTCATGGTCGAGCGGTTGTGGAACCAGCGCAGGTAGTGAGTCAGCAGGCGCGTGAGCAAACCAAGCCCGTACTGGTTGGAGTACTGTTGGAAATTGGTGTGGAAACCGCTGACCACGGAAATTCCCAGTCGCCGTGCCGCACGCAACGCAGAGAGACCCAGCGGGCCCTCGGTGGCGATGTAGAGCACATCCGGGCGGTGACGCGTCCAGCGCCGCAGCAGCTTGTGCATCGACGACTGACCCCATTGCAGGCCGGGATAGCCCGGCAGTGGCCAGCCGCGGCACAGCAGCAATTCATCGTCGCTGCCCAGTTGCTGGTCGCAGCCCTGACGCGGCCGCACCAGCTCCACTTGATGCCCGCGCGCGCGCAAACCGTCGCACAAGCGACCAAGGGTATTGGCCACTCCGTTGATTTCCGGTGGGAAGGTTTCGGTGATCAGGGTGATATGCAGAGCTGTCGTCATGACCCCAGTGTCGGCTGGGGCCATGTCGTCAGTGTGACGTCGGGATGATGGATTTGTGACTCAGCGCTGGGTCACCAGGTTTTCTGCCCCGCGCTCACGCACCCAGAACAGCGTCGCCCCGGCCACGGCAGCCGGCATCATCAGGATGTTCACCACAGGGATCAGCAGCACCAGGTACACGCTGCCGCCGAAGCTCATGCTCTGCCAGCGCTTCTCGCGCAGCCAGGCGAGCATCTCGTTCCAGCCCAGCTTGTGGTTGTCCGCTGGGTAGTCGATGTACTGGATCGCCATCATCCACACCCCGAACAACAGCCACAGCGGCGCGGCGATGATGTTCACCACCGGGATGAACGAGAGGATGAACAACCCGATCGCCCGGGGCAGAAAATAGCCAAGCTTGCGCATTTCCCGGGCCAGGGTACGCGGGATCATGGCGATCAACTCGCCCCAACTGAAGGCCGGGAAGTCGTCGGTGCCGCGTACCACCACTTCGACTTTCTCCGCGAGGAAGCCGTTGAACGGCGCGGCAATGACGTTGGCGAGCATGGTGAAGGTGAAGAACACCATCAACACCACCAGCACCACGAACAATGGCCAGAGGATGTAGCTGAGAAAACTCAGCCAGTCGGGCAGCGATGGCATCAAGGTGTCGACCCACAGGCTGAATTGATGGCTGGCCAGGTAGATCAATCCGACGAACAGCACCAGGTTGATTGCCAACGGCAACAGCACAAACAAACGCAGGCTGGGGCTCAACACCAGCTTGAGGCCTTCGCGCAGGTATTGCGGGCCGGACAGTACAGGGGCGGGCATAAGGTGCTCCGAGCAGAGGGAAAACGCGCCGACCTTACCGGCTTTGCCTTGCAGGCGAAAGCGCGGTGGCGGTATCGACATTCACTGTAACAAAGACGTCGATATCGTCGGTCAGATGCCATAGAGACCACCTATGAGCTGGATTGTTAAACCGTATTTCCTTAATCTTCGCCCCCTCGATACGCTGCACCCAATCTTTTTACAGGACGGTCGGGTCAAGCCTTCCCCAAGTGCTTTCAACCGTTCTTTATTTATTCCAGCCGGCAATCCGGCGTTCCGTGCCAGGTAATCCGGGCCGGTCAACAGGAGCAGGTCATGTCTGAAGTCCGTCATTCGCGAGTGATTATTCTCGGTTCCGGCCCTGCCGGTTACAGCGCCGCGGTCTATGCCGCCCGTGCCAACCTCAAGCCACTGCTGATCACCGGCATGCAGGCCGGCGGTCAACTGACCACCACCACCGAAGTCGACAACTGGCCGGGCGACGTCCACGGCCTGACCGGCCCGGCGCTGATGGAGCGGATGCGCGAGCACGCCGAGCGCTTTGAAACCGAGATCGTTTTCGATCACATCAATGCCGTCGACTTCGCCGCCAAGCCATACACCCTGACCGGCGACAGCGCGACTTACACCTGTGACGCCCTGATCATCGCCACCGGCGCCAGCGCTCGTTACCTGGGCCTGCCATCGGAAGAAACCTTCATGGGCAAAGGCGTTTCGGCCTGTGCGACCTGCGACGGTTTCTTCTATCGCAACAAGCCGGTGGCGGTGGTCGGCGGCGGCAACACCGCTGTTGAGGAAGCCCTGTACCTGGCCAACATCGCCAGCAAAGTCACCCTGATCCACCGTCGTGAAACCTTCCGCGCCGAGAAGATCCTGATCGACAAGCTGAACGCCCGTGTCGCCGAAGGCAAGATCGAGCTGAAGCTGAACGCGACCCTGGACGAAGTGCTGGGCGACAACATGGGCGTGACCGGTGCCCGCCTGAAGAACAACGACGGCAGCTTCGACGAAGTGAAAGTCGACGGCGTGTTCATCGCCATCGGCCACACCCCGAACACTTCGCTGTTCGAAGGCCAGTTGACCCTCAAAGACGGCTACCTGGTTGTGCAGGGCGGCCGTGACGGCAACGCCACTGCCACCAGCCTCGAAGGTATCTTCGCCGCTGGTGACGTGGCTGACCACGTGTACCGTCAGGCCATCACCTCGGCTGGCGCAGGTTGCATGGCGGCACTGGATGCCGAGCGTTACCTGGATAATCTGCAGAACGCTTGATTCTGTAGAAACGAAAAACCGGCTTCGGCCGGTTTTTTTGTGCCTTCGGAAAATACACATGTCCCTGTAGGAGCGAGCGCGCTCGCGATGGTCGTCAACGATAACGCTGGGAGCCTGACACCCCGCAGGGCTCTCAGGTTCTTCGCGAGCATGCTCGCTCCTACAGTGGGCGCTGGATCAGGCCAATTTCTTCAGACACGCCTCAAGGATATCCAGCCCTTCCTCCAGCACCGCAGCCTCGATGGTCAGCGGCGCCAGCAAGCGAATGATGTGCCGCGACTTGCCGCTGGGCATCAGCAGCAAACCAGCGTCGCGCGCCAAGGCCAGCAGTTGGGTCAATTGTGCCGGTGCTGGTGAACCATCGGCGTTGATCAGCTCGATACCACGCATGGCGCCGACGCCGGTCAGGCGTCCCAGGTACGGCGTCAGGTTGTTCGCGCGCCAGGTCGCATGGCGACCGACAATCGCTTCTTCCTGTTGGGTGCCCCAGGCATGCAGGTTGGCATCGGTCATTTCGTCCAGGGTTGCCAGTGCCGCTGCACAGGCGATGGGATTGCCGGAGTAAGTGCCACCGAGTCCGCCCTTGGGCAAATTGTCGAGCAGCGACTTGCGCCCGACCACCGCACCCAGCGGCACGCCGCCGGCGATGCTTTTGCCGAGCAGAATCAGATCGGGCTCGATGCCCAGCCGCGAGAAGGCGAAACGCTCCCCGGTACGGCCGAAACCGGACTGGATTTCATCGGCGATCAGCACAATGCCCTTGTCGTCGCAGAACTTGCGCAGCGCCTGGGCGAACTCGACGTCCATGGCCAGGAAACCCGCTTCACCCTGCACCGGTTCGACGATAAAGCAGGCGACGTCTTCGACATCGATCTCGACGCTGAACAGGCGCTCCATGGCCTTGAGGGCCTCGCCACAGGTGACGCCGTTGTCCCGGCTGGGGAAGGGCAGGTGAAACACCGGTCCCGGCAGCACGCCGACTTTCTGTTTGTACGGCGCGACTTTGCCATTGAGGTTGAGGGTGGCCAGTGTGCGGCCGTGGAAAGCGCCGTCGAAGGCGATGACCGCGCTGCGGCCGGTGGCGCCACGGACGATCTTCAGGGCGTTTTCCGCCGCTTCCGCGCCGCTGTTGGTGAGCATGCCGCTGACCGGGTAAGCCACAGGCATGAATGCGCTGAGGCAATCCATCAGTTCGAGGTAAGGCTCATGGGGTGCAGCGTTGAACGCGTAGTGGGTCAGACGGGTGGCTTGTTCGCGAATGGCTTCGACGATGCGCGGATGGCAATGGCCGAGGTTCAACACGCCGATGCCGCCGACAAAGTCGATGTAGCGTTTGCCATCGGTGTCCCAGACCTCGGCATTCTTGCCATGGCTGAGCGTGACAGGGTGAACGATGTTGATCGACTGGCTGATGGTTTCGCTGCGCATGAATGACCGGCTCGGAAGAAGGAGGACTTCTTTTTATCTAAGCCGTGAGCGGTGGTACGGGGCAAACGAAATAAAGTTGCCGGGTCAATCTTAAAAGTCGGGTTGTGCTTGTGATCAATTGCGCGCCATGAACGCAAAACCTGTAGGAGCGAGCTTGCTCGCGATGGTGGTGAACGATGACGCTGGGAGCCTGACACCCCGTGGCGTTCTTCAGTCCATCGCGAGCGGGCTCGCTCCTACAAATCAAATCAGCGGCGTGTCAGCGGCTGTTCAGAGAACTTCACACCGGCCAGACCATGGGCAATCAACGCGCGGATATTGCCGTGATCGCTGCCTTCAGGCGTCGCCAGCACCGAACGGTAGTGCTCGCCGAAAGCCAGCAAGGCTTCTTCATCGCTCAAGCCTTCGAGCAGCGCCAGGCCCAGGGTCTTGCACGAGCCTTCGTTCTGCCCGGCTGCGTTTTCCACACCGCCGTTGTTGAAGGCCTGAGGCTGGTAGTCGTAACCGGCGGCAATGAACGCCAGGGTGTCGGCGAAGGCGTGTTCGCCGGTCTTGAGGCTGGCGCGCAGGGTGTTCAAATCACTCATTGGGTTTTCCTTTGGCGAACGCCGCTTGCTGGTCGGCGCTGGCTTCTTGCTGATATTGGGCTTTCCATTCGGCGTACGGCATGCCGTAAACCACTTCGCGGGCTTCGTCGAGGCTGACCTCGATCTGGCGGTCGTCGGCCGCGGCCTTGTACCACTTGGACAGGCAGTTGCGGCAAAAGCCCGAGAGGTTCATCAGGTCGATGTTCTGCACATCCTTGCGGCTGTCCAGGTGGGCCACCAGCCGACGAAAGGCGGCGGCTTCGAGTTCCAGGCGTTGTTGATCGGTCATGGCGGTCTCTGCGAGACAGCTTCAAGCGGCACGCTTGAAGCTGCAAGTTGGATGGCGGTGGCTTGAAGTCTACCGCTTGCGGCTTGAGGCTTGAAGCTCAGCGGCTTGCCGCGAGTGTGATCGACACCGACTCGGCGAATCGCAGCGCGTGGGGCTTGTCGACCTCGACCTCGGCGTACAGCACCGATGCGTTGGCCATCACCAGGTCGAGAATTTCCTGGGTCAGGCGTTCGAGCAGCGCAAAGCGGTTGCCTTCCACATGGGCGATGATTGCCTTGGTAATGGTCCGGTAGTTCAACGCGTGATCGATGTCGTTGTCCCGTACCGCTTCCTGGGCTGCGTACAGAATGGTGAGGTTGATCAGCACATCCTGCTTGTTGAGGATTTCATCCTCGTTGATGCCGATGAAGGTACGCAGGCACAGGTCTTTGACCCGGATGCGTGCCATGCCTGGCTGAAGTTGTGGCATTGCTACTTGCTCCGTCCAATCAATTGCAGGAACTCCTGGCGGGTATTGCTCGACTCGCGGAAGGCACCGAGCATCACCGAGGTGTTCATGGTCGAATTCTGTTTCTCGACGCCGCGCATCATCATGCACATGTGCTGCGCCTCGATGACCACTGCGACGCCTGCCGCGCCGGTCACTTGCTGCACCGCGTCGGCGATTTGCCGGGTGAGGTTTTCCTGGATTTGCAGGCGCCGGGCGAACATGTCCACCAACCGCGCGATCTTCGACAGGCCCAGCACCTTGCCGGTTGGAATATAAGCCACATGCGCCTTGCCGATGAAGGGCAGTATGTGGTGTTCGCACAGCGAGTACAGCTCGATGTTGTCGACGATTACCATTTCATCGTTGTCGGAGGCGAACAGCGCGCCATTGACGATCTCTTCGACACTTTGCTCATAGCCATGGCAAAGGTACTGCATGGCTTTGGCTGCACGCGTCGGCGTATCGAGCAAGCCCTCGCGGTCGGGGTTTTCACCGAGACCGATGAGGATCTCTCGATAATTCTGGGGCAGGGATAACGTCATGGAAAATCCTCGCGGGACACTATTTGATGTGCCTTCCGCCATTGACGGTCAGGGTGGTGCCGGTGACATAAGGGTTGTCGAGCAGATAGCGCAGGCTCTGGTAGATCACTTCGCAACCGGGTTCGATGCCCAGCGCGGACTTGGCCAGCGCCTTGGCGCGGTAGGCCGCGTCGTCTTCAGGGTTGAACAGTAGCAGGGCCGGCGCGATCCCGTTGACCTTGATGGCCGGCGCGTACCGGGCGGCGAAGGACAGGGTCAGGCTGTCGAGCCCGGCTTTGCTGGCGCAATAGCCGATATGCCTGCTGCTGCCCTTGCGGGTCACGTCATCGCTGATGTGCACGATGTCGGCGGGGCTCGAGCGTTGCAGCAGGTCGGCGCAATGCAGGTTGATCAGGTAGGGCGCCAGCATGTGCACGCTGAACATGCGGGTGAATGCCGCGGCGTCGGTGTCCGGCGTTTCAGCCAGCCATTCGGAAGCGTTGTGGACGATTGCCCGCAGGCTGTCGGTATGGGTTTTCAGCTCGTTGATGAAGGCGAAGATCCCGGCCTCGCTGGCGAAGTCCGCGAACACCGCGGTGGCCCCCAGGTCGCGCAGGGCTTGTACGCCGGGACGCTCGCTGCGGTAGCTGAAAATCACCCGATGGCCATCTTCCAGCAATCGCCGGGCGCAGTGCAGGCCGACACGCTGGCCGGCGCCGGTAATGAGGACAGGGGCTACGGAAGAAGTCATGAACGGCTCGCATCGCGGTGAGAGCAAAACTATACCAGCGACGGGAGCGCTCTACCTATTGCGAGGGAAACAAGTGTGGGAGCGAGCTTGCTCGCGATTGCGGACTGTCAGACGACACATATGTTGACTGACACGCCCTCATCGCGAGCAAGCTCGCTCCCACAGGAGGCATCAATGATTCTGTGTGGTGGGTTCGGCACGCAATGGTCGTGTCGGCGTGCTGTTCAGCCAGCCGGCCAGCAAACGGGTCGACAATGGAATGAACAGGTAGACCATCAGCGGCGTCAGGCACAGGGTGCTGATGAACACCCGCGGCAGCAGGCTCATGTCACTCAACAGCGGCCCCAGCACAAAGTTGAACAGCAGCGAGACCGGAAAGAACGCCAGCCAGATCGCCACGGCCTGTTTCCAGCGCGGCGGGCGTTGACCGACGGCACCGAACCAGCCCTCGATGCCGCTGACCCGGTGTTCTGTCGGGTGGGCGAACAGGTCGCCGCCACGTCCGAGCCAGGCGCTGCGCGAAGCGGAATGTTCCCAGGCCTGCAGGGTCTGCTCGTCGGCGAAACGGAAAATGATCTGGAATTCGTCATCGCCGGGCGGCGGAGCGAGCACACCGGAGCCGAGATAACCTGGAAAATCGGTGGCCAGTTGTTCGCCTTCGCGCAGCCAGGCGATCAGGTCCTGGTAGCGTCCATTGGCAACGCGGCGCGCAACCATCAGCGTGACGGGAGGGGTAGACATTGTGTATCTCCGTAAGGCATTTGCGTCGCTCCGGATAGGAACTTCGCCAGGCACAGCGCCGGGGTGGTGGGCTGCGACTCGAAACAAGCAAGGATTATTCCTGATTCCGCCTGTGGCGTCTGTGACGTTTATCCGTTCATTCGCGGTATCAATTTTTTACGGAAACTTTACGGGGCAGGGGCGTTAGAATACGCCTTGGACGATACAAGGATGTTTCAACAGGATGCCCATATTTACAGACGTCGCTTCAGGCTCCACGCTGGCCGTCGCTCTCGAACAGGAAGAGCTCTTTCCCATTCGCGAGGTGGCGCGACTGACAGGTGTCAACCCGGTCACGCTTCGAGCCTGGGAGCGACGATATGGCCTGATTGTTCCAACACGCACCGACAGTGGGCATCGACTGTATTCGATGTCCGATATTGAGCGTGTCCATAGCATTCTCGGCTGGATCGAGCGCGGGGTTGCCGTCAGCAGGGTCGGCAAGATCATGGCCAGGACCGAGCCAATCCAGGCATTGTCGCATATCATCCCCAACAACCTCGTGGAAGCCGATTACGCGCAGTGGCGGCAGCAGATTCATGTTGCGGTCAACGGGTTTGACGAGCTTCGGCTGGAGGAACTCTACGGGCAAATCTTTTCCAGCTACTCCCTGCCGGTGGTGTTCCAGGGCATTCTGATGCCCGTCTGGAAGCTGTTGTTGCAACGCCAGGACCAGTTCGGCGGCACTAGCGAGTGGCTGTTCCTGGATGGCTTTTTGCGTTCCCGGGTGTTGCAGCGTCTGTTGTTGATGCGCGAAAAACAGCCGCGTCGCGTGGTCATCTGTGCCCTGAATGGCAATTGCCGGGAACTGGAACTATTGGTCGCCGCCCTGTTCCTGAGTTCCGGGCCATTGGCCGTTCGCGTACTGAACATGGGCCAGCCATTCGAGGAACTGGCGCTGATGTGTGAAAGGATCAAGCCCCTGGCACTGGTGCTGTTTTCCAATCATGTGCCGACTCCCGAGTTGCCGCGGCGTCTGAATCGCCTGGCCATGAGTCTGGAGTGCCGATTGTTGTTGGCCGGCGATGCTTCTGACCTGGCACAGGAAAGCCTGACCGGGTCATCGATCGGTTGCCTGGGCAATGAAGGGGAGGTCATGAGCCAGCGTCTGAAGCAGTTCCTGGCGGGTACTCTGGATACTTGACGTTCAGAGATGCAGCGCAGGATGAGTCAAACGATGCTGTTGCAGGATGAACTGGCGCAGACGCTCGGCTTCATCGGTATCGCTCAGGCTCAGTTGATAGGCGTAGAAGCCCTGTTCGTTTTCTTTCTCGAAAGTACCGCGCAACGCAATCCGCTCGTAGCCTGAGGGGCTGAACCACAAGGCGAAATGCTTCGGTGGTTTGGTCTTGTTGCGAGCTTCCAGCAAAACCCCTTTGCACGACACTTCGTGTACCCACAGGGTGCCGGGTTGACCCTTGGCGTTTTCCAGCGCTACCGGTTCGTCCAGTACCAGGCGCCAAGGACGGACCATCGGCCCGTCTTCATAGATGCTGGGCACGCCTAGGCGCAAATGCAGCGCATGGAACTCGTCTTCCACCAAGTGCAGGGGGAAGGTCATTTGCTGGTTTTCGAAGCTGGCTTGAATGGTGACCTGCTCATGAGCCGCCAGGCGGGTGAGCAGGTCACGGATTTGCGACCCACCGTTGACGAGCAAGCTCGACGTCGCGTCCCGCACATTGAGTTGCGGGTTGTGTTGCATGGTCTGGATGAAATCCAGCTCATCCTGGGTCAGGAGCGCGTCGCGTTGCATGGCCAGCTCGAAAGATGTAGTTACAAAGTCATTGGTGATTGTAATTACTGACCATTAATTCTGAGTTTCGTTTGCGCCGTTCGTCGCCTTGAGCGCAGCAAGCTCGGCCTGGAGTTCAGCCAACTGCCTCTCCAGCTGTGCCACGCGCTGTTGCGCCTTGATCTGCACAGTGACGTCTTTCTGTACGCCGACAAAATAGGTTTGCCCGTCCGCTGGATTTTTCACCGTTGAAAGGGACAGCTCGTTCCAGAACGGCGTGCCGTCCTTGCGGTAGTTGCGCAGTATTTCCCGGCAGGATCCTTCACGGTTCAATGCATCGCGAATCAGCGGCAGCGCTTGCTGATCGCGGTCCCCCGACTGCAGGAAGCGACAATCCTGATAGAGGATTTCTTCACTGGAGTACCCCGTCAGGCGTTCGAACGCGGGGTTGACGTAAATGAGGATCTTGTCCTGATCGCCTTCCTTTTCGGCAATCACGATACCGTCGTTGGAGGCGTTGATCACCATTTGCAGCAGTTGTGCATTAATCATCGGAGTATCCTTTCCTGATTGATTGTCAATTGCATTCTAAAAGAATAATCACAACCGTGGTGTTAATATCCGGGTCTTTCACTCGGATTCAGGATCAGCTCGATGAAAGTCGCCATCATTTCCGGCTCGGTGTACGGCACGGCCGAAGAAGTTGCCCGCCACGCCGCCAACCTGTTGAACGCCGCCGGTTTCGAAACCTGGCACAACCCGCGTGCGACCCTCGCCGACATCCAGGCGTTTGGCCCTGAAGCCTTTCTGGCGGTGACCTCGACCACCGGCATGGGTGAGCTGCCGGACAACCTGCAGCCGCTGTATTCGACCATTCGTGATCAATTGCCAGCAGCCTGGCGCGGTTTGCCGGGCGCGGTGATCGGATTGGGCGATGCGAGTTATGGCGATACTTTTTGTGGCGGCGGCGAGCAGATGCGCGAATTGTTCGCTGAGCTTGGCATTCGCGAAGTGCTGCCGATGCTGCGCCTGGATGCCAGCGAAACGGTGACCCCAGAGACGGACGCCGAGCCTTGGCTGGCGGACCTGATCAGTGCACTGCGCGACTGAGCGTTGCCCCGGCCCTATGCCTGTCAGCCCCCTGCTGGCGCCGGTCGTTTGACATGGAACCAGGACGGCAGGGCGGCTGACTCGCTGGGCCATCAAGCTGGCTGCCAATGCAACTACACGAACCTCAAGGGCTGACTAGACTCGGTGGACATAGGAAACACTCCATAATAAAAACACCGAGGCTCCTTGCCGTGACTGTCCCTCCCGTCCAATCGCCACCCAGTGTCAAAGACCAGGTCAGTGCTGCCGAGTGGCAGACCCGCGTCGACCTGGCAGCCTGTTATCGCCTGGTCGCCCAACATGGCTGGGATGACCTGATCTTCACCCATATCTCCGCCAAGGTGCCTGGCACCGAAGATTTCCTGATCAACCCGTTCGGGTTGATGTTTCACGAAATTACCGCGTCGAGCCTGGTCAAGGTGGATCAGGCCGGCAACAAGTTGATGGACAGTCCTTACGAGATCAATCCGGCGGGTTACACCATCCACAGTGCCGTGCATGAAGCCCGTCACGATGTCGTCTGCGTGCTCCACACCCACACGGCTTCGGGGGTGGCGGTGTCGGCGCAGAAGCAGGGTGTTTTGCCGATCAGCCAACAGTCGTTGTTCGTGCTTTCCAGTCTGGCCTACCACGCCTACGAAGGCGTGGCGCTCAACCATGAAGAGAAAGTGCGGCTACAGGCCGATCTCGGTGAAAGCAATTTCCTGATGTTGCATAACCACGGTCTGCTGACCTGCGGCAGCACCATCGCCGATACGTTCCTGATGATGTTCACCTTTCAGCGTGCCTGCGACATTCAGGTCATGGCGCAAAACGGTGCCGCTGAACTGATCGCCATCGAACCGCAGATTCTGGCCGGCGCCAAAGCCATGATCGCGGGTGTCACCCGAAGTGCTCAAGGAATGGGCGGAGCGCTGGCCTGGCCGGCACTGCTGCGCAAACTCGATAAACTGGACCCGGGTTATAAACTCTGATGGAGCTCGCCGAGATCCCCTTGTGTGTCTGGCGCAAACGCAGCCAGACGTTCGTATTCCGTGGCCAGAGCATCCGCTACTGGGCAGCAGGCCAGGGTGAGCCGCTGTTGCTCATTCACGGCTTTCCATCCGCCAGTTGGGACTGGCATTACCTGTGGCAGCCATTGGCCCAGCGCTTTCGCGTGATCGCTTGCGACATGCTGGGCTTCGGCGATTCGGCCAAACCGGCGAATCACGAATACAGCCTGCTGGAGCAAGCGGATCTGCAACAGGCACTGCTTGAACACCTGAATGTCGAGCAGCCAGTGCACCTGCTCGCCCACGATTACGGCGACAGCGTGGCTCAGGAACTGCTGGCCCGGCATTACGAGTCGCGGGTGGAACTAGCCAGTTGCGTGTTTCTCAATGGCGGGTTGTTTCCGGAAACCCACCGCCCGGTACTGATGCAAAAACTCTTGCTCAGCCCTTTGGGCTGGATGATAGGCCGCGCCTTCAGCCGTGATGGCCTGGTCAGAAGCTTTCGGCAGATTTTCGGTCCGCAAACCCGTCCCAGTGAAAGCCAGATGGATGATTTCTGGAGCCTGGTCGAAAGCCATCAGGGGCCACGGATCATGCACAAATTGATCGGGTACATCCCGGAGCGGCGCGTCTGGCGCGACCGCTGGGTGAGCGCGATGCAACGCGGTGAAGTGCCGCTGCGAGTGATCGATGGCGGGGTCGATCCGGTCTCCGGCGTGCACATGGTCGAGCGTTACCGGGAGTTGATCCCGGAGGCGGACACGGTAGTGTTGCCCGACATTGGCCACTACCCGCAGATCGAGGCGCCCTGCGAGGTGCTCAAGCACTACCTGGCGTTTCGCGATCAATTGCTCTTGCCGCCGCGCAAGGTGGCGTGTTCCTGAACCTTAAGGTGAACTGTTGTGGCGAGGGGGCTTGCCCCCGTTGGGCTGCGCAGTGGCCCCAAACCATACGGCGCAGTGATTCAGGTATAACGCGTTTAGCCGGTTTACGACTGCTTCGCAGCCGAACGGGGGCAAGCCCCCTCGCCACAGGGTTCGTGTCCATTTCTCTATCAATCATCCCCCTGCCTTATCGCGCACCATTCAGCCTCTCCCGTGTTCATTGTGACCCGCTGCGCCGTGCCTGAAACTCGGACTCACTGTCCCTTGGCCTGCTGGAGTCCCCCCCATGAATGAGTCTGTGCGCTTCGAAGATAAAGTCGTGATCATCACCGGAGCCGGTGGCGGCCTGGGACGGACGCATGCACTGTTGTTCGCCAAACAGGGCGCCAGGGTGCTGGTCAACGATCTTGGTGGCTCGGCCCAGGGCGAAGGCGCCAATGCCTCGGCCGCCGACCGCGTGGTCGCGGAGATTCGCGAGGCCGGCGGCATTGCCGAAGCCAACCACGACTCGGTCACTGACGGTGACAAACTGGTCCAGCACGCCCTGGACGTCTTCGGTCGCGTCGACGTGGTGGTCAACAATGCCGGGATCCTGCGGGACAAGACCTTCCACAAAATGGATGACGCCGACTGGGACCTGGTTTACCGCGTCCACGTCGAAGGTGCCTACAAAGTCACCCGCGCCGCCTGGCCGCACATGCGCGAGCAGAATTACGGCCGGGTGATTTTCACCGCGTCGACCTCGGGCATCTATGGCAACTTCGGCCAGTCCAACTACGGCATGGCCAAGCTCGGTCTCTATGGCCTGACCCGCACCCTGGCCATCGAAGGCCGCAAGAACAACATCCTGGTCAACGCCATCGCCCCCACCGGCGGCACGCGCATGACCGAAGGCCTGATCCCGCCGCAAGTCTTCGAACAGCTCAAACCCGAACTGGTCAGCCCGCTGGTGGTGTACCTGGCCAGCGAGAACTGTCAGGAAACCTCCGGTCTGTTCGAAGTCGGCGGCGGCTGGATGGGCAAGGTCCGCTGGGAGCGCAGCCTCGGCATCGGTTTCGATCCACGGGCCGGCTTCTCCCCGGAAGACGTGGCGGCGCACTGGCAGCAGATCTGCGACTTCGAGGGCGCGGCGCATCCGAAGGACAACATCGAAGCGCTGAAGGAAATGATGGGGAATTTGCAGAAATATACGCTTTGATACCACCGGCAAGGTCACATTGACTGACCTTGCCGGTTGTTGCATTTGTCGGCTGCAAAGCGGTTTGCCAATGGTCAGCAGGGAAAGTATTTGACGACCAGCGCCTTCAGGTTGGCGGCTGTTTGCGCGTCCATTTTTCCATCGAAGTTTTCCGGGCGAAAATGCATCTGGAATGCCCGCACCAATTGTTGAAAACCGCCTTCCGTGGACGCCCCCGAAACATCGTATCCATAGGATTTGAACAGCCCCAGCAACTCGCTTCGGGCTGGAACCCCCGATGTGTTGTATTGGCGCAGATACTCGTCCCGAGTGGTTTCATCGAACCAGGCGCCGACGCCTTTCAAGTACAGTTCCCGCCAGGGAAACATCGGCCCCGGGTCACTTTTGCGGCCGATCGAAACATCGGAGTGGCCCAGAACCTGCGTCGGCGTGATATCCGGGTAGCGCATGAGGATACTCAGCGCCAGTTGTTCAATCGCAACAATCTGCTCGGGGTGATACGGCGGAAAGGTGAATTCGCCCTTGTTGTCGGTCGCCAGGTTGACGATTTCAATGCCGATGGACGTATCGTTCAGATTGCTGCGGCTACCCCACTGACTGACACCTGCGTGCCACGCGCGATAGGTTTCATCCACCAGGCTGAAAACTTCCTGCCCGGTATGGCCGGCCTTCAGGTAACTGGGGTCCGTGATATCTGGAACCAGATAATGCGCGCTGACATTGGGGCCAGTCAGGGCATTGACAGAACTTGAAAAGTCAGCGGCCGTGTAGTGAAGAATCAGAAAGCGTATTCGACTGTTGAAACTTCTGGTTGAACGATACCGGATGTAGTTGATGGATTTCATGGTTGCACTCGCAATAAGTAAGTTTGAAGTCGGACGAAGATAAAAGTCGTTCGCCGACTTGCTGTTCAACTTAAAGACTCGAGTGCTTTTGGTGTTTACCTATGCTTGTAGGTACTTTCTGAAAGAAATGTAGGCATGAGAAGTTTTACCTGGATGCTCCGGGGTCACTGACTGGCAGCTGTTAATTATCAAAAACCATCGCCCATAAAAAAGGCCGCTGCAAACGCAGCGGCCAAAGTAAGACGTTGGATCAGGAGCTACAAATCAACGTCAGTGAACACAGGGTGACGAACCGAATCCTCGATTCATCTGAAGTCTCTCAGTCACGGCGCAGGCGGGTACAGGGTGCCTGCGGTGGTTTACTGTGACAGTGAGGTAAGAATAAGCCCTCGGCGCTGTAGGAAAAATACCAATTCCCGACATGCACTGTTGCAGCCCCGGCAACAGTCAGGATTCGGGTGCTCGTCGTCTGTGCCAGTCATCCTTTAGAGGTACACCACGAATACCTCCTTGGTGCGCTTATCGACCCCGGTGCCCGGCAGTAGGGTGAGGCCTTCTGTCACTCACCGGGGAAGACGCATGACAAAAACAACAATGCGCGCCATCTTCACACCGCAGGCGCTGGCGGTTGCAGTCGCATTAGGCTGTTGCGCCCAGGCGCAGGCCCTTTCATTCAACATCGGGGAGATCGAGGGGACGTTCGACTCCTCGTTGTCGGTCGGCGCGAGCTGGGGCATGCGTGATGCGGATAAATCCCTGGTGGGCATCGTCAACGGCGGCTCCGGCCAGTCTTCGACCGGTGACGACGGGCGATTGAATTTCAAGAAAGGTGAAACCTTCTCGAAGATCTTCAAGGGTATTCACGACCTCGAACTGAAGTACGGCGACACCGGTGCGTTTGTGCGAGGCAAGTACTGGTACGACTTTGAACTCAAGGATGAAAGCCGCCCCTTCAAGGACATCAGCGATCACAATCGCAAAGAAGGCGCCAAGTCTTCAGGCGGACAAATCCTCGACGCTTTCGTCTATCACAACTACTCCCTCGCCGATTTGCCGGGCACGGTCCGCGCCGGCAAGCAGGTGGTCAGTTGGGGGGAGAGCACGTTCATCGGCAACTCGATCAACAGCATCAATCCGGTCGACGTGTCCGCGTTCCGTCGTCCTGGCGCCGAGATCAAGGAAGGCCTGATCCCGGTCAACATGTTGTTTGCCTCCCAGGGGCTGACGGAAAAGCTGACCGTGGAAGGCTTCTATCAACTGGAATGGGACCAGACGGTCGTCGATAATTGCGGCACTTTCTTTGGTGTCGACGTGGTGGCGGACGGCTGCAACAAGGGCTACACCGTTGCCAACCCGGCCATTGCACCCTTGCAGCCGATTGCGGCTGCCTTTGGTCAGGGCTTCGAGGTCAGCAAGGAGGGGGTGATCGTGCCCCGTGGCGGTGACCGCGATGCCCGGGATTCCGGGCAGTGGGGTACGGCGCTGCGCTGGCTGGGGGACGACACCGAGTACGGCCTGTACTTCATGAACTACCACAGCCGTTCACCGAATGTCGGGACCACCACCGCCGGCCCCGGTACGCTGGCAAGCATTCCGGGAATCGTTGCCACCGCCAACCGCATCGCGCCCGGCACCGGTTCAGGCCTGGCCCAAAGTGTGATGCTCGGTCGCGGCCAGTATTACCTCGAATACCCGGAGGACATCCGCCTCTACGGTGCCAGCTTCGCCACCACCTTGTCCACCGGCACCGCGTGGAGCGGGGAAATCAGCTACCGTCCCAACGCCCCGGTGCAGGTCAACACCAATGACCTGACCCTGGCCATGCTCAATCCGATTGCAGGTGGTGCGGCATCACCGATCGCCACGTCACCCGGGGCTGACAACAAAGGCTATCGCCGCAAGGAAGTGACGCAGATCCAGAGCACCCTGACGCACTTCATCGATCAGGTCGCGGGTGCGGATCGCCTGACCCTGGTGGGCGAGGCGGCGGTGGTTCGGGTCGGTGGTCTGGAGGCGCGCAGCAAACTGCGCTACGGCCGCGACTCGGTGTATGGCCAGTATGGATTCGGCGGCGATACCGACGGCTTCGTAACCTCGACTTCATGGGGTTATCGCGCCCGGGCCATCCTCGACTACAACAACCTCATCGCCGGGATCAACGTCAGGCCCAACCTCTCGTGGTCCCACGACGTCGCGGGCTTTGGTCCCAACGGTCTGTTCAACGAAGGCGCCAAGGCCATCAGCCTCGGTGTCGATGCGGACTATCGCAACACCTATACCGCCAGCCTCAGTTACACCGACTTTTTCGGCGGCGACTACAACGTCCTCACCGACCGTGACTTCGTGGCGTTGAGCTTTGGTGTGAACTTCTGATCTGGCTGAAAAGGATGAATTCAATGCGCAAGATGATTCTGCAATTGGGCACCGTTCTGGCCCTGAGTCTGCTGGCCGCCAACGTGATGGCGGCGGTGTCGCCGCAAGAAGCCAACACGCTCGGCACCAGCCTTACACCGCTCGGTGCCGAGAAGGCCGGCAATGCCGATGGCTCGATTCCGGCCTGGACCGGCGGCATCCCGAAAAACGCTGGCGCGGTGGACAGCAAAGGTTTCCTGGCCGACCCGTTCGCCAACGAAAAGCCGTTGTTCGTGATCACCGCGGCGACTGTCGACAAGTACAAGGACAAACTCTCCGACGGCCAGATCGCAATGTTCAAGCGCTATCCAGAGACCTACAAGATTCCGGTCTACCCGAGCCATCGCACCGTGGCGTTACCGGCAGAAATCTATGAGTCGGCCAAGCGCAGTGCGCTGAACGTAACACCGATCAACGAGGGTAACGGTCTGGCCAACTTCACTGGTAATCGCTACTACGCATTCCCGATTCCGAAGAATGGCGTGGAAGTGATCTGGAACCATGTCACTCGTTACCACGGCGGCAATCTGCGACGCACCATCACCCAGGCAACACCGCAGTCCAATGGCGACTTCACGGTGATCCGCTTCAAGGACGAAGTCGCCGTGCCGTCGTTGCTCAGCGATCTGAAACCGGGCAGCGACGATAACGTCCTCAACTACTTCAAGCAGGAAGTGACCGCGCCGGCGCGGCTGGCGGGCAACGTGTTGCTGGTCCACGAGACCCTCGACCAGGTCAAGGAACCGCGCAAGGCCTGGATCTACAACGCTGGCCAGCGCCGGGTACGGCGTGCGCCGCAGGTCGCTTATGACGGTGTTGGCACCTCATCCGACGGCCTGCGCACTACCGATAACTTCGACATGTTTTCCGGCGCGCCGGATCGCTACGATTGGAAACTGATCGGCAAGAAGGAGATGTACATTCCCTACAACAGCTACAAGCTCGACTCGCCCAACCTCAAGTACACCGATGTGATCAAGGCCGGGCACATCAATCAGGACCTGACCCGCTACGAGTTGCACCGTGTCTGGGAAGTCGTCGCCACGGTCAAGCCGAGCGAGCGTCACGTGTACGCCAAGCGCCACATGTACATCGACGAAGACAGCTGGCAAGTGGCGCTGGCCGACCACTACGACGGGCGTGGCCAACTCTGGCGCGTCGCCGAAGGGCATGCCCAGTTCTACTACGATCACCAGGTGCCGGCCTACACCGTCGAAGCGCTCTATGACCTGATCGCCGGTCGCTATATCGCCCTGGGAATGAAGAACGAAGAGAAACGCAGCTTCGAATTCAATATCGATGCAAAAGCGGGGGACTACACTCCAGCAGCCTTGCGGAGCACGGGAGTCAGGTAGGTTTCCTACAGGGTCTTACACAAAAGGGTGACTTTGCGGTCACCTTTTTTATAGCGGTCGATCAGTGTGTTGAATACTTCTTCAACAAGCGCTCGGGAGGGGGCTAGGGTGGCGCCAGAATTATAAAAAAGGCGCACCACAATGACTGCAATGACGCACTGTCTGGACCGCCCTGGCTTCCTGCCCCGACTGTCGTCCCATCATCTGTCCCGCGAGCGACTGATCGAGCCCATGCTGGTTTCGACCGCTCGGGTGAAGTTGCTTTGCGCACCGGCCGGTAGTGGCAAGAGCGCGTTGCTTACCGAATGCCTGCTGCGGGCGCCGGAGCACGCTCGGATCTGTTGGCTGCCGCTGGCGGGGGCGTCGTTGAGTGCAGCCGATTTACTATTGCGCCTGACGCAAGCGCTGGGTCTGCCCTCGACGGATGAGCCCGGGCTGTTGGCGCATCTGGCCCGATTACAGGCACCGACCTGGCTGTTTATCGATGATTACTGTCGAGCACCCAATCCGGAACTCGACCGGATGCTCGATCGCCTGTTGGCCGTCGACAGCCCGGCGCTGACCTGGTGGCTGAGCTCCCGTCGACGACCACCCTGCAACTGGCCGCGGCTGCTGCTCGATGATGAGTTGTACGAGTGCGAAGGCCGGACGCTGGCGTTTACCGAGGCCGAGGTCGGGCAGTTGCTCGGTCATGTCGAGCCGGCCCTGGCGGCACAAACCGCCAAAAGGGTGGCTCAGCGCAGTGGTGGCTGGTGCGCTGGCGTGCGGATCGCATTGCTCAATGGTTGTCCGTGGTCGGGTGAGCAGGGGCGTTCGGCGACATTGCTCGATTATCTGCAACACGAGTTGTTCAACACTTTGCCGTCGGAGTTGGTTGAGGTCTGGAAGGTGTTGGTTCATCTGCCACGCTTCAACGCCAGCTTGTGCGAGCATCTTTTCGGCACGGGTGAGGGCGCGCAGTGGCTGAACGCGTTGCAGGACATGGGCTGCTTCATTGAACCCTGGGAAGACTCCGTCGAGTGGTTGCGGGTCTTCGAGCCACTGGCCCGGGAGATGCGTGAAGAACCGACCCCGGCCGGGCGCTCCTGGCATCGCCGCGCGTGCCAATGGTTCAGCGCCGAAGAAGACTGGCAGGGCGCCTTCGAGCAGGCGTTGCTGGCGCAAGAGCACGAGGTCGCGGTCAGCCTGTTGCAACACTTCAGTTTTGAGCATCTGTTCAAGCGTCAGAACGTCAGCTGGTTACTCAAGCTGCACGAGCAGCTGGGTGAACAGTTGACCCTGGGCACGCCGCAACGGGTGGGGTTGATCACCGCGGCGTTGCTGTTTGCCGGGCGTTTCGAGCAGGCGGCTGCCTGCATTGGGCAACTGTCCCGATTTGCCCCGCAGCCGACGGCATCCTTGCAACGCCAACTGCTGGCGCGTTGGCAGGCGCAACAGGGTTGGTTGCTGCATTTGCAGGGACGCCTGCCGGCGGCACGGGCGCATTTTATCGAGGCGCTGGACGAACTGGCGGCCGAGGCATGGCCCGCACGGTTGTTGTGTCTGTCCGGGCTGACCCAGCAAGCACTGCTCAACGCCGACCTCGATGCCGCCCAGGCCTTCAATCGTGATGCCCTGTGCCTGGCACGGGCGCAAGGCTCGTTGCTGTTTGAAGGCTTGCTCGAACTCGATCATGCGCAGTTGCTGGAGCAGCGTGGCGCACCGCGGCGAGCAGGCCAGTTGCTGGCCGACATCCATGAAATGCTCGGACGGCAGGCTGATCGACCGACGCCGCTGCTGGGACGAATCGCCCTGCGACGTGGGCGCTTGGCCTTGTGCCAGGGCCAGGATGAATTGGCCGGTGAATGTTTCCAGGCGGGCCTCGATGACTGCCTCCACAGTCAGGACAAGCATGTGCTGTACGGGTTTCTCGGGCAGGCGCAACTGGCGGCCAACCAACGTGATTACGCCCATGCATTTGATCGTCTGCGCGAGGCCGAACGGTTGATGCAGCAACGGCAGATCCCCGACACGGTTTATCGCGGCGTGCTGCTGCAAATCAGCAGTCATTTCTGGCTGCAACAAGGGCGCCCGGAGCTGGCCCGGGAAGCGCTGACCCGGGTCTTGCGTCATTATCGTGGGGCCAACGCGCGCCAGGCACCACCGGCCACGCTGCAACTGATTGCGCGTATCGAATACCAGTTGGTGTTGGCCGAGGCTCAACTGCAACTGGTGCAACGTCCACTGGATCGACTCAAGGCGTTACTCGAACACGCGCAACAACACGCCATGCTGGCGCTGGAAACGGAACTGCAATTGGCAATCTGCGAAGTGGCGGACCTGACGGGTGAGCCGGACACGGCTCACGCAGCGCTGGAGGCCGGGCTGGCGTTGGTCAAGCGTTGTCAGGGACAACAGGCATTGCGGGATTTGAACTTGCGCCAGCCGAACCTGATCTGTCGTTTGCAAGGCGAGGAGACGGTGACCGCGCTGGCCCCGGATGCCAGCCTGCTGAGCAGTAGGGAACTGGAAGTGCTCGGCCTGATTGCCCAGGGTAATTCCAATCAGCAAATTGCCGAGCAGCTGTTCATTTCGCTGCATACGGTGAAAACCCATGCCCGGCGCATTCACAGCAAGTTGGGTGTGGAACGGCGTACACAGGCAGTTGCCATGGCAAAGAAGTTGGGATTTATAATGCAGGCCTGGTAGTTGTTGGTTTTTAGTCGGGAAATGAATTAAAACATATGGTCGCGTGCATAAATAACTGTGTTGATTAGTATGGTCGTCGGCGCTGACAAACAAGCAAGTGTTTGCGATGTCAGTATGTTGAACGACAGTTCGAGCAGGATGCTCGGTTCTTTAACCGTGACAGGAAGTCTGTATGAGTGACAGTTTTTTTTCTACCAGTAAAATTGTTCTATTGAAGCGTATTCGTGCGGATTTCGCCGTCGAGGTGCTGTTGGTTGAACGCCTGGGGAAACTCGGGATCAACCCGTTCACGACCTATCTGAATACGTTGGGTGAGAGTATTGACGCCGACGTCATTGAGTCCAGGACGTTATTCGATGAGACGCTGGAGTGGGTTGAGAAAGAGTCGCTGCCTACTTATGTCCAGGTTATCAATGGAATCTTCAAACGGCGTTATTCTTTCGAGCCGGAGTATCAGGTTAAAGGGCTGGATTTGCTAGAGTTTGAAGAAATAGTAATGGATACCGTCCGTTGGTTGACCGATGCGCCCTCAATCAACCTCTCAAAACGCTCGGTCAAGGTTTCTGGTATCGAGCAGGTCCACGCAGCGTTAAAGTATCAGATCCCGGAAATCAATATTGATAATGTGTACTTGACCAGCTTTGTGACTGAGTCGGACGGGCGAAAGATACTTCAATCCAGAAGTCTGGCCGAAGATATCTTTGCTCATTTTCAACATGATGAAATTCCTTACTATCACGGCGAAGGACTGGGTGTTTATTCGATCGCCTACAGTTCCCGGGAATCTGATTTGCATCCGCAACTGACGATCAAGGACATCAGTGACCTTGTAATCGAAATTGCTCCGGATTTCCTGATCTGATACTCAGGGACTTTCGTAGCCCATTCTCCAACTGACGGCCCGCGTCGCAGCCAGTAACCGCTGCGCCGCCGGGCCGTTTTCATCGGCATGAAACAGCGAGGTCGGCCCGACCACGGTCAGTACTGCCGTGATCCTGCCCATGGCGTTGAACACCGGTGCCGACAAGGCATCCACTCCGGGCATCAAGAGTCCATGCACATGATGCAGGCCCCGATGGCGGATCTGTTCGCACATCGTTGTGTAGGCCTGATCATCCGCCAAGGCGTGGGCGGTAACGTTTTGCAGTTCCTGTTCACGCAGATCCACGGTTTCACGCGCAGGCAGGTAGGCGCCAAACACCAGTCCCGTCGAAGAGCTGAGCAATGGCAACACCGAGCCCAGTTGTGTCACCACGGTCACCGCACGCACCGCCGGTTCGATATGCACCACGGTCGCGCCCTGATTGCCCCACACCGCCAGGAAACAGGTTTCGTTCAAGTCATCGCGCAGTTCAGCCAGGGGCAGGGCGGCGACTTTCAGCACGTCCATACTGTTGAGTGCCGCCAACCCTACGCGCAGGGCTTCGCGGCCCAGGCCGTAATGGTTGGTGGCGGCGTTCTGTTCGGCGAATCCGCTGGCGATCAAGGCCTGCAAATAGCGGTGAACCTTGCTCGCCGGCATCTGCACGTGTTCGGCCAGGCGCGACAGCGAAGTCGAAGGCGACAACTCGGCCAGGGCCTTGAGGATGTCGGTGCCAACCTCGGCCGAGCGGACTTTCTGTTTACCGTTGTTGTCGCTGGTTTTTTCCATGGTGGCTGGGATCCCGGGACGAATGGGCGTCTTTATAGCTTGACGGTCAATACCAATCAAATTACGTTATGCGTAATCAAATTACGATAAAAACAACCCAGGCGTGCCTCGACCTCTGCAACAGAGCGAGCGGCCACTGCCGACTCCCTGTTCAGGAGGCTCCATGAACCCCGATTCAACGACGCCAGCGCTGGCCTACCAGTCAGGCTTCGGCAACGAATTCAGCAGCGAAGCGTTGCCCGGCGCACTGCCTGTCGGCCAGAACTCCCCGCAAAAAGCCCCGTACGGCCTTTACACCGAACTGTTCTCCGGCACGGCGTTCACCATGGCGCGCAGCGAAGCGCGACGGACCTGGATGTACCGCATTCAGCCGTCGGCCAATCATCCGGCATTCGTCAAACTGGACCGGCAACTGGCCGGCGGCCCGCTGGGTGAGGTGACCCCCAACCGCCTGCGCTGGAACCCGCTGGACATTCCCGTCGAGCCGACCGATTTCATCGACGGCCTGGTGAGCATGGCCGCCAACTCGGGCGCAGAAAAACCGGCCGGGATCAGCATCTACAACTACCGCGCCAACCGTTCCATGGAGCGCGCGTTCTTCAATGCTGACGGCGAGATGTTGCTGGTGCCTGAACTGGGGCGCCTGCGCATCGCCACGGAACTGGGCGTGCTTGAACTGGAGCCGCTGGAAATTGCCGTACTGCCTCGCGGCCTTAAATTCCGCATCGAACTGCTCGACCCGCAAGCCCGCGGTTACGTCGCCGAAAACCATGGCGCACCGCTGCGTCTGCCGGACCTGGGGCCGATTGGCAGCAATGGTCTGGCCAATCCGAGGGACTTTTTGACCCCGGTGGCGGCCTACGAAAACCTGCAACAACCCACCACGCTGGTGCAGAAATTCCTCGGCCAGTTGTGGGCTTGCGAGCTCAATCATTCGCCGCTCAACGTGGTCGCCTGGCACGGTAACAACGTGCCGTACAAATATGACCTGCGCCGATTCAACACTATCGGCACCGTCAGTTTCGATCACCCCGATCCGTCGATCTTCACTGTGCTGACCTCGCCGACCAGCGTTCACGGCCTGGCCAACCTCGACTTCGTGATCTTCCCTCCACGCTGGATGGTGGCCGAGAAAACCTTCCGTCCGCCGTGGTTCCATCGCAACCTGATGAACGAATTCATGGGGTTGATCCAGGGCGAATACGACGCCAAGGCTGAAGGCTTTGTGCCCGGCGGCGCATCGTTGCACAGCTGCATGAGCGCCCACGGTCCCGACGGAGAGACTTGCACCAAAGCGATCAACGCTGAGCTAAAGCCGGCGAAAATCGACAACACCATGGCGTTCATGTTCGAGACCAGCCAGGTGTTGCGCCCAAGCAGTTTCGCCCTTGATTGCCCGCAACTGCAAAACACCTACGACGCCTGCTGGGCTACGCTGCCCGCCACTTTCGACCCGACCCGGAGATAACCCATGACGCAGACTTCCATCACTCGCAGCTGGGTTGCATCCGCCAACGGCCACGCGGACTTCCCCCTGCAAAACCTGCCGCTGGGCGTGTTCAGCCTCAACGGCTCGGCACCGCGCAGTGGCGTGGCGATTGGCGAGCATATCTTTGATCTGCAAGCGGCCCTGGAGGCCGGATTGTTCAATGGCGCCGCGAAGGCTGCCGTCGAGGCCACCTGTGGCGGCCAGTTGAATGCGTTCTTCGAACTGGGCCGCGAGGCTCGCGTCGCGCTGCGCGAGCGTTTGCTGGAACTGTTCGCCGAGGGCAGCACCCTGCACGGCAAGATCGAAGCCCAGGGCGCAAAACTGCTGCCACTGGCGGCGGATTGCGAGATGCACCTGCCGGCGAAAATCAACGATTACACCGACTTCTACGTCGGCATCGAGCACGCGCAGAACGTCGGCAAACTGTTCCGCCCGGACAACCCGTTGCTGCCGAACTACAAGTACGTGCCAATCGGCTACCACGGTCGTGCGTCGACCATTCGCCCGTCCGGCACCGATGTGCGCCGCCCGAAAGGCCAGACGCTGCCGGCCGGTCAGAGCGAACCGACGTTCGGCCCTTGCGCGCGCCTGGACTACGAACTGGAACTGGGCATCTGGATCGGCCAGGGTAACGACATGGGCGACTCGATTGCCATTGGCGACGCCGCCGACCACATCGCCGGTTTCTGCCTGCTCAACGACTGGTCGGCACGGGACATCCAGGCCTGGGAATACCAGCCGCTGGGGCCGTTCCTGTCGAAAAGCTTCATCACCAGCATCTCGCCGTGGGTGGTCACCGCCGAAGCGCTGGAGCCGTTCCGTCGTGCCCAGCCTGCACGTCCCCAAGGCGATCCGCAGCCGCTGCCGTACCTGCTCGACAAGCGCGACCAAGCCGCTGGCGCGTTCGACATCGAACTGGAAGTGTTGCTGCTCACCGAGGCCATGCGTGAACAGAACCTGCCAGCCCATCGCCTGACCCTGAGCAACACCGGGCACATGTACTGGACCGTGGCACAAATGGTCGCGCACCACAGCGTCAATGGTTGCCAATTGCAGGCGGGTGACTTGTTCGGCTCGGGCACGCTGTCGGGGCCGCAGAGCGGTCAGTTCGGCAGCCTGCTGGAAATCACCGAAGGCGGTAAAAAGCCGATCGAACTGGCCTCGGGCGAGGTGCGTAAATTCCTTGAGGACGGTGACGAAATCATCCTGCGCGGCCGTTGCCGCCGCGACGGTTTTGCTTCCATCGGTTTCGGCGAATGCCGCGGCAAAGTGCTGCCGGCGCGCTAACAGGAGCGGGGCATGGAACTCTATACCTACTACCGTTCGACATCTTCGTACCGGGTGCGTATCGCGTTGGCGCTCAAGGGCCTGGATTATCAATCCTTGCCAGTCAACCTGATCGCACCGCAGGGTGGCGAGCATCGTCAGCCGCCTTATCTGGGCATCAACCCGCAGGGCCGCGTGCCGGCCTTGCGCACCGATGAAGGCGAGTTGCTGATCCAGTCTCCCGCGATCATCGAGTACCTGGAGGAACGTTTTCCACAGGTCCCGCTGCTGTCCAAAGACCTGGCTGCCCGTGCTCACGAGCGCGGCGTGGCGGCAGTGATCGGCTGCGATGTACACCCGCTGCACAACGTCAGCGTGCTCAATCGGCTGCGCCAGTCGGGCCACGACGAACCGCAGGTGGTGGAGTGGATCGGTCACTGGATCGGCCAAGGGCTGGCCACGGTGGAGCAGTTGATCGGTGATGACGGTTACTGCTTCGGCCCCGAACCCGGGCTGGCGGACGTCTACCTGATCCCGCAGCTGTACGCGGCCGAGCGTTTCAATGTTTCTCTTGAGGCTTATCCACGCATCCGGCGAGTGGCGGCATTGGCGGCGACGCACCCGGCGTTCATCAAGGCGCATCCGGCGAACCAGCCAGACACGCCCTGAAACCTCACACCGTTCCAATGTGGGAGCGAGCAGGCTCGCTCCCACAATGATTTGTGATCAGTGAACGATGGAGTTCGGCGGCAAATGCCCCAGCCGCTCCGTCAGGCGAATCCGCTGGATCGGATCGTCGCTGAGCAGCAGCGCATGCTCCAGGTCAAAACGCTCGGCGTTCGGACAGTCCAGCCGTTGGTACAGGCTGGCCCGGGCCAGATAGTCGGCGGCGCTGGCGTTGCCCAGTTCCAGGACGCGTTCGGCGTCGATCAAGGCATTGATGACGTCGTCGTGGGACAGGTACAACTGGCGCAGGTTGCGCGACAGCCGTTGCAGCATCTGCACTGGCTCGGCGGTTTCCAGGTGCTCGGCGCTGAGCTTGATGTTCGGGCCGTACTGGCAGAGCAACAACTCCCGACAATCGTTGGGATAAAGGCGACGGCCGCCGCAGGGGTCGAGCAAATGATCGGCGCCCGGCACCCGCAGCAGGAAATGCCCGGGGAAGTTGACCCCGACCATGGGAATTTCCAGGCCCTTGGCCAACTCCAGCGCAATCAGCCCCAGCGTCAAGGGTTGTCCTCGTCGGCGCTCCAGTACCTTGTCGAGCAGTGCCACTTGCGGGCGCAATGGCGTGAAGTCGTCCTGGGCGAAGCCAAGGTCATTCATGCGCCGCAGCAGCGGTTGGGCCAGTTCACTGACCGGCAGCATCGGCAAGCCACCGCTGACCCGTTGTTGCAACGCCTGGAAATCGGCCAGCAGCGCTTGCGGTTCCACCTCGCTGTCGTGCTCGGCCGCAATCCACAGTGCCGCCTCGAACAGCGCGGGCGGTGAACGTTGCAGACAGGCGAAGAACGATTGGCGCGGGGTCATCAAAATCTCCGGGCAATGCCTCGTTTTAGCCCCCTCTCCGGCATTCGTCCAGTACCGTACAAGAGCGACCACGGGTTATTTCCGAAAGCCTGCATCGGGGCCGTGCTTATTCCGGTGCGCTTCTGCAATTTTTGGGCGCAAGCCTATACTGGCGACTACAAGAAGTGATTCGGGAGCCCTACGATGTTCGCTCTCATGCAAAGCACTCGCCTTGAATCGCTGCATCTGAGCGTTGACTCGGTCACCGGGTTGAAGGCGGTCATTGCCATTCATAACAGCCGGCTGGGGCCTGCCCTGGGTGGTTGTCGTTACCTTGCCTATCCCAGCGACGAGTCTGCGGTCGAGGATGCGGTGCGCCTTGCCCAAGGCATGAGTTACAAGGCGGCACTGGCCGGCCTGGCCCAGGGCGGCGGCGTGGCGGTGATCATTCGCCCCGTTCATGTGGCCAACCGCGCGGCGCTGTTCGAAGCCTTCGGGCGCTGTATCAATCAGCTCGACGGGCGCTACATCACGGCCATCGACAGTGGCACCTCAGTGGCGGACATGGATTGCATCGCCCAGCAGACCCAGCATGTCACCAGCACCACCGCGGCGGGCGACCCTGCGCCACACGCGGCGATGGGCGTATTCACCGGCATTCGCGCCACGGCGATGGCGCGACTGGGTAGCGATAACCTCGAAGGCCTGCGCGTCGCCATTCAAGGCCTGGGCAACGTCGGTTATGCCCTGGCAGAACAGTTGCACGCCGCCGGGGCCGAACTGCTGGTCAGCGATATCGATCACGGCAAGGTGCAACTGGCGATGGAGCAACTCGGGGCTCACCCCATCGCCAACGACGCACTGCTCAGTACGCCTTGCGATATTCTTGCTCCGTGCGGTTTGGGCGGAGTGCTGAACAGCCACAGCGTGACGCAACTGCGCTGCTCGGCAGTGGCCGGTTCGGCGAACAATCAGCTGACCCATCTGGATGTTGCCGACCAACTGGAACGTCGCGGCATCCTGTACGCACCTGATTACGTGATAAACGCCGGCGGACTGATTTACGTGTCGCTCAAGCACCGCGGCGAGGAACTGTCGACCATCACCGCGCACCTGTCGAAAATCAGCTCGCGCCTGACTGAAGTGTTCGCCCACGCCCAGGCGGAAAAACGCTCCCCCGCACGGGTAGCCGACGAGTTGGCGGAGAAGGTGTTGTACCGGTGAAACTGGCATGAGTTTTCCACAGGCATGAAAAAGGCCCTGGGTCATTCGACTCAGGGCCTGTTCAATTCGGGCTTTGCCTATTTGGCGGCTTTTGGGGCCTTGGCAGGCTTGGCCGGGGTGACCGGCTCAGCGGCCTCAACGACCTCGGTTGCCGCAACAGGTTGTGCGACTTCAACCGGTGCGCTGAGCAGTTCGGACAGGGCGTCCGGCTGGCTCTTGAACGCCTTGGCGAACACGTCGCGATTTTTCGCCATGTAGATCCCGGCTTCTTCCACTTGCTGCTCGGTCAGGGACGGAACGGCTTTTTGCAACACTTCAGCCAGCAATTCGGCCAGTTCGAGCATTTTGTCATGACGGTCAGCTTCGGCTTTATCCATGAACAAGCGCTCCAGATCTCGGCTGCTGCGGTATACCACTTCGACGGCCATTCACCACCTCACATGCCTTCACATTGGTTGTCGATTTCGACTACTGTATCTATATACAGCTAAAGGATAAGCGAATCCCTGCCTTTTGGGTAGTGGCTTTTTAATGTAGACCGGATTCGGGATTTGTCAGGCGAGGCGCTGCACAGGTGCGACCAAACGCCACGGCGCACAATCCCGAGCGGCTCGCCATCATGGGCTGGCCTTTTTTCTGCATGCAGAAAAACCGTCACGTCCAACCCGCATCATCCGGTCGAGCCGACCTAAGGAAGCATCATCGTGAAAATCAACTGGGCCGAAAAACTGCGGCAGAACGTGCATGAACTGGCCGAGTCCCTGGGCAATCTGTTTGTCGAAACCTTTCACTACCTGGCGTTGTTCGCCATTGGTGCGGTGACCGCATGGGCGGCGGTGATGGAATTTCTCGGGATGATCGAAGAAGGGCACATCAAGATCGATGACATCTTGCTGCTGTTCATCTACCTGGAACTGGGGGCGATGGTCGGGATTTACTTCAAGACCAACCACATGCCCGTGCGCTTCCTGATCTACGTGGCGATCACCGCGCTGACGCGGCTGCTGATTTCCAACGTTTCGCACCACAACCCGCCGGACCTGGGGATCATCTACCTGTGCGGCGGGATTCTGCTGTTGGCGTTTGCGATTCTGGTGGTGCGTTACGCTTCGTCGCAATTTCCTTCGGTGAAGATTGAGAACCCGCACCGCAAAACAGGTAAGGGCTCCAGTGAACATCCGGAAGTAGAAAAGGGCGAGCTTTAAAGCCCCATGGTGGGTCGGTGGCGGTCACTGGCTGGTGGGGGCAGGCTGCGCGTGCCGCCGTCGGTCATTGATTCGAGGATGGCCACGGCGCAGTGGCCCTGTTCGATGGCAATGCCGAACTGAATGCTTTGCACCAATCGTTTCAGGCGCTCGGGGTCATTGCGTTGTTCGGCGCTGATCATGCGTTTGGCCACCACGCGGCCACTGTTGGACAGGGTCAGCATGATGCGGCCGTCCAGGCCCTGAATGCTCAGGTTGATCTGGTAATCCGCTGCAAAGGCATCGGTAATGAGCTGGAAAGGGTTGTCCATGATGCGTCACCGCCTGATTGAACGTGCAGTTGTTGACCGGCCATGATCGGGTTGGTTCGCAACGCCAGACCACCGGCCATCTCGCCATCATTGTTCCAGCATGGAAGTAGCAAGGCCCATGCCGGAAAATTGTCGGACAAAAAACACGTTCTGTAGGAGCGAGCCTGCTCGCGATGGTCGTGAACGATAACGCGTCAAACCAGATGGTTTGCGGCGCCTGAGGGTTTTTCGCGAGCAAGCTCGCTCCTACGGGGGGCCGCGTTTTCTGCACGTTTCAGGGCAATTAACCTCGACGTGCCTCCAAAACGGTCAACATTCCACCCAGTTCACCGCCAGTCCGCCCCGCGACGTCTCTTTGTACTTGTCATGCATGTCGGCCCCGGTGTCGCGCATGGTGCGGATCACCCGGTCCAGGGAAATGAAGTGTTTGCCGTCGCCGCGCAGGGCCATTTGCGTGGCATTGATGGCCTTGACCGCGGCGATCGCGTTGCGCTCGATACACGGCACTTGCACCAGTCCGCCAACCGGGTCGCAGGTGAGGCCGAGGTTGTGTTCCAGGCCGATTTCGGCGGCGTTTTCCAGCTGCTCCGGGGTGGCGCCAAGCACCTCTGCCAGGCCAGCGGCGGCCATGGCGCAAGCGGAGCCGACTTCACCCTGGCAGCCGACTTCGGCACCGGAGATCGAAGCGTTTTTCTTGCACAGGATGCCGACGGCAGCTGCACCCAGGAAAAATGCGACCACGTCATCGTCAGACGCATCGGCATTGAATTTCATGTAGTAGTGCAGCACCGCCGGAATGATCCCCGCCGCGCCGTTGGTCGGCGCCGTGACCATGCGCCCGCCGGCCGCGTTTTCTTCGTTCACGGCAAGGGCGTACAGGTTGACCCATTCCATCGCTGACAAGGTGGACGTAATGACATTCGGCTTGCCGATTTCCTGCAGGCTGCGATGCAGTTTCGCCGCTCGACGCGGAACACTCAGGCCGCCGGGCAAGATGCCTTCGTGGCGCAAACCCTGCTCGACGCATTCGCGCATCACCGACCAGATATGCAACAGGCCCTGGCGGATTTCCGCGTCACTGCGCCATGCCCGTTCGTTGGCCATCATCAGTTCGCCCACTCGCAGCCCGTGCTCGTTGCAGAGTTTGAGCAGTTCGGCGGCGCTGGAGAAATCGTAAGGCAGCACCACGTCGCCGGCCGGCGCGATCCCGGATTCGGCTTCGGCGGCTTCGATGATAAAACCGCCGCCCACCGAGTAGTAGGTCTGCTCGAACAGTTCGCCGGTTTCACCGAAGGCTGTCAGGGACATGGCGTTGGGGTGGTAGGGCAGGCTTTCGTCCAGTAGCAGGAGATCGCGTTGCCAGTCGAAGGCAATTTGCGCAACGCCTGCAAGGCACAGTTTGCCGGTTTCGCGCAGGGTGTGAATGCGGCTGTCGATGGTGGTTGGATCGATGCGGTCGGGCCATTCGCCCATCAGGCCCATGACGCAGGCGCGATCCGTCGCGTGGCCGACGCCGGTCGCTGAAAGAGAACCATAGAGACGGATTTCCACGCGTCGCACGTCGGCCAGAAAACCGTGATCGACCAGCGCTTGGGCAAAGGTTGCGGCAGCGCGCATCGGACCGACGGTATGGGAACTGGACGGGCCGATACCCACTTTGAAGAGATCGAAAACACTGATAGCCATGCTAAAGCCTGCACACGCAATGGAAGGGAAATCGCTGCCATTTCTGTAGGACAAGCGCAATTTGGGCGATACTGCCTGTCACGAGCCTGCGTGACCAACGAAAATTCCTAAGACATCCTTTAGCAGGACTAAACGATGAGCCGTCAATTACACGCCCAGACGTATGTCTGGCTGAACGTGTTTGCCTGTGCCGCGCGGCACCTGTCGTTCACCCGCTGCGCCGAAGAGCTGCACATCACACCGGGGGCGGTCAGCCAGCAGATCCGCCAGCTGGAAGAACGCCTGGGCTTTCGCCTGTTTCACCGCCGCCCCCGCGGAGTGGAGCTGAGCGCAGAGGGCCAGCGCCTGGCCATAACCGTCAACGAGGCCTTTGGCAGCATCGACGCGGAATTGCGGCGACTGGACGCGGGCATGATCAGCGGGATTCTGCGGGTGCGTTCGATTCCGTCGTTCCTGAGTAAATGGCTGACGCCGCGACTGCCGCGTTTGCAGCAGCGTTTTCCGGACATCCAGTTGCGCCTGGTGGCCGAGGACAGCAGCGTGCCGTTGCATGAAGGTGACTTCGACCTGGCGATCGACCTGAACGACGGCAGTTATCCGGGACTGTTATCCACAGCCTTGCTTGATGAACAGATTTTTCCGGTGTGCGCGCCGAGCCTGTTGCGTGGTCGTCCACCACTGCATGGTCCGGCGGACCTGATGCACTTTCCCTTGCTGCACGACATCACCGCCTGGCGCGGCAGCTACGAGTACGCGGAATGGGAGTTTTACCTCAACGCCATCGGCTTCGAGGGTGCGGATGTGCGACGCGGGCATACCTTCAATCGCAATCACCTGACGATCGAAGCGGCCATCGCCGGGATGGGGGTGGCGATTGCTCGACGGACACTGCTCAACGATGAGCTGGAGCGCGGGGCGTTGATCGTGCCGTTCGGCCTGGCGGTGCCCAATCACAAGCGCTACATGCTGCTTTACGCACCGGGGGCGTTGAGCCATCCGGGTGTGCGCGCGGTGCACGATTGGTTGGTGGAGGAGGCGGGTGCTTTTCGCAGCCTGCACCCGTTGGGGGAGCGGCAAATGTGAGCAATTATTACGTAAGAGCAGGGCGACCCAACTCCCGACCTTAACAGCGCTTTTACCGGTTGTCCGGCTTTTTTTGCGATTGAAAATTTATCTTTTTTAGGGGGTTGAATTGTTCAGCGTACAGACCGATTGTGTAAGTAAGAGGTCACGGTGATGACGCCCAAGGGCTTAGCTGACCGGCCTCTCGCGAGCTAGCTGAAATAAGGGATGAACTATGCAAATCCAAGTCAATAGCGATAACCATATTCAAGGCAGTAAACGACTGGAGGAGTGGGTACGTACGACCATTGAGAGCACGCTCGAACGCTACGAAGAGGACCTGACACGAGTCGAGGTTCACCTGCGGGACGAGAACGGCGACAAGCCGGGTCCCCACGACATGCGCTGCCAGCTGGAGGCGCGGCCAAAAGGCCATCAACCGATTTCCGTCACCCATAAAGCCTCCACCATGGAGCAGGCGATCGACGGAGCGGCTACCAAACTTGAACATGCGCTGGAGCATATGTTCGGCAAATTACGCGGCAAACGAGCCAATGTGGTGCCCATCGAGAGTGCCGCCCATGCCGACCATCTGCTGGAAGAAGAGTTTCTTGAGAACGAACAGGCAGCGCTTAACGGCTGACACCTGATTCACTTTTTTACCTTCCCATGAAAACGGGCCTGCATTGCAGGCCCGTTTTGTTTTCGGTGGCTTTTGGATTCCATGGCTATGCCATTGGTGCAACCAACGGGCGTAATAAAGGGCTGCACCCGATCCTTTTGCATATGAGAATATTTATCATTAATATTGCGGCCTTTCCGGTCCCCTGACGCTGTCGTGGCCTCCCCGGTTTTCAGGTCGAAACATGAACGATGATCACTCCGCCCCCGAACCCCGCGATATCGAGCGCGATCCACTGCGCGGGGACCGTGCGCATTTTCTCCAGGTGTTTCTCTCCCAGCGTTCGCAAATGGAAGCACTGGTGAGCCGGCGTGTCGGTTGTCGGGCGACGGCGGCTGACCTGGTACAGGATTTGTTCCTGCGATTCTGGCGGCGGCCGTTGGTGCAAGTCGAGGAACTCAGCACCTACCTGCTGCGCTGCGCCGGCAACATCGCCATCGATCACTTGCGCAGTGAAGGCACGAGGGTCCGGGCCAGCGAAGGTTTGATGGTGGAATCACCAGACAGCCATGGCAGCGGACCGCAAGCGGCGCTGGAGGCGGGCAACGATCTGCGCCATGTCGAAGCCGCGTTGCGCGCCTTGCCGGAGCGTACGCGGCAGATCTTCTTGCTCAATCGCATTCACGGCCGCAAATACGCCGAGATCGCCAAGGCCATGGGCTTGTCCCAAAGTGCCGTGGAAAAACATATGATGCGCGCCCTCGAAGCCTGCAAGGCCAGCCTTCGGGAACCCGAACCGCGTACGCCAGGGACAGCACCGTGAACGACTTCAAACGCGTCACCCCGACGCCGGCGCAGGAGCAGGCCGCGCTGGCCTGGCTGAGCCTGTTGCATGACCAGCCCAACAGCGGTGACCAGGCGACGTTCAGCCAATGGTTGCAGGCCGACCCCGCCCATGCCGAGGCCTATGCCCGGGCGCAGGTCCTGTGGGAGTTGAGCGAAGGACCGGCGCGCACACTCGCCGATGAAGACGCTTTTGCCTTGCAGGGCTATCTCAACGCCATGGACAAGCCGCGGCGTAGCACGCTCGGGCGTTGGTCCGGTGCGTTGGCGATGGCCGCGTGTCTGCTGTTGATGATCAGTGTCGGTACAGGCTGGCAGCCTATGCGTTGGATTGATGACCTGGGGGCGGATTACGTCTCGGCACCGGGGGAAATTCGCACCGTTATCCTTGCCGATCAGTCGCAGGTGACACTGGATGCCGACAGCGCCATCGCCGTGGATTTCAGTCGCGGTGAGCGGCATGTGCAACTGCGCCGCGGCGCCGGCTTTTTCAGCGTTACCCATACCGGCGAGCCGTTTGTGGTGGACGCCGAGAAAGGCCAGACGCGGGTCCTGGGCACGCAGTTCGAAGTCCGTTTGCAGCCCCACGGTGCACAGGTCACGGTGCTGTCGGGACGGGTTGGCGTGACGGCGCACCAGAAAGCCGATCAGCAAGTGCTCACCGCCGGCCAGCAAGTGGCCTATGGCGAAGGCTCGGCGCAAACACTCCACTCGGTGGACAGCGAAGCGCAGTTGGCATGGCGCCAGGGCTGGCTCAATTACTACAAGGCGACGTTGGCCGACGTGGTACAGGATTTGGCGCGCTATTACCCCGGACGGATCGTGTTGCTCAATGATGAACTGGCGAGGCGCCGGGTCAGTGGCAGCTTTCCGAGCAGGAACCCGCAGGCGGTGTTGAGTTCGTTGCAGGGGGTGTTGGGGTTTGAGCAGCATCAGGTTTTGGGGCATCTGATTATTCTGCGCTAAAGCTGCTGGCCTCTTCGCGGGCAAGCCCGCTCCCACAGGGTTACGTGTTGCCCCAATATTGTGACCGACTCAATACCTGTGGGAGCGAGCTTGCTCGCGATGACGGCAGATCAGACACCCAACCACTCAAATAAAAATATTTTCAGTTTTTGCTGAGGTAAACCCGATTGCCATCCGTGTAGTGACTGAAACTGCGAGTCATTCGCATCCGTTGCGGTTCTACACAGGTCATGAGTCATGAAGTCCAGGGCAAAATCGGGTTCGGTCAAACAATGGTTGGGTGTGTCTGCGTTGAGCTTTTCGGCATTGTCCTTGTTGCCGCTGAGCGTAGCGCTGGCCGCAGAGGCAGGCAGCAGTCAGTCGCGTGGGCAATTCAATTTCGCGCTGGCCGCCAAACCGTTGCCCCAGGCCCTGAGCGATTTCAGCCGAGTGACCGGCATCAGCGTCGTCTACAGCGATGAGGCACCGTACGGTCTCAATGCGCCGGCCATCAATGGCCAGATGAGCGCCGAACAGGCTCTGCAACGTCTGCTCACTGGTTCGGGCTTGACGTTCCGTCGCACCGACGACCACACCATTGCACTGGAACCACGGCCGACTGAAGGGGCGTTGAACCTGGGCGCGACCACTATCACCTCGGTGATGGATGACTCCATGAGCTATCAACCGCCACCCATCACTTCAGTGATGCGCTCCTCGGCCCCCGTACAGGAGATCCCGCAGACGATCAACGTCGTTCCGGCCCAGGTCATCCGCGACCAGGCGCCGCGCAATCTCGATGACGCGCTGGCCAATGTCAGCGGCATCACCCAGGCCAACACCCTGGGCAGCACCCAGGACTCGGTGATGGTCCGTGGCTTTGGCGACAACCGTAACGGCTCGATCATGCGCGACGGCATGCCGATCGTGCAGGGTCGTGGCCTCAACGCCAGCGTGGACCGGGTCGAAGTGCTCAAGGGCCCGGCCTCGTTGCTCTATGGCATCCAGGATCCGGGTGGCGTGGTCAATATGGTCAGCAAGAAGCCCGAGCTTGAGCGGTACAACGCGCTGACCGCGCGCGGTTCGAGCTATGACGACGGCAAGAACGGCAGCGGTGGCAGCCTCGACAGCACTGGGGCCCTCGGCGATTCCGGACTGGCCTACCGCATGGTGCTGGACTACGAAGACGAAGATTACTGGCGTAACTTCGGTGTGCATCGCGAGAGCCTGATCGCGCCGTCGCTGGCCTGGTACGGCGAAAGCACCAAGCTGCTGTTCTCCTATGAGCACCGCGAATTCCTCACACCGTTCGACCGCGGCACGCTGATCGATCCGCGGACCAACCATCCGCTGGACATCTCGCGCAACGAGCGTCTCGACGAACCGTTCAACAACATGGAAGGGCGCTCGGACCTCTATCACTTCGAGGCCGATCACGAACTCAACGACAACTGGAAAGCCCATTTTGGCTACAGCTGGAACCGCGAAACCTACGATGCCAGCCAGGTGCGCGTGACCGCCATCGACACCAAAAAGGGCACCCTGACCCGCAGCATGGACGGCACCCAGAATGCGATCAGCACCGACCGTTTCACCACCGCCAGCCTCGAAGGCAACGTGAATGTGCTCGGCATGCAGCATGACCTGCTGTTCGGTATCGACGATGAGTACCGTAAGATCTACCGCGAAGACCTGATCCGCCAGAAAAGCCTGACCACATTCAGTTACGTCAATCCGGTTTATGGACGGGAAGTGCCGGGCACCACCGTCAGTGCGCCCGACAGCGCACAAACCGATGAACTGCGCAGCGATTCGGTCTTCCTGCAAGACTCCATCCACCTCACCGACCAGTGGATTCTGGTGGCCGGCGCGCGTTTCCAGGCGTACGACCAGTACGCCGGCAAAGGCGTACCGTTCCACGCCAACACCGACAGCAACGGGCAGAAATGGGTGCCGCGCGCGGGCCTTGTGTACAAATACACCGATGCCTTGTCGTTCTACGGCAGCTACACCGAGTCGTTCAAACCCAACTCGACCATCGCGCCATTGAGCGGCAGCAGTACCGTGCTTGACGGCGGTATCGCGCCGGAAGAAGCCAAGTCCTGGGAGCTGGGTGCCAAGCTTGATCTGCCGGGCCGCGTTACCGGCAACATCGCACTGTTCGACATCAAGAAGCGCAATGTGCTGGTGGCCAACGCCGAAGGTCCGACCACGATTTACAGTGCCGCCGGTGAAGTGCGTTCCCGTGGCCTGGAAGTGGACCTGAGCGGTCAGCTCACCGATCGCTGGAGCATGATCGGCAGCTACGCCTATACCGATGCCGAAGTCACCGAAGACCCGGATTACAAAGGCAATCAGTTGCAGAACGTGGCGAAGAACAGCGGCTCGTTGTCGGCCGTCTATGACTTCGGCAGCGTCATTGGCGGTGATCAACTGCGGGTCGGCGCCGGGGCGCGTTATGTGGGTGAGCGCGCGGGCAACGCGGTGAACGATTTCGACCTGCCGAGCTACACCGTGGCCGATGCGTTTGCCACCTACGACACCAGGGTCGAAGGGCAGAAGGTCAAGTTCCAGCTCAACGTGAAGAACCTGTTCGATCGCACCTACTACACCTCGGCGGCGAGTCGGTTCTTTGTGTCGATGGGGGATTCGCGGCAGGTGACGTTGTCGAGTACCTTGGAGTTCTGACGATAGACCGTGTCATCGTTCATCGCGAGCAAGCTCGCTCCCACAGGGGAATAGGGTAGCCACAAAACAGGTAAGCACCACCAAACCTTGTGGGAGCGGGCTTGCCCGCGAAGGCGGCAGTACAGGCGATAAAAAAATCGGGTCTAGCGCAAAAACGCCTGTCGATACTCGCCGGGCGTCCCGCCAAGTGTCTGGCGAAACCGGTTGGTGAAATGGCTGGCGCTGGCAAAACCACAAGCCAGTGCAATCTCCCCAAGAGGCTGCGAGGTCGTGCGCAGCAACTCCCGCGCCCGGTCAAGGCGCCGCGCCAGCACATACTGGTGGGGTGGCAAGCCGAAGCTTTCGCGGAACATCCGCGCGAAGTGGTATTCGGACAACGCACACAACGCCGCCAATTGACCGAGGCTGATGGCCTCGTCCAGATGGCTGTTGATGAACTCCACCAGATGCCGGCGCTGGTGCGCGGCCAGCCCGCCTTTAAGGCGTAAGCCCTGACGCACGTTGACCTGGCTGAGCAGGGCATGGCTGAGCAGTTCGTGAGCCAGGCTGCTGGTGAGCAGGCGCTCGCCCGGCTCGTCCCAGTTCAAGGCGACCAACTGCCGAAAGCGCAGCGCCTGCTGCGGATCATCGAGAAAGGTCTGCTCGCGCAGCTGCATTTCCCGTGGCTCGCGATCGAGCAGGGTGACGCAGCCAAGGGCAAATTGTTCGGGGCTGAAATACAGGTGTGCCAGGCGAATATCGCCATTGATCACCCAGCCTGACTGGTGATCGGCGGGGAGGATGCACAGTTTGTCCGGACCACCCTTGTTGCCGGGCTGGTCGCGGCGAAAGGTGCCGGTGCCGCCGGCAAGGTAACAGGACAGCGTGTGGTGGCTGGGCGCTTCGTATTCCTGAGCGTCGTGGTGATTGCTCCACAAGGCTGCAGACAAGCCGTCACCGAGCTCGGCGCTGTGCTCAAGGCGAGCATTCGGCGAGCGGTTGAGGGCTTGAAAGACTTGTAGGGTATCCAGTGCCGCCATGATCGTTGCTCTCTAACACCTGCATCCAACGGCTTGCATCCTACTCCGTAGACGTGCGCCTGCCAGCCTGTCGCCAGACAAAAGCGCAAGTTTATGCAAGTGCGCCCAGGCGTGGCGCCGGACACTGGGCACCTAGCGAGGAGCCTTAGTCATGAACCTTTCTTTGTACCTGCTGACTGTGCTGATCTGGGGTACCACCTGGATTGCCTTGAAATGGCAACTGGGCGTGGTGGCCATTCCCGTGTCGATCGTGTATCGCTTCGGCCTCGCCGCACTGGTGCTGTTCGTGATCCTGCTGCTCAGCCGACGCCTGCAAGTGATGAACCGTCGCGGGCACCTGATCTGCCTGGCTCAAGGCTTGTGCCTGTTCTGCGTCAACTTCATGTGCTTCCTCACCGCGAGCCAGTGGATCCCCAGCGGTCTGGTGGCCGTGGTGTTTTCCACCGCCACCCTGTGGAATGCCCTCAACGCGCGGGTGTTCTTCGGTCAGAGAATTGCCCGCAATGTGCTGATGGGCGGTGCGTTGGGCCTGCTTGGGTTGGGGCTGCTGTTCTGGCCGGAGCTGGCCGGGCATACCGCCAGCCCGGAAACCTTGTTTGGCCTCGGTCTGGCCCTGTGCGGCACCTTGTGTTTCTCGGCGGGCAACATGCTTTCGAGCCTGCAACAGAAGGCCGGTCTCAGACCGCTGACCACCAATGCCTGGGGCATGGCTTACGGGGCGGCGATGCTAACCGTGTGGTGCCTGGTCAAAGGCATTCCCTTCGACATGGAGATGAGCACGCGTTACATCGGGTCACTGTTGTACCTGGTGATTCCGGGATCGGTGATCGGTTTCACCGCCTACCTGACCCTGGTCGGCCGCATGGGGCCAGAGCGGGCTGCGTACTGCACAGTGCTGTTTCCGGTGGTGGCACTCAACGTGTCAGCGTTCGCCGAGGGTTATCAGTGGACGATGCCGGCGCTGTTGGGGCTGGTATTGGTGATGTCGGGTAACGTACTGGTGTTTCGCAAGCCCAAACCACGCTTGGTACAGGGGAGTAGCAAGCTCGCTTGAGATGACGTTCATCGAGCGCTGAAGTCCTCAGCGCTCGACTTTGATCGCAATATAAATCAGCAGCGGTAGTATGAAGTCGACAATATGCCGGGTCCAGTCTTTGTAATTCCAGGCTTGTGATTGGTCCATGTTGAACCATTCCACGCCGATAACTTGAAAGCCGACATAGTAAAGCAAGAGCGCAATGAGTAATCCTATGATCGCGGGCTTTTTGGCCTCGTGAAACTCTTCAGCGCTGCTACTCATGTTTTTATAAAGATAACAGGTTCCGATCATGAAGAAGAGCGTGTAGATAACCTCGAGTGTAATGATGAGCCAGTAGATGCGGTGATGGAGTATCTGCGAGGTAATGGCCCTGTAGGTGTACTTCTCGTCGTCATCTGTGGTCTCCATGCTCAGGATGTTACTGATGTTTTCGTAGTTGGTTGCGTAGTCCGTAACGTTGCTGTACATCACCAGCAATCCAAAAATACTTATGAATAACATTAGTGTGGCTTTGCTGAAGCGTATGACTTGATTTGTCGTAAGTTGATTCAAGGTGGTGATCTCCTTTGTTGTTTCCGTTGTGTCTGGAAAAGTAAGGAGAGTCTAGCGGGTGGTTTTGTTATTTGTTTATTGACTGAATTGCAGGGTGTGTATTCAGACAGTTTTTTTACAGGTTTAGAGTGATATTGTTTTTATTTTTTGCATTTAAGGGCAGGCGCTTTTAACGCCTGCCCTTTTTTCAACCCTTCCAGACTTGCGGGTTGACCAGGTCCTGTGGGCGTTCCCCCAACAGCGCACTGCGCAGGTTGGCCAGGGCACGGTTGGCCATGGCATCGCGGGTCTCATGGGTGGCCGAGCCAATGTGCGGCAAGGTCACGGCATTTTTCAACTGGAACAGTGGGGACTCGGCCAGCGGTTCTTTTTCGTAAACGTCCAGCCCGGCACCACGAATGCGGTTGTTTTGCAGTGCTTCGATCAGTGCCGGCTCATCCACCACCGGGCCACGGGAAATGTTCACCAGAATGGCACTTGGCTTCATCAGCGCCAGTTCACGATGGCTGATCAAGTGTTTGGTTTTCTCGCTGAGCGGCACCACCAGGCAGACGAAATCGGCCTCGGCCAGCAGTTGATCAAGGCTGCGGAACTGCGCGCCGAGCTCCTGTTCCAGTTCGGTCTTGCGGCTGTTGCCGCTGTAGATGACCGGCATGTTGAACCCCAGGCGACCACGTCGGGCGATGGCCGCACCGATATTGCCCATGCCGACAATGCCCAGGGTTTTGCCATGCACATCGCAACCGAACAGCTGCGCACCGACAGTGGCCTGCCATTGCCCGGCCTTGGTCCAGGCATCCAGTTCGGCGACGCGGCGCGCGCTGCTCATCAACAGGGCAAACGCCAGATCGGCGGTGCTTTCGGTGAGCACATCCGGCGTGTTGGTCAGCATGATCCCGCGTTCGTTGAAGTAGGCCAGGTCATAGTTGTCGTAGCCCACCGAGACACTGGATACCACCTCCAGCGTGGTGGCGTTTTCCAGTTGAGCGCGGCCGAGTTTGCGACCGACGCCGATCAAGCCGTGGGCGTGGGGCAGGGCTTCGTTGAATTGGGCGTTGATGTCGCCGTTTTTCGGATTCGGCACGATGACGTCGAAATCCTGTTGCAGGCGTTCGATCATTGGTGGGGTGACGCGGCTGAATGCAAGGACGGTCTTTTTCATGGGCGGGCGGGCTCGTCGGGCGGCGAAGAATGATGAGCACGCTAACATTCTTCGCGGGATTTGTGCGAGTCGTCAGGCGGTCTATGCAAGCTTGCAGCTTGTCGTGCTCCATCCAGTTATACTGCCGCACTTCTTATACTGTGGCATGCGGCCCGCTCACCGGGCCCGACATTTCATGCACCACCCGGAGCTTTCATGACTTCCCCGAAACAACCGCCGGTCGCCGACGCCCTGAACGACGTGCAGGCAGAGCTGCCAGACAGCGTCGACTCCAGCGCCGACAGCGAATCCAAAGCCGAGATCCCGGCCTTCAAATTCCCGTTCAAGCCGGGTGAGCTGGCGGCCGCCAAGGGTTCCAACCAGCCGTGGTACAAGAACGGCGCCAAGAACGGCCACACCAAGACGCCGGGCATGGCACCGCCGGGGACTCGTCGGTCGATGGGTAAGCGCTGAGTTCTTAAGTCTGCGGTGACTGATCTGCCGTCTTCGCGAGCAAGCCCGCTCCCACATTTGGAATGCATTCCTCCAGTGGGAGCGGGCTTGCTCGCGAAGGGGCCGGCACAAACACTGAAAATCCCGGATCAAGTCGCCCGCAACGAAATAAACGAGTAATTCGTCAGCGCATCCGCCGTCACTTGCGCACCTGCGGCCAGCACTTGCCCGGCAATATCATCCCCCGACACATGAAACCGCCATTCACTGCCCCACTGCGGCAACGTTTGCCCGGCCAGGTCGTCGATGATCGCGGCAAATTCCGCCATATCCGGCAGATAAGCGGTAAACCCGTCGCCCTTCAGGGCTGTGGTGCGAATCCCCAGCAGCGCACAAATTGCATCCTTCATCGGAATGTCATCACGATCCGCCTGACGGGAGCGCTGGATCAGTTCCGACAATTCCCGGTCGACCAGCTCACCACCGACAATCAGCTCCGGTCCTTTTTCCCACGACTCAGGTGGACATTCCTTCATGGCGGTGTTCAGAGGTATGTGCGGATTGATTTCCATCGGATAGATACGGCACACCAGCGGCCGGCGTTCGTAGATGCGACAGAGGTTGTCTTCGTCAAGATTTCGGCAGGGGCCGACATTGTAGGCGGCGAAGGTGATAGCCACGTACGCCTCGGATTCACCGCTGCGCACTGCCGCCGAACGGCGTTCGGCGTGTTCCCGTTGGTGCACCGGCAGACCCAGGCCATTGCCCAGAAACGCCTCCACCAGCACGATCACCTGACCGCCATCGGCTGCCCACATCCGGGCTTCGCCCAGGGTCAGGGGCACATGGTGGTCGTTACAGCATTTGCCGCAGCCTACACAGGAAAATGTTGTATTCATCGAGCGTTCGTTCGCGTCACAGGGCATGAAGCGGCGACAGAATGCCGCCGCAAAAGCCGCTATCGAAGCAAATTATGCGCCAGTCAGTTTGCCTTGCCGGCCGGGCGGATGGAGTCCCATTCGGTGACGTACGCGGTTTTGCTCTTTTTGTTGTACAGGCACAACTCGGTGCCTTGTGCGCCTTTCATGTGCTTTTGCGGGTACTGGCCCTGGAGCAGGAGCGCGGTGTAGCCGACCCGGTCATCGAACTGCGCGGCGTTGCCGACCGGTTTGCTGTCCTTCAGGCCACTGGCCTTGGTGCAACTGGTGAGTACGGCTTTGTCGTAGGTGGCCCAGGCGTCGGGGCTGGAGGCGTGGGCCTGGGAGGCGAGGGCGGTGAGGCAGAACAGAATCAGGGGCGCAGCTTTCATGGTTCAGGCTTCCTTGGGCTGAGTGGCCAAGGCAGGAGTATGCCTGAAAGGTAGATGGAGACTTTGCTGACCTCTTCGCGAGCAAGCCCGCTCCCACATTGGACGGTGTACACACATCAACTGTGGGAGCGAGCCTGCTCGCGATGGCGGCATCAGAGCGGAACCGGCTCCCGGCGGATCGCGCGCATCCCGACGTTTTCATACAAGCGCCGCGCACGAAGGTTGTCTTCACGTACCTTCAGGTCCACGAAACCTTCATGCCGCTGCTGGAACACCTTGAACGCCTGCAACAACAGCGCACGCCCCAACCCCCGACCCTGAAACCGCGGGTGCACCACCAGGTTCTTGATATAGGCACTGGTCCAGCACTGGCAAACGCCGACCACTTCCTCGGCATCCAGGGCAATGAAGCACAGGGCCGGGTCATATTCCGGATCGGTTTCGAACTGCCGTTGCCACATGTCCAGCGCGGCTACGCGACCACCGCCGTCGAGATAACCGAACTCCATCAACCGGTGCACGGCGGCGCCCAGTTCGGGGCGGTATTCGCTCAGTTGCAGGCCGGTTGGCCAATCAGGGGGCGGCACGACGACAGAGAGGTCGCGCCGCATCAGCCAGCAGAATTCTTCGGTCAACACTCAATAACCCTGTTCGGCGACAGCCTTGGCCGCGGTGATCAGGCACTGGGTCAATTCCGGCGAAGAAAACTTGGTCAGCACCGCGTTCGCGCCCGCCAGTCGTGCTTTCTCGGCGTTCATCGCACTGTCCAGCGAGGTATGCAGCAGTACATAAAGATGCGCGAAATCCGGGGTTTCCCGCAGGGTGCGGGTGAAGGCGTAACCGTCCATCTCCGACATCTCGATGTCCGAGACGATCAGGTTGATCTGCTGCGCGGTGCCTTGCAGGTCCAGCAGGCAGTCGATGGCTTCCTTGGCGCTGCGGGCCGTATGGCACTGCAGGCCGAGGTTACGCAGGGTGTGCACCGATTGCTGCAAGGCGACCTGACTGTCATCGACCACCAGGATGCGCGCGTTGCCCAGCAGTTCGGCGTCTTCCATGCTCAGTTCGGTCGGCGCCATTTCGATTTGTGCCGGGGCGATGCCATGGATGACTTTTTCGATGTCCAGCACTTGTACCAGGGTGCCATCGACCGACGTCACGCCAGTGATGTAGGCACGCAAACCACCGGAGCCGAAGGGCGGCGGGCGGATGTCGGTGGTCAGGCAATGGACGATCTTGCTCACGGCCTGTACGTGCAGGCCCTGCTTGGAGCGGCTGACGTCGGTGACGATCAGGCAGCCGCCGTTGGGGTCTTCCAGCGGACGCTCGCCAATGGCACGGCTGAGGTCGATCACCGACAGCGAGGCACCGCGCAGGGTGGCGATGCCTTTGACGTGGGGATGTGACTCCGGCAGCCTGGTCAGCGGCGGGCAGGGAATGATTTCACTGACCTTGAGCAGGTTGATCGCCATCAGCTTGCCGCTGCGCAAGGTAAACAGCAGAAGCGAAAGTGAGTCTGCGCGGGCTTTGGTGGAGGACATATAAACCTTCTCTGGAAAAAGGTGACGGGCAATCCAGGGATCGCCAATGACTTCGATGCCGGGTTATCGACTTGTTTGGGGCAGGCTTTAACAATTGCGGTGAACAGTAAGACGCCATCGCGAGCAAGCTCGCTCCCACATTGGATCGTCGTCGTTCACATATCCTGTGGGAGCGAGCTTGCTCGCGATGGGGTCATCACTTCATGCCGAGCCTTTTGGCCATCCGCCCAAGATTCGCCCGATCCAAGCCTAGCTCACGGGCCGCGCTTGCCCAGTTGTTGTTGTGCCGCTCCAGGCAGGCACCGATCAACTGGCGCTGATAGTTTTCGGTCGCCTCGCGCAAATCACCTGCTACCAACGCCACAGCGGCGATGGCGGGTTGCTCGGCAGCGGTTTCAACGCTGGCGCTGGGCAGGTCGAGATCGGCTGCGCTCAAGCTGAGAATCTTTGGCCGCTCCTTGCAATTGCCCAAGGCTTTCAAGGCGCTGCGGCCGATCAAATGCTCAAGCTCGCGCACATTGCCGGGCCAGTCGTAGGCCAATAACGCGGCCTGGGCGTCGCTGTTCAGGCGCAGGCTGTTGAGGCCCATGCGCGAGCGGTTCTGCTCCAGGAAGTAACCGCTGAGCAGCAGCACATCGCGCCCGCGATCGCGCAGGGCCGGCACCAGCAGCGGATACACGCTGAGGCGATGGTAGAAGTCGGCGCGGTAACGGCCGCTGCGTACTTCTTCTGCGAGGTCGCGGTTGGTCGCCGCGATCAGGCGCACGTCGACCTGATGCTCCTGGTCCGAACCCAGTCGCTGCAGTTGACCGCTTTGCAGCACCCGCAGCAACTTGGCCTGCACGGTCAGCGACAACTCGCCGACTTCATCAAGGAACAGCGTGCCGCCATTGGCCAGTTCGAACTTGCCACGGCGGTCGTTCATCGCCCCGGTGAAGGCGCCGCGAACATGGCCGAACAACTCGCTTTCCACCAGGGTGTCGGGCAGCGCGGCGCAGTTGAGGCTGATGATCGGTTTGTCGGCGCGGGGCGAGGCGGCATGGATGGCTTGGGCCACCAACTCCTTGCCGACCCCGGTTTCGCCGGTGATCAACACGGTCAGGTCGCTGCCGCCCACCAGGCTGATTTCTTCGACCAGGCGCTTGTGGGCCTTGCTCTGGCCAATCATCTCGCGATTCTGCTGGCCGCTGGCCTGGCGGTAGACCTCGGCGCGCTGATGCTCATCTTCGACCCGGTTGTTCAACCGCTCGATGCGCTCGGCGGCGTTGACCGTAGCGGCCGCGAGGCTGGCGAAGGCTTGCAGGGCATCCAGTTCGATCGGTTCGAAGCGCTCCGGGTCGAGGGCATCGAGGGTCAGCAGGCCCCATGGGCGCTCGTCGATGAACAACGGGCAACCCATGCAGTCGTGGACTTCCAGATGATCATCCAGGCCATCGACCAGGCCGTCATAGGGGTCAGGCAAGTCGCTGTCGGCAGCGAAACGGGTCGGGCCGGGGCCGCTGAGCAGCGCTTCGAAACGCGGGTGCTCGCTGACCTTGAAGCGCCGGCCGAGGGTGTCGGTACTCAAGCCGTCGACGGCCAGCGGCACCAGCCATTCACCATCAAGACGCAGCAGGGCGGCGGCGTCGCACGGGAGCAGGGCGCGCATGGCTTCCAACAGGCGGCGATAACGCTCACCCTCGGGCAGTTCGCGGGACAGGTCGGCGACCAGGGGCAGCAGAGCAGTGAGCAGGGGTTTTGCAGTCATAGTGACTCCGTGTAGTCGGTATGACTATAAAGCAGGCAGTGTCTAAATGACTATTAAGTTACTAACTTACTGATTTATAACGATTAAATAGTTGGCACGAAAGCTGATACGCATAGGGTAATCCGTTAGCAACCCAAGAAGACCAGGAGTCACCTTATGCTGAGCGCTCAAGACCGTGCCATCGTCAAATCCACCGTGCCGCTGCTCGAAAGCGGTGGTGAGGCGCTGATCACGCACTTCTACCGCATGATGCTCTCCGAATATCCGCAAGTCCGCCCGCTGTTCAACCAGGCCCACCAGGCCAGCGGTGATCAGCCGCGTGCCCTGGCCAACGGCGTATTGATGTATGCGCGCCATATCGACCAGCTCGACCAGTTGGGCGACCTGGTGGCCAAGATCATCAACAAGCACGTGGCCCTGCAGATCCTCCCGGAGCACTATCCGATTGTCGGCAGCTGCCTGCTGCGGGCCATCGCCGAAGTATTGGGCGAAGAGATCGCCACTCCTGAAGTGATCGCGGCCTGGGGCGCGGCCTACGGTCAACTGGCGGACATCCTGATCGGTGCCGAAACCAGCATCTACGACCAGAAGGAACAGGCACCGGGCGGTTGGCGCGGGGCGCGGGAATTCATCGTGGCAGACAAGGTCGAGGAGAGCGCCGAGATCACTTCGTTCTACTTTGAACCCGCGGACAAAGGCCCGATCCTGCTGGCAGAACCCGGCCAGTACATCGGCATGAAACTGATCCTCGACGGTGAAGAGATCCGTCGTAACTACTCGCTGTCGGCGCTGGCAAACAAAGGCCAGTACCGCATCAGCGTCAAACGCGAGGCCGGTGGCCGCGCTTCCAACTTCCTGCACGACCAGTTGCATGTCGGCGCCAGCATCCAGTTGTTCCCGCCATCGGGCGAGTTCGTCCTGACCGCCAGCGACAAGCCACTGGTACTGATCAGCGGTGGCGTGGGCATCACCCCGACCCTGGCGATGCTCGAAGCGGCGCTGGAAACCCAGCGGCCGGTGCATTTCATCCACTGCGCGCGCAACGGCAGCGTCCATGCCTTCCGCGACTGGATCGATGGCCTGGCTGAGCGTCACCCGCAACTCAAGCGCTTTTACTGCTATTCCGAGGACGACGGCGTGAGCCCGGCGGCGCACAAGATCGGGTTGTTGAGCCAGCAGCAGTTGCATCAATGGCTGCCGCAAGAGCGCGATCTGGATGCCTACTTCCTGGGGCCAAAAGGCTTCATGGTCGCGATCAAACGCCACCTCAAAGCATTGGGTGTGCCGGAGAAGCAAAGCCGGTATGAGTTCTTCGGGCCGGCGGCGGCGCTGGAGTAAGGGGGTGCGGCGGCTCGGGGGACCGAGTCGCCTGCTTCGCGAGCAAGCCCGCTCCCACATTGGTCCGTGTCGTTCACAGATCCAATGTGGGAGCGGGCTTGCTCGCGAATGCCGCACTGCGGTCTTGATTTGAAAAAAACACTGGAAAGTTAATCCCTTCTTAACCGCCTTATCGTCTATTCCCCCGAATCCCCCTCACATGCGCCAGACTCTCAAAGGTCCGGGCCAGCGTGTAGACTGACGGGCAATCGAAATATTGAAGGGAAACGCGATGAGCGATGAATCCATGCGGTTGGGGCGTGAACGGCGCTACCTGGTGTTTTTGGGCATCATTTGCCTGGCGCTGATCGGCGGCGCGCTGTACATGCAAATTGTTCTGGGCGAGGCCCCTTGCCCGTTGTGCATCCTGCAACGTTACGCGTTGCTGCTGATCGCGATCTTTGCCTTCATCGGCGCGGCCATGCGCGGCCGTCGCAGCATCACGGTGTTTGAAACCCTGGTGGTGATTTGTGCAGTGGCAGGTGCAGGCGTTGCCGGGCATCACGTCTATACGCAGTTCTATCCGGCGGTCAGCTGCGGCATCGATGTGCTGCAACCGATTGTCGATGACTTGCCGCTGGCGAAGATCTTCCCGCTGGGTTTCCAGGTCGATGGTTTCTGCTCCACTCCATACCCGCCGATCCTCGGTCTGTCGCTGGCGCAGTGGGCGCTGGTTGCCTTCGTGCTGATCGTGGTGCTGGTGCCGTTGCTGACTTCGCGTAACCGCAAAACGCTGCGCTGAGGTCAACTGCCGCCTCCCATTGTCGGACAAAAAAGCCCCGGTCCTCGAAGAGAGGGCCGGGGTTTTTTTTGTCTTGCAGAGCACATTTCAGAGGCCGGGTAAAAAGACTGTGACGGGTGGCAATCAAGGGTGCGACACGTGTGCGACATGTTGTCACAGAGTGGGCGCCGCAGGGCGTTCGAGAAGGCCGGATTGGTGCATGGAAACGTAACGAAATTGGCTTGTTTTGCAGGCTTCCGGTTTTTTCCATTACGGGCACGAACAGGCAGTTTTAACAGGCTCTGGCGAATGGCCAGAGCCCCCGTCATATCGGGCCTTGGGCAAGGTCAAGGGCCGAGAAGAGGGACACGATACTGTCTGAACCGTGGGTGGAAGACCTACTTATTTTGGTGTTTTTGTTGAGAATTAATTTCGATAAGATGCGCCACTTTTGCGAAAACGCTTAATGATTGTTGCCGGTTCGGATAAAAATTATTTCGGGATGAGACATGGTTTATGGAACGTTACATATCTACAATCGCCCGCACTGAATTCCCGGCACTGCTCAAATCTTAACCAGGGGTGAGCAGAAACAGGGTGTCGAGAGGTCTGGTGGCTTCATGCGATTCCCAGGTGTCGGAGCCTCCAATTACCCGCACCAAATGGAATTGGTCTGTAACAAGGCCTTTGACCACGTATTCGAATAAGAACTCACCGCAGGCCCGGGATTTGTCGTACAGCGTCTGACGCACGACGGGCATGCCCTTATTCAATCCAAGAAAAATGCCAACCCTTGGCAGGGTGAAGTGTTGGCGATCAAAACCCAACTGCATTGCGCAAGCTGCTTTAGAGGTCGTGAGATGAGTAAAAACAGGTACCCCAGACTACTAGGCTTATTGCCGCTGATCGGCACGTTGTTGCTGTCAGGCTGCAACATGACCTTGCTCAATCCCAAGGGCCAGGTTGGTCTGGACGAGCGAAACCTGATCATCACCGCAACGCTGCTGATGCTGTTGGTCGTCGTTCCGGTCATCATCATGACCTTCCTGTTCGCCTGGAAATACCGCGCGTCCAACACCAACGCTACCTACACCCCGAAATGGAACCACTCCACCAAGATCGAGATCGCGGTGTGGGCTGTTCCAGTGCTGATCATCATTGCCCTGGGTTACGTCACCTACAAGTCGACCCACGCCCTTGACCCGTACAAGCCGCTGGAATCCGACGTCAAGCCTGTGACCATCGAAGTGGTCGCGCTGGACTGGAAGTGGCTGTTCATCTACCCGGAACAAGGCATCGCCACGGTCAACAAGATCGTGTTCCCGGCGCACACCCCGATCAACTTCAAGATCACTTCCGACGCGGTGATGAACTCGTTCTTCATCCCTGCGCTGGGCGGCCAGATCTACGCGATGGCGGGCATGCAGACCAAGCTGCACCTGATCGCCAACGAGAACGCCGAGATGGACGGTATCTCCGCCAACTACAGCGGCGCGGGTTTCACCGGTATGAAATTCAAAGCGATCGCAACTTCCCAGGAAGATTTCGACGCCTGGGTAAGTGAAGTCAAAAAGGCACCTAAGCAGCTTGAACAAGCTGAATACGCAGCCCTTGCCAAGCAAAGCCAGAACAACCCAGTCGAGCTCTACTCCTCGGTGACGCCGAACCTGTTCCAGACCATCGTCGACAAGTACGAAGGCATGAAACCGGGTCCGAAAGTGAAGCACGAGAAAGAAGAGAAAGAAGTGGCCGCTACGCAAGGAATGGACATGAACTCGCATTCAGCTGCCGGGGCAGAGGAGTAAACGATGTTTGGTAAATTAAGTTGGGAAGCAGTCCCGTTCCACGAGCCGATCGTAATGGTGACCATCGCCATGATCGCGCTCGGTGGTCTGGCGCTGTTCGCTGCAATCACCTACTTCAAGAAGTGGACCTACCTGTGGACCGAGTGGCTGACGTCGGTCGACCACAAGAAAATCGGCGTGATGTACATCATCGTCGCCATGGTCATGCTGCTGCGCGGCTTTGCCGACGCCATCATGATGCGTACCCAGCTGGCCATGGCCACCGAGGGTTCGCCTGGCTACCTGCCACCTGAACACTATGACCAGATCTTCACCGCCCACGGTGTGATCATGATCATCTTCATGGCGATGCCATTCTTCACCGGCCTGATGAACCTTGCAGTGCCGCTGCAGATCGGCGCGCGTGACGTTGCCTACCCGTTCCTGAACTCCCTGAGCTTCTGGCTGCTGGTTTCCGGCGTGGTGCTGATCAACCTGTCCCTGGGCGTCGGCGAATTCGCCAAGACCGGCTGGGTTGCCTATCCGCCGCTGTCGGGCCTGCAATACAGCCCTGGCGTGGGGATGGATTACTACATCTGGGCGCTACAGCTATCCGGCCTGGGTACGACGCTGACGGGGGTCAACTTCCTGGCCACCGTGCTGAAAATGCGTACCCCTGGCATGAAGCTGATGGACATGCCGATCTTCACCTGGACCTGCACCTGGGCCAACGTCCTGATCGTGGCCTCGTTCCCGATCCTGACCGCTACTCTGGCACTGCTGACGCTTGACCGTTACATGGATTTCCACATTTTCACCAATGAACTTGGTGGCAATCCGATGATGTACGTGAACCTGTTCTGGGCATGGGGTCACCCTGAGGTGTACATCCTGATCCTGCCAGCGTTCGGTATCTTCTCCGAAGTCATCTCGACCTTCACCGGCAAGAAACTGTTCGGCCACCACTCGATGGTCTACGCATCGGGCGCGATCTCGATCCTGGGCTTCATGGTTTGGCTGCACCACTTCTTCACCATGGGTTCGGGTGCCAGCGTCAACGCCTTCTTCGGTCTGGCGACGATGCTGATTTCCATCCCGACGGGTGTGAAGCTGTTCAACTGGCTGTTCACCATCTACCAGGGCCGTCTGCGTTTCACCAGCCAGGTTCTGTGGACCCTGGGCTTCATGGTGACCTTCGCCATCGGCGGCATGACCGGCGTACTGCTGGCCATCCCGGGTGCTGACTTTGTTCTGCACAACAGCCTGTTCGTGATCGCGCACTTCCATAACGTGATCATCGGCGGTGCGGTATTCGGTTACATCGCAGGTTTCGCGTTCTACTTCCCTAAAGCGTTCGGCTTCAAGCTGCACGAAGGCTGGGGCAAGGCTGCGTTCTGGTTCTGGATCTCGGGCTTCTTCGTCGCGTTCATGCCGCTCTACGCGCTGGGCTTCATGGGTATGACCCGTCGTCTGAACGCCACCACCAACCCTGAGTGGGTGCCGTACCTGTACGTCGCCATGTTCGGTGCGGTGATGATCGCCGTGGGTATCGCTTGCCAGCTGATCCAGCTGTACGTCAGCGTGCGTGACCGCAACAAGCCGGAAAACATGTGCGAACACGGCGACCCGTGGAATGCCCACACCCTGGAATGGTCGACCTCGTCGCCACCACCGTTCTACAACTTTGCCGTACTGCCGAAAGCCGACTGCATCGACCCGTTCACCGAAGCCAAGGAAAACGGCACCGCGTACAAGGCTCCGGCCAAGTACCAGCCGATCCACATGCCTAACAACACCGCCACCGGTGTGGTCATGGGCGCGCTGTTGACCGTGTTCGGTTTCGCGATGATCTGGCACATCTGGTGGCTGGCAATCGCTAGCCTGGCCGGCACCGTGATCTACTTCGTGATCCACGCGGCCCGTGATGATCAAGGCTATATGGTGCCGGTCGACGTGATCGAGCGCATCGAAGCCGAGCAGCACAAGCGCCTGGTAGCGGCAGGGAAAATCCCGGCCACCGCCACCCGTGTTGAAACCTCGTTGGAACAGGCTTAAACCATGTCGAATTTAGTGACCAATGTTGGACACGCCCATGGTGACCATGGGCACGATGACCACCACGACTCGGGCGAGATGACCGTATACGGTTTCTGGCTCTACCTGATGACCGACTGCATTCTGTTTGCGTCGATCTTCGCGGTGTACGCGGTACTGGTTAACAACGTAGCGGGTGGTCCGTCGGGCCACGACATCTTCGAACTGCCATACGTGCTGGGCGAAACCGCTCTGCTGTTGTTCAGTTCGATCACCTACGGCTTCGCCATGCTGGCGTTCTACCGGGGCAACAAGAAGCAGGTCCTGGGCTGGTTGGCCATGACCTTCCTGTTCGGCCTGGGCTTCATCGGCATGGAGATCAACGAGTTCCACATCTTGATCTCCGAAGGCTACGGCCCTAGCCGTTCCGGCTTCCTGTCCGGGTTCTTCACCCTGGTCGGTACCCACGGTCTGCACGTGACCAGCGGTCTGATCTGGATGGCGATCATGATGTATCAGGTCAACAAGCATGGCCTGACCTCGACCAACAAGACCCGTCTGAGCTGCCTGAGCCTGTTCTGGCACTTCCTGGACGTCGTCTGGATCTGCGTATTCACCGTTGTTTATCTGATGGGGACTATGTAAATGGCTAACCCAGCTCATTCCCACCATGGCCACGACGACGCCGGTCACGGCAGCTACAAGTCGTACGTCATCGGCTTCATCCTGTCGGTGATCCTGACCGCCATTCCATTCGGTCTGGTGATGTACCCGACACTGCCGAAGTCGATCACCCTGTTGATCGTCCTGGCGTTCGCGATCGTCCAGGTGCTGGTGCACCTGGTGTACTTCCTGCACCTGGACCGTTCGGCCGCGCAGCGAAACAACGTGATTGCGTTTGTCTTCGCCGCGATCGTGATTGTCCTGCTGGTTGGCCTGTCGCTGTGGATCATGTTCAGCATCCACACGTTCATGATGGCGAAGTGAGGTAAGTCCGCATGTCCCTCAAGCACTTTATCCAAATCACCAAACCGGGGATCATTTTCGGTAACGTGCTTTCTGTGGCAGGCGGATTTTTCCTGGCCTCCAAAGGGCATGTCGATCTGGCCATCTTCCTGGCCGCCATGATCGGCACGTCCCTGGTGGTTGCCTCCGGTTGCGTGTTCAACAACTGCATCGACCGCGACATCGACCTGAAGATGGAACGCACCAAGAACCGGGTGCTGGTCCAGGGCTTGATCTCCCTGAAACTGGCCCTGATCTACGCGACCGTCCTGGGTGTCGCCGGCGTTGCACTGTTGTACAAGGTGGCCAACCCGTTGGCCGCACTGTTCGCAGTCATCGGCTTCGTGATCTACGTCGGCTTCTACAGCCTGTACCTCAAGCGCAAGTCGGTTCACGGCACGCTGGTGGGCAGTCTGTCGGGCGCCATGCCGCCGGTGATTGGCTACGTCGCAGTCAGCAACACCTTCGACATGGCCGCGCTGACCCTGCTGGTGATGTTCAGCCTGTGGCAGATGCCGCATTCCTACGCCATCGCGATCTTCCGCTTCAACGATTACCTGGCCGCATCGATTCCGGTGCTGCCGGTGAAGCGCGGCATCCAGGTGGCCAAGAAGCACATCCTGCTCTACATCCTGGCGTTCCTCGTGGCGACCTTGATGCTGACCTTCAGCGGCTACGCCGGCATGAGCTACCTCGCCGTCGCCGCCGCCATGGGCATGTACTGGCTGTACATGGCCTGGACCGGCTACAAGGCAGTGGATGACACGGTCTGGGCACGCAAGCTGTTCGTGTTCTCGATCTTCACCATTACCGCGTTGAGCGTGATGATGTCCCTGGACTTCAAAGTGCCGGCGGAGTTGTTGCTGACGTACGCGCCTTAAGCGTCGGATGCTGTAAAGAAAAGCCCCGCCTTCGAGAGAAGAGCGGGGCTTTTTGTTGGGTGCTTTCTGCGGGACCGCGTAGCCGCCATCGCGAGCCTGCTTGCTATGGCCGCGACGCGGACTGACAGGCCTCTTACGATAGGCGGCCTGACCGGCAAAAATGCTTACGGATTTGCCTGAACTTTCCCACGGGTTTTTCAGGTTGAGGGTCGGAAGTCGCCTATCTAGCCTCGGGAGCCGTTATTACGAGCATCCCAGAGGATCTACGATGGAGCTACCAGAGGTAATCACCCCGCGTGTTAATACGGAAACAGCGTTGGGGCAGGCTTTGATTTCAATATTCAAATCTGTCGAAGCGGAACTGGAGCTAGAGAACGCAGGACCAGGGGCCGTCAAAATTATCGTTTTCGGTGGCTGCGCTGTTCACCTTTATACCCATCATCGCGTTTCCACCGACGTCGATGCCGAGATTTATGAGGCTCATGTTCCCGAAGGTTTACACCTGCAAACCATGCTCGCAGAGATACCCGAACAGTTTGTTGATGAGCGATCCGGTCGATTGATGGAGCTGAACTACGACCTGCAATACAACACCAGTTTTGGGCCAATACATGAGGACTATTGGGAGCGGAGCCTTCCTATTGAAGCGTTTCCGATAGAGTCCCCGCTGCACGTTCATATCGCAGCACCTGTCGACATTGCCATCTCCAAACTGGGCAGAGCGACCGATCAGGACATTGGTGATATCAAGGCACTTCTCAGGGCTGGTTTCATCCTGACTACCGAGTTCCGTCGACTGGCATTGCAGGCGATTGATGTATATGTTGGCAACAAGGAGCCACCAATCTCCGTTCTCACTAATATTTTGCATGATTATCTGGAGAGCACAGATGACGAAGCCCCATAGCGGCCACGTCCTCTCATCCGCCTTGGACACGCTGGTAAAAAGACCTTTAAATCAAGCGGATGACGCTGCTCTCGTGAGCGCCGCCAAAGCTGTCTGGTACTCGGACTCAAATCTTGAAAGCGAGGTAACCGCTTTTTTGAATCGTCACACTGACGAAGTGGAGGTCCGGCGCGCTGGCTATCTGCTCGAGCGATTCACTCGATTTGCTTGCTTGTCCGATCTCCGGGTGTCGGAAACGCTCAATGTCCTCGAGCTTTTTGCACATTCGACTTCCGTGCAAGCCGTGATGCTACAAACCGTCACGCCATTGCGTCGACGCCGTGATGAACTCGCTGTCTCTTGGGGGTTGAGTGAGGGCCTCGGCCTAAAAGCCCAAGCCCTCATGCCTTTTCAGACCCGGCATTACGAAGCTGAGCAGCGCGCCATGTTTTCCTGAGCTCTGGTTGCAGCGAAGAGGCTGCATCGTTTGGCCCAAAAATTGAAACGGCCTGCAGCGCAAAGCCCCTCCTTTCGAGAGAACGGTGGGGCTTTTTCATTCATGCGCGGTTGTTACAGGGGGCATCGAGCACCTTCACCACGTTATCGCTGACATCGAGTACGACGCTGAACCCCTGTGGGAGCGAGCTTGCTCGCGATGGCGGCGTGTCAGGCAACATCAATTTTGAATGTGACGGCCTCATCGCGAGCAAGCTCGCTCCCACAAGATCGGTGGTCGTCGGTTACTTGCTTTGCTTATCAAGCAACCGGAAAAACCGCTCGCGCACTTGCAAGCTATCGCTGTGCGCCACATTGAAGCGCAGGAACTGGCTGGCATCCGGCCCTTTGCTCAGCAAGGTGCCCGGCGCCAATACCATATTGTTCTCCAGCCCTTGGCGAGCCAGGTTTTCGGCATGCAGGCCCTCCGGCAATCTTGCCCAGATAAACACGCCTTCGCCGGGCAACGAGGAAAGCGAACACCCAGCCTCCGCCAACCAACTGGCCACACGACTGTTCGATTCATAGAGCCGATCCACCGTGCGCCGCGCATGCTTGGCATAGCTGCCGTCGCTGAGCATGGTGCAGGTGATCTGCTCCGCCAGTTCCGAGGTCACGCCACCGCAGGCCATTTTCAACGCGACCATCCGCGCCGCCAATTGTGGCGAGAGCACGGTGTAGCTGACCCGGCTGTTGGCGGTCAGGGTCTTGGAGAAGCCGGAGACATAACTCACGTTGTCCAGCCCGCTGGCGGCCAGGCGCGGGGTGCGGCGATGCTGGATGTCGCAGTACAGGTCGTCTTCGACGATGTGGAAGCCATGGCGGTGGCTCAGTTCCAGCAAGCGGTAGACTTGGGCCGGGGTGAACGAGTGGCCGGTGGGGTTATGCAGCGTGCTGTTGGTCATGTACAGCACGGGTTTGTGGGCGATCAGCAGTTGCTCGAAGGCGTCGAGGTCCATGCCGTCGCAATCCCGGGCGATGGTGATGACTTTGGCCCCGTGCAGCGCCAGGTTGGCGTGCATGTTGAAGTAGCAGGGGTCGTCGAGCAGCACGGTGTCGCCGGGTTTGACCAGCAGGCGCATCAGCAGGTCGATGGCCTGCATGGTGTTGGCGGTGGTGATGATCTGGTCCACCGGCGCTTCGATGCCGAAGGTCGCCAGTTTCACCCGCAGGGCCTGGCGCAACGGCAAGTAACCGCCGGCCACGCCGTACTCGCCCATGCGCAACGACGTTGCTCGCAGGGTACTGCGCACAGCTTTCTGCAATTCTTCGGCGGGTAGCCACGAGGTCGGCAGAAAACCGCAGCCGGGGCGCAGCGCGCCGTTGTCCAGCAGCAAGGCGCGACGAATCACGCTGAGGGTGTCCTGGGGTTGCAGGTCCGGGCCCGTGCCGCTTTTCAGCGCCGCTTCGGAGCGATGCACGTAATGCCCGGAGCCCTGGCGCGACACCACCAGCCCTTTGGCCCGCATGCGGTCCAGGGCATCGACCACCGTGGACTTGCCCACGTTCATCAAGTCGGAGAGTTCGCGAATCGGCGGCAGCTTGGCGCCGTGGGGCAGGCCCCCGGTGCTGATGGCATGCGTCAGTTGATCGACGATCTGCTGCACCAGCGGCGCGCCGGGCTGGAATTCAATGGCGGCAATGACTGCACGTTGAACCTGCATTTTACTGGTCTCTCCGGCAGTAAAGTTCGTTGGATTCTATACGAACTTGCCCTGATCAGGACACGCCTCTCTCTCTACCATGCCCTTACAGACTTTTCTGAATGTCAGCCTTTGTCGGCGGGCATTCACCCGGTTCCTGAGGTGCTGCATGAGTGTCGAAACAACGGTCGCGGTGGCTAAACCGGTCATTAACCTGCGGTTATTCACGATCCGGATCATCACCGCCGTCTCGCTGTTCGCGGTACTGGGCAAGGCCAACGTCTGGCTCGACACGGCAACCAACAGCATCCTGGCCCTTGGATATCGCGCCTTGTTGCTGCTGTTGCCCCTGACTTTACTGGTACTTGGTCGTCGTTCCCTGAGCGTCACGCTGCTGTGTGCCGGCCTTGGCCTGGTGCTGCTGGCGCTGACCAGCAATCAAGGCATGGTGATGTTTGCTGCCGCGTTGTTTGCCTACGGCATTGCCATTGCCGGTTACCTGATCAAGAGCGAAGCGGCCCAGACCAAGGAAGGCGCGGCCTACAACCGCGTCGCCATGAACTTGGGCAGCCTGGTGGCCGGTTTGATCCTGCTGTCGCCGCTTCTCACGCCGACGATGTTTTTCCTCGGTGCGGCGGCGTTCGTGTTGCTGTGCCTGCCGATCGCCCTCGGCGCGACATTCACCACCGAGCCGGTGGTAGCCCGCCCGGCCACTCAGGTCGGCAGCAACTGGGGCAACAAACTGCCCTGGGTGATCGCCGGGATCATCATGGGCATCAAGCTGTTCGGGGTGTTCTCGATCCTGCCACAGGCAATCCTGCTCAAGACCGGCGAGTTGCCGGCCTGGTACGGCTTGATGCTGATCCTCAACAGCGCCGTGGTGGTCTTCGCCCAAGTGCCGGTGATGAAGCTGATCGAGCGCACCGGGCGCTACAAGGTCGTGGCGGTGATCGGGATCATCGTCGGCGGTTTTGCGGTGCTGTCTTCGCCTGCCGCGTTCCACGTCGAAACCCTCGCCGGGGCGCTGGTCTGGGTGGCGCTGCTGTCCATTGCCGAATGCGCCTTCAGCTACCTCGATTACTTCTCCGTCAAACAGAACAACATGTTCGTCAAGGAAGTGTCCCTGGGCGTCGGGGCCGGGCTGACCGTGTTGATCATGCGGGTGGTGCCGGCGCCGTACAACGCGCTGGTGCTGGCCGCCATCGGTGCCGCAGGGATCCTGGCCTGGTACTGGCTCAACCGTAAATCCAATGCGTCGTTGCATGACTGAGTCATTGCCGTTGCGGTTTTCACTTTGCAGGTCAGGGGCATTATGAATACGACTTCATGTGTAGTAGTGGTCGGTTACAACGGCAATCGGGTGCACGACATCCAGAAACTGCGCGAGCTGTGCAAGTCGCTCTACAACGCCAGGCTCATCCTGCTGGTCGAGAAAATCCAGCCCCATGACGACCAGGTGGCCGATCACGTCTGCAGCACTTCGCTGGCGGAAGAAGATGTGGCGGCGTCCCTTGAACTGGTGGTGGGGTGCCTGAATGCCGACAGCTGGAAGCTGATCGGCATACTGCCGTTCTCCGATCGCGGTGTGCTGCTCGGTGCAGCGCTGGCCACTCACTTCGGCCTGCCGGGCATCACCCCGGAAGAAGCGCGGGCGGGCCTGGACAAGCAGATCTTCCGTCGGCTCGAAGCGGCGGCCAGCACCTCCCCCGGAGATTACCGGCCGGTGTTTTCCGCGCGGGTCGAAAACCTGTCGGAACTGCGCCAGCGCGTCGTCGAACTGGGCGGCAAGGCCTTCATCAAACCGGCCTGCGAAGGTGCGAGCCGGGGCTGTCGCGTCATCCATCACCCGTCGGAATGCGATGACGCCTGGCTGGCCCTGAAGCCTTACCGCGAAGGCGGCATCGTCCTTGAAGCGCTGGTGCAGAACGCCAGTGAATACAGCTGGGATTGTGTGGCCGGCAGCACCTGGGTGACGGAAAAAACCACCACCGAAGGCGCCTACCGCGCCGAGATCCAGCAAGTGGTGCCTGCGCCGTTGTCGGTGGACGTGCAGGCGCGGCTGATGGCGGCTGGCCAGCACATGTCGGCGCTGGTCTCCCAGGACAACGGTGCCTGGCACAACGAAGTGTTCCTGCGCAGCGACAACCTGACCTCGGCCGTGGAAACCAACATGCGCCCCGGCGGCATGCACATCTGGGACCTGGCCAAACGCGCCTTCGTCAATTTCGATCCGTGGGAACGCTGGGTGCGCTGGGCGGTGGAAGGCAAGACCGAACAGCATGAGCCAGTGGCCCGCGGCTACTGCGGCATTCGCCTGCTGCGGGCGCCGGCCGGCGGCATCCTGCGGGCAACGCCCGACATCGCCACCGTGGCCCGTTCGCTGCGCATTGAACTGGTGGAAGGCCAGTACGCCAAGCGCATCGGTGACTCGGTCAGCGCGCAGGTCAAGGACAACTTCTCATTCATCGGCCACATCGTGTTGTTCAACGAACACTACGGGCAACTGAGCAACGACCTGTTGCGTCTGGCCGAGGTGATTGAGTCACGCATCGAGGTGACTTGCCTGGCACCGGTCACTCGCGCCGTGTGTTGAGCCAGCAAGCACCCGTTTTTTGCATTACTGATCAAGAGGGTTCGATCAATGATCCAGCACATGACCTGCGATGAACGCTTCATCGCCCTGGCCAAAGAGTTTGGTTATGACATTTACGGCGAAAACACCGCAGGCGGGCATTACGCGCCGCTGATCCGTCATCACGATGAGCTGTACATCAGCGGCCTGGTGCCGCGCATGAACGGCAAGATCCATTACCCCGGCCGCGTCGGGCTGGACCTCAGCATGGCCGATGCGCAAGCAGCCGCCAGCATCAGTGCGATGCGGGGGTTGGCGTTGATCGTCGATGCCATTGGTTCGCTGGACAAGATCAAGTCACTGATCCGGGTAACGGTGTATGTGAAGTCCACGGCGGACTTTGTCGATTTGAGCGAAGTGGCCAACGGCGCCTCGGATGTGTTCAGCCATGTACTGGGCGATGCCGGCAAACATACCCGCACCACGGTCGGTGTTTATCAGTTACCCAAGAATGCCGCGATAGAAGTGGACATGATTGCCGCCTTGCGCCCATCGGTTTTATAAGTTTTTTCCAGACTTTACAGCGCTGAGCCGTTAACTTAAGGTTTAGCGCTAAAGTATGGGAAATAATAAGAAAGGACGTGCGAATGGATAACTTTCAAGGTGCGTTTTTTTCATATAAGGACTTTCGTCAAAGCCTGCACCATCGAGCGCCAAGTCCCAAGGTATGGAAAGGCACTGAACTGACGGATATGCGCCAGACCCTTGAAGCCAGCGACGTTGATATTGTCGCGTTGGCTCATGAAAAGAGCATTGAAGGCTGTGAAGTGACGCCTGGCATGGCGATCGCCATGCAATGGCTCAACCCCGGTGTGACGCTCAACGGTCATGCCCATTCCTGGTGGCATCTGTTTGTCATCCAGTGCGGCAGCGGCGTGTTGACCCTAGGCGATGCCGACGGGGTCAACGTCAGCAACGGCGATGTGCTACTGGTACCGGCGTGGACCAGACACGGCTTCGTCAACACCAGTAAACACGAGCCTTTGGCGATGCTGAACATGAGCAATATGCCGCAAATGGCACTGCTTTCGAACTTTGCCGACAGCCATGGCCTGATCACCACCCAGCCGTAATTTCCCAGCGCATCAGCCAAGGGAGCCAACCATCGTTGGCTCCCTTTTTTGTTTTTCAGACCTGCCACCGGTATCGCCTTTTGCAGCGCTATTGCCGGGATTTTCGCTGCGTATCTGTCGGTGAAAAACAACTTTCTGTATCGATTGAAACAGGCAAATTCTGTATCTATCCAGCCTTCATCCAACTAACTACGATCACTTCCAATGCACGTTAATCCCTGCAGTCAGTGAATGGAGTGTTCTATGGATAACAGGAAGCTAAAACTGTATGTCGGCGCCGATCATGTCAGCGCTTTTGCGATGTCGGCTTTTGTGGCGCTCAAGGAAAAGCAACTTTCATTTGAACTTGTTACTGTCGATCTAAAAGCACGCGAAAACTATCTGGCGACTTATCGCAATCTTTCGCTGACCTGCAAAGTTCCAACGCTGGTTCACGACGATTTTGCCTTGTCGGAATCATCGGCGATTGCCGAATACCTTGATGAACTCTCCCCGGGGCATAAAAAACTCTATCCGCAGGACATTCGCCAGCGCGCCCGTGCCCGTCAATTGCAGGCCTGGTTGCGCAGTGACTTGTTGGTGGTGCGCAAGGAGCGCCCGTTTGACCTGGTGTACTTCGGCAAGAAAAACACCGTGCTGTCCGACGAGGCCCAAGCCGCCGTCGAGCGCCTGTTCTTCGTCGCCGGGCATTTGCTGGAAGAGGGCGCCGAGCATCTGTTCGGTGACTGGAGCATTGCCGACACCGACCTGGCAATCATGCTCAACCGACTGGTTGCCAACGGCGATCCGGTGCCGGCACGGCTCACGGCATATGTGCGTCGCCAGTGGGATCGCGACAGCGTTCGGGCGTGGATGGACATAGAGCGCAAAGCGCCGGCCATCGCGTAACAACACTCAGGGCAATCACCAGGAGCGCGGCCATGCAAGGACTGTCGGAGCACGAACGCTACAAACCCTATAACTCACGCACCATCCGCGACACACCGTACTGGCACAAGCTGACGCCGGCGTTGCAGGAGGCCATGACCGTGGTGGCCAGGGTCATGCCGTTTCGCACCAACGAATACGTGCTGGGCACGCTGATCGACTGGAACAACATTCCGGACGATCCGGTTTTGCGCATGACCTTTCCCCACAAGGACATGTTGCTGGCGGAGGAATATGCCTCGCTCAAACAACTGATCGAGCAGGATGACAGCGCGGCGATCAAGCGTCGGATCGAGGCGATCTGGCGGCGCATGAACCCGCATCCGGCCGGGCAGTTGACCCACAACGGAGTCACCCTCAACGGCAAGGTCCTGCCGGGCATCCAGCACAAGTACCGCGAGACCGTGCTGTTTTTCCCCGGTGCCGGTCAGACCTGTCACGCGTACTGCACCTTCTGTTTCCGCTGGGCGCAGTTCATCGGCGAGGAAGAACTCAAGTTCAACGCCCGTGAGTCCCAGGAGCTGGTCAGTTACCTGAGGGTGCACACCGAAGTGACCGACGTGCTGATTACCGGCGGCGACCCGATGATCATGAACACCCGCTCCCTGGCCGGTTACATCGAGCCGCTGCTGGATTTGCCACACCTGAAGAACATCCGCATCGGCACCAAGTCCGTGGCGTACTGGCCGCAGCGTTTTGTCAGCGACAAGGATGCACCTGAGCTGCTGGAGCTGTTCCAGCGCATCGTCGCGGCGGGGAAAAACCTGTCGATCATGGGCCACTACAACCACCCGGTGGAGATCCGCCAGGTCATCGCCCGCCAGGCCATCGAGCGTATTCGCTCGACGGGCGCGACGGTGCGCATGCAGGCGCCGATGATCCGCCACGTCAACGAAAACCCCGCTGACTGGGCGGCGTTGTGGACCGAAGGGGTGCGGCTCGGGGCGGTGCCTTATTACATGTTCGTCGAGCGTGACACCGGGCCCAGCCACTACTTCGCGATGCCGCTGGCCCGGGCCTTCGAGATCTTCCAGGCGGCGTACCGCACGGTATCGGGGCTGGCGCGAACGGTGCGCGGGCCGTCCATGAGCACCTTCTACGGCAAGGTGTTGATCAACGGCATTGAGACCGTCGCCGGGGAAAAGGTCTTCGTCTTGCAGTTCCTCCAGGCACGCAATCCGCAATGGGTGTTGCGCACGTTCTACGCGCGCTTCGATCCGCAAGTGACCTGGTTCGACGACTTGCAACCGGCCTTCGGCGAGCGTGCGTTCTTCTTTCAGACCGAGCTCACTGCCGTGCCGGAATTGATACCCGTGTTGCTGGAAACGGCGTAGGAAAATTCACGAACAATGGGGAGATATGGATATGAGCAGTATCCCGTTTGATCAGCGCGAGGGCGTTATCTGGCTCGACGGCGAGTTCGTCGAGTGGTCCCGGGCGCAGTTGCATGTGCTGACCCATGGCCTGCATTACGCGAGCACCGTGTATGAAGGCGAGCGGGTCTACAACGGCAGGATTTTCAAGCTGCGCGAACACAGCGAGCGCTTGTATCGCTCGGCGCAATGGATGGACTTTGCCATCCCCTATGAGATGGCTGAACTGGAAGCGGCGAGCCATGAACTGCTGCAACGCAACAAGGTTGTCGACGGCTACCTGCGCCCGGTGGCCTGGCGTGGCAGCGAGATGATCTCCACCTCGGCACGTTTCAACCGTGTGCATGTGGCCATCGCTTGCTGGCAGTGGCCGAGCTATTTCGACCCGGCGGCGCGCATGGCTGGTATCCGCTTGAAGACCGCGAGCTGGCGCCGCCCGCCACCGAGCAGCAGCCCGTTCCAGGCCAAGGCATCCGGGCATTACCAGATCGCCACACTGAGCAAGCACGACGCCGAGAACACGGGTTACCACGACGCGCTGATGCTCGACTGGCGCGGCCATGTTGCCGAAGCCACCAGCGCTAATGTGTTTTTCGTCAAAGACCGGACGCTGCACACCCCGCTGCCGGATTGCTTCCTCAACGGCATCACCCGCCAGACCGTGATCGAACTGGCCAAAGCGCTGGACTACCAGGTGGTCGAACGCACGATTTTGCCTACAGAGCTTGGCGACTTCGATGAGTGTTTTCTCACCGGCACCGCCGCCGAAATCACCCCGGTGCAGAGCATCGATGAGCAGCACTATCGACCGGGTGACGCCTGCCGCGACTTCATCGCCGCTTACACCTCAACCGTCAACGCCGGATAACCCGCCAGGAATCTCACCATGTCAGACCAAGGGATTGTTGCGTCTCAACCTTGCATTTCGCTCGGCCATCGTCACGAAGAACTGTCGACGTTGGGCTGGACGGTGCTGACCCCGGACGAATTTGCCGATGATATCGTAGGCACCTTGTGCGAGTTCGGTCGGATCATTCCGCAGTTCAACGGCCAGACGGCCTTTGCCATTACCCGCAAGCCGGGTTACGAAGACTTGCCGTATTCCCAGAGCATGAACGGCATCGGCCCGCACACTGAAGCGCCGGTGTACGGGCCGCCGCCACGCTATCTGGCGTTGCATTGCCATAAACAGGCCAGGTGCGGTGGCGGGCACACCGGGTTGGTGGACGGCTATGAATTTCTCAAGTCCCTGGAGCGCAGTGAACCGGAACTGCGTGAGTGGCTGGATGACACGCCGGTAGAATTTGTCGCCACCGCCAAACCGGGTGAACCGGGACAGCGGCGGGTCAAGGAATACATCCTCACGCCTACGGAAGACGGGGATATTTTCCGCTTCAGCTACAACCAGTTTCACTACGGCGACGTGAACCCGTCCAAGGAAGCGTTGCAGCAATCACTGGTGACCAACAACACCTCGCCGCTGGCCAGGTTTGCCGTGCTCGGCGAAGCGTACTTCGTCGAGCACAACGTTCCGGTGCTGATTCCCGACGGATGCCTGCTGATTTGGGATAACTGGCGAATGATCCACGCCCGCAGTCGTTACACTGACCCGGCGCGCAACCTGACCCGCTATTGGCTGGCCTGATATTTCCGTCACCCTTCATTCTTTTGGCGTACCCCTTGGCGGGTACGCGCCTTACAGGTATCGCGTCATGCAAACAGCAATCGAGATCGCCCAGGTCGATCATCAACTGATCGTGCGGCTCAACCAGGCCTGGACCAAGCGCGCCACGGTGTGTTCGCCGGACAGGGGCCAGGTGGAGGAAGTTTTTGACCCCGCGCGGCCGGACTACCCGGAGTGCATGGTGCCGTTCTTCCATCATCCGAAATTCCAGGCCTTGAGCGACGAGCTCAAAAGCAGCGTGGTGACCTGGGGCTGGATCGGCTACAACCTGCGCACCGTCACCGCCGAAGAACACGTGGTCAACCCGGCACTCAGTGTCATCGCCAATCAGTACCTGGGCAAGGATGACTGGCATTTTCGCGAGGCCATGCAACAAACCCTGATCGACGAGCACTACCACACGCTGATGCACCTGCGCGCCATCGAACGGACCAAACTGGACCGGGCGCTGGACCAGGATCTGGACTTGCCACCCTCCGTCACTTACCTGCGCCTGAAAGCCCAGCGTGAAGCACTGCCCGAGCAATGGCAGCGGGATCTGGCGGCGATCACGTTTGCGGTGGTGGCCGAGATCAGCGTCAACGCCTATCTGGACTTGCTGGCGGACGACCAGACCATCCAGCCGCAGAACCGCCGGGTGGCCGAACTGCACAACCGCGACGAGTACGCCCACAGCAAGGTGCTGGCCGAAGTGGCGAAGGTCATGTACGCCAACATGCAGCCCACGCAACGGGAATTTTTCGCACGCAACCTGTCGGTGGCGCTGAGTGCTTTTATCGCTCAGGACTACTCCATGTGGGAGGCGATTCTGACGCAGCTCGGGGTCGAGGAGGCGGCGCTGATCATTGCCGACACCCGCGAGAGCAACAGGAACGCGACCATCATGCGCGACTACAGTGGCCTGCATAAATTGGCCCATGACCTGGGCATCAGCGACCAGATCGATTTCGATTTCCGTCCGACCCTCAAAACCACGACGGTCGCCTGAACCCGGAGGTGCTTATGTCCACGCCTGTGTACGAAGTGTTCGCCATCCGTGTCGGTGCAAACGCCCAGCGCACCGCCAGGGAGAATTTTCTCTACGACGCCTGTTGCGGTGATCCGAATGCGCCGATGCCGCTGGACTACTACTTCTGGGTCATCCGCAACGAACAGCAGGTGATCGTGGTCGACACCTGTTTCCAGCCGGCCACGGCGCACCGGCGCGATCGCCAGATGTATCGCCTGCCGGAAGAATCCCTGCGGCAACTGGACATCGATCCGGCCCGGGTCGAGCACCTGATCCTTACCCATTTGCATTGGGATCATGCCGGCAACCTCGGGTTGTTTCCCAAGGCGACCGTGCATTTGCAGGACGCGGAGTTGCGTTTCTGCACCGGGCCGAAAATGGTCCATCGCACGGTGAACAAAACCTACGAAGTCGAGGACGTGATGTCGGCGTTGCCGCCGCTGTTCGAAGGGCGGATGCGTTTGCACGACGGTGTTGTCGAGGTCGTTCCGGGCGTGACCCTGCATCCGGTAGGCGGACATACACCGGGCAGTCAGGTGGTGCGGGTAGCGACCGAGCGCGGCTGGATTGTGCTGGCCTCGGATGCGGCGCATTTGTGGGCCAACATTCGCGGGCGAAGTCCGTTTCCGATTCTCGATGACCTGGCGCAAACCCTTGAAGCCTTCACCGAGATCGACCGTCTGGCCGACAGCGAAGATCATGTCATCCCCGGCCACGACCCGCTGATCGCCGAGCGTTTTCCGCACTGGAATGATGACCCGCATATCATTTGCCTGCATCAGAATCCGCTCTGAAGATCACCTACAACCCTGTGGGAGCGAGCTTGCTCGCGAGGGCGTCAGTACATTCAAAATTGATGTGTCTGACACACCGCCATCGCGAGCAAGCTCGCTCCCACATTTGGTTGCTGTCGTTCACCGATGTTGTGTCCACCGAAAGTCCCTTGTGGGAGCGAGCTTGCTCGCGAAGGCGTCAGTACATTCAAAATTGATGTGTCTGACACACCGCCATCGCGAGCAAGCTCGCTCCCACAGGGTCGCGGTCAACCCTGATTTTTCAGGATACGTCCCAACGTCTGCAGTGCCTCATCAACCCGCGGCGAATACGGCGCGCCACAGCCAATGCGCACAAAGTGATCAAAACGCCGGGCATTGGAAAAGATATCCCCAGGTGAAATCTGGATGCCGGCCTTCAACGCGTCGTGAAAAAACGTCATCGATGAATGCCGGCTAGGCAGTTCCACCCATAACAGCGTGCCGCCTTGCGGGTGGGTCACGCTGGTGCCGATGGGAAAATAACGGGTGATCGCTGCGCTCATCTGCTCGCGTTGTACGGTCAGGGTTTTCCTCAACCGCCGCAGGTAACGTTCGTAGGACGGTGTCTTCATGAACGCACTGGCCGCCAGTTGCGATAACGCCTCGCACCCGCGCGACTGCGTATGCTTGAGCATCTCCACGCGGTCGTGCCATTTGCCGGCGCTGATCCAGCCAAGGCGCATGCCCGGTGCCAGGGTTTTGTTCAGCGAGGCGCAATAGATCACGTTGTCGGTGCTATCCCAATGTTTGAGCGTGGACAGCGGCTGCTCGGTGTCCACCAGATCGCCGTAGGTGTCGTCCTCGATCAGCACGGTGTCGTGCTCGGCGCACAGTTTCACCAGCCGTGCCTTGTTGGCGTCGGGCATGATGCTGCCCAACGGGTTTTGCAGGTTGGGGATGACGATCAGCGCCTTGACCCGTTCGGGGCCTTGCAGCAGCCGTTGCAGGGCCTGCAGATTCAGCCCGGTATGGGCCGAGGCCGGGACTTCCAGCACGCGCAGGTTCAGGCTTTCGAGAATTTGCAGCAGACCGTAGAAGGTCGGCGACTCCACGGCCACGGTGTCGCCGGGGCGGGTGACCGCACGCAAGGCCAGATTGATCGCCTCGGTGGCGCCGTTGGTGATCACGATCCGCTCGGAGGCCAGGTGGGTCTTGCTGGCCAGTGCCCGCCGGGCCAGGATGTTGCGCAATGCGCTGTTGCCGCAGGCGCCGCCCGCGGTGCCGAGCAGGCAGGCGTCGTAGCGCAGCGCCTTGATCATGTTGTCTTGCAAGGTCTTCAGTGGGTAAAGCTGCGGCGCGCAGTAGGCGCTGGCGAAATTGACCTTGATCGTCGCGCGCTGACTGGCCTTGAGCACCGCACAGACCTGTTCATGAATGCCGACATACGCGCGGGTATCCAGCGCTGGCGCCGAGGTCGTCGGGGCGGGCCTGGGCAGGGTGTCGGGCTGGCGAATGTAGTTGCCGGAGCGTGGCCGGGCTTCCAGCACGCCATAGTCCTCCAGTTCCCGGCACACCTGCACGGCGGTCGACAGGCTGACGGCGTGTTTTTCCATCATCAACCGAATCGAGGGCAGGCGTTCACCGGTTTTCAGGGTGCCGCTGCGGATAGCGTCCAGGTAGTGGTTGGCCAGCTGGCGATACAAGGGGGGCGTGTTCATGATGACCTCGGCAGTTGCACCACTGAGGTCTGGGCTGGAAAGTGAGTTGACGCTCCCCGCAGGCGGACCCGTGGTGCTCATGGGTGAAGGGAAGTGGTGTTCTGCGTCGATACTGGAAGAGTAATCGCGGTTTTGCCCGAATCACGGGCAATAAAAAGCCCCGCACTGATGGCGGGGCTCTTGAGTCGGTCGCTCAGGACCTTGTGGCGAGAGGGCTTGCCACAAACAACAGGTATTACTGAGCGGCGATGCTGTACCCGTCGAACGCGGTCTGCTGCTGCAGGGCGGTGATGATGTTCTTGCGGTTGACCGCTTGCTCGGCGCCGCTGTTGTCCAGGAACGTCTCGCTTTCCAGTTCCGCCTCTTCGCCTTCGCCAACGAAGGTGAGGCCGAGGAATTCCAGGGCTTCACGGTCGACGCTCAGGCGCGAGCGCGGGGTGCGCAGCGGCAGGGTGACGCTAATGCCGTCCTTGCTGATGGTGAACACTTCGACTTCTTTCTTCGCCTTGGCGGCTTTGCTCTTGCCGCCGCTCGGGTTGCTGATGGCCTGGTGGGTCTGGTTCAGCACCTTCAGGGCCAGGCCGTAGACGATTTCCTGGAACGCCGGATCGTCCTTGAAGCTGGACAGGATGCGGCTGATCGGGAATTTGCCGCTCAGGTCTTCGAGGGCGGCGATATCGGCAGCCTCGGCGTCCTTGAGCTGCTTGAGCTGGCCCATCAGTTCGTAGGCTTTATCGTCATCGAAGCTGTCGTGGGCCTGGCGGATCGCGGCGCGCAGTTCGCGGATCTGGTCGCTTTCGCGGGTGGACTGGAACGCGTCCAGCACCATCTCGCTGATGGTCTTGGCCTGAGGCACGTGTTGTGAAAGATTGATGGAGTTTTCGTATTCCGCTTTGGACGACAAGGTGACTACGGTTTCAGCGGTATTGGAATCGGACATTGAAATTTCACTACTTCTTTGAACTTGAATAGGGGCGAAAAAGCCCGGGGGCTTTTTCAGGCCGACTAATCTATTGGACCGGGGCGGCGTTGTCACGGATCAACAGGCGGCCGGTCATGTTTTTGCTCCCCTGTAGGAGCGAGCCTGCTCGCGATGGACGTTAACGATAACGCGTTCATTCTGGATGAACGCGGTGCCCTTGAGACCATCGCGAGCAAGCTCGCTCCCACAGTGGTTTGGGTTGTTCGCAGATCTTGCGTACACCCACTCACCCTGTGGGAGCGGGCTTGCCCGCGATGGGGCCCTGTCAGGCACCACAACTTTTCAGGCCTGCCGCGGGGTAATCAGGTTCATCGACCGCACCGCCAACGCAGTCGCCGTTTCCTCATCGATCGGCAGCGAAAACCGGAACGTCGCACCCCGCCCCGGCACATCGATCAACTGAATCTCGCGCCCGTGCAATTGCAGGATGCGATGCACGATCCGCAACCCCAACCCGCCATCACGGCGTGCGCCGCCGATATTGAACGGCCGCAGGAACAACCCTTCGCGCAGTTCCGGGGCGATGCCGGGGCCGGTATCGCTGACCGTGACTTCGATGAATGAGCCTTGCGGGCGCAGGCCCAGTTCGACCTCGCCACCGGCCGGGGTATGGCGCAGGGCGTTGTCGAACAGGTTGGTCAGCACCCGCTCGATTAGCCCAAGGTCGGCGCAGGCCGCCGAGACGTTGGCGGCAAAAGTGGCCTTCAACTCGACTTGACGCGCTTCGGCGGTGAGTTCGAATTTCTGGAAGATGTCCTGGGCCAGGTCAGTCAGGGAAAAGCGTTCCAGCACCGGCTGTACGAAGCCATGTTCCAGCCGCACCAGTTCCAGCAGCGACTGCGCCAGACCACCTACCTTGCGGCTCTGGTCCAGCGCGATGCCCAGATAGCGACGGCGGTCGGCAGGGGACAGCGTGGCGTCCTTGAGCGACAGGGTTTCCAGATAACCGTGCAACGAGGCCAGCGGCGTGCGCAAGTCGTGGGAGATGTTCGCCACCAGTTCGCGGCGCTCCTGATCCTGGCGGGTCAACGAGCGCCATTGCTCGCCCAGGCGTGTCTGCATCTGTCGGAACGCCGCATCGAGTACGGCGATTTCATCGTGACTCGCGGCTTTCTCCACCGCGACGGGCAGAGCCGGTGTGACCGGCACCCCATCGATGTCGAACTGGCTGACGGTTTCGGTCAAGCGGCGTAACGGCCGGGTGATCAGGGCAAATGCGGTGAGACCGGCAATCAGGCACAGCAACGCCACCAGCCCGATGGACAACAGCGCGGTGTTGAGCGCTGCACTGGTCGCGCCGCGTTCGGCCAGGCGGTCGTGGTCTTCACCGAGCAACACCACGTAGAGATAACCGGCCGGCTTGCCGTCGACCTTAAGCGGTGCGGCGCTGAACACCTTGCGCGCATCGGCGCTGCGCGGGTCGTCGCCGAGAATCGGCAGGGCATCGCCCCGCAACAGGCGCTGGATCGGCGCCAGGTCGATCCGTTCACGACGGATCCGGCCTTCGGGCGCGGCGCTGCCGACAATCTTGCCCTCGGTGTCCAGCAGGTACACCTCGACGCTCGGGTTGACCTGCATCAGCTTGCTGAACAGGTCACGCACGGCATTGGGCATCAGGCCCTGTGTGTCCATCAGCACCGTGTCACTGGCGATGTGCTGCGCCAGGTCCCGGGACAAGCCTTGCACCACTTCCTGCTCATGCATCTGGTTGGAGCGCACCTGCATCCACGCCGACGTGCCGCAGCACACCAGCAGCAGCACGGCGAACACCAGGGACAGGCGTTGCGTCAGGGTCAGCCTCATGGCCGTGGTTCCTCCCCGGTGGCGAATTTGTAGCCGCGCCCCCAGACCGTGAGGATGCGCACCGGTTGCGCCGGGTCGGCCTCGATCTTGGCACGCAGGCGGTTGATGTGGGTGTTGACCGTGTGCTCGTAGCCTTCGTGGCTGTAGCCCCACACGGCATTGAGCAGGTCCATGCGCGAGAACACCTTGCCGGGCTGGCGGGCGAAGAAGTACAGCAAGTCGAACTCACGGGGCGTGAGGTCCAGGCGTCGTCCATCGAGGGACACTTCGCGGGTGATCGGGTCGATGGCCAGGCCGTCGGTGAGCAAACTGCCGGCGTCCATTTTCAGGTTGCGCGCCATGGCATCGACCCGGCGCAGCAACGCCTTGACCCGGGCCACCAGTTCAAGCATGGAAAAGGGCTTGGCCAGATAGTCGTCGGCACCCAGTTCGAGGCCGAGAATCCGGTGCACTTCGCTGGAGCGCGCGCTGGTGATGATGATCGGCGTATAGCGGGCCATGGCGCGGGCGCGGCGGCAGATTTCCAGGCCGTCGACACCGGGCAGCATCAGGTCGAGGACCAGTGCGTCCCAGTTGCCTTGCTGCAGCAGGCGCATGCCTTCATTGCCATCGGCGCTGTGCACCACCTCGAACTGCTCGTCGCGAAGATGCAGGCAGATCAGGTCGGCGATATGCATATCGTCCTCGACCACCAGGACGCGTTTGGTCTGTTCCATACAGCTCAATCCTTCGGCGCAATGGACGCATTGCCGCTCGGTCAAGGCGCAAAAACTGTGGGAGCGAGCTTGCTCGCGATGGCGCAATGTCAGTCAACGACGATGCTGACTGTGCAATCGTCATCACGAGCAAGCTCGCTCCCACAGGAAATGCATTGTTCAAAATTGGCGTTATGCATTGTGCGGGTTTTTCGGCGCCCGAGTTATCACGAATTGTTTAACTTCCCGTGAGGATTTGGCGATCACCCAAAGCCTAGGCTGTGTTCTATGAAACACCCCTGGATTTTTGGAGACGAACATGTTTTCACGACGGCAATTTCTTGTAGCGAGCGGCGGGCTGGGGGTGGCAGCCCTGGCGATCGGCCTGTTGCCGAAGTTTTCCACAGGCTCGGCCTTGATCAGTGAAGCCAGCGCAGCGGAGGTATTCGAAGTGATCCACAGCGACAGCGAATGGCACGCTCTTCTGAGCGATGAACAGTACGAAATCCTTCGCGAAGAGGGCACCGAGCGGGCTTACAGCAGCCCGCTGAACAACGAGCACCGCGATGGCACGTTCGTCTGTGCCGGTTGCGAGCTGCCGCTGTTTTCCTCGGCGACCAAATTCGACAGCCGCACCGGTTGGCCAAGTTTCTGGGCACCGCTGGACAAGGCCGTGGCGACCCGCCAGGACCGTGCGTTCGGCATGGTCCGTGAAGAGGTTCATTGCCGGCGCTGTGGCGGGCATCTGGGGCATGTCTTCGACGACGGCCCGAAACCCACCGGTCTGCGTTACTGCATGAACGGCCTGGCGATGAAATTCGTGCCCATGACGGTGTGATTCCATTCCACTCACTTTTTGCAGGTAATCGCCATGTGGCTGCTGGTCCTCGCTTATCTCGGTGGTGTGCTGACGATTGTCAGCCCGTGCATTCTGCCGGTATTGCCGTTTGTCTTCGCCCGCACCGGGCAACCCTTCGTCAAAAGCGGGTTGCCGCTGCTGGTGGGCATGGCGCTGACCTTCGCGCTGGTCGCCACGTTGGCGGCGGTGGGCGGCGGCTGGGTGGTGCAACTCAATCAGTACGGGCGCTGGCTGGCGCTGGTGTTCGTGGCGTTGTTCGGTCTGACGCTGTTGCTGCCGCAACTGGCCGAGCGTCTGACCCGGCCACTGGTGGCGGCGGGCAGTCGTTTGTCGGAGGCGGCGGGTGCCGATGCACGGCCACGTCCTGGTGCTTCGCTCCTGATCGGCGTGGCCACCGGCCTGCTGTGGGCGCCGTGCGCCGGGCCGATCCTGGGCCTGCTGCTGACCGGTGCGGCGCTGCAAGGCGCCAGCATTCAAACCACCTTTTTGCTGCTGGCGTACGCCGCCGGTGCCGCCACTTCCCTCGCGCTGGCCTTGTTGCTGGGCGGCAAAGTCTTCACCGCGATGAAACGCTCGATTGGCGCGGGCGAATGGCTGCGTCGCGGTCTTGGCGGGGCGATGCTGGCCGGTGTGGCAGCGATTGCCCTAGGTCTGGACACGGGGATTCTGGCGCGGTTTTCCACGGCGTCGACCAGTGGTATCGAGCAAGCGCTGGTGGAGAAACTGTCCGGCAAGTTACCGCGTAACAGCGGGGCGATGATGGCGCAAAACTCGACCTCCGTCGGCGCGGTGCAAGTGGCTGACAAAACCCCGGGCACCTTGCCGGTCGAAGGCAACCTGCCGTCACTGGAGGGCGCCGTGCAATGGCTCAACTCGCCACCCCTCGATGCCCAGGCCTTGAAAGGCAAGGTCGTGCTGGTGGATTTCTGGACCTACTCCTGCATCAACTGCCTGCGCTCGCTGCCCTATGTGAAAGCCTGGGCCGAGAAGTATCGCGATCAGGGCCTGGTGGTGATCGGCGTGCATGCGCCGGAGTTTGCCTTCGAACGCGATGTCAACAACGTCACCAAAGCCATGAAGGACCTGGGCATCAACTACCCGGTGGCCATCGATAACGAGTTCAAGATCTGGCGCGCCTTCAACAACGAGTACTGGCCGGCGCATTACTTTGCCGACGCCCAGGGACGCATCCGTTATCACCATTTCGGCGAAGGCGCGTACGCCGAATCGGAGCGGGTCATCCAGCAATTGCTGCGCGAGGCGGGGGCGGCCAAGGTCGCCGACGGGCTGATCAGTGCCAAGGCCGATGGCGTGCAAATGGCCCCGGACAAGGACGCCGTGCAGTCGCCGGAAACCTATGTCGGCTACCAGCGTGCTGAGCATTTCGTGCCCGAAACCGCGCTGGTGCCGGACAAGGTCGCGGCCTACAACCCGCCGGCGCAACTGGCCCTTAACGACTGGAGCCTGGGCGGCCAGTGGCATGTCGGCCCGGAGCGGGCCACCGCCAGCGCACCGGCCAGCCGCATCGTCTATCGCTTCCACGCCCGTGATTTGCATTTGGTGCTCGGCCCTGGCGCCGATGGCAAACCGGTGCGTTTCAAAGTGCTGATCGACGGCAAGGCCCCCGGCGATGCCCATGGCATGGACGTGGCACCCGATGGCAGCGGCACCGTGACGGACCAGCGCTTGTATCAACTGGTGCGCCAGAGCGGCGGCGTGACCGACCGGACCTTCAGTATCGAGTTTCTTGATCCGGGGGCGTCGGCTTACGCCTTCACTTTCGGCTGATAACTGTTCAACGCTTCAGGAGTTCGCCCCATGAAAACACTCTTTACCTGGCGCCGTATCCTGCTGGGGCTGGCGGCTGCCGGCATCATCAGCCAATGCTCGGCCTTCTCTTTCGGCGGTGCCGAAAAGGCGGTCATCCTTCCACCGCCGGCCCTTGATGAAAGCACCCAGGCCCGCAGCGAAACCGCGGTGTTCGCCGGCGGCTGCTTCTGGGGCGTCCAAGGGGTGTTCCAGCATGTCAAAGGCGTGAAGAACGCCGTCTCCGGCTACGCGGGCGGGGCGGCCAATACCGCGCAATACGAGCGCGTCAGCAACGGCAATACCGGCCATGCGGAGTCGGTCGAAGTCACGTTCGATCCAGCCCAGGTCAGTTACGGCACTTTGCTGCAGATCTACTTTTCAGTGGCGCACAACCCGACCGAACTCAACCGCCAGGGCCCGGACAGCGGCACCCAGTACCGCTCGGCGATCTTTACCAAAAACGCTGAGCAGCAGCGGGTCGCACAGGCCTATATCACCCAGCTCGATGCCGCGCATGTCTTCGACAAACCGATCGTGACCAAACTCGAAACCTTCAACGGTTTCTACCCGGCGGAGGAAGAACACCAGGATTTCCTGACCGAACATCCGACCTATCCGTACATCGTGATCAACGATTTGCCGAAGGTCGCGCAGTTGAAACAGCTGTACCCGGATCGTTATCAGGAACAGCCGGTGCTGGTGAAGGCGGGGATGTAGTGAATGGGGAATCGACGACCCTGGCACTGAATCGTCGGTCAGCGGATCAGTGCTTGCCCCACAGCTGCATGGCGAATTCGACGAAACGGCGCAACTTCGGCAAACGGTGGCGATCCTGGGCATAGACCAGGTGCATCGGCCGGCTGGGCGGACAGTAATCGGGCATCAAGGCCAACAGCTTTCCGTCCTTGAGGTCCTGCTCGACCAAGGCGTCGGGCATCATCACGATGCCCATGCCGGTGCGCGCCGCTTGATGCAGTCCGGCGGAACTGTTGATCAGCATCGGCCCGCCGACCCCCACGCTGACTTCGCCATCGGGACCGGCCAGGCGCCATTCCTTTTGCACCGATTGCCAGTCATCTCCGGCCGGATAGGCAAAGGACAGGCAGTCGTGATAGCGCAGGTCTTCAGGTGTTTGCGGAGTGCCGCGACGGGCCAGGTAGTCCGGTGACGCACACATGGTCAGGGTGTAGTCGATTAGCGGGCGGGCGATCAGGTTGGAGGGCTCCAGCGCCCCAAGGCGAAACGCTACATCGAGGCCGTTTTCCAGCAGATCCGGGCGTCGGTTGGTCAGCACCACGTCAAGTTTCACCCGCGGGTTTTGCCGGCTGAACTCACTCAGTGCCGGGGCCAGGCGCTCGGTCCCGAAGGTCAGGGGCGCGGTGATGCGCAAGGTGCCGCTCGGTTCGTCCAGAGCCTGCTCGGCCAGTCGCTCGGAATCGGCCACCAACCCCAGCACTTCCAGGCAGCGCTGGTAATACGCGGCGCCGAACTCGGTCAGCCGCTGGCGCCGCGTCGTGCGGTTGAGCAGGCGAACACCAAGCCGTTGCTCCAGGGCCTTGAGGTGATTGCCGACCATGGTCGTGGACATTTCACACTGCAAGGCGGCGGCGGTCATGCTGCCGGTCTCCACCACTTTCACGTAGACGGTCATTGCCTGGAATAAATCCATTATCAAGCTCTGCTTTTAAATGATTGAAGTTTTACGGTGTTTATCCAGCTCTGGTGGCTAACCATACTGCAAAAACACCGACCCTTGCTGGAGCTTGATGTCATGACCGCCGCCTGCCTGATGAGCACTTACCAACCCCTGGCCTTGAGTTTCAACAAGGGCCTGGGCACTCGCCTATGGGATCAGGCCGGTCGCGAATACCTGGATGCGGTCGCCGGTGTGGCGGTGACCAACGTCGGCCACTCCCATCCGAAAATCGTTGCCGCCATTACCGAGCAGGCCGGGTTGCTGCTGCACACCTCGAACCTCTACAGCATCGACTGGCAGCAACGGCTGGCGCAGAAACTGACGCAGCTGGCGGGCATGGACCGGGCGTTTTTCAACAACTCCGGGGCCGAAGCCAACGAAACCGCACTGAAAATCGCCCGGCTGCATGGATGGCACAAGGGTATCGAGCAGCCGCTGGTAGTGGTCATGGAGAATGCGTTCCATGGCCGCACCCTCGGCACCTTGTCTGCCAGCGATGGCCCGGCCGTGCGCCTGGGTTTCAACAAGCTGCCGGGGGATTTCGTCAAAGTGCCGTTCGGCGATCTCGGCGCGCTGGACAAGGTGCAACAGGCCTTTGGCTCGCGGATCGTGGCGATCCTGATGGAGCCGATCCAGGGCGAAAGCGGCGTGCAACTGGCGCCGCCGGGCTATCTCAAGGCCGTGCGGGAACTGTGCAACCGGCGCTCATGGCTGATGATGCTCGATGAAATCCAGACCGGCATCGGTCGCACCGGCCAGTGGTTCGCGTTCCAGCACGAAGGCATCGTCCCGGACGTCATGACCTTGGCCAAAGGCCTGGGCAATGGCGTGCCCATCGGCGCTTGCCTGGCCCGTGGCAAGGCGGCCGAACTGTTCACGCCGGGCAGCCACGGCAGCACGTTCGGCGGTAATCCGCTGGCCTGCCGGGTCGGATGCACCGTGCTGGAGATCGTCGAAGAACAAGGGCTGCTGGAAAACGCCCGGCTTCAGGGGGCGCGCCTGCTCGAAAGATTGCGCACAGAACTGGCGGGCAACCCGAACGTCTCGCAAATACGCGGCCAGGGCCTGATGATCGGCATCGAACTCAAGCAACCGATCCGCGACCTGAGCCTGATCGCCGCCCGGGATCATGGCTTGCTGATCAATGTCACGCGGGGGAAAACCATTCGCCTGCTGCCGCCGCTGACCATCGATGAGCGGGAAGTGGAGATGATTGTCAGGGGGGTGTGTCGGGTCGTGAACGCTGGCTGAGGTTCTGCTCAGTAATGGTATCTGCACATCACGACGTGTATTTCTCCGTCTTCAATGGCGTAGACCAGACGATGCTCAGCCGTAATCCGGCGTGACCAGAACCCGCTCAAGTTATGCTTGAGCGGTTCGGGTTTTCCAAGGCCGTCGAAAGGCTCACGTTGGATAGCTTTGATCAACAGGTTGATACGCTTGAGCCCTGCCTTATCGTTCTGCTGGAACCAGAGATAATCGTCCCAGGCTTCAGGGGTGAACTCGATATTCATTCTTCAATCAGTTGCCTGGCTTTGGTTTTGCCGGCTCGCAGGTTACCGATTGATTTGATCAAGCGTTCAGCATTGGCTGGGGAACGGAGCAGATAGGCGGTCTCTTCGAGAGCGTTGTATTCGGCCAATGACATCATCACTACCGGCTCGCCTTTCTGACGAGTTACCAGTAGCGGGGCGCGATCTTCATTCACCCGGTCCATGGTTTGCGCCAGATGTGCCCGAGCGTTGGTGTAGTTGATGGTTTCCATGTGTTTGTCCTCGCTTGATGCAGAGAACGTACAGAAATGAGTACATATTAGCAAGGCGATACCTACGAGTGGTTGTTACGTAGAAAGTGCATCCACATTTGTATCAAGTATCGCCGAATGTTCTTCAGGACGTTTCCGAGACAGGTGTAATCCCATTCTGAGCTACATGCCATCCATCAGGTTTGTGTCAGACCACAGCTCCGGATACTTACGAGTGACGAGCTAGTGCGGTGATTTCCTCCCGGTCTTCCAGCCGGATTTTCGCACCGCAAAACCCCTCGAACAGTTGCTGATGCGCCGCAAACCCACTGGACCCCAGCCGCTGGCGATAACTGCCCGCCCACTCCAGCAAGGCGATAAGCAACAGGTCCTGTTCATCGCGCCCGCCCTCGCGTTGTCGAATGTTGGCCACGCATTCCTCGTCCCCTACACTCAGCCAGATCAGCGCAGTCGCTCGTGGCAGGATTTCACTGACGATCCAGCCGTAACCCCCTTCGATCACCCAGCGCTCCTCATCGGCAGCGATCCGCGCCATTCCCAGCGCTTCATTTCGGGGGCGGGGGATGCTGTGTTCGTCGGACAGCCAGTGAATCCGGTCGAGATCGGTCCAGGGCACACTCAATTGCTCGGCCAGCCGCTGCGCCAGCCAGCTCTTGCCCGAGCCGGAGTTGCCGATGATCAAGGTTCGGGTGAGGTTCATGAGAGACACCGATCAATTGTGGGTGTGAACCTGCTCGCGAAAGCGGTGCTTCAGTCAGCATTGATGCTGGATGTGCTGGTCTTATCGCGGGCAAGCCTGCAGGTACACCAGAATCTGCCGGCCTGTGCGCCTTGAGGTCCATCGGTAACTTGCCGTGCGTCACTGCTCATCATTTCTGTAAGCCCTTTTATAGTGTCAGTTTTTAGACATCGCCGTGATGTGGGTGGTTGTAGTGAGAGCGATTAGGTTGGCTCAGTTGTGAGTTGGGCTTACCTTTACTGCTGGGCTCAGGAAATCTATGTGATAGCCAGAGGAACCGTCCCCAATTGCTATATGAACGCCATTAATTCCTTCGTTTAATTGAGAGTTGATTTTGTAGTCAATGCTATTTGCGATTGTTTCGTTTACTCCAATAGCAAACTCAGTCAGCTTGAGGCCTCTAGGTCCTGCTGCAAGATCCAATAGTTTTATGTGTTCATTGCCATTTGTTTTCAGTGAGGTGATTGTGTTGTCTTCAATGGTCAATAGTGCGCCTTCTTCAGATATGCGATCACTCAACCATTTTAAAGAAATATTTAAGCCTTCTGGTAAAGCTGGGTTGGGTCTTCTAAGAACTGTAAGTATTCCGGATATTTTTAATGCTCCGTGAAAGGAAAACGGACTCGGCTCTTGTGGCTTCATGTGAGCATAATGGACTTCAAAAAACTCCGCCACGGACTGAATGAAATCGTTTTCTATATCCTCGGTAATCAAAGCATAAGGCTGAGCGTGAGGGGCTATCGTTATTTGCGCGTCAGCGTCATTTCCGGTCAAGAAAAATGAGTTGTGTGAATTGAGCATGTTCAGTACACGTCTTTGTGTGCTTAGCGCTCGTTGAAAGTCGCTTATCAATAACAGATTCAAACTATAAAGTGCTGCTTTTAAAGTAGGCTCGAATACTTGTGTTGCACAAAAGATGCTTTTTTTGTGTTTGGTATTTTTCGCAATTTCAAATGTCTTTTTCGCTGCATCATTAGTGAATGAAAAGATGATGCTGTTTTTGGGGAGTCTGTCGATGTCAGAAATGTTGAGTGTCTTGAATCCTAAATTAGAGCACTCTTGGAGGAACTCCCCAAAGTCCGCAATTATGGAAGGCTCTTCTTGACCAAAGAGCGTTGTTATCATCGTTCTGGATAACATTGGAACCTCCTTTTTTGTCGGTGGGCGGCAAGAGCGATCTTGACGCCCATTTTCATCATTTACTCTTCAGTATGAGCCCAAGCTAACGGCGCCCAGCCAAAATTTTCCGGGCCGGAAGTTATGCGGGTGAGCTTTTCTTTAACGACATTTTTCTTTTTCATTTGATCGTCCTTTTTTTCATTTTGTTGGTTTTGTGCTCCCTGGTGGTCCTGAGGGGGCGAAATAATTAATACAGATTTTTTTGATGTATTAAATAGGTTGCTTGAGGTTTTTTTAGAACTAATGAAGCTTGTGAGGTGTCTTGTAAGAGACTCTTGGTTGTTTGTGTAAGTAGCGGCTGTAGTCCTCTTCTGAAAATTTAGTTTTTCACCGAGTTTGGTTGTGATGGACGATCTGAAATCGTTAGGTTGGTCTACGGGGCTCTTTTTACGGGGGGCTACATTCAATTGTTAATAAGGGGGTTGTTTAGTGCAGGAATCAAAGAAATATCTGACGGATACGTCCGTACACCAAGCCTTGTTACTGGCTGATCTAACAGAACCCGCTGCACCCGATCACGCCATTCGATTATTACTCAAGGAGGTCCTTCAAGGATTAACGGATAAAGGCTGGCCACAAGCGCAAGTGCAGACGGGGCCGAGAATTGTCTCAGCTGAAGAAAACTACGGATTGCTCGGTTATGACCCAGCAGAAATCACCCTCGGAAGTGCACACACCCGCTGGGTCGATGAGTGTTCGTTGCTGCGAACGCAAACCACCAGTCAAATTCCAGCAGCGCTTCAGCGAGCTGCCCAGCTACGGCAACCGGGGCAGTCAATATTATTGGCCGCGCCTGGTATCACTTTTCGTCGCGACAGCCGGGATCGTTGGCATTGTGCGGAACCCCATCAGATGGATATCTGGGTGCTCGGTGATCCTGATTTGTCAACGCATGAGCATTTACTTTGCTTGGTCGGCGATATCCTCAAATCTGCCGTGCCAGATATGCCTTGGATCTACAGTGATAGTCCGCATCACTACACTGAGGGCGGGATCGAAGTAAACCTGTTGAATGACGGCGTCCCGGTAGAGGTTCTGGAGTGCGGTCGAATTGCCAAATCATTATTGGAGCGACTGAAGATCGATCCTTTGCGTCATGGAGGACTGGCGCTGGGAATGGGATTGGATCGCTTGACCATGCTGCGCAAAGGCATCCCGGATATTCGTTTGCTACGTGATCAGAACGAACGAGTACAGGCACAGATGCATGATCTGAATCTGTGGAGCGCCGTCTCTCGGTTGCCTTCGATTACTCGAGATATTTCGTTGGCGGTAACGCCGGGGCTGAGCGAGGAGGTGTTGACTGAAAGGATGTTGCAGGCAGCTGGCGATTGTTCAGATTGGATCGAGGAAATGCAGATCAAAGGGCGCTGGGCGTTCACAGAACTGCCTCTGCAGGCCATTGATCGCCTCGGATTGCTGCCGGGGCAGGAGAATGTGCTACTACGTGTTGTACTGCGTGATTGTTCGCGATCAATCACCACTGCTGAGGCGAATGCCTTGTATTCGAAAATTCAGGTGGCACTCCATGAAGGTACGCCGGGGGCGGGTTACAGAATGGATTCCCCCAATATTTAACTGGCCTCTTCGCGAGCAGGCCCACAGGATCTGGAAATAGCACAAGAAGTGTATACGCCAGAAATCCAGTGTGTGCGAGCCTGCTTGCGAAGGCGGTATGACAGTCACAATTGTAGAGTCTGACAGACAGCATTCGTCGGTACGCCGCCCGGAGCAGGTCAGATCGCGGCACCGTCGCTTCCACAGTTTTTTGTGGTGTCTTCTCTGCCTCAATCATCGCTTGCCGGCGCAATCATCCGGGTCTTCGGTGAGCCGTTCGAATTGTGCTGATAGATGGTCTGCGGCTGTCCCAGGTCATTGAAATACACCTGGCCGATCCCCGCCGAGTTCCATAGCCGCTCACCCGCTTCGGCGTGTTCGGGCACGTGGGGCACGATGCGCATGCGTCGACGTTTGGTCAGCCAGTTCAACGGTGAGCGTGGCGAGTACAGCCAGCGGTTGAGGCGGTCGAACCACTCGAGCAGGCTGGGCGGGAATTCATTCTTGATGCCGCTGCTGGTGATCTGCCAGATGCGCGGTCCGGCCTTGCGGTGGCGGATCAGCACTTCGTAGACGAAGGAATAGTGCACATCGCCCGACAACACCACGTAGTTACCCGGGGTGCGCGAGTGGCGGAAAATGTTCAGGATCACCTGTGCCGCGCCGCGATGGGCCATCCAGTTTTCCGCGTCCACCAGCAGTGGATAACCGCACCAGCTGAATACCCGCTGCACGGTTTCAATCAGTTTGACGCCGAAGATCGGCGCCGGCGAAACGATGATCGCACTCGGGTGGTCCAGCAGTTCCTGTTGCAGTTCGCTGAGGGCTTCCCAGTCGAGCAAACCGGAAGGCTGCTTGAGGTTCATCTCGCTGCGCCAGCGCCGGGTGCGGGTGTCGATCACCACCATGGCCGGGGTGGTTGGCAGCACGTAATGCCAGTGCTGAAACTTCAGCAGATCACTGATCAAGTCATCCTGAACCGTGCTGTCGAGGTGAAGGTCGCGTGCGCTGGCGCTCAAGGCTCCGGACTTTTCCAGCAGGGTAGTGAACGCATCCGGGTTGTTGCCCCAGCCCTGGCACAACATGTACGCCAGCAGCGCGTTACCGATGATGCGCCGGGAGAACGGATGGCCGTAGGCTGTTTCTTCCCATTGCGCGGAAAGGTTCCAGTCATCGGTGATGTCGTGGTCGTCGAAAATCATCAGCGTCGGCAGATGCGCCAGTGCCCGCGCGACGTTGCCAAGGCCTGCCTTGAAGGCATCGATGCGCGTCTGCTCAAGGGCGTAGCGCTTGAGCCTTTGCGGCGTCAGCGTCGGTGCCTGGGGCGCGATCAGGGTCCAGGGCACTGGCGACCAGACCAACAAGTACATGGCCATGACTTCGGCGAAGGTCACCAGGTGATTGTCGGCGCTGCTGCTGGTGAAAATCGGCTTGCGCGCGCCACCGAAAAATCGCTCGCGCAGGGTTTCATTGCTTTGCAGTGCCGGCAGCAGATCCGCGCGGTGGTAGTAACTGGCCGGATGCTCGTAGAGCCTGGCGCTGTCGCTGACCACCGCGCCTTCGAGGTGCTCCCCGAACAGGCCCAGACGCTCGATCAAGGCGTGAATCGCCCGCAACATCGGCCCCGCGACATCGTCGGCGTAGACCTGATCGCCAGTCATCATCAGCAGTGCCGGGCGGTCCTTTGCCGCGTGTTCCTGGGCCAGCAACCGGTCGACGCACAGCAAGCCGTCTGTCGCCGGGTGATGAGGTTTGCGGCAAGAACCGTGCAGCAACTGGTCGACCCGTGCGCGCAGGACGAAGTTCGGGCAATGGGCATCGCCATACAGCAGGTGCGGTGCCCAGTCGGCGATGCCTTTTTCTGTGCCATCGATCAGCAGGTCATAGTCGATCGATTCATCCCGGGGCAGGGCGCAATCGAGTTGCACATCGATCAAGTGCACAAAGGCATGAGCCCCCACCGCAATCACCGTGCATTGCCCGGCATCGAGTCGGATATCGCCGACGCCCTGCAAACGCAAGGTCAGCGCCAGCGCCCGGGAACCCACCAGCCACAGCACCAGCCGCATGGGCTCAAGACGCCGCAACAGCGGGCCGGCCAGGACCGGCGGCAGGGCTGGGTGATCGTTGGACAGTGGCAGTGCTTCGGACATCCGGGGTCAAGGCTCTTGGGGAATCGAGGCGGGCGATGATAGCGCAGGTGACGACGGGACCGGCTAGAACGATCCCGTTTCTGCCTGTCACCAAATGAAAAGCCATTGTCGTCTGATGAGAAGCGTCTCAACAGGCCTCGTCCTACAGTCCAATCAGCGCAATTCGATGCAACACGCCCATATTGCAGATTGGAGAATAAGAAAAATGGCCAAAGCCGTACGCTTCTACGAAACCGGTGGTCCCGAAGTTCTACGTTATGAGGACGTCGAAGTCGGCGAGCCCGGTCCCGGCCAGGTTCGCCTTCGTCATGTGGCGGTTGGCCTGAACTATGCCGACACCTATTTCCGTAACGGTACCTACCCGATTCCGATGCCCAACGGTATGGGCGTCGAGGCCTCTGGCGTAGTCCAGGCCGTTGGTGAAGGGGTCACCAACGTCGAGGTCGGTGATCGCGTCACCTATACCGGTTTCCTCAACACCCTCGGCGCTTACAGCACCGAGCGCCTGATCCCGGCCGCGCCGCTGATCAAGCTGCCGGAAACCATCAGCTTCGAGACCGCTGCCGCGATGACCATGCGTGGCCTGACGTCCTCGTACCTGATGCGCCGCATCTACGACTTCAAACCGGGCGACAGCATCCTGTTGCATGCCGCCGCTGGCGGTGTCGGTCTCATCGTTTCGCAGTGGGCCAAGTTGCTGGGCCTGAACGTGATCGGCACGGTTTCGACCGAGCAAAAAGCGGAAATCGCCCGGGCTCACGGTTGTGACCATACGATCAATTACAGCCATGAAGACGTCGCCGCTCGCGTTCGCGAACTGACCGATGGCGTGGGCGTCAACGTGGTGTTCGACAGCGTTGGCAAAAACACCTTCATGGGTTCGCTGGATTCGTTGAAACCCCGTGGCCTGATGGTCTGCGTGGGTACCGCGTCCGGCCCGATCCCGGCGTTCGACCCGGTGATGCTGGCGATGAAAGGTTCGCTGTACCTGACCCGTCCTGCCCTGGCCAACTACATCAGCGACCCTGCGGAAAAAGCCGCCCTGGCCGGCGAGTTGTTCGACCATGTCGGCAGCGGCCGGATCAAGATCGAGATCAACCAGCACTACGCCCTGCAGGACGCCGTGCAGGCTCATCGCGACCTTGAATCGCGCAAGACTACCGGCTCATCGATTTTCGTCGTTTAAGGAGCGGCCAGCCATGAAAGTCGAACAATTGACCTGCAGCATTGGCGCCGAACTGATCGGCGTCAACCTGGCCGACGCGGTGCATGACGATGGTCTGTTTGCCGAGATTCGTGCCCAGTTGCTCAAGCACCGCGTGGTGTTCCTGCGTGATCAGGACATCACCCGCGCCGAGCACGTGGCCTTCGCCCGGCGCTTCGGCGAGCTGGAGGATCATCCGGTGGCCGGCAGTGATCCGGAGCATCCGGGGCTGGTGCAGATCTACAAGAATCCTGACCAGCCGATGGACCGCTATGAAAACGCCTGGCACACCGACGCCACCTGGCGCGAAGCACCGCCGATGGGCTGCGTGCTGCGTTGCGTGGAATGCCCGCCAGTGGGCGGCGACACCATGTGGGCCAACATGGTCCAGGCCTATGCGAACTTGCCGGAAGACGTAAAGGTCAAGATCGCCGACCTGCGTGCCCGCCACAGCATCGAAGCGAGCTTCGGTGCCGCCATGCCGATTGAAAAACGCCTGGCGCTCAAGGCGATGTACCCGGACGCCGAACACCCGGTGGTGCGCACCCATCCAGAAACGGGCGAGAAGGTGCTGTTCGTCAACGCTTTCACCACCCACTTCAGCAACTACCACACCCCTGAGCGGGTGCGCTTCGGCCAGGACGCCAACCCCGGCGCCGGCGAGTTGCTGCGTTACCTGATCAGCCAGGCGTACATCCCTGAGTATCAGGTGCGCTGGCGCTGGAAGCCCAACAGCATCGCCATCTGGGACAACCGCAGTACCCAGCACTACGCCGTCATGGATTACCCGCCGTGCCATCGCAAGATGGAGCGTGCCGGGATTATCGGCGACAAGACGTTCTGATCGAACGCCACCTGCATCCGCACTCGCAGCATTCGCACTCGTAAACACGTCTGCCCGGCACGACCCCGGGTGGGCGGAACAATCATAAGAACTGGCATAAGAACTGGAGTTAACCATGCAATTCTTCGACGATTCCCTGCACCCCGAAAACATGGAAAAGGTAGTCATTACCGTGGCCCCGTACGGCCCGGAGTGGATGCCGGAAGACTTCCCGGAAGACATCCCGTTGACCATGGATGAGCAAGTCCAGAAAGCGGTCGAATGCTATGAAGCCGGCGCCACCGTGCTGCACCTGCATGTGCGCGAACTGGACGGCAAGGGCTCCAAGCGCCTGTCGAAGTTCAACGAGCTGATCGCCGGTGTGCGTGAAGCCGTGCCAGACATGATCATCCAGGTTGGCGGCTCGATTTCCTTCGCTCCGGAAAGCGATGGCGAAGCGGCCAAGTGGCTGTCCGACGACACTCGCCACATGCTGGCCGAGCTGACGCCGAAACCGGATCAGGTCACGGTTGCGATCAACACCACGCAAATGAACATCATGGAGCTGTTGTATCCGGAGTACCTGAAGGGCACCTCCCTGGACAACCCGTTGATCCACGCCGCCTACAGCGAAATGACCGTACCGGCAGGTCCGGCCTGGGTGGCCGAGCACCTCAAGCGCCTGATGGACAACGGCATCCAGCCACACTTCCAGTTGACCGGCATGCACGCCATGGAAACCCTCGAGCGCCTGGTGCGCAGGGGCATCTACAAGGGCCCGCTGAACCTGACCTGGATCGGCATCGGCGGCGGTTTCGACGGCCCGAACCCGTTCAACTTCTTCAACTTCATCCACCGCGCGCCGGACGGTTGCACCCTGACCTCCGAATCGCTGCTCAAGAACGTCATGCCGTTCAACACCATGTCGATGGCCATGGGCATGCACCCGCGCGTGGGCAATGAAGACACTATCATTGATCACAAGGGCGATCGTTTCGGCTCGGTTGCACAGATCCAGCAAACCGTGCGCATTGCCCATGAACTGGGCCGTGAAATCGCCACCGGCAAAGAAGCCCGCGAGATCTACCGCATCGGCGTGCAGTACGAAACCATCGAAGAAACCCTGTTGGCCAACGGCATGGCCCCCAACCGCAAGGCTGGGCAGAAAGGTGTACCGCAACGCGGTTGACCTAGGGTCGGGGCGAGAGGCCGTGACCTCTCGTCCGCCTGACCGTTACACGCTTGATAAGAAAAATAAAACAAAGCTCTTGAGGAGGCTGCATGGCCTTTCACCCAATAGCCGCTGACGATGACGACTCCTGCGGAGTCGGCGTTGCGCGCCAATATGCCTGGATCGTCTTTGCCCTGACGTTCGGTCTGTTGATTTCCGATTACATGTCGCGTCAGGTACTGAACGCGGTATTCCCTCTGCTCAAGACTGAGTGGGCGTTGAGCGACGGACAACTGGGTCTGCTTAGCGGCATCGTTGCCCTGATGGTCGGCCTGCTGACATTTCCCCTGTCGTTGATGGCCGACCGCTTCGGTCGGGTCAAGAGCCTGGCGCTGATGGCTTTCCTGTGGAGCGTAGCGACCCTGGGTTGTGCGCTGGCTCAGGACTACCAGCAGATGTTCATTGCGCGGTTCATGGTCGGCGTCGGCGAAGCCGCCTACGGCAGCGTGGGCATCGCGGTGGTGATTTCGGTGTTCCCCAAACACATGCGGGCCACCCTGGCCAGTGCCTTCATGGCTGGCGGCATGTTCGGTTCGGTGTTGGGCATGGCTTTGGGCGGTGCGATTGCCGCCAAGCTGGGCTGGCGCTGGTCGTTCGCCGGCATGTCGCTGTTTGGCCTGGTGCTGGCGATGCTCTATCCGCTCATCGTCAAGGAAGCGCGCATAGCGCCACGACGTGCCGCGCAGATTGCGAACAAGACGGCTGCCGCGGTCAAGCGTCCGCTGCGCACGCTGTGGTCCAGCCGTTCGGTGGTGTCGACCTACATCGCCAGCGGCTTGCAGTTGTTCGTCGGTGGTACGGTGATGGTGTGGATTCCCAGCTACCTCAACCGCTACTACGACATGCCTACCGACAAGGCCGGTGGCATGGCGGCAGTCATCGTGTTGTGCAGCGGTGCGGGGATGATCCTGTGCGGCATGCTCAGCGATCGCCTGTGTCGGAACTCGCCGGAGCGCAAGGTCAGCCTGGCCATTGGTTTTTGCCTGGGCAGTTGCCTGTTGCTGTCGGCAGCGTTCGCATTGTCGGCAGGGCCTGTGCAACTGGCGCTGATCTGTCTGGGCATGGCGATTGCCACCGGCACCACCGGCCCCGCCGGTGCGATGGTTGCCAACCTGACCCATTACTCCGTCCACGGTACGGCGTTCGCCACGCTGACCCTGGCCAATAACCTGCTGGGGCTGGCACCCGGGCCGTTCCTGACTGGCCGTGTGTCCGACCTCATCGGCCTGCATGCCGCTTTCCAATTAGTGCCACTGGTCAGCCTCGCGGCGGCAGCGGTGTTCTTCTATGCCAAGTGTCATTACCAAAAAGATATCGCCCGGCTTGAGGGTCAGAGCGTGCCTGAGCCCGTCAGTGCAGCCGGGATAGAGGTGAAGTTGTGAGTCGTCGTTTACGTATTGATGTGTTTTTCGATTTTATCTGCCCCTGGTGCCTGATCGGCAAACGCCAACTGGAGCATGCGCAGGTGCAGTTTCGCAGTCGCCACCCGGATGTGCAGATCACCACGGTGTGGCATGGCGTGCAGTTGCTGCCCCAGATACCGGTAGAAGGTGAACCTTTCGCCGATTTCTACCGCAAGCGCCTGGGCAATGCCGACGCAATGACCATGCGCCAGAATCAGGTACAGCAGGCTGCCGGGGCGGTTGGACTGGCCATCGACCTCAGCCGTATCGAGACGATGCCCAACACCGCGGACGCCCATCGCTTGTTCGAGCGTGCCAGCGCACTGGGCAATGCCAGTCAGCGTGAAATGTTGCTCGAGCGACTGTTCGCCGCTTATTTCCTGAGGCGCGAAAACCTCGGTTGCCGTGAGACCTTGCTTGCCATTGCCCGCTCCTGCGGCGTCGCTCCGGACGGGGTGCTCGATTGCCTGAAGGGCGATGCCACGCCGTTTGAAGGATCCCCCGACGCGACCAGTGGCGTGCCGAGCTTCAAGTTCGACAACCGCATGACGGTGATCGGCGCACAACCTGCTCAGGCGCTGCTCGCGGCCATGACCGAAGCCCTCAAGGAAAGTGATCGCGAGCGGCAGCCAGCATGACCCGACGCATTCCCGTGCCAGCCGGCAAACACCCGCAGGCTGGAGGCCGGGCGCTGTTCGAATTCGAAGACAAAAGCCTGGCGCTGTTCAACGTCGACGGGCAGTTGTTTGCCATTGACGACAGCTGCCCGCACCAGGGCTCTTCCCTATGCGGGGGGCGTCTTGAAGGCCGGGTGATTCAATGCCTCGCCCATGGTTTGCGCTTCGATTTGCACAGCGGCTACCTGCTCAACTCCAGGCAGGTCAAAGTCACCAACTACCCGGTCGAGATCATCGACGGCCAGGCGTTTATCGTCATCGCATCCGAGGAGTCCGCGCCATGAGCGCCATTGCTCTTACCCGTATCCATAGTCGCACGCGCGAACTGGCACCTGGGTTTATCGTCAGTCTGATTGTCGCGGCCGCCGCGTCGTTCTTGTCCGAGCACTACGGTGCGCCGGTCATGCTGTTTGCCTTGCTGTTGGGCATGGCCCTGAATTTTCTCGCCGATGACGGCCCCTGCAAGGCCGGTATCGAGTTCACCGCCCGCACCGTGCTGCGCATCGGCGTGGCGCTGCTGGGCATGCGCATCACCCTGGAGCAAATGGCCGCGCTGGGCTGGAAGCCGATTGCACTGGTGGTGATCCTGGTAGTGGTGACCATCAGCGTGTCTGTGATCGCCGCCAAGGCCCTGGGCTTCCAGCGCCTGTTCGGCATGCTCACCGGCGGCGCGACGGCCATCTGTGGCGCTTCGGCGGCCTTGGCGCTGGCAGCGGCGCTGCCGAACCATCCGCAGAAAGAGCGGGCGACCCTGTTCACTGTCATCGGCGTTTCGGCGTTGTCGACTCTGGCGATGATTGTCTATCCGATGATCGCCAACTGGCTGCAGTTGTCGCCGCAGGTGGCGGGTGTGTTCCTCGGCGCCACGATCCACGACGTGGCCCAGGTGGTCGGCGCCGGCTACAGCATGTCGACCGAGACCGGCGACACGGCCACGGTGGTCAAGCTGATGCGCGTTGCGATGCTGCTGCCGGTGATCGTCACTGCGGCGATGATCACCCGCATGCAGGGCGCCGATCCGACCGGCAAGCGCCCGCCGCTGTTGCCGTGGTTCGCCGTCGGCTTTCTGATCCTGGCCTGCATCAACAGCACCGGATGGATAGCGCCTGCGGTGCAGGGATCGGTCAACGAACTGTCGCGCTGGTGCCTGGTGATTTCCATCAGTGCCCTGGGCATGAAGACCCGCTTGCGCGAACTGGCAGCGGTCGGGATCAAGCCGATTCTGCTGATGGTGGGGGAGACGGTGTTCCTGGTCGTGCTGGTGCTGTTGTTGCTGCGCTGGGGGCTCTGAACATCGGCCAGGATCAAAACCTGTAGGAGCGAGCCTGCTCGCGAAAAACCCAAGAGCACCGCGGGGCATCTGGTTTTACGCGTAATCGTTCACGACCATCGCGAGCGAGCTCGCTCCTACAGGATGTGCGTAGATCCCTGTAGGAGCGAGCCTGCTCGCGAAAAACCCAAGAGCACCGCGGGGCATCTGGTATTACGCGTCATCGTTCACGACCATCGCGAGCAAGCCCGCTCCCACAGGGATTGCAGTTCCAATCTCGCGCTTTCGGCGACTGTACCAGCAGTCGCCGTTTTTTTTTGCCCTGCTGTCAGGACGGTTTCGCCCCAGCCTGTTTCTGCGCACGCCACGTCGCCGGCGGCATGCCGAACTGGCTGATGAACCAGCGGGTAAACGAGCTCGCCATCGAGTAGCCGAGCATGTCGGCAATGCGGCTGAGGGAGTAGTTGGGGTTGTCCAGGTAACGCAGCACCAGGTCGCGGCGCACGTCGTTGATCACGTCGTTGAAGGCGCAGCCGTCGTCCTTGAGGCGGCGTTGCAGGGTGCGCACGTTCATGCCCTGGCTCTGGGCCACCTGCTCAATGGTGGCGCGTCCCATGGGCAGCAGCAGGTAGATGGCCTTGCGCACCTCGAACAGCATCGAGGCGCCTTCGTGGTTCTGCAGCGAGTCGAGGTAGCCTTGGGCATAGCGGGCCATGGCCGGGTCTGCGTTGGGGTTGGTCATGTCGAGGCTGATGTCAGGGCAGACGATGCCGTTGAACTCGCTGCCGAACTCCAGGTTGCAGCCGAACAGCCGGCGATGCAGGTGCAGGTTGTCCGGTGGCTGGTGCATGAAGTTGACGCTGTAGGGATGCCAGTGTGAGCCCAGCAGGGCCGAGCACAGCCGGAACATTACACCGATGGCCAGCTCCGTGGCCTGGCGGCTGGGCATCGGCGTTTCGGTGACCACCTCTTCGCGAATGATCACCATCTTGCCGGCCTCCTCAATGAAGATGGCCAGCGAGTCATTCATCAGGTGCCGGTAATCCACTACGACCTGCAAGGCATCGCGCAGCGTGCGCTGGTGGCTGAGCAGCAGGCTGACCACGCCGAAGTCCGAGAGCTGGCGCGATTCGGCCATGCTCAGGCCGAAGGTCTGGCAGCCGCTGGCGGCGGCCGAGTCTTCCAGCAAACGGACGGCGGCATCGATATGGATGCGGTGTTCAGGGGCTTGCAGTTGGGCCCTGCTCAAGCCGACTGCGGCCAGCACGTCGCGCGGGTTGAAACCCAGGTACTGGGTGACCTCCAGGTAGTTGGTCAAGACAGCGGCGCGAACAAGCTTGGTCATGCGAAAGTCTTCCCTGTGCCGATGGCGGTTGGCGTGAGCGTGGCGACTATATCCAGCGTATCAACAGTTGAACAGTTGTCATGTCGTTGATGGATTTCATGCCATACGGTCACCAATCTTCTACGCTGCATGGAGCCATCAGCGCTCATCCGTTGATTACAGTGACCTTGCGCCAACCTGCGGGGATTTTCGACCAGTGGTCGCACTGTCCTGCTGTCGGACAATTTGTCATCAAAAGAAAAGTGCATGACGTCCAATGTAAAGCGCTTCGGGTGGGCGCTCTTTAATGTCGACACTACAAAAAGCCCCTGGCGAAAACAGCCAGTCGAGTTATCGAGAAAGCGAAGGTGTTGACCGTGGACAAACTGCAAACTGCCGCCACCATTCTGATCGTTCCGGGTCTGCGCGAGCACGTGGCCGAACATTGGCAAACATTGCTTGCCGCCAGGCTGAGCAACGTGCGCAGTGTTGCGCCGCTGGAGACCGACAAACTCGATTGCATGGCCCGTGTGCGGGCGATTCAACACGAACTCGAACAAATCGACGGCCCCGTGATTCTGGTGGCCCACAGCGCCGGCGTGCTGATGGTCGCGCACTGGGCTGCGCACTACAGCCGTCCGATCAAGGGCGCTTTGCTGGCCGCGCCACCGGACCTCGATGCGGTCTGGCCGTCAAACTATCCGTCTTCCGAAACCCTGCGTAGCCAGGGCTGGAATCCTCTGCCACAAGGCCCGCTGCCATTTCGCAGCATCGTGGCCGGCAGCACCAACGATCACTTGGCCAGCCTTCCTGCGGTCACCCGCATGGCAGAAGGCTGGGGCGCCGAATTGCTCAATCTGGGCGATGTCGGCCACCTCAATCCGGCCGCAGGATTTGGCCACTGGCAGCAAGCTGAAGCACTCATCCTGGAGCTCGATCGCTAGTACAAGGAGCTGGACTGGCAGTACGCCAACCGGCATTTGCCCTCATTCCTTAAACGCAAACCCATCAATGTTTGCGCGAGGGCGGCTGCGCTTAAAACAAAGACAAAAAAGCGGAGACAACGCAATGCACAACAATAAGAGTCACGGCTTCACCGCTCCACGCTACACCTTGCTGGCCTCAGCCATTCTTGCGGCAACGGTACCTGCGGCCCATGCGGTCGAGATCGAGACGGGGAATCCGGACTGGAACGTCCGCGTGGATAACACCATCAAGTACAACTATGGCGTGCGCACCGAAAGCGCCGACAAACGCATGTTGGGAACGCCGAACAATAACGACGGCGACTACAACTTCCGCAAGGCCGGGACCAACATCACCAACCGTATCGATCTGTTGACCGAAATGGACGTGGTCTACAAGAACGCCATGGGCTTTCGCGTCAGCGCCGCCAGCTGGTACGACAAGGCCTATGACAACACCGGCTCCAACTCCAACCCGTTCGTCAACGGCAATGGATCGACCTCGGGCCTGATCGCCAATGACCCGCGCCTGGCCGGGGTCACCCGTGACAACGTCGGCAACGGCAGCTCGCACCTGAGCAATTATGCCCAGCGCTACTACAGCGGTCCTTCGGGCGAAATCCTCGATGCCTTCGTGTTCTACAGCACCGAAGTGGGCGAGGAGTCGATGTTCAGCGCCAAGGCTGGTCAGCACAACGTGTTCTGGGGCGAGACCATTCTCAACCCGGTGCACTCGGTCAGCTATGGCCAGTCCGGCCTCGACCTGGCCAAGCTTGCCGCGTCGCCGGGTACCGAGGCCAAGGAACTGTTCGTTCCGCGTAACCAGTTGTCGATGTCGTTCACCGTCAATCCCGAGCTGACCGTGGGCGCCCAGTATTTCCTGAATTGGGATGCCGCGCGTCTGCCGGAAGCGGGCACTTATTACGGTGGTTCCGACCTGGTCGGCTTCGGCGCGCAATCGTTCCTGTTGGGCAACACCAACGCCGTGGTACCGGGCAGCCCGCTAGGTTGTGGCCTGGCGCCGTGCAACGCCTTGACCAATGTGCGTCGTGGCAAGGATCTGACTCCGCATGACAGCGGTGACTGGGGCGTCATGGCCAAATGGTCGCCGGCCTGGCTGGATGGCACCCTTGGCGTTTACTACCGCGAAACCTCGGAAATCCTGCCCCAAGCCTATCTGGACGCCAGGGGCATTACCTCGGCCAACCCGAACGGCACCCGTCCGGCGGGGCAAGTGCCAGCGGTGATCAACACCCTCAATTCGCTGGACACCGCCACCTATCAACTGGCCTATGCCGACAACATCAAGATCCTTGGCCTGAGCTTGTCCAAGGACGTGGGTGGCGTGAGCGTGGGTTCGGACCTGAACGTTCGTCACAACATGCCGCTGGCCAGTATCCCGGCGATCGTCAGTACCCGCAGCCCGCTGGGCCTGGGGCAAGGGCTTGGTCTGCTGCCTGCACGTACGGACGCCACTGGTGTGGTCTATGACACCCCGAGCCGTGGCGACAGCATGAGCGCCACAGGCGACACCCTGCACTGGACGCTCAACGGTCTGATGACCCTGCCGAAAACCCCGGTGTTCGATCAGGCGACTGTGCTTGCCGAGCTGTACTACAGCAACCTGCTCAAGCTCGATAGCAAGAACGAAGCGCTCTACAAGGGTAAGGACAGCTATCGCGGCATCGACGCGCCGACCCGTGACAACTGGGGTCTGGCGGTCAACTTCACACCGACCTGGTACCAGGTATTCCCGGGTGTCGATCTCAACGCGCCGATGTCCGTCAACGTCGGTCTCGACGGTGTGTCGCCGGTCTCCGGTGGCGGTGCCAAGGACACCGGCAACTATGCCGTGGGCGTGGGTGCCATTGTCTACAACAAATACTTTGTCGACCTGAAGTACGTGGACTCCTTTGGCGAAACCGACAAGTGCAACGTCAGCGGTGTGAGCACCGGCTCCAAGGGCGGTGACGGCTCCACCCCGAACGCCTTTAGCGGCAACGAAAACTACGCCTGTTACGCCGGTGGCTACTCGTCCTTCTCCGGAGGTGGTGCCACGACTGAGGACCGTGGCGCCGTGTACCTGACGATGAAAACAACATTCTGATTCACCACTGATTTGCTCAATGCAAGCAGGAGAATAACAAGATGAAATTTGTAAAAACCGTGTTGGCCGCTTCGCTGGCCATGGTCTTCGCCGCTCAGGCACAGGCTGCTGTTTCAACCCAGGAAGCTGCCAAGTTGGGCACCAGCCTGACACAGGTAGGGGCTGAAAAAGCCGGGAACGCTGATGGTTCCATTCCTGCCTACAACGGTGGCCTGACCACCCCGCCGGCCAGCTTCAAGGCCGGCGACAGCATGCGCCCGGACCCGTTTGCCAGTGAAAAGCCGGTACTGGTGATCGACGGCAAGAACGTCGACCAGTACAAGGGCATGCTCACGGCGACCACGGTAGAACTGGCCAAGCGTTTCCCGACGTTCCGTGTCGACGTGTTCCCGACGCACCGCACCGTTTCGCTGCCTCAAGCGATCCTGGATAACGGCGTGAAGAACGCCAGCGGCGCCAAGTCCCTGGAAGGTGGCCTGGCCATCGACAACGTGCTGCCGGGCATTCCGTTTCCGATTCCGCAGTCGGGCAATGAAGCGATGTGGAACTTCCTGTTGCGCTACCAAGGCGTCAGCATCAGTTCCAAGTACGACTCCTGGAACGTTGACTCCGCGGGCGTTCCGAGCCTGGCGACCACCGGGCAAGCGAACATCTCCTACCCGATCTATGAAAACCTCTCGCAGCCGATCAGCAGCGCCGACGTGTACTACCAGATGAAGCTGGCATACACCGGCCCTGCGCGCCGCGCCGGTGAGGCGATCATGCTCAAGGATGCCGCCAACCCGTTGCAGCAACCGCGTCGCGCCTGGCAGTACTTGCCGGGGCAGCGTCGAGTGAAACTGGCTCCGAGCCTGGCTTACGACACGCCAAACCCGGGTACCGCCGGTGCGGGCACCTACGATGACGTGTTTGTCTTCAACGGTGCGCTGGATCGCTACGATTGGAAGCTGGTGGGCAAGCAGGAAATGATCGTGCCCTACAACACTTACAAGCTGACCTACGTGCAGGATCCGAAGTCGCTGACCACCGCCAATCACCTTTCACCTGACTTCGTACGCTGGGAAAAACACCGTGTATGGGTCGTGGAAGGCAACCTCAAGGCCGGTGCTCGTCACATCTACCAGAAGCGCCGCTTCTACCTCGACGAAGACAGCTGGACCGCTTTGGCCTCGGATCAATATGACGCTCGTGGTCAGCTCTATCGCGGTTCCTTCGCCTTCCTGAGCCAGAGCTATGACAAGCAGGTTCCGGACTCCACGCCGTTCATGATCTACGACCTGGTCGGTGGTTCCTACAACATCAACGGCGTAGTCGGCCCTTACGGCGGCATCAAGTACATCGAGCCGCTCTCCAAGGCCCAGTGGTCTTCGGAATCCCTGGCCGGCGCCGGTATTCGCTAAGCCAACCGCAACAACGCACCCGCACGGTCGGGTGCGTTGTTGTAGGAGCGAGCTTGCTCGCGATGGACGAGTGGGCGACGCGGGTGTCCAGACAGCACGCGTCATCGTTAACGCCCATCGCGAGCAAGCTCGCTCCTACAAACGGCATGACCTGCACGGCGCAAGGTTTGAACGTCAGGCACACGGATGTGTGTCCCGGCGCGGTTTTCCGAAGAGGACGCAGTATGTGTTCGTATAAAAATAATATTTTGCAGCTGGCGTTTGGCGTTGTGCTCGGCCTGTCGCAGGGCATCGCCCAGGCGGCCGATTACGTCGATGTACTGGACCTGCCCGCCAGAGTCAGTGCCTTGGCGATCAACAGCCCGTTGTCCGGCATGACCCGCGCCGGCGGGCGCGTGATTGCCGTCGGCCAGCGTGGCCATATTCTGTTTTCCGATGATTCGGGAAACCACTGGCAACAGGCCGCCGTACCGGCCAGTGCCGACCTCACTGCGGTGAATTTTCCGACCACCACCCAAGGCTGGGCGGTGGGTAATGACGGCGTGGTGCTGCACAGCAGCGACGCCGGCGCGACTTGGCAAAAGCAACTCGACGGTCGTCAGATCGGCGCCTTGCTGGTCAAGCATTACACGGCGCTGGCCAGCGCCGAACCGGGCAATGAGCAATGGCCCCAGTTGGCCATGGAAGGCCAACGACTAGCCGATCAGGGCGCGGACAAACCGCTGCTCGGCGTCTGGTTCGCCAACGACAAAACCGGCTATGTGGTCGGGGTATTCAACCTGATCCTGCGTACCGACGACGGTGGCCTGACCTGGACGCCATTCCAGGACCGCACCGACAACCCCCAGGGTTTCCATCTCAACGCCATCGCCTCTACCGGCGACAGTGTGTACATCGCGGGCGAGCAAGGCCTGCTGCTCAAATGGGACGACAGCGCCCAACGCTTCAACGCGGTACCGACGCCTTATCAAGGCAGCTTCTTCGGCGTGCTCGGCAAGCCTGGCGAAGTGCTGATCTATGGCCTGCGCGGCAACGTGCTGCGCAGCACCGACGGCGGCCAGAGCTGGACCGCACTGGACACGGGCCTGCACGTCAGCATCACCGCAGGCCTGATCGATGCCCGTGGCAATTATCGCTTGTTCACCCAGGGCGGGCAGATGCTGGTCAGCCAAGGGACGGGCGCGCAGTTGCATCTGAAGCAGCAACCGGCGCCGACCCCGGTCGCCGGCGCCACCCAGTCCGCCAATGGCGCCTTGGTGCTGGCCGGCAGCCGTGGTGCCCGGACGCTGTCCGCCGATCCAGCCCTCGAACCCTAAGAGCGAGAACCCAGACATGGGCAATATCAAACAAGACGCCATGCCGGTGATCCGCGAACTGCGGGATTTCGACCACCGCTCCGGCAACCTCCTCGAGCGGCTGGTGTTCAACTACCGCCCGCTGTTCATGCTGCTGATGGCGCTCGCCACCGTGGTGCTGGGCTTCATGGCCGTGACTCGCCTGGAGTTGCGCCCAAGCTTCGAAAAAATGATTCCCCAGAGCCAGCCCTACATCCAGAACTTCCTGGAAAACCGCCAGTCGCTGCGCGGTCTGGGCAACTCGGTGCGCGTGGTGGTCGAGAACACCCAGGGCGATATTTTCGATCCCGAATACCTGGACGTGCTCAAGCAGGTCAACGACCAGCTGTTCCTCACCGAAGGCGTCGACCGCGCCTGGATGAAGTCGCTGTGGAGCCCGGCCGTACGCTGGACCGAAGTCACCGAGGACGGTTTCCAGGGTGGCCCGGTGATGCCCGACACCTATTCGGGGCAGCCTGAGCAAATCGAACAGTTGCGCCAGAACATCTCCCGCGCCGGTGTCGTCGGCAGCCTGGTAGCCAGTGATTTCAAGTCGACCATGCTGATCGTGCCGCTGATGGACAAAGCCGCCGCCGGCGGTCAACGCATCAACTACCACGCCTTCTCGCAGATGCTCGAAGAGCAGTTGCGCGACAAGATCGAATACGCCGGTGACAGCGCTGCGCGTAAATCCGGGGTAGAAGGCACTGGTCAGTACAAGGTGCGGGTGATCGGCTTCGCCAAATTGATGGGCGACCTGATCGACGGCCTGATTCAGGTGATGATGTTCTTCGGCCTGGCCGTCGTCACGTCGCTGGTGATCATCTACGCCTACACCCGTTGCGTGCGCAGCACCCTGTTGGTGGTCGGCTGCTCGCTGGTCGCGGTGGTCTGGCAACTGGGTATCGTCGCCTGGCTCGGCTACGCCATCGATCCGTACTCGGTGCTGGTGCCGTTCCTGATCTTCGCCATCGGAGTGTCCCACGCCGCGCAGAAGATGAACGGCATCATGCAGGACATCGCCCGCGGCACCCACAAACTGATCGCTGCGCGCTACACCTTCCGCCGTCTGTTCATCGCCGGTGTCACCGCATTGCTGGCCGATGCCGTGGGCTTCGCCGTGTTGATGCTGATCGATATTCCGGTGATCCAGGACCTGGCGATTACCGCCAGCATCGGCGTCGCCGTGCTGATCTTCACCTCGCTGTTGCTGATGCCGGTGGCGCTGTCCTATGTCGGTGTGGGCGCGAAAGCCGCCGAGCGTGCGCTGAAAATCGACAATCGCGCCGAACACCACAAAGGCTTCGGCAAACTGTGGGACCTGCTCGACCGCTTCACCACGCGCAAGTGGGCCACCGGTGCCGTATTGGTCGCAGTGTTGATGGGCATCGGCGGTTTCATGGTCAGCCTGAACCTGAAGATCGGCGACCTGGAAAGCGGGGCGCCGGAGTTGCGCGCCGACTCGCGCTACAACCGCGACAACGCCTACATCACCAGCCACTACGCGCTGTCCAGCGACCTGTTCGCTGTGATGATCAAGACCGCGCCGGAAGGTTGCCTGAACTACAAGACCCTGGTGCTCGCCGACCGCCTGGCCTGGGAGCTGCAACAGTATCCGGGCGTGCAGGCGACCGCGTCCTTGGTCAACGCGGTACGGCAGATCACTGCCGGTACTTATGAAGGCAACCCCAAGCTCAACAGCATCCAGCGCAACCAGGACGTGCTCAACTACGCCGCCCAGCAAGCCTCGGTCAACTCGCCGGAGCTGTTCAACACCGACTGCTCGCTGATGCCGGTGATCACCTTCCTCAAGGATCACAAGGCTGAAACCCTCGATGCCGTGGTGGCGATTGCCGACAAGTTCGCCAAGGAAAACAGCAGCGAGGATCGCCAGTTCCTGCTCGCCGCCGGTACCGCCGGGATCGAGGCGGCGACCAACATCGTGGTGCGCGAAGCCAACCGCACCATGCTGCTGTACGTGTATGCCGCGGTGACGCTGTTCTGCCTGATCACCTTCCGCAGTTGGCGGGCCACACTGGTGGCCCTGTTGCCGCTGGTGCTGACCTCGATCCTCTGCGAAGCCTTGATGGTGGCCATGGGTATCGGCGTAAAAGTCGCGACCTTGCCGGTGATCGCCCTCGGGGTGGGCATCGGCGTCGACTACGCCTTGTACCTGCTCAGCGTGCAATTGCACTTCCAGCGCCAGGGCTTGCCGCTGTCCCAGGCCTATCGCAACGCCGTGTCCTTCACCGGCCGGGTGGTCGGGCTGGTGGGCATCACCCTCGCCGCCGGTGTGGTGTGCTGGGTCTGGTCGCCGATCAAGTTCCAGGCCGACATGGGCATCCTGCTGACCTTCATGTTCCTGTGGAACATGCTCGGCGCGCTGATCCTGATTCCCGCTCTGTCGTACTTCCTGCTGCGCGAGCGGGCACCCAAGCCCGGTTCTGTCGCGGCAACCGAAAACACCGAATCCACTGAACGTCCCGGCATGCCCCATGCCGTGACCACTTCCGAGTAAGCCAAGATGTCTGATTACAAAGCTCCCCTGCGCGACATGCGCTTCGTACTCAACGAGGTTTTCCAGGTGTCCCGGCTCTGGGCACAATTGCCCGGCCTGGCCGACGTGATCGATGAAGAGACCGCCGCCGCCATCCTCGAAGAGGCCGGCAAGATCAGCGGCGAAGTGATCGCGCCACTGAACCGCGCCAGCGACGAACAGGGCTGCACCTGGAACGACGGCGCGGTCACCGCACCGGACGGTTTTGCCCAGGCCTATCAAGCCTTCGCCGAGGGCGGTTGGGTGGGTGTCGGCGGTGATCCGCAGTACGGCGGCATGGGCATGCCCAAGGCGATTTCGGCCCAGGTCGAAGAGATGGTCAACTCGGCCAGCCTGTCGTTCGGCCTGTACCCGATGCTGACCGCCGGTGCCTGCCTGTCGATCAAGGCCCACGCCAGCGAAGAACTGAAAGCGGCTTACTTGCCGAACATGTACGCCGGCACCTGGACCGGTTCGATGTGCCTGACCGAAGCCCATTCCGGCACCGACCTGGGCCTGATCCGCACCAAGGCCGAACCCCAGGCCGATGGCAGCTACAAGGTCAGCGGCAGCAAGATTTTCATCACCGGTGGAGAGCACGACCTGACGGAAAACATTATCCATCTGGTACTGGCGCGGCTGCCCGATGCACCGGCCGGCCCGAAAGGAATCTCGCTGTTCCTGGTGCCGAAAGTGCTGGTCAACGCCGACGGTTCGCTGGGTGAAAACAACGCGCTGTCCTGCGGCTCCATCGAACACAAAATGGGCATCAAGGCCTCCGCCACCTGCGTGATGAACTTCGACGGCGCCACCGGCTGGATCGTCGACGCACCGAACAAAGGCCTGGCGGCGATGTTCACCATGATGAACTACGAGCGTCTGGGCGTGGGCATCCAGGGCTTGGCCCAAGGCGAGCGCTCGTACCAGAACGCCGTCGAATACGCCCGTGACCGTCTGCAAAGCCGTGCGCCAACCGGTGCGCAATTCAAGGACAAGGCCGCCGACCCGATCATCGTGCACCCGGACGTGCGCCGCATGCTGCTGACCATGAAAGCCTTGAACGAAGGCGGCCGTGCGTTCTCCAGCTACGTGGCCCTGCAACTGGACATCGCCAAGTACAGCGAAGACGCACCGACACGCCAGCGCGCGCAGGATCTGGTATCGCTGCTGACGCCGGTGGCCAAGGCCTTCCTCACCGACATGGGCCTGGAAACCACCCTCCATGGCCAGCAGATCTTCGGCGGCCACGGCTACATCCGTGAGTGGGGTCAGGAGCAACTGGTGCGTGATGTGCGCATCACCCAGATCTACGAAGGCACCAACGGCATCCAGTCCCTGGACCTGGCCGGGCGCAAGATCGTCGGCAGCGGCGGGGCGCTCTACCGCTTGTTCGCTTCGGAAATCCGCAACTTCACCGCCAACGTTGGCGCTGACCTTGCCGAGTTCATCCAACCGCTGAACGCCGCCGTCGACACTCTCGACGACCTGACCGCGTGGCTGCTGGACCGGGCACAAAACAACCCGAACGAAATCGGCGCGGCCTCGGTCGAGTACCTGCACGTGTTCGGCTACACCGCTTACGCCTACATGTGGGCGCGCATGGCCAAGGCGGTCATAAGCGGCGATGCCGAGGACGATTTCTACACCAGCAAACTGGCCACTGCGCGTTTTTACTTCGCCCGGTTGCTGCCGCGTATCCACTCGTTGAGCGCATCGGCCAAGGCCGGCAGCGACTGCCTCTACGAGCTGCAAGCCGATCAGTTCTGATCGAAAGAACAAGGAACCTTAAACATGATGGCGACAAAAATAATTCCGCCCGCCGACGGCGCCTATGCCTACCCCTTGCTGATCAAGCAATTGCTGCTGTCCGGCGTGCGCTACGAGCCGGGCCGGGAAATCGTCTACGCCGACAAGCTGCGCTACAGCTACCAGACCCTCAACAAGCGTATTCGCCGCCTGGCCAATGCGCTGACGGCGGCCGGGGTCAAGGCCGGTGACACCGTGGCCCTGCTCGATTGGGACAGCCACCGCTACCTGGAATGCTTCTTCGCCGTGCCGATGATCGGCGCGGTGCTGCACACGGTAAACATTCGCCTGTCGCCGGAGCAGGTGCTGTTCACCATGAACCACGCCGAGGATGATCTGGTGCTGGTGCATGATGATTTCCTGCCCCTGGTCGAGCAGATCCACGGTCGGCTGGAAACCGTTAAAGGCTACCTGCAACTCACCGATGACGAGGCGACCACGACCTCGCTGCCGGTGCTGGGCGAGTACGAGCACCTGCTGTCCCTGGCCTCGGACCATTACGACTTCCCCGATTTCGACGAGAACTCGGTCGCCACGCTGTTCTACACCACCGGCACCACCGGCGACCCGAAAGGCGTGTACTTCAGCCACCGCCAGTTGGTCCTGCACACCCTGAATGCCGTCGGCACCCTGGGCGTCTATCAGGGCCAGCCGCTGCTGCGCTCCGACGACGTGTACATGCCGATCACGCCGATGTTCCATGTGCATGCCTGGGGCGTGCCGTATGTCGCGACCCTGATGGGCATCAAGCAGGTCTACCCGGGCCGCTACGAACCCAACAGCCTGGTCAAGCTGTACCGTGAAGAGAAGGTGACCTTCTCCCACTGCGTGCCGACCATCCTGCAGATGATCCTCAACTGCGAGGAAGGCAAGGCGACCCGTTTCGATGGCTGGAAAATGCTCCTGGGCGGCAGCGCGCTGACCCTCGGCGTGGCCAGCGAAGCCAATGCCAAAGGCATGGTGGTGCACGCAGGCTATGGCATGTCCGAGACCTGCCCGTTGCTGTGCCTGACGTACCTGCGCGATGAAGACCTGCAGCTGTCCGCCGAAGCGCAACTGCCGATCCGCATCAAGACCGGCACCCCGGTGCCATTGGTCGACCTGAAGATCATCGACGCCGACGGCAAAGATGTGCCCCATGACGGTGAGTCCCTGGGCGAGATCGTGGTACGCGCGCCGTGGCTGACCCAGGGCTATCTGAAAGCCCCGGACAAAGGCGCGGAGTTGTGGCACAACGGCTGGTTGCACACCGGCGACATGGCCTCGATCGACAAGCTGGGCGGCGTGGAAATCAAGGACCGCATCAAGGACGTGATCAAGACCGGCGGTGAGTGGATCAGCTCCCTGGAACTGGAAAGCCTGATCAGCGAACACCCGGGCGTGATGTCCGTCGCCGTGGTGGGCATTGCCGACGAACAATGGGGTGAACGCCCGATGGCCATGGTCGTTTGCGAGCCCGGGCAATACCTCGACCGCAAGATTCTGGAGACGCACCTGCAAGCCTTTGTCGATGGCGGCCGCATCAACAAATGGGCGATTCCCAAGCAGTTCAAGTTCGTCGCCGAAATCCCCAAGACCAGCGTCGGCAAGATCAACAAGAAGCTGATTCGGGAAACTGAAGCGAACTGACCCGAACACTGTAGGAGCGAGCTTGCTCGCGATGGACTCAAGGGCGCCGCGTTTATCCTGTAAACACGCGTTATCGTTCACGACCATCGCGAGCAAGCTCGCTCCTACAACGAATTCAACAGTGGGCGGTTTCTGGATAGTTTGCGGGGCGTCATCTTTGTCATAGTCCTCGTCAGAGATAACGCCCCGTTAGTCGCAGTTTTCAGCGCCTGTGCCAAGCTGAACGGGGAATTAGCGCCGCGCATTCAACTGCAGGTCAGTCAAACCCCAGGAAGCCCATGCCATGAACCTCGCCCGTGCATCAAACGTCCGCCACGAGTTCTACAAAGCCGTCTGGTTCTATTTAAAAGTGGTGTGGCCGATCTTCTCGATACTGCTTTTGGTGATCATTGCGTTCGGCCTCATCATCGCCCACCTGGAAGGCTGGGGCCCGTTAGACGGTGTCTACTTCGCCTTCGTGACCGGCCTGACCATCGGCTATGGAGAGCTGGTGCCCAAACTGGGTGTGTCGCGAGTGCTGGCGATCCTGCTGGGTTTCAACGGCGTGCTGATGACCGCGACATTCGCGGCGATCAGTGTCCGGGCCATTGAAGTGACCGTGACGGCGGCGAGGAAGGAGGAATAGGGTGTAGCCTGGTCAACCCAAAGCCAAACCCCAACACAAAACCCCTGTGGGAGCGAGCTTGCTCGCGATAGCGGTGTATCAGCCAGCAAAAATGCTGAATGTTAAGCCCTCATCGCGAGCAAGCTCGCTCCCACAGTTTTTTGCAGCCAGCAGGCTAAGCCTCCCAACCCGCCCCAGTCACCGCCGCCTGCACCAGCGGGTGCAAGTCCGCCCCTTGATGTTCCGTCTGCCAGGCCAGCAATTCCTTGCGCATGCTGGGCGCCCAGTACATCTGCATATGATTGCGCACGCTGAGCACCGCCTGTTGCTGGTCCGGCTGGCTGGCAAAGTACTGGGCGATCTGGTTGGCCATCTTGATCAGGTTGTTCGTGCTCATCGGCGTACCTCCGCTTTGGCACCACGGCCCCGGTCCTTGAGCAGACGATGCTGTTCATCGCTGAATTCCTGGAAGCGTTTTTGCCACTCCGAAGGGTGATAAACGCGGCTGACTTCCACGGCGGTGACCTTGTACTCCGGACAGTTGGTGGCCCAGTCGGAGTTGTCGGTGGTGATCACGTTGGCCCCCGATTCCGGGAAGTGGAACGTGGTGTACACCACGCCCGGGGCGACCCGTTCGGTGATCCGCGCACGCAGCACGGTTTGCCCGGCGCGGCTGCCGATACCGACCCAGTCACCTTCATTGATGCCACGGCTCTCGGCGTCGGTCGGGTGGATTTCCAGGCGGTCTTCGTCATGCCAGGCGACGTTGTCGGTACGCCGGGTTTGAGCACCGACGTTGTACTGGCTGAGGATGCGCCCGGTGGTCAGTAGCAGCGGATAGCGACTGTTGACCTTTTCCTCGGTGGGCACGTAGCCGGTGAGCATGAAGCGCCCCTTGCCGCGCACGAACTCTTCGATGTGCATGGTCGGCGTGCCGTCCGGTGCCTCGGCGTTGCACGGCCATTGCAGGCTGCCGTGGCTATCCAGCGCGGCGTAGCTGACGTTGGTGAACGTCGGCGTCAGGCTGGCGATCTCATCCATGATTTGCGACGGGTGCGTGTAGTTCATCGGGTAACCCAAGGCATTGGCCAGGGCCACCGTGCCTTCCCAGTCGGCCTTGCCGCCCAGCGGGTCCATGACTTTACGTACCCGCGAGATACGCCGCTCGGCGTTGGTAAAGGTGCCGTCTTTTTCCAGGAACGAACTGCCCGGCAGGAACACATGGGCGAACTTGGCGGTTTCGTTGAGGAAAATGTCCTGCACCACCACGCACTCCATGGCCGACAAAGCGGCGGTGACGTGCTGGGTATTCGGATCGCTCTGGGCGATGTCTTCGCCCTGGCAATACAGGCCCTTGAAACTGCCGGCCAGGGCCGACTCGAACATGTTGGGGATGCGCAGGCCCGGGTCGGGTTGCAGGGTGACGTTCCAGGCCTGTTCGAACTGCGCCCGCACCACCTCGTTGGAGATGTGCCGGTAGCCAGGTAGTTCATGGGGGAAGGAGCCCATGTCGCAGGAGCCCTGAACGTTGTTCTGCCCCCGCAGCGGGTTCACGCCCACGCCTTCGCGGCCGATGTTGCCGGTGGCCATGGCCAGGTTGGCAATGCCCATCACCGAGGTACTGCCCTGACTGTGTTCGGTGACGCCCAAACCGTAGTAGATCGCCGCATTTCCGCCGGTGGCATACAGGCGCGCAGCGGCACGGATGTCGGCAGCGGGTACACCGCAGATCGGGCCAAGGGCTTCCGGCGAGTTTTCCGCGCGGCTGACGAATTCACTCCAGATCGCGAAATCGCTACCCTCGCAACGGGCGTCGATAAAGGCCTGGTTTTGCAGGCCTTCAGTGATGATCACGTGGGCCAAGGCATTGAGCATGGCGACGTTGGTGCCAGGGCGCAGCGCCAAGTGATATTCGGCGCGGGCGTGCACCGTGTCCACCAGATCGATGCGCCGTGGATCGATGACGATCAGCCGCGCGCCTTCACGCAGGCGGCGCTTGAGTTGCGAGGCGAACACTGGGTGGGCGTCGCTGGGGTTGGCGCCCATCACCAGGATCACGTCGGCCTGCATCACCGAGTCGAAACTCTGGGTGCCGGCGGACTCGCCCAGGGTTTGCTTCAGGCCATAACCGGTCGGCGAGTGGCAGACCCGTGCGCAGGTGTCGACGTTGTTGTTGCCGAAGGCCGCACGCACCAGTTTCTGCACCAGATAGGTTTCTTCGTTGGTGCAACGGCTGGAGGTGATGCCACCAATGGAGTCGCGGCCATATTTTTGCTGCAGACGTCGGAATTCGCTGGCGGCGTAAGTCACCGCTTCATCCCAGCTGACTTCCTGCCAAGGGTCGCTGATGTGCTTGCGGATCATCGGCTTGGTGATGCGATCCGGGTGTGTCGCATAGCCCCAGGCAAAGCGCCCTTTGACACAAGAGTGGCCGTGGTTGGCCTGGCCGTTCTTGTCCGGAACCATACGCACCAACTGGTCGCCTTTCATCTCGGCGCGGAACGAGCAACCCACGCCGCAATAGGCACAGGTGGTGATCACGCTACGTTCCGGCTGGCCCAGCTCGACCACGCTTTTTTCCATCAGCGTCGCGGTAGGGCAGGCCTGCACACAGGCACCGCAGGACACGCATTCCGAGTCGAGGAAGTTCTCGCCACCGGCGGCAGCCACACGGGATTCAAAACCACGCCCGGTAATGGTCAGGGCAAAGGTGCCCTGGGTTTCTTCGCAGGCGCGCACGCAACGGTTACAGACGATGCACTTGCTCGGGTCGTAATCGAAGTAGGGGTTGGAGGTGTCTTTCACGTCCTCCAGATGGTTCTCGCCTTCATAGCCGTAACGCACTTCCCGCAGGCCAACCTGACCGGCGACGGTTTGCAGCTCGCAGTTGCCGTTGGCCGAGCAGGTCAGGCAGTCCAGCGGGTGATCGGAGATGTACAACTCCATGACGTTACGGCGCAGGGTCGCGAGCTTTGGCGTCTGGGTGTGCACGGTCATGCCTTCAGTGACCGGCGTGGTGCAGGACGCGGGGTAGCCGCGCATGCCGTCGATCTCCACCAGGCACATGCGGCAGGAGCCGAAGGCTTCCAGGCTGTCGGTGGCACAGAGTTTGGGAATGGTGGTGCCCAGCAGCGCGGCGGCGCGCATCACCGAGGTGCCTTCGGGCACGCTGATGCTGCGGCCATCGATGTTCAGGGTGACTTGCACCTGGTTGTCGCGGGCCGGCGTACCCAGATCGATATCGGTTTTCGGGTCGAAGAGAGTGATCATTGCTCGGCCTCCGAGGGCTGCAAGCCGAAGTCGGCGGGGAAGTGCTTGAGGGCGCTGGCGACCGGGAAGGAAACCATGCCGCCCAATGCGCACAGCGAACCGTATTGCAGGGTGTCGCACAGGTCCTTGAGGATGATCACCTGCTCATCGCGACCGCTCGCGTCAGGCGCGGCGAGCAGGCGGTCGATCACCTCAACGCCACGGGTCGACCCGATGCGGCACGGCGTGCATTTGCCACAGGATTCCTCGGCGCAGAACTGCATGGCGAAACGCGCCATGTGGGCCATGTCCAGGCTGTCGTCAGCCACCACCACACCACCGTGACCGAGCATCGCGCCAATGGCGGCGAAGGCCTCGTAATCCAGCGGTGTATCGAATTGCGAAGGTGGCACCCAGGCGCCGAGGGGGCCGCCAACCTGTGCGGCCTTCAGCGGCCGGCCACTGGCGGTCCCGCCGCCGTAGTCTTCCACCAGCTCCCGCAGGGTCAGGCCAAAGGCCCGTTCCACCAGACCGCCATGACGAATATTGCCCGCCAACTGGAAGGGCATGGTGCCCAGAGAACGGCCCATGCCGTAATCACGATAGAACTGCGCACCCTTGGCCAGAATCAGCGGCACCGAGGCCAAAGTCAGCACGTTGTGCACCAGCGTCGGCAGGCCAAACAGACCCTTCAAGGCAGGAATTGGCGGCTTGGCGCGAACGATCCCGCGCTTGCCTTCGAGGGAGTCCAGCAGCGCGGTTTCTTCACCACAGATGTAAGCGCCGGCACCGACTCGCACTTCCATATCGAAGGCCTGGCCGCTGCCGCCGACATTGGCGCCGAGGTAACCGGCATCTCGGGCGATGTTCAACGCTGCACGTAGCGTGGCCACAGCATCGGGATATTCCGAGCGAACATAGATGTAGCCGTAGGTGGCGTCGACGCAGAGACCGGCAATGGCCATGCCTTCGATCAGCAGGAAGGGGTCGCCTTCCATCAACATGCGGTCGGCGAAAGTGCCGGAGTCGCCTTCGTCGGCGTTGCACACGATGTATTTCTGCACAGCTTCGGTAGCGCGCACCGTGCGCCACTTGATCCCGGCGGGGAAGGCCGCGCCGCCACGGCCACGCAGGCCTGAATCGAACACTGCCGTCGCGGTCTGCTCGCCGCCAAGGGCGATGGCCTGGGTCAAGCCCTCGAAACCGCCATGAGCGCGGTAATCCTCGAGGGACAGCGGCCGGGTAATACCAGCACGGGCGAACAACAGGCGTTGTTGAGTCTTCAGATAAGACAATTCTTCCACCAGGCCCAAGGCCAGTGGATGGCTGGACGGCTCGCCTTGCAACGCATCGAGCACCGACGGCACATCGGCAGCGGTCAATGGGCCGAAACCGATCCGGCCTTGGGGGCTGTCCACTTCCAGCAGCGGCTCCAGCCAGTACAGGCCGCGCGAACTGGTGCGCTGTAGCTCCAGCGGCAGATTGCGTTCCTTGGCCTGAGAGATCAGGGCCACGGATACCTCATCGGCACCCACGGCACGGGCAAGAGAATCACAGGGCAGATAGAGAGTCGGCATCATGCGTCCTCCCGGCAAGCGTCGAGCAAGGCATCCAGACGCTCAGCGCTCAGCCGCGCATGCACCCGGCCATCCAGCTCCAAGGCCGGTGAACAGGCACACGCACCCAGGCAATAAACTGGCCGCAAACTGATGCTGCCATCGGCGCTACTGCCGTGATCGTCCAGTTGCAGACGCTCACGCAACTGCGCGGCCAACTGCTCGGCACCGCGGCTCTTGCACGACTCAGCCCGGCACAGCCGCAGGATATGTTTGGCCGGAGGCGCGGTGCGGAAGTCATGGTAAAAACTGATCACCCCGCGAACCTCGGCCTGACTCAGATTGAGGGCATGAGCAATCTCGGGGACGGCGACATCGGGGACGTAACCGATGCGTTCCTGAATATCATGAAGAATGGGCAACAGCGCACCCGCAGAGCCCTTGTGGCGCTCCAGCAGACTGTTGACCACAGGCAGGTGCAACATCTCATCAGGCATTCAGCAATCCTCACGGTCACGGACAAACCAGATGGTCGTCGGTCGTCCGAAAGTGTCGGCTGCGGCACTCACACCACGTCACGGTATCGTGGCATTTTCAGGCCGTTGGCCAGGGCACCCTGAGCGGGCATCTTGTTGTGCCCGACGCGGTCTTCGCCGCATCTCTACTGGGCATAAAGGGCAGCTTGCCACGCTGCTGTTGATCGACCTGCACCAAAGCGACGTGCTCGGTTCTGCCTACGACTATCCATTAAGTCTAGATGAGTGCCGCAAGGGGCGTTCACACACTGGCCAAATGCCCGGAGGGCCTGTCGATGGCTGATGTATAGCAAGCATTACAGGGCAGAAGAAGCATCAGAACCATGGGCATTCTACGGAGCAGATCCGCCGATCCATTCCGCTACAAACCGAAAGCCATCCCCCGAACCGAACACAAAAAAACCCGAAAAACCTCAAGGCCAAGCCGAAATACCACCCGCCACACAACCCCCCTGTGGGAGCGAGCTTGCTCGCGAAAGCGCCAGCCCAACCACCCTCAATGCTGAAGATTGCACCACAAACCCACTCACACACTGGGGCCAAACAATGCCCGCCAGCCCACCGCAACCCCCTGTGGAAGCGGGCTTGCTCGCGAAAAACGCAAGGCATCCACATGTCCCGCTGAATACCCCGGCCACCGCAACCAAGCCCGCTCTCACAGCGTCACGTCTGACTTTTGAAACCAAAAACTATCCTGACGCCTCGCCCACTACCCCTCAGCCTTAGCCCCCGTCCGCTTAGACGCCAGCTCATTATCCCGATCCCGAGTAAGCACCTTCACCGCATCATCCACCAACGCCTTACTCATCGAAGTCAGATAATGCGCCGCCCAGGCATGACGGTCGGTATCTCTGGCATAAGCGGCATCTTCAGTAAGCGTCTTGGCCAGGAACAGAAAGTCGGAGGCCATGGATAACGCATCACCGAGAGGAACGCCGCGAGTGACATGAAACAGCGCTTGATCCGCGCAGTAGATGGCGGGCGTCAGGCCGATAGTTTTGAGTTCAGGTTGTTCGGTCATTGGCCACCTCTGAGGATGAAGAGGCAATGGGGGCGGGGGTTACGCGATTGGGAGCTGCGTCGAGGGGAAAGCCAAATTTCAAACGGATTGATACTGCGCATTATCCAACTCCTTGATATGAGGAGCTGCCACGTTCGTTACCACACGAATGGGTGACAGCTGTGCGCAGGGTGGTAAACCGGGAATCAAGGAAACCGGCACGCCCGAGGGCGTCCCACGCACAGCCGCCATAACTCACGCCGCAGGCATAAAAAAAGCGCCTGAAGACGTGATTGGGGCGCTGTTGCGCCTTGAATAACTCGGGTTACCACACCCGGTCGCTGAATTGGCAGCGACGGTGGGAGGGTATCGCGCAGATTTAGATCCTGCAACCTTGGAGGGATTCGATCACAAACACCAATGGCAAAAAATGTGGTTTGTTCCCGTTTTGATCCGAATCTTATTTTTTCCGGTGTAAAACTACGGTGTTGGAAGACGCCTTGGTTTTTTTGGGGCGAGGCTACGGGTGAAAAATATGATACGCGACCTAGGCGTGATCACATTCCTTGTGCTAGATTCAAAGTGCTTGTGGCATTAGGCCATGAGGTGGATCACAAGTTGTCAAGCCACCCATGATTATTTATCAGCGGGATACACATGGCGAACAACAGCACGCGGAATCTCTTCATTGAGAACCTCCAGATGTAATCGTGATACTGACACTATACGTCAACTCTAGCAATACGCGGCCTAGTCTGAAAAGATGGATAATGTTTAGAGCATTAAGTTTAGCCGGTGGGGCGGTTTAGGGATTGCCGCCATCCTAGTCCCACCGGTTGGCTTATCAAGGTGTGAGCATGGACGAACTGCCCTGGTATAAATCTAGAAAGTATCTTCATTTTGATCGTCCTGTTGGCCAGAAAGTTGCTCTAGATTACGTTTCATCTCCTCAGAAAGTCGCAGCTCATTCGTTTTATCCTTTTATTACCTATACCTCAGTGATTTTGAAGTATCGATTAGATAATGATCGTGGTGTATTCGTTAAAAATCCCAAGCCTAGGCCAATCAGTTACTCGGCTCACTTGGATTCGCACATATATGCATACTACTGCTTCGTTTTAAGTCAACTATATGAGAATGAGCTGGCGCGGCGAGGTTTGCATACGTCGGTATTAGCCTTTCGCTCCATTGAGGGGAAAAATAATATTCATTTCGCGCATGATGCATTCTGCGAAATCAAGGCTAAGGGAGCATGCTGCGTTCTTGCATTCGACGTTGAGAAGTTCTTTGATCGTCTTGATCATTCACGGTTGAAGGCGGCTTGGGCGAAGTTGCTAGGAGTCGAGAAACTTTCGGCTGATCATTTTGCGGTTTTCAAATCGATCACCAAAAGTTCTCGCGTCGATAAAGTCGCCCTCTATAATAAGCTCGGTGTATCGATCCATAATCCACGAGTTGAGGATAAGCGTCTCTGCTCGGCCAAACGATTCCGTGATGATGTGAGAGGTGGAGGACTTCTTGCTACCAACCCCGAGTCACGAGGCATTCCGCAAGGATCTCCAATAAGTGCCCTACTATCCAATATCTATATGTTGGAGTTTGATCTCGCTTTGCTTTCCAAATTGTCCTTGACGGAATCAGTCTTCTATCGCTATTGCGACGATATACTCGTCATATGTGATGCGGAAAAGGAGGATGAAATTTATGAATTTGTAAATGATGAAATTAGAAAGCTGGGGTTGAATTTGCAGGAGAAGAAAACAGAAATTAGACAATTTACCTTTGATGCTGGTGGCAAACTTCACTCTGATAAGCCGGTGCACTATCTTGGTTTTTCGTTTGATGGGCAGCGTGAGCATATTCGATCATCATCTATAACGAGATACTATAAAAAGCTTCGCAAGCGTATCTGGGTAAGTAAGAAAGCAATGGATCGTTGCAATGAGCTTCGGGCTGAAAGGGGGGAGCTTCCGCGAGAGCTTTTTCTTCGTACCATCTATAGGGGTTATAGCTACCTTGGGCGAAGGAATTTCATTTCATATGGATTCAGGGCGGCAAATATTATGGATTCCCAATCAATTAGAAAGCAGTTGCGTTCTCATTGGAAAAAGCTAAACAAGTTGTTAGCTGATGCTAGGTCAGGTAGTCAATAAAGAAGTTTGCAATGGTTCTGGGTGATGAGGGCGTAGGAGAATAATGAATAAAGAGAGTAGATATAATTCCTGAAAAAGAAAGTCCCGTCAATTTTCGCTCAACGAGAAAGGGGAAATACTTATCATTGGATAGCAGGTAGCGAATAATGTTGTCTGACTATCGTGTATTCCCGATTTTTAGATCCGCCCGCCTTGACTCATTGAATATCTTTCAGATAATCCTTAAGCGCAACGAGCGGGGCATCAATCTGCTCCATCGTCTGAATACTGGCAAATTCACCCGCCAACCTCCGCAACTCCCGCCCCAACGGCTTATCCACACCCCCAATGGCTTCCAACGCCAACCCCACACACTCATCCACCTTCACCTGAATCGCCTCAACATCCCCCCGACGCACCAGCAACTCAAACACATCCCGCTGGTAATCACCCATGACCAGATCGTCACGCAAAATCGGGCTTGAATCTTCCGACTCATAAGCCAGCTTGAGGGAGAAGAGGGCGACGGTTTCCAGGTGCAATTCCATGGGGGGAATCCTTGTGAAATATTCCGGCGGTGCGGGTGGTGTGGAAGAGCAGAGTCAAAAGCATCGCCAGCAAGCCGGCTCCTACAGAGAGTCTGTGGCTTTTCTACAGACGAAAAAAAAGGCCTTGCAAAGCAAGACCTTTCTTAATTTTGGTGCCCCGAGGGAGACTCGAACTCCCACTCCTTTCGAAAACGGATTTTGAATCCGCCGCGTCTACCAATTCCGCCATCAGGGCTCAATGGCGGCGAAGTATAGAGATGAGATAACCGCTGGTCAATCAGGTACATGGAGAATTTTTGATAATTCCGCTAGACTTCCCGGCCCTGCTAGACGAACCCCATCATGCGCGTTGCTGACTTTACCTTCGAGCTCCCTGATTCGCTGATCGCCCGCCATCCGCTGGCCGAGCGGCGCAATAGTCGCCTGTTGACCCTTGATGGGGTCAGCGGCGCCCTGGCACACCGTCAATTCACTGATTTGCTGGAGCATTTGCGCCCCGGCGATTTGATGGTGTTCAACAATACCCGGGTGATTCCGGCGCGGCTGTTTGGCCAGAAGGTTTCCGGCGGCAAGCTGGAAATCCTGGTGGAGCGGGTGCTCGACAGTCATCGCGTGCTGGCCCATGTGCGTTCCAGCAAGTCGCCCAAGCCTGGGTCGAAGATCCTCATCGACGGCGGTGGCGAGGCTGAAATGCTGGCGCGTCACGATGCGTTGTTCGAGCTGGGGTTCGCTGAGGAGGTGTTGCCGTTGCTCGACCGTGTCGGGCACATGCCGCTGCCTCCTTATATAGACCGCCCGGACGAGGGCGCCGACCGCGAGCGTTACCAGACCGTCTACGCCGAGCGTTTGGGCGCGGTGGCGGCGCCGACGGCGGGGCTGCATTTCGATCAGGTGCTGATGGAGGCGATTGCCGCCAAGGGCGTCGAGACTGCGTTCGTGACCTTGCACGTCGGCGCTGGTACTTTCCAGCCGGTGCGCGTCGAGAAGCTCGAAGACCACCACATGCACACAGAATGGCTGGAAGTCGGCCAGGACGTGGTCGATGCCGTCGCCGCCTGTCGCGCTCGCGGTGGTCGTGTGGTGGCCGTGGGGACCACCAGCGTGCGTTCCCTGGAAAGCGCCGCCCGCGATGGCGTGCTCAAGCCGTTCAGTGGCGATACCGACATTTTCATCTACCCGGGCCGGCCGTTTCATGTGGTCGATGCCTTGGTCACCAACTTCCATTTGCCTGAATCCACGCTGTTGATGCTGGTTTCGGCGTTCGCCGGTTATCCCGAAACCATGGCCGCCTATAAGGCCGCCGTCGACAACGGGTACCGCTTTTTCAGCTACGGTGATGCGATGTTCATCACGCGTAATCCTGCGCCGACTGCCCCTAAAGAATCGGGCCCAGAGGAAACTGTATGAGTCGCACCTGTCGTATGTCTTTCGAGCTGCTGGCCACTGATGGCAAGGCTCGTCGCGGTCGTTTGACCTTCCCGCGCGGTACCGTCGAGACCCCAGCTTTCATGCCGGTGGGCACCTACGGCACGGTCAAGGGCATGCTGCCACGGGATATCGAGGCGACGGGCGCGGAAATCATTCTGGGCAACACTTTCCACCTGTGGCTGCGCCCGGGCACGGAAGTGATCAAGAAGCACGGCGACCTGCACGATTTCATGCAGTGGAAAGGCCCGATTCTGACTGACTCCGGCGGTTTCCAGGTGTTCAGCCTGGGCGCCATGCGCAAGATCAAGGAGGAGGGCGTGACCTTCGCTTCCCCGGTCGACGGCGCCAAGGTGTTCATGGGCCCGGAAGAGTCGATGCAGGTCCAGCGTGACCTGGGCTCCGACATTGTGATGATTTTCGACGAATGCACGCCGTACCCGGCCGACGAAGACGTCGCCCGCATCTCCATGGAATTGTCCCTGCGTTGGGCCAAGCGTTCGAAAGAAGCCCATGGCGACAACACGGCGGCGCTGTTCGGTATCGTTCAGGGCGGCATGCACCAGGACCTGCGTATGCGCTCCCTGGAAGGCCTCGACAAGATCGGCTTCGATGGCCTGGCCATCGGCGGTCTGTCGGTAGGCGAGCCCAAGCACGAGATGATCAAGGTGCTGGATTACCTGCCGGGCATGATGCCGGCTGACAAACCTCGTTACCTTATGGGCGTTGGCAAACCGGAAGACTTGGTTGAGGGTGTGCGCCGCGGTGTGGACATGTTCGATTGCGTGATGCCAACCCGTAATGCCCGCAATGGGCATCTGTTCATTGATACCGGCGTGCTGAAGATCCGTAACGCGTTCCATCGCCATGATGATTCGCCGCTCGATCCGACCTGCGATTGCTATACCTGCCAGAACTTCTCCCGCGCTTATCTGCATCACCTGGACAAGTGCGGCGAAATGCTGGGAAGCATGCTCAATACCATCCATAACTTGCGCCATTATCAAGTGCTTATGGCTGGTTTGCGCGAGGCTATTCAACAGGGTACATTGGCCGCCTTTGTCGATGCCTTCTACGCCAAACGCGGGTTGCCTGTTCCGCCTTTGGACTGAGTTTACTGACCCCAAGATTCAACATTTGCAACTGGAGTGCTAAATGAGCTTTTTTATCTCTAATGCCATGGCAGACGCTGCTGCACCTGCGGCAGCCCCTATGGGCGGCGGTTTCGAGTGGATTTTCCTGGTCGGCTTCCTGGTCATCTTCTACCTGATGATCTGGCGTCCACAGGCCAAACGCGCCAAAGAGCAGAAAAACCTGCTGAGCAGCCTGCAGAAAGGCGACGAAGTTGTGACCACCGGCGGCATCGCCGGCAAGATCACTAAAGTGGCCGACGATTTCGTCGTTCTGGAAGTTTCCGACACCGTCGAAATGAAGTTCCAGAAAGGCGCCATCGCCGCCACGCTGCCAAAAGGCACGCTCAAAGCGATCTAAGTTTCAACTTCATTTTCAATCGACGGGGCGCGCAAGGCGCCCCGCGTCATAAACGGGCGGCGTGATGCTGAACAAATATCCTCTGTGGAAATACATTCTGATCCTGGCGGTGCTGGCGGTCGGTCTGATTTATTCCGCTCCCAATCTTTATCCTGATGACCCGGCCATTCAGGTCAGCGGTGCAAGCACTGCGCTGCAAGTCAATCAGGCTGATCTGGATCGCGTGAGCGCTGCGCTCAAGGAATCCGGGATCAACGTCAAGGCTGCCACGCTGGCAGAGGGCGGCAAGGGCGGTCTGATTCGCCTGACCAAGGCTGAAGACCAGCTGCCGGCCAAGGACGTCGTGCGCAAGGCATTGGGTGATGACTACGTCGTCGCGCTGAACCTGGCACAAACCACCCCGCAATGGCTGCGCAACCTCGCTGCGCACCCGATGAAGCTGGGTCTGGACTTGTCCGGTGGTGTGCACTTCCTGCTGGAAGTGGACATGGACAAAGCCCTCGACGCGCGCCTGAAAGTCTACGAAGGCGACGTCAAGAGCCTGCTGCGTAAAGAGAAGCTGCGCTATCGCAGTCTGCCGCAACTGGGCGGTGCCATTCAGCTGGGCTTCACTGATGAAGCAGCCCGCGAACAGGCCCGTACGCTGATCCGCAAGAACTTCAACGATTTCGACATTGTTCCGGCCGACCTCAACGGTCAACCGGTGCTGCGTCTGGCGATGACCCCGGCCAAGCTGGCGGAAATCCGTGAATACTCCATCAAGCAGAACTTGACCACGGTACGTAACCGCGTCAACGAGCTGGGTGTTGCCGAACCGATCGTCCAGCGTCAGGGCGCCAACCGCATCGTGGTTGAGCTGCCGGGCGTGCAGGACACCGCCGAAGCCAAGCGTATCCTCGGCAAGACGGCCAACCTCGAGTTCCGTCTGGCGGCTGAGCCGGGTGCTTCGAAAGCCACTTCCGAATCCTTCGAGTTCCGTGAGGGCAACCGTCCTCCTGCGCTGATCGAGCGTGGCCTGATCATCACCGGTGACCAGGTAACCGACGCCAAGGCTGGCTTCGACGAGCACGGCAGGCCAGAAGTGAATATCCGTCTGGATGGCCACGGCGGCGAGCTGATGAGCCGTGCGACCCGTTCGAACGTCGGTCGCAGCATGGCGGTGATCTTCATCGAGCAGCGCCCGGTTACCACTTACACCAAGCAGGTGGTCAACGGCGTCGAGAAAGACGTGCCGGTTCAGACCTTCAAGGAAGAGAAGAAGATCATCAGCCTGGCGACCATTCAGTCGCCGCTGGGTGCTCAGTTCCGCATCACTGGCCTGAACGGCCAGGGCGAGTCGTCCGAACTGGCGCTGCTGCTGCGTGCCGGTGGTCTGGCCGCTCCGATGTACTTCGCTGAAGAACGCACCATCGGTCCAAGCCTGGGTGCCGACAACATCACCAAGGGTATCGATGCATCGCTGTGGGGCATGCTGTTCGTCTCGCTGTTCATCATCGCCATCTACCGCTTCTTCGGCATCATCGCCACCGTCGCGTTGACGGTGAACATGGTGATGCTGCTGGCCTTGATGTCTCTGCTGGGTGCAACGCTGACCCTGCCGGGTATCGCCGGTATCGTGTTGACCATGGGTATGGCGGTCGACGCCAACGTGCTGATCTTCTCGCGGATCCGTGAAGAGATCGCCGCCGGCATGACCGTGCAGCGTGCAATCAACGAAGGCTTCGGCCGGGCATTCACCGCGATTCTCGACGCCAACCTGACAACACTGTTGGTCGGCGGCATCCTCTTTGCCATGGGCACCGGCCCGGTCAAGGGCTTCGCAGTGACCATGTCCCTCGGGATCTTTACCTCGATGTTCACGGCCATCATGGTGACCCGCGCGATGGTCAACCTGATCTTCGGCGGTCGTGACTTCAAGAAGTTGTGGATTTAAGGGGCTGCCATGTTACGTACAATCAACTTCATGGGCGTTCGCAACTTTGCGTTCGGCGTCACATTGTTCCTTACGGTGCTGGCCTTGTTCAGCGTCGCCACCAAGGGCATGAACTGGGGCCTGGACTTCACCGGCGGTACGCTCATCGAGCTGACCTACGAGCGTCCGGCCGACGTCACCCAGGTGCGTGAGCAGCTGGTGACCGCGGGTTATCACGAAGCCATCGTGCAGAACTTCGGTGCAACCACCGACCTGCTGGTGCGCATGCCTGGCGAAGACCCGCAACTGGGTCACCAGGTGGCCGAAGCCTTGCAGAAGGTGGGCGGCGAGAACCCGGCGACGGTCAAGCGCGTCGAGTTCGTCGGCCCGCAGGTGGGTGAAGAGCTGCGCGACCAGGGCGGCCTCGGCATGCTGATGGCGCTGGGCGGCATCCTGATCTACCTGGCGTTCCGCTTTCAGTGGAAGTTTGCGGTCGGTGCGATCGTGTCCCTGATCCACGACGTGATCGTGACCATCGGTATCCTGTCGTTCTTCCAGATCACCTTCGACCTGACGGTGCTGGCGGCGGTGCTGGCGATCATCGGTTACTCGCTCAACGACACCATCGTGGTATTCGACCGGGTTCGTGAGAACTTCCGGGTACTGCGCAAGGCCAGCCTGATCGAGAACATCAACATCTCGACCACGCAAACCCTGCTGCGGACCATGGCGACTTCGATTTCCACCTTGCTGGCGATCGCGGCCCTGCTGTTCTTCGGTGGCGACAACCTGTTCGGCTTCTCCATCGCCCTGTTCATCGGTGTTCTGGCGGGTACTTACTCGTCGATCTACATCGCGAACGTGGTGCTGATCTGGCTGAACCTGAGCACGGAAGACCTGATTCCTCCGGCCAATACCGAGAAGGAAGTCGACGACCGTCCTTGAAGGAAGCTTCTTTCAGCGATGTAGTCCGAAAAAGGCGCGAGTTGAACTCGCGCCTTTTTTTGTGCTCCAAGGCAGGGAGAAGCGCGGGTTTATCCCGCATGTGATGGTCCAGGAGGTTCATGTGAACAAGTCGATGCTGGTTGGTGCTGTACTGGGTGCTGTCGGTGTGACTGCCGGGGGTGCTGTGGCCACCTACAGCCTGGTTAAAAGCGGCCCGGAGTTCGCACAAGTACTCGCCGTTGAGCCGGTCAAGACACAAATCAAGACTCCACGTGAAGTGTGCAAGGATGTAGCGGTCACCCGGCAGGCGCCGGTGAAAGATCAACATCAGATCGCCGGTACGGTGGTCGGTGCATTGGCAGGTGGTTTGCTGGGTAACCAGATCGGTGGCGGCAGCGGTAAGAAGATCGCCACGGTCGCAGGTGCTGTCGGTGGCGGTTACGCCGGTAACAAGGTGCAGGAAGGCATGCAAGAGCGTGACACCTACACCACCACCCAGACCCGCTGTAACACGGTTAACGACATCAGTGACAAGGTTGTAGGTTACGACGTGCGTTATTCGCTGGACGGCAAGGAGGGCAAGGTGCGCATGGATCGTGATCCGGGGAACCAGATCCCTGTGGATAAAGAGGGCAAGTTGATCTTGTCGGAGAATCAGACGGCTCACTGATCTGCTGACGCTGGATTAAAAAAGAAGCACCCTGCGGGGTGCTTTTTTGTGCCCGCGATTTATGCGCCACCCCAATCCCTTGTGGGAGCGGGCTTGCTCGCGAAGGCGGTGTGTCAGTCGCCATCTCAATTGACTGACACGGCCTCTTCGCGAGCAAGCCCGCTCCCACATTTGGATTTGCGGTGTTTGAGGGGGGGCAAATTCCAGGCATAAAAAAAGCACCCCGAAGGGTGCTTTTTCTGTCGCTGGAAGCTTAGCGCTTCAGCGAGGCTGGCAGGTGCGGCTGGATGGCCGTCAGGACTGCCTTGAAACACTTGGTGTTACCAGCAACGACGTGGCCTTTTTCAAGGAAGTCGTGACCGCCGGTGAAGTCGCTCACCAGGCCGCCAGCTTCCTGGATCAGCAGGGCGCCTGCCGCCATGTCCCATTCGGACAGGCCCGACTCCCAGAAGGCGTCGAAGCGGCCGGCGGCCACGTAGGCCAGGTCCAGGCTTGCAGAGCCGGCGCGGCGGATGCCGGCAGTCTGGCCAACCAGGGCGCGGAACATGCCCAGGTAGTTGTCGAGGTTGTCCATCTGGTCGTCACGGAACGGGAAGCCGGTACCCAGCAGGGCGCCGTCGAGGCTGGTGCGACCGCTGACGCGCAGGCGACGACCGTTCAGTTGAGCGCCGCGACCACGGCTGGCGGTGAATTCTTCCTGGCGAACCGGGTCCAGAACAACAGCGTGCTCAAGACGACCGCGGTATTTGCAGGCGATGCTGACAGCGAAGTGAGGAATGCCGCGCAGGAAGTTGGTGGTGCCGTCCAGCGGATCGATGATCCACAGGTACTCTTCGCCTTCGATGCCGGTGCCGGCGTGCATGCCGGTCTCTTCACCCAGGATCGAGTGATTCGGGTACGCCTTGCGCAGGGCATCGATGATTTTCTGTTCGGCGGCGCGATCCACCTCGGATACGTAATCCTTGGCGTCTTTTTCGTCGACCTTGATGGTATCCAGGCGCTCGATGGAGCGGAAGATCAATTCACTGGCGCTGCGGGCGGCGCGCAGCGCGATATTCAGCATGGGCTGCATGGATGTGTCACCTAAGGTTGTTAAAGAAAGCCGGGCATTCTATCAGAAAGTTTCTACAGGAGAAGGACGACGTTCGCTTTCATGGCTTAACGGTAGGTTCAGCTGTAAGATTCGGCTCCCGATTATTGTGTTCGAGAGCGCCTCCCTTGCTGCAAAACATTCGTGTCGTCCTGGTCAATACCAGCCATCCGGGCAATATCGGCGGGGCTGCGCGTGCCATGAAGAACATGGGGCTGTCGCGGCTGGTGCTGGTCGAGCCTCGTGTGTTCCCGCATCACGAGGCCGATGCCCGTGCCTCCGGTGCCGGGGACATCCTTGAAAACGCGCAAGTCGTCGCCACCTTGGAAGATGCCTTGGTCGGTTGCAACCTGGTGCTTGGTACCAGTGCTCGCGACCGGCGCATTCCCTGGCCGCTGCTCGACCCCCGCGAATGCGGAACGAAGGTGGTCGAGGAAGCGGGGCAGGGTGCGGAAATCGCTCTGGTGTTCGGTCGTGAAGATTCCGGTCTGACCAACGAAGAACTGCAGCGATGTCATTATCACGTGCACATTCCATCAGACCCTGAGTTCAGTTCGCTGAACCTTGGGGCGGCGGTGCAGGTGTTGGGTTATGAAGTGCGCATGTCCTGGCTGGCGGCCCAAGGTCAGCCGAGCAAGGTCGAGAAGGAAGAAGTGGCCTCGGTCAAAAGCGCTGAGCTGGCGACCATGGACGAACTGGAGCGATTCTATGAGCACCTGGAGCAGACCCTGGTGGCCATCGAATTCCTCGATCCGGAAAAGCCACGGCACTTGATGGCGCGCCTGCGCCGGTTGTACGGACGCAGCTCGGTCAGCCGGGCGGAAATGAATATTTTGCGTGGCATCCTCACGGAAACCCAAAAAGCGGCCCGTGGTGAGCTCCTTAAGCGGAAGGATTAATGATGTTCGAGCGTTTGCGTGAAGATATCCAGAGCGTATTCCACCGAGACCCGGCGGCGCGTAACGCTTTTGAAGTCCTGACTTGCTATCCGGGCATGCACGCCATCTGGATCCACCGTTTGTCGGCGATGCTGTGGCGCGCGGACCTGAAATGGCTGGCGCGGCTGGTGTCGAACTTCGGCCGCTGGTTGACCGGGATCGAGATCCATCCGGGGGCCAAGGTCGGTCGTCGTTTCTTCATTGACCATGGCATGGGCATCGTCATCGGTGAAACCGCCGAGATCGGCGATGACGTCACTATTTATCAGGGCGTGACCCTGGGCGGCACCAGCTGGAACAAGGGCAAGCGTCACCCGACCTTGGGTGATGGCGTCGTGGTCGGGGCGGGCGCGAAGGTGCTCGGCCCGTTCACGGTCGGTGCCGGTGCCAAGGTGGGTTCCAACGCTGTCGTGACCAAGGAAGTGCCGCCGGGTGCCACTGTGGTGGGTATTCCGGGGCGAATCATCGTCAAATCCGACGAAGAGCAAGATGCCAAACGTAAGGCCATGGCCGAGAAAATCGGCTTCGATGCCTACGGTGTGACTGAAGACATGCCTGACCCGGTGGCTCGCGCCATTAACCAGTTGCTCGATCACCTGCAGGCGGTCGATGGTCGTCTGGAGGGGATGTGCGGGGCGTTGAAGGACCTGGGCAGCAATTACTGTGCGAAAGATCTGCCTGAGCTGCGCGAAGAAGATTTCGCCTGCGTGAAGGACAAGGATCAGAGTCAGGCCAGCTAAACCGAGTCGAATTCATCGCGAGCAAGCTCGCTCCCACAGGTGATCAAGTTGTACAGGCTGACGCGGTCCAGTGTGGGAGCGAGCTTGCTCGCGATGAACGATAACGCGGTACTGCTGGCTGTATATGGCCGGCCTTTGCTATGATGCTGCCGCTCTTTTGCGGGTAAACCTGACTAAAGTACTAGGTCTTATAGTTGACTTAAATACTCGGGAATTGCATACTCGCCTCATTCCGAACTCCGTGGTAATTGTCCATGCGACTGACTACAAAAGGCCGATACGCCGTGACCGCCATGCTTGACCTGGCGTTACACGCGCAGCACGGGCCCGTGTCCCTGGCCGATATCTCCGAGCGCCAAGGCATCTCCCTGTCCTACCTCGAACAGCTTTTCGCCAAGCTGCGCCGCAGCAATCTGGTGTCCAGCGTGCGTGGTCCGGGTGGTGGCTACCAATTGTCCCGCGACATGCAGGGCATCCAGGTCGCCCAGGTGATCGATGCGGTGAACGAATCGGTCGATGCAACCAAATGCCAGGGCCAGGGTGATTGCCATCAAGGCGACACCTGTCTGACCCACCACTTGTGGTGCGATCTGAGCCTGCAAATTCACGAATTTCTGAGCGGTATCAGCTTGGCTGACCTTGTGACTCGCCGTGAGGTGCAAGAAGTAGCCCAGCGTCAGGACCAGCGCCGTTGCAACAGCAAGGCGCCACGCCTGGACAAGATTGAAGCGTCCGCCGTCGAATGACAGCCAAAGAGCTAGCGGCACGCCAGCCAGCCTGATTTAGGAGATAGTCCATGAAATTGCCGATTTACCTTGATTACTCTGCGACCACCCCGGTTGATCCGCGTGTTGCGCAAAAAATGAGTGAATGCCTGCTGGTCGACGGAAACTTCGGTAACCCGGCGTCCCGTTCCCACGTGTTCGGCTGGAAAGCTGAAGAGTCCGTTGAAAACGCTCGTCGTCAGGTCGCTGACCTGGTCAACGCCGACCCGCGTGAAATCGTCTGGACTTCCGGTGCCACCGAATCCGACAACCTGGCAATCAAGGGTGCGGCACATTTCTATGCCACCAAAGGCAAGCACCTGATCACCACCAAGATTGAGCACAAGGCTGTCCTGGACACCATGCGCCAACTGGAGCGTGAAGGCTTCGAAGTGACCTACATCGAGCCTCGTACCGATGGCCTGGTGACTCCGGAGATGATCGAAGCCGAACTGCGCGACGACACCATCCTGGTTTCGGTCATGCACGTGAACAACGAAATCGGCACCGTCAACGACATCGCAGCGATCGGCGAACTGCTCCGTTCCAAGGGCATCCTGTTCCACGTCGACGCCGCTCAGTCCACCGGCAAGGTCGAGATCGACCTGCAGAAGCTGAAAGTCGACATGATGTCGTTCTCCGCCCACAAGACCTATGGTCCTAAAGGCATCGGCGCCCTGTACGTAAGCCGCAAGCCGCGCGTGCGTATCGAAGCGACCATGCACGGTGGTGGCCACGAGCGCGGCATGCGTTCCGGCACCCTGGCGACCCACCAGATCGTCGGCATGGGTGAAGCTTTCCGCGTAGCCAAGGAAGACATGGCTGCCGAGAATGCGCGCATCAAGGCGTTGAGCGACCGTTTCTACAAGCAGGTCGAGCACCTGGAAGAGCTGTACGTCAACGGCAGCATGACCGCCCGCGTTCCGCACAACCTGAACCTGAGCTTCAACTACGTTGAAGGCGAGTCGCTGATCATGGCGCTCAAGGATCTGGCGGTTTCGTCCGGTTCGGCCTGCACCTCGGCGTCCCTTGAGCCTTCGTACGTACTGCGCGCCCTGGGCCGCAACGACGAACTGGCACACAGTTCGATCCGCTTCACCTTCGGCCGTTTCACCACCGAAGAAGAAATCGATTACGCCGCGCAGAAAGTCTGCGAGGCCGTTACCAAGCTGCGCGCTTTGTCGCCGCTGTGGGACATGTACAAAGACGGCGTCGATATCTCGAAGATCGAGTGGGCGGCACACTAAACAAAGAAGCCGCCGGATACGGGTCCTGTAGCAGCGCGGCGGTCCACGCAGCGTAACTACAGGGTCTCAAGAGCGGCCCTGATGAGTGAGGATTGAGAATCATGGCTTACAGCGAAAAGGTCATCGACCACTACGAAAACCCGCGCAACGTCGGCAAGATGGACGCGGAAGATCCTGATGTCGGCACCGGCATGGTCGGTGCTCCGGCGTGCGGCGACGTGATGCGCCTGCAGATCAAGGTCAACGAAGCCGGCATCATCGAAGATGCCAAGTTCAAGACTTACGGCTGCGGTTCGGCTATCGCTTCCAGCTCCCTCGCCACCGAGTGGATGAAGGGCAAGACCCTGGACGAAGCGGAAACCATCAAGAACACCCAGCTGGCTGAAGAACTGGCCCTGCCGCCAGTGAAAATCCACTGCTCGGTACTCGCTGAAGACGCCATCAAGGCGGCTGTTCGCGATTACAAGCAGAAGAAAGGCTTGATCTGATTTTCGAGTTTTGGCGACGAGTAAGGAGTCACCGATGGCTATCAGCATGACAGAAGCGGCTGCTCGACACGTGCGGCGCTCCCTCGACGGGCGCGGCAAAGGTGAAGGGATTCGTCTGGGTGTTCGCACCACAGGCTGTTCCGGCCTTGCCTACGTGCTGGAGTTTGTCGACGAGGTGGTTGCAGAGGACCAGGTGTTCGAGAGTCACGGCGAGAAAGTGATCATCGACCCGAAGAGCCTGGCCTACCTGGACGGCACCGAGCTCGATTTCGTCAAGGAAGGGTTGAACGAAGGCTTCAAGTTCAACAACCCCAACGTACGCGGTGAATGTGGCTGCGGCGAAAGCTTCAACATCTGAGGCTTGTCGTGGGTACTCCTTGTCATTTCGCTTTATTTGAGCTGCAACCGAGTTTCGATCTGGACCTCGATCAGCTGGCTACGCGCTACCGTGAGTTGGCGCGCGGCGTTCATCCGGACCGTTTTGCTGACGCTTCCGAGCGTGAGCAGCGGTTGGCGCTGGAACAATCCGCGAGCCTCAACGAGGCCTACCAGACGCTCAAGAGTCCACCCAAGCGCGCGCGTTACCTGCTCGCCTTGAATGGTGGCGAGCTGCCGCTGGAGGTCACGGTGCATGATCCGGAGTTCCTGCTGCAGCAGATGGAGTTGCGCGAAGAGCTCGAAGACCTGCAGGACAGCGCCGACCTGAATGGCGTTGCCGTCTTCAAGCGCCGCCTCAAGGCTGCCCAGGATGAACTGAACCAAAGCTTCGCAGCTTGCTGGAACGATGCCGCGCACCGTGAACGGGCCGAACGCCTGATGCGGCGCATGCAGTTCCTCGACAAGCTCACCTACGAAGTGCGCCAGTTAGAAGAGCGCCTCGACGATTAACCCAGTGCCGCTCCGGTCGCACGCCTGATATACAGATAAGTCCTGATAACGATGGCCCTACTGCAGATCGCCGAACCCGGCCAAAGTCCTCAACCGCACCAGCGTCGTCTGGCTGTGGGGATCGACTTGGGCACTACCAATTCGCTGGTCGCTGCATTGCGCAGTGGACTTTCCGAGCCTCTGGCTGACGCAGAAGGGCGGGTCATCCTGCCGTCTGCCGTGCGCTACCACGCCGATCGCGTCGAAGTTGGCGAATCCGCCAAGCTGGCCGCCGCCACCGATCCTTTGAACACCGTGCTGTCGGTCAAGCGCTTGATGGGTCGTGGTCTGTCCGACGTCAAGCAATTGGGCGATCAACTGCCGTACCGCTTTGTCGGTGGCGAATCGCACATGCCGTTCATCGAGACGATCCAGGGCCCGAAAAGCCCGGTGGAAGTCTCCGCCGACATCCTCAAGGTCCTGCGTCAGCGTGCTGAAGCGACCCTGGGCGGTGAGCTGGTGGGTGCGGTGATCACCGTTCCGGCCTATTTCGACGACGCTCAACGTCAAGCCACCAAGGACGCGGCCAAGCTGGCCGGTCTGAACGTGTTGCGCTTGCTCAATGAGCCGACCGCGGCAGCCGTGGCTTACGGTCTGGACCAGCACGCCGAAGGCCTGGTCGCGATTTACGACCTGGGCGGCGGCACCTTCGATATTTCGATTCTGCGCCTGACCGGCGGTGTCTTCGAAGTGTTGGCCACTGGCGGCGACAGCGCCCTGGGTGGCGATGACTTCGACCACGCGATTGCCGGCTGGATCATTGAGGGCGCCGGTTTGTCGGCCGACCTTGATCCGGGCGCGCAGCGTCAACTGCTGCAGACTGCCTGTGCCGCCAAAGAAGCGCTGACCAGTGCCTCGTCGGTCGAAGTGGCGCATGGCGCCTGGAAAGCCGAACTGACCCGTGAAGCCTTTGATGCGTTGATCGAGCCGATGGTCGCGCGAAGCCTGAAGGCCTGCCGCCGCGCGGTGCGTGATTCCGGTGTCGAGCTGGAAGACGTGCATGCCGTGGTCATGGTCGGTGGTTCGACTCGCGTGCCTCGCGTTCGTGAAGCTGTCGCCGAAGCCTTCGGTCGCCAGCCGCTGACTGAAATCGATCCGGATCAAGTGGTGGCCATCGGTGCCGCGATCCAGGCCGATACCCTGGCCGGCAACAAGCGCGATGGCGATGAGCTGCTGCTGCTCGACGTGATTCCGTTGTCCCTGGGGCTGGAAACCATGGGTGGCCTGATGGAGAAGGTGATTCCACGCAACACCACCATCCCCGTCGCTCGTGCCCAGGACTTCACCACTTACAAAGACGGCCAGTCGGCCATGGCCATCCACGTATTGCAGGGCGAGCGCGAGCTGATCAGCGACTGCCGCTCCCTGGCGCGCTTTGAGCTGCGTGGCATTCCAGCGATGGTGGCCGGCGCAGCGAAGATTCGCGTGACCTTCCAGGTCGATGCCGATGGCTTGCTCAGTGTGTCCGCCCGCGAACTGGGTTCGGGCGTCGAAGCCAGCATCCAGGTCAAGCCGTCCTACGGTCTGACCGACGGCGAAATCGCCAAGATGCTCAAGGATTCGTTCCAGCACGCCAACGACGACAAGGTTGCCCGCGTACTGCGTGAGCAGCAGGTCGATGCCCAGCGCCTGATCGAAGCGGTGCAGGCTGCCCTGGAGGCCGACGGCGACCGACTGCTCGACGCCGACGAGCGCATGGTCATCGACCTGCAGGTGAAGGAACTGACCGAACTGATGAAAGGTACCGATGGTTACGCCATCGAGCAGCAGACCAAGCGTCTGTCGCAAGTGACCGACGCCTTTGCTGCCCGCCGCCTGGACTCGACGGTGAAAGCCGCGCTGGCGGGGCGCAACCTGAATGAGATTGAGGAATAACGATGCCGCAGGTCATTTTTCTGCCACACGAGAAGTTTTGCCCCGAAGGCATGGTTGTTGAGGCTGAGACGGGTATTTCCATCCTCGAACTGGCCCACGAGCACCACATCGAGATGGAAAGTGCCTGTGGCGGCGTTTGTGCCTGCACCACTTGCCACTGCATCATCCGCGAGGGTTTCGACTCGCTGGAAGAGGCTGACGAGCTGGAAGAGGACTACCTTGATAAGGCTTGGGGTCTTGAGCGCGAGTCCCGTCTGGGGTGCCAGGCCAAGGTCGGTACCGAAGACCTGACCGTCGAGATTCCGAAGTATTCGCTCAACCATGCGGCCGAAGCACCGCACTGATTCAAGGATCTGAAATGAGTCTGAAATGGGTTGATGTGCTGGAAATCGCGATCCAGTTGGCTGAAAGCAAGCCTGAGGTGGACCCGCGTTACGTGAACTTCGTCGATCTGCACCAATGGGTGCTGGCATTGCCGGAGTTCAGCGATGATCCGACCCGCGGCGGCGAGAAAGTGCTTGAAGCCATTCAGGCCGCCTGGATCGAAGAGGCAGACTGAGTCTGTCGAGCAGGTTAGGCAATACCCGAGAACCCGCGTATAATTCGCGGGTTTAATTTTTCGTAAATTACCGTTTCTGGAGTTACACCATGGCTGTTCAACGTACTTTCTCCATCATCAAGCCTGACGCCGTTGCTAAAAACGTTATCGGCGAGATCACCACTCGTTTCGAAAAAGCTGGCCTGCGCGTTGTAGCTTCGAAACTGAAGCAACTGTCCAAAGCCGAAGCTGAAGGCTTCTACGCTGAGCACAGCGCTCGTGGTTTCTTCAACGACCTGGTTGCTTTCATGATCTCCGGTCCGGTTGTCGTTCAGGTTCTGGAAGGCGAAAACGCTATCGCTCTGAACCGTGAGCTGATGGGCGCTACCAACCCTAAAGAAGCTGCTGCCGGCACCATCCGCGCTGACTTCGCTGATTCCATCGACGCCAACGCCGTACACGGTTCGGACTCCGAAGCCGCTGCCGCTCGCGAAATCTCGTACTTCTTCGCAGCTACTGAAGTAACCACTCGCTAAGCATTGGCTTAAGAGTGAAGGTGAATCCATGACTACATCGACTGTAAAAACTAACCTGCTGGGTCTGACCCAGCTGGAAATGGAAAAATTCTTCGACTCAATCGGGGAGAAGCGTTTCCGTGCCGGTCAGGTAATGAAATGGATTCACCACTTTGGTGTCGATGATTTCGATGCCATGACGAACGTCAGCAAGGCCTTGCGCGAAAAGCTCAAGGCTGTTGCTGAGGTCCGTGGTCCGGAAGTGGTCAGCGAGGACATCTCCAGCGACGGCACCCGCAAGTGGGTGGTGCGCGTGGCGTCCGGCAGCTGCGTCGAGACCGTTTACATTCCCCAGGGCAAGCGCGGCACCTTGTGCGTTTCGTCCCAGGCAGGCTGTGCCCTGGATTGCAGTTTCTGCTCCACCGGCAAGCAAGGCTTCAACAGCAACCTCACCGCCGCCGAAGTCATCGGGCAGGTGTGGATTGCCAACAAATCCTTTGGCAGCGTCCCGGCAACCGTCGACCGTGCCATCACCAACGTGGTGATGATGGGCATGGGTGAGCCGCTGCTGAACTTCGACAACGTCGTCGCGGCCATGCATTTGATGATGGACGACCTGGGCTACGGCATTTCCAAGCGCCGTGTGACCCTGTCGACCTCCGGCGTGGTGCCGATGATCGATGAGCTCTCCAAGCACATCGACGTCTCCCTGGCGCTGTCCCTGCACGCACCGAATGACGCATTGCGTAACCAATTGGTGCCGATCAACAAGAAGTATCCGCTTAAGATGCTCCTCGAGTCGTGCCAGCGCTACATGTCGAATCTCGGCGAAAAGCGCGTGCTGACCATCGAGTACACCTTGCTCAAAGATATCAACGACAAGGTCGAGCACGCCGTGGAGATGATCGAGCTGCTCAAGAACATCCCGTGCAAGATCAACCTGATCCCGTTCAACCCGTTCCCGCACTCCGGTTACGAGCGCCCGAGCAACAACGCCATTCGTCGTTTCCAGGATCAGCTTCATCATGCCGGTTTCAACGTCACCGTCCGCACCACCCGTGGTGAAGACATCGATGCGGCCTGTGGTCAATTGGTAGGGCAGGTGCTGGATCGCACCCGTCGCAGCGAACGTTATATCGCCGTGCGTGAACTCAACGCCGACAACGATGTAGCGCAAGACGCCGCGAAATAACCAAGAGAGGATCTCTATGTCCCTGCGCTTTGCGCTGCTGTTGCTGTTGGCCAGCCTGTGTGCTGGCTGCGTGCTTTCGGGTGATTACAACCCGATGAAGACCAGCAAGGGCCGTGATGAAGCGCGTGAGGCCTATGTGCAACTTGGTATCGGGTATTTGCAACAAGGCATGACCGAACGCGCCAAGGTTCCGTTGAAGAAAGCATTGGAGCTGGATGGCTCCGACCCTGATGCCAACGCGGCGCTGGGGCTGGTGTTCCAGGCCGAGATGGAACCGGAACTTGCCGACGAGCATTTTCGCAAGGCGCTGGCTTCCCGTCCCGCCGATGCACGAATCCTCAATAACTACGGCAGTTTCCTGTTCGAGCAGAAGCGTTACAACGAAGCCTACGAGCGCTTTGAACAGGCCGCTGCCGATACCCTGTATCCTGAGCGTTCGCGGGTGTTCGAGAACCTGGGCATGACCGCAGCGATGCTCGGTCAGCGCGATCTGTCCCGGCAGCAACTGGAAAAAGCCCTGCGCCTGAACCGCCAACAACCACGTGCATTGCTGGAAATGGCTGAGTTGTCTTACGAAGACAGGCATTATGTGCCTGCGCGTGACTATTACGACCGTTTTAGCCAGCTCTCGGAGCAAAATGCACGTAGTCTATTGCTCGGCGTTCGGCTGGCAAAAGTGTTCGAAGACCGCGACAAGGCCGCAAGTGCAGGCCTGCAACTAAAAAGACTCTATCCCGGTACGCCGGAATATCAGCAATACCTGTCGGAGCAATGATGAAAGCGGCGCATCCCGAAGTTGTAGCAGCGAATCGCGTAAACCCCGGTGAGACTTTGCGCCAGGCCCGCGAAAGCAATGGCTGGTCGCTGGCCGAAGTGGCCCTCAAGCTCAACCTCACCACCACTTCCTTGAGCAATCTGGAAGCCGGCGCCTTCGACAAGCTGCCCGGGCATACTTTTGCCCGCGGTTACATTCGCGCCTATGCCAAATTGCTCGGCATGGACCAGGCCGTTCTGGTCCAGCAATTCGATCAATCCACCGGTACCGACTCCCAGGGCAGCAATGTTCACAGCCTGGGCCGTATTGAAGAGCCGGTCCGGGTTTCCCACACCATTTTGCGAATCGTCAGCCTGCTGTTGCTGGTCGCGGTGATCGGTGGCGGTTTCGTCTGGTGGCAGGATCAGACCTCGATGCGCACCAAGGACCTGATCGGTCTGGCACCAGAGCACGTAGAAGTCGAAGGCGCCGACGGTACGACACAGATTCACCCGCTGGACGAGCCGGAAGACCAGGCCGTCGTGGAAGGTCAGAGCGAAGGCGTAACCGCCCTCGCGCTGCCACAGGCCGACGCTCCGGCTGAAGCACCAGAGCAGGCTCAGGCGACTACGCCAGCCGCCCCGGTAGCGCCGACCACGCCAGCCGCACCCGCGCCCGTTGTCGCAGCGCCGGTTTCTCCGGCAGCTCCGGCTCCGGCAGCTCCTGCCGTCCCGGCTCCGGTGGCGACTGCACCGGTAGCCCCTGTCGCTCCTGCTCCAGCGGCAGCCGCGCCGGTGGCCGGCCAAGGCCAGGTTCAGGTGCAGTTCACCTCCGATTGCTGGACACAAGTGACCGACGGTAGCGGCAAGGTGCTGTTCAGCGGTCTCAAACGCAAAGGCGACAGCCTGGCAATCAATGGCAAACCACCGTTTGCCGTGCGTCTGGGCTTTGCCCGTGGCGCTCAGGTCAGCTACAACGGCCAGCCGGTTGATGTCGCTCCGTTCACCAGTGGCGAGACTGCTCGCCTGAAGTTGGGTCAATAAGTCATGCACGGCGAATCTCCAATCAAACGTCGCGAATCCCGCAAAATCTGGGTCGGTAACGTGCCTGTTGGCGGCGATGCGCCTATCGCTGTGCAGAGCATGACCAACAGCGACACCAACGATGTTGCGGCCACCGTCGCGCAGATCAATCGCCTGGAAGCGGCCGGTGTCGATATCGTGCGGGTCTCCGTACCGGACATGGACGCTGCCGAAGCCTTCGGCAAGATCAAGCAGCTGGTCAAAGTACCCTTGGTTGCCGACATCCACTTCGACTACCGGATCGCTTTGCGCGTAGCCGAACTGGGTGTCGATTGCCTGCGGATCAACCCGGGCAACATCGGTCGCGAAGACCGCGTGCGTGCGGTGGTGGATGCCGCCCGTGACCGCGGGATCCCGATCCGTATCGGCGTGAACGCCGGTTCCCTGGAAAAAGACCTGCAAAAGAAATACGGCGAGCCGACCCCGGCGGCGCTGGTCGAGTCTGCCTTGCGCCACGTCGAGCACCTTGAGCGCCTGAACTTCCAGGACTTCAAGGTCAGCGTGAAAGCCTCCGATGTGTTCATGGCCGTCGAAGCCTACCGCTTGCTGGCCAAGGAAATCGTCCAGCCGTTGCACCTGGGCATCACCGAAGCCGGTGGTTTGCGTTCCGGCACGGTGAAATCTGCCGTGGGCCTCGGTATGCTGCTCGCCGAAGGGATTGGCGATACTATCCGCATCTCGTTGGCGGCCGACCCGGTCGAGGAAGTGAAAGTCGGCTACGACATTCTCAAATCCCTGCACCTGCGTTCCCGTGGCATCAACTTCATCGCCTGCCCGAGCTGCTCGCGGCAGAACTTCGATGTGGTCAAGACCATGAACGAGCTGGAAGGGCGCCTCGAGGATTTGCTGGTGCCGCTGGATGTCGCGGTTATCGGTTGCGTGGTCAATGGCCCGGGCGAAGCCAAGGAAGCCCATATCGGCTTGACCGGCGGCACGCCGAACCTGATTTACATCGACGGCAAGCCGTCGCAGAAGCTGACGAATGACAATCTGGTGGATGAGCTTGAACGCTTGATCCGCCAGAAAGCGGCCGAAAAGGTCGAAGCTGACGCTGCAGTCATTGCGCGCGGCTGAGTCCGACTAACGAGCCGCATGAATTTAAGGATTTAAAGTGAGCAAGTCTCTGCAAGCCATTCGTGGCATGAACGACATCCTGCCCGAACAGACTCCCCTGTGGCGTCATTTTGAAGGCACCGTTTCGCGCCTGCTGGATAACTACGGTTACAAGCAGATCCGCATGCCGATCGTCGAGTTCACCGAACTGTTCAAGCGTTCCATCGGTGAAGTGACCGACATCGTCGAAAAAGAGATGTACACCTTCGACGACCGTAACGGCGACTCCCTGACCCTGCGCCCTGAAGGCACGGCGGCCTGTGTGCGCGCGGTGCTGGAGCACGGCATCACCGGCGGCGGCCAGGTTCAGAAACTCTGGTACATCGGTCCGATGTTCCGCCACGAGCGTCCGCAAAAAGGCCGTTATCGCCAGTTCCACCAGATCGGTGTCGAAGTGTTCAACCTCGACGGTCCGGACATCGACGCCGAGTTGATCGTGCTGACCTGGCGCCTGTGGGGCGAACTGGGCATCCGCGATGCGGTCAAGCTCGAGCTCAACAGCCTGGGCACCAGCGAGTCTCGCGGTCGTTATCGCGAAGCACTGGTCGAGTTCCTGTCCCGGCATCTGGACAAGCTGGACGAAGACAGCCAGCGCCGCCTGAAGACCAACCCGTTGCGGGTCCTGGACACCAAGAACGCCGAGACGCAGGCGATTCTGGTCGATGCGCCGAAAATGGCCGACTACCTCGACGAAGAATCCCGCGTGCATTTCGAGGGCCTCAAGGCTCGTCTGGACGCCGCCGGCATTCCTTATGTGATCAACCCGAAGCTGGTTCGCGGGCTGGACTACTACAGCAAGACCGTTTTCGAATGGGTCACCGACAAACTTGGCGCCCAGGGCACCGTGTGTGCCGGTGGCCGTTACGACGGTCTGGTGGAGCAGATGGGCGGCAAGCCGACCGCCGGCGTTGGCTTTGCCATGGGCATCGAACGCCTGGTGCTGTTGCTCGAAACCCTGGAGCAGATCCCGCAAGAGATCTCCCGTCAGGTCGACGTCTACCTCTGCGCCTTCGGTGAAGCCGCCGAACTGGCCGGCCTGACCCTGGCAGAGCGCGTGCGTGACCAGTTGCCCAACCTGCGCCTGCAAGTGAATGCCGGCGCAGGCAGTTTCAAAAGCCAGTTCAAGAAGGCCGACAAGAGCGGCGCGCTGTACGCGCTGATCCTCGGTGACGACGAAATGGCCCAGCAAGTGGTAGGTTTCAAACCCCTGCGTGGCCAGGGCGAACAACAAAGCATTGCCTGGGATGCGCTTGCAGCACACCTGGCCACCTGCGTCGTGCAGGGTTGAAGCTGTCTTAACAGCCGAATTAGCGATTAAGGAGTATTGGGGTGTCGAGTACCGAAGACGAACATTTGATGGAATTGAAGGAATGGTGGTCACGCAACGGTAAGCCCCTGGTCACTGGCGGCCTGTTGGCGCTGGTCATCGTGTTCGGCTGGCAGGCGTTCCAGAAGTATCAGAGCAATCAGTCGCAAGGCGCCTCGATTCTCTATCAGCAATTGCTCGAAACCACGCTGACGCCTGACGGCAAGCCTGATGCGGCCCGTGTTTCGGACCTGGCCGGCAAGCTCAACAGCGAGTTCGGCGGCAGCGCCTATGCGCAGTACGGCAGCCTGTTCGTGGCCAAGGTAGCGGTCGACAGCGGCAAGCTGGACGACGCGGTCACCGAGCTCAAGGCCATTGTCGCCAAACCGGCCAACCCGGCGCTGGGCGAAATCGCCCGTCAGCGTCTGGCCCAGGTACTCGGCGCGCAAAACAAGGCCGACGAAGCACTGAAGCTGCTCGAAGGCGATGCCGACAAGGCATTCCTGGCCACTCGCGAAGAGCTCAAGGGTGACCTGCTGGTGCAGCTGGGTCGTACCGACGAGGCGAGCGCGGCGTATCAAAAAGCCAAGGCGGCACTGTCGGATGAAGCGGCGGTCGGTGGCCTGCAAATCAAGCTGGACGACCTGGCCAAAGGGGATGCGTGACGTGATTCGTTGGAAACATGCAGCATTGCTGGCCCTGGCCATTTTGGCCGCGGGTTGCAGCAGCAACAGCAAAAAAGAACTGCCTCCGGCCGAGCTGGTCGACTTCAAGGAAGAAGTGGTTCTGCACAAGCAGTGGAGTCGTTCGATCGGTGACGGTCAGGGCGAAACCTACAACATGCTGGTTCCGGCCATCGATGGCGATACCATCTATGCCGCCGACGTCACTGGCGTGTTGATGGCGATGGACCGCAACACCGGCGACGTCAAATGGAAGAAAGACCTCGAGTTGCCTGTTTCCGGCGCCGTTGGCGTAGGTTACGGTCTGGTCACCATTGGTACGATCAAGGGTGAAATCGTTGCCCTGGACGCGATCAACGGTGAAGAAAAGTGGCGCGCTCGCGTGTCCAGCGAAGTACTGGCGCCGCCAGCCAACAACGGTGACGTCGTGGTGGTTCAGACCCAGGACGATCGTCTGATCGGCCTGGATGCCTCCACCGGTGACCGTCGTTGGATCTATGACAGCACGCCTGCGGTACTGACCCTGCGTGGCACCAGTGCGCCGATCGTGACCAACCGCCTCGCGGTGGCTGGCCTGTCGACCGGTAAAGTGGTTGCCGTGGACATCTCCAACGGCGTACCGGTGTGGGAACAGCGCGTAGCGATCCCGCAAGGTCGTTCGGAGCTGGAGCGCGTGGTCGACATCGACGGTGGCTTGCTGCTGTCGGGCGAGACGCTGTATGTCGCCAGCTATCAGGGGCGCGTTGCTGCTCTGGACCTGCAAAGCGGCCGTCAGCTCTGGCAGCGTGATGCTTCCAGCTATGCCGGTGTCGCCCAGGGTTTCGGTACCGTTTATGTGACCCTGTCTTCGGGCACCGTTGAAGGCGTCGACGAGCGTTCCACCACAGCCTTGTGGAGCAACGACTCGCTGGCCCGCCGTCAACTGTCGGCTCCGGAAGTGTTCTCCAGCTACGTTGCAGTCGGTGACCTGGAAGGTTACCTGCACCTGCTGAGTCAGGTGGACGGTCGTTTCGTCGGCCGCGAGCGCATCGACAGCGACGGCCTGCGTGCCCGTCCGCTGGTGGTGGGTGACACGATTTATGTGTATGGCAACAGCGGCAAACTGGAAGCCCTGACCATTAAGTAAAGGTTTGACTATGCTTGGGGTTAACCCCCCAGGCTGCTTCACCGTTTGTAAGAGTGTAGGAGCGAGCTTGCTCGCGATGGACGTCAACGATTACGTTGGCAATCTGGTTAAACGCGGTGTCTTTGCGTTTTTCGCGAGCAAGCTCGCTCCTACAAAAAAGCACACGGTGATTGCCCCGAGCACCAGCCGCTGCCTCGCAGCGGCTTTTGTATTTTCTGAAATAACGAAGTGGAGAGCCGCATGGTTCCCGTAATCGCCCTGGTGGGCCGACCGAACGTCGGCAAGTCCACCTTGTTCAACCGCCTGACCAGGACTCGTGACGCCATCGTCGGCGACTTGTCCGGTCTGACCCGTGATCGCCAGTACGGTGAGGCCAAGTGGCAAGGGCGTTCCTACATTCTGATCGACACCGGCGGTATCTCCGGTGACGAGCACGGTATGGACGAAAAAATGGCCGAGCAGTCGCTGCTGGCCATTGAAGAAGCGGATGTCGTTCTGTTCCTGGTAGATGCCAAGGCCGGTTTCACCGCCGCCGACCAGATGATCGCCGAGCATTTGCGCAAACGTAACAAGCGTTCCCATGTGGTGGCCAACAAGGTCGACAACATCGACCCGGAAATGGCCCGCGCCGAATTCGCCCCGTTGGGTATGGGCCACGCGATCCCGATCGCCGGTGCCCACGGCCGTGGTATCACCCAGTTGCTGGAAATCGCACTGAGTGACTTCCCGAAAGACGAAGACGAGCTGGAAGAAGGCGAGGAAGAAGATGTAGCCGAAGGCGAGGAAGCCAAGCGCATTCCTGGCCCAAGCGAAAAAGACGGGATCAAGATCGCCATCATCGGCCGTCCGAACGTTGGCAAGTCGACCCTGGTCAACCGCATGCTCGGGGAAGATCGGGTAATCGTCTACGACCAACCCGGCACCACCCGCGACAGTATCTACATCCCGTTCGAGCGTAACGACGAGAAGTACACGCTGATCGACACCGCCGGTGTGCGCAAGCGCGGCAAGATCCACGAAGAAGTCGAAAAGTTCTCCGTGGTCAAAACCCTGCAAGCGATCAAAGACGCCAACGTGGTGATCTTCGTGATGGACGCCCGCGAAGGCGTGGTGGATCACGACCTCAACCTGCTGGGCTTTGCCCTTGAGGCCGGTCGTGCATTGGTCATCGCGATCAACAAGTGGGACGGCATGACGCCGAGCGAGCGCGACTTCGTCAAGATCGAGCTGCAGCGTCGTCTGTTTTTCGTCGAGTTTGCCGATATTCACTTTATCTCGGCACTGCACGGCACCGGCGTGGGCAACCTCTACGCGTCGGTACAGAACTCGTTCAAGTCCGCGGTTACCCGTTGGCCGACCAGTCGCCTGACCCAGATCCTGGAAGACGCGGTCAGCGAGCACCAGCCGCCGATGGTCAACAGCCGCCGGATCAAGCTGCGTTATGCTCACCTTGGTGGCGCGAACCCGCCGATCATCGTGATCCACGGCAACCAGATCGAGAAGGTGCCGAAGTCCTACGTGCGTTACCTGGAAAACACCTACCGCCGTGTGCTGAAGCTGGTCGGTACGCCGATCCGCATCGAGTTCAAGGGTGGCGAGAACCCGTACGAAGGCAACAAGAACACGCTCACCGACCGTCAGGTCAACAAGAAGCGTCGCTTGATGTCGCACCACAAGAAGGCCGACAAGAAGCGTCGCGACAAGCGCTGATCGAGGTTTTTCCCGTGGGATGGAAAGGGCGCCAATGGCGCCCTTTTTCATGCCTGCCGTTTGGGCTATCCTCGGACTCCCCCGCGCCGCCGTAGAGCCGGGTGTAGAGCAGGGAACCACCGATGATCACCAGCAAGCTGCCGAATGTCGGCATCACTATCTTCACTCAGATGTCTCAGCTCGCGGCTCAGACCGGCGCGCTCAATCTGTCCCAGGGTTTTCCCGATTTCGCGGCCCCGCAGGCCCTGTGCGATGCGGTCGGCCGGCATATCGCCAACGGCCATAACCAGTATTCGCCAATGACCGGGCTGCCGGTGTTGCGTCAGCAGATCGCGGCGAAGATCGCCCGCAGTTATGGCGCGCAGGTGGATGTGGATACTGAAGTGACGGTCACCCCCGGCGCGACCGAGGCGATTTTCTGTGCCATTCAGGCGGTTATCCACAGCGGTGACGAAGTCATTGTGTTTGACCCGGCATACGACAGCTACGAACCTTCGGTGGAGCTGGCAGGCGGCCGTTGCGTGCATGTGCAACTGGGCCTGAACGATTTCAGTATCGACTTCGAGAAGCTTGCTCAGGCACTGAGCCCGCGCACGCGGATGATCATTCTCAACACCCCGCACAACCCTAGCGGTGCGTTGATCAGCCGTGACGAACTCGACCAGTTGGCGACGTTAATCCGTGATCGCGATATCTATGTGATCAGCGACGAAGTCTACGAGCACCTGGTGTATGACGGCGTGCCTCACGTCAGCGTGCTGGCCCATGAAGAGCTGTATCAGCGTGCATTCGTGGTCAGTTCGTTCGGCAAGACCTACCACGTCACCGGCTGGAAAACCGGTTATGTGATCGCACCGCCGGCCCTGACGGCGGAATTGCGCAAGGTGCACCAGTACGTCAATTTCTGTGGTGTGACGCCGCTGCAATATGCCTTGGCCGATTTTATGGCCGAGCATCCCGAGCACGTCGAAGAGCTGCCTGCTTTCTATCAGGCCAAGCGTGATCTGTTCTGCGATCTGCTGGCGCCGTCGCGTTTCAGTTTCACCCGGGTGACCGGCACCTATTTCCAGTTGGTCGATTACTCGCAGATCCGCCCGGACCTCAATGACGTCGAGATGGCCCTGTGGATGACTCGCGAGCACGGCGTGGCCAGTATCCCGATCTCGGTGTTCTACCAGACGCCACCGGTCGGCCAGCGCCTGGTGCGGCTGTGCTTTGCCAAGCGTGAGGAGACCCTGCGTGAAGCGGCGGAAAAACTATGCGTGATCTGAGTGCATTGCCGAAACTGACCGTTGCGCTGATCCAGACGTCCCTGGCCTGGCACGACCGCCAGGCCAACCTTGAGCATTTCGAGCCGTTGCTGGAGCAGGCTCGCGGCGCCGACCTGATCATTCTGCCGGAGATGTTCACCACCGGTTTTTCCATGGAGTCGGAAGCCCTCGCCGAAGCGGAAAACGGGCCTACCAGTAAATGGTTGCGGGCTCAGGCTTTGAGGCTTGATGCGGTGATCACCGGTAGCGTGATCGTCCAGGCCGCCGACGGCAGTCATCGCAATCGTCTGTTGTGGGCCCGCCCGGATGGCGAGGTGTGGCATTACGACAAGCGTCATCTGTTCCGCATGGCCGGTGAGCATAACCACTACACCCCCGGCGAGCGCCAGGTGCAGTTCGAGCTCAAGGGCTGGCGAGTACGGCCGCTGATTTGCTACGACCTGCGCTTCCCGGTGTGGAGCCGCGACGCCCAGGACACCGACCTGCTGCTGTACACGGCGAACTGGCCCGGTGCGCGGCGCCAGCACTGGAACCGCTTGCTGCCGGCGCGGGCGATCGAGAACCTGTGCTATGTGGCGGCGGTGAACCGTATTGGCACGGATGGCAAAGGTTTTGCGTATACCGGTGACAGCCAGGTCCTGGATTTCCAGGGCGAGACGCTGCTCAGTGCCGGAGAGGCTGACGGGGTGTTCAAGGTGGTGCTGGATGCGGCGGAACTGGCGGCGTATCGCACGCGGTTTCCGGCGAATCTGGATGCCGATACCTTCGAGTTCACCTGAAATCTTTACTGTCTGACAGGGCCTCATCGCGAGCAAGCTCGCTCCCACAGTGACCGCGTTCACACCGATCAAATGTGGGAGCGAGCTTGCTCGCGATGGGGCCGGGACAAGCAACACAAAAACAGGCAGGCAAACAAAAAGGCCCCAAGGTTCGCACCTTGAGGCCTTTTGCATTTCAGCGATGGGTTACGCCGCTTTCGCTTCCGGCTGGCTCAGCGAGCGGTTCAGTGCGCTGAACAGGGCCTTGAAGCTGGCGGTGGTGATGTTTTCGTCGATGCCGACGCCATGCACCGCGCGTTCGCCGTTCACTCGCAGTTCAATGTAGGCCGCAGCCTTGGCATTGGTGCCAGCGCCGATGGCGTGCTCGTTGTAATCCATGATTTCCACCGGTACCGGCAAGCCGGCCACCAGCGCCTCCAGGGCGCCGTTGCCCTTGCCGCGCCAGTGCAGGTTAGTCTCGCCCTGGCCTTGGCTGGCCACTTCCACTTCGACGGCGCTGTGACCGTTTTCTTCCTGCAGGCGATGGCTGACCAGCGCGTACGGGGTGTTGGCCTGCAAGTACTCGCTGTGCAGCAATGCGTGGATCTGCTGGGCGGTCATTTCCAGGCCCAGGCGGTCGGTTTCACGCTGCACGACCTGGCTGAACTCGATCTGCATGCGACGCGGCAGGCTGATGCCGTATTCCTGTTCCAGCAGGTAGGCGATACCGCCCTTGCCCGACTGGCTGTTGACGCGGATGACCGCCTCGTAGCTGCGGCCGATGTCGGCCGGGTCGATCGGCAGGTACGGTACTTCCCACAGTGCGTCCGGTTTCTGCTGGGCAAAGCCCTTGCGGATCGCATCCTGGTGCGAGCCGGAGAACGCGGTATGCACCAGGTCGCCGACGTACGGGTGACGCGGGTGCACCTGGATCTGGTTGCACTCTTCGACGACTTTGCGCACGCCGTCGATGTCGGAGAAGTCCAGCTCAGGGTTCACGCCCTGGGTGTAGAGGTTCAACGCCACGGTCACGAGGTCGACGTTACCGGTACGCTCGCCGTTGCCGAACAGGCAGCCTTCGACACGGTCGGCGCCAGCCATCAGGCCCAGTTCGGTGGCGGCAACGCCGGTGCCACGGTCGTTGTGGGTGTGCAGGCTGATGATCACGCTGTCACGACGGTTGATGTGACGGCCAAACCATTCGATCTGGTCGGCATAGATGTTCGGCGTCGCGCATTCCACCGTGGCCGGCAGGTTGAGGATCATCTTGTGCTCGGGCGTCGGGTTCCAGACTTCGATCACCGCGTCGCAGACTTCCTTGGCGAACTCCATTTCGGTGGCGCTGAAGGTTTCCGGCGAGTATTCGAAGGTCCACTCGGTATCCGGCTGCATGGCCGCGTATTTGACGAACAGCTTGGCGGCGTTCACGGCGATGGCCTTGACCCCGTCCTTGTCCTGGTTGAAGACAATGCGGCGGAAGGAAGGGGAGGTCGCGTTGTACAGGTGAACGATGGCTTTCTTCGCGCCGCGCAGGGATTCGAAGGTGCGCTCGATCAGGTCTTCACGGCCCTGGGTCAGCACCTGGATGGTGGTGTCGTCCGGGATGTGGTTGCCTTCGATCAGGGTGCGGACGAAGTCGAAGTCGGTTTGCGAGGCGGCCGGGAACGACGCTTCGATTTCCTTCACGCCGACCTGCACCAGGGTTTTCCAGAAACGCAGCTTCTTGACGGCGTCCATCGGTTCGATCAGCGACTGGTTGCCGTCGCGCAGGTCGGAGCTGCACCAGATCGGCGCGGCGGTGATGGTTTTCGACGGCCAGGTGCGGTCCGGAATGTCGATGGTCGGGAACGCGCGGTATTTCGAAGACGGGTCTTTGAGCATGCTCATCAGGAAATCCTTATTGTGTTGGCCGAAAAAAGGCGGCCTGCCGGTGGATCAAAAGTTCTTGGACTAACGCTTGGGACGAGGCACCACGATTCAGCCCGGCAGTCGTGCACTGACGAGGCACAGGCTGCGGTGCTGGCGGAGCTGAATGAGGGTGTGAGAGGTTTTCATGTCTTCAACCCTAACCTTGGGGGGGAAAGATGGCAAGCAGTCGAAAAAAATTGAGAGGAATACTCGTGGGCGGGTATTTATCGAGATTTTATTGCTGTGATTGGCAGTGATTGTTTTGTTGTTTGCGCGAGGTTTGAGTGGTGCGCAATTGATGATGTGACACTGCCGGACTGCTTTCGGTGTCTGTGATATTGCCATCGCGAACAAGCTCGCTCCCACAGGTACAGCGCAAACCCTGTGGGAGCGAGCTTGCTCGCGATGAGGCCATCAGCCTCAACAAAAAGCTAGGGCTGAAACGCACCAATGAAGATAGCCGGATCGACCCGCGCATCGTTCAGGCTGATGTTCCAGTGCATGTGCGGTCCGGTCGCGCGGCCGGTCGCGCCGACTTTGCCGACCACGTCACCACGGGCCAGTGGCTGCCCCACCTTCACGTCGATTTTCGACATGTGGCAGAACATGCTGATAAAGCCCTGGCCATGGTCGACGAACACCGTGTTGCCATTGAAGAAATAGTTGCCGATCAGGATCACCTTGCCGGCGGCGGGGGTCTTGATTGGCGTACCGCCGGGTACGGCGAAGTCCAAGCCTGAGTGGGGGTTGCGCTCTTCACCGTTGAAAAAGCGCCGCACGCCGAACTTGCTCGACAGCGGTCCGTTCACCGGTTTGTCCAGCAGCAGGTTGCTCGGGGTGTTGGGGCTGAACGTGCGGTAGGCAGTAATCTGCTCAGCCAGTTCACGCTCGATGCGCTTGAGATTTTCCGGGTCCGGATTGACCTGTTGGGTGTTCTTCAGGGTGATGCGCTGTTCCGGGTATTTCTTGTTGCCAACCGTAAAATTCAGATTTCGGCCGCCGCTGCTGACCGATTGAACCCCCGGCTTGACCGTCAGCGGCAGGCCGACAATGGCCAGCCAGTTGTTCTGTTCCTTCACTACCAGCACCGGTTTGCCTTGATAAGTGGCTTTTGGCGCCTGGGCGGACGTGCCAAGGTCCACCACCGCAACGCCTCCCGGCACCGGTTTGTTCAACTGGCGAGTAATGTAGCTGTCGGCATGGGCGTTGAAGGTCAGGAGCAGCAACAGCAACGGAGCAAAGAAACGCGGCATGGATCAATCCAGTAAAGAAAGGGTGACGGGCGTCAGGTAATTGTCTTCGACCCGTACTTGCAGTTCGCCTTCGCCCAGTTTGGCCGTCAGGCGCTGGCCGGTATGGGTTTGCGCGGCGTTGCGGATCGCGTTGCCGCGCTCGTCCAGCAAGATGCTGTAGCCACGGCCGAGGGTCGCCAACGGGCTGACCACATGCAGTGTCTGCATCTGGCTGTGCAACTGCAGGCGACGGTTTTTCAGCCCTTCGCGGATCGCGCGCGGCAGGCGTTCGGCCAGGCTGTCGAGGCGCTGGCGAAGCATTGCCAGTTGCCGGCCCGGATGTTGTGCAGCCAGACGGGTTTCCAGGCGGATCAAGCGTTCGCGGCGGGTGTTGAGGCTGCGCTCGAACGTGCGGCGCATGCGCATGTCCAGGTCATCCAGGCGTTGCGCTTGCTGACGCAGGCGCTCGCCGGGATGGCGCAGGCGTCGGGAAACGCCTTCCAGGCGCAGGCGGTCGCGCATCAAGCGGTCCCGCATGCGCATCACCAGCCGTCGGTGCAGGCTTTCGACCCGACGCACCAGGTCGCTGGAATCCGGTGCCAGCAATTCGGCGGCAGCGGAGGGGGTGGGCGCGCGCACGTCGGCCACGAAGTCGCTGATCGATACGTCGGTTTCATGGCCGACCGCGCTGACAATCGGCGTCACGCAAGCGTCTACGGCGCGGGCCACGGCTTCTTCGTTGAAGCACCAGAGATCTTCCAGCGAGCCACCGCCCCGGGCCAGGATCAGTGCGTCGAAACCGCGGGCATCGGCCAGTTTCAGGGCGCGGACAATCTGCGCTGTGGCTTCGCGGCCCTGTACGGCGGTAGGGATCAGGGTCAATTGCACCTGCGGTGCACGACGGCGGAACACGCTGATGATGTCGCGGATCACCGCCCCAGTGGGCGAACTGATGATGCCGATGCGTTGCGGATGCGCCGGCAACGGCACCTTGCGCTCGGCACTGAACAGGCCTTCGGCGCTGAGCTTTTCCTTGAGTGCATCGAACGCCAGGCGCAAGGCGCCATCGCCGGCCGGCTCCACGGTGTCGAGGATCAGCTGATAATCACCGCGTCCCTCGAACAGCGAGACCTTGCCACGGACCTTGACCGCCAGGCCGTCCTTCAAGGCCTGGCGAACCCGTGCCGCGTTCTGCCGGAACAACGCACAACGGACCTGGGCGCCGCTGTCCTTGAGGGTGAAATAGACGTGGCCGGAAGCCGGGCGGGCGAGGTTGGAGATTTCGCCTTCGACCCAGATGTTGCTGAACACGTCTTCAAGCAACACCCGCGCGCGGCCGTTGAGCTGGCTGACGGTCAGGACTTCGCGGTCCAGGCCGAGTCTTGCAAAGGGATCTTTAATCATGGGGCGCAGTTTAAAGGCATTTGCCTGGCAATCTCCACGACTGCTCACAAATCCATTGAGGGCATTTATGTGGGAGCGAGCTTGCTCGCGATGGGGCCAGCAAATTCAGCATTGATGTGCCAGACAGATCGCCATCGCGAGCAAGCTCGCTCCCACAGAGGTAAAGTCACCTCATGTGATCAAGGAAGATGTTCGGATGAATGTGTTTGAACTGTTGAACCAATGGCCATTCGGCCCGCTGGACTGGCTGGTAATCGGTGCGGGCATCGCCCTGGCCTACATCGTGTTCGGCATCGCCGGTTTCGGCACCGCGCTGGTGGCGGGGCCGATTCTGATTCTGTTCATGCCGCTGTCGAAGATCGTGCCTTTACTGGTGTTGCTGGATTTTGTCGCGGCATTCGGCAATCTGTTGCCTTCGCGGCGCGATGTGGCGAGGCCGGAGCTGTTGCGGTTGCTGCCGTGCATGGCGGTGGGTTGCACACTTGGCGTGATATTCCTGCTGAACCTGAAATCCGACCTGTTGTTGCTGTTGATGGGCCTGTTTATCAGCGCCTATGCAATTTACAGCCTGTGGATAAAGGTCCGTCCGGCGCAGTTGTCCGCCGCGTGGGCGCTGCCGATGGGGACGGTGGGTGGAATGTTTGGCGCGTTGTTTGGCAGCGGCGGCTTTCTCTATGCGATCTATTTGAACAGCCGGTTGCCCAAGGAGGCGGCCCGGGCCACCCAGAGCGCGCTGATCAGTTGCAGTACGGTGGTGCGTTTGAGCCTGTTTGCAATCGCCGGTGTGTATGCCGATTTGCCGTTGCTGGTGCTGGCGGTTTGTCTGTTGCCGGCGATGGTGCTGGGGCTGTGGTTCGGTCGACGGCTGACCATGCGCTTGTCCCGCGAGGCGTTTGTGCGCCTGGTGACGTGGTTGGTGCTGGCCAGTGGGATCGCGTTGATCGGACGCTATCTCAGTACCTGAAGATTCAACTTGTGGCGAGACGCTTTGTGTGGGAGCGAGCTTGCTCGCGATGGGGTCAGCAAATTCAGCATTGATGTGCCAGACAGATCGTCATCGCGAGCAAGCTCGCTCCCACAGAAGAGCCCCCCACTGCAAGTTGTTTAGTCGTTGTACTGGTTCAACAAGCGCTCCAGTCGCGCACTGAGGCGGCGTTTGATTTCGGTCTCGATGTGCGGGGCGAAATCGTCGATCACGTCTTGCATGATCAATTGCGCGGCGGCGCGCAATTCGCTGTCCAGGTGCAGCAAGTCATCCGGGTTCTTGCTGGGGGCGGGCGTCGACGTCGCCGCGGTGACGGGTTCAACGATCGGGGCAGGCGTTGTCGGTACGACGGGTGGCGAAGGCTCGCTCACGGCGTCGAACAACATGGGAATCTGTTCCTGATCACCTTCCTCGACCGTGTCGGTCAGCAGAGGCGGTTGCAGGTTGTCATCGCCGAGCAATTGGCGGATCGACTCAAGGTCGTCCAGCAGGTGCGCGGACTGTTGCAGCGGTTTTGGAGTGTCCATTGGAAGGCTCAGAGTCGCTGTAAACGGTGATCTTGCAGAGGATAGCCCTGTTCGCGGTAGAAACGGAAACTCTCCCGCGCGGCCGCTCTGATCGTCGGATCCTCCACCACCACTTCCGCCACCCGGGCGAACTTGTTGGCGAAGACCGGGACTTTCAGGTCGAGATTGACCAGCAAATCCTGATGTTGACCGCAGTCATCGCCCAACCCCAGGACAATCAAACCCTCAGGCTCGGTGTCGGCGGGGCCGTGGGGCACGAAGCTTTCGCCCTTGAACGCCCACAGCCGCGCATCGAGATCGTCACGCTGGGCCGCGTCGCTGCAATGCAGGTAGATGCGGTGGCCCATGCGCCAGGCTTTCTCGGTGAGCTTGCAGGCAAAGTCCAGGCGTGCCGAAGGATCGGCGCTGGGCAGGATATAGAAGTCGACTTTGGTCATTGCGGTTCCAGAGCGGCAAGCGGCGCCACCGAAAAGTGACGCCGCCGCCCATCAACGGTTTCAGGCTTTGGCGCGGTCCAGCAGGTATTGGGTCAGCAGGGGAACCGGACGGCCAGTGGCGCCCTTGTCCTTGCCGCCGCTGGTCCAGGCCGTGCCGGCGATGTCCAGGTGCGCCCAGTTCAGGTTCTTGGTGAAGCGCGACAGGAAGCAGGCCGCAGTGATGGTGCCGGCTTTCGGGCCGCCAATGTTGGCGATGTCGGCGAACGGGCTGTCCAGCTGTTCCTGGTACTCATCGAACAGCGGCAGTTGCCAGGCGCGGTCGTCGGCAGCCTTGCCGGCGCTCAGCAGTTGGCCGATCAGTTCGTCATTGTTGCCCAGCAGGCCCGAGGTGTGGGAACCCAGGGCAACCACGCAGGCGCCGGTCAGGGTCGCGATGTCGATGACCGCTTGCGGCTTGAAGCGCTCGGAGTAGGTGAGGGCGTCACACAGCACCAGACGGCCTTCGGCGTCGGTGTTGAGGATTTCCACGGTCTGGCCGCTCATGGTGGTGACGATGTCGCCCGGGCGCGAAGCGTTGCCGCTCGGCATGTTTTCGGCGCAGGCCAGGATGCACACCAGGTTGATCGGCAGCTTCAGCTCGAGCACGGCACGCAGGGTACCGAACACGCTGGCGGCGCCGCCCATGTCGTACTTCATTTCATCCATGCCGGCACCCGGCTTGAGGCTGATGCCGCCGGTGTCGAAGGTGATGCCTTTGCCGACCAGCGCGTACGGCTTCTCGGATTTCTTGCCACCGTTGTATTGCATGACGATCAGGCGCGGAGGCTGGGCGCTGCCCTGGCCGACGGCGTAGAACGAGCCCATGCCCAGGGCCTTGATCTTCTTCTCGTCGAGGACTTCGACTTTCAGGTCCTTGAATTCTTTGCCCAGGTCTTTGGCCTGCTCACCGAGGAAGGTCGGGTGACAGATGTTCGGCGGCAGGTTACCCAGGTTGCGGGTGAAGGCCATGCCGTTGGCGATGGCGGTGGCGTGGGTCACGGCGCGTTGCACTTCAGCCTGGGCGGCCTTGATGGTCAGCAGGGTGATTTTCTTCAGCGCGCGGGGTTCGGCCTTCTGGCTCTTGAACTGGTCGAAGCTGTACTCGCCGTCCACCAGGGTTTCGGCCAGCAGGCGGGTCTTGCCATAACTGTCGCGGCCTTTGACGACCACTTCATCCAGGGCCAGCACCGCATCGCTGCCGCCCAGGCTTTTGAGGGTATTGAGGATGCCGGCGATGATTTTGCGGAACGGGCGGTCACCCAGTTCGTCGTCCTTGCCAACGCCCACCAGCAGCACACGCTCGGCCTTGAGGTTCGGCAGGCTGTGCAGCAGCAGGCTCTGGCCGACCTTGCCGGCCAGGTCGCCGCGCTTGAGCACAGTGCTGATCGCGCCGCCGCTCAGTTCGTCGAGTTGTCTGGCAACACCGCCGAGCTTGCGGCCTTCGCCGACGGAGACCACGAGAGTGGCGGTCTTCAACGTTTCGGGGTTGACGCTTTTTACAACCAGTTCCATGTCCGGGTCCCTGAATTGATGGTTATCACGCATGCGCCCGACACTTTATGTGCGTCGATTGCTTATAAACAGAAAGGCGCCAGGATCGACCGGCGACAAAGGCCGCAGTTTGAACCTCGCTACCGGCGGCTGACAACCCTCGACCGCACGAATGTAGGAGCGAGCCTGCTCGCGAAGAACCCTAGATTGACGCAGGGTGTCAGGCTCCCCGCGTTATCGTTGACGACCATCGCGAGCAGGCTCGCTCCTACAAGGGGGGGATGCATTGCGCAGTGACAGGCGCACCCAATCACAGGATAATGCGCCATCTTTTTTCGGCGGCTCTGCCTTGCGGGCTGTCCGATACGTTTGCTTGTTTGGCCGCCTTAGCCTGACAACCCTGGAGTGTCTGGTTTGATCGTCTTCCGTTATCTATCCCGCGAAGTCCTGTTGACCTTGAGCGCCGTCAGTGCCGTGCTGCTGGTCATCATCATGAGCGGTCGCTTCATCAAATACCTCGCCCAGGCGGCTTCGGGCCTGCTGGATCCGGGGTCGTTGTTCCTGATCATGGGCTATCGCCTGCCGGGCTTCCTCCAGCTGATCCTGCCACTGGGGCTGTTTCTCGGGATCCTGTTGTCCTACGGTCGCCTGTACCTCGAAAGCGAAATGACCGTGCTCTCGGCCACGGGCATGAGCCAGCAGCGGCTGTTTTGCATGACGCTGTTCCCGGCCACCCTGGTTGCGCTCGTCGTGGCGTGGCTGAGCCTGAGCCTGGCGCCACAGGGGGCCAATCAGTTTCAGTTGCTGCTGAACAAGCAGGATGCCCTGACCGAATTCGATACCCTGGAGCCAGGGCGTTTCCAGGCTTTGCGCGACGGCACCCGGGTCACCTACACCGAGAGCATGTCCGATGACCGCGTCAATCTGGGTGGTGTGTTCATCTCGCAAAAAAACATCAGTTCCAATAACAAGGATCGCGGGATTTCTGTGCTGGTGGCGGAAAAGGGGCGCCAGGAAATTCGTCTGGACGGCAACCGCTACCTGATTCTTGATAACGGCTATCGCTATGACGGTAGTCCGGGGCAGGCCGACTACCGGGCGATCAAGTATGACGAGTACGGTGTGTTGCTGCCAAAACCGGAAGTCAGTGACGAAGTCACCGACCGTGATGCAATGCCGACCCGTACATTGATCGGCAGTGACGACATTCGCATGCGCGCCGAGCTGCAATGGCGCATGTCTCTGCCGTTGCTGGTGTTCATCGTGACCTTGATGGCGGTGCCGCTGTCACGGGTCAACCCACGTCAGGGCCGATTCCTCAAGTTACTGCCGGCGATTCTTCTTTATATGGCTTACCTGAGCATTCTGATTGCCGCCCGCGGTGCCCTGGACAAGGGCAAGATCCCTGCGGTGTTTGGCTTGTGGTGGGTGCACGGGATTTTCCTGTCCATCGGCCTGGGCTTGCTCTACTGGGAACCCTTGCGCTTGAAGAGGGCGAGTCGCCGCAGCGCGCTGGAGGTGGCCCGTGGTTAAGCTTGATCGCTACATTGGTAGCAGTGTGTTCATGGCGATCCTGGCGGTGCTCGGGATCATTCTTGGTCTGGCGACACTGTTTGCCTTCATCGACGAGATGGGGGAAATCAGCGATACCTACACCCTGGTCGATGTGCTGAGTTATGTGTTGTTGACCGCTCCGCGCCGGATGTACGAAATGCTGCCGATGGCTGCGCTGATCGGCTGTCTGATCGGTCTGGGGAGCCTGGCCAGCAACAGTGAGCTGACCATCATGCGCGCCGCCGGTGTGTCGATCGGCCGGATCGTCTGGGCGGTCATGAAGCCGATGCTGGTATTGATGCTGGCCGGCGTGCTGGTCGGCGAGTACGTCGCTCCGCCCGCTGAAACCGCCGCACAGGCCAATCGCTCGCTGGCCCAGGGCAGCGGTGATGCACAAAGCGCCAGGCACGGCTTGTGGCACCGCCAGGGCGATGAGTTCATTCACGTCAACTCGGTACAACCCAACGGCATCCTGTATGGCGTGACCCGTTATCGCTTCGACAAAGAGCGGCACATGCTGTCGGCGAGTTTCGCCAAGCGTGCCAACTTCGAAAACGATCACTGGCAGTTGTCGGATGTCACGACCACGCTGTTCCACGAGCGCAGCACCGAAGTGGTTTCGACCCCGCAAGAGCGCTGGGACGTTGCGTTGAGTCCGCAGTTGCTGAACACCGTGATCATGGTGCCCGAGTCGCTGTCGATCAGTGGCCTGTGGAGTTACATCCACTATCTGGCGGACCAGGGGCTGAACAATGGCCGCTACTGGCTGGCATTTTGGGTCAAGGTGTTGCAGCCGCTGGTGACTGCCGCTCTGGTGTTGATGGCGATTTCCTTCATCTTTGGTCCGCTGCGCTCGGTGACCCTGGGTCAACGGGTGTTCACCGGCGTGCTGGTGGGCTTCACCTTCCGCATCGTTCAGGATCTGCTGGGGCCTTCGAGCCAGGTGTTCGGCTTCCCGCCGTTGCTTTCGGTGCTGGTGCCGGCGGGTGTTTGTGCCGTCGCGGGGCTCTGGCTGTTGCGTCGAGCTGGCTGATGGCGGGCATTTTCCGACCGCTTTGACGTTAAAAAACGCCCTTGTCGCAAGACCGGGGCGTTTTTGTAGGCACCGTCTGACCTGCGAACGTGACGCTTGCGCCGTGGATCAGGTACAATTCCCGGCTATTTTTCGGCGGGCTATGCCTGCAGCCTTTTTGAGTGTTGATCCGTGAGTGATTTGAGTCATATCCGCAATTTCTCCATCATCGCCCACATTGACCATGGCAAGTCGACGCTGGCCGATCGCTTCATCCAGATGTGTGGCGGCCTCGCCGAGCGCGAAATGGAAGCCCAGGTCCTGGACTCCATGGACCTTGAGCGTGAACGCGGGATCACCATCAAGGCGCACAGCGTCACCTTGTATTACAAGGCTCGCGACGGTATCAACTACCAGCTGAACTTCATTGATACCCCCGGCCACGTTGACTTCACCTATGAGGTGAGCCGTTCGCTGGCCGCCTGTGAAGGCGCGCTGCTGGTGGTCGATGCCGGTCAAGGCGTTGAAGCGCAGTCGGTTGCCAACTGCTACACCGCGATCGAGCAGGGCCTGGAAGTGATGCCCGTGCTGAACAAGATCGACCTGCCACAGGCCGATCCGGACCGTGTTAAAGAAGAAATCGAAAAAATCATCGGCATCGATGCCACCGATGCGGTCGAGTGCTCGGCCAAGACCGGCCTGGGCGTCGACGAAGTGCTCGAGCGCCTGGTCGCCACCATTCCTGCACCGACCGGCAACTACGAAGATCCGCTGCAAGCGTTGATCATCGACTCCTGGTTCGACAACTACTTGGGTGTTGTTTCCCTGGTACGCGTGCGCCACGGTCGTGTGAAGAAGGGCGACAAGATCCTGGTCAAGTCCACCGGCAAGATCCACCTGGTGGACAGCGTCGGTGTATTCAACCCGAAGCACACCCCTACCGCTGACCTCAAGGCCGGTGAAGTGGGCTTCATCATCGCCAGCATCAAGGACATTCACGGTGCGCCAGTGGGCGACACCCTGACCTTGAGCTCGACGCCGGACGTTGATGTACTGCCAGGCTTCAAACGTATTCAGCCGCAGGTTTACGCCGGTCTGTTCCCGGTCAGCTCCGACGACTTCGAAGATTTCCGCGAAGCGCTGCAAAAGCTCACCCTGAACGACTCGTCGCTGCAATACACGCCGGAAAGCTCTGACGCACTGGGCTTCGGCTTCCGTTGCGGCTTCCTCGGTATGCTGCACATGGAAATCATCCAGGAGCGCCTGGAGCGCGAGTACAACCTGGACCTGATCACCACGGCGCCGACGGTAATCTTCGAGCTGCTGCTCAAGACCGGCGAGACGATCTACGTCGATAACCCGTCGAAGCTCCCGGACCTGTCCTCGATCGAAGACATGCGTGAGCCGATCGTGCGGGCCAATATTCTTGTGCCGCAAGAGCACCTGGGCAACGTCATTACCCTGTGCATCGAAAAACGTGGTGTGCAGGTTGACATGCTGTTCCTCGGCTCCCAGGTACAAGTGACCTACGACCTGCCGATGAACGAAGTGGTGCTGGACTTCTTCGACCGCCTGAAATCCACCAGCCGCGGCTATGCTTCGTTGGACTACCATTTCGATCGTTATCAATCGGCTAGCCTGGTGAAACTGGACGTGCTGATCAACGGTGACAAGGTCGACGCTCTGGCGCTGATCGTGCACCGTGACAACTCGCACTACAAAGGTCGCCAGTTGACCGAGAAGATGAAAGAACTGATTCCGCGGCAGATGTTCGACGTGGCAATCCAGGCCGCCATTGGCGGGCAGATTGTGGCGCGGACAACCGTCAAGGCGCTCAGAAAGAACGTATTGGCCAAATGCTACGGTGGTGACGTCAGCCGTAAGAAGAAACTGCTGGAGAAGCAAAAGGCCGGTAAGAAACGCATGAAGCAGGTCGGCAACGTGGAGATTCCACAGGAAGCCTTCCTTGCAGTGCTCAGGTTGGATAGTTAGGTCCTATGTCGCTAAATTTCCCGCTGTTGCTGGTCATCGCCGTGTTCGTCTGCGGCCTGTTGGCGTTGCTCGATCTGTTGATCCTGGCCCCGCGTCGGCGTGCCGCCATCGCTTCCTATCAGGGCAGCGTCAGCCAGCCTGACATGGTCGTGGTCGAGAAGCTGAACAAAGAGCCGCTGCTGGTTGAATACGGCAAGTCGTTCTTCCCGGTGTTGTTCATCGTGCTGGTGCTGCGTTCGTTCCTGGTGGAACCGTTCCAGATTCCTTCCGGTTCGATGAAGCCAACCCTGGATGTCGGCGACTTCATCCTGGTGAGCAAGTTTTCCTACGGGATCCGCTTGCCGGTGATCGACAAGAAAGTCATCGAAGTCGGTGATCCGCAGCGCGGCGATGTGATGGTGTTTCGCTACCCGAGCGACCCGAACGTCAACTACATCAAGCGTGTGGTTGGTTTGCCGGGCGACACGGTTCGCTACACCGCCGACAAGCGCCTGTTCGTCAACGGTCAATCGATTGCCGAGCAACTGGTCGGCTCCGAGCCGGGCACGCTGGGCAGCGCTGAGCTCTACAAGGAAAAACTCGGTGTGGCCGAGCACATGATCCGCAAGGAAATGAGCCGCTACCGCGCAATGCCGGACCATTCGTGGACCGTGCCGGCCGGGCACTACTTCATGATGGGCGACAACCGCGACAACTCGAACGACAGTCGCTACTGGGATGATCCGAACATTCCCAAGGATCTGCTGGGCATGGTTCCCGACAAGAATATCGTCGGCAAGGCCTTTGCGGTCTGGATGAGCTGGCCGGAACCCAAACTCAGCCACCTGCCGAATTTCTCGCGGGTTGGCCTGATCAAGTAATCAGACACGGCGCTGTTGAACACAGCGCCGAATGCATTTCTGGAGCCGGCACAATGGGCGCCAGAGGCATGAAAACAATGATATTCAGGACGTTATTTTTGAACACAGCTTTAATTGTCCCAAGCCTGCGCCAACTTACGGCGATGGCGGTGGAATTCAGCCACGAACTCAGCGTGGGTAAACCGTGAGCGTCTCCTTAAGCCGTCTAGAGCGTCAGCTCGGCTACACCTTCAAGGATCAGGAACTGATGGTCCTGGCCCTGACTCACCGCAGCTTTGCCGGGCGTAACAACGAACGCCTGGAATTCCTCGGTGACGCCATTCTCAACTTCGTCGCCGGCGAGGCGTTGTTCGAGCGCTTCCCGCTGGCTCGCGAAGGCCAGTTGTCGCGTTTGCGCGCACGTCTGGTCAAAGGTGAGACCCTGGCCGTACTGGCCCGTGGTTTCGATCTGGGCGAATACCTGCGCCTGGGCTCGGGCGAGCTGAAAAGCGGCGGTTTCCGTCGCGAGTCGATTCTGGCCGATGCCCTCGAAGCGCTGATCGGTGCGATCTACCTCGATGCTGGCATGGAAATGGCCCGCGAGCGTGTGCTCGCCTGGCTGGCCGGCGAGTTCGAAGGCCTGACGCTGGTCGACACCAACAAAGATCCAAAGACCCGCCTGCAAGAGTTCCTGCAGTCCCGTGGTTGTGAGCTGCCGCGTTACGAAGTGGTGGATATCCAGGGTGAGCCGCATTGCCGGACGTTCTTCGTCGAATGCGAAATCATCTTACTGAATGAAAAAAGCCGAGGTCAGGGTGTGAGTCGTCGTATTGCCGAACAGGTAGCGGCCGCCGCAGCACTGATTGCCCTAGGTGTGGAGAATGGCAATGACTGATACAAACGCAACTCGCTGTGGCTATGTTGCCATCGTCGGCCGTCCGAACGTGGGCAAGTCCACGTTGCTGAACCACATCCTGGGTCAGAAGCTGGCGATCACCTCGCGCAAACCGCAAACCACCCGTCACAACATGCTCGGTATCAAGACCGAGGGCGATGTGCAGGCGATCTACGTCGACACCCCTGGTATGCACAAGGGCGGCGAAAAGGCCCTGAACCGCTACATGAACAAGACCGCTTCGGCGGCGCTGAAAGACGTCGACGTGGTGATCTTCGTGGTCGACCGCACCAAGTGGACCGAAGAAGACCAGATGGTTCTCGAGCGCGTCCAATACGTGACCGGCCCGCTGATCGTGGCGTTGAACAAGACCGACCGCATCGAAGACAAGGCCGAGCTGATGCCGCACCTGAGCTGGTTGCAGGAGCAGTTGCCGAATGCGCAGATCATCCCGATTTCCGCACAGCACGGGCATAACCTCGATGCACTGGAACGCGTGATTGCCGAGCACCTGCCGGAAAACGATCACTTCTTCCCGGAAGACCAGATCACCGACCGCAGCAGCCGTTTCCTCGCCGCCGAACTGGTGCGCGAGAAAATCATGCGCCAGATGGGCGCCGAGCTGCCGTACCAGATCACCGTTGAAATCGAAGAGTTCAAGCAGCAGGGCAAGACCCTGCACATTCATGCCTTGATCCTCGTCGAGCGTGATGGCCAGAAGAAAATCATCATTGGCGACAAGGGCGAGCGTATCAAGCGCATCGGCACCGAAGCGCGCAAGGACATGGAGCTGCTGTTCGACTCCAAGATCATGCTCAACCTGTGGGTCAAGGTTAAGGGTGGCTGGTCCGATGACGAGCGTGCATTGCGTTCGTTGGGTTACGGCGACCTGTAATACGTTTTCCGGATCAACAATGATCCCCTGTGGGAGCGAGCTTGCTCGCGATAACGGTCTGTCAGTCAACATTGATGTTGAATATCAGGCCCTCATCGCGAGCAAGCTCGCTCCCACATTGGTTTCAGGTTGTATGTAAAACTGCGCTCCTTCATCGAGAACTGCGATTTCCATGTCCCAAGCGCCCGCCCAACCCGCCTATGTCCTGCACTCCCGCGCCTACCGTGAAAACAGCGCGCTGGTGGACTTCCTCACGCCGCAAGGTCGGCTGCGGGCGGTGTTGCGCAGTGCGCGGGGCAAGGCCGGGACACTGGCGCGGCCATTCGTGCCATTGGAAGTCGAGTTCCGGGGCAAGGGCGAGCTGAAGAATGTCGGGCGCATGGAGAGTGCTGGCATCTCCACCTGGCTCAATGGCGAGGCGCTGTTCAGCGGTCTTTACCTCAATGAATTGCTGATTCGCCTGTTGCCCGCCGAAGATCCTCATCCCGGTGTATTCGATCACTACGCTGCGACTTTGCTGGCGCTGGCTGAAGGTCGTGCTTTGGAGCCCTTGCTGCGCTCCTTCGAGTGGCGCTTGCTCGATGACCTCGGCTACGGTTTTTCCCTGACGACTGATATTCATGATCAACCCATCGCGCCGGACGGCCTCTACCGTTTGCAAGTGGATGCCGGGCTGGAGCGTGTCTACCTGTTGCAACCGGGCCTGTTCAACGGCACCGAATTGCTGGCCATGGCTGAAGCCGACTGGTCTGCCCCCGGCGCTTTGTCTGCCGCCAAGCGCTTGATGCGCCAGGCGTTGGCCGTTCACCTGGGCGGCCGTCCACTTGTCAGTCGCGAGCTGTTTCGCAAGCCCTGATCACACCGTATGCTGTGCACCGAACTTTCTCTTCTTCTGGAGCGCTTCCGTGACCACCAGCACCCGTATTCTTCTTGGCGTGAACATCGACCACGTTGCCACCCTGCGTCAGGCCCGGGGCACCCGTTACCCGGACCCGGTCAAGGCTGCACTGGACGCGGAAGAGGCGGGCGCCGACGGCATCACCGTGCACCTGCGCGAAGACCGTCGGCACATTCAGGAGCGCGACGTTCTGCTGCTCAAGGACGTGCTGCAAACCCGCATGAACTTCGAAATGGGGGTCACCGAAGAAATGATGTTGTTCGCCGAGCGCATCCGCCCGGCGCACATTTGCCTGGTGCCGGAAACCCGTCAGGAGCTGACCACCGAAGGTGGCCTGGATGTGGCGGGGCAGGAGGCGCGGATCAAGGCGGCGGTCGAGCGTCTGTCGAAGATCGGCTCCGAAGTGTCGCTGTTCATTGACGCCGATGAGCGCCAGATCGAAGCCTCCCGCCGTGTCGGCGCGCCAGCCATCGAGTTGCACACCGGGCGTTATGCCGATGCCGAGACGCCGACCGAAGTCGCCGAAGAACTCAAGCGTGTAGCCGATGGCGTGGCCTTCGGTCTGGCCCAGGGCCTGATCGTCAATGCCGGTCATGGCCTGCACTATCACAACGTCGAAGCCGTGGCGGCGATCAAGGGCATCAACGAACTGAACATCGGCCATGCGCTGGTGGCCCATGCGCTGTTCGTTGGCTTCAAGTCGGCTGTTTCGGAGATGAAGGCGCTGATTCTGGCGGCGGCTACCAAGGCTTAAAACCAACACAAAACCCTGTGGGAGCGAGCTTGCTCGCGATAGCGGTCTGACAGACACAATTGATGTGACTGACAGGGCCTCATCGCGAGCAAGCTCGCTCCCACATTTGATGTTGGGTGGCTGTCAGAGCGGTGCAGGTTCCTGCGACGGCTTGCTCTTGTCGATCCCCGGAACAAGCAGTTTGCCCTCGGCGACCTGGTCCCCTTCAAGCTGCGGCTGCGTGACCCAGGTCAGGATGTCGTAGTAGCGACGGATGTTCGCCACGAAATGCACCGGTTCGCCGCCGCGGGCGTAGCCGTAACGGGTTTTGCTGTACCACTTCTTTTCCGACAGGCGCGGCAGGATCTTCTTTACGTCCAGCCATTTGTCCGGGTTCAACCCTTCCTTGGCCGCCAGTTTGCGTGCGTCATCCAGGTGGCCGCTGCCGACGTTGTAGGCCGCCAGGGCAAACCAGGTCCGGTCCGGTTCCTGAATCGAGTCGTCGAGCTGGTCTTTCGTGTAGGCCAGGTACTTGGCGCCGCCCATGATGCTCTGCCTGGGGTCCAGGCGGTTGGACACGCCCATGGCCTGCGCGGTGTTCTGGGTCAGCATCATCAGGCCGCGCACGCCGGTCTTGGACGTGACCGTCGGTTGCCACAACGACTCCTGGTACCCGATGGCCGCCAGCAGGCGCCAGTCGACTTTCTCCTTCTTGGCGTAGGCCTTGAAGTGCTGTTCGTACTTGGGCAGGCGTTGCTGCAAGTGTTGGGCAAACGTGGTGGCGCCCATGTAGCCGAGGACGTCGACATGCCCGTAGTAGCGGTCCTTGAGGCGTTGCAGGGTGCCGTTCTTCTTGACCTTGTCGAGGTAATCGTTGATTTCGTTGAGCAGGCTGTTGTCGTCGCCCGGGGCGACGGCCCAGCTCTGGTTGCTGGCGTCGCCGAGGTCGAAGGCGACCCGGATGTTGGTGAAGTACACCTGGTTCATCGCCACTTCGTTGGAGTCGACCAGGGTCAGGTCGATCTGACCTTCATCCACCATGCGCAGGAGATCGACGACCTCGACCGCGTCAGACTCTTCGTATTCGATGCCGGGAAACTTCTGTTTCAGCTGCGCCAGTTGTTCGGCGTGGGTGCTGCCCTTGAGCACCATGATCTTCTTGCCCACCAGATCCTTCGCATCGGTTGGCCGGGACTGGCCGTTGCGATAGATGATCTGCGGGGTGACTTCCAGATAGGAGTGGGAGAAGCGCACCTGCTTCTTGCGCTCTTCGCTGCTGACCAGGCCGGCAGCCGCCAGCACCGGGCCATTGGGCTTGCCGACCTGGTTGAACAGGTCATCGAGGTTGTCGGCGGTCTCGATCTTGAGCTCGACCCCCAGATCGTCGGCGAAGCGCTTCACCAGCTCGTATTCGAAGCCGGTCTCACCGTTGCGATCCTGAAAGTAGGTGGCGGGGCTGTTTCGGGTAACCACCCGCAGCACACCATCCTCCTTTACGCGCTCGAGCGTGTTGGGTTTATCAACACAGCCACCGAGCATCAGGAAGAGTCCGGTTGCGATCAGCCATTTGGCGTACCGCGGACGCAAAGCCGTTGGGAAAAACATCTGCGCAGTATACGCAAAGGACCACGAGCGCCATATCTCGACAGTGAGGGGCTTGTCTGCTAGCGATCACAAAACCGGCCGAAACCCCGCAGGAATGGGCCTTGCCTGCATTTTGTTACAGTAAAAATAAGCTGTTGCTGCACGCCCGGTTAACCTGACTTTCGAGGCAGAAACACAGATCGACGCCCGAGTGCAACCGTGCGTAGCGTTTCGGGTGATGTCGCGGGCTGTTTAGGCTAGAATGCACGGCCTCAAAGCACACCCCTTCCCGAGGCTGTCCCGAAGATGTTGATCCTGCGCGGCGCTCCTGCCCTTTCTGCCTTTCGCCACAGCAAGCTCCTTGAGCAACTGAGCCAGAAGGTTCCGGCTGTCAGCGGCCTGTATGCTGAATTCGCTCACTTCGCCGAAGTTACCGGCGTCCTGACCGGCGACGAACAGCAGGTGCTCGCGCGCCTTCTGAAGTACGGTCCAAGCGTTCCGGTACAGGAACCGACCGGTCGTCTGTTTCTGGTGCTGCCGCGTTTCGGCACCATCTCGCCGTGGTCGAGCAAGGCCAGCGACATCGCCCGTAACTGTGGCCTGGCGAAAATCCAGCGCCTGGAGCGCGGCATCGCGTTCTACGTGGCCGGCCAGTTCAGCGACGCTGAAGCCCAGCTGATCGCCGACGGTCTGCACGACCGCATGACCCAGATCGTCCTGGGCAACCTCGAGCAGGCCGCCGGCCTGTTCAGCCACGCCGAACCGAAGCCCCTGACCGCCATCGACGTGTTGGGTGGCGGCCGCGCCGCGCTGGAAAAAGCCAACACCGAGCTGGGCCTGGCCCTGGCCGAAGACGAGATCGACTATCTGGTCAACGCCTTCGTCGGCTTGAAGCGCAACCCGCATGACATCGAACTGATGATGTTCGCCCAGGCGAACTCCGAGCACTGCCGTCACAAGATCTTCAACGCCAGTTGGGACATCGACGGCGAGAGCCAGGAAAAAAGCCTGTTCGGCATGATCAAGAACACCTACGTGATGCACAGCGAAGGCGTTCTGTCGGCTTATAAGGACAACGCTTCGGTGATCGTCGGCTCCGTGGCCGGTCGCTTCTTCCCGGACCCTGAGACCCGCCAGTACGGTGCGGTGCAGGAGCCGGTGCACATCCTGATGAAGGTTGAGACCCACAACCACCCGACCGCGATCGCCCCTTTCCCGGGCGCATCCACCGGTTCCGGTGGCGAGATCCGTGACGAAGGCGCCACCGGTCGCGGTGCCAAGCCGAAGGCTGGCCTGACCGGTTTCACCGTGTCGAACCTGCAGATCCCGGGCTTCGAACAGCCGTGGGAAGTGCCGTACGGCAAGCCCGAGCGCATCGTCACCGCGCTGGACATCATGATCGAAGGCCCGCTGGGCGGCGCTGCGTTCAACAACGAATTCGGTCGTCCGGCACTGACCGGCTACTTCCGTACCTTCGAACAATCGATCACCACCCCGCACGGTGACGAAGTTCGCGGCTACCACAAACCGATCATGCTGGCCGGCGGCATGGGCAACATCCGTGAAGAACACGTCAAGAAAGGCGAGATCGTCGTCGGCTCCAAGCTGATCGTGCTCGGCGGCCCGGCGATGCTGATCGGCCTGGGCGGCGGCGCCGCTTCCTCCATGGCCACCGGCACCAGCTCGGCAGACCTGGACTTCGCTTCCGTACAGCGCGAAAATCCGGAAATGGAACGTCGCTGCCAGGAAGTCATCGACCGTTGCTGGCAACTGGGCGACAAGAACCCGATCAGCTTCATCCACGACGTGGGTGCGGGCGGTCTGTCCAACGCCTTCCCGGAACTGGTCAACGACGGCGACCGCGGTGGCCGTTTCGAACTGCGCAATATTCCAAACGACGAGCCGGGCATGGCCCCGCACGAAATCTGGTCCAACGAATCCCAGGAGCGTTACGTTCTGGCCGTCGGCCCGGCGGATTTCGAGCGCTTCAAGGCGATCTGCGAACGTGAGCGTTGCCCGTTTGCCGTCGTCGGCGAAGCCACTGCCGAACCGCAGTTGACCGTCACCGACAGCCACTTCGGCAACAGCCCGGTGGACATGCCGCTGGAAGTGCTGCTGGGCAAGGCTCCACGCATGCACCGTTCGGTGGTTCGCGAGAACGAACTGGGCGACGATTTCGATCCGTCGACCCTGAGCATCGCCGACTGCGTCGAGCGCGTTCTGCATCACCCGGCCGTGGCGAGCAAAAGCTTCCTGATCACCATCGGCGACCGCACCATCACAGGCCTCGTGGCCCGTGACCAGATGGTCGGCCCGTGGCAGGTTCCGGTGGCCGACGTTGCCGTCACCGCCACCAGCTTCGACGTCTACACCGGTGAAGCCATGGCCATGGGCGAGCGCACTCCGCTGGCACTGCTGGACGCTCCGGCGTCGGGCCGCATGGCCATCGGCGAAACCCTGACCAACATCGCGGCCTCGCGCATCGGCAAGATCTCCGACATCAAACTGTCGGCGAACTGGATGTCGGCTGCCGGTCACCCGGGTGAAGATGCACGCCTGTACGACACCGTGAAAGCGGTCGGCATGGAGTTGTGCCCTGAGCTGGGCATCACCATTCCTGTGGGCAAGGACTCGATGTCCATGGCCACCCGCTGGAACGATGAAGGCGTGGACAAGTCCGTGACTTCGCCGATGTCCCTGATCGTGACCGGTTTCGCGCCAGTGACTGACATCCGTCAGACCCTGACCCCGCAACTGCGCATGGACAAGGGCACCACCGACCTGATCCTGATCGACCTGGGCCGCGGCCAGAACCGCATGGGCGCCTCGATCCTGGCGCAGGTTCACGGCAAGCTCGGCAAGCAGGCGCCGGACGTCGATGACGCCGAGGACCTGAAAGCGTTCTTCGCGGTGATCCAGGGCCTCAACGCCGACGGCCACCTGCTGGCTTACCACGACCGTTCCGACGGTGGTCTGCTGACCAGCGTTGTCGAGATGGCGTTCGCCGGTCACTGTGGCCTGAGCCTGAACCTCGACGGTCTGGCAGAAACCTCTGCCGACATCGCCGCCATCCTGTTCAACGAAGAACTGGGTGCCGTGATCCAGGTTCGCCAGGACGCCACCCCGGACATCCTCGCGCAGTTCAGCGCTGCCGGCCTGGGTGACTGCGTGTCGGTGATCGGTCAGCCAATCAACAATGGCGAGATCGGCATCACCTTCAACGGTGACACTGTGTTCGAAGGCCAGCGTCGTCTGCTGCAACGCCAGTGGGCCGAGACCAGCTACCAGATCCAGCGTCTGCGTGACAACGCCGACTGCGCCGAGCAAGAGTTCGACGTGCTGCTGGAAGAAGAAAACCCGGGCCTGAGCGTCAAGCTGAGCTACGACATCAACCAGGACATCGCCGCGCCTTACATCAAGAAAGGCATTCGCCCACAGGTTGCCGTACTGCGTGAGCAGGGCGTCAACGGTCAGGTGGAAATGGCTGCCGCGTTCGACCGCGCCGGTTTCAACGCGATCGACGTGCACATGAGCGACATTCTGGCCGGCCGGGTCGACCTGAACGAGTTCAAGGGCATGGTCGCTTGCGGCGGCTTCTCTTACGGCGACGTATTGGGTGCCGGTGAAGGCTGGGCGAAATCCGCGCTGTTCAACAGCCGTGCCCGCGATGCGTTCCAGGGCTTCTTCGAACGCAACGACAGCTTCACCCTCGGCGTATGCAACGGTTGCCAGATGATGTCCAACCTGCACGAGCTGATCCCGGGCAGCGAGTTCTGGCCGCACTTCGTGCGCAACCGCTCCGAGCAGTTCGAAGCCCGTGTTGCCATGGTGCAGATCCAGGAGTCGAACTCGATCTTCCTGCAAGGCATGGCCGGTTCGCGCATGCCGATCGCCATTGCTCACGGTGAAGGCCATGCCGAGTTCGCCAGCGAAGAAGCACTGCTGGAAGCCGATCTGTCGGGTTGCGTGGCGATGCGTTTCGTCGACAACCACGGCAAGGTCACCGAAAGCTACCCGGCCAACCCGAACGGCTCGCCGCGCGGGATCACCGGTTTGACCAGCCGCGACGGTCGCGTGACCATCATGATGCCGCACCCGGAACGTGTGTTCCGCGCCGTGCAGAACTCGTGGCGTTCGGATGACTGGAACGAAGATGCTCCGTTGATGCGTATGTTCCGTAACGCTCGTGTGTGGGTGAACTAAGCGCCGTGTACAAGCTCAGCTTTTTTGTTCCCGACAGTCATGTCGAGGTGGTCAAAAGCGCCGTATTCGCCGCCGGTGGTGGGCGAATCGGTGCTTATGACCACTGTGCATGGCAAGTGTTGGGCACTGGCCAGTTTCGTCCACTGGACGGCAGCCAGCCGTTCATTGGCGAGGCAGGGCAGGTCGAACAGGTCGAGGAATGGAAGGTTGAGCTGGTGGTGGCCGATGAGTTGATTCGCTCGGTAGTGGCGGCTCTGAAACAGAGCCATCCCTATGAGACACCGGCTTATGAAGTGTGGCGGCTGGAGGATTTCTGATTCTCCGGTGCTGAAATGAAAAACCCGCTGAAAGAGATTTCAGCGGGTTTTTTGTTGCCCAAACTATTGTGGTGTCAGTGAGGGCCTCATCGCGAGCAAGCTCGCTCCTACATTGGATCTGCATACACCGGACCACTGTGGGAGCGAGCTTGCTCGCGATGGCGGCCTATCAGGCACCGAAGATCTAAACCTTGGCACTGACCTCGCTGCGATTGACCAACACTTCCAGTGCATCACTCAAGCTCGGCGCCTTGTCGCCAATCAGCAGATGCCAGATACCGCCATCCAGCTGACTTACACCCTGGCAACCCAACGCTTTCAAATCGAACTCCGACAACGCCTTGCCATCGGCCAGTTGCAGGCGGATGCGGGTCATGGCCACGCAATCGAGTTGCAGCACATTGTCGCCGCCGCCCAGGGCATTGAGCCATTGCTGGGCCTCGGGTGTCGCCATGGCGGCAGGTGGCGGCGCGTCGATTTCTGCAGCCGGTGACGACACCATGGCGCGACCTAGCGCAGGCATCGCCAGGCGAATCTCATCGGCAATCGCGTCGGCCATTGGCCCCACCACCACTTGCAAACTCCCGCCCTTGCCCGGACGCACCACGGCCATGGCACCGAGCGCTTTCAAGTCGGAATCCGAGGCTTTGTTGCGATCCACCATGTCCAGGCGCAAGCGCGTGGTGCAGGCGCCGACGGTGATCAGGTTTTCGGCACCACCCAAGGCCTTGATGTATGCCCCGGCGCGTTCATTGTCGGCGACGGCAACCTGCTCGACGTCAGCGCTGGTTTCGCGGCCCGGTGTCTTCAGGTCGAAGCGGCGGATACAGAAGTCAAACACCACGTAATAGATCACGGCATACGCCAGGCCCACCGGGAACACGAGCCAGCCGTTGGTGGACTTGCCCCAGCCCAGGATCATGTCGATGAAGCCGCCGGAGAAGGTGAACCCCAGGTGGATGTTCAGCGCATTGGTGATGGCCATCGACAGGCCGGTCAGCAACGCATGCAGCACAAACAGCAACGGCGCGAGGAACATGAAGGCGAATTCAATCGGCTCGGTGACGCCGGTCAGGAACGCGGTCAACGCCATCGACAGGAAGATCCCGCCCATCACCTTGCGCCGTGCCAGCAGGGCGTTGCGGTACATCGCCAGGCACGCGGCGGGCAGGCCGAAGATCATCATCGGGAACATGCCGGTCATGAACTGGCCACCCTTCGGATCGCCGGCGAAGTAGCGCGACAGGTCGCCAGTCACCAGCGCCCCGGTGGTGGGGTCGGTGAAGTTGCCGAACACGAACCACGCCATGTTGTTGAGGATGTGGTGCAGGCCGGTGACGATCAGCAGGCGGTTGAACAGGCCGAAGACGAACGCACCGAAGCTGCCGCTTTCCATCATCAGTGTGCCGAAGCTGTTGATGCCGTGCTGGATCGGCGGCCAGATGTAGCCGAACACCACACCCAGCCCCACGGCGGCGAACCCGGTGACAATCGGCACGAACCGTCGGCCACCGAAGAACGCCAGGTATTCCGGCAGCTTGATGTCCTTGAAGCGGTTGTACAGCGCGCCGGCCATCAGGCCGCTGACGATCCCGGCGAGCATGCCCATGTTGATGCTCGGGTCGAGCGCCTTGAGGGTGGAGATCATCACCAGGTAACCGATCACCCCGGCCAGACCCGCCGTACCGTTGTTGTCCCTGGCGAAACCGACCGCGATACCGATGGCGAAGATCATTGCCAGGTTGGCGAAGATCACCTGGCCGGCGTCGTGGATGATCGCGATGTTCAGCAGATCGGTATCGCCCAGGCGCAGCAGCAGGCCGGCAATCGGCAGGATCGCGATCGGCAGCATCAGCGCGCGGCCGAGGCGTTGCAGGCCTTCGATGAAAAGTTGGTACATGGCGGTTCTCCGTGGATTCTTGTTGTTCTTCAGCTCAGAGGCCAATGCTGGTGACAGGCGTGACGCACGGCGCTGGCGCTGCTCAACTTGAGCAGGCCCTGGCTGATGCGCCGGCATTCGCTGGCGTCGAGATGACGCACGCGGTCCTTGATTTCGCCGACCTGTACCGGGCTCACCGACAATTCACTGACCCCCAGGCCGATCAACACCGGCGTGGCCAATGGATCGGACGCCAGTGCGCCGCACACGCCCACCCAGCGGTTGTGCTGCGCCGCACCGGCGCAGGTCTGGGCGATCAGCCGCAGCAGTGCCGGGTGTAGCGCATCGACGCGCGCGGCGAGCCCGGCGTGGTCGCGGTCCATGGCCAGGGTGTATTGCGACAGGTCGTTGGTGCCGATGGACAGGAAGTCCGCGTGTTCGGCCAGTTGCTCGGCCAGCAGCGCGGCGGCCGGAACTTCGATCATCACACCCAGTTCCGGGCGTTGCGCCAGGCCGAGTTCACCGCACAAGGCATCGAGGCGCTGGCGGATGTGCAGCAGTTCATCGACTTCCGTGACCATCGGCAGCAGGATCCGGCAGCGTGACAACGGGCGCAGGTGCAGCAGCGCGCGCAATTGCTGGTCGAGCAGTTCAGGGCGAGCCTGGGCCAGGCGAATGCCGCGCAGGCCGAGCACCGGATTGGCCTCGGCGGGCAGTGGCAGGTAGTCCAGTTGCTTGTCGCCGCCGACGTCGATGGTGCGGATGATCACCGACTTGTCGCCCATGGCATCGAGCACCGCTTGATAGGCGTGGTGTTGTTCCTGTTCGTCCGGCGCGGTGTGGCGGTCGACGAAGAGAAACTCGGTGCGCAGCAAGCCGACGCCGTCGGCGCCATTGGCCAACGCGTCTGCCGCTTCCGTGCTGGATGCCACATTGGCGGCGACTTCGATGCGCAGGCCATCGGTGGTCAGTGCGGGGGTGTGCGCCTGGGCCTGTTGTTCGGCCCGGCGTTGTTGCTGTTGCTGTTGCAGCTGGCGCACGTCGGCCAGGCGCTCGGCACTGGGTGTCAGTTCGAGGCGGCCGCCGTCGGCGTCCAGCACCACCGGTTGCCCCTGTTGCTGATCGAGCAGCGTCGAACCCAGCGCCACCATGCACGGTAGGCCTTTGCCCCGGGCCAGAATCGCCACGTGGGAGGTCGCGCCACCTTCGGCCATGCACAGTCCGGCGACACCTTGCTGGCTCAGTTGCAGTAAATCGGAGGGCGTCAATTCATGCGCCGCGACGATGGCGCCGGCCGGTATGTCGTAATGCCAGGTATCGCCGAGCAATGCGCGCAGCACCCGTTGCTTGAGGTCGCGCAGGTCGTTGGCGCGTTCGGCCAGCAGTGTGCTGCCGGTTTGCTGGAGGACTTCGCACTGCACGTCGATGGCCTGGCTCCAGGCGTGAGTCGCGGCCGTGCCCAGGGCGACGGTTTGTATGGCGGCGTCCAGCAGGGCCGGGTCTTCCAGCAGCGCCAGGTGTGCGGCGAAGATCGCCTCTTCAGCGGTGTCCTTGTGTTTTTTCGCCAGGACCAGCGTGCGTTCGATTTCGCTGCGCACCTGGCTCAGTGCCGCGTCCAGCACTTGCTGTTGTTGCTGCGGATCATGATGGCCGGCATCCACCGGCAGGCTGATCGCATTCAGGTGGAACAGCGGCCCGCCGACCAGGCCGGGCGCCGCACAGACGCCGTGCAATACGCCAGCTTCGGCGGGGCGATTGCGTTGGGCAATCGTGGTCGGCGCGGCGGCGTGGCTGTCTTCGGCCAAGGCTGTGGATAACGCGGTCAGCAAGGCTTGCAGCGCGGCTTCGGCGTCCGGGCCCTGGCAACTGACCTGGACTTCTGCCTGTTCGCCGATGGCCAGCCCCATCAGGCCGATCAGGCTGTCGCAGGTGGCCGACTTGCCGGCGAAATGCAGCTGCGATTTGCTTTTGAATCCTTGCGCGGTCTGACGGATCAGCGCGGCCGGCCGTGCGTGCAGACCGCCACGATGGGCGATGCGGATGTGGCCGACCACTTCTTCGCCAGCAAGCTCCACGTCCGCCTGCGCGCCCACGCCCTGGCGGCGAATGATGTGCAGCAGCGGCTCGCCGACCTTTACCGACTTGAGGGTGATGGGCCGTGCCTGAAAGTCCTGGCTGTTGGTGAGGATCAGCAGACTGACCAGGCTCTTGCACTGTTGCGCGACCTTGTCCAGGTCGTAGCGCAGCAGCGGCTGGCCATTGGCAACCCGTGCGCCTTCCTGCACCAGCATCGAGAAGCCCTGGCCCTGCAACTCGACCGTGTCCAGGCCCAGGTGCAGGAGCAATTCCGCGCCGTTGTCGGCACGCAGGGTCACCGCATGGCCGGTGCGGGCGACATGCACCACCACGCCCGCGCACGGCGCATGAAGGGTATCGTTCAACGGGTCGATGGCGATCCCGTCGCCCATGGCGCCGCTGGCAAACACCGCATCCGGGACTTTGGCGAGCGTGAGCACCGGGCCGCTGAGCGGGGCGCTTAAAGTCAGCTCTTTATTGTTGTTATGCATGGCTCGGTCTCATCAAAAAATACGGTTCGGATCAACACGCCCCCCTCTGTAGGAGCGAGCTCGCTCGCGATGGACTAAAGAACGCCGCGTTTATCCAGCAAACGCGCGTTTTCGTTGACGACCATCGCGAGCAAGCTCGCTCCTACAAGGGTGGTTAGTGTGTACGCGTCACTTTGCTCAGGTGCCGTGGCTGGTCCGGGTCCATGCCTCGGGCCACGGCCAGGCCGGCGGCCATCACGTAGAAACTCTGGATCGCGAGAATCGGGTCGAGGGCCGGGTGTTCGGCGCGGGTCAGCGTCAGGTCGCGTTCAAGCACGTCATCCGGCGCGGCCAGCAGGACAAGGGCGCCGCGTTGGCGCATGTCGGCGGCCAGGCTCAGCAAACCGGCCTGTTCGGCGCCCCGTGGGGCAAACACCAGCAGCGGGTAGTTGTCGCCAATCAAGGCCATCGGACCGTGACGGACTTCGGCGCTGCTGAAGGCTTCGGCCTGGATCGCCGAGGTCTCCTTGAACTTGAGCGCCGCTTCCTGGGCGATGGCGAAACCGGCGCCACGGCCGATCACCATCAGCCGCTGACAATCGCGCAAGGCGTCGATGGCCGGGCTCCAGTCCTGTTGCGCAGCGTCACGCAGGCCTTCGGGCAAGGCGCGGCAGGCGTCGAGCAGTTCGGCGTCTTCTTTCCAGTGGCCAATCAGCCGGGCGCTGGCGCTGAGGGTAGCGATAAAGCTCTTGGTCGCCGCGACGCTGCTTTCGGTGCCGGCACACAGCGGCAGGCTGAATTCGCAGGCGGCTTCCAGCGGCGAGTCTTCGGCATTGACCAGCGAAATGCTCAAGGCGCCGCGCTTGCGCAACAGGCGCAGGCTGTTGACCAGGTCCGGGCTTTGCCCCGATTGCGAAAAGGCGAATGCCACCTGGCCGCTGACCTTCAACGGTGCCTGTTGCATGGTCACCACCGACATCGGCAGCGACGCCACCGGGATGCCCAGCAGTTGCATGGTCAGGTAGGCGAAGTAACTGGCGGCATGGTCGGAGCTGCCACGCGCCACGGTCATGGCCACTTGCGGCGGCTGACGACGCAGGCGCCCGGCGATCTCGATCATCTGCGGGTCGAGTTGCTGTAATTGGGCTTGCACGGCCTCGAACGAGGACAGCGCCTCTTCAAGCATTTTTGAAGTCAATGTCTTCTCCTTCGACCATGACGGCGGTCAGTTTCAGTGAGCGATCCAGTCGTACACAGTCGGCCCAGGCCCCCGGTTGCAGGCGCCCGCGTTCGGTGATGCCGAGGTAGTCGGCGGGGAATTGCGACAGGCGCTGCGAGGCTTCGGCGATGGGCAGGCCGATTTTCACCAGGTTGCGCAGAGCCTGATCCATGGTCAGGGTGCTGCCGGCCAGCGTGCCGTCGGGCAGGCGCACGCCACCGAGGCATTTGGTCACGGTGTGGCTGCCGAGTTTGTACTCGCCATCGGGCATGCCGGCGGCGGCGGTCGAGTCGGTGACGCAATACAGGCAAGGAATCGAACGCAGGGCCACGCGGATGGCGCCGGGGTGCACGTGCAGCAAATCCGGGATCAGTTCGGCGTATTTGGCGTGAGCCAGGGCAGCGCCGACGATCCCGGGTTCGCGGTGATGCAGTGGGCTCATGGCGTTGAAGAGGTGGGTGAAACTGCTGGCGCCGGCCTCCAGCGCGGCCACGCCTTCCTCATAACTGCCCAGGGTGTGGCCGATCTGCATGCGAATGCCGCGGCTGCTGAGGTCGCGGATCAAGGTATCGTGACCGGCGATTTCCGGGGCAATGGTGATCACCCGGATCGGTGCGAGCGCCAGGTACGCTTCGACTTCGGCCATCAGCGCGGTGTGGGCGAAGTTGGGTTGCGCGCCGAGTTTGCCCGGGTTGATGTAGGGGCCTTCGAGGTGTACGCCAAGCACCCGGGCGCAGCCTTGGGGCCGCTGCTCACAGAATTCGCCGACGGCCTGGAGCACGCTGGATATCTCTTCGCTCGGTGCCGTCATGGTGGTGGCCAGCAACGACGTAGTGCCGAAGCGCACGTGGGTACGGGTGATGGTTTCGAAGGCCGGCGCACCTTCCATGATGTCTTTGCCGCCGCCGCCGTGAACGTGCAGGTCGATGAAGCCCGGCAGCAGGTACGGCAAATCGTTGTCCGCCGGATCGCAGGGCTGGCCTTCGATCGACATGACTTTGCCGTGCTCATGGACCAGTCGGCCGCGAACCCAGCCGTGGGCGGTGAGGATGTTGTCTTCGGACATGATCGGTTCTCTGGGTGGGCGGTTTCGCGATGCAGCGTTCTAGCGGCGAAGCTCTGCGACAAAGTCGTAGTAGTCGTTACGGCAATAGGTGTCGGTGACTTCGATGGGCGTGTTGTCTTCCAGGTAGCCGACCCGGGTCATCAGCAACATGGCGGTGCCGGGGGCGATGCCCACCAGGGCTGCGAATTCGTCCGAGGCGTTGATCGCCTGGATGTGCTGCAGGGCGCGGACAACCGGTTTGCCGATGCCGTCGAGGTATTCGTAGAGGGAATCGCCCACGGCCTGCGGCTTGGGAATGATCGAGGCGGGCAGGGTGCTCATCTCGATGGCCATCACCGTGTCGTCGGCCTTGCGCAGGCGTTTGAGGCGCGCGACTTTGTCGTTGGGCGACAGGCCGAGGCGGATCAGTTCTTCGTGGGTCGGCAAGGTGATTTCCCGCTCCAGCCATTGCGATCCGGGCACGAAACCCTTGAGGCGGAGCATTTCACTGAAACCGGAAAGGCGCGACAACGGTTGTTCGAGACGCGGCGTGATAAAGGTGCCGGAGCCCTGGTTGCGGCGGATCAGGCCTTGTTCGAACAACACTTCCAGAGCCTTGCGTGCAGTGACGCGGGAGATGCCCAGCGCCTCGCTCAGATTGCGCTCCGACGGCATGGCCTGTTCGGCTTTCCACTGGCCGGCATGAATCGCCGCTTCCAGATTGCGTGCCAGTTGCAGGTACAACGGCGTGGGTTGGGTGTCGTCGGGGCGCAGGGCTGAAAGGTCGTTCATTTAATTATTGTCCGACGCGTCTGTAGGAAAGTTACTTGTTCGCTGTAGGACAAAAAACTAATACCACTTGAATACCATGTCAATGCAGCTCTCAGGCTGCAGGTGCGGTAAACAGGCCTTATTGGGCGCAGTGGAAAGAGGCTGGATTGAAGTGGTATTAGCGGCGGGAGGATTTAAAGCAAAGATCGCAGCCTTCGGCAGCTTCTACAGGGGGAAATGGTATTCACCCTGCAGGAGCTGCCGAAGGCTGGAATTTTTTTGATTTTTTTTGCGAGGCGACCAAAGGTCGGGGGATTTACGGGCGGATCTCGATCATCGTGCCGTCCGGCACCAGGTTCCAGACTTCGCGCATGTCCATGTTGCGCATGGCGATGCAGCCGTCGGTCCAGTCCAGGGTGTGGAACAGGTCTTCCGGGGTGTCCTCGCTGTCCGGGGTGCCGTGGATCATGATCATGCCGCCGGGCTCGACGCCTTCACGACGGGCGCGGGCGGAGTCGCTGATGTTCGGGTAGGAAATGTGCATCGCCAGGTTGAAACGGTCGCTGATCTTGCGCCAGTCGACCCAGTAGAAGCCTTCCGGGGTGCGCTTGTCGCCTTCCATCAGCTTCGGCCCCTTGGGACGCTTGCCCAGGGAAATGCGATAGGTTTTGAGCGGCTTGCCGTCATTGATCAATTGCAATTGATGGGAAGACTTGAGAATCAGGATTTTCTCGATGACCTTGCCGTCCAGGGTTTCCACGGCAGAAGCCTGGGACACCGTGACAAACGACAAACAGAACAGGGCAAGCAACCAGCGCATTGAAACGATTCCCCAGGAGGTGTCGCGACTATTTATGTATAGAAGTTTTTGCAGGAGCTGCCGCTGGCTCGGGCCGCATTCGGACAATCTTTCGGCGCCTCCCGGTGATGCCGAGATGACATCAGATAATGGCAGGCTGAGCAAGCGGTGGGATCGATTCAGACCGAACGGGATAGATTTCGGTCCGCCGGTCAGCGAAGAAGCATTCTAAGGTACGGCCCACCGTGCGGAAAGCCAGCTCATCCCATGGAATGTCCGCTTCGTCGAATAGTTGCACTTCCAGGCTCTCGGGGCCGGCGCAAAAGTCCAGGTCCACCAGTTCGGCACGGAAGAACACATGCACCTGGCTGATGTGCGGCACGTCGATCAGGGTATAGATATTCAGGTTGCGCACCCGGGCGCAGGCTTCCTCGGCCGTCTCGCGAATGGCAGCCTGTTCGATGGTCTCGCCGTTCTCCATGAAACCGGCGGGCAGGGTCCAGTAACCGCGTCGCGGCTCGATGGCCCGCCGGCACAGCAATACCTGGGTGCCCCAGGTCGCCACGCAGCCGGCGACGATGTTGGGGTTCTGGTAGTGAATGGCGTGACAACTGTCGCAGACAAAGCGCAGGCGCGAATCGCCTTCGGGAATGCGCTGGGTCACCGGGTTACCGCACTGGCTGCAAAATTTCATGCTGGGGTTCCTGAATGCTGCGCCTATCTTGGCGTGCGGCAGTGCCGGTCGGCAAGTTGTCGTTTCGCGACATGGGGCGGTTACGGGGGTTGGGCGACCGCAGCGATTGGTGCATGATGCCGGGTAAGGCACAAATCGAGAACACTCATGCTGGACGAGCTACTGCATCGGGTTAGTAACCACACTCCACGCACACTGGAGACCGATCGTCGTTTTCCCGAGGCAGCGGTGCTGGTGCCCATCACCCGCAGTGACGAGCCCGAGCTGGTGTTGACCCTGCGTGCCAGCGGCCTGTCGACCCATGGCGGCGAAGTTGCCTTCCCCGGCGGGCGCCGTGACCCCGAAGACCCCGACCTGATTTTCACCGCCCTGCGTGAAGCCGAAGAAGAGATCGGCCTGCCGCCGGGGCTGGTCGAGGTGATCGGACCGCTCAGCCCGCTGATCAGCCTGCATGGCATCAAGGTCACGCCCTATGTCGGGGTGATCCCGGATTTTGTCGAATACCGGGCCAACGACGCCGAGATCGCCGCAGTGTTCAGCGTGCCCCTGGAGTTCTTCCGTAAAGACCCTCGCGAACATACCCACCGCATCGACTATCAGGGCCGCAGCTGGTACGTGCCGAGCTATCGCTATGGCGAATACAAGATCTGGGGGCTGACGGCGATCATGATCGTCGAGTTGATCAACCTGCTGTATGACGCCAAAATCAGCCTGCATCAGCCTCCCAAAAGCTTTATCAATATCTGAAGCCATCGTTCGAATGGCCTGAATCCTGGTTTTGCTGAAAAAAGCCTGCCTGAGCCTTGAGGAATACAACAATGAAATACCGCCTGGGCGACGCCCGCGTCGAAACCCATCCACAGAGCTGGGTCGCACCCAATGCCGTGCTGGTGGGCAAGGTCAAGCTGGAAGAGGGCGCCAACGTCTGGTTCAACGCCGTATTGCGCGGCGACAACGAATTGATCCTGATCGGCAAGAACAGCAACGTCCAGGACGGCACCGTGATGCACACCGACATGGGCTACCCGCTGACCATCGGTACCGGCGTGACCATTGGCCACAACGCCATGCTCCACGGTTGCACCGTCGGCGACTACAGCCTGATCGGCATCAACGCGGTGATTCTCAATGGTGCGAAGATCGGCAAGAACTGCATCATCGGCGCCAACTCGCTGATCGGCGAAGGTAAGGAGATTCCGGACGGATCGCTGGTCATGGGCTCGCCCGGCAAAGTGGTGCGTGAGTTGACCGAGCCGCAAATCAGGATGCTGGAAGCCAGCGCTGCCCACTACGTGCATAACTCGCAGCGCTATGCCCGCGACCTGGCCGAGCAGGAAGAATGACTGCCAGCGAACGCCCGGTTGCATCACCCTGCGTGAATATTTGTGCGCTGGACGACGATGACATCTGCACCGGTTGCCAACGCACGGTGGAGGAGATTACCCGCTGGAGCCGCATGACCAACGACGAGCGCCGCACGGTGTTGGGGTTGTGTCATGAGCGGGCCAAGGCCAGTGGGTTGATCTGGATGTTGCCTTCCAAATCCGATAACTGAATTGCCCCCAGAAAGTGCTTCGCACTTTATCGCGAGCAAGCTCGCTCCCACATGGGAATGCGTTCGATTGTAGGAGCGAGCTTGCTCGCGATGGACTCAAGAACACCGCGAGGAGCCAGACGTCCCGCGTTATCGTTAACGACCATCGCGAGCGGGCTCGCTCCCACATGGGAATGCGTTCGTCTGTGGGAGCGAGCTTGCTCGCGATGGACTCAAGAACACCACGGGGAGCCAGACGTCCCGCGTTATCGTTAACGACCATCGCGAGCAGGTTCGCTCCTACAGTATCCTGTGCGGCAAAATTACAGGTACTTCCACGCCCATGCTCTTCCTGATCGCCTACATCAGCAGCGTCGTGCTGATCAACTACGCCTTTTCCACCGCCCCGCACCTGGACATCATCTGGTCGGCCTGGGGCGGGCTGGTGTTTGTGTTGCGCGACATGGTGCAAGCCCGATTCGGGCATGGCGCCCTCGCAGCGATGCTGGTGGCGCTGGTGTTGTCCTATGTCACCTCCGATCCGTCCATCGCCCTGGCCAGCGCCACGGCGTTCGCCGTTTCCGAGTGCATCGACTGGCTGGTGTTCAGCATCACCCGGCGCCCGCTGCATGATCGCCTGTGGATAAGTTCGGCCCTGAGCATTCCCCTCGATACCTTTATCTTTTTTGGCATGATCGACGCCCTGACGCCGGGCGTGATCCTCACCGCCCTTGGCTCGAAATTCGCCGGGGTCACCGCCGTATGGCTGATCATGGCCTGGCGCCTGCGCAAACAGGCTGTCGTCAGCTGAAGTTCATGTAAAATGCCGCGCTTTCTCCCCATGGGAAGCGTGCTTCCCTCGATGATCCGCTCCTTGAGGACCTTCAGATGACCCGTATCGGAACTCCATTGTCGCCGACCGCGACCCGCGTATTGATGTGTGGCTGTGGCGAGTTGGGCAAGGAAGTGGTGATCGAGCTGCAACGCCTGGGCGTTGAAGTGATTGCCGTGGACCGCTACGCCAACGCGCCGGCCATGCAGGTGGCGCACCGCAGCCACGTGATCAACATGCTCGATGGTGCTGCCCTGCGTGCCGTGATCGAAGCCGAAAAGCCGCACTTCATCGTGCCGGAAATCGAAGCCATCGCCACCGCGACCCTGGTGGAACTGGAGGCCGAAGGCTTCACCGTTATCCCGACCGCCCGTGCTGCGCAGCTGACCATGAACCGTGAAGGCATCCGTCGCCTGGCCGCTGAAGAGCTGGACCTGCCAACCTCGCCGTACCACTTCGCCGACACCTTCGAGGATTACAGCAAAGCCGTTGAAGACCTCGGGTTCCCGTGCGTGGTCAAGCCGGTCATGAGTTCTTCGGGCAAGGGCCAGAGCCTGCTGCGTAGCGTCGATGACGTGCAGAAGGCCTGGGACTACGCCCAGGAAGGTGGCCGTGCCGGTAAAGGTCGGGTGATCATCGAAGGCTTCATCGATTTCGACTACGAAATCACCCTGCTGACCGTGCGCCACGTCGGCGGCACCACCTTCTGCGCGCCGGTCGGTCACCGTCAGGAGAAGGGCGACTACCAGGAATCCTGGCAGCCGCAAGCCATGAGCCCGGTTGCCCTGGCTGAGTCCGAGCGTGTCGCCAAAGCCGTGACCGAGGCCTTGGGCGGCCGTGGCCTGTTCGGTGTCGAGCTGTTCATCAAGGGTGATCAGGTGTGGTTCAGCGAAGTCTCGCCGCGCCCGCATGACACCGGCCTGGTTACGCTGATTTCCCAGGACCTGTCGCAGTTCGCCTTGCACGCGCGGGCCATTCTCGGTCTGCCGATCCCGTTGATCCGTCAGTTCGGGCCTTCGGCCTCGGCGGTGATCCTGGTGGAAGGGCAGTCGACCCAGACCGCTTTCGCCAACCTGGGCGCTGCCTTGAGCGAGCCGGATACCGCATTGCGTCTGTTCGGCAAGCCTGAAGTCAACGGCCAGCGCCGCATGGGCGTGGTCCTGGCGCGCGACGAATCGATCGAAGCCGCCCGCGCCAAGGCGACCCGTGCTTCGCAGGCGGTTGTTGTCGAGCTGTAAAAACAGCTGCGGCGGGCCTATACCTTCTAAAGGCTCGCCTACTGATCCTTGTAGGAGCGAGCTTGCTCGCGATGGACTAGAGGGCAACGCGTTCAATCAGAAAGTACGCGTTATCGTTAACGACCATCGCGAGCAAGCTCGCTCCCACAGGTAATTCGCGTCCGATCTTTTATCAGCGCTCCAGGCCTGTACCCCATGAATTCCCAAAGCATCATCGTCCCGAAAATCTCCACCCTGCCGGTACACGAACCCCGGGCCCGGGCCGTCGTGCGTTGGCTGGTGCGCAAGAACATCATCCAGGAAGAACTGACCACGTGCGGCCGCACCGGCAATCGCATGGGCCATGCGATCGCCGAAGGTGCCCGTGAGGTGGTCCTGCACCCGGACGCGCTGCCGTTCGGCGAGTCGATCAATGGCATGGAGATCATCACCAAGCGCTGCATCTATACGCCGGCCAAGGGTTTTCTTGGCGAAGCGGGCTGCGCCGAGTGCCGCAAGGAAGTGGGTGAAGCCCTGTTCGAAAGCCTGGAAGACTGGATGCCGGGGCGTACCGACAACTTCACCTGCCCCGAATGCGGGCATGAAGACGACATCAACGGCTTCCTGTTCCTGCAGGAGTGCGGCTTCTCCAACCTCGGTTTCATCTTCAACAACTGGGCCGAAGCCGGGTTCAAACAGAGCTTTATCGATGAATTCGCCGATTGGCTGGATCAGCCGGTCAGTTGGGTGAAAGTCGAGTTGTAGGAGCGAGCTTGCTCGCGATGAACTTGAAGGCGACGTTGGTTTCCAGAAAGCACGCGTCATCGTTCACGACCATCGCGAGCAAGCTCGCTCCCACAAAAAAGCAGCAATCCGTAACGCCGTAATCCCCGTATGTCAGTAATGCCAATAATAGACAGAGTTTTACATTGAACCCGACGGGGTGTCTGACTATAATGGCGCGCTTCCATTTTCCCGCTCGGGAGCCCCCGCGATGCTGCGTATCAGCCAAGAAGCTCTGACATTCGACGACATTCTCCTAGTGCCCGGTTATTCCGAGGTGCTTCCTAACGAAGTCAGTCTCAAGACCCGCCTTACCCGTGGCATCGAGCTGAATATTCCACTGGTTTCCGCTGCCATGGACACCGTCACTGAAGCCCGTCTGGCAATCGCCATGGCTCAGGAAGGTGGTATCGGCATCATCCACAAGAACATGACCATCGAGCAGCAAGCTGCCGAAGTCCGCAAGGTCAAGCGTTACGAAGCTGGTGTGGTCAAAGACCCGATCACCATCGTCGCCGACGCCACCGTGCGCGAGTTGTTCGAATTGACCCGCATGCACAACATCTCCGGCGTTCCGGTACTGCACAATGGCGACCTGGTCGGCATTGTCACCTCCCGTGACGTGCGTTTCGAGAACCGTCTGGAAGCCACTGTCCGTGAAGTGATGACGCCTAAAGAGCGTCTGGTCACGGTCAAGGAAGGCGCCGACAAGAACGATGTGCGTGAACTGCTGCACAAGCACCGCATCGAACGCGTGCTGATCGTCGACGACAAATTCGCCCTCAAGGGCATGATGACCGTCAACGACATCGAAAAAGCCAAGGCTTACCCGCTGGCCAGCAAGGACGATCAAGGTCGTCTGCGCGTGGGTGCTGCAGTCGGTACCGGTAAAGACACCGGTGATCGCGTTGCCGCACTGGTCGCCGCCGGCGTTGACGTGGTGGTGGTCGACACCGCTCACGGTCACTCCAAGGGCGTGATCGACCGCGTTCGCTGGGTCAAGCAGAACTTCCCTGAAGTGCAGGTCATCGGCGGCAACATCGCCACCGGCGCTGCCGCCAAGGCCCTGGCCGAAGCTGGCGCTGACGCAGTCAAGGTCGGTATCGGCCCTGGCTCGATCTGCACCACCCGTATCGTCGCCGGTGTCGGCGTGCCGCAAATCAGCGCCATCGCCAACGTCGCCGCTGCCCTTGAAGGCACAGGCGTACCGTTGATCGCCGACGGCGGCATCCGTTTCTCCGGTGACCTGTCCAAGGCCATCGTGGCCGGTGCTTCCTGCGTGATGATGGGCTCGATGTTCGCCGGTACCGAAGAAGCGCCGGGCGAGATCGAACTGTTCCAGGGCCGTTCGTACAAGGCTTATCGCGGCATGGGTTCGCTGGGCGCCATGTCCCAGGCCCAAGGCTCCTCCGACCGTTACTTCCAGGACTCCTCGGCAGGCGCCGAGAAGCTGGTTCCGGAAGGCATCGAAGGGCGTGTTCCGTACAAGGGCACCCTGAGTGCGATCATCCACCAGTTGATGGGCGGCCTGCGCTCCTCGATGGGCTACACCGGCAGTGCCGACATCGAAGAGATGCGCACCAAGCCTGAGTTCGTGCGGATCACCGGCGCCGGCATGGCCGAATCCCACGTTCACGACGTGCAGATCACCAAGGAAGCGCCAAACTACCGCGTAGGTTGAGCCTTCAAGCAACAAGCTAAGCAACCGGGGCTGTTTTATTCAGCCCCGAGTTGTTTCTGAATCACGACTGTTTCCGAATTTTTTAGACGAGACTGAATCATGGCCCTCGACATTCACGCTCACCGCATCCTGATCCTCGACTTCGGTTCCCAGTACACCCAGCTGATCGCCCGCCGCGTGCGTGAAATCGGCGTGTACTGCGAACTGCACCCGTTCGACATGGACGAAGATGCGATCCGCGAATTCGCTCCTAAAGGCGTCATCCTCGCCGGCGGCCCAGAGTCGGTTCACGAAGCCAACAGCCCTCGCTGCCCGCAAGCCGTTTTCGACCTGGGCGTGCCGGTCTTCGGTATCTGCTACGGCATGCAGACCATGGCCGAGCAACTGGGCGGCAAGGTTGAAGGTTCCGAGCTGCGTGAGTTCGGCTATGCCCGCGTTGATGTAGTCGGCAAGAGCCGCCTGCTCGACGGCATCGAAGACCACATCGACGCTGACGGCCTGTTCGGCCTCGACGTGTGGATGAGCCACGGTGACAAGGTCACCCGCATGCCGGAAGACTTCCACATCCTGGCCAGCACTCCGAGCTGCCCGATCGCCGGCATGTTCAGCGACGAGCGTCGTTACTATGGCGTGCAGTTCCACCCGGAAGTGACCCACACCAAGCAGGGCGGTCGCATCCTGTCGCGCTTCATCCTCGACATCTGCGAGTGTGAAGCCCTGTGGACTCCGTCGAAAATCGCTGAAGACGCCATCGCCCAGGTTCGCGCCCAAGTCGGCACCGACAACGTCCTGCTCGGCCTGTCCGGCGGTGTGGACTCGTCCGTGGTTGCCGCGCTGCTGCACAAAGCCATCGGCGACCAACTGACCTGCGTGTTCGTCGACAACGGCCTGCTGCGCCTGCACGAAGGCGAGCAAGTGATGGCCATGTTCGCCGAGAACATGGGCGTCAAGGTGATCCGCGCCAACGCCGAAGAGCAGTTCCTCGGTAACCTGGCCGGTGAAGCCGACCCGGAGAAGAAGCGCAAGATCATCGGCCGTACCTTCATCGACGTGTTCGATGCCGAATCCTGCAAGCTGGACAACATCAAGTACCTGGCCCAGGGCACCATCTATCCGGACGTGATCGAGTCGGCTGGCGCGAAAAGCGGCAAGGCCCACGTGATCAAGTCGCACCACAACGTGGGCGGCCTGCCGGAAGAAATGAACCTCAAGCTGGTTGAACCCCTGCGCGAGCTGTTCAAGGACGAGGTCCGTCGTCTGGGCCTGGAACTGGGCCTGCCGTACGACATGGTCTACCGTCATCCGTTCCCGGGCCCGGGCCTGGGCGTGCGCATCCTCGGTGAAGTGAAGAAGGAATACGCCGACCTGCTGCGTCGCGCCGACCACATCTTCATCGAAGAACTGCGCAAGGCCGACTGGTACCACAAGGTCAGCCAGGCGTTCGTAGTGTTCCAGCCGGTGAAATCGGTTGGCGTGGTGGGTGATGGCCGTCGTTACGCCTGGGTCGTGGCCCTGCGTGCCGTGGAAACCATCGACTTCATGACCGCGCGTTGGGCACACCTGCCTTACGAACTGCTGGAAACCGTTTCCGGCCGCATCATCAATGAAATCGAAGGTATCTCCCGCGTCACCTACGACGTGTCGAGCAAGCCGCCAGCGACCATTGAGTGGGAATGATCGTATGAGCCTGTGAACGCAGGCTCAAAACGATAGCGACAAAAAGAAGCCCCGGGTTGTGAGACCCGGGGCTTCTTGCTTTTCAGTTGTGTTCGCCCCAAATCCCCTGTGGGAGCGAGCTTGCTCGCGATGAGGCCAGCACATCCAACATCTCCCGCGCCTGACACGCCGCCATCGCGAGCATCTTGATTTACACCGGCAAACGCCCTTCGAGGTTCATGCCCATACGGCTAAGACCCCAGGACAGCTCGTCGATGCTGGCATAAGGCACCTGATTCACGTCGGTCCATGCGGGGCGATTGATCAGGTAGCTGCCGTCAGCTGTGCGCTCGACCGGTGTTCTTGCCAGTTGACCGACTCTGCTGCGATGGATCAGTGTCCAGTTTCCGTTCGATTTCTCGAAAGTGAACATGCCTTGCCGATATAGCAGTCGATCAAGTGCTTCCGGTGTCTTTTCAAGCAACGGCAGTGGCATCTGCAAGCTCAAGTCAGCGTGCAAGGTGTCGAAGTTTCCGTCGGTTAATTCGGGTTGGGTGGCAAAGCCGCGGCCTACCTCAATGCCTCGATCCGTTTCAATCAGCAGGCTTTCTTCCGGCAGCACTTCTTCGATGCGCAAACCAATACCGCCCTGCATTTCGCTGATGCCGGACATTCCGCGAAAGGTGTTGATGTTTTCCTGATCCGTCAGCACCACCCATCTGCCCGCTCCGTTGAGCGTTTTGTCGGCCTCCATGATGGTGTGGGTGAGGTAGGTCTTGATGGCTTGCTCATGCATGTCGGGAAGTGATGGGCCGGGGAAACGGTAACTGGCCAGGCAGTCGGTTGCCTGAATCCGAATGCCATTTTGTTGAGCCGCCTTGACCACTTCAAGCGGGGTGAATCTGCCGGTGGGATCGCTTTTCAGCTTTTGCAAATACGCCTTGAGATCATCGGGCATTGACCCGGTCTTGAAGAATTGATCGAGTTCCACCTGGTTGAAATCGTTGAGCAGGCGATGGAAATAGATCGTCTTGACTTCCTGTTGGGCAAGGATCGGCATGTTCTCGATGAGAAACCGCATGCTGGCAATGCGGTCCTGGCTTTCACCGATGACCAGGCCCGGTGCCGCTTCAAATATCTTCGGGAGCAGTTCTGCGGCAGTGGTTGATGGCGTCACGACTGGAAGCTGCGGACGAGGGGGTAATGAAGCGAAAAATCCACTGCGGGAAAAGAATTGACGGGCGTCTTGTGACAGCGTGGCGCGCGGGGCCGCGACGTATCGTGCGTAAGTGGACTCTGCGCGAAAGCTTCCGTCTGGCTGACGGACCAGTTTGATATGGGTTTCTCTCTCGCCCATCGCCAGTAGTCTGATACTGAATCGGTTAGTTGCGTCGTATTGCGTGGCAGGGCGGCGCAGGATGGCCTGTGTTGGCTCTTGAACAGAGGCAGACGCAGAGGCGGGAGCAGGCGTAGAGGCCGGAGCAGATGTAGACGGCGGAACGCGGGACCCGCCCGGATGCCGGTTTCCACCGCCCCTGAGCCCGGCTCGGGGTGCCAGCTCCCATTCGCCCTCGGCATTGAGACGCACAGGGAGTGAACCTGAAAACGCGTTGGGATTTTCAGGGTCGATGATGGCCCAGGTGCCGCCTCCGTTGGGATCGGCTTCGTAGCGCACGTAATAGGCCCTGTCATCGAGCAAGATCGCGGAGGAAAGGTTGGAGTCGAGTTGATAGATGCCCTGGAATTTTCCGGCTTCACTCACGGGTGTCCGCCCCTCGAGCAGTTCATTGGCTTGCCAGTGGTCCGGTATTTCGATGGGTTGAGAGGTTCCTGACAAGGGGGAATCGAGTTCACTTGCCAGCTCGACGGGCCAGCCCATGGGTTTCATGCCCTTTGCAACCAACGCTTGCTTGAGTTCTTCGAGGTTGTCCACTGTCATGGACTCGTAGGCTGGCCGAAGCGGGGTATCCAGATTCAGCCGTCCACCCGGCGTGGATCTGATGACGCTGTCTGTCATCCCGTTGTTGGCATTGCGATAAACCACAAGGACGCTGCTGCGGTAGCGCTGGAAGGTGAACATCCCCGGTTCAGGCAGCAGCGCTCGCAGTTGTTGCGGAGTCCTGTATGCCCACGGGGTTTGCATCTGCACGCGCCAGTCGCCTTTGATCAGGGCATGGACGCTGTCGAAGTCCATGCCATCAGATACGTAAAAAACAGGGGAATCCGGATAGTCCGCATGCTCCACAGCCAATCCCGGATCGGAGTTGATGGGTTGCGCTTGCCCCGGCGCTACGTCATCGATACGAATGCTCAGGGCATCGGTCTGTTCGCTAATGCCGCGATAGCCTCTGAATGTCGCCATGTTTTCCTGATTGACCAAGGCAACCCATTTGGCCGGTTCTTTCAATGCTTCGTTGAACCGGATGACCTCGCTGGCAAAAAAACTCCTGGCCATCTGGTAATCGGATTCCCAGTTAATCGCTTCTTTGTTGATGTTGTAGGTCGTCGACATGTCGAGGGCCTGAACCCGGATCTGTTGGGCATTGGCGGCTTTGACCAGCGCCAGCAGATTGAATTGGCCTGTTGGGTCGTTGCCGGCCTTGATGTCGAGTTTTTTCAGGTAGTTTTCCAGCTCGACGGGCATTTCACCGGTGCGCGCGAAGGAGTCCAATTCGAGTTGATTGACGTTGGCCAGCAGCTCCTGCAAGTACAGGGTCTTGACGCCATGTTGCGCGAGCGTTGGCATGTTTTCGATCAGGAACTGTTTGCTGCCGATGCTGCCCCGGCTCTCGCCGACGACCAGCCCCGGTTTTTCTGCGTAGGCCGCTTCAAACAGTTCGCCAGGCGTGGCAAACGCTTGTGCAGAGGGCGCCGGTTGGCTCAGCGTCGGAGGGTGAAGCTCGTACCAGGCCCTGGCGTCGCTGACCAGATTGCGACGAGATTCTTCCTGGGCCATCTCGAATTCGCTGAGGGTGATGACCTCTTGGTCGGCATCGGACATGAGTACGCTGTGGACGTCGATGTCTGCCACTGACCAGATCCGTCTGAACGGGCTGCGTACGTCGGGTCCACCCAGCGCCCATGCCCGCATTTCAGGGTCGTCAAGGCCCGGCACGTGAACGCCTGGCCGTTGTGACCACTCCTCGACGGCGGGGGAGGCGGCGTCCGCTGCTTGCATCCCGCCTCTGAGGCCCAGTTTGGGAACGACTTCCCATTCTCCCGAATCATTCATAAACCGTACTGGAATCGAATCCGTGAAGGAGTCGGGATTGGCCGGGTCGATGATTGCCCAGTACCCACTCCCGTTGAGGCTGTTTTCATAACGCACGTAATAGGCGTTGCCGTTGAGTTTGATGGCGGACGAAGGATTCGAGGCGAGCCGATATGTACCCTGGAACTTGCCTGACTCACGAACCAGGGCGTCATCGCTGAGCACATCATTAATCCTGAAGGAGTCCGGCACTGATGACGCTGGCCTGTCCTCAGTCGAGCCCGTGACAGCCTCTGATTCTCCTTCGATGGTTTCGACCTTCGACCCCGCGGTTTCGGCAGGTGTGGTTGATTCAATCAGGTCGGCCATTTCTTTGGCTTCGGCGGCGTCGATGTCCGGGCCGATTTCCTCCAGCGATCCTGGACCTTTGAGCACCAGGAGGTTGAACAGCAAATCGATACCGCTGAGCACGGCGCCAAGAACGCCGGCCTTGCGTTCCTTGGCGGTTTTGCCATTGACCGCCTGATCGATGTTCAAACCCAGGCTGGCGATACTGGCGCCGACCACCGGCAGGGCAATCGGCCAACCGACCACCGCCATGGGGCCAAATACTTTTAAACCGGCGCTGAGGTAACCGATCCACAGTTTCTTGCGCAGATCGCCATTGGACGTCAGCGAGAGTTCGGCTTCGGCAAACATTGCGCTTTTGGTCGAGTTGCTCAACCAGCTGAATGCGTCGCCGGTGATGATCTGGTTTTTTTGATTGATCAGGTGATGGTCGTACTTGCCCCAAGTGCTGACCAGCCGGTTCATGATATCGGTGATGTTCTTGTCGATGGTTTGACGATCGGCCAAGGAAAAATGCGTCATGAAGCCTCGGCGAGCCTCTTCTTCGTTCATCTGCTGCAACATCCAGTAGTGCATGTCCGTCGCGGTTTCCAGCACTTTGAAAGCGACGTTTTCACCGGGCAGATACACGATCTGGCGCCCCTTGGGTGCGACGAAACGCAGGATGTTGGTGGCAAGGTACCCGTCGACGTCCAGAGTCCGAACAATGTCGGCGCAAGGGTGCTGAGCCCGCAGCATCTGCAGGTCGACAGGCCAGTTGATCGGACCCATTACGGCGTTAGTGACGAACTGAAAGTCATCGTCGCTCAACTGCCGTTTGTCCCTGGCCTTTACGGCTTGTATCAGAAAATTGCATTTGGCCAGGGTTCGGAAGTCGGTGCCGGACTGCTTCCAGAACGCGGTCAATTTGTCGGTATAGAGCGTGCTGAAATCGATGTTCCAGAACGCCTTCAGCACCTCGTTGCCGTGCAGGCGTACTTCGTTGGTTTCGTTGAACCTCCCGGCATTCGGGCCGGCGGTATAAAAGCCTGCATAGACGTCAAGCAGGTCGGCGTTGTCCTGATCGCTGGTGCGAAAGCGCTGGATCACCAGCTGCGTCAGGGTCGTGGTTGACGTCGGCGTTGCTTTGACATGCTCCCACCCCGTGAACGTTTTCGAACTGCTTTCGGCTGTGTCGAAACGGTGGAAGTACACCTGATCCGGATCGAGGTCGGTAATGCCGGATTTTTTCAGTAAGTCGCTGGCGACTTCGTGCGCCGTGTCTTGCAGGCTCGGGCAAGTCTGGATGACGGTGGTGGCGATCGCCTTGAGCGCGGCCTTGTCGGCGGCATTGGGCAGCGGGCGTGTTTCGTTCGGGTTCATGCACTCTCTTTCCTTGAGAAAACGGGATGTCGAGGATGGCCGGTTTTTTCAAGGCAAGTGCACTACATAGTTATGCCCACAGCTGATGTGCGGCCACAGGTCACCCTTACCGTTTCGCAGTTGCAGGTGTATCGTATTCGCCTTTTGCAGGCTCCCGGGCCTGTCGCTGATACGTGAGGTAGTTGAGTTCATGTCGTTTACCCGTCGCCAAATCCTCGGTGGCCTGGCCGGTCTTGTTGTCGTTGGTGTCGGTGCAGGGGGCGCGTCGCGCTACTGGCTGGGCAAGATGGCTGACGCCGAGGCGGGCCACGACTATGAGCTGATCGCAGCGCCGTTGGACTTGGAACTGGTAGCCGGGCACAAGACCCAGGCTTGGGCCTTCGGCCCTTCGGCGCCGGGCACCGAGTTGCGGGTGCGCCAGGGTGAATGGCTGCGGGTGCGTTTCATCAACCACCTGCCGGTCGCCACCACCATCCACTGGCACGGCATCCGTCTGCCGCTGGAAATGGACGGTGTGCCTTACGTCTCGCAGCTGCCGGTGCTGCCGGGCGAATACTTCGATTACAAATTCCGCGTGCCTGATGCCGGCAGCTACTGGTATCACCCCCATGTGAGCAGCAGCGAGGAACTCGGTCGCGGCCTGGTCGGCCCGCTGATTGTCGAGGAGCGTGAGCCCACCGGCTTCAAGTACGAAAAAACCTTGAGCCTGAAGAACTGGCACATCGATGAGCAGGGCGCTTTCGTCGACTTCAGTATTCCCCGGGAAGCGGCCCGTGGCGGCACGGCGGGGCGTCTGTCGACCATCAACGGCATCGCGCAAGCGGTGATTGATTTGCCGGCCGGGCAGATCACCCGTGTACGTTTGCTCAACCTCGATAACACCTTGACCTATCGCCTGAATATTCCCGGCGTCGAAGCGCAGATCTATGCGCTCGATGGCAACCCCATCGAACCGCGCCCGCTAGGCAAGGAATACTGGCTCGGCCCCGGCATGCGTATCTGCCTGGCGATCAAGGCGCCGCCGGCCGGTGAAGAATTGTCCCTGCGCAACGGCCCGGTGCGCTTGGGTACGCTGCGTTCGGTGGCCAACACCGACGCCCCGACCGAGTGGCCGCCCGCGCTGCCCGCCAACCCGGTGGCCGAGCCGGACCTGACCAATGCCGAGAAACTCAACTTCAATTTCGAATGGGTCGGTTCGGTGTCGGTGAACGTCGATAATGGTAAGCCGCCAAGCCTGTGGCAGATCAATGGCAAGGCCTGGGACATCACCGACAAAACCTGTGCCGACCGCCCGATCGCCAAACTGGAAAAGGGCAAGAGCTACATTTTCGAATTGAAAAACATGACCCAGTATCAGCACCCGATTCACCTGCACGGCATGAGTTTCAAGGTCATCGCCTCGAACCGGCACAAGGTCATTCCGTATTTCACCGACACCTACCTGCTGGGCAAGAACGAGCGCGCGCAGGTAGCGCTGGTGGCGGATAATCCGGGTGTATGGATGTTCCACTGCCATGTGATCGATCACATGGAAACCGGCCTGATGGCCGCTATCGAGGTGGCGTGATGCGTCAGATTCGTCCCGCCGCCATCATCGACCGCAGTCGTGATCGCGAATTCATGCGTGAGGCCCTGGCACTGGCGGCCCAAGGCGCGGCCCTCGGCGAAGTGCCGGTGGGCGCGGTACTGGTCCAGGATGGGGAAATCATCGGTCGCGGCTTCAACTGCCCGATCAGTGGCAACGACCCCAGCGCCCACGCCGAGATGGTCGCAATCCGCGCCGCCGCCCAGGCCGTCAGCAATTACCGACTAACCGGCAGTACGCTTTACGTGACGCTGGAGCCGTGCAGCATGTGCGCGGGTCTGATCGTGCATTCGCGGATTGCCCGGGTGGTGTACGGCGCGCTGGAGCCCAAGGCGGGGATCGTGCAGAGCCAGGGGCAGTTCTTTACCCAGGGCTTTTTGAATCATCGGGTGTTGTATGAAGGCGGGGTGTTGGCGGATGAGTGTGGAGCGGTGTTGAGCGAATTCTTCAAGGCCCGAAGAGCGAAACCAGCAGACTGAACCCGGACCTGTGGGAGCGAGCTTGCTCGCGATAGCGGACTAACATTCAACATCTCTGTTGGCTGACAGTGCCTCATCGCGAGCAAGCTCGCTCCCACAGGGTTCTTCTGTATTTGGGTGGTTGTGGTTTACTTCCGCGCCACAATCACCGCCCGCATCGGCGCCGGCAACCCTTCAATGGTCTTGCTGTGATCTTCCGGATCGAGGAAGTCACTGAGCGACTGATACTTCATCCACTCCGTCCCGCGCTGTTCCTCGATCGTGGTGGTGCTCACGTCCACGCACTTCACGTCTGTGAACCCGGCACGTCGCAACCACAACTCCAGCGCCGGCACCGACGGCAGGAACCACACGTTGCGCATCTGCGCGTAGCGGTCCTCCGGCACCAGCACCTGATGTTTGTCGCCTTCGACCACCAGGGTTTCCAGCACCAGCTCACCGCCCTTGACCAGGCAATCCTTCAGCGCCAGCAAATGTTCGATGGGCGAACGGCGGTGGTAGAACACACCCATGGAAAACACTGTGTCGAACCCTTCGAGGTTCGGCGGCAGGTCTTCGAACGGGAAGGGCAGGTGCCAGGCGTTCGGCTCGGACAGGTAGCGTTGCACCGCCTGGAACTGGCAGAAGAACAGCCAGTTCGGGTCGACACCGATCACGCTGTCCGCGCCGGCGCCAAGCATGCGCCACATGTAATAACCGTTGCCACAGCCGACATCGAGGATGCGCTTGCCTTTCAGGTTCAGGTGCGGGGCGACCCGTGACCACTTCCAGTCCGAGCGCCATTCGGTGTCGACGTGCACGCCGAACAGGTCGAACGGCCCTTTGCGCCATGGCGACAGGCCCATCAGCGCGGTACGCATTTGCGCGCGGGTCTCGTCGCTGCAATCGGTATCGAGCTTCAAGCCATTGAGCAAATCGACTTCGCTCGGCTGGATCTTCGGCAGGGCGTCCAGCGCGCTTTGCCAGCGTTCCAGGTCGCCATGGCCCTTTTCCATTTTCTTGTCGAGTTGCGCTTGCAGAGTGTTGGCCCATTCGGCCAGCGGCGTGCCGGCCAGACGGCGGGCGAGGGGAGACAGATCAATCATGGCAAGGCAATCAACGAGGCAAAGTTAAGACACTGGAACCACGGCACGACTTTCGAGAACCCGGCGGCCAGCAGGCGTTCGCGGTGTTCTTCGAGGCTGTCGGGCTTCATGACGTTTTCGATGGCGCTGCGCTTCTGGGCGATTTCCAGTTCGCTGTAGCCGTTGGCGCGTTTGAAAGCGATATGCAGGTCGGTGAGCAACGCGTGTTCCTGCTCGTCTTCGAAACGCAGTTTTTCCGAGAGGATCAGGGCGCCGCCGGGCAACAGCGACTGACGGATGCGCGACAGCAATGCCGTGCGTTGGTCCGGGGCGATGAACTGCAGGGTGAAGTTCAGCGCCACCACCGAGGCCGGCTGGAACTCCAGGGCGAGGATGTCGCCTTCGATCACCTCCACCGGCAGCAACTCCTGGAACATCGAATCCTGCCCGTTGAGGTACTCGCGGCAGCGTTCGACCATCGCTGCGGAGTTATCCACAGCGATCACCCGGCAGCCATCGGTGCGCACGTGCCGGCGCAAGGCCTGGGTCACGGCACCGAGCGACGAGCCCAGGTCATACAGCACGCTGCCCGGCTGGGCGAACTGCGCGGCGAGCACGCCGAGGTTTTCGACGATGGTCGGATAACCCGGCACCGAGCGCTTGATCATGTCCGGGAACACCCGCACCACGTCCTCGTTGAAGGCGAAGTCAGGCACCTGGGCCAGAGGCTGGGCGAAAAGGCGATCGGGTTCTTTGCTCACGGCGGTTCCAGCGGTGTAGGTGGAAAAGGCCGGCATTTTAGCCAAGTTGGCGCGGGGATGCGCGGGTTGTCTGATAAACCGCCAAGCAGCCTGCAAAGTCTGTGTGTTCAGTGATATTGCTATCGCGAGCAAGCTCGCTCCCACAAGGGCTGTGCAATACCTGTGGGAGCGAGCTTGCTCGCGATGGGGTCAGCGCGGTTTCTGAGTGAACGCCGATGCCGTGATCCCCCATTGCCCCAGCCAATAGCTGAGGATGATCACGTACGACGCCGCGTCGAACGGCACCACAAACCGGCTGATGCCAATCACGCTGTCGGAGAACACGAATGCCACTGCGCCCGCCGCCGCCAGTAGCGCCGAGCGTTTGGGCACATCGGTCCCGAGTCGGGCCAGGGCGCGCCAGAGCATGGCGCTGATCGCCGTGCCATAGACAATCACAGGCACCAACAATGGCCCGAGGCCGTTGGAAATCAGAATCCCCAGCAGGACGGCGCCGACGCCGAGGGCCAGCACCAGTGGCAGCAATGCCAGGCGCCGGCAATCGCTCAAATACGCTTTCAGATAGGCCAGATGCGCAACCAGAAACGCCCCAAGGCCGAACACGAACAAATCCCCCGGCCATGCCAGCAACACGTCGCCGACCAGGGAGAAAATCAACCCCAGGCTGATCCAGCGCCGATATTCGCCTGGTGGTGCGTCATGCAACCAGCCAAGCAGGGCCAGCACCGGCAGCGGCTTGACCAGCAGGCACAGCAGGGACGCATGCACGCTCAGGCCATAAAGGAAGGTCACTGCGCCCATCAGCGCCAGAATCAGCCAGCCCACGGTCAGTTAACCGAGATCGCGCAGTCGAACGAATCCACCGGCAGTACTTCCGGCGCCCACGGCTGTTGCGAGGTCAGGCGCAAACGCCCGGTGCCGGTCGCAAACGCCTGAAAGCGCCAGGTCGAGACCCCGGCCGCGCCGACGATGCCGGCATCTTCCGGGTTTCGATAAACCTCTGGCCCCAGGGTGTGCAAGACGCCACCAGCCGAATCCTGGATCGCCCAGCGATAGCCCGTGGTCGGATTGCTCGGCAGGGTCAGGATCAGGTTTTGCCCGTTGCTGAGTTTCACCGGACATTCGCTTTGTTTTTCCACGGTCACGTTTTGTTTCGGTTGCGTGGCACACGCGGCCAGCAAGGCGAGGGCGAGGGGGACAAGCAGGCGAATGGGGGACATGTGGTCAGTGGCTCCGGCGTTCACGACGAACGGCGAGCATAACCGAGATGAGACAAAGTGTGACAGTCGCCCGCAATGGGGGTGTAAGAGTTGACGCTATCGCGAGCGGGCCACACACAGGGGGTAGAGGTAACCTCGTGAGAGCGACCTGCTCGGGATAAAGAAAATATTTACTGGTAGTGCTTAACGGTTAACTCACAAGAGAAAAACAGAAATCGCTTTCTGATGTAAATTCGATGCCATGCAGATCTTTGAACTTCATAACGACGTTGCCAGAGTACTGTTGTGTTTCGTTACTCACGGTCAAGTTCATGACACCTTCCAATGCCCAATGGCTGGTGTAGGCAGGGAAGTTTTCGGTATAGGCAATTTCTATCAAATGGTCCGGAGAGTTCAGTGTGTAGATTCCCGTCTCGATATGCTTGGGCATGTAAATGTCAAAGGCCCGGTCGAGTGGGGTGTTTTTTTCTCCGGCCTTGAAAATAGCGAGGATTTCCCTGTTTCCGACGCTGGCGAAAAATTCTTCGGACTGAAAGTCTTCACGATTCTGAAGGGTTGCATTCAAGTGGTTGTTTGGGCAGCAACGGCGAAATTTGACATTGTCATCAATGCGCTCGTCGACAAGATTTCTTCGTTGTTTGATATCCATGGGGTTCTCTCCTTTGTGCTTCTCGCACGAATGATTTGAACCTTGAGGATATAGAGCCGAAGTGCCTGGATGTACTCTCTGTTCTGATAGGATTACAAACCTATTAATTATGTATTTTTAGTTATTGCTGGCCTCGAAAAAATGGTCAGGTTACGAGCCTGACCATTTCGAAATCACACTGTTTAATCAGAACAACACCTTCGCCACATCCGCAAAGCGCTTGGCGAAGTGCACGGTAATGCCTTCCTTCAGGTATTCCGGCAGCTCCTCGAAATTCCCGCGGTTGGCCTCCGGCAGAATCAGTTCGAAAATCTTCTGCCGCCGCGCCGCAATCACTTTTTCCCGTACCCCGCCAATCGGCAATACATGCCCGGTCAACGTCAGTTCGCCGGTCATGGCCACGCCTTTTTTCGGTGGCTGATTACGTGCCAGCGACAGCAGGGCGCTGGCCATGGTCACGCCGGCGCTCGGGCCGTCTTTTGGCGTCGCGCCTTCCGGCACGTGCAGATGGACGAAGGCTTCGTCGAAGAATTTCGGATCGCCGCCATAGGACTTCAGGTGCGAACTGACGTAGCTGTAGGCGATTTCCGCCGACTCTTTCATCACATCACCCAATTGCCCGGTGAGCTTGAACCCACGGTTGAGGGTGTGGATGCGCGTGGCTTCGATCGGCAGGGTTGCACCGCCCATGCTGGTCCAGGCCAGCCCGGTGATCACGCCGACCCCCGCCAGTACCTGCTCGTTGCGGAACACCGGCTTGCCCAGAGACGCCTCCAGGTCTTTCGGCCCGAGCTTGATTACGGCTTTTGGATCGTCGAGCAGTTTCATCACCGCTTTGCGCACCAGTTTGCCGAGGTTTTTTTCCAACTGGCGCACGCCGGCTTCACGGGCATAACCGTCGACCAGCGCCTTGAGCGCGCTGTCGCTGATGCTCAGGCTGCCCTTGGACACACCGGCTTTCTCAAGCTGCTTGGGCCACAGGTGACGCTTGGCGATGGCGACTTTTTCTTCGGTGATGTAGCCCGACAGGCGAATCACTTCCATCCGGTCCAGCAGCGGGCCGGGGATCGAATCCAGGGTATTGGCGGTACAGACGAACAGCACTTTCGACAGGTCCATCCGCAGATCCAGATAGTGGTCGAGGAATTCGACGTTCTGTTCCGGATCGAGGGTTTCCAGCAGCGCCGAGGCCGGGTCGCCCTGGTAGCTCTGGCCCATCTTGTCGATTTCGTCGAGCATGATCACCGGGTTCATCACTTCGACGTCTTTCAACGCCTGCACCAGTTTGCCCGGCTGCGCGCCGATGTAGGTGCGGCGATGGCCCTTGATCTCGGCTTCGTCGCGCATGCCGCCAAGGCTGAAGCGATAGAACGGCCGGCCCAGGGATTCGGCGATGGATTTGCCGACGCTGGTCTTGCCCACGCCCGGCGGGCCCACCAGCAATACGATGGAACCGCTGATCTCGCCTTTGTAGGCGCCGACCGCGAGAAATTCGAGGATACGGTCCTTGATGTCATCGAGACCTGCGTGGTGTTTGTCCAGCACCTTGCGCGCGTGCTTGAGGTCGAGTTTGTCCTCGCCGTACACGCCCCACGGCACCGAGGTCGCCCAGTCGATGTAATTGCGGGTCACCGCATATTCCGGCGAGCCGGTCTCGAGGATCGACAGCTTGTTCATTTCTTCTTCGAGGCGTTTCTGCACCTGCGTCGGCAGGACTTTGCCCACCAGCCGCTGCTCGAACTGTTCGAGGTCGGCGCTGCGGTCGTCCTTGGTCAACCCCAGCTCCTGCTGGATAACCTTGAGTTGTTCCTTGAGGAAAAACTCGCGCTGATGTTCGCCGATCTTTCGGTTAACTTCGGCGGAAATCTCTTTTTGCAGGCGCGCGACTTCGACTTCCTTGCGCAGCATCGGCAGGACTTTTTCCATGCGCTTGAGCATCGGCACGCAGTCGAGCACTTCCTGCAACTCGCTGCCGGTGGCCGAGGTGAGCGCGGCGGCGAAGTCGGTCAGCGGCGACGGATCGTTGGGGCTGAAGCGGTTGAGGTAGTTCTTCAGCTCTTCGCTGTACAGCGGGTTGAGCGGCAGCAGTTCCTTGATCGCATTGATCAGTGCCATGCCGTAGGCCTTGACCTCGTCGGTCGGCTCGGTGGGCTGGTGCGGGTATTCGACTTCCACCAGGTACGGCGGGCGGTGATGCTTGAGCCAGGTCTTGAGGCGTACGCGGGTCAGGCCTTGGGCGACGAACTGCAGCTTGCCGTTTTCGCGGCTGGCGTGGTGCACCTTGACCAGCGTGCCGTAGAGCGGCAGGGCCGAGGTGTCGAAATGGCGCGGGTCTTCCTGGGGCGTGTCCATGTAGAACAGGGCCAGGGAGTGGTGATCGGATTTGCTGACCAGATCGAGGGTTTCGGCCCACGGTTCTTCGTTGACGATGACCGGTAGCACCTGGGCCGGGAAGAACGGTCGGTTATGGATCGGGATGACGTAGACCTTGTCCGGCAGGTTCTGGCCAGGCAGGGCCAGGCCTTTGCCAGGTTTGTGCTGCTGGGCGTTTTCCGGATCGGCGTATTCACTCGGGTCTTCGGGGAATTCCTGCTGGTCGCTCATGGGGGCACCTGCGCAATGGGTATGGGTCTTAGATGGGGCAGGTTGGCGGTGGTTTCAACGGTCATTTTCTGCGACGCGGTGTTTCGCAGGTGTGTTCAGCGCAGAGACAGGTTAGCTGGATTTCGCGGCGACACTATCCCCTGTGGGAGCGAGCTTGCTCCGGGCGGCGTTCCGACGATGAGGCAAGGACAGGCACCCTTGAAGTGACTGTCAGACCGCTATCGCGAGCAAGCTCGCTCCCACAGGGGGGGGCGGGGGTGATTTGAAATCTGCGATAACAAAAAAGGCGACGTCCTCACGGACGTCGCCTTTGTTCTGACTGCCGCTAAAACTTACTCGGACAGTTTGTAAGCAATCACATAGTCACCCATTTTGGTGCCCAGTGAGCCGTGACCACCGACGACCAACAGCACGTACTGCTTGCCGTCCTTGCCGGTGTAGGTCATCGGCGTAGCCTGACCGCCAGCCGGCAGGCGCGATTTCCACAGCTCGTTGCCGGTGTTGACGTCATAGGCGCGCAAGTACTGGTCCAGCGTACCGCTGAGGAAGCCGACGCCGCCGGCGGTGACCATCGAGCCGCCCATGCTTGGCACGCCGAGTGGCAGGCCGATAGGCAATGGCGAGCTGTCGCGGCTGGTGCCGTTCTTGCGTTTCCACACGACTTTGTTTGTGGTCAGGTCGATGCCGGCCACGTAGCCCCAGGCCGGAGCCTGGCACGGTACGCCTAACGGCGACATGAACGGGTGCATGATCACCGCGTAAGGTGCGCCCGTGTTCGGTTGCACACCCGCGGTTTCGCTCTCGCGCTTGCTGTCGGCCGCGACTTCGGCGCGAGGTACCATTTTCGAGACGAAGGCCATGTAGTTCGGGCTGGTGAAGAGCATCTGGCGAACCGGGTCGACCGAAACGCCGCCCCAGTTGAAGACGCCGACGTTACCCGGATAGATCAGGCTGCCCTGTTCCGACGGCGGGGTGTACTGGCCTTCGTAGCGCAGTTCCTTGAACTGGATGCGGCACAGCATCTGATCGAACGGGCTGGCGCCCCACATGGCTTTTTCGGTCAGTTCCGGGGCCAGCAGGTTCAGGTCCGAACGAGCCTGGGTCGGCGCGGTGCGGTCACCTTTTACGGCACCTTGCGGAGCCGGAATCTCCTTGATCGGGATGATCGGCGTGCCGTCACGACGGTCGAGGACGTACAGGCTGCCCTGTTTGGTCGGGGCGATCAGCGCAGGTTTCACGCCGTCGGCGGTTTTCATGTCCAGCAGGGTTGGCTGGCTGCCGACGTCCATGTCCCACAGGTCGTGGTGAGTGAACTGGTAGTTCCAGCGCACCTTGCCGGTGGCCAGATCCAGCGCGACCAGGCCAGCACTGAACTTCTCGGCGCCCGGGGTGCGGTCTGCGCCCCACTGGTCAGGGGTCTGGTTGCCCAATGGCAGGTAGACCATGCCGAGTTTTTCGTCGACGCTGGCCAGCGACCACATGTTGGCCGAGTTGCGGCTGTAGTGTTCGCCCTCTGGCAGCGGTTCGGTCGCGTCGGGATTGTTGCTGTCCCAGTTCCACACCAGATGACCGTCGTGTACGTCAAAGGCACGGATCACGCCGGATGGCTCGTTGGTCGACTCGTTGTCGGTGACGTGGCCGCCCATGATCACCAGATCACGAGTGATCGCTGCTGGCGAGGTGGAGTAGTAGCCGCCGGCGGTGAACGGGCCGATGCCTTGAGTCAGGTCAACCACACCGTTTTTACCGAAGCCTTCGCAGATCTTGCCGGTGTCGGCGTTGAGTGCGATCAGGCGTGCATCGGCGGTTGGCAGGTACAGACGACGCGGGCAAGCCTGGGCAACGGCTTTGCCAGCCTCGGAAATCACTGCGGAGGCAGCGCTTTCAGACTTGGCGTAGGCTGCTTCGTCGTAGTACGACACGCCACGGCAGGTCATGTGGGCGAAGCCCTTGAAGCCCACCGGGCTCTTGATCTGCGGGTCGAAACGCCACAGTTCCTTGCCGGTGTCCGGGTCCAGCGCCAGCACCTTGCTATGGGCGGTGCAGGCATAGAGCATGCCGTTGGCCTTGAGCGGGGTGTTTTCGTTGGTCAGTTCCACCGGGTCATCAGCGGTTGGCAGATCGCCGGTCTGGATACGCCAGGCTTCTTGCAGCTTGCCGACGTTGGCCGGGGTGATCTGCTTGAGCGGCGAGTAGCGGTCACCGAATTCGCTGCGGCCATAGGCCTGCCAGTCGCCTTCGGGCATCTGCGGCGCGGTGCTGGTCATGTCCGCGGTGTCGCGGCCCAGTTCGCCGAAGGTTTCGCCCGGATGGGTGAACTGGCTGGCCACGGCGGTGGCGCCGGCCAGGACCACGGCCACGCTCAAGGCGCCAGTACCCATAGGGGCAGGGCCGTTGATCAGCAATGGACGACGGAACCACGGCAGCAGCATCACCACACCGAGGGCGAACCACAGCGCCAGGCGCGGCACCAGTTGCCACCAGTCGAGGCCAACTTCCCACAGCGCCCAAACAGTGCTGGCGAACAGTACCAGTGCGTACAGGCCCAGCGCCGCGCGGCGGGCAGCGATCAGCAGGACGCCGCTCAGCGCGATGCCGATACCGGCCAGCAGGTAATAAAGCGAGCCGCCAAGCATGCTCAGCTTGATCCCCCCGGCCAGCATGGCCAGGCCCATCAGCAGAAGCAATATGCCGAGCAGGGTCGGCAATAGACGGCTTCGGCTCAAGGCACCATCAGTGCTCATAGTGTGATTCTCCGTGACGTTTCAAGTAGTCCCGCGCAAGTTCACTGTAGATGACGATCTTGTGCGGGCAGGGTTCATATAAAACGGGTTTGGCTGACGCAGCCCCTGTAGGAGCGAGCTTGCTCGCGAGAAGCCTGAGAACACCGCGGGGTGTCAGGCTCCAAGCGTTATCGTTCACGTCCATCGCGAGCAAGCTCGCTCCTACAGGGGGGGTGTGGTGTTTTTTAGAACGACGACTGGACCTTGATCCCGCCGATCAGCGCGTCATCGACCTCGTCCACGCCACCGGGATGGCGGATGTATTGCAGGTTCGGGCGCACGGTCAGCCAGTTGGTCACGTGCACGCCGTAATAGAGTTCGGCGCTGTATTCGGTGTCCTGAGGCGGCAGGTAGGACGGATTGTCGTAGTCGAAAACAACATTGGCCTGGTTGGTCGCCTCGGCATTCTTGCGATAGGCCGGGTTGACGTGGACGCGGGCCATGGCAAAGCCGATGTCGTCCCTGGCGCGCGCATCGAGCAGGCCTTTGTAGACGAGGCCGGCCTGGACGTAGTTGTCGATGGCGTTGGTTTTTTTGTCGTGCATCGTGCCGTTGGCGAACAGGCTCAAGCCGCGAGAGTGGTCGCTGGCGAGGCTGGTGACTTGCTGCTGAAGGCCCAGCCACGCGCCGTGTTTGCTCGACGCGCTGCGATAGGCTTCGCCACTCAGGGCGGCAGGCTGGCCATTGCTGTCCTTGTAGACGTCGGTGGCGTTAGCGCTGCTGTAGTAGTAACCAGCGCGGTATTCACCCGGCAGGCCGTTGAGTTTCGGCGTCCACACCAGCTCTACCGGCAGGACTGCGCCCTGGGTGCCGCTGCCGCTGAGCTTGAAACCGTTGTCGCGGTCAAGGTTCGACGGGTTCTGCTCATACGCGCCGATCTGCGCGTACAACTCAGGCGTCAGGTGATATTTGACCCGCAGCGCCCACTGACTGACCGGCCAGTTGTACCAGATGTCGCCCGCCCAGTTGCCGACCTGGGAGCCGCAGAACGCCAGGTTTTGGAAGTCGCAGGGGAAGCTGTTGAAGTCTTCGCCTTCGCCGAAACGGCCGACCTTGATGTCGAGCTTTTCATCGAAGAACTTCTGCTGATACCACATCTGCGTCAGGCGCCAGGTCTGGCCGCGGCCCCAGACTTCCTGGGCCGAGGTGAAGCCACCGACACGCGGGTCGTTGATGCGGTCGTTGCTGATGTTGTTGCCGCTGCGTTCGGTGATGGTCAGCTGAAATTCGGCATCGTCCCAGCCGAGGATCTTCTGCAAGTCCAGGTGGGTGCCCAGGCCGAACTGGTCGCTGTAGCGCGCGGTGCGGTCGTGGTCGTAGCCGCCGTGAAGGTTGCTGCCCATTTCGCCGGTGTAATCCAGTTTGAAGTCATAGCCTTTTTCCGCCAGCTCCGTACGTGTGCCGTTCCAGTCGCCGAGCATCCACGGTGAGTCGCTATCGAATGCCGGAGCGGCCTGGACACAGGTGGCGAGGCCGAACGCGGTGAAACCGCCGATCAGTTTGAGGGCGTTGTGGCAAGAGACAGTCTTAAAGACAGCGCTGTCTTTCGAAAATCGCAAATCAGGCATAGGGAAGAAATTCTTGATCTTTTTCTGGGGGATGAGCGGAAGAAGTGACTGGCAGAAGCGTTTCAGCTAAAGCGTGCGCAAGGATAATGTTCCGTTACAAATAGAGAAAGGGCTTTTGATGACATGCATCGTTTCGGATTTTGTAACAGTCAGCTCTTTGTAGGAGCGAGCTTGCTCGCGATGGTCGTGAACGATAACGCGTCAAACCAGATACCCAGCGGCGTCGTTGCGTTTTTCGCGAGCAAGCTCGCTCCTACAGGATTCCAGGATCCCAAAATCACCTACATTTGATAGATCGCTTCCACCCGAAGAAGCCCTCGGCTAAGGTGCGCGGCTTTCCCATTCCAACATCGCTGAAGGCCCGGCATGACCGAACACAACACTGATCCGCTGCATGGCGTGACGCTGGAACAGATCCTCAACGCGCTGGTTGACCACTACGAGTGGTCGGGGCTGGCCGAGCGCATCGATATCCGCTGCTTCAAGAGCGACCCGAGCATCAAGTCGAGCCTGACATTCCTGCGCAAAACCCCGTGGGCGCGGGAGAAGGTCGAGCGCTTGTATGTGAAGTTGATGCGCACCAAACGACCGCTTTGAACATGGTCAACCCTTCTGCGTTACACCGTCGTTTTGTGGTCGTGGCTGCCATGCTCGGCTGGGCGGGGTTGAGCATCCAGATGTACCTGATTTTCCATTCGCGCTGGACGCTGGGCGCCAGCCTGATCGGTGGGCTGGTGAGTTTTTTCAGCTATTTCACCGTGCTGAGCAACACCCTGGTGGCGACCGTGCTGACCTGTGCAGTGACATCCCGCGAGTCGGCGGCGCGTCGCTGGTTCTTGCAGCCGTGGGTCAGTAGTGGCATTGCCGTGAGCATCGCCGTGGTGAGCCTCGCTTACAACCTGCTGCTGCGCCACTTGTGGCATCCCGAGGGCTGGCAATGGCTGGCCGACGAACTGTTGCACGACGTCATGCCGCTGCTGTTTCTGGTGTATTGGTGGAGTTGCGTGCCCAAGGGCAGGCTGCGGGTGGGACACATCGGGTTGTGGGTGATCTATCCGCTGGTCTACTTCGCCTATTCGCTGCTGCGCGGGCATTTGCTGGCGGTTTATCCCTACCCGTTCATTGATGTCGAGAAACTGGGTTATCCACAGGTGTTCATCAATGCCGGCGGGTTGTTGACGGGGTTTGTGGTGATTGCCTTGCTGGTGATTGGGTTGGATCGGTGGCGTGCCGCCCGGAAGTGAACGCTGATTGTGGCGAGGGGGCTTGCCCCCGTTGCGCTGCGAAGCAGTGCTAAAAGCTGCAATGAGTATTTATCTGAAACACCGCATCAGCAGATTTTACGACTGCTTCGCAGCCGAACGGGGGCAAGCCCCCTCGCCACAAAGTCTTCAACCAGCGATTGAGCGAGCAGATCACTCCTCGTCACTGTCCCCCAATTTCCAGTAACCCACCGCCTTGACGAACTGCTCGTCCAGCCCGTGCTCATCCAGCAGCACCCGACGAATCTGCCGCGACACTTTGCTCTCGGTCGCCACCCATGCGTACAGGCTGCCGGCTGGCACCTGGATCTGGCGCACCGTGCTCAACAAATGATCTTTGCCCCCTTCGCGCAGCACCCAGATCACATTGACTTCGGCAGCGCTCTCCAGCACTTGCTGCTCCTTTCCGTTTTCCACTTCGACAATCACCAATGCGCGTCGATTGGCTGCCAAGCCTTCGAGGCGTCGGGCAATGGCGGGCAGGGCGGTTTCGTCGCCGATCAGCAGATAGCTGTCGAACATGTCCGGCACGATCATCGAACCCCGTGGCCCGCCGATGTGCAGGAACTGCCCCGGTTTGGCCTGTTCGGCCCAGGTCGAGGCAGGGCCGTCGCCGTGCAGTACGAAGTCGATGTCCAGTTCCAGGGCGTCCAGATCGTAGCGACGCGGGGTGTAGTCGCGCATCTCAGGCAGCGGACCATTGTCCTTGCCGGCGCCCAGCACCAGGGTTTCCAGCGCCGCGGCCTGTTCGGCATTTTGCGGGAACAACAGTTTGACGTGATCGTCCGTGCCGAGGCTGACAAAACCTGCCAATTCAGGGCCACCCAAGGTAATCCGGCGCATGCGCGGAGTCAGGTCGACCACCCGCAACACTTCCAGGCGACGGCGTTTGATTTCGTGCATGACACGGTGAATGGTTGAGGCGATGACTTCAGTCATTCGGCGTTCTCCTGAACGGGTTGAACGGCGGGGCCGTCGACGATGGCTTTGGCGGTGTCGTTGAGCAGGACAGCGACGCGCCGGATTTCTTCCTTGCTCCAGCGGCCGTGGTGCAGTTGCAGCGCGTGGCGCAGGTTATGCACGGCTTCATGAATTTCGGGCGGGCGATCATGGCCGCGCAGCGAGCGTTTGCTGACATCGATGCGCACCCGCACACCTTCAAGGGCGATGGCTTGCTCTTTCAAGGACAGACGTCCGGCGTCGGTCACGCTGTAGCGTTTTTTTCCGCCTTCGGCGTCGCCCTGGATCATTTCGCTCTCTTCCAGAAAGGTCAGGGTCGGGTAGATCACGCCGGGGCTGGGGCTGTAGGCGCCGTCGAACATGCCTTCGATCTGGCGGATCAGGTCGTAGCCGTGGCAAGGCTGTTCGGCGATCAGCGCCAGCAACAGCAGTTTCAGGTCACCGGGGGCGAAGACCCGGGGGCCGCGACCACCGCGCTCACGTCCGGGACGTTTCTCGAAGCCGTCGCGGCCGTCGCCGTGTTCACGGTGGGGGGAATGATGGTCTCTCATTTCTGCTTTCTCTCGTCGTGTTTAGATACAACTTAAGATATATCTTAACGAGAAAGCAAGCCCCCCTGACCGGTGGCCGTTCCGAGCGTCGAGCCGATGACCCCGCCAAAACCGCAAAAATAGTGGTAATCAGTGCGGGTGAAAAACCTGAAATTAGTGTTAACTCTCTAATGTTGGGTTTTGGCCTGTTAAATGCGGGGTTTGTGGTATTGGTCTTACAGAAGTAACTTCGTTAGTTTCTGCTTGTCATTGCCGTTAGTGTGCGGTTTGTAGTATTTCTCTTACAGTCAGACATTGGTTTTTAAGTTATTTCAGGTTTTTTCTTTCTCGGGTGATAGCACTTTGGCTACGCACTTGCAGGAACGTTCCTGCTTACTTTCCAGATAAATTGATCGATCATCTTTCGGCGTTGAAAGTTCAGCTGAGCAAATAGCTGCTCGTGACGGTTTTGCTCAACTTGAACTTTCTGCGCTTATCCTTTTAAAAGACAGGTACTGAAAGATGTTCAAGAAAATCGCGTTTGCTGCTCCTCTGGCTGTTCTGGCTCTGAGTTCTTCCGCCGTATTTGCCGCGGGTGAAGCCCGTCACTCCATCAACCTTGTCGCGCATGTACCGACCAACGGTTTCTACGTGGTACCGGTCGATCCGGATCTGGTCAACAAGGATCAGAGAATGGATTACATTCCAAGCAAGGGCACCATGGATGAGGTCAACGGTTTCTTCGACGTACGCAACAACAACGGCTCGGTGCATGCCAGCCTTGAAAGCGTGCCGGAGCTGATCAGTGGTGCATCCAAAATTGGCCTGCAAGTGGCACTCAACAATGTAGTGCTCACCACGACTCCGCAAATGGTGGTTGGCGAGACCGAATCGAATGTCAATTACCGTGCCCCACTCAACATCAAGGCACAAGGCACCACCTTTGCACCAGGTGATTACACCGGTGCCGTCACCATGATGTTCGACGCTGTTCCTCCGGTTGCTCTTTGAACTTGATCAAGAGTTATAAGCGCTTACTTGTATAAGTAACGTGACCGATCGGCAATATTAAAAGTTGCCGGTCGGGTTTCAACTTCTTTGATATTAGAGTATTCGTTCATGTTCCCGATGACGCCCATCGCGGCAGCGCTTGCGTTGCTGTTATGTAGCAGCGCATTTGCGGCGCCCGCTTCCGTTGATAATACGCCGCGAAGTTTGCTGGCCCAGGCCAAAGGCTTGCCGGCAGAGTTCGAGGAACATTTTTTCGACGTTCCGTTGGCGGTTCGGGTCGAACTCGATCAGCAACCGTTGGGCGAGGCGATGATTGTATTGTCCCGCGATGACCGGGTGACGTTGCTCGATTTCACCGACACCAGTGAAAGCCGCTTCGGCGCCAGCGAACGCGAGACTTGGGCGGATATCCTCAAACCCGGCGTGGCGCTGGGCGCCTGCAGCGGTCAATGCCCGGAGCAGATGCTGGCGGTGCACTACAACCTGGAAAATTCATTGCTGTCGATCGTCACCGAAAATGCCGAGCGCGACAGCGAAGCCAAGCGTTTCTACGATCAGCCTGAAGGCGGCAGCAGCGGCCTGATGGTGCGCAATCAACTCAATCTCAACGGCGGCCAGGATCAAGACCTGGGCGGTCGTTTCGGTCTGGAAGCCAGCGGCAGCCTGGGCAACTGGAGCCAGACCTTCAACATGCAACTGGCGCGTCTGGGTGGACCGGACGACAAGACCTATCACGCCGTGCATGAGCTCTTCACCCAGCGCGAACTGGAGGGCAGTTTTTTCCGGCTGACCGCTGCGGCTGAAGCAGGGAACAGCGCCACGACTACTCCAACAACAGCGGCTGCATATATGGCTGACCTTTTAACTTGTGAAATATCTAACATTTGACATGACCTCAAAAATCCCTTGAACCGGATATCCGTCATCCCGCCGTCTCAGCCGTGCGATTGGCGTCCGCCAAGGTGTCCGGCGAACAGCGCAAATCACCGATCATCAGCACGTTGTTTTCACTGCGGTGTTTGTCGGTATCGAGGCGGAACTGGCACAGCAACTGATCGGCATAACGCACTTCCAGGGTCGGTGAACCAGCGTTCATTTCCATCGAGAAGAAGCCATCGACCTCGCTGACCCCACGGCTGGCGTGGTTGATCACGTGGTGGCCCTTGAGCGGCCGACCCTGCGGATCGAGCAGACGCCCGAGCACGGTCAGGGTTTTCATCACCCGCACCTTGCGGTACTCCACACCGCCCTTGTTCAGGTGATAGCGAGTGCGCGCCGGCTCGATGCTGGCCGCTGGCACGTGATTGCCTTCGAAGTCGAAGCTCACCGAACTGTTTTTGTAGGCCGTGAGCGGAATGAAATTGCGCCCCGGCCGCAGCGCCGCGCTGCCGCCGCTGAGGTCGTCGGCGCGCAAGGCGATACCGTCGATGTCGGACTCGACGTCGACAATCATCCCGGCGCCGCGCCCTTGATGCTGGCTGGTCAACGCCATGCGTTGCGCGCCGACCACCACCGTGCTGTCGAGGTTCACGCCACCGGTGAATTTGTTGTTGAAGGACGAACGCTGGATAAAACCGTCGCCATTGATGGCGTCGGTGCGAAAGTTCGCCAGGCTCGACAAACCGACGCCATAAGTGTCGGTCAGCGCCGTCACCGAGACGCTCTGCAACACGTGGTCTTGCAGGTCTTTGCGGTAACCGAGCGAGGCGTTGTTGTCGCGACCACCCTCACGGGCGGTGCGGCTGCCGATGCTGCCGGAAATCTGCTGGCCCGGACCGCCGAGCGCCATGTTGATGCTCAGGTCGACCCCCCGATTGCGCGCATCGCCGCTGCTGAAGCTGCCCGGACGGTCGAACAGCGACAGGCGCCAATTGGCATCGCTGCCAAACAGCTGGGTCCGTTGGGTCCAGCCGAGGTCGACGCCGACGCCCTCGACATTGCCCTCACTGTGGGACACCCGCGCGTTGAGCGAACTCTTGCGACTGATGCGGTGGTTCAGCGCCAGCGACGAGTTGCTGGTCTGGCCGGTGAACACATTGCGTTGGCGTACGCGGGTGCCGTCGGGCAGGGTGTCATAAGTGTTGGTGGTGTCGAGCCAGCTACGGTTGTGGCTGATCACCAGACTGCCAGAGCCGTAGTTGTACAGGCCTTGCAGATCGGCGCCGGTGCCGTGGTCTTCGGTCTGGTAAAGATTGGCGTAGACGCTGGTGCTGTTGCCCAGGGTCCAGTCAATGGAGCTGCCGTACTGGAGTTTTTCGCGCACCTGGCGTGCCGACAGTCCGAGAATCACCCGTGGGTGCAGCAGGTAATTGATCGAGGCGCCCGCCGTGGCATCGCCACTGCTCTGTTGATCCCAGTTGCTCAGCAGTTTGCTTTCCTGCCCGGCGAACAGGTTGTAGCGCCAGCGCTCATCGTGGTTGCGCCAGTTGTTCGGCTTGTAGATCAGCTCCTGGGTGGTCGAGGTGATTTGACCATCTTCGATCAACCGCACTTCCACCTCGTAAATACCGCCCGGCAATGGCCGTGTGTCGAGGGTCTGCAACCCTGCTGGCACTGACTGTGTATTGATCAGCAGGCCATCGCGATAGATTTCCACGGAACCCTGACGGTTGGCCGTGACGTAAACCGGGTACACGCTGGGTTTCGGGCTGTCGATCGCCAGACTGTCGGAGCTGCCATACATCACGCCCACGGCGGTATCCGGGCTGCTGCCGAATGAGCGTGGCTGACGTGTCAGGCCTTCGGAGTTCGGGGTGAAGTACCCCAAGCAATCGGCCATCGCCCTCTGTGTGGGCGTGATGACGTGTGCCCAGGTTTTCGCGGCACGGGAAGAGCGCACGTTCGAAGTGTGGGCGGATATTCCGACCCTGGGCTTTTACGTGCTACCGGCCGAGACGAACTGGATTCATCTGGAACAGACCCTGCCGTGGAATCGCAACACGTCGAAGCTCGAAGGGTTGCGCAAGAATTTCGACGTCAAGCACGACACCAGTGCGATCGAAGCGCGGCTGGACGCCGAGCCCTATCTGTTCAACGGGCGGGAGGACCAGAACATCTACTTGCGGGTCACCTTCAATGGCCAGGAGTTGAGCCACGAGGCGACGCCGCGCGAAGTGGTATCGGCGGCGCAGGCCATGGCAGGCGGGCGCTTTGCTTTGGAAGTCCAGCCGAAAGAGCCGGTGGGTGGTTACAAACCCGGCACTTACTACGGAACGGTGCAATTGATTTTCAGTGCCGCGGCACCCTGATCTGTTTTTGACAGGGCCCAAAAGTGTGAGAGCACACGGGTGTTGCAGCGTTTGAATGTCGAGTGGATATCGCCACCCAGGGAGCAGGGCGGCTTTTCGGAGATGGATACAGATGAATGTCACAGGTGTTTTGTTTTCAAGACGGCTTTTTTGGTTATGGAGCCTTTTAATGGTGTGGTGGCTGATGCCCCAGGCGTTGGCACAAGACGTATCAATCACGGCGTTGTTCAAGCCTGATTCGGCTCATCCGCATCTCAACCAATTCAAGAACACTACTCCGCCCAGTGGCTACTGTCAGCTGTATCCGGGGCAATGTGAGGAAAACAAGACGTTCAGCCTGCAAGTCCCGATTCGATTCGATTCCAGCCAAGCGATCCCGGCCAACCATGCATCGCCGCGCCAGGGCGCAACGTTCAAGGTGCCGGCGCAATGGCGTGATCTGACGGTTCGTCACGAATCCGGGGAAGTGGAGACTGTAAAGGTGAGGATTACGGGTGTGGGCTCCAGGCATGTGACACAAGATGTGATGCAGTTGGTGGGCGGCGCCGATGATTATCGGATTGCGCACAACCTCTTATGGGGATCGAGCTGGGTGAACTCCCCGCCGCCATGTCTTTACAGTGGCGTGGGTTACTACGGTACCAACTACTACGGTTTTTTCTGGAAAACACCGGTTGAGGCCGCGTGTGATAAACAGGCGAAATTCAATATTCCGTGGTTGCGCTACGACCATCTGGATTTTTCCTATGAACTGGTCACGCCCAATCCATTGGGCATGTTGGCAGGCCATTACACAGGCTCGCTCACCTACACGATCGGCCCCAGCGGCGACTTCGATTTCGGCGATGTCATGCTGCCGAGCAGTCCGGTGTTAACCATGAACTTCAACCTCGACGTTCAGCACACCCTCAAGGTCGACATTCCGCCCGGTGGTGAGAAAGTCCAATTGGTACCGGCCGGTGGCTGGCAGAGCTGGTTGCAGGCGGGGCGCAAACCGGTGCGGTTGTTCCGTGACCAGACCTTCAACATCTCGGCCTCATCGCGTTTCAAGATGTACATGGAGTGTGAGTGGAGCACTGCCTACGACTGCATGCTCGATGACCGTGTCTCCAAGCGTGGGGTGGAGCTGCAGGTCTTTGTCACCCTGCCCAATGGCCTGACCGACATGAGCGGGCAACCCGTCAGGCACATGCGAATGCGATCGGGCGCCGCCAATGCGTTGTATTTCCAGCCGGGTTTCTACGTCGACAGGGCGCCGGGTGTTCTGCACTTTGAAGTGCCCCAGAGTCAAATGGCATTCATGCTCGAACCGGGTGCCGGTCCTTTCTACAGGGGCAAGGTCACCGTGATCTGGGATTCCGAGGTCTGAGGCTCGGGGCTGCCGCCATCGCTGGCAGGCCAGCTCCCACAGTGGATGGGTGTCGTACACAGATCTTGTGGCGACCACCGATCCCCTGTGGGAGCGAGCTTGCTCGCGATGAGGCAGGCACATCCAGCATCAATGTTTATGCTTTTTACTGGCCGGCGCGCTTCATGGCTTGACGGGTCAAGCGCCTCGACAGTTCTTTCTCGGCGTCACCGAGGTCGACCAGCAGGCGATCGAAAATTCCATCGCTCAATGGCTCATCGGCAAAGACCACCGTGTCCGGCGCCGGCAGATCGTTCATCAGTTCCCTGAGCCGGCTGCGCAGGGCAGCTCGCTGAGTATCCGACGTCGATTCAGCCCATTCGCGCTGGGTCGTGCGCAAAGTGTCCAGTTGATCCGACAGGCCCTGATAGCGACGTTTATTGGCTTCCATGTCGGTCGCATAGCGCTCGTTCAAATGGTTTTGCCAAAAGTTCTGCTCGAGCATTCGATCGACCAGACCATCGCCTTCGCCCAGGGCCAGCACCGTGTCATAGGCTTGATCGATCATCGCGTCAGTGACGCCGGACACCGGCCGGAACAACATGCCCTTCGATTGCCAGGGCAGGTCGAGGCGCTCTGCCAATCCGGTCTGATAGGCCAGGTAGACCTCGACTTCGTCCGGGTTGCCGCCACGACTGGCGACATCGGCACGGGCAATGTCGTTGACCTGTTCCAGCCGCGCCGCGCCTTTGGCCAGGGTCACCAGCTTCTGCTCCAGCTGCGCCGGGTCGGTGGAATACGCGTGGGCCTCATAGGCGAGCACATGGATGCCCATGTGATTGAACAACTGCGCACCGGCGTCGGCGCCATCCACCGGCGCGACGGCCATGGTGAACAGCTTCTCCCGCAGAGGCGTGTCGACGTAGGCGGCATCGAGCATGCGCCAGACACGCTGCACCAGTTGATCCCGGGCCGGGCCGGGGTTCTGGAAGTCGCGGCTCAGGCGGGTATCGAGCAATACGTTCAGGAAGCCCTGTGCCTGGGGCTCATCGGCCAGCTCCGACCAGAGATTGGTCCGGTCCATGCCCCAGCTGGGAACATCGCTCCAGTGATTCGCGCTGTAATCCGAGCTGACCACCCACTCGGCCTGGCTGTTGTAGGGCACGATGGGCTCCGGAGGCAGCGCCACCGAGCGGCGAACCGCCTGATAGTGAACCTGGTTTGCTTCCGACAGGTTGCCGAGGTCCAGCCGGGTACGTGCCACGACCCAGGCCTGCGGTGAGCCGGGTACCACCTCGGGGATCACGCTGATCGGGTTATCCCGAAGATCCAGCAGAAAACCGCGGGGCCTGGTTTTGCTCAGCGTACCTTCGGGCCAGGTGGCAATGCCCGTGTTGCGCAGCCCGACGACCTTCAGCCGGGGCATGCGCGAGATATCGACAGGCCTGCCCAGAGGATTTTTGTCCAGACGCAGAATTTCCAGGTAGGTCAGGTGTTTGAGTTTCTCGACGGCGGCGGCGTCCAGCGCGATGTGATTGTCACTCAAACGCAGGCGTTCGAGCCGATGCATGGCGCCGATGTTTTCCGGCAGTTGCGTCAGGTAGCATCGGTTGGCGCTGAGTTCGCGCAGGTTGGGGAAATCTTTCAGCAAGCCATTCGCCTTGGTGGAAAACAGTGTGTTATCGAGTTTCAGGATGGTGACCTTGTCCAGAAACCTTTTCAGTTGCGGTCGTTTCGGCCATTCGGACTCCAGATCTATCGGAAGCAGCTCCCGAGACAGATCCAACGCATAGCCATGGAGTTCGGTACGGCTGCCGAGCTCGGTATTCTTTCGTTCGAAACAGGCGAGTAAACGCTCGGCAATGTGTTGTCGAACACCGCGCAAAGGCATCGGATTATCGGCATCCAGCCCGGCGGACTCCGCCCTCCACAAATCGATGAGATTGCGCAGCTGGTTGAGATCGTTTTCCTGTTCCTCCAGAAGCCTCAGCGGCTCACCCTGGTTGGTCAGGGCAGTGGCGAAATTGTCGACCTCGGCCTCGCTGAAATGCGGATAAAGATCCTGGATGCGTTCGTGCAGTGTCAGGCCTTCCCTGCTGAGCCAGCCTCCACGCACCAACAACATCGTTTCATGCTCGGCCACCGGGCGAACGGGCGGGTCGGCGAGTACGGTGCGGCGTTCGCTGGGCGGGGCCGATTTGACCATGACCCATTCCCTGAACAGTTCAGCATCCCCCGGTTTGTAGCCCAGGCTGTTTTGTCCATTCTCCTGCGTGGCTTGCAGGACGGCTTCGAAAAAGTCATCGGCTTCATGGATCGGCTGATCCTCGCCATCACGCACCTGATACTGTCCGACCTCGTCGCGAATCAGCACCCGCACCCGCGTGGCGTCATCGGGGCCGACGCTGCAACGCAACTCGCCATCGAATGTGCCCTGGCGAACCTCCAGGCGCAGGTCGCCGAAGGTATCGGTGTTAAAGCGCAAGGTGCCGAGTACCAGGCGCTCGGTGTCGGGCGTGATTGATGCGCTCGGGTACAGACCCTGGGCCGCTCGTACTGTTTGTGTTTCGAATTGCAGCTCTCGGGCCTGGGTCCTCATGCGCAAAGGCAGGCGGTTTTCCTGGGTAATCCGTTGACGTTCCGCGGCGCTGGCACGCGTATGGATTTGTTCCGCAACGGTCGCCGGCAGCTCCGGGAAATCGCTGAACAGCGGCGCGATTTCAGCGGGTACCGCGGCGGGCGCGATTGGCGGTGAAGCCAGGCGTTGCAGGGTATCGGTCAGCAGCGGTGGCGGCGGGGCGCTTTCAACGTGCACCCGGCGCAGCTCGGCTTCATCGGTGCCGCTGATCTGGCGAATCTGCTCCAGTTGTTCATCGTTGAAACCATCGGTGCTGTGGCCGAGGCGGCGCATCAAGGTCGAACCTTCCCATTCCCGCGGGTTTTCCGTTTCGCAAACCCAGGCCCCACGGCCATTGTGGCGCAGGGTCGGTGCGTAAGCGTCGAAACGCTGCGGATGGCGGATGCGTTGTTGCCCGGTTACCGGGTCTTCCAGCACTTCGAAGTGTTGATCGTTCAGGCGCACTATGCGTCGGCCCTGATGCTGGTGAATACCCAGGCCATCAGGCCGGGCGTCCTCGGGCAAATCCACGTCGGTGCGTTGATAGGGGCTGAGGTCAGGGTTCCACAAGCGCGTTTCACCGTTTGCCAACTGCACCGGTTTCAGGCCTTCGAAAAACGGTGAAAGTTTCGCCTGCGCAACATTGCCGACGGCGCCTGCCGCCGCGAACACGCCCAACTGGACCACGCTTTCCAGGACGCCGAGGGTCTGCTCGCCGGCCTCGGCCAAGCGTCCCTCGGCCAGGTCGACAAGGCCCTCGACCACGCCATCGGTCAATTGATAGGCCGTGTATGCCAGCATCAGTGGGCCCAGGACAGGCACAAATGGGGTCGCCACCAGCAAGGCGATCGTGAGGATGTCCGAGAGCATTTTTTCCAGGTTGTCCCACCAGGCCCAGCGGGCCATGCGGTCGGCGTATTCGGTGGAGATGGCGATCTCCCGGGCATCGTTGAAAATCTTGTTGAGGGTCTGCCGGTAGCGGTAGCCCCACAGGTCATTGTTGAAGGTCGTCGCGCGGTCGGTCTTGATGCTCGACACACTGAAATGCAGATCGGGTTTATCCACAGGCGTTTCGCGCCAGCTCGGCAAGCTGGAACCGGCGGCAACCGGCTGCCATTTCACCGTGCTGAGACGCGCGTTCAATCCGGCAAAAAAATGCCCGCGTTGCTCATGGGGCACGAACTGGCTGAAGAACTGTTGATAGCTTTTAACCGATGCGCCATCGCGCAACTGGCGTGTCAGTTCCGCCATGAATTCCAGAGACGAAGGGTATTGCTTGAGCGGGTGCTGCGGGTCATGGGGCACATAGGCAATCACCGGGACCGGGCCGCTGGCACTGGCTGTATCCGCCGCGATCAGGATGATGCCGCTCAGGCGCGTGTCCATCATCGCCAGGTTGTAATAGTCGACGGGTTTGCCGTTCCACTTCAGCCGTGAACGATCCTCGAGCATGCCTTGCACCACGTCATAGGCATCCTGGTCGATGTCGTGCTTCATCAGGGCCATTTGCGCGGCGACATTCAGTGCGCTTTTCTGGCTGAGAACGACTTTTTGGCGCAGGACATTGCTCGCTGCCTTGTCGCTCGGCTTTAAAGTGTCTTGCAGGTGCTGCTGATAGCGGGCGCCGATGTCCAGTTCGCGACACACGGACTTGAACTGCTCGATGCTCAGTTTGTGCTTGAGCTGTTTGACGTTGAAATGCCCGCGTGCGTCGGGGCGGGTGATGAATTCGGAATCTTGGGTGAACGCCTCGTCTTGGGAAAAGTTGTGCAGCGCGGCATCCAGCAGCGAGATGGTGCGACTGGTGGTTCCTGCGGAAAAGTCATGGACCCACCAGGCCGTCTTAACCGGGGCATACAGGCGCAGCCAGGTTTCCTCGACATCGTCTTCGACGCCGAAGCGGTCCCTCAGTTTTTGCTGCAGCAGGGGTTTGGCAAAGGCTGAAATATCCAGCAGATCGCGCAGGGCCTGATCCACGGTGTTCTGCGAGGTCCAGTTAAGCTGGTTGGCTTTTTTCAACTTGCGGTGAGCGGTTGTCGACGCGGTCCTGTGCCAGTCGGGCAGCGTCAGCCTGACAGATTTCAGCGCATCGACACGAGATGGGGAGGTGTTCAACAGCCAGGACGGAATCGCCTTTCTGACCTGATGGAAGTGGATGCTTTTATCGAATGGGGCGATGGCGATCGGGTCTGATCCTTGAATCGCCGAGGGGGTAATGGGCATTGTTTGATCGTCCTTTGATCAGTACCGGGGACGACCAGACTAGGTAAGCATGTAGCCTAAAAAAAGCGCAAAGATTGGTTGTTAAAGGTGCCGGGTGCGACTCGATTCTCCAAAAATCAAAGAGTGAAAAATACATATGTACCGCCATCGTTCCATTTCGTTGAGTCGGGCTTAGCGGCTCGCCGCCACCTCGGTTGGCTGGCACATCGTGTGGGTGCCCGGTTGCAGGTAAGGCGTGAGGATCGGTGCCATGCCCTTGAGCACCTGCACCGGCAACGCCGAGGTGAAGGTAAAGCTTTCCGCCGAGCGGCCTGGCACGAACGCCGTCAGGGTGCCGAAATGGTGATCGCCTATGTAGAACACGAAGGTCGCCGTGCGGTTGAGCGATTTGGAACTCAAGATTCGCCCACCGGACCCGATGGCCTCGATGCGGTTGTCACCGGTACCGGTCTTGCCTCCCATCGCCAGCGGGCTGCCGTCGGGCAGTTTGAAACTGCCGGCCACGCGTTTGGCGGTACCGGCGTCGACCACTTGCGACAGGGCCTCGCGCATGGCGGTGGCTACTTCGGACGGCATCACCCGTTTGCCGACGTCCGGGTCATTGATCAGTTGGGTTTCAAAGGGGGTGTTCGCGGCAAAATGCAGGCTGTCAATGCGCAGGGTCGGCATGCGCACGCCATCATTGAGGATGGTGCCGATCAATTCGGCCAGGGCTGCGGGACGGTCGCCGGAGCTGCCGATGGCGGTGGCCAGCGACGGTACCAGGTGGTCGAACGGATAGCCGACTTTCTGCCAGCGCTGGTGGATGTCGAGGAACGCTTCGATCTCCAGCATGGTGCGGATGCGACTGTCGCGGGCGCCCTTGTGCCGGCTTTTGAACAGCCAGCTATAGACCTCCTGGCGCTCGAACTGGCTGGCTTTGACGATGTCGCTCCACTTGGCGTCGGGGTGATTGAGCAGGTAGCCCATCAGCCACAGGTCCAGGGGGTGGACCTTGGCGATGAAGCCCTGGTCCGGCAAGTCGTAGGAGCCTGGACCGTAGGCCTCGTAGAGCCGCACAAGACGTTCGTCGGTGAGCTTTTCCGTGAGCTTGGCGCCTTTGAGGTGCGAGCGCACAAAGGCGTTGAAGCTTTCCTGGCTGGCCTGCGGCAGCAGGTAGCGGTGCACGGCGGCCATGCGGATCGGGGTCGGGCGCATGCTGTCGAGGAAGGTGTCGAGGCGGTCCTGGGTGTCCTTGTTCTTGTACTTCTTCCAGAACTTGAGCAGGAACGAAGTGCCCTCGCGGTCGGCGAATTCGGCCAGGTACTCCTGACGCCGCGGGTTGCGGTCATCCTTGAGCAGTTCGGCACTGCTGTTCGGGCCGGAGTAGGTGGTGTAGCGCACCAGATCACGCATCAGGCGAATGAACGGCAGGTTGATCGATTCGCGCAGAGCGTCGCGCAGGGGCGGTATCCGGCCGTTGTCTTCCTTGCGGAAGTTGTGGAACGTGTGCAGGCCACCCCCGGTGAAAAACGCCTCGCCGGGGCCGGCGGAGTATTTGCGGTCCAGGGCGGCGCCGAGCATTTTTTGCAGGTCGCGGTCCTTGTTTTCGATCAGGTAGTCGACCGCCCAGCGGCTCAGGCGATCCTGATCCGGCACGTCAACTTTCTTCAGTTCCGGAACGGCCATGCCGGCGTATTTGTCGTGCAACTCGGCGATGATTTGCAGGTAGGTGGTCAGCACGCGCATTTTCGCGGTGGAGCCCAGTTCCAGTTTGCTGCCTTCGTTGATGTCGAATGGCTGGTCGGTGCTGTCGGTCTGCACCCGCACCCGCGAGCCGTCCGGGGTCAGTTCGAACAAGGTGAAGCTGTAGCGTACCTGGGTGGTGCTGGTGGTGGTCAGGAGGCGTTCGCCGATCAGGCCGATTTGCGTGGCAAACTCAGGGTCGGCCAGTTTTTTCAGGTACTCGGTGGCCTCGCTTTGCAACTGGCCTTGCAGGGTGCTGGTGGCGGAGAGGTCAAGGCGGTCGAGGTCATACAGCGGGCGATTGAGCATGCCGGCCAGACGGCTGCGCGCGACACTGATGCCCTTGTTGGTTTCAATCGGTTGAATGGTCGGCTGGGTGGCCCAGTCGCGGTAGATCACTTTGCTGGCCAGGGCGGCGGCGGCGAACTCGGCGTCGATCACATGGTTTTGTGCCAGCAGACGTATATGGCTGTCGGTGAGGTCGGCCAGTTCATCGTGACCCTTGGTCAGGTAGTGCGACGGGCGGCGCTGGGCAATCATCAACGACAGCATTTCACGCAGGGCCAGGCCTTTTTCCGCCATGGTTTTTGGATCCGTAGCGGTGCTGGACAGCGCTTCGTTGGCCTGTTTGAAGTCGGAGCCGTACCACACGCGCAACCCTTCAGCCATGCCGTGCACTTCACCGTGGCCCGGTACCGCTGACAACGGCACGCTGTTGAGGTAGTCACGAACCACGTTCTGCCGGATTTCGAGGGTTTGTGGCCCGGCCTGATAGGCGCGTACGGTGGCGGAAACCATCTGGCGAATCTTTTCCGCGCCATTGACCGTCAAGCCATCGGGGGAATGCCGGTACTTCTCCAACTGCGTGGCCAGGGTACTGCCACCGGCGGATTGGCCGGGCACGTGCAACATCTTCGCCAACTGGGACCACGCCGCCATGCCGAACCGCGGCCAGTCCACCGCCGGGTTGGCCAGCGGTTGCCTGGGGTCGAGCAGGAAGCGGTTTTCGATGAACAGCAGGCTGTTGACCACCACCGGCGGGATCGAGGCAAAGGTTGAATAAAGCTGCTGCGGATAGTGGTACTGGTACAGCGGCGCTGCGCGGCAGTCGGTGATCGACAGCCCGGCCTGGATTTTCTCGGCATAAGGCACGAACAGGCCCTTGTCGCTGTACTTCAGCAACGCCGGAGAAAAGCGGGTTTGCGCCTCAACGATGAAATTGCGCTTGATCAGGCGCGGCAGGAACTCACCCAATGAGCTGTAGCCCAGGCGCCGATCGAATGGACCTTCCCCCGGATAGCGAATCGCATCGCTGGGGCCGGGTTTGAGCTCATAGCTCAGTGACGCGGCGTATTTGCTGACTTCCTGGGCCTGGAACTTCGAGGTGCGCATCTCCCTCATGGCGGCCAGCCCCACGACAATCGCGATAATCAACAGCAATAGCCAGAACGCACCCCATCCGTGTCTGGAACGACGGGGTTTTTCAGGTAACGGCGCTTCATCCTCACTTTCATTCGGAACCACGGTTTTACTCGAATCTGTTTGCCACAAAGCGCCCATAGTCGACTGATCCATTCACGCAGATTGATCGGACTTGACTCAAGCTTAGACGGTGGTTGGCGAGGGTGAAGAAAATGTGAAGGGCAAAATGATGCACGGACGCACCGATAATCAGGCTGATTGAAGCACTTGTGGCGAGGGGGCTTGCCCCCGTTCGGCTGCGAAGCAGTCGCAAATCCGGTATTTGCGGTGTGTCTGATACAACAGGGGTTGCCTGATTGAGGGGCCTGCTTCGCAGTCCAACGGGGGCAAGCCCCCTCGCCACAAAACGCTCGGCGTATGGACTGCCTGTTTACAGCCAGCACGCATCCCAGAGCGGGTAGTCGCCAATTTTATCCACAAGTCCCGCCCTGAGTGGATTGGCAACGATGTAGCGAGCGAACGGCAGAAGATCTTCTCCATCGCGAATGGCCCGGTCGTGGTAGCCGGTTTGCCAGAGTGGGCCACGGCGGCCAGTGATTTCGTTCACTTCACGGGTGCAACGTGACTTGATGGCTCCGATGACACGCCCAAGATTGCCTTCCTCCAACTGCATCAGCCAATGAAAGTGATCGGGCATGACCACCCATGCGATGGAGTTCACTACGTTGGTTTCATGAGCTCGACGTAGTTCTGAAACAAGTAAGCGTCCCAAATGCCAATCCGAAAAGATCGGTTGGCGACCATGAACAACGGCGGTGACGAGATATGCCCGACCGCTCTCGGAATATCGGCCCAGACGCAAGCGGTGGGAGTTGGGTTGAGTTGGTATTCCATTGCTTCCCTTGAGGGGATCAATTGCACCTTCAAGGCTAGTACCCGGTTGTCCAGGGTAGATCTGCATGTGTTGAGTGAAAGCTCTGATACCTGTGAAGGAATGACGGCGTGAGAAACCTGTTGTTGTTTTTGTGGCGAGGGGGCTTGCCCCCGTTGCGCTGCGAAGCGGCGCTAAAACCTGCGACTGGTGGTTGTCTGGCACACAGCGTTTTCCTGTTTTGCGACTGCTGCGCAGCCGAACGGGGGCGAGCCCCCTCGCCACAGTTGTGATCGCACCTGGAGAAAGGGGGCGGTCTGTAATGGCTGAAGTAGAGCCTTTTCGAGGGTAAGTACGACTTTGGCAGGGGCATGACGATGCACCATTGTTGTGCAATACTCGGCGCCGTTTTTCCCACTGATCTTGCGGGTTTTTCCTACAAGACGACTCTGCCCACGAAGCAGAACCGGTTCGGGACGCGATGGCTTATCGGTCAGCGCTTCGCCACTCGGTGGTCATATCCAATAACAAGACGAGGTTGTCCCCCATGCCCGTAGGCAATCACCTGCCCCAAGGCGAGACCGCTCAGGGCGGTCCGCTCAAACGTGAACTCGGCGAGCGGCATATTCGCCTGATGGCACTCGGTGCCTGTATCGGCGTCGGCCTGTTCCTGGGCTCGGCCAAGGCCATTGAAATGGCCGGTCCGGCCATCATGCTGTCTTACATCATTGGCGGTCTGGCGATCCTGGTGATCATGCGCGCTCTCGGTGAGATGGCCGTGCACAATCCCGTCGCCGGCTCGTTCAGCCGTTACGCCCAAGACTACCTCGGCCCGCTGGCGGGCTTCCTGACCGGCTGGAACTACTGGTTCCTGTGGCTGGTGACCTGCGTCGCGGAAATCACTGCCGTGGCGGTGTACATGGGTATCTGGTTCCCCGATGTACCACGCTGGATCTGGGCGCTCGCTGCGTTGATCAGCATGGGCTCGATCAACCTGATCGCGGTCAAGGCCTTCGGTGAGTTCGAGTTCTGGTTTGCCTTGATCAAGATCGTCACCATCATTGCGATGGTGCTCGGCGGTATCGGCATCATCGCCTTCGGTTTCGGCAACGACGGCGTGGCCCTGGGTATTTCCAACCTGTGGACCCACGGCGGCTTCATGCCTAACGGTGTACAGGGTGTGTTGATGTCGCTGCAAATGGTGATGTTCGCCTACCTGGGCGTGGAGATGATCGGCCTGACCGCCGGTGAAGCGAAGAACCCGCAGAAGACCATTCCGAACGCGATCGGCTCGGTGTTCTGGCGCATCCTGCTGTTCTACGTCGGTGCGCTGTTCGTGATCCTGTCGATCTACCCTTGGAACGAAATCGGCACCCAGGGCAGCCCGTTCGTGATGACGTTCGAGCGGCTGGGCATCAAGACCGCCGCCGGCATCATCAACTTCGTGGTGATCACCGCGGCGTTGTCGTCCTGCAACGGTGGCATCTTCAGCACCGGGCGCATGCTCTACAGCCTGGCGCAGAACGGCCAGGCTCCGGCGGGCTTTGCCAAGACCTCGAACAACGGCGTGCCGCGTCGTGCATTGCTGCTGTCGATTGGCGCGTTGCTGTTGGGCGTACTGCTGAACTATCTGGTGCCGGAAAAGGTGTTTGTCTGGGTGACGGCAATTGCCACCTTCGGCGCGATCTGGACCTGGGTGATGATCCTGCTGGCCCAGCTGAAGTTCCGCAAAGGCCTGAGCGCCAGCGAAGCGGCCGGCCTGAAATATCGCATGTGGCTGTACCCGGTCAGTTCGTACCTGGCGTTGGCGTTCCTGGTGCTGGTGGTCGGCCTGATGGCGTACTTCCCGGACACCCGCGTGGCGCTGTATGTGGGGCCTGCGTTCCTGGTGCTGCTGACGGTGCTGTTCTACGTGTTCAAGCTGCAACCGACCAATGTTTCGCAAGGTGCGGCGCGTTCGGCTTCGTAAGTTGTAACGCTTGAAAAGCCAAAGCCCCGGTCGATTGGCCGGGGCTTTTTGTTGAAAGTCATTTATCTGCGAACCGGGGCTTTTGTGGCGAGGGGGCTTGCCCCCGTTGGACTGCAAAGCAGTCCCTAGATCAGGCCCTAAAGTTGTGCCAGACACACCGCAAATATCGGATTTGCGACTGCTTCGCAGCCGAACGGGGCGGTGCGGCGATCCGACAAGCCCCCTCGCCACAGGTATCAGTCAAGCGACTACCACCTGCTTTGGACCAGTCAAGCGCTTGTTGAACTCAAGCCACGCCGCCAGCAACGCCATCAATCCGGCACCCACCAACGCCGTGAAGATCTGCATGGCAAAAGCATCGTCGGTCAGCGCATTGACCATGTCCGCCAATGGCGCCAGCAGCACGCCCAGACAGAAAATCTCCAGCGAGAAACGGCCCATGCGGCAACTTTGCTGCGCGAGCCAGTTTTGTGTCCATCCGCTGTCGGGAATCAGTTTCGCCGTGACGTAGGCCAGTGCCATGAAGTGCAGCAGGCGCGCGGGGGAAAGGTCGGTCTTGCTGATGGGATACAGGATGTTTTGCAGGCTCGCCGGCACCACGGCATCGTGCAGCTCCGGCCAACGCCACAGCACGGTCAACACACCCGCGACCACGACATACAGCGCCGCACCGACAAACAACGGCTGGCGAACCAATGGGCGGGTCTGGGGCAGGCGCGGGCGCTGGCTGTGAATCGCAGCGGCACCGCCGAGTACGAACAGCAGCTGCCAGGCGACCGGGTTGAAATACCACACGCCGTCCTTGATGGCCGCCAGGTTCCAGCCAGCCAGCGGCACCATCAGGTACAGCGCCAATGACATCGAGACCACCACCCAGGCCTTGCGCACCAGCAGCGGCAGCACCAGGGGCAAGCCCGCCAACAGCACGATGTACAGCGGCAACGGGTCCATCAGGTTCGGCTTGAAGCGCAACAGCAGTTCATCGATCAGGGCCTGCTGCGGGTTGCTGATGAAGTGATGCATGCCCATTTCTTCCACCAGATCCCGTGTTTCCACGTGGCTGTTGGCGAAAAACACAATGCCCATCAGCATCGCCAGCAGGAAGATATGCACCACGTAGAGCACCCACGCCCGGCGCAGGATTTTTACGCAGGCGATCAGAAAGCCTTCGCGCGCCAGGACTTTGCCGTACGCCAATACGGATGCGAAACCTGCCAGAAACACGAAGACCTCGGCTGCATCGCTGAAACCGAAGTTACGCAGGGTGATTTGCCCCAAAGGGTTGTGGGGCACGTGATCCCAAAAGATGAAGATCAGTGCCAGACCACGAAAAAAGTCGATCCGGTGATCGCGCGCTAAGGTCATGACAGCAGGCTCGTAACAGCAGGTAAAAATGGGATTGGCCGCTGGCGCAAAGGCCACGCGCCCAATCGGCGGCGCGCAGGGTGGACTGATTCGCGGGCAATTGCAAAACCGGGATATTACCGGATGTCTCGGGCATTGCCCCAAGGCTCAACCGCTGGTCTGAAAGACCGCTTGACCTGCGATTTATGACAGTAAACAGGCTCAAATATCAATAAGTGCAACGTTCTTGAAACGGGAGCCTCACATGAGACTGTTGTGGAAAGGGCTGTCCAGTTACACGGTGATCGGGGTCGCCAACACCCTGATTCACTGGCAGATCTTTTTCCTGTTGAGCGTGGCAGCCGGCCTCAGTCAGGCGATCAGTAACCTGGCCGCCTTCTGCGTGGCCGCGTCATTTTCCTTCTTCATGAACGCGCAATTTACTTTCGCCGCCAGTGCCACGGTCGCGGGTTATCTGCTGTTTCTTTTGGGCATGGGGGCACTGAGCCTGGGTATCGGCCATCTGGGTGACCTCTGGCGGTTGCACGGCTTGCTCACGGTGGTCCTGTTTTCGGCGTTGAGCCTGGTGTTCGGTTTTCTATATTCCAAATACGTGGTGTTTCGCGGACGTGATCAATGAAAATCTCGCTCATTGTCCCGGTCTTCAACGAAGAGCAGTCCATCAACCTGTTTTATCAGGCGGTGCGAAGGGAGTTGAGATTAGGCGACACCGAAGTCGAGATCGTATTCATCAACGACGGCAGCTCCGACAACACGGCCGAACAGGCTATGGCACTTGCCCAGGCGGATGATCAGGTCATGCTGATCAATTTCTCGCGCAACTTCGGCAAGGAACCGGCACTGTTTGCCGGCCTGGAGCATGCCAGCGGCGATGCCGTGATTCCCATGGATGTCGACCTGCAGGACCCGATCAACGTCATTCCGTTGTTGATCGAGCAATGGCAAAAGGGTGCCGATGTGGTACTCGCCAAGCGCCGCAACCGGGCCGCCGACGGCTACCTCAGGCGCCACAGCGCATCGATTTTCTACCGTGTGCTCAATCGCATCGCCTACACCCGCATCGAGGAAAACGTCGGGGACTTCCGGCTGATGGATCGCAAGGTGGTCGATGTGATCCGTTCCTTGCCGGAGCACCAGTTATTCATGAAAGGCGTGCTGTCGTGGGCCGGGTTCAACACCGTAGTGGTGGAGTTCGAGCGGCCAGGAAGGGTGGTGGGGAGCAGCAAGTTCAATATCTGGAAGCTGTGGAACCTGGCCCTGGAAGGCGTGACCTCGTTCAGTACCGTGCCGCTGCGCTTGTGGACTTACGTCGGTGGCGGCATTTCGATGTTCGCGGTGTTCTATGCGGTGTACATGGTGCTGGACAAGATTTTCTTCGGCAACAGCGTTCCCGGTTATCCGTCGCTGATGACTGCGATCCTGTTTCTCGGCGGCGTGCAACTGATCGGCATCGGCATCCTCGGCGAGTACATCGGTCGCATCTATATCGAGGCCAAGCACCGGCCGCGTTATGTGATCAAGGACATCGTCGGCGGTAAAGACCGGGGCGGGCGTTAGAATGGGGCGGTTCAGCGACGTCTTCGTTCGCGAGCTCAGCCGGCATCAGGTCTGGCGGTTTTTTCTGGCCGCCACCCTGGTGTATGTCCTGCCGTTGATCCTCGCCGATTATCCCTACATCGATGACAACTGGCGCTCGCTGGCGGCGGGCATGGCCTGGGCCGAACAGGGCCGACTCTTCGCCCAGCTTTTCTACAACGCGCTGACCTTCAGCCATGCCGCGCCGAACATCTTTCCCTTGCCCTTGTTGATCGCCACGCTGGCCATGGCGTCGGCGCTGACAAGCCTGACGTTCCATTACTTCCGTCGGCCCACCGTTGCTTGCTGCCTGGTGCTGTTGCCGCTCTGGTACAACCCGTTCTTTCTGCAGAACCTGTCTTATCAATACGACGGTCCCACCACGACCCTGAGCCTGGTGGCGGTGATCTACGCGATCACCTTTCGCCACCCTTGGCGCGGCGTGCAGTGGCTGGTGCCGTCGTTCCTGATTGCCTTGGCGCTGGGGCTGTATCAAGTCAGCCTGAATGTGTTCCTGGGTCTGTGTTGCCTGGAGTTGCTCAGGGCCGCCAACGATAAAACCACCCCGGTACCATGGCGCGACCTACTGGGCTGGAAAGCCGCTCAGGTCATCCTCGGCGGGTTGATCTACAGCGTCAGTGCTTATCCTTTCATGGGTTCCAACCGTACATTGCTGCTCGATTGGACGGCGCATCCCTCATTGCAGATCCAGATCAACATTGGCCGGGTCCTGGAAAAAGTCGTGCTGCTGTTCCATGGCGGATGGCTCTGGGTGTCCGGCGGGTTGCTGTTGCTCGCGATAGCCGGGGCGGTGCGGTTGGGATTGAACGTAGCGGCGCGCCAGGACAGCGGGCCGAAGAAGCTGTTGATCGGCCTGATGTGTTTGCTGACTTTGCCCGTCGTGACGCTGTTGGTGTCCGGTGTCGCGTTGTTTTTCCGCGACTTCAACGAAGGTGCCCGCACCTTGATGGGCTTCGCCGTGCTGCTGGTGTTGCTGTTCTACCTGGGGCATCTGGCGCTGGCGTCGATCCATGAGCGGTTGCCGCTGCTGTTGATGATTCCCCTGCTGGCCATGTTGTCGTTGTCGTTCGCTTATGGCCGGGTGCTGACGGTGCAGAAAACCTTTGCGTCCACGGCACTGGCCGGTCTTGCGTACGACATCGCCAGCCATCAGTCGCTGCGCGAGGCCAGGCGGATCTACCTCTCGGTGAGTTACTCCGACTATTGGTTGGTGGCGGCGGCAGGCTCATTCAAACAGCTGCCAGTGCTGCACTACTTGCTCAATACCGACTTTTACATGCTGGCCGAAAATCTGCCGAAAGCAGGCATCACCAACGTGGTGGCGGAGCAGGAGCGGCGTAATGCGACGCGGGTCGGCTATCAGGGCTATCCGGCGTTGGTCGAAAGCCGGTTCTACCGGATTTACCTGATCGGCGATTACGGTTTTATCGTTATGAAAGAACCGGCCCCGAGCAAAACACTGCGCTGGTGACGCGCGATTCTGCTCGGGGTGGCGAGGTCATGCCGCCGCTATTTCACTGGGCTCGAAACTATCGGCCCGGGCCATCTGCCACATCCGCGAGTAGAACTCGCCGTTCACTTCACCGGTCAGCAACTCACCCGGTTTGAGGAACACGTGCAACTGCGAGAACAGCTTGATCTCGGTTGCCGACATACGTCGCACCAGATGCTTGGCGGACAACTGCGATGGATGTTCGAGGCCGGCGGCGGCGAGCATTTCCGCCAGGGCCTTGAGGGTGTTGCGGTGGAAGTTGAACACGCGTTGGGCTTTGTCCGGTACCACCAGCGCGCGCTGGCGCAGGGTGTCCTGGGTGGCGACGCCAGTCGGGCATTTGTTGGTGTGGCAGCTCTGCGACTGGATGCAGCCGATGGCGAACATGAAGCCGCGCGCCGAGTTGGCCCAGTCGGCGCCGATGGCCAGCACGCTGGCGATGTCGAAGGCGCTGACGATCTTGCCGCTGGCGCCGAGTTTGATCTTGTCCCGCAGGTTCAGCCCAACGAGGGTGTTGTGCACGAACAACAGGCCCTCGCGCATCGGCACGCCGATGTGGTCGGTGAACTCCACGGGCGCGGCGCCAGTGCCGCCTTCCTTGCCGTCCACCACGATGAAATCCGGGAGGATGCCGGTTTCCAGCATGGCCTTGGCGATGCCCATGAACTCCCATGGATGGCCAAGGCAGAACTTGAAACCCACCGGTTTACCACCGGACAGCTCACGCAGTTGCGCGATGAAATGCATCATTTCGATCGGCGTGGAAAACGCGGTGTGGCGCGACGGTGACACGCAGTCCTCGCCCATCAGGATACCGCGGGTTTCGGCGATTTCTTTGGTGACCTTGTGTTTGGGCAGGATGCCGCCGTGGCCGGGCTTGGCGCCCTGGCTCATCTTGATTTCGATCATCCGTACCTGTGGCGTCCGGGCTTGCGCCGCGAAGCGCTCCGGGTCGAAGCGGCCGTCGCTGGTGCGGCAGCCGAAGTAGCCGCTGCCCAGTTCCCAGGTCAGGTCGCCGCCGTTTTCCCGGTGATAGGGGCTGATGCTGCCTTCGCCGGTGTCATGGGCAAAATTGCCGAGCTTGGCACCCTGGTTCAAGGCACGGATGGCGTTGGCACTGAGGGAGCCGAAACTCATGGCCGAGATATTGAATACCGACGCCGAATACGGCTGAGTGCATTGCGGGCCGCCGACCGTCACCCGGAAACTGCTCGGGTCGCTCAAGGGAGCGGGGCGCATGGAGTGGCCGATGAATTCGAAACCCGATTGATACACGTCAATCAGCGTGCCGAAGGGTTTGTCGGCGGTTTCATTCTTGGCCCGGGAGTAGACCAGCGAGCGCTGGGCCCGGGAGAAGGGCAGGGCGTCACTGTCGGATTCGAGCAAGTACTGGCGGATTTCCGGGCGAATGCCTTCGACCAGGTAGCGGATATTGCCCAGGATCGGGTAATTGCGGCGCACCGCGTGGGGGCTTTGCAGCAGATCGAACAGGCCGATCAGACTGAGGACGGCGGTGACGGCGGTAATCGGCCAGAGCCAGTCATTGTCAAGAAAAGGCAGGCTGGCGAGGGTGAAGATCACACAGACGGCAAAGAAGGCGTAGCGGCTCAGGAGTGACAGGCTCATACGGTTTCCTTGGGTTCGGACTCAATATTTGGACAAAACACAAAACACTGTGGGAGCGAGCTTGCTCGCGATGGCGGCGGGTCAGTCAACATCAATGCTGAATATGAAACCGCAATCGCGAGCAAGCTCGCTCCCACATAAAAGCAAAGTGCTCCACAGGTCATTCAGGCATTTTGTGCCTGGAGAAATATCGAAAACAGCTCGGACTGGGATTTGATCCCCAGCTTGCTGTACATGTGTTTCTTGTGGACTTTCACGGTTTCGACCGAGATTTCCAGCTTGCGGGCGATTTCTTTACTGGAGCAACCGCTGAGCATCAAACGCCCGACATCCAGCTCCCGGGCCGTCAACTGCGCGCCTTTGAGTTGCTGCACCGAGGCTTCCAGTTGTACCCGCCAATCAGCTTGCGGCGGTGCGGGGGCCAAGGCTACGACTTCGTTGATTTCATAGGGTAGACGCTGGCGCAACAGGCCGAGCACCCACGGCTGGATCAACGACAGCAAGGCGATCTGCTGGCCGCTGAAACGCTGGGTGCTGCCCAGGGACAGGCACAGCGTGCGGTCGCCTTCGAGCTGGCAATTGAACTGGATTTCGTCGGCCACCACATTCAGACGAAAGTAGCGCTGGTAATACTCCGTCAGCTCAAAGTGCTCCGGGGCCACTTCCGACAGGCGATACAGCCCGGTGCGCGATTGCTCGCGACAGGCGATGTAGAAGGGGTCGAGCAGGTACAGGCCGCGCAGGTAATCCTGGAACAACTGGTCAGGGCTGCCGTCTTCGCCGGGGCATTCGGCGAACACCTGGGGGCGCTGATCGGCACTGAAAAGCAGCGCCACCCAGCTGTCGAAGGGCACGTACTGGTCCAGCAGGCGTACAAGCTGGGTCCAGAAATTGGGCTTGTCCAGGGCGTCGATCAGTTGCCCCACCGAGCGGTGCCAGGCGATGTCGTCCAACGAGAGTGTCATGCATCTACCCCTATCGTGTTACCCCGGCGGCGTAATTCCCCGCCCGGTTGCTTGCTGCGCATACTGGCGCACAGACACCGACCGGGCAATCTTTCTGCCGCCCGGCGCATAACAAGGAATACCCATGAAGGTCGAACTCGCCCAATTGGCAGGCCGTGACAACGACACGGCCTACAACCTCGAACGCACCCTGGCGGCAATGGCTGCATGCGCAGCCGATTCGCAGCTGATCCTGTTCCCCGAAGGCCACTTGATGGGCTTCCCTTCGGCCGAGTCCGTGGCCGAGGTGGCCGAGCCGCTGGACGGCCCGTCCGTCAGTGCAGTGATCGCCGCTGCCCGCCAGCACAATATCTCCGTGGCCATCGGCATGGCCGAAAACGACAACGGCCGTTTCTACAACACCACGCTGCTGATCACCCCCGAAGGCATCGCCCTGAAATACCGCAAGACTCACTTGTGGGCCTCGGATCGCGGTGTCTACGAGGCGGGCGATCGCTACGCCACCTGCCTGTGGAACGGCGTGCGTGTGGGCCTGCTGATTTGCTACGACATCGAATTCCCCGAGAGCGCCCGCGCCCTGGCGCAACTGGGGGCTGAACTGTTGATCGTCACCAACGGCAACATGGACCCCTACGGTCCGACCCATCGCACCGCCATCATGGCCCGCGCCCAGGAAAACCAGGCGTTTGCGCTGATGGTCAACCGGGTGGAAGAGGGCGATGGCGGTTTGTTGTTTGCCGGCGGCAGCGCATTGGTCGATCCGCTGGGCACCTTGTTGTTCGAAGCCGGACGCGAGGAAGGGCAGTTTGCGGTCGAACTGGACCTGAACCAGCTGACGGTGGCGCGCCAGGATTACCGCTATCTGGACGATCAGCGGCTGAGGTTGCCGGGGGAGGTGGTTGAGCAGGCGGGTGGGCTGCGGGAGCTGCTGATTCCTGTGCGCTGATCCGGATTCTGTGTTGACCGGGCTGTCGCCTTCGCGAGCAAGCCCGCTCCCACATTGGTCTTGTGAACGCCCGAGATCCCCTGTGGGAGCGGGCTTGCTCGCGAAGAGGCCGGCACAAACAACACACATGCTCGATCCTTGACCCAAGAACAACAACGCAACACCCGAAAATCCTGCGCCGAACTCGGCTCTGCCATAAATCCAATAAAATCCGGAGTAGTCGCTCATGGCTCGTTTGCAACGCACCCTGTCATTAGGCTCGGTGGTGCTGTTTGGCATCGCCTATATGACACCGATCATTGTGCTCGGCACCTTTGGCATCCTCGCTCAATCCACCGCCGGCATGGTGCCGGCCGCGTATCTCGCGGCGCTGGTGGCGATGTTCTTCACTGCCATGAGCTATGGGCGGATGGCTTCGGCGTTCCCGGTGGCCGGCTCGGCCTACAGCTATGTGCGCAAGGCCATCAGCCCGAAACTCGGGTTCATCGCCGGTTGGGCGGTGCTGCTCGATTATCTGTTCCTGCCCATGGCGATCTGGCTGATCGGCGCGGCCTACCTCAACTCCGCATTCCCGGCGGTGCCGCAGTGGGTCTGGGTACTGGCGTTCATCAGCATCACCAGCGCGATCAACATCGTCGGCCTGAAGCTGGCCAACGGCATCAATGCCCTGTTGATGCTGGTGCAGTTCCTGGTGCTGATCGCCTTCGTCGCGCTGTGCGTGCATTACGTCGGCGGTGATGCAAGCACGCCGTTGTGGTCGATCAAGCCGTTCTTCAATGGCGACATGCAGATGCCGTTGATCATGAGCGGCGCGGCCATCGCCTGTTACTCGTTCCTGGGCTTCGACGCGGTCAGCACCCTGACCGAAGAAGCCCGCGATCCACGCCGCACCATTCCCCGGGCGATCATGCTGATCACCCTGATCGGCGGGCTGATTTTCGTCGGCGTGTCGTACTTCGTGCAGATCGCCCATCCGTCGTTCCAGTTCGACAGCGTCGACTCGGCGGCCTATGAAATTGCCCGCAACATCGGTGGCGACCTGTTCGTGTCGATCTTTCTGATCGGCCTGATCGTTGGCCAGTTCGCCTCGGGGCTGTCAGCCCAGGCCAGCGGTTCGCGGCTGCTGTACGCCATGGGCCGCGACGGCGTGTTGCCGAAGTCGTTTTTCGGGACCTTGCACGAACGCTTCGGTACGCCGATCAACAGCATTTTGCTGTGCGCGGTGGTGGCGTTGCTGGCACTGAAACTGGACGTCACCACCTCGACCTCGTTCATCAACTTCGGCGCGTTCCTGGCATTCAGTCTGGTCAACCTGTCGGTGATCTTCCATTACTGGATCGGTGGCGAGAAAAAAGGCCCGCGCGAATTCGTGCTGTTCCTGTTGTTTCCGTTCATCGGCCTGTCAGCGGATTTGTGGTTGATGGTCAGCCTCGATCATCTGGCGGTTTATCTGGGGTTGAGCTGGCTGGCGATTGGCGTGGTGTACCTGGCGGTATTGACCGGTGGTTTCCGTCGGCAGCCGCCGGAGATGGATTTCCAGGAAGCCGCATAAAGGAAACTGTAGGAGCGAGCTTGCTCGCGATAAACCTGAGGGCGCCGATGGGCATCTGGTTTTACGCGTTTTCGTTCCCGACCATCGCGAGCAAGCTCGCTCCTACAGGGCGGACATGTGATCCTTAGCGTTTTTGAGTCAAGGGCCTTCTGTTTATGTCGACGTTTTCCATGCCTGCCTCCGGGATTATCCGCATCGCCGCCGCCCTGTTGATCGGCCCTGACGGCCGCACGTTGCTGGTGCGCAAGCGCGGCACCACGGCGTTCATGCAGCCGGGTGGCAAGATCGAGCCCCATGAATTGCCGGTCCACGCCCTGGCCCGGGAGCTGGAAGAAGAGCTGGGTCTGGACATCGACCCGGCGCAGGCCGTTTACCTCGGTCACTTTTCGGCACCAGCCGCCAACGAACCGGGGTTTGTCGTACACGCCGAGCTCTTTCAACTGAATATTCATTGCGACGTCACCCCGGCGGCGGAGATCGAAGAGGTGCTCTGGATCGACCCGGCCACCGACGGCGATGTCAGCCTGGCGCCATTGACACGGGACCTGATTCTGCCGTTTTATCGAGCATCGCTGACCGCGATCGCCTGATCATCACGCAAAGGACCTCGCCCATGATCCCGCTTCAAGACCTGCTGATTTTTGCTGCTGCCGCGTTGCTGATGGTAGTGACACCGGGGCCGAACATGATCTACCTGATCTCCCGTTCGATCTGCCAGGGGCGCAAGGCCGGGGTGATCTCGCTGCTTGGGGTGGTCGCCGGATTCTTCGTGCACCTGTTTGCCGCCGCTGCGGGTTTGACTGCAGTGTTCCTGGCGGTGCCGATGGCTTATGAGGTGTTGAAGTGGGCCGGTGCGCTGTACCTGTTGTGGCTGGCCTGGCAGGCGGTCAAACCCGGTGCGCGCTCGCCGTTCGAGGCACAGCAGTTGCCCCCGGATTCGTCGCGCAAGCTGATCACCATGGGCTTTCTGACCAGCGCCCTGAACCCGAAAATCGCGGTGTTCTATCTGTCGGTGTTTCCGCAGTTCATCACGCCGGAGCACGGATCGGTGTTCACCCAGAGCATCATCCTCGGCCTGACCCAGATCAGCGTCAGTTTCTGCGTCAACCTGCTGATCGCCATGTTTGCCGCAGGCATCGCCTCGTGGTTCGTCAACAATCCGACCTGGCTGGCGATGCAGCGCTACTTCATGGGCTTTGTATTGTCGGGGCTGGCGCTGCGGCTGATGCTTGAGCAAAAACGGATGGCCTGAGGATGTGGATCGAACGACTTGATGCCAGCCATGCCCTGGACTACCGGGCGCTGATGCTTGAAGCCTACGACCTGCACCCGCAGGCCTTTACCTCGAGCGTGCGTGAGCGGGCAGCGATGCCGCTGAGTTGGTGGGAGTCGCGCCTGACCGGCAAGCTGGACGTGGTGCTCGGGGCGTTCGAAGAGGGCCGGTTGGCCGGCATTGTCGGCCTCGCGTTCGAGCCTCGGGAAAAGGCCCGGCACAAGGTGACACTGTTTGGCATGTACGTGACCGCCAAGGTCCGCCAGCGTGGGCTCGGCTATCAACTGGTTCAGGCGGCATTGGCCGAGGCGCAGAACCATGCGGGTTTGCGCCTGATCCAGTTGACCATCACCGCCGGCAACGATGCCGCGTTCAACCTCTACCAGCGCTGCGGTTTCGTCCAGTTCGGCCTGGAACCGATGGCCGTGCGGGTGGGCGAGGATTACTTCGACAAGATCCACATGTGGCGTGAGATATAACCATCACATAGATCCCCTGTAGGAGCGAGCTTTTGTGGCGAGGGGGCTTGCCCCCGTTGGAGTGCGAAGCGCTCCCCAGCATTTCTTCAGACACATTGCGCTTGCAGTTTTCGCGACTGCTTCGCAGCCGAACGGGGGCAAGCCCCCTCGCCACAAAGACCGCATCGTCTGATTGTTCTAGCGAACGGCGCTGACCCCATCCAGCGTCGAAAACGACGTGTCCTTGGCCGTCAGCAAGAAGTCGCGCATGTACGGCGCATCGAGCATGTCGGCGCGGATCGCCGCATACAGTGTGGCGAACAAACCTTTCTCACCCAGCCGCTTGGCTTTCACATAGCCTCGCGAGCTGTATTCATGCAGTGCCCAATGGGGCATGCCGCACACGCCGCGACCGCTGGCCACCAGTTGCATCATCATCACTGTCAGTTCCGAGGTGCGGACCTGGGCCGGTTCGATGTCGGCGGGTTCGAGGAAGCGGGTGAAGATGTCCAGCCGGTCCCGTTCCACCGGGTAGGTGATCAAGGTTTCCGGGAGCAGGTCTTCGGGGACGATATAAGCCTTGCTGGCCAGGCGGTGCTGGTTGGCCACCGCGAGCATCGCTTCATAAGTGAACAGGGGTACATAGGTGATCCCGGCCAGGTCCACCGGATCGGAGGTCACCACCAGGTCCAGGTCGCCACGGGCCAGGGCTGGCAGCGGGGCGAAGGAAAACCCCGAGGCCAGGTCCAGTTCGACTTCCGGCCAGGCGTCGCGGAACTGGTCGATGGTCGGCATCAGCCACTGGAAGCAACTGTGGCACTCGATCGCCATGTGCAGACGACCGGCCGTGCCACCGGCCAGGCGACTGATGTCGCGCTCGGCGGCGCGCAGCAGCGGCAGGGTAGCGTCGGCCAGTTGCAGCAGGCGCAAACCGGCGCTGGTGAAGCGCACCGGTTTGGTCTTGCGCACGAACAGCGGCATGCCCATGCGCTCCTCCAGCTCCTTGAACTGGTGGGACAGGGCTGACTGGGTCAGGTGCAGGCGATCGGCCGCATCCACCAGGCTGTCGGCTTCGCGCAAGGCGTGCAGGGTCTTGAGGTGACGGATTTCAAGCACCGGAGGCTCCATGAGGAAAACTTGTCGATAAATCGAAAACGTTGAGTTTGTCTCATGTTGATGCCGCTGTCGACCATAAGCACGGCGGAGCACATGGTGTGCTCCGCCGTTGTTGCTTTACAGCGAGGAAAAGTGTTTGTTGCCCAGCGGTTTGCCAATGTCTCCGCGCCAGATTGCCTCGACCGTACCGCCACTGGCGGCCACGTCCTTCTGCCATTGCAGGCCCAGGTTGCGTTGTTCCGGCAGTTTCAGATGGCCTTTGACGAAGTCGCTGAACTGGGGCTTGGCCGAGGTGTAGTGGAAGTGTGCGTACCACAGGGGTTGCGCCGGTTCGCTGCGCAGGTCGCGCACCTCGTACTCCTGCAGAAAATCCCGTCGTCCGTCTGCGCGTTTGCCCAGATCGCGCAGGCCGCCCTCCTTGCGGATGTCCACCACGCGTTGTTCAAGCAGATAGTCCAGATAGCCCTCGGTGGGGGTTTTGCTGTTCAGGGTCTGCTCAATACGCAACGTGCGGCCGGCACGGGTCAATTCATTCGCGCGATTGCGCAATTGCAGCGCGACCGTCTCCGTGGGCGACAGGCGTTCGATGGCCCGGGCTCGCATGTTCAGTTCCTCGGCTTCACTGATCATCATGTGTTCCAGATCGACCGGCAACATGTCCTGACGGGCGTGGCCTTCGACTTTGCTTTTGTAGGCGTCCACGGTGCCGAGCCTTTTCCTGGCCTCCACCAGCAACGGCGTGATATCGGTCACAAGTTCCGTTGGCGCTGCCGCCACGGGTTCACTGAGGTGATATTTGCCGCTGGAGGAACGGGGTAGCCAGGTTTCCCTGAACCCATTTGCACCCTCGACGGTGAAGCGCTGTTGGCGGGTTGCGGTATCCGTGCTGGCGATGCCGATGAGCAACTGATTGTCTTCCGTCTCGAACAGCTGCTTTGACGCATTTACCGCTTTCGCACTTTTGGACGGGCGAGTCTTGATGGCATGACGAGCCGCCGCTTCGACTTCTGCCAGATTGTCGAGAAACGCCGTGACTTGCTCCAGATCCAGATGCTGCGGATAACCCAGGGACCAGGCCCCGAGGTTGCGACGAAATTCGGCATAGGTCGCCAGGCAATCTTCGAGCACCTTGTTGCGCTGGGTAAACGTGGCCTGTACTTCAGGCAATTGATGTTGGGTCAGCAGCGCTCGCCCGACCTTGTCGCGGGCCTGTTTCAACTGTACGTGAAAGTAGACCCAGGACTGGTCGGTGACGGCGTTGTAGTGAGTGATGATCTCCAGCTCATTTGCCGTTTTCAGATAGTAGTAGTTGGCATCGCTGAATTTTTCGTTAACCGTGGCCATATCCGGGGCCATCTTTGATTTTTGCACGCGGTTGGTGATCCGTCCGTTCCATCGATTGGCTTCTGCGACCTGAGTGTGAAGCCGGTCGAAGTCCTTGAGAAACTCGATTCGGATTTCCTTGCGTTGCGCCATCAGTTGAATGTGTGCGGTGGTATTGCTGAACGGCGTGGCCTCCGAACGGGCAATCATTTGATCGATGCGGTTGAGGTGTTCCACCAGGCGCTCCTTGACCAAAGCGATCCGCCGTACCCATCGGTCGACGATGACCCAGGCGCAGCGGCTTTGAGCATCTTCGACCAGCATGCGTCTGCGGCCGTGGCTGATCAGCATCAGTTCTTCAAGGTTCAGGTACTGGGCCTGCGCCAGCTCGATGTCGTTCACGCAAAGAATGTCGGCATTGGCTCGAAGCGGTTGGCGCTGCTCCCGGTCAAGGCTGAAGTAATGTTCCAGCACAGTGTTGGAACTGCGGGTCTGGGTCCCGATGCGCCGGGAGTAGGCATCGGCAGTGTTGGTCAGCGTCAACTGGCGTCGCAACGCCCGATCCGTCCACCAGCGTGGCAGCCAGCGGCGAATGGCGGCGGGCCAGAGCGGGTCGAGGCCGTCAGCCATGTGGCCGAGCACCGCGCCGCCACCGGCTCCGCCGCCTGCCGTCACGGTGCCGTACACCGCGTAATGGGTTTTCCAGTGGCCGGTTTCATCCAGGGCGATGGGTTGTTTGTAGGTTCGGGTGCTGGTTGCACTCAAGCGCCATTGCGGTGGGTTGTCGGTCAATTCGATGCGATAGATACGACCCTGGCTGACCATGAAGTCGCCATCGGCGTGGCGATAAACGTTGCGATAAATCCCTTCGGTGCCCGGTTGCAGGCCGGCGAAGGAAATCTCGTGTTCGTACTCATAGCCCCTGAAGCGTTCGAGGGTGCGTCGGACCTGCTGCGGGGTCGAGACCTGCAAGGCGCCCGGTTGTTTGGTCAGGGCGCGCAATTGTCGCCCGCGAGTGGCGGCGCGCGCGGCACTGGAAGTGGCGCCAACAACGGGCAGTACATCCATGGCAGCGTCGATCAACGACAGCAACACGGCTTCCACCTCGGCCAGGCCATGGCCGACATCACCGCGCAGGAAGGCCGCCGCTGCTTGGTTGGCGCTGTTCCAGGCGTCGTACAGGGCAATGGCGGTACCGATGAAAGGCACGACGCCCAGCGCCATTTTCAAGTAGTTGAACATGGCCCCGGAGCGCAGCGCGACGTGCTCAAGATACAAGGCATCGTTGGAGCGCGATGTCGACCGATGCGCCTCCAGCAAACGGCCCATGTGCACATTGAGCAGATGCGCTGCCAGGGATGTACTGGCTGGCCAGGCGGTGCCGACGCCGATCAGGGCATCGAAGTTTTTCACCCGGGCCTGGTTGATCCGGCTGACGTGCGAGGCAAATTCCCCGGTCAGGGCGCGACCGGCCAAATAGTTGACCATCGTGCTGTTCAGGCATTGGTTGAAGAGGAACGTCCGCGCCTGTTCAAGGCTGTCGAACTGACGCACAAACACCCCATCGGGGCAGTCAGGCCGATAGAGCAGGGTCAGGCCGCTGATCTGCTCGACGATAAAAGTCACCCCGGCCAGGGTGCTCGGCCCCTCGCCCGGCGTGTCCGTGCCGCCAACGGTCAGGTGCGCGGGCAACAACACGATGCGCTTGCCGTCGACCGCAAAGGCTTCACGACTGTTGGCGTCGATGGCGATCTGCAGCACGCGCTGGCCCGAGACGTCGATGTCCTTGGCCAGCACGGCGAATTCGCCGTGCAACTGGAGCATCAACCGCCACGGTTCGTTCAGGCATTCACGACGAAATTCATTGCTGAAGGCCGAGGCGCTAGGGGCGCCAAGGAAGGTCTCGCGAATCAGCCTTTCGTATTTCCCGGCCAGATCCAGCTCGGTGACCATGTTGCGCAGGTAGTCCTGGGTGATGCCGGTTTTCAGTTTCTGCCGTTGCGCCTCGTCGGCGCCGCTGATCTGGACCCGCATCAACGACACCCGATACCACATCGACTGATCGATATTGCCTTGCGCCAGTTCGGCGAGGGACAACAAGCTGCGCTGTTCGCTGCCGGTCAGTACATTCTTTTGCGGTGTTCCCGGCGCTGCGCCCTCGATCAGCACCTTGCGCCACGTAGTGGTGTCGGGGATGTCCAGCATCACTTCAGCGGTTTGCGTCAGGGCGAAGTCTTTACGCAGGCGGGCGTCGATGGCCTTTTTGCTGAATGACTCGCGCAGTGGCAGTTCCCGTTCAAGCAGTTGATGGGAGCGCTTCATCGCCGCGATGTAAGCGGTGAACAACGCCTTGAGCCGATCGCGTTCGGCCGCGGACAGTGCGCTGAGGGAGGACGGCAAGCGTGTTGCCAGCGTGGCGCTGCGGTTTTGCTCGACGATTTGTGCGAAGGCCAGCTCCCGCGCGGAGACAGTGGGGACGGTCAGGCGGGCGAGCGTCTGTTCACGCAGTTTTTCCAGTTCCGCCGCGCGTTGGCCGGCATGGGAGGGCACGGGGTTGGCGGTCATCAGCCGCGTCGCATGCTGTTCACAGCTGTGAAGCTGGGTTTGCAGGGCGTACTCGAACGGGTTGCCGGCCAGCGGCAAAAGCTGCAGCGCTTGCGTGTCGTCGTTGGCCGGCTGCCTGAACATCTTCTGCTCCAGTGCCTGGCGGGAGGCGAACCGTTGCAGGCCGCCGAAATGTCCGGGCCAGTAGAGCAACACGCTGTCGCTGGCGGACGGCAGCAATGCCGATGGCCGGGCAAACAGCAGTACACCGTCGAGCTCCTGGGTCTGCGTGCGGAGGGTGTCGCCTTCGCTGTCAGTCGCGGTCAACACCAGTCGGGCGACCACCACATCGGCCGGTCGAGGTTTTTCGGGCGCGTCGAGCACGGCCGTCAGCCACTGATATTCATCGCTGCTGATCTGATTCAGGTTCAATTGCAGGTCGGCTTCGGCACGCAGGCCACTCAGGCGCGCCTGGTACAGGGCCTTGTAATGTGTGCCCGACGAGTGGCGCAGTTCCAGCAGTTGCGGTGCATCGTCGGCGCTTAACAGGGCACTTGCGGCCTCGCTGCTGGCCTGTTCGGCGGCGCGCAGAGCGTCGAATTGCTGTTGCAGCCGCTGCATGCGCGGGTCGTCGGTGGTGCCTGCAAAGTCCGGCCCCAGAAAGTTTTGCAGTGCCGTTTGCTGTTGCACTAAAGCGCTGTGACGCAGACTGAAGGGAACGTCGGGGCTCAGTTGCCCGAACGGAGCGATGTCGTTGCTTGTATCCGGCAGGGGCAGGTCGGTGGGCGAGGCAAAAACACGGTCGTTGCGTTGCCGCTCGGCAGGGGCCGTGGCCAGTCCCGCCAAAAGGGACTCGGCACTTTTCGTCAGCTGCGGGGTGTCCAATACGGTGTAATCGACAGTGACGCGGCTGCCCTCGGGTTCGGGTTGCTGCTGGGTCAACCAGCGTTCCAGACTGTTGCGATTTTCAAAGGTCATCCAGGGCGCTTGCCGAGACGGCAGATACAGCAACTGGGTGACCGGTTGGTCGGTGTTGCGGGTAATGACCAGAGCACCCGCCAGTTCGTCAGTCAGACTGCTGTTGCCCCCGAGCGACAGGGTCTCAACGTAAACCAGGATCTCGGGGGAAGTTGTCTGCGCTGCCGGGTTGACGAGATCCAGCAGCACGCTGAGCTGTTCGGCATTCAAGGTGCCCTGGGCAAATGCCAATTGGCACGACGCTTCGAAATGCTGGCGATACAAGCGAAGGGCCTGTGCCTTGCGTGAAACGTCGGTACCGCGTGCGCGTGCCTGCCACCAGTTCGTGGTCAAGGGAACTTGCGGGTTCTGTGCCATGAGGGCCAGCCATTGATCGCGGCAGTCGTTCCAGCGCGCCGAGGCGCTCAGGTACAGGTTTTCATCCGTGCCTCGGGCCAATGAGGCGACGTGGCCGAAGTCGGCCAGCGGTGCGGCAGGTGATTCGTGCATGAAGAAGGACTCCGATGGGTGAAAAAATCGGGGCCATTAAAGTTCGTTCGAGAAGAGGCATGGTGGTACATAGTTATCGCGTGCTGCTGTCTGGTCTGATGACCGTCCGGCACTCTTCATCAAACTGTCACGTAACTGTGGCAGCGCGCTTGAACAAACTTCATCAGACTCGCGCTCTACTGGGGTTCTGCGTTTCGGTGTTTCTTCATGCGTGTTTTCTTATCAAGATTTGTTTTTTTGGCCGCCTTTTTATTCGGCCTGCCGTCATTGGCGGCTTCGCGTTGTGATGTCAATGTTCCGACCGAACGGGTGGATCTGGCCCAGGTAAGCCTGGCGTACCAGAGCATTGGCCGTGCGTCGGATCCGGCATTGCTGTTGGTGATGGGGCTGGGCGGGCAATTGATTCACTGGCCGGACGAAGTGGTTGTCGCCCTGTGCCAGCAGGGGTTCCGGGTGATCCGCTATGACAATCGCGATGTCGGCCTGTCGACCTGGCGGCAAGCACCGGCCGACGCCAACCTGACCTTCGAAGTGCTGCGCTACAAACTCGGATTGCCGGTGTCGTCACCGTACTCGCTGACCGACATGGCCGACGATGGCCTGGGCTTGATGGACGCCTTGCACATCGATCAATTCCACGTGTTGGGCGCCAGCATGGGCGGCATGATTGCCCAGCACATGGCTGCCATGGCACCACAACGGGTCGAGAGTCTGACCCTGATCATGACCACCTCCGGCGCCGAAGGCTTGCCGGCCCCGAGTGCGGCGCTGGTGCAGTTGTTGGCGCGGCGCGGCGCACCGAACCGCGAAGTGGCCCTGGAGCAACAGGCCGACCTGCTGGCGGCGCTGGGCAGCCCGATAGTGACCGACGATCGCCAGGCGTTGCTGCATCAGGCGGCGCAGTCCTATGACCGGGCGTTCAATCCCGAGGGCGTGAAACGCCAGATCATGGCCATTCTCGCCGAGCCGAGCCGGGTGACCCTGCTCAATCAGTTGCGGGTGCCGGCGCTGGTGGTGCATGGCACCGCCGACCCGCTGTTGCCGGTGATGCACGGGGTGCATCTGGCGGCGCATCTGCGCGGCAGTCAGTTGATCTTGATTCCGGGCCTGGCCCATCGTTTCCAGGAGGCGTTCAAGGCGCCGTTGCTGGCGGCGGTGTTGCCGTACTTGCGCGAGCACCGAGAAGACACGTCACATTGGGCGCAAATCGAGCCTGTGGCCGATCGCAACCTCCTGTAACCCCCCGATCATCTGTGGGAGCGAGCTTGCTCGCGATTGCGGTGTTTCAGCCAACGATGATGTCGACTGGCCCGGCGCCATCGCGAGCAAGCTCGCTCCCACAGGTTCTGGGTCGCTTTGAGCAAGCCCCCTAATGACTCAGGCCGTACTTTTTCACTTTGTCGAACAGAGTGGTCTTGGCCATGCCCAGTTCCTGGCTGGCCTGGGTCAGGTTGCCGCCGCTGCGTTGCAAGGCGTCGCTGAGCAGATTGCGCTCGAACGCTTCCACCGCTTCGGCAAAGGCCAGCCCCTGATTGCCGCCACTGGCACCGGTTTTCTTGAACGCCGGCAGGCCCAGGGCAAAGCGCTCGGCAACGTTGCGCAATTCACGCACGTTACCCGGCCAATCGTGGCTCATCAGGTTCGAAACGGTCTGGTTGTCCAGCTCCGGCACCGTGCGATCGAAGCGTAGGGACGACTGCTGCAAAAAGTGTTCGAACAATTGCAGGATGTCTTCGCGGCGCTCGCGCAGCGGCGGCAGTTCCAGGGTCACCACGTTGAGGCGGTAATACAGGTCACTGCGGAACTCGCCGGCCTTGCTCGACTCGACGAGGTCGGATTTGGTCGCTGCGATGACACGGCAATCCACCGCCACGCTCTGGTTCGAGCCGAGGCGTTCGAGGGTGCGCTCCTGTAATACCCGCAGCAGTTTGATCTGCAAGGGCAGGGGCATGCTTTCCACTTCGTCGAGGAACAGCGTGCCGCCGTCCGCGTGTTCGATCTTGCCGATCCGCCGTTTGCCCGCGCCGGTAAAGGCGTTGGCCTCGTGGCCGAAAATTTCGCTTTCGAACAGGTTTTCCGGCAGGCCGCCGCAGTTCAGTGCGACGAACTGTTTGGTGTGGCGCCGACTGAAATCATGCAGGCAACGAGCGACCAGTTCTTTGCCAGTGCCGGTTTCGCCCTCGATCAGCACGTTGGCCGAGGTGTCGGCGACGTTGGCGATCAGTTCACGCAAATTCTGCATGGCTGGCGAACGGCCGATGATCCGCCCTTCGAGGGAGTCGCGCTCGGCCAGTTGCCGACGTAACGACGAGACTTCCCGCGCCAGGCTGCGTTGCTCCAGGGCGCGGCGGGCCACGTCCACCAGGCGCTCCGGGGAGAACGGCTTTTCCATGAAGTCGTAGGCGCCTTTCTGCATCGCGCCGACGGCCATGGAGATGTCGCCGTGCCCGGTGATCAGCACCACCGGCAGGCTGCGGTCGCGGGCCTTGAGCCGGGTCAGCAGTTCCAGGCCATCGATGCCCGGCAGGCGAATGTCGCTGACGACGATGCCGGCGAAGTTGTCGCCGACCCGCTCCAGGGCTTCTTCGGCGCTGCCCACGCCAATGCAGGGAATGTCTTCCAGGGTCAGCGCCTGTTGGCAGCCGAGCAGCACATGGGGGTCGTCTTCGACAATCAATACACTAAGGTCGTTGTTCATATTGGCTCGGCGAGAGTGGGGCTTACCAACGGTAAACTGAGGACGAATGCAGTACCACCGCTGGCCGGGTGCTCGACACCCAGGTGACCGCCGGTGGCGGCGGCGAGGCTGGCGGAAAGGGTCAGGCCCAGGCCCAGGCCCTGTTCGCCGGGTTTGGTGGTGAAAAACGGTTCGAACAGGTGCTTGCGCGCTTCGGCGTCGATGCCGTGGCCGTTGTCACGCACCCGCAGGCGGTATTTGCCATCGAACGTTTCGCCTTCGAGCCACAACTCGGGTTGCGGCTGCGCTTGCATGGCGTCGAGGGCGTTACCGATCAGGTTGACCAGAATCTGCTCCAGGCGGGTCTGGTCGATCTGCACCTGCACATCGGTGAAGTCGCGGTGTAATTGCAGCTGAATATTTTCCACCCGGGCGCCTAGCAATTGCAGGGCCGCGTCCACCGCTTTGCCGAGGCAGGCCTGGCCTTTGTCGTCTCCGCGCCGGGCGAACGAACGCAGGCTGGCAGTGATCCGGCCCATGCGGTCGATCAGTTCGTTGATGGTCTTGAGGTTGGTGCTGGCTACGTCGAGCTGGCCGCGTTCGAGGAAGCGCACGGTATTGCCGGACAAGGTGCGCAGCGCCGCCAGCGGCTGGTTCAGTTCGTGGGCGATGCTGGTGGACATCTGGCCGATGGCCGCGAGTTTTCCGGCCTGCACCAGTTCATCCTGGGCACGGCGCAAAGTCTCTTCGGCGAGCCGGCGTTCGCGGATCTGGCCCTTGAGCCGTTCGTTGCTGGCGCGCAGGTCGGTGGTGCGTTCGGTAATCCGACGCTCCAGCTGATTGTTGGCTTCCTGCAAGGCTTCCCGGGCTGCGAGGCGGGTGGCGATCACCTTGCGCCGCTCGTTCCAGGCGATCAAAAGGAACGCCAGGAGGGCAAACGCCACGGCCACCAGGATCCCCTGGTTGATCGCTTCGCGGCGCAAGTCCTGGAGTGGCGTGAGCAGGGTGAAATTCCACGGTGTATCGCTCAACGGCCGGGTTTGCGCCAGATAGCTGATGTTTTCATCGTCGGACACCAGCTCGCTGTTGGCCGGGAACGTGAGTTTTTCCACGCCTTCGGACAGGGTTTCCCGGGCCAGCGGCTGCAGTTCGTTGAGCGGGAACCAGTAGTACTGCAGGCTGCGGGCGAGTTTTTCCTTGGTTTCTTCGCTCAGCGGCACCACCGATTTCAAGCGCCGAGCCGGATCGCTGGAAAGAATGATGATGCCGTTTTCGTCGCTGACGAAGGCTTCCAGGCGAGCCCGTTGCCAGCGTTCTTCCATGGCTTCCAGGCGGACCTTGACCACGGCGACGCCGATGATCTTGCCGTGTTCTTCCAGGCCATGGGCCAAGTAGTAACCGGGTTCGCCGTTGGTGCTGCCGATGCCATAGAAACGCCCCGGCTGACCGCGCACGGCGTTCTGGAAATAGGCGCGAAAGGACAGGTCTTCACCCAGGTAACTGTCGACATCGCGCCAGTTGCTGGTGGCCATGACGCGACCGGTGGTGTCCATCACGTAGATGGCCCGACTGCGGCTGCGTCGGTTCAGGCCTTCGAGGTAATCGTTGACCGTCTGCCGGTATTCCGGAGTCGGGTCGGCCAGCAACTGCGAAACGCTGGTTTCGAGTTCCAGCAGGCTGGGCAGGTAGGTGTATTTGCTGATTTCGCTTTCGACGGCGCGCGCGTGCAGTTCCAGCTGGCGCTGGCCGTTTTCGCTGAGGCTGCGGATGCCGTAGTGCTCACTGATCCAGAAGCCGATATAGCCCAGGCCGATCATCATGGCGATGATCAGTGGCGGCAGGAACAAATGACGAACCAGACGGGGTTTCACGGCGAGTGATGGCGACGTGGCGCGATAAAGAGTGGGGTCGCATTTCATCACAGATGCCTTGGGTCAACCACAACACAAATCTGCAAGCCACCGCCGGCCCCTGTGGGAGCGAGCTCTGTGGCGAGGGGGCTTGCCCCCGTTCGGCTGCGAAGCAGTCGTAAACCCTACACACGCGGTTCGACTTTGCAATGCAGGGGCCGCTCCGCGACCCAACGGGGGCAAGCCCCCTCGCCACACAAGCCCGCTCCCACATTAGGGGAACGGTGTTTGCTTAGTGCTGCAGAATCTTGTTGAGGAAGTGCTGCGTACGCTCCGCGCGGGCATTGATGTCACCGAAGAACTCTTCTTTCTTGCAGTCTTCGATGATCTTGCCCTGGTCCATGAAAATCACGCGGTCGGCCACTTTACGGGCGAAGCCCATTTCGTGGGTCACGCACATCATGGTCATGCCTTCGTGGGCCAGTTGCACCATCACGTCGAGCACTTCGTTGACCATTTCCGGGTCTAGCGCCGAGGTCGGTTCGTCGAACAGCATGACGATCGGGTCCATCGCCAGCGCACGGGCAATCGCCACACGCTGCTGCTGACCGCCGGACAGTTGGCCAGGATGCTTGTGGGCGTGGGCCGAGAGACCGACGCGTTCGAGCAGTTGCAGGCCTTTCTTGGTGGCCTCTTCCTTGCTGCGGCCCAACACCTTGATCTGCGCGATGGTCAGGTTTTCGGTGATGGTCAGGTGCGGGAACAGCTCGAAATGCTGGAACACCATGCCCACGCGCGAGCGCAGTTTCGGCAGGTTGGTCTTCGGGTCGGCGATGGAGGTGCCGTCGACCACGATGTCGCCTTTCTGGAACGGTTCCAGGGCGTTGACGCACTTGATCAGGGTCGACTTGCCGGAACCGGATGGCCCGCACACCACGATCACTTCGCCTTTCTTGACCTCGGTGCTGCAATCAGTCAGTACCTGGAAGTCCCCATACCACTTGTTGATGCTTTTGATAGAGATCATACGGCGAACCTTTTTTGCAGACGCTTGACCAGCTGCGAGGCGGCAAAGCTGATGATGAAGTACACGAGACCCGCGAAAATCAGGAACTCATTGGAGCGGCCAATGATGTCGCCACTGGCGCGCGAAGCATTGAGGAAGTCCACCAGGCCGACGGCGTAGACCAGCGAGGTGTCCTGAAACAGGATGATGCTCTGTTGCAGCAACAGTGGCGTCATCTTGCGGAACGCTTGCGGCAGGATGATCAGGCGCATCATCTGCCCGTAACTCATGCCCAGCGCCTGGGCAGCGCCCATCTGGCCCTTGGGAATCGACTGCACACCGGCGCGGACGATTTCGCAGAAGTACGCCGCTTCGAACATCATGAACGCCACGATGCACGAGGCGAACGCGCCGATCGGCGTGTCTTCGCCGGTGATCCAGCGCAGCACGAACGGTACCGCCAGGTAGAACCAGGTGATCACCAGCAGCAAGGGGATCGAGCGGAAATAGTTAACGTACGCGCCGGCGATGTTCGACAGCACTTTGTTGTGGGACAGGCGCATCAAGGCAAGGATGGTGCCGAGGATGATGCCGCCGATCACGCCCATGGCCATCAGCTTGAGGGTCATGATCATGCCGTTCCACAGGCCCGGCAGGGACGGGATGATGCCCGAGAAGTCGAATTCCATCATTTACCCCCTACGGAAATCAGGCCCGGTACGGCGACTTTCTTCTCGACCACGCGCATCAGCAACATCAGGCTCATGTTCAGGGTGAAGTAGATCAGCGTTGCCAGGGTGAAGGCTTCGAACAGGTTGGCGGAGAACTCGGCGGTCTGCTTGGTCTGCGCGAGCAGCTCCATCAAACCGATCAGCGAGGCCACGGAGGTGTTCTTGAAGACGTTGAGGAATTCCGAAGTAAGCGGCGGAATGATGATCCGGTAGGCCTGGGGCAGCAGCACGTTCCAGTAGATCTGCGGCAGCTTGAAACCCATGGCGCGAGCCGCGGATTCCTGGCCTTTTGGCAGGGCCTGGATACCGGTGCGCACCTGTTCGCAAACCCGGGCGGTAGTGAACAGGCCCAGGCACACGACGACGCTGAGGAAGGCCGAGGTGGTCGGGTTCAGATCCTGCTTGTACCACTCTTGCAGGTCGGCCGGCAGCAGGTCGGGTACCAGGAAGTACCAGATGAACAGCTGAACCAGCAGCGGCACGTTACGGAAGAGTTCGACGTAGCAGGTGGCGATGCCCGATACGATACGGTTCGGCACGGTACGCATGACGCCCAGGATCGAGCCCAGTGTCAGGGCGATGATCCAGGCCGCGATGGCGATGCCGATGGTCCAGGCCAGACCGGTCACGTACCAGTCGAAATAGGTCTCGCTGCCCACGCCGGTGGACTTGAAGAACACGCCCCAGTCCCAGTTGTAATTCATTAGGGTCTCCCCTCAGTTCAATCAATGTACAAGTGCCCGCTTGGGGGAAGCTCCGTTCCCGCCCGACCTTTACGATCAGGCACACGCTCCCGGCTCGACAGCCACCGGTTCGAGTGTTTCCAAAAAATGCCAGCAGGAAGTGACCACCTCCTGAAAGGGCCAGGGCCCTCTCAGGAGATAAGGTTAGTCAGAAATCAGGACTTCTTGTCGTCAGCCGCTTTATCAGTCGGTTTGGCGATCAGGGCCTTGAGCTCGTCGCTCATCGGGAAGTTCAGGTTCAGACCTTTTGGCGGGATCGGTTGCATGAACCATTTTTCGTAGATCTTGTTGATCTCGCCCGATGCGTAGGTGGCCTTGATGGCGTCATCCACAGCCTTTTTGAACGGTTCGTCGCCTTTGCGCACCATGCAGCCGTAGATTTCGTAGGACTGTGGAGTGCCGGTCACGGCCCAGTCACTTGCCTTCTTGGCCTTGGCTGCTTCACCGGCCAGCAGGGCGTCGTCCATCATGAAGGCCACTGCGCGGCCGGTTTCCAGCATCTGGAACGACTCGCCGTGGTCTTTGGCGGAGATGACGTTCATGCCCATCTGCTTGTCGGCGTTCATCGCCTTGAGGATGCGCTCGGACGTGGTGCCAGCGGTGGTCACAACGTTCTTGCCGGCCAGATCAGGGAAATCCTTGTACTTGGAGTCTGCCTTGGACAGCAGGCGAGTACCGATTTCGAAGATGCCAACGGAGAAGTCAACTTGCTGCTGACGCTCGACGTTGTTGGTGGTGGAGCCGCACTCGAGGTCCACGGTGCCGTTTTGCACCAGCGGGATACGGGTTTGCGAAGTCACCAGGTTGTACTTGACCTGGAGGTTCGGCATGTCGAGGTCTTTTTTCAGCGCTTCGACGACTTTCAGCTGGATGTCGTGGGAGTAGCCGACCGGTTTGCCGGAAGCATCCGCGATATAGGAAAACGGAATGGAAGCGTCGCGATGGCCCAGGGTGATGGTGCCGGACTCTTTGATCTTCTTCAGGGTGCCGGTGAGTTCGGCGGCGAAAACTGGCGTGCTGATCAGAGCGGCAGCAATGGCTGCGCCCAGGATATGGGGAACGATGCGCATCAAATTTTCCTCGACATTGTTTTTTTTATGGAGCCAGTTCACCGGCCCTTTTGTGCTGCAAAACACCTGAGCGCTACGATGAGTCGGCGCAAAGGACATTCGTCGATGAAGTGTAGAGCATGACTCGTGCCAGACCAGTGTGAATTGGTCAAAGCGTTGATTTACAAGGAAATTAAATATTTTTTGCGTTGGGATTTCACTGGGATGATCCGGTTAACCGAACCGACCCGCAGGTCGCGTTCGGAAAACCGAATGGTGGCAGGGTGCTACCCGATCATCAAATGTATTTGCGCTTGTCCGGTGCTGGCGGGAAGTACTGGTACAACCAGGTTTCACTCAGCGTGCGGTCGTTGGTGCGGATGAACAGGCGCAGCTCGACAGGCTCGACGCTGTCATTGGTCGGGTACCAGTCAAACAGGATGCGGTAGCCCTTGATGTCATCGAGCTTGAGAACGCTGAAATCCTTGACCTCGCCGTTCGAGCAAGTGACTACAGGCTCGATGCCCGTGCCTTCAGGCAAGCGGTCCAGGCCGCCGCCGGTGAAGTCCACGGCAAAACGACGGGCCCAGACTGGCGGATAGTGTTCGCCCGGCGCCCAGCCCTCGGTGAAGCCGCCCATCCCGGAACGGGTCGCATTGACCCGTGCGAGCGGCGTTCCGACCGGCGGCAATGCGCTCCAGTACAGCTTGTAGCCGTAGTTCAGCGAGTCGCCCGCCGCCACCGGTTTCTTCGGCGTCCAGAAGGCGACGATGTTGTCCATGGTCTCGCCGGTTGTCGGGATCTCCAGCAGATCGACCGAGCCTTCGCCCCACGCCGTGGTCGGTTCTACCCACAGGCTCGGGCGACGGCTGTACCAGTCGACGGTGTCCTGATAGCTGGCGAACTCGTGGTCGGTCTGCACCAGGCCGAAGCCCTTCGGGTCGGTATCGGCGAAGGCATTGAATTGCAGGGTGGCCGGGTTGTTCAGCGGGCGGCAGATCCACTCGCCGTTACCGCGCCACATGGCCAGGCGGTCGGAGTCGTGGATTTGCGGGTGAATGGTGTCGCACATCCGGCGCTCGTGGGTGCCGCAACTGAACATGCTGGTCATCGGCGCGATGCCCAGCTGGTCGATGGCGGTGCGTGCGTTGACGTGGGCATCGACCTCCATCACCACGCGCTCGGCCTGGCAGTCGATATCGAAGCGGTAGGCGCCGGTGGCGCTCGGCGAGTCGAGCAGGGCGTAGACCACGAAGCGGGTGCTGTCCTTGTTCGGAGTCTCGAACCAGAACTTGGTGAAGTCGGGAAATTCTTCGCGTTTCTTGGCGTAGGTGTCGATCGCCAGACCGCGGGCCGACAAACCGTACTGGCCGGTGGCGTCTACCGCACGGAAGTAACTGGCGCCGAGGAAGGACACGACGTCGTGCTTGTCCAGTTCCGGGGCCTTGAACAACTTGAAGCCGGAGAAACCCAGGTCGCCCTTGAGCTGTGCGGTGTCGACCGTGGTGTTTTCATAGTTGAACAGCGACGGGCGGAAATGCACTTCGCGGGCCATCCGGGTTTTCGGATCGACGCTGTACATGCGCACCGGCTGCTTGAACCCCATGCCGACGTGGAAGAACTGCACGTCCAGCTGCCCCTTGTTTTCTTTCCACAACGAATGATTGCCGTCGTAGCGAATCGCATTGAAGTTCTGCGGGGTCATGGTCGCCAGGGTCGGCGGCAACTGTTGCTTGGTGTCCTGGTAGCGATTGCTGGCGAGCTGTTTGGCCTGGAGCTTCAGCGCCTCGAAATCGAACGCGGTGGCCTCGCCATCAGCGGTGCCACCGCTGGCGGCCCAGGCCTTGGCGGCCAACAGGCCCGTGGCGGACAAACCGGTGTAGGCCGCGATGGCCATGGAGGCTTTGAGCAAGTTCCTGCGGTGCATAAATACAACCTGTCGTGAGCAATCCCGCGCCGTTCCTGGCACGTGCTGGATCAGAAATATCGGTTCGGACATGCCTTCGGCCAAACGCAACGGACTTATAAACAGATGCCCGACAGCTTAAACCGTTCGAATGCGGAGCAAAATTGATTGATGGCACTGCGCTGGCTCGGCAATGAAACAAGACATGTCGGGAAACAATTCCGACAGGGGTTTCTGATTTAGAGGGCATTTCTGCTTTTTTCGACTAATTACTCTAAAAACCGCTTTTCAGCGCCCGGATTATTTCTATTCTGTGCACATGACCGGTTTAAGCCCGAAAGACCGGTGCGGTTCAGTCGGCACGATGCGGCTGCCGAAAAGGGGTAGGGCGATGCGGTTTTTTGCAGTTTTCTTTGACGTTTAGAAGGACATCGTCCATGTCGAAAGTACAAGGCATCACCGAAATGTTGGGAATCTTTCCGTGTCTGGCCCTGGGGCGACGAAGACGCCGGCTCAACAGCGAGGAAATGAAACTGGTGGAACGCTATCGGGAGCTGTCGGAGAGCGACAGGATTGCGATGAGGTATCTGGTGGACGCGATGAGGAGTGTTTCGCGGTTTTGAGTGGACCTGGAGCAGTAATGTAGGAGCGAGCCTGCTCGCGATGGTCTTTAACGATGACGCGTCCGTTCTGGATGTACGCGGTGTCTTTGAGTCCATCGCGAGCAAGCTCGCTCCTACAGTTTCCCTTTTTGATCGGCTCGATTTATCCCTTCAACGGCAAGTGCCAGCGATTGGGAAGGGGCGCTGCACCTGCATCAACTCAGGCATGTCTCGCCACTTGATCCAGGCGTGGTGCTGGTAATACAGCAAGGGCACCGAAACTCCGGCCCAATTCAAGGAACTCAGGCTTGGCAGGTTCTCCACAGGCTCTGATTTCGCATCACGCAGCGAAGGTATGACTTCGTTGCTCAGCCATTGGCGCAGGTTGCGGTTTTCCGGGACGAAGTGGTGAACCAACAGGGCGTACATGCCTGATTCGCTGACCATCAGGGTTTCGACCGTTTTGCCGTCTTTGCGCAGCCAGACGGTGCGACGCTGATCGGGGTCGAGTTTCAGGGTCAGGCGTTCATTGAGTGATTTGCCCATCAGGCGACCCAGATCCTGGGCACAGAACCAGGCTTGGTTGTCTTGCATGAAAGCGTGGAGGAAGCGGTTGTGGCGGGTGAAGACTTTAGGGATGAAGCAGGAAGGAGCTTCAGTCGGATGTGATGTGTGCTTGTGCATTTTTCGACTCCATGTTGAAGAAAGGAGCCGCCAATAATCCTTCGACAGATTTGGGTGGCGGACCGTGAGGCGTTCGAAGTCGGAACATTCTCGATCAACATGGAAGCCGAGAGGCCCGCGCCACACGGCCCGCCATAACGCGAGACTGAAAGGCAAAAAATGCCCCAGCTCATATGGGGGCGCGGATGCGCCATGTTGATATGTTCCGGCTTCGACTCCGGGCCGCTGATTTGGCAGCGACGGAACAAAGCCTATCGGTCAGGCGCTCGCGGCGCCAAGTCTACTCTGGCGACGCGTGTTGTAGGAATCGAGGGTTTTTCAGGCAGGCTGAATCTGTAGGAATTTACTGTTTGCAGTGTTGCGGTGGCGCCATCGCGAGCAGGCTCGCTCCTACAGGGGAATGCGTTCCAAACGTGGGAGCGAGCCTGCTCGCGATGCTTTAGTGCTTGAACATCACATGCCGCACAACGGTGTAGTCCTCCAGCCCATACATGGACATGTCCTTGCCATAGCCGGACAGTTTCTGACCGCCGTGGGGCATTTCGCTAACCAGCATGAAGTGCGTATTCACCCAGGTGCAGCCGTACTGCAAACGGGCCGACAGGCGATGGGCGCGGCCGACGTCGGCGGTCCACACGGAGGAGGCCAGGCCGTAGTCCGAATCGTTGGCCCAGCCCAGCACTTGGGCTTCATCGGTGAATTTGGTTACCGACACCACTGGCCCGAACACTTCGCGGCGCACGATTTCGTCGTCCTGTTGTGCGTCGGCCAACACGGTCGGTTCGAAGAAGAAACCATCGCCCTCAACCGCCTTGCCGCCAGTGATCAAACGAATGTGTGGCTGGGCGATGGCGCGCTCGACGAAGCCGGCAACGCGGTCGCGGTGTTGTGCGGTGATCAGCGGGCCGAGTTCGGTCGACGGATCATCCTGCAAGCCGTACTTGATGCTGCTGACGGCGGCGCCGAGCTTCTCCACGAACTTGTCGTAAATGCCTTCCTGGGCATAGATGCGGCAGGCGGCGGTGCAGTCCTGGCCTGCGTTGTAGAAACCGAAGGTGCGGATGCCTTCGACGGCGGCATCGATGTCGGCGTCGTCGAAGATGATCACCGGGGCTTTGCCGCCCAGTTCCATGTGCATGCGTTTGACGGTGTCGGCGGTGCTGGAAATGATGTTCGAGCCGGTGGCAATCGAACCGGTCAGCGACACCATGCGCACTTTCGGGTGAGTGACCAATGGGCTGCCGACGGTAGGACCACGGCCGAACACCAGGTTGAGTACGCCGGCCGGGAAGATATCCGACGCCAGTTCAGCCAGGCGCAGGGCTGTCAGCGGAGTCTGTTCCGACGGTTTGAGCACCACGGTATTACCGGCGGCGAGGGCCGGGGCGATTTTCCAGGCGACCATCATCAATGGGTAGTTCCACGGCGCAATGGAGGCGATCACGCCCACCGGATCTCGGCGGATCATCGAGGTGTGACCCGGCAAGTACTCGCCACCGGTTGAACCACTCATGCAGCGGCTGGCGCCGGCGAAGAACCGGAACACGTCGGCAATTGCCGGGATCTCGTCGTTCAGCGCAGCGCTGTAAGGCTTGCCGCAGTTGTCCGATTCCAGTTTGGCCAGTTCTTCGCCGTGGGCTTCGATGGCATCGGCGAGTTTGAGCAGCAGCAGCGAGCGGTCTTTCGGCGGGGTATGCGACCAGCTGTCGAACGCAGCGTCGGCGGCGCGCACGGCGGCATCGACCTGGGCTTCGCTGGCTTCGTTGATTTCCACCAGCACACTACCCAGCGCCGGGTTGAACACAGGTTGGGCGGGGCCTTCGCCGCTTTGCAGTTGGCCGTTGATCAGGAGTTTGGTTTGCATGGCTTTGTCCTCTTCGGAACTGTTGTTTTTTCTCGGTGGAAACCGACCCCCTGTGGGAGCGAGCTTGCTCGCGATAGCGGTGTGTCAGGCAACATCAATGTTGAATGTCAGTCAGCCATCGCGAGCAAGCTCGCTCCCACAGGTTCCGGTTTCCACATTGGGAATTGAGTTGTCAGTTACTTACCACCGCTGCCAGCCACGCTTTCGCCACCACGGGTCAGGTAATAAGCGCCGAGGATCGGCAGCATGGTCACCAGCATCACCAGCATCGCCACGACGTTGGTCACCGGCACGTCCCGTGGGCGGCTGAGCTGGTTGAGCAGCCACAGTGGCAGGGTGCGTTCATGGCCGGCGGTGAAGGTGGTGACGATGATTTCGTCAAACGACAGGGCGAACGCCAGCATGCCGCCGGCCAGCAATGCCGAGCCGAGGTTCGGCAGGATGATGTAGCGGAAGGTCTGCCAGCCGTCGGCGCCGAGGTCCATCGAGGCCTCGATCAAACTGTGTGAGGTGCGGCGCAAACGGGCGATGACGTTGTTGTAGACGATCACCACACAGAAGGTCGCGTGGCCGACGATGATGGTGAACATCCCCGGCTCGATTCCCAGGGTCTTGAAGGTCGCCAGCAATGCGATCCCGGTGATGATCCCCGGCAGGGCAATCGGCAGGATCAGCATCAGCGAGATGCCTTGTTTGCCGAAGAAGTCCCGGCGGTACAACGCGGCCGAAGCCAATGTGCCAAGGACCATGGCGATCAGGGTGGCAATCGAGGCGATCTGCAACGACAGCTTGATGGCCTCGAGCACGTCCGGCCGCGAGAACGCCACGCCGATCCACTTCCAGGTGAAACCCTTGGGTGGAAAGCTGAACGCCGCGTCTTCGGTATTGAAGGCGTACAGGAAGATGATCAGGATCGGGAAGTGCAGGAACACCAACCCGCCCCAGGCGGCGAGGCGCAGGCCCAGGGAAGCTTTGTCAGAGTGCATCGAAGGCCCCCAGTCGTTTGACGATGGACAGGTAAATGGCGATCAGCACGATAGGCACCAGGGTGAAAGCAGCGGCCATCGGCATGTTGCCGATCGCGCCTTGCTGGGCATACACCATGCTGCCGACGAAGTAGCCGGGCGGGCCGACCAGTTGCGGCACGATGAAGTCGCCCAGGGTCAGCGAGAAGGTGAAGATGGAACCGGCGGCAATGCCCGGGATCGACAGCGGCAGAATCACTTGCATGAAGGTCTGGCGCGGCTTGGCGCCGAGGTCGGCGGAGGCTTGCAGCAGCGAAGGCGGCAGGCGTTCCAGCGAGGCCTGGATCGGCAGGATCATGAACGGCAGCCAGATGTAGACGAACACCATGAAACGCCCCAGGTGCGAGGTCGACAAGGTGCTGCCGCCAACTCCCGGAATGCCCAGTACGAACTGCAGGACCGGCTCCAGCCCCAGGTGCTGCACGAACCACTGCGCCACGCCGCCCTTGGCCAGCAGCAGTGTCCAGGCGTAGGCCTTGACGATGTAACTGGCCCACATCGGCATCATCACCGCGATGTAGAAAAACGCCTTGGTCTTGCCGGTGGTGTAGCGCGCCATGTAGTAGGCAATCGGGAACGCGACGATGGCGCTGGCAATCGATACGGCAATCGCCATGCCCAGGGTGCGCAGGATGATGTCGAAGTTCGACGGCTGGAACAGCGCGGTAAAGTTCGCCAGGGTCAGGTCGGGAGTGACCGCCATGGTGAAGTCATCGAAGGTGTAGAAACCTTGCCACAGCAGGACCAGCAATGAACCCAGGTAGATCGCGCCGAACCACAGCAGCGGCGGCACCAGCAGCATCGACAGGTACAGGTTCGGCCGGCGATACAGCAGGTTGGAAAACCTGCGCAACGGCGAGCCGCCTGACGAGGTTTGAGAAATAGCCAAGGTGCTCATCTCACACCCCGCCTGCAACGGTGTCGTGCAACGGAATCATTGCCTCGCGCGCCCAGCGTGCGCTGATGCGTTGCCCGGTCTGGTGCTGTGCACTGGTGTCCAGCCACTGGTTGTTGGCCTTGCTGATGTTCAGGGTCTGGCCGTTTTCCAGTTTCAGCTCATAGCGAGTCGCACTGCCCTGGTACTGGATGTCATGTAGCAAACCGCTGACTTCAATCTCGTGGCTGGCCAGCGGACCTTCGGCGAATCGCACGTGTTCCGGGCGAATCGAAAACGGCTGTGGATTGCCACTGAGTTGCTTGGCCAGATCGCCGCGAATCACGTTGGAGGTGCCAACGAATTCCGCCACGAAGGTGGTGGCCGGTTTCATGTACAGGTTGCGCGGGCTATCGACTTGTTCGATGCGCCCCTTGTTGAACACCGCCACGCGGTCGGACATCGACAAGGCTTCGGTCTGGTCGTGGGTGACGAAAATGAAGGTGATGCCGAGCTGGCGTTGCAGCTTTTTCAGCTCGCCCTGCATTTGTTCGCGCAACTTAAGGTCGAGGGCGCCGAGGGGTTCGTCGAGCAGCAGCACCCGTGGACGGTTGACCAGGGCGCGGGCCAGGGCCACACGCTGGCGCTGACCGCCGGAGAGTTGCACCGGCTTGCGCTCGCCGTAGCCACCGAGGGCGACCATGTCGAGGGCTTCTTCGGCGCGCTTGAGGCGTTCGGCCTTGCCGACGCCTTTGACTTTCAAGCCGTAGGCGACGTTGTCGCGAACGTTCATGTGCGGGAACAACGCGTAATCCTGGAACACGGTGTTCACGTCGCGCTGGTACGGCGGCAGGCCGGCGGCCTCCTCACCATGAATACGGATGGAGCCCGCGCTCGGTTGTTCAAAACCGGCAATCAGGCGCAAACAGGTGGTCTTGCCCGAGCCGGACGGCCCCAGCATGGAGAAAAACTCGCCGTCCTGGATGTCGATGGAAACCCGGTCTACGGCTTTCACTTCGCCGAATTGACGGGAAACGTTGGTGAACTGGACTGCAAGCGTCATGGTGCGATGCTCCAAAAAGGCGAAGGCCGTCGCAGCGGCCCTGCCTGGACTTCTGAAAAAACTGAATCGTGTTCGCGCATGTGTGGCTGGAATACTGACTGTGGCGAGGGGGCTTGCCCCCGTTGGGCTGCGCAGCAGCCCTGAAAACGGTGGACGCGGTCTGCCAGACCGCAGTGACGGACTAGGGGAGGGCTTCGCCCTCCAACGGGGGCAAGCCCCCTCGCCACAAAAGCGTTTTTGCCACAGAAACGGTGTGTTACCTGCCGCCCATGATCGCGATGTAGTCCTGGGTCCAGCGGCTGTACGGCACGAACTTGCCGCCTTCAGCCTGCGGGGTTTTCCAGAAGGCGATCTTGTCGAAATTGTCGAAACCGTTGGTCTTGCAGCCTTCGGCGCCGAGCAATTCACTGCCCTTGCACGCTGCCGGCACCGCTGGCAACGAGCCGAACCAGGCCGCTACGTCACCCTGGACTTTCGGTTGCAGCGACCAGTCCATCCACTTGTAGGCGCAATTGGGGTGCTTGGCTTCGGCATGCAGCATGGTGGTGTCGGCCCACCCGGTGGCGCCTTCTTTCGGGATGGTCGAGGCAATTGGCTGCTTCTCGTTCATCAGGCCGTTGACCTGATACGGCCAGGCACCGGAGGCGACCACGCCTTCGTTCTTGAAGTCGCTCATTTGCACAGTGGTGTCGTGCCAGTAGCGGTGGATCAACGGCTGCTGGGCGCGCAGCAGATCGAGCACGGCCTTGTACTGGGCTTCGGTCAGTTCGTACGGGCTCTGGATACCCAGTTCCGGCTTGGCGGACTTCAGGTACAGCGCCGCGTCGGCGATGTAGATCGGGCCGTCATAGGCCTGCACGCGACCCTTGTTCGGCTTGCCGTCCGGCAGGTTTTCCGCGTTGAACAACACGCCCCAGCTGGTGGGCGCAGTCTTGAACACGTTGGTGTTGTACATCAGCACGTTCGGGCCCCATTGGTACGGGGTGCCGTAGGTCTGCTTGTTGACCACGTACCAGGGTGCATCCTTGAGGCGCGGGTCGAGGTTCTTCCAGTTCGGGATCAACGCGGTGTTGATCGGTTGCACACGCTTGCCAACGATCAGGCGCAGGGAGGCGTCGCCGGACGCCGTGACCAGGTCGTAACCGCCCTTGGCCATCAGGCTGACCATTTCATCGGAGGTGGCGGCGGTCTTGACGTTGACCTTGCAGCCGGTTTCCTTCTCGAAACCGGTCACCCAGTCGTAGGCCTTGTCGCTCTCGCCACGTTCGATGTAGCCGGGCCAGGCCACAATATCCAGTTGGCCTTCGCCCGCCCCGACAGCTTTGAGCGGCTCGGCGGCCTGGACACTGGCGCTGGCCAGCAGCGCGGTGGTGATTGCACTGAGCAGTGCGGTCTTGTGCACGAACATGGGAATTCCCTCTTCTTTAAATTATGGTCGGGGCAGTTGTGAACGTGGTGAAGCATGCCGTTGGCGGCTTGTTATTAGCTTAGTCAGAGATGCTCGCCATGGCGGGCCATGATGTGCCGCACCACGCTGTAGTCCTGAAGCGAATCGCTGGACAGGTCCTTGCCGTAGCCCGAACGTTTCAGGCCACCATGGGGCATTTCGCTGACCAGCATGAAGTGGCTGTTGATCCAGGTGCAGCCGTACTGCAAGCGCGCCGCGACCTGCATGGCCTTGTCGAGGTTCTGGGTCCAGACCGACGAGGCCAGGCCGTATTCCGAATCGTTGGCCCAGTCCACCGCTTGTCCCAGCTCATCGAAGCGGGTCACGGTAACCACCGGCCCGAACACTTCGCGCTGGACGATCTCGTCACTTTGCTTGCAACCGGCGAGCAGGGTCGGCTGGTAATAGAAGCCGGCGCCGGAGTGCACCGCTGCGCCGGTCACCCGCTCGATGTGCGGCTGGCCCAAGGCACGTTCGACGAAACTGGCTACGCGGTCGCGTTGGCGGGTACTGATCAGCGGGCCGATTTCGTTGTCGGCATCGCGCTTGCCGGCGAAACGCAGGCTGCTGACGGCCGCACCGAGCTCGGCCACCAGGCGGTCATGAATCCCGGCCTGGGCGTAAATGCGGCAAGCGGCGGTGCAATCCTGGCCGGCGTTGTAGTAGCCGTAGGTGCGTACGCCTTCGACCACGGCCTGAATGTCGGCATCGTTGCAGACGATCACCGGGGCCTTGCCACCGAGTTCGAGGTGGGTGCGTTTGAGTGTCTTCGACGCGGCCTGGAGAATCTTTTGGCCGGTGACGATATCGCCGGTCAGCGACACCATGCGCACTTTAGGGTGGCTCACCAGGTGGCTGCCGACGCCTTCGCCGCCACCGCAAATAATGTTGATTACACCGCGCGGCAGGATCTCGGCCAGCGCTGGCGCCAGGGCCAGGATCGACAGCGGCGTGTGTTCCGACGGCTTGAACACCAGGGTGTTGCCGGCGGCGAGGGCCGGGGCGATTTTCCACGCGGCCATCATGATCGGGTAGTTCCACGGCGCAATCGACGCCACGACCCCGATAGGATCGCGCCGGACCATGCTGGTGTAACCCGGCAGGTATTCGCCGCTGAGCTGGCCGGTCTGGCAACGCACGGCACCGGCGAAGAAGCGGAACACGTCGACCGTGGCATTGAGGTCATCCTGACGGGCCAGGTGCAACGGCTTGCCGCAATTCAGGGCTTCGAGACGGGCGAGATGGTCGGCGTTTTTTTCGATGGCGTTGGCGATGTCCAACAGCAGGTTTGAGCGCTGTTGTGGCGTGGTCCGCGACCAACCGGCAAAGGCGCGGTGGGCGGCGAGGATGGCTGCTTCGACTTGTTCGGTGCTGGCTTCGGCGATTTGCGTCAGGATTTCGCCGGTGGCCGGATTGATGATGGGTTCGGCAAAGCCTTGCCCTGCGACTATTTCACCATCGATCAACAAGGCGGTGAACAACGGGGTCTGCGCACCAGCCATTTTTCGGGTTCTCGTTTTTTGTGTGGCTTGTTGTGTAGACATGGCAGCGCTCCCTGTGACTGGGGCCCGGCCGTCTTTATTGGATGCAACAAGACTAGTTCGCGGACCCGAGGACAACAAATACTAAATACTGAAGGTAGCGTTCGATTAAATAGATGGCTTGCGCCCGCCGTGGGGTTGTTCACGCGCAACCGTGAGGAACGGGTCCACCAGCGCCGGCCGTGCGGTGCCGCGACGCCAGGCCAGGCCGACATCCAGGGTCTGGCTGAGGTCGGCGATCGGCCGCGCTTCGATGATGTCGCCCTCCAGTGACCACGGGCGATAGGTCATGTCGGGCTGGATAGATACGCCCAGGCCAGCGGCCACAAGGCTTCGCACCGCTTCGGTCGAGGCCGTGCGCAGGGTGATGCGCGGTTGCAGGGAGGCGGCGGACCACATACGTTGGGCATTGCGGTCCATTTCATCGACGTTCAGTTGAATCAATGGCTCGCGGGCCACGTCGGCGAGGTTGATGCTGTCGTGTTCCAGCAGCGGGTGCTGGGCCGGCAGCCATAGCCGGTGCGGCGAGCGGGTCAACACTTCGGTCTGCAATGCGTGGCGGTCTTCGAGGTTGGACAGGATCAACACGCCGACATCGATCTCGCCGCTGACCAGCAAATGCTCGATGTACGGGCGCTCATCCTCCATCACGCGGATTTCCACGTTGGGGTAGGCGCGCTGGAAACGGGTGAGCAAATCCGCCAGGTAATAACCGGCCACCAGACTGGTCACGCCGACGATCAGTTGCCCGGCGACCTGGTCGGTGCTCTGTTGCAGGCTGCGCTTGGCGTTATCCACCGTGGCCAGGATCAAGTGCGCCTGACGCAGGAATTGATGCCCCTGGTGGGTCAGGGTCATGCCCTTGGCATGGCGGCTGAACAGGCTGACGCCGATTTCCTCCTCCAGTTGCTGGATCGCCAGGGTCAGGGTCGACTGGGAAATGAACGCAGTTTGCGCGGCGGCCGAGATCGAACCGGTCTCGGCCACGGCGATGAAGTGACGGATCTGACGCAAGGTCATCATGGGGAAGCACCCGGTGGGCTGTTTTTATCGATTGGCGAGAGTGTATATCGTTTTTTCTGACGGGTCGGCGTAAGCGGCAATGGGCGCATTGAGGGGAGTTGTACGTTTTTAATAAAGTATGTACATTCATAATAAAGTGTGTACATTAATAATAAAGTATGTACTTAAAGGCGTGGCTGAGACCTGGAACGCCCCCGGTAAGCAGCCCACGCCGTGGTTTGAGGTTGAGTGATGGCGCGCCGCAGGTACGAGATTGATGAAGCAAAAATTCAAAAATTCCTTAAGGAGGGGAGGGGGCGTGGCGAGGGCGCTCACTATCTTCCATGGCTGACCATCCAAGACGTTCCTAGCTCAGGTCGATCAACACGAGCCCTTGGTAGTACCACTGGACGAACCCACCATCTCCTTTCCGACCTCGAAACTGGGCTTTTCCTGATCCTGGATCGCTCGTCACTAGTGATCGACATACGAGAACAGTTCCCCCTACCTCGTGAGGAGACGCAGCGAATTGCTGCCAGCATGGGTGTTAAGCATCCTCGTGAGCCCAAGGCAGGCAACGAAATTGTAATTACTACCGATTTTCTCATCACGATGCGGCAGGGATCCGAAACATGGTTTGTCGCGAGATCCGTGAAGCCTGCGGGAGAGCTTGAAAAGAAACGGGTACTTGAAAAGCAAGAAATCGAGCGACGTTACTGGAGTTCTCAGTCCGTGAGCTTTGGTATCGTGACTGAAAACGAAATACCAAAAGAACTTATCAAAAATTTGAGATTTCTCAGTGAGATGCGGTCGCTAGATGGGCTGATTGTTCCCTATGAAGGATATTGGGCGGACCGTGAATCTGTATTTGTAAGCCGATTTCAGCATACATCTAGCTGTACTTTGAAAGAGTTTTTTAATTATCTGGAAGCTTCGCAAGGTTTTCAAGTTGGAGAGGCATTAACAGTTTTCCGTCACTTAGCTGCAAATAAAGTTATCTCGTTTGATCTAAATAAAGAATGGCATGTGCATCTGCCAATTGAGCATTTTATTATTGAAAAATATGAATGTGCTGCCGGAGCGATAGCAAATGTTATTGGTCAATGAGGTATTAGAATACGTATGTTTTGATTTACGTCAGATTCGAGTTCTGTGGATCTCAAGCAAAGGTGATAATGTTGTAACTTTTGAAATTTCTAACCCTAAAGCGTTTCCCGTTCTGGTCAAGCTGGAAGTGCTCTTGGAAGAGATAAATGAAGGTAAGCTTAAAATTATTCCTGATCCGCTCTTGAATATCGCCAATCCTACGGGTGTTAGTGATAAGTCCAAGTCCAAGCGTGACCGCAATTGGATGCTCATTAGAGACATTGTTAACGATGTTCCTGCAGTGTTTCTCAAAACGAAGCGTCATAAACTGGTGAGCGAGGCGGCTAAGAAAAACTCGATGTCACACGTCGGATTTTACCGGTTGATGAGAAGGTATTGGGCAAGAGGCCAGACAATAAACGCCCTCTTGCCTGATTATAAAAATTCGGGTGGCAAAGGCAAACACCGTATAGCTACTAGCTCATCAGCGAAACGTGGGCGTCCAGTACAGTTTGGTTCTCTTCCCGGCATGAATACGGATGAAAGCCTGAAGAAATTGTTTAGGATAGCTATCCAGAGAAGAATTGCCCAGCTAGGCGGAAGGTTTAGTCTTGCCGCAGCCTATGAAGACATGGTCAAGGATTTTTTCTCTGATGTCGTTATAGATGAGAATGATGAAGAGATTGTATTGCTTCAAAAGCAGTACCGAGAAAGTGGGCCACCTACTTATACTCAGTTCTATTACTGGATGAGCCGAGAAGCTGACCTCCTAGATATTCGGAGAAAACGGCTTGGTGATAATGCCTACAATAAGGATATGCGTGGGTTACCCGGTACATCTGCCGCGGAGGTGTGGGGGCCAGGGGCGCGCTATCAAATCGATGCGACATTGGCGGATGTTTACATAGTATCAAAGCTTAATCGCAGGAAAGTAATTGGTCGCCCTGTGATATACGTTGTGGTAGATGTTTTCAGCCGTATGGTTGTAGGGCTCTACGTTGGTATTGAAGGTCCGTCATGGGTCACAGCTATGATGGCGTTAGCCAATGCTGCATCGGACAAAGTGGAGTATTGCGCGAAATATGGCATCGAGATCGAAGACGCTGATTGGCCATGTAAGGCTCTGCCTGCGGTCTTGCTGGGTGACAGGGGAGAGATCGCAAGTCATAACATCGAGACGCTTGAAAAGAGTTTCAATGTCTTTATTGAGAATGCCGCCCCGTATCGCGCCGATTGGAAAGGCATTGTCGAGAAAAAATTTAACACCATTCCTCTAAGTTTCAAGCCTTATGCGCCAGGCTATGTGCGGCCGCAGCCTAGGCAGCGAGGCGAAAGGGATCACCGTTTAGATGCAAAGCTAAACTTGGACGAGTTCACTCAGATCGTTATTACTTCGGTGCTGGCGTATAATAACAACCATGAGGTCAAGGGATACGATCGCTCTGTCGGTTTGGTTCGGGATGATGTTCCTGCCATCCCTATTGATCTGTGGGAGTGGGGATGTCATAACGCAAGCGGGGTGATGAGATCCTATCCGTCGGAAGCCGTTAAATTTGCGCTGATGCCTACAGCTCAAGCGACGGTGACGGTGCACGGTATCAAAATTTTTGACCTGTATTATGCGTGCCGGGAAGTTTTAGCAGATAAGTGGTTAGACCGTGCCCGTCAAGAAGGTCAGTGGAAGGTTACCATTTCGTACGATCCTAGGTCTGCTGATACCATTTATCTTCATTATCCAAAAGCAGCGAGTGGGTTTGTTGTGTGCTCGCTCAGTGAGCGTAGCCGTGCTTATAGGGCCGGTTCATTCTGGGACTCTGGGCAATCGTTCGAAGATTTGAAAATAGCGTCAGCAAACAATCGAGTGAATCGCGCAGATGCAAACTCTACGCGAAACAAGCGAATTCAAGATGTTATTAAGAAAGCGACGGAACAAACGGAGGCAGCAGTCGCCTCCGCAGGAGATGTAAGTGACAGAGAGGTTGTAAAATCCATCCGGAAAAATCGGGCCGAGGAGAGGCAGCATAATCGGCTGTCAGAAGCATTTAAGTTAGGTGGTAAAACTGGGTTGAGCTCAGGAAAGGTCCTGGGTTTTTCCCAACCTAATAAGCCGGATTATTCCACACCTAACATTGCTGAATTGCTCTCAGGGTTTGAGGAGGACGGCGATGAGTGATGAACGTTATTATGCGGTCCCAGAATATGATGGTAATCCATTCATAGCTAAGTTACCTCGGTTAAAAGATCGGAAGGCGGTATTTGGTGCTCTACAGTTTAAGCCAGAGTATTCTGAGGACGAGTGCGGTTATCCTCCTCACTATCGAAAGCATTTCGTTTTGCGGTTGACCCGATTTTTCGAGCCTGTAAGTCGTCATGTTGAGTTAGCCGAACGATTGGATTTTATTTTGCGTCAGGGGTATATAGGTCGCAATCCGTTGACTCATGATTATGTGAGGCATCTCCAGAATGATTTTAAGCGAACAGTTCAGAAAAATGTTTATGCGGAAAATCTTTTGGTGGTTGAGAATACAGCTACAAGTTTTTCAGTTGTCGGGTGTTCTGGAGTTGGTAAGTCGAGAGCAATTGAAAAAATTCTCCATCAATATCCTCAAACAATTACTCATTCGGAACCATTCCGCCTCATACAGGTGCCGTGGCTGAAGTTAGACTGCCCACATCAGGGGTCGCCTAGGCAACTCTGTAAAAATTTCTTCGTTTCTATTGATAAGATACTTGGTACTGAGTATGACAGGCTGTATGGGAATACGAGGGCGAGTCTGGATGAAATGCTGGTTCACATGGCCCAAGTAGCAAATCTGCACGCGCTCGGTCTGCTAGTAATAGACGAAATACAACATCTTCGTAAATCCAAAAAATCTGTTAATGCTTCAGGCTCTGATCAACTGCTGAATTTTCTGGTAACGCTTGTGAATACAATTGGCGTGCCGGTGGTTTTAATTGGCACACTCAGTGCCAAAGCGATACTTCAAAAAGATTTTCGTCAAGCCAGACGTGGGGCTGGCTTTGGTTCTGCACAGTGGGATCGTTACGCCTACGATGTCGAATGGAAACATATAGTTCAGCGTCTGTGGAAGTACCAGTGGACTAAAACTTACACACCCCTAACACCCGAGATTGAGGCAGCACTGTATGACGAATCGCAGGGGATATTAGATGTCTTGGTAAAGCTTGTGATTTTATCTCAGCTTAAAGTCATAAGCATTAATGAGGCGCGAGCACAAGGCGAAGAGATAACTCCTGAACTTATCAGAAGGGTTGCGTCCGAGGAGTTTAAGCTGATTCAACCCATGATTGAAGCCCTAAGGCGTAATGATTATGAGGCCATTTTCCAATATGATGACCTTTTTGATTTTGACGAGCATATATCAACCCGATACTCTCAGGTTGCTGCCACTTCGAGGGCGAATGAGTATGCTGATGCGCCCACGCCAGAGCTCGACAAACTTGCAGTGTTGATGAGGGTGGGCGTCTCAGAGGAAGAGGCAAGGGGCATATTGAGTAATTTAGCGAGTTCTACGACGCCTAATACAGCTATGCGCATGATTGTTGAGAACCCTGGTCAGGATGAGCCGAAGGCGCAACAGGAGGAAACTAAGGTTGCGGGTGATTTGCGTAACGCTTTTGGGGCACGGCCTTCGGTATATCATGTTCTCAAAGAACAGGGCGTAATTTCCTGCCCGTTGATAGATTTTAAGGTCGGTGAATAATGCATCGGAGGTGGGAAGGCTTATTGGTATCTGGTTACAGCTACGAGATATATTGGTTGATTGGTGTTATCAGAGATCCAACTGGCTGGATGATAAAATTTCTTGTCAGAAAGGCGAAAACTCAAATTTATGAGGAGGTCATTGCTCCACTCAATGAGTATTCTGGAATTATAATAGGAACGCTGCACAAGGACGGCCAGCGTTTGGGAGTAAGTCGTGGAGGGCTGAGTACTGTTGAGATATCTAATGCATCAGATTTTTCCCGTGTCCCAGTTAGTGGGGTGCCAACTGAATTGTACCCCATGCCGGCTCAGTATTCACAGGATCTCTTCGCGTACTCCATAGGTAACCACTTATATCTGATTCCAGAGTCCGAGTTAATTCGCGGGCTCTTTGCGCTCGATGCCTATCTTTCTGATGTTGTTATATCTCCCGCTGGGCTTTGCTTGCTTGTGTCTCCACAGTTAGAGGTTCAAGGGGGGCGATACTATGCGGAATTTTCTAATTTGATTTCCAAATATCATCAGACCGTCACGAGACTTGAGCACTATATTTGGTTGGCATTTGATGATGACGTTCGCAGAGCTTGGGATAGTATTGGAGAATTGTCTTCGTGCGAAAAAATATCTTTCAATCCGCCGCCAATAAAGTTGTCGCTGATCATTTCATCCATACAGCGTGGTGACGTCCATTTTGTTACTGAAATCGTGCATTCCAGTTCTGTTAATGCTTATGCTGGGTTGGTCTCTCAAGCTTGAGACTCTAGCATGAAACTATCGTTGATGATTCTTAAAGATATTTGATCGCTGTTTTGAGAGTAATCATAACTCCATGCTTCAATTATTTGGTGTTCATACAGTTGTGTAAGTGCATCTTTAATGGCTCTTGTGTTGTCTGGGTTTCTCTCTGAAAGCTTGATTGGACTCGAGTTGATTAAATTGGTAGTAGACAATACTAGTTTTTGGTTTGTAATTTCTTTGTGGAATCTGACTAGAAATTTATAAATGTGTTTTGCAAGGGCGCCCATTCTTGTGGCTTTGTGATAGTTTAGGCGCTCTGTCTCTCCTGATAGGATGCGTGCAGAGGTAAACTTACTAAACTTTACGCTGGACTTGATGTCTCGCGATTCGCTTGTCGAGTCTCTAATCGATAGATGGGCGAAAGCTTTGTAAGAAATATTCTCGTATTGCTGACCTTGAAAGGTTCCGCGAAATCGCACGCTTGTTTCGAATAATACATTCAGGGCAAGGCGTATCTCTCGAATTGAGTAAGTTTTCTTGGTTGAGCTAAGTTCGTTTTTTAGTTCGTAGAGGCTGAAGTAAACTGAAATGAATCCGTTGTCATTGTAGCAGCGTTTGGAAGCTAGTTGTATTAGAGCATCTTCCACATTTTCTTCCATAATTCCCGGGTAGCGAAAAATTGTCTTGGAATCTTTCTGCGTCGCATACCCGTGGTAAGTGATCTCACCGGTCAATTCAGAGTCGCTAGACTTAATGCTAAAATCAGGGGTATTTTCAAGCTTGCCTTTCGAAGCAAAAAAGCGTGGGGCTTTAAATAGGCAGTTGCTCCAAAGTTCATCGTGCGTCTCATGTTCCTTCATGGAAAACAGCTCAAATATACTATGTTTATGCATGCGTTCGCTCCTGAAATGGTCGACTATAATTGTACGGTTGTAGAGAGGGCTCTAGAATGTATGCATATTTTCCTGAGATGTATCCGGATGAATCATTGTACAGCGTTCTTGCACGTTTGCGGACGCATTTAGGTGGTTTATCGTCCGTGCAGTTTCAACGGTGGTTATATGCCGGGCTACTCCATCCTGCCGATTTTGAACTGGTCGGTGGTATAAACGTCATAGCTTATAATGCCTACGGAACATCACAGCGCGATCTTGATGCGCTCATTGATGATCATACGGGGCTGAATTATTATCTGAGGTATCAAGAGGCTTCGCTGGCAAAATCCTGTCGGAGTATGTATGCCAGTGGCGAAGAGAGAGGTTTATTAATATGGACAGGTTCTGCTACTTCTAATATAGGTAGAGTAAAAGCACTCCGTTATTGCTCGAAATGCCTTGAGATTATGCATGCCTCTTATGGGGAGTTTTACTGGCGACGTGCACATAATTTGCCTGGAAGTTTAGTTTGCCCTGATCATGGGTGTCCACTCTGCCTAAGCTCAGTTAATTTATATAGGCTCGGACGGTTTGATTTTATCTCAGCAGACATGGCGATATGTCGAGCACGTGATCACTTAGTGTGCGACATGCCGCCGGAAGTGATTCCGTTAGCACAGCAATTGGCTAAGATTTCCGCCGGCTTTTTGAAGGCCTCTGACTGTCATCAAAGTCGTGTCGATTGGGCTGCGGATTACATGGCCAAAATTCGAACCTTGGGATTTATGAGAGGTACTACCATGGTCGACGATAAGAAGCTCGCCATTATGGTGAGTGACGTATATAGCGGAATATATCCCTACCTGAAGGACTGCTTTTGCGAGCGCAGAGATGGGTTTTTCCCTATTCTCTCTATGCTCCGACATCCTAAGTCAGGCTTCCACCCACTTGATCACGCCTTGATGGAAGTCTTCCTATCTCGTGCTGGAAGCACTCGCACACTACCAACATCGCGAATCATAAACCTTTATGAAGCTGAACATCACGCTATAGACGCCGGTTACCGTCGTCCCTGCTTTGGAGACGTTGAGGATTGGGACGCGATTGATCGGGTGTTGCGTGATGTTGTGCTCCTGATCGCAGATTGCATCAGGTCAGAGCAGCCACCCGTTAGGATTTCTCGCGTCGAGGTCGAGCGTCGGTTGCCGGTTGGAGGCCGGATAGGAAAACGCTTGCAGCATTTGCCCAAAACAGCTGAAGTGCTTAGTCGCTATGTGGAAACGGCCCAAGATTTCCAATCCCGTAGGGTTCGTTGGCACATTAGCCAGTTCGTTCGCCTCGGAAAGCCCATCACTGCCGCCGCGATCATGAAGGTCTCAGGTATACGTTTTACCCAACGCTCGCGGATAGAGCAGTTGATTGTGGAATTTAAGGATGCCGGTGCTTCTGAAGCGGGCGCTGACTGAAGATTCTCGCTCGCGCTGCTCAGTCAATGCCAGTAGGACACCAATGCTCTGCGCCCGGTGCCGCTGCCGGCGCAAGGCACGATCTTCTCCAACCCAAATGACAAGTTGGACCCTAACGTGTTCCTCGGTGAGCCTGGCTTCGACGGTTTTGATCGTGAGCAGTACTCCTTCGGCTACGTGTTCGACCATCGCTTCAACGATCTTTGGTCGATATCTCAGAACCTGCGTTACAGCCACGCCGGCACTGCTGAGAAATTCAGCCTGCCGATGTTTGATGTCTCGTTCTTGGACGATCATCGCACGATGGATCGTCGGGCGTGGGACGACCGTAACCATATTAGTGTGTTCAGCGTCGACAACCAGTTGCAGGGCAAGCTGTCCAGCGGGCCGCTTCAGCATAGTCTGCTGCTGAGTGTGGACTACTGGTATGCCAGTAACGACTGGCAGTTTAATTCCTCCGAAATCAAGTCCATCGATGGGTTCGCGCCGCACTACGGTACGCCGATTGGTCCGTACACGTTTCATCGACCAGGAGCAGCGGGAGCGGTAAACGGCCAGCCGAAGCGTCAGTGATCATTGAGTTGCCCCTGGCTGGGCAAGTGATCACGGTGAAATGGCCAGCCTCAGACCCCGAGGGCTGCGCGCAATTTATCCGGGCTATCGCTCAATGATCCGCATTGATGCGATCTGGCTGGCCACTGAGCCGATGGACATGCGCGCGGGTACCGAAACCGCATTAGCCCGGGTGATCGCGGTGTTTGGGGCGGCAAAGCCGCACTGCGCTTATCTGTTCGCCAATCGCCGGGCTAACCGAATGAAAGTGCTGGTGCACGACGGCGTGGGCGTCTGGCTTGCAGCGCGACGACTGAATCAAGGCAAGTTCCACTGGCCCGGCATTCGCCATGGCTGCGAGGTCGCACTCGACAGCGAACAACTCCAGGCCTTGGTGCTGGGCCTACGCTGGCTCAGTGGGTGGGCCAAACTGGCGTACAGCTACAACCGCTGGTGGATGCACTGCGCGAAGCGGTGCTAGCCCAGCGAGTCGTGCATGCCGATGAAACGCCGGTGCAGATGCTGGCGCCCGGCGAGAAGAAAACGCACCGAGCTTATGTCTGGGCCTATTGCACGACGCCGTTCTCGGCACTGAAGGCCGTTGTCTACGACTTCAGCCCCAGCCGTGCTGGCGAACATGCACGGAATTTCCTCGGTACGTGGAACGGCAAGCTGGTCTGTGATGACTTCTCGGGTTACAAGGCCAGCTTCGAGCTGGGCATCACCGAAATCGGCTGCATGGCGCATGCCCGCCGTAAGTTCTTCGATCTGCATGTGGCGAACAAAAGCCAGTTGGCCGAGCAAGCACTGCACTCAATCGGCGGGCTGTACCAAGTTGAACGGCAGGCCAAGGACATGAGCGATAAAGAACGATGGCGATTACGCCAGGAAATAGCGGTGCCCATTGCACAGAAGTTTCATGAGTGGATGCTGGCTCAGCGCGACCTCGTGCCCGAGGGCTCGGCCACGGCCAAGGCTCTGGATTACAGCTTGAAACGCTGGGTAGCGCTGACGCGCTACCTGAATGATGGTGCCGTGCCCATCCACAACAACCCGGTGGAGAACACGATCAGGCCATGGGCGCTTGGGCGCTCCAACTGGTTGTTCGCCGGGTCTCTGCGCAGTGGCAAACGAGCGGCAGCGATCATGAGTTTAATCCAGTCGGCACGCATGAACGGGCATGATCCGTACGCGTATCTCAAGGATGTGCTGACGCGATTGCCGACGCAGAAAGCCGGTGAGATTGAGCATCTACTGCCGCATCAGTGGATAGCTGGCTGATCTGAGCAAGGCATATTCCCTGTACGCGTATGATAGATGGGCATAACCCCTAGATTTTCCATATCCTCCCCTGTCGTTGGCTAGATTTTCTTAACCGAGCCAAGATTTTCTTAAAATATGGGCCGAGTACTCAGAAAATATTAACCGAAATGGCCGCACAGCCACTATTTGGTAACCGTCTGGCCAATACTTGACGACTTGGGCTATGAACGGCTTGGGATAAGAGCTTCGTTGGCGCACGAAAATCCTGGCGATAGGGGCGATCGCGTCGCTTAAAATTACGCGGACACCATCGCCCTTAATGCTGGATTTCGGTAGGTGTGTTCGCCGTCCGGTTACGTAGAGGATGACTCCTCAACAGGTGAGTCTACGAGTGGTTAAGCCCCATCTCATGAATGCCGGTTACGGTGACAGCTAGCCATGGAGGATTCCATCGACCTCGCTTTGGGCGGCTAGGATCACTCGAACTTTATCAGCGGAAATCAAATCTCGGGGGCGCTTACCTCCCAGCATTCCATTTGGCGAAGAAAACCAGAACGCTACTAACCAACTACTTTTGGTAGGAGAGAGGATAGAGAGGACCTCTTTCAATGCAGGATGTGGACTGAGGCCTGATCGTGTGGAGAACGCATATCGGGGAAACAGATTGCTGCCTTCGTGTTCGATCGAAAAAATTCGATTATCTCCCTCCCACTCAATCAAGGCCGGAGTAAGCGTATCAATCCGAATACTGAAAAGCTCTGCAAGACGGTTAACAGGCAGGAAGTCACCGCATCCTAAAATCTCGTTCTTTGCTTGGGTGAGCATTTTCTGCTCCCTATCGCGAATATTGCCCAGCAGCTCTTTTTTGTCCATGACGCCACCTCGATTCGGCTTTCACCATCCTACTCCGCCTACAGGTAAGCGTAACGGCGTATGTGATTAATCTTAGTGGTTTCAGGTTTTCCGATATGCAGACAGTACGACACCGGCGCCGGTCGTACTGAAGTGGCTGGCTACCCAACGTTGTGTCTAAGTCGATTTTGCACGGTTTGCTGCCTTGGCCACTGCCGCAACAGCTTGAGTCTCAAGCTCCGCAGACTCTCAGTACCCTTTGGGTCGAACATTCAAATTGATTACAGCGAGCAACCAACGATTCTGGCTGCTCGTGCGAGCCTCCTCGAACGTGTACTGGGCTGCCCATTCGTAAGCGTCCGACCAACACACCTTCAGAATCCTCCAATCATGGCAAGCGTTTGATTAAAGCGCTGTGGTTTGCAATCCGCGCTGAGAAAACTCAATAGTTTGTGGCTTTGGAGCGCCTCAGACCTCGTAGCTATTCAGTAGGTCGGAAACGCTCGTTCGGCTACTGCACTTGCGCTGAAGAGGTTGCCAGATTTGCCCGGGCCCACTTCTCAGCGGTCGTGACCTGAATCGACTGCTGCGCGTTGAAGGTGCCTGCCTTAGGCCAGGCCACACCTCTGCCCTGAGCGAACACAGCGCGGTACTTCTTGATGTGATGCGTTGAGTCTTTCTCCAATTCTTGGAGCAAGTACGGAACAGTCCATACGTTACGTTTGAACGGGCGGCCCAGTACACGTTCGAGGAGGCTCGCAACCTCTCCGTACGTCACAGTGTCTCCCGAGAGGTACACAATCTGATTGCGGAAGCGAGGTTCGAAGAAAACGATTTCCGCTGTCAACGCACCAATGTCGTCTGGAGTCGTTAGCGTCACGCTGGTCTCAAGACTGCCCAGCGCGTTCACGGTATCGTTTTCGAAGTCAACCACCTCGAATACAGGCTCGAACAGGAAACTGGTAAACATACCCGTCGAGATGATTACCCATTCAGTTTTATCCTGGGCTCGAAGCAATTCGCGAACATCAAGCTGAGCATCGAACAGATCCTGAGGACTACCCCGACCGATTACCTCGAAGTCGACACCAAACTGCCACGGGAAGTAGCGCTTCACACCGGACTTCAGAGCAGCGGTAGCCAGTTTCATCGGGGTTTCCCGGCCTGCAACCATGCCTGCACAGCCGATTACGGTATCGAAACGTGCGAATACTTCAGCCAACTGATCGATTGAGTCATTCACGAGGTCTGCGGCTACCATTTGGATGCCGAGCCCCCGAAGCTCATCGATTTCGACCTTTTTCTCGGGCACCTCAGTGTTGATGGTCGAATCCCTGAGCAGCACGCTGATTGTTGAACCGGGCGCGCGCTTTGCTACTCGCGCAAGATTGCGCAAAACCGGTAGCCCAAGCTCACCGGCGCCTAGAACGAGAATGGATTGGGGGGAAAACTGGGTCACTTCGGTCATGATTTCTCCTGAGACCTGTTGCCTGTAAGATGAACAAATGCTTGCACGATTTGGCAACGCTCGTAAGAAGGCACACCTGTGATACCAGAGAAAGAAATGACCGATCAGGAGGCTCTCAGCCAGGCAGAGACAATCTGCCGAACGCTTCGAGAAGACGATGATGGCGTCAGGCGGGAAGTGCTTGCTCACGCAGGCAGCCGCTGGTCGTTGGGTATCCTGCATGCCCTGGGGGTGTACGGCACGATGCGTCATGCCGAAATAAAAAGGCAGATGACCGGGGTGACTCAGCGGATGTTGACCAAGACACTACGCTCTATGGAGAGGGATGGCCTAGTGGTTCGGCGGGAGTTCGGTGAAATCCCGCCACGTGTCGAGTATGAGCTGACGCCGCTTGGTATGGGACTGTTGATCCGCATGTCCCCTATCTGGACTTGGGTTGTCGAGAACGTTGAGGATTTCCGCAAGGCGCGGCGTATTTTCGACAGTCAGGATGACAAAAAACCCGCTTGGCAAATACCTACATCGACACCATTAGGCTCAGAAGCGTCTGACTGAATGTAGCTCACAGCGTATTAGGAGCCCTGTGCCCATTGATGCGATAGTAATTGGTCAATCGCACTGGCCCACTGTGTCGGCAACCGCGTCAGTACATCCTTGAGATACGCGAACGGATCATGCCCGTTCATGCGTGCCGATTGAATCAAACTCGTAATTGCCGCCGCTCGTTTACCGCTACGCAGTGATCCGGCGAAGAGCCAATTCGAACGGCCAAGGGCCCAAGGCCGGATCGTATTTTCGACCCGGTTGTTGTCGATGGGCACAGCACCATCATCGAGGTAGCGCGTCAGCGCTGCCCAGCGTTTCAGGCTGTAATCCAGAGCCTTGGCCGTGGCCGAGCCCTCGGGCACAAGTTCGCGCTGAGCCAGCATCCACTCATGCAACTTCTCCGCGATAGGCATCGCCATTTCTTGGCGTAATCGCCAGCGATCCTCATCGCTCATCTCTTTGGCCTTCCGTTCAACCTCGTATAGGCCTCCGATTGAGTGCAGCGCCTGTTCGGCCAGTTGGCTTTTGTTCGCCACATGCAGGTCGAAGAACTTGCGGCGAGCATGGGCCATGCAGCCGATTTCGGTGATGCCCCGTTCGAAGCCGGCCTTGTAGCCCGCGAAGTCATCGCAGACCAGCTTGCCATTCCACGAGCCCAAGAAGTTACGCGTGTGTTCGCCAGCACGGCTCCGGCTGAAGTCGTAGACCACCGCCTTCAGTGCTGAGAATGGTGTCGTGCAGTAGGCCCAGACATACGCTCGGTGCGTTTTCTTTTCACCCGGTGCCAGCATCTGGACGGGGTTTAATCGGCATGGACGACTCGCTGGGCCAGTACTGCCTCGCGCAGTGCATCCACGAGCGGTTGCAGCTGTACGCCGGTTTGGCCCACCCATTGCGCCAGGGTGGATTTAGGGATGGCCAGGCCGGCACGGCAAAAGATCTTTTCCTGCCGGTACAGCGGAAGATGGTCAGCGAACTTGGCCACCATTACGTGGGCCAACAAGCCGGCGGTGGGGATGCCCTTGTCAATCACCTGTGCCGGTACCGGCGCCTGGGTCAGGGTTTCGCACTGGCGACAAACCCACTTCCCACGCACATGTTGCTCAACGGTGAACACGCCCGGCGTGTAATCCAGCTTCTCGCTGACGTCTTCGCCAATGCGCTGAAGTTGGCAGCCACAATCGCACTGAGTGCTTTCCGGCTCATGACGGATTACGGTACGTGGGAACTGCGTAGGCAACGGAGCACGCTTAGGCTGCTGACGGGGTTTGTCCGGTGCCAGGGCGGGACGAAGTGCTTTCAACTTGGCGTCGATGGCTTCGAGGTCGGTGTTGAGCAAGTCATCCAGCAAGCTGCCTTGCGCCGGGCTTATTTGCTCGCTGCGCTTGGCAAGCTTGTGGCGTTTGAGGATCGCGATTTCGTGAGAAAGCTGCTCGATGATCCTCTCGTCACGATGGATCTTTCGGCCCATGGTGTCGACTTCCGACAACAACTGCGCAGCGAGGGCGCGCAGTTGTTCAGGCGTCATCTGGTCGAAATTGGGCGCGGAAGTCATGCCGTGGATTTTACCAAAGCAGCCCACCTGCCACAGCTGAAAGGCAAGGCTAAATCAGTGTAATTGCGCCGTTAGAACCAACCCGCTGCCATGGCAGACCGAGCACCAGCGATTGTAGTTGTTCGGCATCGAGTTCGACTTCCAGACCGCGATGAGTGCCAGCCCAATGGAATTTCCCCTGGTTCAATCTTCGTGCTGCAAGCCAGATGCCCACGCCATCGTGCACCAGCACTTTAATCCGGTTGGCGCGTCGGTTGAGCATCTTTTACGTGTGTCCACATTCCATGAAATGTGGACACACGAGTTTTTGTACAAAAGAGTACGTCAAGGAAAGAGTTCTATCACACAGAAAAATCATTGCCCTGGATATTTCTGTGACCCACTCCAATTCGATTGTAGGTGCATGTCGAGGGGGCAAGTCCGGCACAAGAACATTTGAGGAACCCTTAGGTATGACGAGTACTTTCAGAGGCACCGCAAAACCCAATTATCGCCTTGGTTTCGAGATACTCCTCAAGGCCGTATACACCATACTCTCGACCATTGCCGGAACGTTTGTAACCGCCGAAGGGAGCCATTGGATCCCATGCGGGATGGTTCACATGCACTTGCCCTGCGCGTATACGTGAGGCGACCGCGCGCGCAAGATCAAGGTTCTGAGACTGAACGTGAGCGCCTAGCCCATATACGGTGTCGTTCGCAATGGCGACAGCTTCGTCGACAGTTTCATAAGGAATGATGCAAAGCACTGGACCGAAAATTTCTTCCTGCGCGATCCGCATTGCTGAATCAACCTCAGAGAACACAGTTGGTCGCGCGTAAAAGCCTTTTTCGTAACCCTGCACACGACCTAGTCCACCGCAGACCAGTTTTGCGCCTTCTTTGAGGCCTGCCTCAATCATTGTTTGTACACGATTGAACTGGGCCTCGTTGGCGATGGGACCAAGCACCGTATCCTCCGAGCGCGGATCACCGACGATAATCGCATTGGCGGTTGCAGCAGCCAACGCTTCAACCTGCGCCAGTTTGTCCTTGGGTACGATCATTCTTGTCGGGGCGCTGCACGACTGTCCGACGTTGCGAAACGCCGACATCACCCCTAGAGGCACGGCTTTGGCAAAGTCGGCGTCGGGAAGCAGAATATTCGGAGACTTGCCTCCCAATTCCTGTGTGACTCGCTTGACTGTATGCGCGGCCGCCTGCGCCACCAGCGCGCCCGCGCGGTTTGATCCGGTGATCGAAATCATATCGATGTCAGGATGTGCAGCCATCGCTGCGCCGACCTCGTGGCCACTTCCATTCACGAGATTGAAAACTCCAGGGGGAAGGCCGGCGTCGTGGACCAATTGTGCAAACAGAAGAGCGCTCAGAGGCGAAAGTTCGCTTGGTTTGAGGACCACGGTGCATCCGGCCGCGATGGCCGGGGCGACCTTCGCAGTGATTTGATAAAGCGGCCAGTTCCATGGAGTGATGAGACCGCAGACGCCTATCGGCTCGCGCTCGATCGCGGTTCCACCTTGAACTGTCTGGAAGCGATATGTGGACAGCAGATCGCGGGCTACCCGAACGTGCTCTGCTGCGAGAGGCACCTGCATCGCCCGAGCGGAGTTAATCGAAGCGCCCATTTCAAGCGATAAGGTCTGCGCTAGCACTTCTTTTCGCTCTAGCATGAGCTCATGGATCTTTCCAAGAACAAGCGCACGGGACTGAGCGGAGGTCGTAGACCAGCCGGCAAACGCTGCCCGCGCCGCTGCCACCGCTCGGTCAACGTCTGCAGAGGTACCCTGGGCGATTTCGGCGACAATTTCCTCGGTGGCCGGATTGATTACCGGCAGCGTGGCCGCATTACTTGGAGCCGACCAGCCTCCATTGATGTAAAGCTGTCGCGACGTTTGCGGATTATTCGAAAATTGGGTTGTCATCCAACGGGCTCCCATAGAGCTGTAACGGCAATGCCAGCAGCAGAATCGTGATGCAGTGTCTGTGATCAGGCTAATAAACCGACCCTGATGAGTTGTGCCGTTCTTGAGGTTGGTTAAGGAGAGTTTGCGTGTATGGCTAATCAACTTCACGTAAAGGGATCAGGGATCAGTGCTTATTCGCCGGTTCTTCCATCGTGTGCGATAAAACCTCGGTAGCCTGGCGCGCGGGCTCGTCGATGGATGACTTGTCGTCGTTTTCCATTGACTTGCGGAACCCCTTTATCGTGTCACCGATATCCGAGCCCAAACCCTTCAGTCGTTTGGTGCCGAACAGCATGATCACGATCAACAGAATGATCAGGAACTTCCAGATACTAATGCCGCCTATTCCCATGATGTGCGCTCCGAAGTGAGTGGTCATCCCTGGCGAAACGTTATTCATCAAGCGCGCTCGCGTGCTCGGCCCAATACGAATGGCGCCTGCAGATTGATGGTTTGCAGGCACCAATTACTTTTTTAGCGTTTATTTAACGGCGTAGAGCTTGCGAACGTAGACCGTGCTCTTCCAGGCGCAAGGCACGCCTTTGGGCACGAATACTGTATCGCCGGGGTTGACTGTCAGTTCACTTCCGTCCGCCGCCTGAAGGGTGACGCGGCCTTCGATCAAGTGCATCAGCTCATGCAGTTTATGCGGTCGCCCCCGGCGCGTGTAGGGCGTTGAGTCCCAGACACCAATGTTCAGTTTGGTTGGTTCTTCAATGAACATATTGTTCGAGCGGCATTGTGGCGCAGGGCTGAGCAGAATCGCGGCGTCCAGCCCCTGGGAAGGCGACAGCGCGGCGAGCGGGTTGAGTTCAGTGAGTCCGGGGCTGCGTTCATCGATGCTCTGGATATCGGCGCAGAATGCCCAACAGGAGTTCGCGTGTGCTTCGACCTGAAGCTGTGAACCACGGCCGATCACGGCGCCGGCACCTGGGCCCAGTTCCAGGGTGCTGCCCAGGCTCTGCAGGATGACTCGTCCGGAATGGACCACTATCATTTCGGAGTAAGGATATTCATCGATGCTGAATTGTCCGCCGGCTTCGACCAGGCCGGCTGCGATTTCCCCCGGACTTGCATAGGCCGTTTTTCGTTGCGCGCCGAAAGGATCCCCCGCACCCAAAGGTCCACGAGTAAATGTTGTCGAGACAGGGTTGCCGTCGGCGCGTGCCAGCAGCACTGTGGTGGGTTCTGACATCAGGGTTCTCCATGTAGAGGTAGGTCAAGAAGCAGGATGTGTGCGTTCGTGGTCAGCCAATCGCTTGGGTTACCAGGGCGAATTGACTAACGCCGTCGGCAGACTGAGGAGGGGTTCCGCGGGCCATTTGCGCAACTTTGTCGACCTGTTTCAAACCCGCTGTTTCGAGCCAGTCGGACAAGCCGCAATCGGCCGGTATATCAATGCGTACGAACGTATCCGGCACTTGCGCCAGCAAGACGCCGATCAGGTGTTTGGCCTGATCGGCCGTCTGCGCGATGACCGGGCCAACACAATAACCGCGGCCGAAGGAGCGCAGGATCGCGAAGGCGCACAGCTGTCCGTCGCGCTCGATACCGACGGCGTGCTCGGTGACATCGAGCAATACGTTGAGTACGGCTTCCCGGTCCAGTCCGCTGCCGGCGTTGGCCAGTTCGAGTTGGCGCGCCCGATCGGACACGGTCAAAGGGCGAGAACGTTCGTTCACTGGCAGGGCAGGGGTATCGCTGGCTTGTGCCTGGCCCTGATGTTGTTGGATAAGACCGAACTCGACAAATCCCTGGCTGATGTACAGCGGGGCACCGGCCAATGTGGCGTTGAGAATGGCGGTGCGTGGCGTGCACGCCTCGAGCGCTAGCTCCATCAGTTTGCGACCAATGCCTTGGCCCTGGTAATCGTCGCTGACGATGACCAGGCCGATGGTGGCATACGCCCCCTGGGGACACGTGAATGCGGTACCGATCAAGTGCTCGCCGTCTTCGACGACGAAGCCTTCAGCGATGCGCTGCAACATGGCCCAATCTTCCAGGCGGTGCGGCCATTTCAATCGGACCGACAAGGCGTGGGCCGCAGGCACATCGGCACTGGTCATTGGGCGGTAGCGAAGCGAGACGGACATGGCAGATCTCCGTTAAGGGGCTTGTCGGTGGGAATTTTCACCGACGATAAGGCTTGTATCCCACTTGCGATGGGGCCTGACAAGGGGGCGGAGTCAATTCGGCAGATTCACCAAGCGACCGCTCCAAGAGCCCAATTTTTGACTTAAACGGGGCTCGCTATCGGCAATAAATACTTGCCTGTTTTTTCCGGATAAAGGCAACGAAAGAGTCTTCGGCAAGTTCGCCCAGAATGAAAAAAAAGGCGCCGAAAGGGCGCCTCAAGGCTAAGGGGACGTGGAGAAAGCCTTTAAGAAAACCGACCGGCCCGAAGTGGGAAAAGCCGACCGGGGAGTACCGTTACAGGAGGCTTAGTGGATACTCGATGATCAGGCGCACTTCGTCCACGTCGCTCTCATACGAGCTTGCGCGGTGGGTGGCCTGCCGCACGCGGAAGGACAGATCCTTGGCCGAGCCCGACTGGACCACGTATTTGGCTTCAATGTTGCGCTCCCATTCCTTCTCATCGTCAGCACCGGCACGGTAATAGGCCCCCGACGGATCGGCCTTGGTGAAATCGATCTGGTCGCCCTTGATGTAGCGGGTCATAAACGTCAGGCCCGGCACGCCGAAGCTGGCCATGTCAATGTCATAGCGAATCTGGACGGACCGTTCGTTCGGGCTGTTGAAATCTGAGTACTGCACAGAGTTGGCCAACCAGATGGAATCGACACCGATATAGTCGAAGGTCTCGTTACCATCAATCTTCTGATAGGCCAGGCTGACTTTGTGCGGACCGTAGGTGTAAGCGGCCTTGGCGGACCAGCTGGTGGTGTCGATCTTGCCGGCGCGAGCCTCACCTTCGTCGTTTGTCTTGTAGGCAAGCAAGCCGAAGTTCAATGATTGCTTTTCGGCCAGCGGGATGGTGTAGGAAGCGCTGCCGAAGTACTGGCGCCAGACCTCTTCGGCACGACTGGTGTACGCCATCAGGCGGAGGTTGTCGCTGACCTTATAGGAGCCGCCGAGGAAGTCGACGCTGTCGGCTTCGACACCTGCGTAGCTGGTGGTCAGCTTGTCATCGGAATTGGTCGAGTTTCTACCGTTATATGCGGTGAAATGACCGGCTTCGAGGAAAAGATCGTCGAACTCTTTGCTCGACAGCTGGAAGCCGGTGGCTACTTCCGGTAGCAAGCGGTTGTCCCCCATGGCGAAAACCGGTGCGGTCGGCCGCTGTTCGCCGAACTTCAACACCGTGGAGGAAACACGTACCTTCACTGCTCCACCAATCTCACCGTATGAGTCCGGCACATTAGCGTCGGAGGTTTTATTGTTGCTGATGGGCAGCAGCCCGTTGCCGACCCGGCCCCGACCGGTATCCAATTTGACCCCGCCGTAAGCGAAGGCATCAGTACCGAAGCCGATAGTGCCTTGAGTGAAGCCTGAGGCGAAGTTCAGCATGGCGCCCTGTGCCCACTCTTCACGGTAGCCGTTGCGATCGCTGGCTGGCTTGGCGCCGTTGCTGCCTTGGCTGTTACTGCCGCCGTTGCGAAAGTCGCGGTTCATGTAGAAGTTACGGTTGAGCAGATTCAGGCTGCTGTCTTCGATAAAACCTTTGGCTTCCTCCTGCTGGCTGGCGATGGCCAGTTGCGAGGCCGTGGCGGTGACCGCCAGGAAAAGACAGCTGTGTTTCACGACGTTCATGGGGTGCTCCATCGAATTTTTTATTAGTTGTCGTTGTCCCAGCAGCGGACAACGCTTTTGCGCCAGACCGGTGAATACCCCAGGGCAAATGCGAGGGTGTGCATCGTCGTCGACAATGCCTCATTGCGTCAGCGAACCGCACCCAATGCCCTGGCGGCGATGGCTGTATCGCAGCTGCTACGAGGCCTGACAAGAGGCCAAAATCAATTCGGTAGATTGCATAAAAAATGAGGAACCAGACCGCATCTACGGCTCAAATCGGGACCAAAGTCGGCAGCAAATATCGACTGAATTTTTACGGTCGCACCCATGACAATCATCACAAAGAACGCCAACTCAGTCTGTTCGCGAACAAAATGTATGGGAGAGTTTTCTTGTCAGGCATCGTCTAAACGAGAGATCTGCTTTTCGCGGCTGGAGGTGTCGCTAAGTCTTACCGCGTAGCAAGCGGCGGCTATCCGGCAAACTGTTAGTGCGGAGGAGGGATGTCGCGGGCGCCACTTCCGAATTGATGTCCGCCCTCATCCGTTGCAAATGGGGTGGGGATTGTGGCGGGAAAAAAAAGGCGGAAGCAAGCTCCCGCCAAACAACGAAGAAGTAGGTTCAGAAATCAGAAACCTTGCCCCAAACCCCTTTGTTCAGACGGGCAAGCCTGTATTGGGTGTGGTCCACAAAGGGCGTCGTACCCGTCACCAGCTCAGCAATGAGCCGTCCGGCACCAGGGCCGATGCCGAAGCCGTGACCCGAAAAGCCGGCGGCGAGAATGAAGCCAGGCAGGTTTTGCGCTTCGTCGATGACCGGGACACCGTCGGGTGTGCTGTCGATATAGCCTGCCCAACCAGCCTGAACGGGCACGCAGCCCAACGCGGGCAACAGGAGCCTTGCTCGGGCAAGTGTTTCCCTCAAGATTGCCTCAGACGGGCGAGGGTCGAGGATACGAACGCGCTCCATCGGTGTAGGTCGGTCGAGCGCCCACTTGCGCAGCGTCTCGTGTCCGTACTGCCAACCCTGTAGGTCGCCGGGTGAGAGCATTTGCCAGCGTTTGGCGAACATCGGGAGAAAGTAGGGGGAGAACCGAAGTTGCTGTGGCGTCGGGTCCACGCAGGCCCGTCCAGAAATGGCCAGAGTATGGCCGCCATCCCCACGCCGCGTGACGGTGACGTTGCTGGTATGAAGCGCATCGGGAAGTCCTTTGGCGCCCGGCATGACTGACAGGATGCTCGATCGCACCGATGCCTGCGGAAAACGTATGCCGAGCTGAGCACAAAAGGAGGAGGCCCAGGCACCGCCTGCCATCACTACCTGACGGGTTTTGATCACACCTTTTTCAGTAATGACCCCCGACACCTGCCCAGCTTCGGTCTCGACGCCGCGTGCGGCACAGAATTGGTGTATCGAACCGCCATGCTTAAGTACACCCTTAGCAATCAGCGGTGCCGCCCGCGACGGATCGGCGATGCCATCGGACGGCGAAAACACTCCTCCCAGCCAGGGCTTGCCGGTTGCCGCGCCGCGTTGCGTGGCTTCGGCGCTGCTCAGCATATGAGTCGTGACCCCTTGGGTAAGCGCGAAGTCGCGCCATTTCGCCCAGCCATCCAGTTCGGCCTGGTTATCCGAGAGATAGAACAAACCGCAGCGACGAAAACCGAGGTCCTCGTCTAGGTCGGTGGTGATCTCTTCCCAGAGCGCGAGGCTTTTAGTCGATAACGGCAGCTCACGCGCGTCGCGGTTCTGCTGGCGGCACCAACCCCAGTTGCGGCTGGACTGCTCGGCGCCTATGCGTCCCTTCTCGATGACAGCGACACTCATACCCTGACGGGCCATGAAATAGGCGGCGCATACGCCGATGATACCGCCGCCGATGACGACGGCATCGGCGCTCTTTGGCAGCTCCGGTGTGGACGCAATGGTTATCAAGGGAGCCGGCATTCTGTTCTCCAGGCCTGACGTTTAAAGTTGTGCGGCTTCAGTTGCTTCGTAATATCAAGTGCTGATCGATGCGGAACGATCGAGTGGGCATCGCCAGCTTTCAGTCCGGTCGAGAGCACCATCGTGTGGGACACATATTAGTCCGCTCGATCCGCGCGAGGCTGTCGTATTGGGTGCTTGTAGTCGCAGAATCGCGCGTTTTCGGGGGTGTACTCAAAAGTTTATGCTGTGCTTGGCGAAGCACAAATAGCACCGTTCAGTTCTGAACGCGGAAGGTTTGGTACCTCAAAGATTGATGACAGTAACCAGTGATCAAATTGCCAGTGATGTCAGTGGCCGCCCTGTGGCGTTCAAGCTTCTGTTCAGTTGCTATGCGCGCAGGCTTGACCTGGTGGGGTATAGCGTTTGCTTTCGCTGTTGGCGATGAAAGTTATTTAAAGTTCGGTATGCGGTGAATATTCGAAATTTTCTGCTGGGTGCTCGGGAGGATACTAAGGTACAGATAATCAGGCAACGGGGTTGCCGAAGGGCGTAATGAGAGAGATTAAATAAATGAAAACATTGCTGCTAAAAAAAGAAGAAGTGCGCAGTTTGATATCGATGAAGGAGGTCATCAGCACGGTGGAAGAGGCCTACAAAGCCTTTAATAGTAATCAGGTAGTGCAGCCTGACTATATAGGGATACATCTGCCACCGCCACGTGGGGAGATTGATTTCAAGCTAAGCTACTATATGGCCAATGAAGTGATCTCTATGAAGGCGTCGTCTGGAGGTTTTAACGATAATCCAGCGGTGCACGGAGTGCCGAGCGGTATGGGTACCATTTTGCTGTTCGACGGCAAGAGTTGCGCGCTGATCTGCGTGATGGATGGAAGTTTGATCACCGGTCTCAGAACTGGCGCGGCCGGAGCTGTTTCAGTAAAACTGCTGGCAAGAAAGAACTCGCGAAAAGTAACCTCTATCGGCACGGGCAATCAAGCAAGAATGCAAATCCGTGCAATAAGTGAAGTTATGAATATTGAGGAAATCCATGCATGGGACAATTCCCCAGATACACTTGCCAGATTTAAGGCGGATATCGAAGGTGAGTTTGGTATTCCAGTAAGCATGGCCAGTTCAAAAAAAAACGGCGGTTGAGCTAGCTGATATCTTGATTACTACGACCCGCGGAAAGGGGACGCTTGTAGAGGCAGATTGGATAAAGCCAGGCACTCACATTGTTGCGATTGGTACTGATCAACAAGGCAAGCAAGAGCTCGATCCAGAGATATTCAGACATGCAAAAATAGTAAACGACTCCACTAGCCAGTGCGCCGAGAAAGGTGAAACCTGGCACCCATTGAATGCAAAAATCATTACCTATGACGATATCCATGCAGAAATCGGTGAGATACTGCTAGGCGAAAAGCCAGGGAGAGAGAATGACGAAGAAATAACTATTTTCGATTCAACCGGCATGGCCATACAGGACAACACTACGGCAGAAAAAATCTACCGCAATGCCTTGGGCAACAACGTTGGGTCTTTCTTTGAGTTTCTCTGAATACATTCTTTAGAAGGATAAGCATTGTGCGTGACTACCCTACCATTCAAGACATTCGGGAAGCCCAGGAACGGCTCAAACCCCATATCAAGCATACGCCGTTACTACGTGCTGAAAAAATAGAGAAGGTCGTTGGCTGTCAGCTCTATTTAAAACCTGAAACCCTCCAGATTACTGGCGCCTTCAAGATTCGCGGGGCTCTGAATAAGGCGCTTTCGCTTTCCAGAGAAGAAATCGCAAACGGTATCATTGCCACGTCTTCTGGCAATCATGCCCAAGGGCTTGCATACGCCGCCAGAATGCTAGGTGTCAAAGCGTTATTAGTACTTCCAGTCACCACGCCAAAAATTAAAATCGAAAACACCAAAGCACTTGGCGCAGAAGTTATCCTTTTCGATGGAGATACAGCTGCCAGGTGGAAACGGGTGTATGAAATCGCCGAAGAAAACAAATATGCCGTTGTTCACGCTTTTGAAGACCCTCTTGTAATGGCTGGTCAGGGAACGATCGGTTGTGAAATATTGGAGGATCTGGATAATGTCGACACGGTCATCATTCCCATGGGCGGTGGTGGGCTTATTTCAGGAATTGCCACCGCGATCAAGGAAACGAACCCGTCGGTACGAGTTATAGGCGCCGAGCCCGCCTTGACACCGAAGTATTTTCACAGCCGGATAAATAAAAAGCGTACAACACTTCCCTTGCTAGATACTATTGCGGACGGCTTAAGGATTAGTGTTCCAGGTCAAAATCCCTATCCTATTATCGAGAAGTATGTGGATGAAATTGTACTGGTTGAGGATGAGCATATAATCGCTGGTATGCGTGCTCTTGCCAAAGATGCAAAGTTAATAGCTGAGCCGGCCGCCTCAATTGGTATTGGTGCTCTCTTGGCAGGTTCCATAAAAGTCAGGGCGGATGAAAAGGTATGTGTGGTACTGACCGGCGGCAATTGGGACCTGTGTGACCTTGCCAAGATATACCAAGCTGTCGAGTAAGCTCTAGAGCGTTGATAGTAACGTTCTCTATTGGTGTCGTGTCTGTTGATTGACGCCCTTCCTTAATGGAGGGGCGTTTTGCTTTGCTGAATTTATTTGACCTCTGCCGATTGGCGGGGACCGGTTAAGCTCGAAAAACCGGCGGCAACCTGTAACAAACCCTATCGGGCTATACGCGTCTATCCCAATTGGATCCCTGAGCGCGCATGCTCTCGTACGTATCGCATGCATGCCAGCGTCACAACCACTGTCAGGACAATCACTCCATCAACGGTTGCCGCAGATCATGTCAGGCATGCGTCAAATGTAAAAGGAATCTGCCCGAGTTGCAGGGTGATTAGGCATTTCCGTCGAGTTGCTATTCATAAACTAGTACTCAACAACCTTTCATCCATAGAGCGGAGATTGACCCATGACCTATAAGCCAAAATTTATCAGCTTCGATTGCTACGGAACCCTCATCAACTTTGAAATGGGGCCGACGGCAAAGTTGCTTTTCGAGGATCGTGTTCCTCGTGATCGGATGCCAGCTTTCCTGGACAGTTTTCGATTCTATCGTCTCGATGAAGTGTTAGGTGAGTGGAAGCCGTTCTTTGATGTCGTTGAGAGCTCTATTCAAAGGACATGCAAGAAACACGGTGTGGAATATCGTCCTTCCGACGCGCTCGCATTGTACGAGGCCGTGCCGACCTGGCAGCCTCATCCCAATGTAGTCGAAACGCTGCAGGCAATTGCCCCGCATGTCCCGTTGGTGATTCTTTCGAACTCGATGGTCGATCTGATTCCACATAGCGTCGCGCACCTCAAAGCACCGTTCCATGCGGTTTATACAGCCGAGGAAGCTCGCGCATACAAACCAAGGGGACAGATGTTCGAATACATGTTCGATCAACTCGGCTGCGGGCCCGAGCAAATGATGCATGTCTCGTCGAGTTTTCGTTATGACCTCATGACAGCGTCCGACTTCGGGTTCATGGCCAAGGCTTTCATCGATCGCGGTCATGAACCCGTGTGCGACGGTTATGGTGTCAACAGGTTGACAGATATTCGCCAGCTTCCCGGCTTACTTGGCCTTGATTGTCTTGCCCAAGATGCTACGACGAAACGGGGCGCGTGATGACGGCGAATGGATCGATAGCGACGGCGGCACTGAGCACGGCGGCACCCTGCCTCACACCGGACGAGGTTGGCGCCTTGGTCAGTCGTGTCTACGGTATCAACGGTAGCGTTAAATCACTGGTGGGCGAGCGCGATCAGAATTGTTGCATAGAGACCCGGGATGGTATGCGGTACGTTTTCAAGATCAGCAACTCATCCGAGCCGGTTTCGGTAGTGGATTTCCAGATCGCTGCGCTTGAGCACATTGCCCGTGTAGCGCCTGACCTGCCAGTTCCCCGAGTGGTGCGGACATTGGGTGGAAGTACGCGCGACTCTGTGATACTCGCCGATGGGGTCCCAACCACTGTGCGAATGCTGTCATATCTCGACGGTGTCCAGATTCGTGAGACTCCTCGGACCGCTTTGCAGTGTAGGGCAATGGGGTGCGTACTCGCCAAGTTGAACCTAGCGCTGCGCGATTTCGCGCATCCTGCAGCGACTCACGATCTGCTCTGGAACGTATCCACAGCACATCGGCTGGCACCCAATCTTGATGTCATCGTCGACGCCCCACGTCGAGCTCTGGCCGAGTTGTTTATGGCGCGTTTCAATGAGCATGTGCTACCGCGGTTGGCTTCGGTGAGGTCGCAAGTGATCCACAACGATTACCACCTCTATAACGTGCTTGTTGACCCCGACGATCATGAGCGAGTCGTGGGGATCATCGACTTCGGCGACATGCTGCATGCGCCGCTAGTCGGTGAGGTTGCGACGGCGGCTGCCTTCCACATGACTGGCAACGCTGACCCCTTCGAAGGGCCGTCGCAGTTTGTAGGGGCCTATCACGCGACTCTGCCGCTTAGTTACGAGGAACAGGAGATCGTCGCCGATCTCATGGCGACACGGCATCTGATCACTGCATTAATTTCGGAGTGGCGTGCCAAACGTTATCCCGAGAACCGCGCTTACATCATGCGTCACAACCCCGCAGCATGGGAGGCGCTATCTCAGATGGCCGGTCTTTCCCGAGCTGAGGCGCGCGACCGACTACTGACCGATGTACGATAAGGATTAGCCAATGAAAAGCACGACTGACCTCAACATGGTTAACGCTTATATTCCCGGACGCGCCAACCTAGCGCCAGTTACCGCGGCGATGATCGAGCGGCGTGACGCGCTGCTCGGTCCGGCCTATCGCCTCATGTACGAACATCCGCTGCACATAGTGGGTGGCGAAGGCGTGTGGTTGATTGACCCGGAAGGTCGCCGTTACCTGGATGCATACAACAACGTGGCCTCACTTGGGCATTGTCATCCGGCCGTGACCGAAGCGATATGCAAGCAAGTGCGTACCCTCGCCACCAATACCCGGTACCTGCACGACACCATTCTGGAACTGGCCGAACGTTTGATCGCAACAGTGCCTGAGACCGAGCTTGCGCACCTCATGCTGACCTGTACGGGAAGCGAGGCAAACGATCTTGCTTATCGTATTGCTCAAGTTCGTACAGGAGGCACGGGCGTAATCGTGACTGAAACCGCTTATCACGGCTTCACCGATGCGGTGTCGAAATTTTCGCCATCTCTCGGTGTTACGGTCGATCTTGGTGCGCACGTTCGCATAGTGCCGGCGCCGCGCCTTTATCATGCCGAGGGTGCCGACCTTCCCCAGCGCTTCACCCAGGATGTAGAGGCGGCGATCTCCGATCTTCAGCGTCATGGCATCAGGCCGGCGGCACTGATCGTCGATTCGCTGTTCACTAGCGACGGCATTCTTCCTGAGCCGGCGGGCTTGTTAAAAGGCGCTGTCGAGGCTATCAAGCGGTCCGGCGGCCTGTTCATCGCCGATGAGGTCCAGCCTGGCTTCGGAAGGACGGGAGAGCATATGTGGGGCTTTCAACGCCACGGCGTCATACCTGACATCGTCACCCTAGGTAAGCCGATGGGCAATGGGCAACCTATCGCGGGGTTGCTGGCCACCGCTGACGCGCTGGCGAAGTTCGGTAAAGATTCGAGGTACTTCAACACCTTCGCCGGCAATACCGTATCGTGCGCGGCTGCCCTGGCAGTGTTGGACACGATCGAAAAAGAAGGTCTGGTGCAGCATGCCGCCAAGGTCGGGAAAATTCTGCGCGACGGCATTTCGGCACTTGCTAACCGGCACGAGGCTATCGGCGATGTGCGCGGCGCAGGCATGTTCGTTGGCGTTGAGTTGGTCTCGGATCGCGTAACGCGAGCACCGGACCGCGATCTCACCACCCGTGTAGTCAACCGAATGCGCGAGATGGGTGTCCTGCTCAGCGCATGTGGAATGGGGCACAATGTGCTAAAGATTCGACCGCCGCTGGTACTGTCGGCGGAAGAAGCTCACATAGTGATCGATACGCTCGACGAAGCGCTAACCGCAGCGCAATCTGCTTAAGGCGACAATGGGCCTGGCATTGAAGGTGATCGACTAATGCAAACCTCAGCTCCCCTCGACCAGTTCGATATCAAGATTCTTGAGCATCTCCAGCGCGAGGGGCGCTGTTCGAACGTAGATCTTTCCGCGAACATAGCCCTCAGTGAAAGTCCGTGCCTCCTACGAACGAAACGGCTTCAGGATACCGGCGTTATCCTGGGCTACCATGCGAGGATCGCATTGGAAAAACTGGGCGGCTACGTCACTGTCTTTTCCGAGGTGACTATCAGCAGCCACCGACCACGGGACTTTCGTAAGTTCGAAGCAGGGATCGGCAAGTACCACGAGATTGTCGAGTGCTACAACGTAAGTGGTGGTTACGATTACCTTTTGAAAATCGTGACGCCTGGTATTCCCTACTTTCAGGCGCTAATGGATCGTCTGCTCGAGGATGAAATCGGAATCGAGAAGTTCGCCAGCCGGATAGTACTGCGCCAACCGCTCGATCAACGTGGATATCCCCTGAGTATCATCGTATCCGGAAAGCCAAGTTGGGATTGATGCCTCGACGCATTCCGGTACAGCGCTCTGCCCTGTGCATCACTAGTAGAGCCTGTACCGGACTGGCGGTCGTATGCACACCGCGCACCTGATTTGGACATTGCCCTTGGTGCGGGGGGGGGGCAGAAGGCTGCACGGTATCGGTCAACCGTTACGACATAGCTCCGACCACATCCTATCCACCGAAGGCTAAAGCGTCCGTGTAATGGCAAGGGCCAACGTGAGGAAGCCTTGCGGTAAAACTTCAGCATACAAAAGGTGCTGATCGAGATCAGTTGATTCTGCTGAGATGTACCCAAACGGGCGCCCAAGGGGCGCCCGTCTCGTTTGTGCAGACCCGCAAAAAAGCGGGGCGAAGTGCGTTTTTCGGTACCTGATAGACGTTCCGCAAAGTCTGCTGATGCGTGCCTGTAAAACAGCTTTTTATGTGGAGAAAACGGTGCTTTTAAACTCATGTGCTGGGCTCTTGGTGCTGTAATGATACGGCAGGGCAGTACAACTCCAGAGGCCGAAAGCGGCCGAGGTTAGCTGCAAAATTTAAACAAATATCAGGACTGCGCCATGAGCATTATTCGACCCAAGTACATCACCTTCGATTGTTACGGCACTCTTACAAACTTTCAATTGGGCCCGATGACCCGTCAGCTGTTTGCCGATCGTGTACCTGCCGACCAGATGGATCAGTTTGTAGAAGACTTCGCCGTTTATCGCCTGGATCAGGTGATGGGTGATTGGCGGCCATATGATGAAATCTTAAAGACAGCTATTGCTCGGGTATGCAAACGCTGGGGTGTCGAGTATCGCGGTGAGGGTCAGCTTTACTACGATGCCGTGCCGACCTGGGGTCCACATGCTGATGTAACGGCTGGCTTATCCAAGATCGCTGACAAGATTCCGCTAGTGATCTTCTCCAATGCGATGGACGAGCAAATCATGTCCAACGTCGACAAGCTGGGCGTACCCTTCCATAAGGTGTTCACCGCCCAACAAGCACAGGCCTACAAGCCGCGTCTAACCGCTTTCGAATTTATGCTCGACAACCTCGGTTGTGGCCCGGAAGACGTACTGCATGTTTCCTCCAGTTTCCGCTACGACTTGATGTCGGCCAATGACATGAAGATCAAGAACAAGGCATTCGTCGCTCGTGGCCACGAACAGCCCGCTAATGCCTGCTACAGCTACCGGCAGATTTCTGACATTGGTGGCTTGCCTGCTTTGGTCGGTCTCTGATCGCTATTTCGCAACGAGGAGTTGGAGATGCACAGCGATTCCTATTGGCTCGACACGGCACCAGTCTTCACCGGTGCGCAGGCCGGCGTACTTCCCGCTCGGGTCGATGTAGTTGTCATCGGGGGCGGGTTCACTGGTCTGTCGGCTGCCCGTTCGCTAGCCCTGAAAGGGGCTAGTGTGGCGGTCCTGGAGGCCGGGCGGGTGATCGGCGAAGCCTCCGGGCGCAACGGTGGTCATTGCAGTACTGGAGTTGCTCAGGACTACGCCGGGTTGACTGCCAGTCTCGGCAGTGAGCGAGCGCGCGCCTATTACCGTGCCTACGAGAATGCGGTGCAGAGCGTTGTCTCGATAGTTGAGCAAGAGCGAATCGCCTGTGATCTCACGCGTAATGGCAAGCTCAAGTTGGCAGCCAAACCTCATCACTACGAAGGGCTAGCGCGGACCTGCGAGGCTATCCGCCGGGAGGTAGATGCTGATGTAGAGCTGCTGTCTGCTGCTGAGGTGCGAAGCGAGGTTGGCTCGACCGAGTTTTATGGAGGGCTGCTGCAGCGCAATGGTGTTCAGATGCACATAGGCCGCTTTGGCATTGGCTTGGCCGAAGCAGCCGCGCGGCACGGTGCGCTTGTCTTTGAGCAGACTACTGTCAAGGGCTGGAAAGCCTCCGCAGGTGGATACCGGGTCGACACAAGTCGCGGCAGTCTGCAGGCCGGTCAGGTGCTGATGGCGACAGGGGCTTGCCAGCATGGCGGCCTGGGTTGGTATCGGCGGCGGATCGTACCGGTGGGTAGTTTCATCATTGCTACAGAGAGGCTACCCGACGATTTGGTCAGTCGACTGCTTCCTGGGCGACGCTCCTACGTTACCAGTCGTACCATTGGTAACTACTTCCGTCTCACCCCTGACAACCGTCTGCTGTTCGGTGGACGAGCACGCTTTGCCATGTCTGGAGGTAACTCCGACGTGAAGAGCGGCAAGATACTGCGGGCGGCGTTGGTGCAGATGTTTCCGCAGTTGGCTCAAGTGAAGGTCGACTATTGCTGGGGCGGTTTGGTGGATATGACTTCCGACCGCCTCCCGCGCGCCGGCCAACATGGTGGCGTTTACCACTCCATGGGCTACAGCGGTCATGGCGTGCAAATGTCGGTGCACATGGGTCAGGTGATGTCCGAGGTAATGGACGGCAAGACCGAAGCCAATCCATGGGGAGAACTGAATTGGCCGGCCATTCCCGGTTATTTCGGCAAGCCATGGTTCCTACCGGTGGTAGGTGCCTACTACCGCGTTCAGGACTACTTGCACTGAGTGCGTCATGGTCAAGGAGCATTATCGCTACTAGCAAGAGTGTTGATTCAGTGTCGTAAGCGTCACCAGGCGGCTTCGCTACACAGCGAGCATTCGAGCCTTCTCATTATCGACAGGTAGAACGAGATGACTGACAACAAAAATAAAAACGAAACCCAGTTGATTGGCCCAGAGCAAAGCCAACGCATTTTCGAAGGTCTCAATCGTGGTGTGTCGCGCCGCGACGCACTCCGCTTGCTGGGTTTGGCTGGCGTTGCCGTGGCCGGTGCAGGCAGCCTGTTTGGTCCGGCGGGCGAGCTTTTTGCCTCGACATCCAGTGATACGGGCAAAGGTAAGCGCGGTGGTCGCATCAAGGTCGCCAGCGCGACCAGCTCGACCGCCGATACTCTGGATCCGGCAAAAGGCGCGAACTACACTGACTATTGCCGTCACAACATGTTCTATAACGGCCTGACCACGTTGGACGAACAATTGGTGCCGCGTATGGCCCTTGCGGAGTCGTTTGATACCAGTGACGCCATCTCCTGGACCGTCAAACTGCGCAAGGATGTCGTCTTTCACGACGGCAAGCCATTCACCTCGGCCGATGTTGTCTATTCGCTGAACCGTCACAAGATCCCTCAGGTCGGTTCCAAAGCGCTGACTACCGCGCAGCAGTTGGATGAGGTGAAAGCCACCGGGCCGTATGAGGTGCTGATCCGATTGACCAGCCCGAATGCCGACCTGCCGGCTATTCTCGCCACCACGCATTTTCTCATCGTACGTGACGGAACCACCGATTTCGCTATCGCCAATGGGACCGGGCCTTTCAAATGTGCGGAATTTCAGCCGGGCGTGCGCTCGATCGGCGCGCGCAACGACAGCTACTGGAAGCCAGGCCTGCCTTATTTGGACGAAGTCGAGTTTTTCTCGATCCCGGACGAGGCCGCTCGCATCAGTGCTTTGCTCGCCGGTGATGTGGACCTCATTAACCCAGTCAACCCACGTTCGACTTCGCGCATCCTGGAGAGCAGCAAGGTAGGGCTGATGGAGTCCCGAACCGGTGGTTATACCAATCTGGTGATGCGCGATGAGTTGGGCCCTAGTCAGAATCCTGACTTCGTCTTGGCGATGAAGTATCTGTTAGACCGTAAACAGATCAATCGTGCAGCCTTCCGTGGTTATGGCGCCATCGCCAATGATCAGCCAATCGCGGCGAGTAACCGCTACTACTTTGCTGGTCTGCCGCAGCGTCAGTTCGATCCGGAGAAGGCCAAGTTCCACCTGCAGAAGTCCGGCATGGTCGGTCGCACCCTGCCTTTGGTAGCTTCCGAAGCCGCCACCGGTTCGTTGGACATCGCCCAGTTATTGCAGCTTTCGGCTCAGCAGATCGGACTCAAATTCGACATCAAGCGGGTTCCGGCGGATGGCTACTGGTCCAATCACTGGATGAAGCACCCACTGGGTTTCGGAAACATCGGTGCGCGTCCAACCGCTGATTTGATGTTCAGCCTGTTTTTCCAGTCCAGCGCGGGCATGAACGAGTCGGGGTGGAAAAACGAGCAATTCGACCAGTTGCTGGTGGCTGCGCGTGGGGAGACCGACGATTCCAAACGCAAGCAGATGTACGCCGATATGCAGGTGCTGGTGCATGAAAAATGCGGGATCGGTATCCCGCAGTTCACCAGCAGCCTCGATGGGCACAATGCCAAGTTGAAAGGTCTGGTTCCCCATCCGCTCGGTGGTTTGATGGGTTACATGTTTGCTGAGCATGTCTGGCTGGATGCCTGAGCGAATAGCGCAACGATAGCTCGATAACAACGGCGCGCCTGCGGGTCCCTGCAGGCGTCGCCATCAAGTAAAGGTATCCATTATGAACAGCACTATTGCGCGCCTTGTATTCAGTCGGCTGGCTGTAGGCGTGCTTACGCTGCTTATCGTGTCGCTCGTGGTGTTTTTTCTCACCAGCCTGCTGCCGGGTGATGCGGTTCAGGAGCAGCTCGGCCAGGACGCAACACCGGAAGCGGTGGCAGCAATGCGCACGTTGTTAGGCCTGGACCAACCTGTGTACCTGCGGTACGTACACTGGCTGGGCGGGTTGATCACCGGCAATCCTGGTGTTTCTCTGGTCAATGGCATGGCGGTCGACGAAATGATCGCCAGCCGTCTGCCCAACACCCTGCGCCTGGCGTCAATCGCTGCGCTGGTTTCAGTGCCGCTCGCGCTGACGATAGGCATTTTGTCAGCGATGTACCGCGGTTCAATTTTTGATCGCTACAGCAACATGCTAGCGGTTTTCGCTGTCTCCGTGCCGGAGTTCCTGATTGCCACCGTCGCGGTACTGATCTTCGCGGTCAAGCTGGGTTGGCTGTCGGCCCTGTCACGTGACGTTGACGTCGAGTCCTTCGGGCAACTGGTGCGCGTCTACGCGATGCCCGTGCTGACTCTGTGCTGTGTGTTGGTAGCGCAGATGGCACGTATGACGCGGGCCGCGCTGATCGACCAATTGAGCAGCCCCTATGTCGAAATGGCGGTGCTCAAAGGCGCGCGACCGATACGCGTGGTGCTTCGCCATGCGCTGCCCAATGCAATCGGACCAATCGCCAACGCCATCGCACTTAGCCTTTCGTACCTGCTGGGTGGTGTCGTCATCGTCGAGTCGATCTTCAATTACCCGGGTATCGCGACCCTGATGGTCAACGGTGTAGTCACGCGTGACATGCCGCTGGTCCAGGCGTGCGTAATGTTGTTTTGCCTGGGTTTCCTGGTGCTGGTACTGCTGGCCGACCTCTGTGCAATTCTGTCCAACCCGAGGCTGCGCAAATGAAACTTGATATCACTCCCCCAAAGCCGGGTGCAGGGAACGGCGTTAAGCAGAATGAACTGAAACAGACCGTAGCTTTGCCTCATCGTCGTCGACTCAAGTTGACTCTGGGTGGCTTCATAGGCCTGCTGATCGTGAGCTTCTGGGCATTGATGGCCGTCGTCGGCCCACTGTTGGCACCCTACGATGCCAACGCCATGGCCAGCGAAGGCTTCTTTGGTCCGCTCAGCTGGCAGTTTCCGTTGGGCACCGACTACCTGGGGCGGGACATCCTCAGCCGGTTATTGCATGGCGCGCCCTACACCATCGGCGTGGCGTTGGCGGCGACCGTGCTCGCCTGCACGGCAGGAGTGGTGCTTGGGCTAGTGGCGGCTGCCTCCGGTGGTTGGGTCGATGCACTCATAAGCCGTACCGAAGATGCGTTGATCTCCATCCCGAACAAGATTTTCGCGCTATTGATGGTCGCCTCGTTCGGGTCCTCCGTGCCGTTGCTGTTGTTCATGGCCGCATTTGCCTACATGCCGGGCTCCTTCCGTATTGCACGTGCGGTTGCAGTAAACGTCATGACCATGGACTTCGTCAGGGTTGCTCGCACTCGAGGTGAGGCTATGCCCTACATCATCTTCATCGAGGTGCTGCCGAACATGCTTCGTCCTGTGCTGACCGATTTTGGCCTGCGCTTTGTGTACGTGGTGCTGCTGCTGAGCGCGATGAGCTTCCTCGGACTGGGCATACAGCCGCCGGACGCGGATTGGGGCTCTCTAGTGCGAGAAAACATCCAGGGCCTGGAGGAGGGTGCTCCGGCCGTATTGGTGCCGGCGCTTGCCATCGCCACCCTGACCATGGGGGTCAACTTGCTCATCGACAGCTTCGGCGGGCGATCCAAGCGCGGGACGGAGAAGTGAAATGAACGAAATCGTCAGGGTAAGTGGCCTGCGCGTGGCCGCGCGCAATGAAGAAGGCATCGACATTCCGATCGTACACGGTGCGGATTTCAGCCTGAACAAGGGCGAAGTACTGGCGCTGATCGGTGAGTCCGGTTCCGGCAAAAGCACCATTGCCTTGTCACTGATGGGTTACGCCCGCAGTGGCTGCTGCATCGTAGGCGGCTCGGTACGCATCGGCGATGTGGATGTACTCAAACTGTCGAATGCCGAACTGGCAAAGTTGCGCGGGCGCACTGTGGCATATATTGCACAGAGCGCGGCGGCGGCCTTCAATCCTTCCAAGTGCATCATGGATCAAGTGATTGAAAGCGCGTTGATCCACGGCACTCTGCCGCGGCACGAGGCGCAGGCCAAGGCCGTCGGGTTGTTTCGAGCGCTGGCGTTGCCGGACCCTGAAGGCATAGGTGCGCGTTATCCGCATCAGGTCTCGGGCGGTCAACTGCAAAGGTTAATGGCGGCGATGGCGCTGATCACTGATCCGGCATTGGTGATCCTCGACGAGCCGACCACGGCGCTGGACGTCACCACACAGATCGAAGTGCTGCGGGCTTTCAAGCAGGTGGTTCGTGAGCTAGGCACAACGGCCGTATACGTCTCGCACGATCTGGCGGTGGTAGCGCAGATGGCCGACCGTATTGTAGTGCTGCGCAATGGTCAGATTCAGGAAAACAGCAGTACCGAGCAGATCCTGATAGAACCCGAACATCCCTATACCCGTAGCCTGCTGTCGGCGATGAAGCCGACGGCGACCCGGGACGCGGTCGATCAAGGCGTGGGCCCTGCGGGGAATGATCTGCTGCTCGACGTCCGTGGCCTAGAGATTTGCTATGGCGTCAAAAAGGTCCTGCAGGATGTGGATCTGCAGGTTCGTAGAGGTGCGGCAGTCGGTGTGATCGGCGAGTCGGGGTCGGGGAAGACTACTCTCGCTCAGGCTATCGCTGGCTTGGCGGAGCCGTCAGCCGGGCGGATCCTGCTGGACGGCCAGCCGCTCAGCAAAACCCTGGCCGGTCGCACCCGCGAGCAGTTCCGACGTGTTCAATTCGTATTCCAGAATGCTGATACGGCACTGAATCCTCGACACAGCATCGAAGAGATCCTTGGCCGTCCGTTACGGTTCTACCACGGCATGAAGGGTGCACAACGTCAGCGACGAGTTGCTGAATTGCTGGAGTTGGTGCAACTGCCGGCAAGCATCGCGCAGCGCCGCCCTGGTGAGTTGTCTGGCGGGCAGAAACAAAGGGTAAACCTGGCACGGGCGCTCGCCGCGGAGCCGGACCTGATCCTCTGTGACGAAGTGACCTCGGCACTGGATACCGTGGTAGGGGCGGCGATTCTCGAACTGTTGCGTGATCTGCGTCGCGATCTGGGCGTTTCCTACCTCTTCATCAGCCACGATATCTCGACCGTTCGCGCGCTGTGTGACGACATCGTAGTGATGTATAGCGGGCACAAGGTCGAGGCGGGAGACTGTGAGTCGTTCGTCCAGGTGCCATACCATCCCTACACCGATCTTTTAATCAATTCAGTGCCGGAATTGCGTCAGGGATGGTTGGAGAACTGCAGTGCCTCCCATGGCGATCTCCCCCCGATCGGCGCGTTGGACACTACTGCGCACTTGTGCCCGTTTCTGAACCGTTGTCCGGTGCGCATTGATGGGCTCTGCAATCGCAGCGCGCCGCCACGACGAAATATCGCCGGCGGCAGCGAGATCCTGTGCCATCACGAAAGTGCCGAGCTTATCAAGGCACAGCAAGGATCGCACAGCATGAAATTAGTGGGGACCTACGCATGAACGCGCGTTTCGTGCGCTTGGCCGAAAAACAGCGTGCAAAGGTAAGGTTGATGGTCGATGGCGAACCCATCGAGGCGATGGAAGGCGACACCCTGATGGTTGCGTTATTAACCCAGGTGTCGACCCTACGCCAGTCAGAGTTCGATTCGGGCCGACGTGCCGGCTTCTGCCTGATGGGCGCTTGCCAGGACTGCTGGGTCTGGACCCGTAGGGGCGAACGTCTGCGTGCTTGCTCGAACGAAGTCCGCGAAGGACTGGATATCGTAACCATACAGCCGGAGGCGACATGGCCATTGCGCGCCTGAAAGGTCTTCGCAATGACGATGTGCGCGTCGTGATTGTCGGCGCCGGCCCGGCCGGCACACGTTGTGCCGAGATTCTGGTGGCAGCCGGCATTAGGCCGATTGTGTTGGACGAAAACCGTCGCGACGGCGGCCAGATCTATCGTCGACAGCCTGAGGGGTTCGACCGCGATTACGCCACCCTTTATGGTAGCGAGGCGGACAAGGCCAAGGCACTGCATGATAGCTTCGACCACTTGCGTGGGCGGATCGATTACCGGCCCGACACGTCGGTGTGGAGCTTGAGCCCGTGGGAATTGTTCTGCATCAGCCAGGGCAAGCACACGACGGTCAGTTACGATGCACTGATCCTTTGTACGGGGGCCACTGACCGCTTGATGCCGATCGCCGGCTGGCAACTAGCAGGTTGCTTTAGTTTAGGCGGCGCGCAGATCGCCCTGAAGGCGCAAGCGGTAGCGATCGGTCGCCGGGTGGTGTTCATGGGTAGTGGGCCGCTGCTTTACCTGGTCGCCAGTCAGTACCTCAAGGCCGGTGCCGAGGTGGCCGCCGTGCTCGACACCTCACCGCTGCGCAAACGCATATTCGCCCTGCCCAAACTGCTGGCTCGACCAAGGATGCTGTTCACCGGCCTGCAGTTGATGGCCAAACTGTTTTTGGCGGGTATTCCAGTACGCCTGGGCGTCGAGCCGCAGCAGATAGTGGGCGAAGCGAGCACAGGCGTCAGTGCTGTGCGTGTGCGCACGGCACACGGCGAAAGCCTGGAGATCGACTGCGATGCGGTCGCCCTCGGATATCACCTGCGCCCGGAAACCCAATTGGCCGACCTCGCCGGCTGCCGTATGCACTTTCATGAGCCTTCGCAACAGTGGGTGCTGGATACTGATCAAGACGGTCGCACTTCGGTCGAGGGGGTGTACGCCGCCGGCGACGGTACGCGAATCCGCGGTGCCGATGCCGCCGAGCACTCCGGGCGCCTGACTGCCATGGCGCTGTTGCAGGATCTGCGGCAGCCCGTGAGCAGCGAGGCGCTGGCTCAGAAGCGATGTGCCTTAGCGGCGATGGAACAGTTCAGCCGGGGCCTGCACCAGGCCTTTCCCTGGCCGGCGGCTCAAGCCGAGAGGTTGCCTGACGGGGCGATCGTCTGCCGTTGCGAAATGATTACCGCCGGCGAGTTGCGTGAGGCGGTGCGCGAGAAGGGCGCCAGTGAGGTCAATCGTGCGAAGGCCTTCAGCCGGGTCGGCATGGGCCGCTGTCAAGGTCGTTACTGCTCGCAGGCCGGCGCCGAGGTGATCGCCGCGGCGGCTGGCGTTCCTGTCGAGCGGGTCGGTCGTCAGCGCGGTCAGGCGCCGGTCAAGCCGCTGCCTATGCAGAGCGAGGAAATCAGGCTAGCCGAAGAGGTGTCGCGGTGAGCGTTCAACAAATTGATGTACTGATCGTAGGCGGTGGCCTTATGGGCGCGGCTTCGGCATTCTTCCTGCGTCAGCGCGGGCGCTCGGTGGTGCTTCTGGAACGGGACATGATCGGCCAGTACGCCAGCGGAGTGAACTTCGGCAACGTGCGTCGCCAAGGTCGTTTCCTCGGCCAGCTGGAACTGGCCAACCGCTCCTTCGCGCTGTGGAAGCGTCTGCCACAGCTGATTGACGACGATCTGGAGTTCATCGCCAGCGGTCAGATGCGTGTGTGCTACCGCGAGGACGAGGTCGCCGAACTAGATGCCTATGCGGCTGCCCCCGAAGCGAGGGAACTGGATCTGAAAATCTATCGTGGGCGTGAGCTACACGAACGCTTTCCGTTCCTCGGCCCGGAGGTCAAGGGCGGTTCCTATGCACCGCACGATGGCCACGCTAACCCGCGTCTCGCCGCACCGGCCTTTGCCCGCGCCTCGCGGCGTGCAGGCGCGCGCATCGAAGAACGTACCGAAGTGACGCATATTCAGAAGGTGGGTAGGCAGTTCCAGGTGGATACTGCCGATGGCCGCCGGTACCGCGCCGAACAGTTGCTGATCACGGCGGGCGCATGGGGAGAGAAGCTTTCCTCCCAATTCGGTGAGCCAGTGCCAATGATCGCCAAGGGGCCTCAGATGTCAGTCACTGAGCCTGTGCCCTACGCGCTCAAAACGGTGATCGGCGTGTACACCAAACACCCCGAAGAAGTGCTGTATTTCCGCCAGATCCCTCGAGGCAACATAATCATCGGCGGCTGCCATCACACTCAGCCGGATATGCTCAACCGCCGCGCCTACTTCGATCCGTCGAGTGTTCTCAAACAGTTGCAGCAGATGCGCAGGCTGGCACCGCAGATGGCCAACCTCAATATCATTCGTACCTGGAGCGGGATCGAGGGCTACGTCGCGGACTCATTGCCGGTAATGGGGGCCAGTGGCCAGGTTGACGGCCTTTATTACGCCTTCGGTTTTAGCGGCCACGGTTTCCAGTTAGGACCTGGCGTTGGCGACGTGATGGCCGAGCTAATAAGTACCGGTAGCACCAGTACCCATATCACTCCCTTTCACGTCAGTCGCTTCGCCAGTAAGGCTGAGCCGAGGAGCAATGCATCATGAGAGGGCGTGCGCTGGAAATACTCAAGCGACTGATCGCATTCGAGTCCGTTTCCTCGGAATCGAACCTTGCGCTGATCGACTATGTCCGCGCGCAGCTGGCGAGCAAAGGTATCGAGTCGTTGATCGTCAAGGACGAAAGTGGACGCAAGGCCAACCTGTTCGCCAGCGTTGGCCCGCGCGATCTGCCGGGCGTGTTGTTGTCCGGACACACCGACGTGGTGCCTGCCGTCGGACAGGCCTGGAGCGTGCCGGCGTTCCAGGCGACGCTGAAGGACGAGCGGATTTACGGCCGTGGCAGCTGCGACATGAAGGGATTTATTGCCTTGGCGATCGACGCCATGCTCGAAGCAGCTGACTGCTCGTTGAGCCGCCCATTGCAACTGGCCCTGTCCCATGACGAGGAAATCGGCTGCGTCGGCGTACGCCGACTGCTTGATGTTCTGCACTTGGCGCCGTTGCGACCGATGCTGTGCATCGTCGGCGAGCCAACCAATATGCAGTTCGTGCTCGGGCACAAAGGCAAGGGTTCCTACCGTGCATTGTGCCGGGGGCAGGAAGCCCACTCATCTCTGGCCCCGCGGTCGGTTAATGCTATCCATTTGGCTTGCGACTTTATTGCCTCACTGCGCGAGGGCCAGCGGCGTTTACAAAATCAGGGAGCGCACGACTCAGATTACGACGTACCGTACAGCACCGTGCACGTCGGACAGATTGCGGGGGGCAAGGCTCTGAACATCGTGCCGAACCTGTGCAGCCTTGATTTCGAGGTGCGCAATCTGCCGGCCGACAACCTCGATCAGTTTCTTGCGCAGATGCAAGAACACGCCGAGCAGATCGTTCGTGAGGCCAAACGGTTGTCCGGCGCAGCTGATATCGAAATCGAGACGCTGAACGTTTATCCCGGCCTGGATACCCATCCCAGCGTGGAAGCTGTGCGCTTTCTGAAGAATTTCGCACCGGCGGATACCGGCAGCGCAAAAGTTTCCTTCGGCACTGAGGGGGGCTTATTCAGTCAGCGCCTGAATGTACCGGTGGTGGTCTGTGGACCGGGTTCCATCGAGCAGGCACACAAGCCTGATGAATTCGTCGCGTTGAGCCAGATGCAGGCAGGGGAGCGCTTTCTCGATGGGCTGCTGGGCTCGCTGAGGCTGTAACGTCAGTCTCTCGTGTGGCCCTTGCGAATCCGAAAGGGCCATTTCGCATGATTACCATTCACCCGATACCCCTTGGTTGATCAGTCGCATGTTTGCCTGAGCAAGAGTGCGTGCGCCTTTTTTAGGGCTACGCCTTGACCGAATAACCAAAAATAACGGGACTCTCGCGAGTCTCCGACAACACTCCGGGAGTCCGTCTATGAAAGCACTTGAACGTCTTTCCTTCTCCACCAAGTTTGTCTTGCTCGGTCTTCTGGTTATTGCGCTGATTGCAGTGCCAAGCACCCTATACGTGCTTGGTGCGCTGCAGACGGGCCGCCAGGCAGATCGGGAAGTGCAGGGACTTGAGCCGGTACGGGCGCTTTTGCGTCTGGTTGCGCTGGCCCAGCAACATCGCGACCTGGTCGCGGCGGTGCTCGGCGGCGCCGATTCCCTCCAGCAGCCTCGCCTGGTCAAGCGAGCGGAGCTACAGCGTGCCTTCGAGGCAAGTGAGCTTGCTCTGCAGGCAGCGCAGGTCAAACCGGATCTCTTGACCGCCTGGCGTCAGGTGCGAGAGCAATGGCAAACACTCTCCGATCAGGTCGATAAAGACTCAGTCAAAGCCAGGCAGAGTCTGCAACTGCATTCGCAACTGATCGCCTCTATTTTGCTGATCGAGGATGCCCTGCTCGATCATTTCGAGCTGGCACTGGATCCGATGCTGGAAACATACTCGTTGATGTATGCCGCGCTGATCGAGATGCCGCAGACGGCCGAGCTGTTCGGTCAATTACGCGGTTTCGGTGGCCTGTATCTGGCTCAGGGGCGAATCATGCCCGAACAACAAGGTGCCTTGATGGGCCTCACCGCCCAGGCTAAGTCCAGCCTCGACAGGATGAGTCGGGCCTTCAGCAAGGCTGTTGCCACCGATCCTGCGCTTGCATCGGTGCTAGAGGCACCGCTGGCGGCGTTGCGCCCCCAGATCGAACAGGTCCTGGCATTGACTGACAAGCAGTTGGTTGCGGCCACCGAGATGGATTTATCTGCTGATGGCGGCTACGGCGTGAAACTGAGCTATCCGGTCACAGATTATCTGGCTTCATATGATGGGCCCATCGGTGCGCTACAGGCGCTCGGAGACAGCGCCTTAACGAAGCTCGGCGAAGCGTTGACAGCGAGGCGCGACAGTTATCGACAAGACACTGTGTGGATGTGTATTACTTTGCTGTCGGTGCTATTGGTTGGCGGCACTTTAGCCATGCTGATCGTACTGCGGCTGCTCGAACAGCTGGGTATCGCCATGGTGGCGGCGGAGCGAATCGCCAAGGGCGATCTGACCCAAACACTCGATATCAGCGGCAAAGATGAAGCTGCACGTTTGCTTCAGGCGCTGCAGTGCATGCAAACGGACCTGCGAGGTACCGTCACTCAGGTAGTGAGCTCAGCCGAACAACTGAGCTCGACTTCCCAGGCATTGAGCACTGTGACCGAAGATGCCAGTCAAGGATTGCAACGGCAGAGCGAGGAGCTCGACCAAGCCGTTACAGCCGTTACCGAATTGACCTGCGCCATCGAAGAGGTGGCGCGCAATGCTGCTTCGGCCTCCCTGGTGTCCCAGGCAGCCGATCAACGTGCTCGACAAGGCGAAGACAGCGTCATCCGGACAGTCGGCGCTATCGAGTCGTTGACTGGCGATATGGCGCATACCGCTGATGCGTTGCAAAGCCTGGCAGGCCAGATAGGTGATATCGGCTCGGTGCTGGATGTGATTCGAGGCATCGCCGAACAAACCAATCTGCTGGCGTTGAATGCTGCGATCGAGGCGGCCCGGGCGGGAGAAAGCGGCCGCGGTTTCGCCGTGGTGGCCGATGAGGTGCGGGCCTTGGCTCAAAGAACCCAGGCCTCCACCCTGGAAATAGAAACCATCATAGGCTCGGTACAGCAAGGCAGCCGTAGTGCCCTGAGCGCCATGCACAGCAGCAATGAGAAAACCCGCGACACCCTGGGGCTCGCGCGTGCAGCGGGCACCGCACTCAATGCCATCGTCGAGGCTATCGGCCAGATCAATGCACGCAATCTAAGTATTGCCAGCGCTACAGAGGAGCAATCCCAGGTCGCCCGTGAGGTCGACAGCAATCTTTTGAATATACGTGATGTGTGCGCTCGAACCTCGGCTGGAGCTCGGCAGACCCGTGTTTCCAGCCAGGAACTCGCCAGCTTGGCCACTGAGTTGAATGGGAGGGTCGGTCACTTCAGCGTCTGAGCCCGCGTTGGCGTGCGCCGCGGTGCACGCTGGGGTTGTGGCTGCGAACCCGCTTTTTATATCAGCCATGGCATCCCCTCGGTAGAGCCTGCTGGCATCGGCTGATATTCAGCAGCCAACGCTGCAGCCGCGATGCTTTCAGCATCCTGACCTGTGGTGTCTGAATAGACTGAAGGCTGTCTCGGAACAGGACTCGATCATGCTCAAGAATCGTTTGCAAGACCCCAGCCTTCTAGCAGAACTCGCGTACATCAACGGCCAGTGGGTGGGTGCCGATAATGCCGCCACCCTGGATATCAACAATCCCGCCACAGGCGAATGCCTGGCCCGGGTTCCGGCCATGCAAGGCGCGGAAACTCGTCTGGCCATCGAAGCTGCCGAGCGCGCCTGGCCAGCCTGGCGCGCTCGACCTGCAGCGGAGCGCGCGGCGCTATTGGAGCGTTGGTATCAAGCCATGCTCGATAACCTCGACGACCTGGCGTTGATCATGACCTGCGAACAAGGCAAGCCGCTCAACGAAGCCAAGGGCGAGATCCGTTATGGTGCCAGCTTCGTCAAATGGTTTGCCGAGGAAGCACGGCGGGTTTATGGCGAGACCATTCCTGCCCCCAGCGGCGACCGTCGCCTGCTGACCCTGAAGCAACCGGTCGGCGTCTGCGCTGCAATCACGCCGTGGAATTTCCCCAACGCGATGATCACTCGCAAATGCGCACCGGCCCTGGCTGCCGGCTGTCCGGTCATTGTCAAACCGTCGGACTTGACGCCGCTTTCAGCTCTGGCGCTCGCGGTGCTGGCCGAGCGAGTCGGGATCCCGGCCGGTGTGTTCAACGTTGTGACTGGCATGCCCAAGGGCATTGGCGAAGAGCTGACCAGCAACCCGACAGTACGCAAGATATCCTTCACAGGTTCGACTGCCGTAGGCAGCTTATTGATGCGTCAGAGTGCCGATCAGATCAAGCGCCTCAGCCTAGAGCTGGGCGGCAACGCTCCCTTCGTCGTGTTCGACGATGCGGATTTGGAACAGGCAGTGACCGGCATCATGCAAAGCAAATTCCGGAACGCAGGACAGACTTGCGTCTGCGCTAACCGGATCCTCGTGCAGGACGGGATCTACGAGCGTTTCGCTCAGCGGCTGGTGGAGGAGGTGGGCAAGCTCAAGGTCGGCAATGGCCTGGAGGCTGATGTAACCATTGGCCCGTTGATCAATTCAGCGGCGGTTAGCAAGGTAGCCCGGCATATCGACGATGCCCTGGGCAATGGTGCTCGTTTGCTCTGTGGCGCCATTCCCACAGGGGACGACCAGTTCGTCCAGCCGACGGTGCTTGCCGACGCCCATGCCGGGATGTTGCTGGCTAACGAAGAAACCTTCGGCCCGGTCGCACCGCTGATGCGCTTCAGCACTGAAGAAGAAGCGCTGTCCCTGGCCAATGCCACACCTTATGGCCTGGGTGCCTATTTCTTCACCCAGGACCTGCGCCGCTCGTGGCGCTTCGGTGAGGCGCTGGAGTTCGGCATGATCGGCCTCAATACCGGGCTGATTTCCATGGAAGTGGCCCCCTTTGGCGGCGTCAAGCAGTCCGGCCTGGGCCGTGAGGGCTCCAAATATGGCCTGGACGAGTACTTGGAAGTCAAAGCATTCCATATCGGTGGACTGTAAGGCGACTCCTCTTTGTACGGGCTTGATTGACGTGAATCCGCGAAGGTAATGACATGAGCAAGACATTCAAAATCGCCGCGATTGCCGGCGATGGTATCGGCAAGGAAGTACTGCCCGAGGGACTGCGGGTGCTGGAGCATGCTGCACGTAAGTGGGATTTGGACTTGAGCATCGAAGTGCTCGACTGGGCCCATTGCGATTATTACCTGGAACACGGGCAAATGATGCCCGCCGACTGGTTCGAACAACTCAAAGGTTTCGATGCCATTTACTTCGGTGCGGTGGGCTGGCCAGACAAGGTACCGGATCATATTTCCCTGTGGGGCTCGCTGCTCAAGTTCCGTCGCGACTTCGACCAGTATGTGAACATCCGCCCAGTGCGCCTGTTTCCCGGAGTGCCATGTCCGTTGGCCGGTCGCGAGCCTGGTGATATCGATTTCGTGGTGATTCGCGAGAACACCGAAGGCGAGTATTCCTCGGTAGGCGGCAAAATGTTCGAAGGCAGCGAACATGAGTTCGTGCTGCAAGAGTCAGTATTCACCCGGCGCGGTGTGGACCGGATTCTCAAGTTCGCCTTCGACTTGGCGCAGACCCGGCCACGTAAGCATTTGACAGCTGCGACCAAGTCCAATGGCATTTCCATCAGTATGCCCTACTGGGACGAGCGCACCGCGCTGATGGCCGAGCAGTACCCAGACGTCAGTTGGGACAAACAGCACATCGACATTCTTTGTGCGCGCTTCGTACTGCAGCCGGATCGTTTCGATGTAGTGGTGGCCTCGAACCTGTTCGGCGATATCCTCTCTGATCTGGGCCCGGCCTGCGCCGGCACCATCGGAATCGCCCCTTCGGCCAACATCGATCCCGAGCGACGGTTCCCTTCGCTGTTTGAGCCGGTGCACGGCTCGGCGCCGGACATTTATGGGCGCAACATCGCCAATCCGATCGCCATGATCTGGTCCGGCGCGCTGATGCTGGACTTCCTTGGGGATGGTGATGAGCGTTACCGTGCCGCCCATGACGGCATTCTCAAAGCCATCGAGCAGGTTATCGCAGAGGGGCCAATTACCCCGGATTTGGGAGGACAGGGCTCAACCCAAGATGTCGGCAAGGCGATTGTCGAGGCACTCTAGACCGGTTAAAAAATCGCGCATCACCCTTTTGCCCGCTCACACTGCGGGCTTTTTTCTTGGCCGGAAGGTTGCCATGACTAGATTGTCGATCTTGCTTTTGGCTTGCGTCTGGCACGCCACGAGCTGGGCAGGCGCGCCGATAGATGTAGTCATTCTTTGCGACGCCGGATACCCACCCTACAGTTACGCTGAGGGCGACGAGGCGAAGGGAATCTACACCGATATTCTGCGCATAGCCTTTACCCGTATGCCGGACTATCGCGTGCATATTCGGCCTGTACCCTGGGCGCGAGGCCTGAGCGAATTGTCGCAGGGGCGCGCCTTGGCCCTTTATCCGCCATATCGCCGGCCCGACGAGCGACCGTGGATGGATTACTCACGCCCCATCGTGCAGGAGACCCTGGTTGTTTTTATGCGCACCGAAGTAGCCCGGACGCTGGAACAGGAAAGCTTTCCGCAAGCCTACGGCGGTTTACGCATCGGCCAGAACAGAGGGTTCATAAACATTGTCGATCAGAACTACCAGAGCATGCTGGCTAGGGGCGAGCTGCGACAGATCTATTCCAAGGACAACCGCACCAACCTGGCGATGCTCTATCGTGAGCGTCTGGATGCCTATATCAACGACCGCCGGGCCGTTCTTTGGGAGCTGGAGCAGATGCGGCGCGACGGCGTTTTTGATCACGACTCTCTCAACTGGATAGCCGAAGGGCCCTGGCTCTCAGGCGAAGAGGGGTACCTGGGTTATACCCGCATTAATACCTCGGCCTATCCATACAAAGACGACTTCAAAATACGCCTTGATGCGATCCTCTCCGATCTAGAGCGGGAGGGCGTCATCTATCGCATCGTGAAGCGTTACGATGCGTTTTATCCTCTTGAGTTGCAGGCGGCGGGTATTCAAGGGGTTAGCCAGTAAGTCCTTGGGTCATTCGCGCTTCGCCAACAACGCGTTAAAAGCCGTCCTGGCCTTTAGCTGAGGACAACGCTCAATCTCGCTCGAGAAACGTATTCTGGAAACAGGGCTAGTAGCCCTGTTTACGGTCAACTTGGCCGAGCATGGGATCTCCACGCTGATGCCGGCGGATATTCTCCAGTAGCACATCAAACGCGCTTTCCGGCTGGGTCATTGCGGCGATATGCGGGGTCAGCAGAATTTGCGGGTGCCGCCAGAATGGATGTTCGGGCCGCGCCGGTTCTTCGCGTAATACGTCTAGCACCGCTGCACTGAGCTGACCGCTGGCCAAGGCCTCCAGTAGATCTTCTTCAATCAGGTGTCTTCCTCGCCCCATATTCACCAGCGCGGCACCTTTGGGCAGATACTGGAATAGATGGCGGTCAAGAATACCCTCAGTCTGCTGGGTCAGCGGCAAGGCGCACAACAGGATGTCGCATTGATTGAGGAATTCCGGCAACTGCTCCACCCCAGCAAAGCAGTCTACGCCGGGCACGCAATGCCGACTGCGTGCCCATCCAGACAAGCTGAACCCATACGGTTGCAATGTCGCGAGTATCTGCCGGGCTTGTAAACCCAGGCCCATAACCCCGACGCGGCGTTTGGATGCGGGTATCAGTCGATGGGCTTGCCAGTTTTTTTCGGCCTGTTGCTGACGATAGCGCAGCATATCCCGGTGTACGCTGAGCACGGCGTAACTGGCGTATTCGCACATGCCCTGGGTAATGCCAGGATCGAGTAATCGCACCACCGGCAAATTCGCTGGCAAACGGCTCAGGTCAAGCTGATCGACACCAGCCGATAGCGCGAACAGCACTTGCAGGTTTGGCAGTAACGTTTCGAGGTCGTCCGGGGCCTGCCAGGCCGCCAGGTAGCGAATATCCTGCGGATTGCCGAGCTCTGGCCAGGCGCGCCATTCAATATCCGGTGCCCGTTCAGCGAATAGCGTTTTCCAATGTTCGCCGCGCACCGGGTCGGCTTTGTAGAGCAGGGTCATGGGCGTTTCCTCTCATGAACGGAGAATGGGAGCATGCCCGAACATCAGAGCAGAATCTGTCGAAAGGCCTTGTTTGAATCGAGGAGTGCAGTTGTATTGCGGCACAAATTGGCAGATTGCATGGGAAAACCCGCGGCTGATGGATTCTGCCGTTTTCCGGGGTGAAAACAGTCGAACCGAATTTCTCAGCGGGCAAGTTCGGCTTAGAGCATTGCGTCAAAGGCTTAACCTAGGACTCATCGCAGCCGCCTCCTGGTTGCCTGGCTCACTATGGGAGATGCCATGAACAGCAAATGCGAAGAAACCCCTTATCTGCTCCAGCAGCGTGACCAGTTCGTGCCACGCGGGTTGGTTACTGCTCACCCACTGGTCATCGACCGAGCCCTAGGGGCCGAGGTATGGGATGTGAGTGGTAAGCGTTACCTGGACTTCGTTGGTGGCATCGGTGTAATGAATATCGGCCACAATCACCCGAAGGTTGTCGCGGCAGTTCAGGCGCAGATGCAGAAGGTCACCCATGCCTGTTTCCAGGTGGTGGCTTACCAACCTTACCTCGATCTGGTACAGCGTTTGTGCGGGCTGGTTGCTGGCTCCAGTGGCATTGCGCACAAGGCGGCACTTTTCACCTCAGGTGCGGAAGCCGTGGAGAACGCCGTTAAGATTGCCCGCGCTCATACCAAGCGTCCGGCTGTTATTTCCTTTCGTGGTGGTTTCCATGGCCGGACGTTGCTCGGCACGACCCTGACGGGTATGAGCCAGCCCTACAAGCAAAATTTCGGTGTGGCACCCGAGGTCTTTCATACTCCTTATCCGAATACTTATCGCGGCTTCACCAGCGAAATGGCGCTGCAGGCGCTGAATGATTTGTTTGCCACGCAGGTATCGCCCGAGCGGGTAGCCGCGATCATCATTGAGCCGGTTCAGGGCGACGGTGGCTTTCTTACCGCACCGGCCGAATTTCTCCAGGCATTGAGGGCGTTGACCGAACAGCATGGCATCGTGTTGATCGCGGATGAAGTGCAAACTGGTTTCGGCCGTACCGGCACTTGGTTCGGTTTTCAGCATTCCGGAATTCAGCCGGACCTGGTCACCGTAGCCAAGAGCCTGGCAGCCGGTATGCCGATCTCGGGTGTGGTTGGTCGTGCAGAGATCATGGATGCCCCAGCTCCGGGCGGCCTGGGCGGTACATACGGTGGCAACGCGCTGGCTTGCGCGGCTGCGTTGGCGGTGATCGAGACCTACGAGCAGGAACACTTGCTGGCGCGCGGCAATAAGCTGGGCGAACGTTTGCGTAAGGGGCTCCTGCGCTTGCAGACGCGCTTTCCCCAGATTGGTGACGTGCGCGGTACCGGTTTCATGCTGGCGATCGAGCTGATCAAGGGCGATGCTGCCGGCAGTCCGGATCCGGACTTGAATCAGCAAGTGATTGATGAGGCTCGTAAGGGTGGTCTGCTGGTAATCAAGTGTGGCGTTTACCGCAACGTACTGCGTTTCCTCGCGCCTCTGGTTGCCGAAGAGACGCAGATCGACGAAGCGCTGGACATTCTCGAAGGGGCGTTGTCACGCGTTTTGGGCTGATGTCTGATCTCGGTCGGCACATTTCGATGCATGGAGAGGAATGCCGACCGAACACTCTAATGAGTAATCATTCATGAAATACATCATGGGAGGCTTTAGGCCATGGAGCTGACTGACTACCGCGCACTGTTGATTGATTGCGATGAGGTCCTGTTTGATCGGAACTCTGGTATCTGGACGGCCTTGCAGCCACTGCTTCAGAGTTATCCAGATACATTGAGTAGAGAAGAGGTATTGGCGGACTATGATGAGGTGATACGCGGGCTCAATCCTCTCTTCTCCAAACTGGGGTTCAGTGGCCTGCAGTGTTTCGCACATCGCCAGTTGGCCGAGCGCCTGGGGCTCGAGACCACTTGGGAGGAGGACATGATGTTCGCCCGTTCCGTTAGCGACTGGTCTCTGTATGAGGACGCACCTGGCGCGATGTTGTACCTGCGCAAGTTTTACCGGCTGCTGATTTACGGGGATCGTGACAACGCAGATCGTGAGGCATTCTGTGAACGATTGGGAATCACATCTGAAGATTTTCTGTCACCGACCAGCCAACCGCTGGAGGATCGGGCTTGGCTTTTGGCTAATGACCTTGAACCGAAGGATGTTCTGCTGGTCTGCGGTTCTGCTGAATTGTCTTCGGCAGGCGGCTTGTGCCTGATTCAGCGTGGTTGTGGCGAGCCTCGTTCAACGAGTCCGGCGGACTTTTACATCGACAGCATGGCGGATCTGGTGACGCAGCATCAACAATCTCTCAGGCGTTGATACTGACGGAATGATTGCATAGAACAATCACGAGGTATGCGATGGAAGGTTTAATCAAGCTTGACAGGATTGACATCAATATTTTGGTTGAGCTGCAGAAAGATGGCCGCATTACCAATGTCAGTCTTGCCGATGCAGTAGGTCTGTCAGCCAGCCCCTGTCTTCAGAGAGTCAAGCGGCTCGAGTCGGCCGGGTATATTTCTGGGTACAACGCGCATCTCAATTTGGCCAAGATCACTGAGTCGGTAACAGTGTTTACAGAAATCACGCTGCACGACCACAGGCGCGAAGACTTCGCCAAATTTGAGTCCAATATTCGATTAGTTGATGAGGTGCTCGAATGCCATTTGATCAGTGGTGGCTACGATTATCTGACTCGTTTCATGACTCGAAGCATTCCGCACTATCAGGAAGTGATGGAAGGACTATTGGATAAGAACATCGGTATAGCCAAGTACTTCAGCTACATCGTTATAAAATCGCCGGTACTTAAGGATGGTGTTCCGTTGCGTAAGTTGCTGCATCGCTGACGGAGAAAGACTTGGGATTGGTCCGTTGCAAAAGCTATTGAGGTACTGAGCAACGGGATCACCTTCTTCAATGTAAATGCCCTTCTTGGGGAGAAACTTTGCCTGGCGTATCTATTTATCTGAATACCTGAAGCGTCAGCAAATCGTGGGTCGATCGGTTCTTGAGCGTCTCCGCCAGCCCTGGGCGCAGCACCGGGGTAGATCTAGCGCGCTCTTGGGCTTGGTCACGAGCACTTCGAAGAGATGCATGTGCGCGATAATTTTTGTCTGCCTATTGAAAGAAGTATTAGGCGTTAGCCGAATAATCGGGGAATCTTCGATGGCGCATGTTCACCTCTAATGAAACGGCTATCGGTCATTAAATCGTGAATTCAGTTAATATAAAAGTTGTCCGATGAGAATGGGAATTGATATCATTAATGTGATTTCAACCGGCTCTTGGTGTGACCGGTATCTTCTCAAAGGTTATATATTTATGCGTCGAACTCTCGTTTCTTTGTGTGTGATTCAGGCTATCTTCCAACTTGCGTGGGCTGAACAGTCAACTAATAATGGCTGGGCTCTAGAGCTACAGGCGCTCAACATCAATGGAATGTTTGATGAGCAGCCCCAGGAGCCGGTACAAGGCTACCGAGCAACCCGTTCGACCAGCGCGACCCGCACCGACACCTCAATTCATGAAACTCCGCAGGCCATCACGGTAGTGCCTAAAGACGTCGTCGAGGACATCAGCGCCACCCGATTGCAGGACGCCCTTGATTACGCGGGAGGCGTCGGGCGGGCCAACAATTTCGGTGGTCAGGGACTAACCACCTTCACCGTTCGCGGCTTCACAACCGGTGAGTTCTACCGCAACGGCTTCCCGATCAACCGCGGTTATCCAAGTACGCCCGATGCCAACATCATCGAACGTCTCGAAGTGCTGCGAGGGCCAGCGACCATGCTCTATGGCCGTGGCGATCCGGGTGGCACCTTCAACGTCATCTCCAAGCAACCGCTGGCGCAACCCACAGTGACACTGGGCAGCCAGCTCGACGATCAGGGCATGCAGCGCGGCACCTTGGATGCCAGCGGCCCGTTGGACGAAGAAGGACGCCTGGCGTATCGCCTTAATGTGGTGGGCGAGGGCGGCGACACCTTTCGCGATCACGTCGAAACCGAGCGCTACGGCGTGACGCCGGTGCTGAGCTGGCAGGCCACCGACGACACCAAGGTGATCTTCGAAGGCGATTTTATGCGCAACAATCACCCGCTGGATCGCGGCCTGACCCGCTACCCCAATCAGATCGGCACCGCGTCTCGCGACACCTTCTGGGGTGAAAAAGACGTCGGCAAACTGCACAACGACAACAACATGGCGCAGTTGCGATTCGAGCATATCCTCAGTGATAACTGGACCTTGGGCGGTGGTTTTCAGTGGCTTGACGGCACGCTTCAGGGCAATGCGGTCGAAGGCAACGGTGTCGCCGCGGATGGCCGCACCCTGGGCCGTAACTTCAACTACCGCAAGCTGGAATGGACCGACAGGGATACCCAACTCAACCTCACCGGGCACTTCACCGCGGGCGGTTTCGATCACACCCTATTGACCGGCGTCGAGTACGAAGACTACGACTACAAATCGATCATCCAGCGTTCCAGCGGTGCGGTGAGTGCCTACCCGATCGACATCTTCGACCCGGTATACGGCCAGCCACGCCCGGCCCTGACCCGCACGCCGACCGACGACAAGGAAAACCTCAAGACCTACGCCGCCTTCATCCAGGATCAGGTCGAATTGACCGAGCGCCTGAAATTGCTGGCCGGCGCACGCTTCGAGCGTTTCGAACACGACTACGAAACCTTCGTCCCGGGCGGCAGAAGCTGGCAGGCAAGTGACAACGCCGTGACGCCGCGTATCGGCGTCACCTACGACCTGACCGACACCGTCGCGATCTACGCCGATACCGCGCGCTCGTTCAAGCCCAACACCGGCGCAAGCCGCGAGGGTGGCGGGTTCGATCCGGAGAAGGGCAAGTCCTGGGAATTGGGCGTCAAGTGGGAAGCGCTGGACAGTCAGCTCAGCGTCGACGCGGCGATCTACCAGATCGACAAACGCAACGTGCTGACCACCGATCCGGTGTACTCGACCTTCAGCGTCGCGGCCGGGGAAGTGCGCAGCCGCGGCTTCGACCTCAATGTCGCCGGCAACCTGACCCCACAATGGCGGGTGATCGGTGGTTATGCGTACGTCGATGCCGAAGTGACCAAGGACAACGTCATCAAGTCCGGCACGCGCCTGATGAACATTCCGCAGAACAGCTTCAGCCTGCTCAACGTCTACGAGTTTCAGGACGGCGATTTGAAAGGACTGGGACTTGGGGCGGGCGTGAAGTACGTCGACGAACGTGCGGGGCAGACGGCCAACACGGCGTTTTCAATGGGCAGCTACACCGTTGTCGATCTGCTCAGCTACTACAAGATCAACGAGAGGATCCGGGTCAATCTGGATGTGAAGAACTTGGGCGACGAAAATTACGAGGAGGGCGCTTTCGGTAACGTCTACGCCTATCCGGGGGCGCCGAGAACGGTGCAAGTGGGCATTTCCTACACCCTCTAGTCACTGTATTGCTGCGACCTGAACACTCACTATCAGTGCAACATAAAATAAACAAGACTAATCACCGAGGTAAGAAAGATGAGTGCGGCTTCCCTGTATCCCGTTCGTCCCGAGGTTCTGGCCAATACGCTGACCGACGAGGCGACCTACAAGGCCATGTACCAGCAGTCGGTCGTCAACCCGGACGGCTTCTGGCGCGAGCAAGCCAAGCGCCTCGACTGGATCAAGCCTTTCACCACGGTGAAGCAGACTTCCTTCGATGATCACCATGTCGACATCAAATGGTTCGCCGACGGCACGCTGAACGTTTCCTACAACTGCCTCGACCGTCATCTGGCCGAGCGCGGTGATCAGGTCGCGATCATCTGGGAAGGCGATGACCCTGCCGAAAGCCGCAACATCACTTACCGCGAACTGCATGAGCAAGTGTGCAAGTTCGCCAACGCCCTGCGTGGTCAGGACGTGCACCGCGGTGACGTGGTGACTATCTATATGCCGATGATCCCCGAAGCCGTGGTCGCCATGCTGGCCTGTACCCGGATCGGCGCGATTCACTCGGTGGTGTTCGGTGGGTTCTCGCCGGAAGCACTGGCCGGTCGCATCATCGACTGCCGCTCGAAAGTGGTGATCACCGCCGACGAAGGTATTCGTGCCGGCAAGAAAATCCCGCTCAAGGCCAACGTCGACGACGCGCTGACCAACCCGGAAACCAGCAGCATCCAGAAAGTCATCGTGTGCAAGCGCACCGGTGGCGACATCAAGTGGAACCAGCATCGCGACATCTGGTTCGAGGACCTGATGAAAGTGGCCGGCACCGTGTGTGCGCCGAAAGAGATGGGCGCCGAAGAAGCGCTGTTCATCCTTTACACGTCGGGCTCCACCGGCAAGCCGAAGGGCGTGCAGCACACCACCGGCGGCTACTTGCTGTACGCGGCCATGACCCACGAGCGCGTGTTCGACTACCGCCCGGGTGAAATCTACTGGTGCACCGCCGACGTCGGCTGGGTCACTGGCCACAGTTACATCGTCTACGGCCCGCTGGCCAATGGCGCGACCACACTGCTGTTCGAGGGCGTGCCGAACTATCCGGATATCACCCGGGTGGCGAAGATCGTCGACAAGCACAAGGTGAACATCCTCTACACCGCGCCGACCGCGATCCGCGCCATGATGGCCTCGGGCACCGCCGCGGTTGAAGGTGCCGATGGCAGCAGCCTGCGCCTGTTGGGGTCGGTGGGTGAGCCGATCAACCCGGAAGCCTGGGACTGGTACCACAAGAATGTCGGCAAGTCCCGCTGCCCTATCGTTGACACCTGGTGGCAGACCGAAACCGGCGGCAACATGATGAGTCCGCTGCCGGGTGCTCACGCTCTCAAGCCGGGCTCTGCGGCGCGTCCGTTCTTCGGTGTGGTGCCGGCCTTGGTGGACAACCTGGGCAACATCATCGAAGGCGAGGCCGAGGGCAACCTGGTGATTCTCGATTCGTGGCCAGGCCAGGCGCGTACGCTGTTTGGTGACCATGATCGCTTCGTCGATACTTACTTCAAGACCTTCCGTGGCATGTACTTCACCGGCGACGGCGCCCGTCGCGACGCCGATGGTTACTACTGGATCACCGGTCGCGTGGACGACGTGCTCAACGTGTCCGGCCACCGCATGGGCACCGCCGAGATCGAAAGCGCGATGGTCGCTCACCCGAAAGTTGCCGAAGCCGCTGTGGTCGGTGTGCCGCACGACATCAAGGGGCAGGGCATCTATGTCTATGTCACCCTGAAAAACGGTGAGGAGCCGAACGAGCAACTGCGCCTGGAACTGAAAAACTGGGTGCGTAAAGAGATTGGTCCGATTGCTTCGCCGGATGTCATCCAGTGGGCGCCGGGATTGCCGAAGACCCGTTCGGGCAAGATCATGCGCCGGATTCTGCGCAAGATTGCGACGGCCGAATATGAGGGGTTGGGGGATATCTCAACGCTGGCGGACCCCGCGGCCGTCCAGCACCTGATCGATATTCGTAAGCGCATGAACGCTTAAAGAAAGCCCATCTGTCGCGATTGGTTTGTCGCCGGGTATATTAAAGAGACGCTTCTGTGTGTGGGCGCTGATGGCTAATTGGCCTGATCACGACCATCAGAGTGAAAAGTTACACCATACCCGGCTAATTTGTTACTTGGGACCTGTGGCAGGCCATTTGAATGCTGACATAGTGGCGCTGTCCCCCGTTAATCCTTGTTTATCGATCTCCAGCCCGTCTTGCTCAGCGTCAACATATTGAATAATGTTTTCGAGTTTCGCACTGAGGGGTCTACAAACTAGGGGCGATTCAACCGATGTGTCTGGCACACAGGATTTCAGACCTGCGCTTGCTCGGGCTTATCTGCAAATGGCTTCATGCGGGTTTTATGAGTGAGGATTGTCTGTCTTGCCTTCGTCAGAAGCGGCGAAGTTGCAATCGCTCGCGCGCGTCATGCAGCGCCAAGAGAGCGGCGTCGTCACCCTATGGAAGCTGCACTGGGTATGGGCTAGAAACAATTTGCGCTACTTGAAATATCCCAAAGGTGTCTGAGGTCATTGCTCCCACTGTTCCAGCAGTATCGAGACGAATTTTTCTGCTGCCGGAGATAGTGAGGCGCCTCGTCGATAAACCAGTCCCAACGATCGGTTCACGATGGGCTCGATCAAAGGAACGCTTACCAACGTTGGATGATCCACAGCAGGCATTGCGAGGCTCGGCATTGCCGAGACGCCTAATCCAGCTTCTACCAGGCCCAGCGATGTAGACAGGTGTTGTACCTCATAGAACCACTGTGGACGCCAGCTCAAGCCCGACAAAGCGTGGTCAAGCAACATGCGGTTGCCGCTTAGGCGACCGACCCCGATAAGGCGGTAATTGCTCAGTTCAGACCAGGTTACTGAGCTACGCTCAGCCAGCTCATGATCACGCCGACAAGCTAAAACAAAAGGCTCGTTGACCAACGGCACGAACTCTATATCTGGGTGCTGGCCGCTCATCATGTTGATGCCAAAGTCGGCTTCGCCACGCAGAACAGCCTCCAGCCCTTCGTTTGCACTGAGATCAAGCAAGCGAATGCGGATTTGTGGATAGCGCTCGTTGTAGAGGCGGATTACCGAGGGGAGGAAGTAGAAAGCTGCAGTGGGGATACAGGCAAGGGTTACACGGCCGCTCTGCCGCTCGGCCAGCTCTCGGATGTTAAGTATCGAGTCATCGAAGTCATCCAGTAAGCGTCGTGCCTTGGGCAGGAAGTCTCGCCCAACGCTGGTGAGACTGACCCTTCTTGTGGTGCGATCAAGAAGAGCTGTTCCCAATCCCTCCTCAAGCTTTTTCATTCTACGACTCAGCGCTGGTTGGGAGAGATGCAATGCATCAGCAGCCTCGTGGAAGCTTCCAAGTTCTGCGATCTTCACGAAAGATCGGATGTCATTGAGCTCATAATTCACTTTTTTTATCTCTGCAGGCGAGAGTTATTCAGCTCGATCATCCTAGATTCATCATTCGTCAAACGCAATAATCAGGCTGATATTTGCATTGGAAACAATTTTTAAAGCCTGCGACTCTTGCTCGCAAGACATCAATTACCCCGATTGATCAACAAGAGTTAGTATTCATGCAACGAATTCCCTGTGTGCTAATGCGCGGTGGTACTTCCAAGGGCCCAGTATTTCTCGCCTGGGATCTACCTGTTGCGATCGAAGAGCGTGATGAGCTGCTGCTCAACCTTATGGGTTCTGGCCATGAGCTGGAAATTGACGGCATCGGTGGTGGTAGCCCACAAACCAGCAAGGTGGCGATCGTCAGCCCGTCGCTGCATCCTGAGGCGGATGTCGACTATCTGTTCGTTCAAGTCATGGTCTCCCAGCGTCGCGTCGACACCGCACCCAATTGCGGCAACATGCTTTGTGCCGTAGGCCCGTTCGCCATTGAGCAGGGGCTGGTCAAAGCGTCTAAAGACCTGACTCGCGTTCGTATTCGCAACCTCAACACGGGGACTTTTGTGAACGCCGAGGTACAGACCCCCGGTGGGATGGTCAGCTATGAAGGCGACACCGCCATCGATGGTGTGCCGGGTACCGCCGCTCCTGTGCAACTCACCTTCCTGGATGCTGCGGGCAGCAAGACGGGCAAACTTTTCCCGACGGGGCAAACGCAGGATTTGATCGACGGTATTCCAGTAACTTGCATCGACATGGCGATGCCGATGATGATCGTCGAAGCCGGCCAGTTGGGTAAACGCGGTGATGAAAGTCCTGCTGAATTGGATAACGACAAAGAGTTTTTGCGTCGCCTGGAGTCTTTGCGACTGCAAGCCGGCCTGGCAATGGGCCTGGGTGATGTAAGTGACAAAGTGATTCCCAAACCTGTACTGGTGTCACCGGCCAAGGCTGGCGGCACAATCCAGGTGCGCTACTTCATGCCACACAACTGCCACCGTGCCTTGGCGATCACTGGCTCCATCGGTCTGGCCACCGCTTGTGTCACGGAAGGCAGTGTAGTCGCGCAATTGCTCGACGGGGCTAGCGAGCCACGCTTGAAACAAGTGCGTATTGAACATCCAAGTGGCGGGATCGACGTTGTATTGTCCTACACCGGTGCTCAGGGTGAGACCATTCGGGCCTCGGTGGTACGTACATCGCGCAGGCTGTTCTCTGGTTTTGTCTACGCCACGGCTTCCCAACGACTCGCCGGATAATTTCCCCTAGTCATTGCCGTTTTTTGCATCAGCACAATTCTAAAAATGGGTGATGCCATGAAAGTTGTAAAATCGCTCTACTTCCAGATTCTCTTCGCCGTGCTGTTGGGTGTATTGGTCGGACATTTTTGGTCGCAACAGGCCATTGCCTTGAAGCCGCTGGGTGATGCCTTCATCAAGCTGATCAAGATGATGATCGCTCCGGTGGTGTTCTGCACCATCGTCACCGGTATCGCCGGCATGAGCGACAAGCGCTCTCTTGGGCGCCTGTTGAGCAAGACCATGCTGCTGTTCCTGGGGTTGACCGTGATCAGTTTGATCATCGGGCTGGTGTCGGTCTACCTGTTTAAACCCGGTGTGGGCATGAACATTGACCCCACCCAGTTGAGCACCCAGGGCCTGTCGCAGTACACCGACTCCGCCGCGAAGCTGGGAGTGGTCGAGTTTTTCATGCACATCATCCCGGACACCTTCATCGGTGCTTTCAATAAAGGTGAAGTGCTGCCGGTGTTGTTCATCGCAGTGCTTTGCGGTTTTGCGCTTTCGGCCATAGGCGAGCGTGGCAAGCCGGTACTGGATGTACTGGAATCCGCCTCGCACATGGTGTTTAAGATCTTCTCCTACCTGATGCGCTTCGCTCCGGTCGGTGCCTTTGGCGCTTTGGCGTTCACCGTAGGCCAGTACGGTATTACGTCGCTGGGCTCGTTGGCCAAGCTAATCATGACGTTGTACATCGCCTGTGCCTTCTTCGTCTTTGTGGTGCTGGGGAGCATTTGCCGGGCCAATGGTTTCAGTCTGTGGAAGTTGCTGCGCTACTTCCGGGAAGAATTCCTGGTCGTGCTCGGGACTTCTTCCACCGAGCCGGTGATGCCGCGGATGCTGGAAAAGCTGCAAGCCCTGGGTTGCAAAAAAGGCGTGGTGGGGTTGGTGCTGCCAACGGGTTACTCGTTCAACCTCGACGGTACGGCGATCTACCTCTCACTGGCAGCGGTGTTCATTGCCCAGGCCTGCAACATCGAACTGAGCCTGACACAGACCGTGACCATGCTGGCGATCATGCTGTTGTCCTCCAAGGGGGCAGCAGGCGTCACCGGCGCCGGTTTTGTCGCGTTGGCCTCGACACTGACGGTGATCCATGACATTCCCTTGGCCGGGCTTGCCCTGCTGATCGGTATCGACCGCTTCATGTCCGAAGCCCGGGCCTTGACCAGCCTGGCAAGCAACGCGGTGGCTACCGTGGTGATGTCCATCTCGGAGAACGCCTGCGATCGTGAAACGCTGATGCGCACCTTGGACGGCAAACCTTCGCCCGCTGCGACCCCAACCCAAGTCCAGAAGCCGGACTGGGAGGGCCTGAAGGCCACGGAACAGGTCTGACCGGTCGCGGCTCAATCATCACCCCTTGAATACCTCAATGAATACCCCCGCCAGGCACCGTTGATCGTGCCGTCTGGCGGGCACGGGGTCGCGCGCCTGTGCGTCGGCCACGCTAATCATAAGAACAAGAGAACTTACCTATGCTCGCATTGCTTGGCTTAGCGATGGTGGTAGTCTTCACCGTCCTGATAATGACCAAACGGTTATCGCCGATTGTCGCCCTGACGGTAGTGCCGATTGTGTTCGCCGTCATTGGCGGTTTCGGTGGCACAACTGGCAAGATGATGCTCGACGGCCTGAAAATGGTCGCTCCTTCGGCGGCGCTCCTGCTCTTCGCGATTCTGTTCTTCGGCTTGATGATCGACGCCGGCCTGTTCGACCCGCTGATTCGCAAGATCCTCAAGCGAGTCAACGGCGACCCGATGAAAATCGCTGTTGGCACAGCGTTGCTGTCGCTGCTGGTGGCCCTGGACGGTGATGGCACCACCACCTACATGATTACCTGTGCGGCAATGCTGCCCCTGTACAAGCGTATCGGAATGAATCCGATGATTCTGGCAACCATTGCCATGCTTTCCTTGAGCATCATGAGTGGCATGTCCCCTTGGGGAGGGCCAGCGACCCGGGCGATCGCTGCGCTGGGCCTGGATGCTGGTGAATATTTCGTTCCGATGCTGCCGACCATGATTGGCGGTGCGATGTGGGTGGTGTTCACCGCCTTTCTGCTGGGCCGTGCCGAGCGCAAGCGTATCGGCAATATCCAATTGGAAAGCGGCGGGGGAGATTGCTACATCAAGGCGATACTTGAAGACACTCCACACAAGCGACCGAAACTGGCCTACGTCAACCTGCTGCTGGTGATGGCGGTGATGGTCGCCCTGGTGATGGGGATCATGCATTCCGCGATCCTGTTCCTGATCGGGTTCGTACTGGCGCTGATGATCAACTATCCGCAACTGGATATTCAGAAGGAACGCATTCTTGCCCATTCGGGCAACGCCATGACCGTTGTACTGTTGGTGTTTGCCGCTGGCATCTTTGCCGGGATTTTCTCCGGCACGAAAATGGTTGATGCACTGGCACAGACGTTGGTGGAGTGGATTCCACCGTCCTGGGGGCACCTGTTCCCGCTGGTGGTGGCGATTACCAGCATGCCGCTGACGTTCGTGCTGTCCAATGATGCCTACTACTTCGGCGTGGTGCCGATCCTCGCCAACGCAGCCGCCGCCTACGGTATTGACCCGGTGGAAATTGCCAGGGCATCGGTACTGGGGCAGCCGGTGCACTTGATGAGCCCGCTGGTGGCTTCGACCCTGTTGCTGGTTGGAATGGTCGATCGCGACATCGGCGACTTCCAGAAAGCCACCGTCAAATGGGCGGTACTCACCTCTCTGGTAATTACCGCGCTCGCCCTACTGACCGGGGCGATCAGCCTCTTCACCTGACTCACCCAAACCACCGGTTTACCGGTTTTCTTCTGACGCGCCTCGCCAGCGAGGCGTGCGCTGTTCTGCACGCCAAATAACAACAATGAGTAGTTCGCTATGACAACTTTGTTCATTCGTGGAGTTTCATTTCCTCTTCTTGCACTTGTGCCATTGGCGAGTGTTAGCGCTGAAGGTTTTATCGACGACAGCAAGCTCAAGCTGCAATTGCGCAACGTCTACTTCAACGAAAACTTCCGCGACGAGCATGGCTTGAGTGCCAGGTCAGCAAGGACAGCGAAGAGCGAACGCACCGAGTGGGCCCAGGGCTTTCTGTTGGATTACCAGTCAGGATTTACTCCTGGCACCCTCGGCTTTGGTGTGGATGCCTTGGGCCTGCTCGGGGTCAAGCTCGATTCCGGCCGTGGCCGCAGCGGTACGGGCTTGCTGCCCGTCCATAATGACGGTCGCGCGGCTGACGAGTTTGCAAGCCTGGGTATGACGGCCAAGGCCCAACTGGCCAAGACCACGGTCAAATACGGAACCTTGTTACCCAAGACTCCGGTGCTGATCTACAACGATGCGCGACTATTGCCGCAAACATTCCAAGGTACACAGATCAATAGCGTCGACATCGAAAACCTCACCCTCACCGGGGGCTACCTGGATCGATTCAAACAGCGTGATTCCACCGACAGCATGCCGATTGTGCCCGACGGTTATGGCGGTGATAAATCAGGCGACTTCAGCTACGCAGGGGCCGAATACAAGCTGGGGAAAACCATTCGCTTGAGTTACTTCTACGGCGAACTGGAAAATTTTTACCGTCAGAGTTTTGCGGGTATCCAGCACGATCTGCCCTTGGGCGGTGGCGTGCTGACCAGTGATTTGCGCTACTTCATCAGTGTCGACACCGGCTCTGCCTACGGTGGAAAGATCGATAACAACATGCTGAGCGGGCAGCTGTCCTACGCCATTTCCGGCCATACCTTCGGTGGCGGATACCAGACCCTCAGTGGTGATGCGGGTTTGCCCTTTATCAGTGGCGCTACGGTTTACTCGTTCAGCAACGCCGGGATAGGCAAGTTCGTCGAGGAAGATGAAAAAACCTGGATGCTCAATTACGGCTATAACTTTGCTGCCGTCGGCGTGCCGGGTCTGACGTTCTCCACCCGTTATCTGAGCGGCAACGACGGTAAATCCAACACCACGGTAAAAGAGTGGGAGCGTGATGCCGAACTGGCGTACGTCGTGCAACAAGGCACCTTCAAAGGCCTGGGTGTGCGGTTGCGTAACTATGTTTATCGCTCTGATTATTCCCGTGGCCGAGACAGCAACCGGATCTACTTTACCTACGACATCGCTCTCTGGTGATCCCCTGGTCGCGGCCATGCGATTTTCGCAGGCCGCCTCTTCAGCGTCGGCTTCATAGGATTGGGTAAAGGATTTCAACGATGTCTTTCAGAACCAAAATACTGTTGCTGGCCTTATTACCCGTGATGTTGTTTGCTCTGGTTACAGGTTTGAGCGCCCGCGGTACATTGCAGTCCCAGGCCAAGCAAGAAGTCACTCAGACCCGCGAGCGACTGCTTGAGGAAAGCCGGATACGGCTTAAGGATTACGCGAGCATTGCCCGCACTTCTATAGCCGAACTTTATGATCGAGCGGCTCCCGGGGATCCCTCCAGCCGAGCGTTGGCGATCAGCCGCTTGTCGAAAGTGAAATATGGTGATGACGGTTACTTCATCGGGTATGACAGCCAGGTCGTGCGCCTTTTTCGTGGTGACAGCAGCGAAGGCGTCGGCACCAACATGAGTGATCGCAAGGACTCCAACGGGGTTTATTTGAACCGTGAAATGGTCGCGGCGGCAAAAAATGACACTCACTTCGTCAGCTATTCAGGTGGGGTGGTCAACACCGATAAAGTGGTGCCAAAACTCGCATATAGCTTCTATTTACCCAAGTGGGACATGGTGGTGGTCACCGCGATCAATCTGGACAGTATTGAAGTTCAGATCGCTAAGGTGCAGGCCGATGTTGATCTGCGGGTACGCAACTTGATGTACAGCATTGCCATCATCGCTACTGTGCTGATTGGCATTATCTGGGCTTTGGCTCTAATGCTGGTCAGGCGCAGTTTGCGTCCCTTGACCCTAATCCGCACCCATCTTGATGAAATCGCTGCGGGTGAGGGTGATCTGACGCGGCGTCTGCCGCTTGTCAGTCGAGATGAACTGGGGCAACTAGCCGGTTCGTTCAATGCGTTTATCGATAAGATCCACAGCCTCGTCACCCAGATCGTTGCCATGAGCGAGCAGTTGAATGGATCTGTGAGCCATGTGGCCGAGCAGAGCAAACAAATTGATCGCGCCATGGATAAGCAGCGCCAGGAAACCGACCAGGTGGCCGCAGCCATAAACGAGATGTCGTCGGCGGCACAAGAAGTGTCGGCAAGCGCGCACAATGCTGCGGACGCTGCAGTCGAGACCGACAGACAGTCCCGGCACGCGAGGCAAATAGTCAATGGCAGCATTACTCGAATTCAGGCACTGACCGTGGAGCTTGATGAGAGTGGTACCTCCATGAAGAGTCTTCAAAACGATGTAACTTCAATCGTCACAGTGCTGGATGTGATTCGCTCGATTGCTGAACAGACCAATCTTCTAGCTCTCAATGCGGCCATTGAAGCGGCCCGTGCCGGTGCTGCCGGGCGCGGCTTTGCGGTGGTTGCTGATGAGGTGCGAGCATTGGCCAGTCGGACTCAGCGCAGTACCCAGGAAATCCAGGCGATGGTTGAGCGTCTCAAGAGCACTACGGGTGGTGTAGTCACTGCCATGCACCAATCCACGCAAGCGGCTCAAGGCGCTAATGCTCAAGCCGATCAGGCGGGTGAGTTTCTGGACAGCACTGTTGAACTGATCGCCACTATCAATGCGATGAACGCGCAAATCGCGAGTGCTGCGGAGGAGCAGACCTCGGTGGCTGAAGAGATCAACCGCGGGGTGCATCAGATCGCGCGCGCCATTGATTCCGTTGCCAACCAGACTCAGCGCGGGGTCAAGACAGTCGATGAGTTGTATCTGATCGGTAATCGTCTGCAAAGCTTGCTGGGGCAATTCAAAATTTGATGCCGTCCAGCACGGCGCTTATCAGGACATTGTGGAGGGCAGAGCGTTAGATAGGATAGGTGCGTTGTTGGCCTGCATTGAGACGAAAGACGATCCAATGCAGGCTAGGGCGGAATTCAGCGCAAACTGAATTCTGCCAAAACCTCTCTTTGATCAAGCGCTGACTGGCACTGCCTTTTGCCTGCGGTACAAGATCGTCGTCGCTGTGAATCCGCACAACGCAGCAAACATCAGCCAGTAGGCGGGCGACGCCTTGTCACCTGTTGCCTGCACCAGGATGGTTGATACGGCGGGGGTAAAGCCACCAAACACAGCCGTCGCCAAACTGAATGCCAGTGAAAACCCTACGACTCGTACGTTCTGAGGCATCACCTCAGTCAATGCCGCCACCATCGCGCCGTTGTAAATGCCAAAGAAGAAAGAGAAATACAGCAGCACGGCGAGCAGTCGTTCGAAGCTTGCCGCCGCGGCCAGCCAATGCATGGCGGGATAGGCAGTGAAGATGCACAGCAAGGTGACCGCCAGCAACAAGGGGCGACGTCCAATGCGATCAGAGATCGTACCGCCGATGGGCAGCCAGATGAAGTTGCTCAAGCCGACGAAGAGCGTGACCACCAGGCTGTCGCTAGTGCTCAGGTTCAGTACAGACCGGCCGAAAGTCGGGGTGTAGACGGTAATGAGATAGAACGTGGTGGTGGTCATCGACGCTAACAGCCCCCCAGCCAGTACCGTTCGCCAGTTGTCCCGCATCGAGCGAAAGACTTCACTGGCACTTGGGTGATGGGTGCGCGCTTTGAATGCATCGGTTTCCTGTAGCGAGCGGCGAATGATGAAGATGAACGGGATAATCAGGCAACCAATGAAGAATGGGATACGCCAGCCCCAGGCTGCAACGTCGGCAGCCTCCATGGACGCGTTAATTGTATAGCCCAACGAAGCCGCAAGAATGATCGCCACTTGTTGGCTGGCCGATTGCCAACTGGTATAGAAACCCCGGCGTCCGTGCGTGGCGATTTCAGCCAGGTACACGGAAACACCACCCATTTCCGCACCCGCGGAGAATCCTTGCAACAGTCGCCCGAGCAACACCAACATCGGCGCTGCGATGCCTATGCTGGCGTAGCCTGGAACCAAGGCGATCAAGACCGTGCCCGCGGCCATGATCGACAGCGTCACGATCAGCCCCTTTCGCCGGCCCACCTTGTCGATGTACGCGCCCAGAACGATAGCGCCCAGCGGCCGCATCAGAAAGCCCGAGCCGAATACGGCGAAGGTCATCATTAACGAGGCGAACTCGCTGGTGGCAGGAAAGAAGGTCTGCGAGATGTAAGTTGCATAGAACCCGAACAGAAAGAAGTCGAACTGTTCGAGAAAATTGCCGCTAGTGACCCGCAGGATGGCGCCCAGTTTCGACCCCTTGGATTGGGTGTCTTGTGTTGTTGTTTTCATCATGGCTACCGTGGTGATCAATATTGTTTTTGGAATGGCTGGCTCAGCGATCAGTCGCTTCCGGCGTTAATCGGGTTGGGTTGGCGTTTTTCGATGGAGTACTTCAGCAGCGCGGCGCTTCGGAAGATGCCATGGGCGAATTTGCTGTAGGGCATGGTCAGGAAAAACGCCATGACCAGGCCGAGGTGGATCGCCAGCATCAAGCCCAAGGCTGTGGTTTCACGAAACGCCAGGAGTGCCAGGCCGCTGGCGCTGACTAGAAACAGCAGCGCGATAAAGCCACGATCCATGGGTTTCTGATTTTCGTCGCCGTGCTCAGGGTTGCGACGCAGGTTCAACCACAACAGGCCTGCGGGGCCTATCAGCAGGCCGACTCCACCTGCGATGCCCAGCATCACCGGCAAGCTCAGGACGGGGTAGGGCGCCGACCAGTCCAGCAGGAAATGGTAAAGCGTGGCGACACCGGTGGCGGCGAAGCACAGCATGAAGCCGTAGAAGGTGAAGTGGTGGAAGCGCCGCCGCCACAGGGTGAACTGATCATCGGCGTTATTGCAGCCCTCGCCATGACCCCCGTCCAGGTATTTGAGTCGGGCGACGTTGGCCGTGGCCTCCAGAGCAGCGGCTGTCTTTTCCTGCCGGGGCGCATCCGCCGGTGAAACGTTGCGCCAGAAACGCCGCACGCCAATCGTCAACGCAAGTACCGAGAAACCGAAAACCGCACCGAACATCAGTGCCAGGGTGTTATGCGGGAAGATCCCGTAGAAATTCCCCCCGGGCATTGCGGTAAACAGATTGCCCATCACCATCAACGTGAGGCAGAGGAACAGTGCCAACCCTGCACCGGATGCCAGCGCTAGAGCCAACCCGTTGCGTCGGTACAACTTGCCCATCATCTGTGGCCAGGCGTACTCGGCATAAGTGTCGAGGCGGACTTTGGCCATAGCCTTGGGCACATTGATTTCGAATTCGTGAGGGGCAGCGTACTGACAGGCATGCAGGCACGCACCGCAGTTGTGGCAAAGGTTCGCCAGGTAATGGATATCCGCCTGAGAAAACTCCAGACGCCTTGTCATGGCCGGGAATACAGCGCAGAAGCCCTCGCAATAACGGCAGGCATTGCAAACCGTCATTTGTCGCTGAACTTCGCCTTCATCAAGGTTGAGTACGGGAATCAAATTACCCGGTGCCTTGGGATCAAACAGTTGCATGTTGGGGCTCCGTGGATGAAGGGGTCAGGAAGCCGGCCGCAGCCGCGGCTTGCACACCGGCGATGCGACCGAATGCGGTACCAATGGCCATGCCGATGCCGGCGGTATAGCCCTTGCCCAATACGTTGCCCGCCATCATTTCTCCTGCGACAAACAGGTTGGGGCTGGCCTCGCCGTTGAAGTGGACGGCGGCGGTTTCGTCCGTAGCCAGACCGAGATAGGTGAAGGTCACGCCTGGTTTGAGCGGGTAGGCACAGAAGGGGGGCTTTACCAATGGCCGGGCCCAATGGGTTTTGGCGGGTGTCAAACCTTCGGTGTGGCAATCGTCCAGCGCGGTGTGGTCGAACGTGCCGACGCGGCAGGCCGCGTTGTATTCCTGGATGGTTTTGACGAATTGCGTAACGGGAATCTTCAACTGGCGGGCCAGGTCTTGCAGGGAGTTTGCTTTGGTGCCCGGAAACACCGGAGGCATGAAACGGCCGAGGGCTTGTTGGTCGATAATCGAATAGGCCTGTTGACCGGGTTGACCCGCCACCAGGCGGCCCCAGATCGCATAGCGCTTGGGCCAAAAATCCTCGCCCTCGTCATAGAAGCGTTCGCCATCGCGATTGACCACCACGCCCAGCGATACGCAATCGATACGGGTGCAGATACCGCCGTCATACAGAGGGGCACGGGCATCAATGGCCACCATGTGCGCTTGGGTTGGGTCACCGATAAAGTCGGCGCCCAGGGCCTGCATACGCCGAAGCAGCACACCGGTATTGAAGCGCGTCCCGCGAATCAGAAAATTGTCTGAAGGCCATTCTCCGCGCTCGTTTTGCCCCCAGGCTTCACGGAGCCATTCCCGGTTGGATTCGAATCCGCCAGCTGCCAGAACACAGGTTTTGGCCTGGATACGCTCGGCGGGTAATCGCTGACCATTGACCTCACGTTCACCGATGTGGGCCGCGACGAATGCTCCGTCCTTCAACTCTATGTCAGTGACTTGAGCGTTGTAGCGGATCTTCACGCCCAGCCGCTCGGCGCTGCGAAAGTACGCGTTAACCAACGCTTTGCCGCCACCCATGAAAAACGCATTGGTGCGCGCAACATGCAGCGCGCCAGACAACGATGGCTGAAAATGCACACCGTGGGAGCGCATCCAGTCACGGCAGTTTGACGAGGCACGGATGACAATCCGTGCAAGCTTTTCGTTGGTAATCCCGCCAGTGACCTTCAACAGATCCTGCCAGTATTCTTCTTCTGGGTAGGCATCGACCAATACATCTTGCGGTGCATCGTGCATGCAGCGCAGGTTTCGGGTGTGTTGCGAGTTGCCACCGCGCCAGACTTTGGGTGCGCCCTCCAACAACATGACGCTAGCACCAGCCTCTCGCGCCATTAACGCTGCACACAAGGCGGCATTGCCACCGCCAATTACTAATACGTCGATCATCATCACTCCTCAATCGCAAGGAGGCATGAACGATGTGCTCCTCGCGAGTGGGGAGAAGGTAGGGCCGTTAGCGTGTTGTCGAAAGGCGCGGAATGAGTCGGGGTGTTTAGTTTTCGTAAAGGCTTTGTTGCGGATAACTCTAGTATTGGCAGCCGTGAAGAGGGCGCAACGGGCTCATGGCGTGACGTCCTCGATCCACGATGCCCCCGGCCATTGTTGATCAACGACCAACTGCCGAGCGACGTCGGTGATGACCAGTCGCGCCGCCAGCGCCGCGGGAGACAGCTCATCATCAGGCAGTGTCGCCAGCAGGTTTCGTCGACCTACGTGAGAATCGGAAATTTCCACCACTGAAAGTCCCGACTCACCTTTGAGCGCCGCTGCCGCACCTGGCTGGATGGTGGCAGCATGACCCGCGCGTACGGCGTTCATCAATACGGCAAGACCATCCACTTCCATGATGATGTTGGGAGCCAATCCCGAACGTTCAAATGCAACCATCAGCGTAGAACGCAACCCGTGTTGCGCACTCGGCATCACCAGTGGAAGTTGACCCAGATCCGCCAGTTGCACGCTGGTTCCTTTTGGCGCGTGGGGCAGGTGTGGTGAGCTGATGACAAATAGTTTCTCATCGAGCAGCGGTGTCACACTCCAGCGCTTGCCACCTTCGAGCTGAAACAAAATGGCTAGGTCGATCTGGCGTGCATTGAGTTGCGTGGCCAGATGCCCGGACAGCATCTCGACCAGGTGCAATTGAATATCCGGATAGCGCTCTCGCATTGCGTTGATCAATGGCAGGGCGAGAACAGTGGCAGTCGTGGGCGCCATTCCGACGGTGACATATCCACTCATTCGCCCACGGTGAGCGGCCATGATCGCATTTTCGGCTTGCCGCAAACACAGCTGGGCATGGTGCAGGAACGCCATACCGGAGCTGGTAGGTGTGACGCCAGTAGTGGTGCGATTAAGGAGGCGGGTTGACAGTTCACTTTCAAGTTTCGCGATCTGTTGGCTAAGGGCTGATACGCCGACGTCCAGTTCAAGCGCTGCGCGTCCCAAGCTGCCGTGTTCGAGGATTTTTACGAAATAGCGCAGTTGTCTTAATTCCAAACGTTGCCGCTCCACGTCAAATTGTTGTTGGAATGCCTATCGATCACCCCGGCGACCGCCAAACCGCAAGACAATATAGGAGAGGGTCTGAAAATGATTTTGATATTCGTTGTTGTTCCTGCAATCCAAACAGAAACAGGATCAATGCGTAACGGAGAGCGCTTCTACTACCAGACTGCACCGGAAGGTTTCAAAATCTATGATAGCGAAGAGTAACTACGTCTGAAGACTACCTATGAGTCCCGCGAAGGCGCCGAGATTGAATGTCGACGACTTAACCTTGATCGCCTTAAAATCATACTTTCGGAGCGCGAATCCATGACGGCGCTGTAGGTATGAGCAGTCCTACAAACCATCCGGCGCTTGGCGTTCCGAAGCAAGTGGATCAAAGGCTCCGAGACATACAACCGACAACACTCTGACGCGGATGCTCAGCATTCAGGAGCGAGCAAACAGCTTCTGCCTCGACCATGGCCTTGACACACCGTGTTTGCTAGCAGAGCCTCCCTCGACGAGATCCACAACCCGATACTGCTTGATGCCATCAGCCATTCTGGTTGTTTCGATGACCCTGAATCTTGAATGCATGGTGCGTTCCCTGCAGAAACTGGTGCTTTAGGAGTACCGGTATGAGTCCGTGAATACAACAATTATGCAGGACTGAGCTGAGACAATTTATGACAGGGCGCAATAATTCTCTGCGTGAGGACAGAGACTTCGCGGGAGGTGGGAGGGGTAGGTTGTGTTCAAATCATTGTGTGCGAGTCATCGCATGCCCACATGCGGTGGGTTTGGTGCCTCTTCCATCGGGACACGACTGCTAAGCTTATCCACCATTGCTGATGCCAAAATCAGCAATCCGCCCTGGGTCAATTTTCAATCGGCAGGGTGGGTCAGTTTTCAATCAGCGCCGACACTATGGGATTATGTACAAACTTTATTCAAATATAAAATCTTGAACTCGACAGTAAATGTCCAAACATTATTATAAATTCCATTTTTGGGCGTCACGTAAAATCAATGAGTTAAATTAGTTTTTAGTACAATCTTTATTATAAATTTACAGGAGTGCAACATCTGGAAGCACTCTCGCCCACGGGGCGTGGGCACTTTCGTTTTAGGCTGGTGGTCTTGGTTTCAGGTTAAACGTCTTGTGGAGGCGGTAAATGAATACCCGTGGATTGCTCGATCAACTACTCAAGTCCGGCCAGGACCTATTGCAGAACAAGGCCGGCAGCCCGCAGCAAAAGGGTGCGAGCGGTGGCAACGGAGGCCTCGGCAGTTTGCTCTCCGGCGCGAGTGGCGGGGCATTGGCGGCAGGCGCCATGGGCTTGCTGCTCGGCAGCAAAAAGGCCCGTAAAGTCGGGGGCAAGGTCGCGGTCTACGGCGGTCTCGCCGCGTTGGGCGTGCTGGCCTATAAAGCCTACGGAAACTGGCAGGCGCAGCAGGGCGGTGCGGCCGGTGCGCAACCGCAAACCCTGGACCGCGTACCGGACGCGCAAGTCGAGCTGCACAGTCAGGCGATTCTCAAGGCGCTGGTGGCCGCGGCCAAGGCTGACGGTCATGTGGATGAGCGTGAGCGTGCCTTGATCGAAGGCGAATTCACCCGGCTCGACAGCGATCAGGAGCTGCAACACTGGCTGCACGCCGAGCTCAACAAGCCACTGGACCCGAGCGATGTCGCCCGCGCCGCCCGCTCCCCGGAAATCGCCGCCGAGATGTACATCGCCAGCGTGATGATGGTGGACGAGGAAAACTTCATGGAGAAGGCCTATCTCGATGAGCTGGCGCGGCAGCTCAAGTTGGAGCCGGGGTTGAAGGCCGAGCTTGAGAAGCAGGTTCGCCAGGCTTCCTTGTAAACCTTCAGTCCGCCCCACATCCCCAATGACCATTCTACGGTCCCTTTCTGCCTAATCACCCCAGGCACCCATCCCGCCTTTTTTGGCGGGATGAGAAGTAGCGCGCAACCGTCTTATAAATGAAACACCGCCCTCGGCTATACTCCCCGCATTTCGAATCGGCTCCGAGGAATGACTGTGAAGAACTGGACGTTACGCCAACGCATTTTGGCGAGCTTTGCGGTAATTATCGCCATCATGTTGCTGATGGTGGTTGTCTCGTATTCGCGCCTGCTGAAGATCGAAATCAGCGAAGCCAGCGTGCGTGAGGACGCTCTGCCGGGGTTGTATTACAGTTCGATGATTCGTGGCGCGTGGTCCGACAGTTATGTACGCATTCAGGCCATGCTCGGCCTGGAGGAAGGGCAGGGCTTCACTGCCGAGGATGCCGCGAACTTCAAGGGCTACGCCGAGCGATTGAAAGAGCAGATGGGCCTCTACCGTGGAACGATTGCCGACGAAGAAGACAGGGTCGAGTTCGCAGCGTTCGAAAAGCTTCATGAAGACTACCACCGGATTCTGGCCGCGGTGATCGAGTTGTATAAACACAACCAGAACGCCGAGGCCGTCAACATGTTCAAGGGTGAACTGACCCCGACCTGGACAGCGGGTCGAATGAAGGTCAATGAAATCCTGCGTCACAACAAGTCTGTGGCGGACGCAGACATCGCGGCCATTGACGATGCAGTGCTCAGCGCCAAAGGCATCATGGGTATTTCCCTGGTGATCGCGGTGCTGGCGGCCGCTCTCTGTGGTCTGTTGCTGATGCGCGCCATCATGGCGCCGATGAACCGCATCGTGAGAATCCTCGAAATCATGCGCACTGGCGACCTCAGCAGCCGCCTGAACCTGGAGCGCAAGGACGAATTCGGCGCGGTAGAGACCGGGTTCAACGACATGATGACCGAGCTCACTTCTCTGGTGTCCCAGGCCCAGCGCTCGTCGGTGCAGGTGACCACGTCGGTGACCGAGATCGCCGCGACGTCCAAGCAGCAACAAGCCACCGCCACCGAAACCGCCGCCACCACCACGGAAATCGGCGCGACCTCCCGTGAGATCGCCGCCACTTCCCGGGATCTGGTGCGCACCATGACCGAGGTCTCCACCGCCGCCGATCAGGCTTCCGTGGCGGCCGGTTCCGGTCAGCAAGGCCTGGCACGCATGGAAGAAACCATGCACTCGGTGATGGGCGCGGCCGATCTGGTCAACGCCAAGCTGGCGATCCTCAACGAGAAGGCCGGCAACATCAATCAGGTGGTGGTGACCATCGTCAAGGTCGCTGACCAGACCAACCTGTTGTCGCTCAACGCCGCCATCGAGGCCGAGAAGGCCGGGGAATACGGGCGCGGCTTTGCCGTGGTCGCCACCGAAGTGCGGCGCCTGGCGGACCAGACCGCTGTCGCCACCTACGACATCGAGCAAATGGTGCGCGAGATCCAGTCGGCGGTGTCGGCCGGGGTCATGGGCATGGACAAGTTTTCCGAAGAGGTGCGTCGCGGCATGTCCGAGGTGCAGCAGGTCGGCGAGCAGTTGTCGCAGATCATCCATCAGGTCCAGGCGCTGGCGCCGCGGGTGCTGATGGTCAACGAGGGCATGCAGGCCCAGGCCACCGGTGCCGAGCAGATCAACCATGCGCTGGTGCAGTTGGGTGATGCCAGCAGCCAGACGGTCGAGTCTCTGCGCCAGGCCAGTTTCGCCATCGATGAACTGAGCCAGGTGGCCGTCGGGCTGCGCAGCGGCGTTTCGCGATTCAAAGTCTGATGAGCGAAATCACGGCCAAACGCTCTGCCGTGAAGCAGGCGCAGCATGCCTTGTTTCTGGTGTTTCGCGTCGGCAACGAGCGCTATGCCTTGAAGGCTATCGAAGTGGCTGAAGTGCTGCCGCGCCTGCCGTTGAAGCCCATTCCCCATGCCCCCGCCTGGGTCGCCGGGGTGTTCGCCTATCGGGGCACCGTGGTGCCGGTGATCGACTTGAGCGCACTGACCTTTGGCATGCCCGCACAGGCCCGTACCAGCACGCGACTGGTGCTGGTCAACTATCGCCCGGATGAAACCGCCGAGACACAACTGCTCGGGCTGATTCTGGAACAGGCGACTGACACCTTGCGCTGCGATCCGGCGGATTTTCAGCCCTATGGCCTGGACAATCGCCAGACGCCTTACCTCGGGCCGGTGCGCAAGGACGAGCGGGGGTTGCTGCAATGGGTGCGGGTCGGCGATTTGCTGGACGATCAGGTGCGCGCATTGTTGTTTCCCTCGCCGCCAATGGATCCGGCACTGCTGCAGGAGCGGCCATGAACAGCGACCAGCGTTTTTTCGACTTTCTCAAGGAAACTATCGGACTCGACGTGACCTCGGTAGGGCCTGCGATCATCGAGCGAGCGGTGCGCCAGCGCAGCATCGTTTCGCAAGCAGTGTCGGCCGATGAGTATTGGCACACCTTGCAGGGCTCGCGGGACGAGCAGCAGGCCTTGATCGAGGCGGTGATCGTTCCGGAAACCTGGTTCTTCCGCTATCCGGAGTCCTTCGTCACCCTGGCGAAACTGGCGAGCAAGCGTCTGGCCGAGATCAACAACCTGCGCGCACTGCGAATTCTCAGCCTGCCATGCTCCACGGGCGAAGAACCGTACTCGATCGCCATGGCGTTGCTCGATGCCGGGCTCAAACCGCACCAGTTCAAGGTCGACGGCCTGGACGTCAGCCCGTTGTCAGTGGAAAAAGCCCGTCGGGCGTTGTACGGCAAGAATTCCTTTCGGGGTGACGACATTGCGTTTCGCGACCGTCATTTCATCGCCGAAGGCGAGAGCTATCGCCTCGATCAGCGGGTGCTCGAGCAAGTGCGCCTGCAGGTAGGCAATCTGCTGGATCCGGCCTTGCTGGCCGGTGAACCGCCATTCGATTTCGTGTTTTGTCGCAACCTGCTGATCTACTTCGACCAGCCGACCCAGAAGCTAGTCTTCGAAGTGCTCAAGTGCCTGACCCACGTTGACGGCGTGCTGTTTATCGGCCCGGCCGAAGGCGGTCTGCTGGGGCGTTTGGGGATGCGCTCGATTGGTATCGCGCAGTCCTTCGCGTTCAGTCGACAGGGAACTGCGGACCCTGATCCCTTGCCGACGTTCGTTCCTGCGCCATTGCCAGTGCCGCAACCGTTGCGCAATCCACCGCCTGCGCCAGTGCGCAGCCGTCCGTTTGCCCGGGTTGCGCCGCTGCGGCCTGCGCCTGCGCCTGCAACCTCCGGCTCCGACACTGCCGCGCTGCTGGCCAATATCGCCGTGCTGGCCGATGAAGGCAAAAGCGCCGAGGCGCGAGCAGCGTGTGAAAGCTACTTGCGCAGCCATGAGCCGGTGGCTCAGGTCTTTTATTGGTTGGGGCTGCTCAGCGATGTGGCTGGCAATACCCTTGAAGCACAGGGTTTTTACCGCAAGGCGTTGTACCTGGAACCGCAACATCCTGAAGCGTTGATGCACCTGGCCGGCTTGCTGCAGGCCCAGGGCGACGCGATGGGAGCCAGACGATTGCAGGAGCGTGCCGCCCGCAGCGCACGTTCCGTCGACAGTGAGCGTAAACGATGATCGCCTCCGATACCTTCAGCGTCACCCGGGATGCCCAGGCCATCGACGATTGCTGGAACCGCATTGGTATCCACGGTGACAAGTCCTGCCCGCTGCTCAGCGACCATATTCATTGCCGCAATTGTGCGGTGTATTCGGCGGCTGCCACACGCTTGCTCGATCGTTATGCATTGCAGCAGGAAGATCACGGGACTGTGTCCGTCGCGGTCGAGAGCGAGGTGAAAACCCGCTCGCTGTTGATGTTCCGTCTGGGTGAAGAGTGGCTGGGGCTTGCGACCCGCAGCCTGGTCGAGGTGGCGCCGTTGCAAGCGATTCACTCGTTGCCGCATCAACGTTCCCGGGCCTTGCTCGGCGTGGCGAATGTACGCGGAGCGCTGGTTGCCTGCCTGTCGCTGGTGGAACTGCTCGGGCTCGACGGCGCCAGCAGCGTGGCCACCGGTGCACGGGTCATGCCACGCATGCTGATCATCGCCGCCGACGGCGGGCCGGTGGTGGTGCCGGTGGACGAAGTCGACGGGATTCACGCCATCGACGAGCACATCCTCGATACCGCATCGCGCTCAGGTGCTCAGGCCAGCGCCAAATACACCCGTGGCGTGTTGCAATTCAAAGGTCGCAGCCTGCGTTGGCTGGATGAAGAACAGCTGTTGTGCGCCGTGACCCGGAGCCTCACATGACCCCCGAGCAAATGCGCGACGCTTCTTTGCTGGAGCTGTTCAGCCTGGAGGCCGAAGCCCAGACCCAAGTCTTGAGCGCCGGCCTGCTGGCGCTTGAGCGCGACCCGACCCTGGCTGATCAACTCGAATCGTGCATGCGTGCCGCACACTCGCTCAAGGGCGCAGCGCGGATCGTCGGTGTCGACGCCGGAGTCAGCGTCTCCCATGTGATGGAAGATTGTCTGGTCAGCGCCCAGGAAGGCCGCCTGTTGCTGCGCCCCGAGCATATCGATGCGTTGCTGCAAGGCACCGATCTGCTGATGCGCATCGCCACACCGAGCAACAACCCGGAAGTCGCGGACATCGAGGCCTATGTGGCGTTGATGGCGCGGTTGCTGGACCCGGCGGCCCCGCTGGTTGCGCCTGCCGCACCGGTGATGGCCGAACTTCAGCTCGAAGCACCCGCGCCGAAGGTCGAGTCGCCGGCGCCTGTCGTCGAACCGCCATCGGCGCCAGTTCCACGCAAGACCAAACGCACCACCGAAAACGGCGAACGTGTGCTGCGTGTCACCGCCGAGCGCCTGAACAGCCTGCTCGATCTGTCGAGCAAATCCCTGGTGGAAACCCTGCGGCTCAAACCGCACCTGGCGACCATGCAGCGACTCAAGCGCATGCAGAGCAACAGCCTGCGCGCACTGGAGAACCTCAATGTGCATCTCAAGGATCACGCCTTGAGCCTGGAAGCCCAGGAAGCCCTTGAGGATGCGCGGCGCTTGCTCGCGCAATCCCAGCAACTGCTCATGGAAAAGAACGCCGAACTCGACGAGTTCGCCTGGCATGCCAGCCAGCGGGCGCAGGTGTTGTACGACACGGCACTGGCCTGTCGCATGCGGCCTTTTGCCGATGTACTGACCGGGCAAGTGCGGATGGTCCGGGATCTGGGGCGCGATCTGGGCAAACAAGTGCGCCTGGAGATTGAAGGCGAAAAAACCCAGGTCGATCGCGACGTACTGGAAAAGCTCGAAGCGCCGCTGACTCACCTGTTGCGCAACGCGGTCGACCACGGCATCGAAACCCCGGAGCAGCGCCTGCTGGCCGGCAAGACGGCGGAAGGTTTGATTCGCCTGCGCGCGTCCCATCAGGCCGGTCTGCTGGTGCTTGAACTGAGCGACGACGGTAACGGCGTGGACCTGGAAAAGCTCCGTCGCAGCATCGTTGAACGAAATTTGTCCCTCGCGGAAACCGCCGCTCAGTTAAGCGAAGAGGAGTTGCTGACGTTCCTGTTCCTGCCCGGTTTCAGTCTGCGCGACAAGGTCACCGAGGTGTCCGGTCGCGGCGTCGGCCTGGATGCGGTGCAGCACATGGTCCGGCAGCTGCGCGGCGCGGTGGTGTTGGAGCAGACGGCGGGCGAGGGCAGTCGTTTCCACCTTGAGGTGCCGCTGACCCTGTCGGTGGTGCGCAGTCTGGTGGTGGAAGTCGGCGACGAAGCCTATGCCTTCCCGCTGGCGCACATTGAGCGCATGTGCGACCTGGAGCCGGCGGATATCGTGCAGGTCGAAGGGCGCCAGCATTTCTGGCACGAAGGCCGGCATGTCGGTCTGGTGGCGGCCAGTCAGCTATTGCAACGTCCGGCCAGCCAGAACAGCGGGCAAACCCTGAGGGTCGTGGTGATTCGCGAGCGCGATGCCATCTACGGCGTGGCCGTGGAGCGGTTCATCGGTGAGCGGACCTTGGTGGTGCTGCCGCTGGATGAGCGTCTGGGCAAGGTGCAGGACATCTCCGCCGGGGCCCTGCTCGACGACGGTTCGGTGGTGCTGATAGTCGATGTCGAAGACATGCTGCGTTCGGTGGAAAAACTGCTCAACACCGGGCGTCTGGAGCGCATTGCCCGTCACAGCAATCAGGTGGTCGAGGCGGCCCGCAAACGAATTCTGGTGGTGGATGATTCCCTGACCGTGCGAGAGTTGCAGCGCAAGCTGTTGCTCAATCGCGGCTATGACGTGGCGGTTGCGGTGGACGGCATGGATGGCTGGAACGCGCTGCGTTCGGAGGATTTCGATCTGCTGATCACCGACATTGATATGCCGCGCATGGACGGCATCGAACTGGTCACGCTGCTGCGTCGGGACAATCGCCTGCAATCGCTGCCGGTGATGGTGGTGTCCTACAAGGATCGTGAAGAGGACCGGCGCCGTGGACTGGATGCCGGGGCCGACTATTATCTAGCCAAGGCCAGTTTTCATGACGACGCCTTGCTCGATGCAGTGGTCGAGCTCATCGGAGGAGCACGGGCATGAGGATCGCAATCGTCAATGACATGCCCATGGCGGTGGAGGCCCTGCGCCGCGCCCTGGCATTCGAGCCGGCCCACGAGGTGGTCTGGGTCGCCGGCAATGGTGCCGAGGCGGTGCGCCAGTGCGCGCTGGACACGCCGGACCTGATTCTGATGGACCTGATCATGCCGGTGATGGATGGCGTCGAGGCCACGCGGCGGATCATGGCCGAGACCCCGTGTGCCATCGTCATCGTCACCGTGGATCGCCAGCAGAACGTGCACCGGGTGTTCGAGGCCATGGGCTACGGTGCGCTGGACGTGGTCGACACCCCGGCCCTCGGCGCTGGCAATGCCCAGGAAGCGGCGGCGCCGTTGTTGCGCAAGATCTTGAACATCGTCTGGCTGATCGGCGACAAGGGTAACCGCCCGCGCTCGGCGTCGGCACCCTTGCGCTGTTCGGGCTCACGCCAGGGCCTGATCGCCATTGGCTCATCCGCCGGTGGGCCGGCAGCGCTGGAAGCCTTGCTCAAGGGGCTGCCGCGTGATTTCTCTCCGGCCATCGTGCTGGTGCAACACGTTGACCAGGTGTTTGCCGCCGGCATGGCTGAATGGCTCGGCACTGCCAGCGGCCTTGATGTGCGCCTGGCCCAGGAGGGCGAGCCGCCGCAAAGCGGCACGGTATTGCTGGCCGGCACCAATCACCATATTCGCTTGTTGAAAAACGGCACGCTGGCCTACACCGCCGAACCGGTCAACGAGATCTACCGGCCCTCCATCGATGTGTTCTTCGAGAGCGTGGCCAATAACTGGAGCGGTGATGCCGTGGGGGTTTTGCTCACCGGCATGGGGCGTGATGGCGCCCAAGGGCTTAAACTCATGCGCCAACAGGGCTACCTGACCATCGCACAAGACCAAAACAGCAGTGCGGTGTACGGCATGCCGAAGGCGGCCGCAGCCATCGACGCTGCCGTGGAGATTCGCCCGCTGGACAAGATAGCGCCACGATTGCTGGAGATTTTCGCCAAATGAGCACCTTTTCCCTCATTCCTGGCTCAGGTAGTACTCAGGTGACCGCACATGACTGAATTACAGCTCGACGACTTCAAGACCGACGAAAACGCCGCCATGGTGTTGCTGGTGGACGATCAGGCCATGATCGGCGAAGCCGTGCGTCGCGGCCTGTCGAACGAAGAGAACATTGATTTCCACTTCTGCTCCGACCCGCACCAGGCCATCGCCCACGCTGTGCGCATCAAGCCGACAGTGATCCTGCAGGATCTGGTCATGCCCGGTCTTGACGGTCTGAGCCTGGTGCGCGAATACCGCAATCACCCGGCGACCAAGGACATTCCGATCATCGTTCTGTCGACCAAGGAAGATCCGCTGATCAAGAGCGCGGCCTTTGCGGCCGGGGCCAACGATTATCTGGTCAAGCTGCCGGACAATATCGAACTGGTCGCGCGCATCCGCTATCACTCGCGCTCCTACATGACCTTGCTGCAACGGGATGCGGCGTACCGCGCGTTGCGGGTCAGCCAGCAGCAACTGCTCGACACCAACCTGGTGCTGCAACGCCTGATGAACTCCGATGGCCTGACGGGGTTGTCGAACCGTCGGCACTTCGATGAATACCTGGAACTGGAATGGCGTCGTTCGCTGCGTGAGCAGAGCCAGTTGTCGTTGCTGATGATCGATGTCGACTACTTCAAGGCCTACAACGACAGCTTCGGCCACCTGGAAGGCGATGAAGCCCTGCGCAAGGTCGCCGCGGCGATCAAGGACGCCAGTGCCCGGCCTTCGGACCTCCCGGCCCGCTACGGCGGCGAAGAGTTCGCCCTGGTGCTGCCCAACACCTCCCAGGGCGGTGCACGGTTGGTGGCCGAGAAGCTGCGCCAGACCGTGGCAGCCCTGAAGATCCCGCATAACTCGCCGGCCGAAGGTTCGAGCCTGACCATCAGCATCGGCCTGTCGACTATTACCCCGAAAGCGGGCAGCAACTGCCGCGACCTGATCCTGGCGGCGGACAAGGGGCTGTATTCGGCAAAGAACAATGGGCGTAATCAGGTGGGCATCGGCTGAACAGCCTCCCCGTGTAGGAGCGAGCCTGCTCGCGATGGTCGTCAACGATGACGATGGCTATCTGAATAAACGCGGTGCCTGAGCGTTTTTCGCGAGCGAGCTCGCTCCTACAAGGGGTTGGCTTTTCGGCCAGGCGGACTGCCGTTTTCGGCTGTTTCCCGGTATACTCGCCGGCTTTCAAAAGTTCGCCAACGAGTGCTGCCCGTCATGGAAATCAACCCGATCCTGAACACCATCAAGGACCTGTCCGAGCGCTCCGAAACTATTCGGGGGTATCTTTGACTACGATCAAAAGCATGAGCGTCTGACCGAAGTCAATCGCGAGCTTGAAGATCCGAGTGTCTGGAACAAACCTGAATACGCCCAGGAACTGGGCCGCGAGCGCGCTGCGCTGGCGCAGATCGTCGATACCCTGGACGAGCTGAACACCGGTCTGGCCGATTGCCGCGACCTGCTGGACATGGCCGTCGAAGAGAACGACGAAGGCGCAGTGGGCGATGTCGTCGCCGAGCTGGCCCGTCTCGAGGAAAGTCTGGCCAAGCTGGAATTCCGCCGCATGTTCAGCCACGAAATGGACCCGAACAACGCCTACCTGGACATCCAGGCCGGTTCCGGCGGCACCGAAGCCCAGGACTGGGCCAACATTCTTCTGCGCATGTACCTGCGCTGGGCCGACAAGCGCGGCTTCGACGCGACCATCATGGAACTGTCCGCCGGTGAAGTCGCCGGGATCAAGGGCGCGACCGTGCACATCAAGGGCGAATACGCGTTTGGCTGGTTGCGGACCGAAATCGGCGTGCACCGTCTGGTGCGCAAGAGCCCGTTCGACTCCGGCAACCGTCGCCACACCTCGTTCTCCGCGGTGTTCGTCTCGCCAGAGATCGATGACAAGGTGGAAATCGAAATCAACCCGGCAGACTTGCGGATCGACACCTATCGTTCCTCCGGTGCCGGTGGTCAGCACGTAAACACCACCGACTCGGCCGTACGTATCACCCACGTACCGACCAACACCGTGGTCAGCTGCCAGAACGAACGTTCCCAGCACGCCAACAAGGACACCGCCATGAAAATGCTGCGGGCCAAGTTGTACGAGCAGGAAATGCAGAAGCGCAACGCGGCGTCCCAGGCGCTGGAAGACACCAAGTCCGATATCGGCTGGGGTCATCAGATCCGTTCGTACGTGCTCGATGCCTCGCGGATCAAGGATCTGCGCACCAACATCGAGCGCAGCGACTGCGACAAGGTGCTCGACGGCGACATCGACGAATACCTGGAAGCGAGCCTGAAGTCCGGGCTGTAAGCAATGCAATACAGGATCGGCTGACCCGGCGCGATCCTTGTAGGAGCCAGCTTGCTGGCGATCCCCAGGCCGCAGGCCTGGGGGCAACGAACCTGTGATGGAATTTTTAAAGACATGAGCGACCTAGAACTCGACCCGCAAGCCCTGCAACAGGAAGAAAACTCCCTGATCGCCTTGCGCAAGGAAAAGCTTGCTGCCGAGCGCGCCAAGGGCAATGCCTTCCCGAACGACTTCCGCCGCGAAAACTACTGCGAACAACTGCAGAAACAGTACGCGGACAAGACCAAGGAAGAGCTGGCAGAGGCTGCGATCCCGGTCAAGGTTGCCGGTCGTATCATGCTCAACCGTGGCTCGTTCATGGTGATCCAGGACATGACCGGTCGTATCCAGGTCTACGTCAACCGCAAGACCCTGTCCGAAGAAACCCTGGCCGCGGTGAAAACCTGGGACATGGGCGACATCATTGCCGCCGAAGGCACCCTGGCCCGTTCCGGCAAGGGCGACCTGTACGTCGAAATGACCAGCGTGCGCCTGCTGACCAAATCCCTGCGCCCGCTGCCGGACAAGCACCACGGCCTGACCGACACCGAACAGCGCTACCGCCAGCGTTACGTCGACCTGATCGTCAACGAAGACGTGCGCCAGACGTTCCGCGTGCGTTCGCAAGTCATCGCCCACATCCGCAGCTTCCTGATGAAGCGTGACTTCCTGGAAGTGGAAACGCCGATGCTGCAGACCATTCCTGGCGGCGCGGCGGCCAAGCCGTTCGAAACCCACCACAATGCGCTGGACATGGGCATGTTCCTGCGTATCGCGCCGGAGCTGTACCTCAAGCGCCTGGTTGTTGGCGGGTTCGAGAAAGTGTTCGAGATCAACCGCAACTTCCGTAACGAAGGCGTTTCGACTCGTCACAACCCTGAATTCACCATGTTGGAGTTCTACCAGGCCTACGCCGACTACGAAGACAACATGGACCTGACCGAAGAACTGTTCCGCGAACTGGCGCAGCTGGTTCTCGGCAGCACCGACGTGCCGTACGGCGACAAGGTGTTCCACTTCGGCGAGCCGTTCGTGCGTCTGTCGGTGTTCGACTCGATCCTCAAGTACAACCCTGAGCTGACCGCCGATGATCTGAACGACATCGACAAGGCTCGCGCCATCGCCAAGAAGGCCGGCGCCAAGGTGCTGGGCTTCGAAGGCCTGGGCAAGCTGCAGGTGATGATTTTCGAAGAGCTGGTCGAGCACAAGCTGGAGCAGCCGCACTTCATTACCCAGTACCCGTTCGAAGTGTCACCGCTGGCCCGTCGTAACGACGACAACCCGAACGTCACCGACCGTTTCGAACTGTTCATCGGTGGTCGTGAAATCGCCAACGCCTACTCCGAGTTGAACGACGCGGAAGACCAGGCCGAGCGCTTCATGGCCCAGGTGGCCGACAAGGACGCCGGCGACGACGAAGCCATGCACTACGACGCCGACTTCGTTCGTGCGCTGGAGTACGGCATGCCGCCAACGGCGGGTGAAGGCATCGGTATCGACCGTCTGGTGATGCTGCTGACCAACTCCCCGTCGATCCGCGACGTGATCCTGTTCCCGCACATGCGGCCGCAAGCGTAAGTGTTTCAAATAAAAAGCCGCCTTTGAGGCGGCTTTTTATTGCCTGTCTGGTACAAACGTATCAACTTGTTAGTTTCATCTGAGAGGAAATACCTGTCGTGATTCGTGCAATAGCTCAAGAAGGTGCAGCGGGTATCGCCACTGCGGTCGCTGAAAGCGTTCAGTACCAGGGCCGCAAGGCCAGCCGACAGGGCAGTGAGCAGCGTCGACAGGACATTCTCGACGCCGCCATGCGCATTGTCGTGCGTGACGGCGTGCGTGCCGTCCGACACCGCGCGGTGGCCGCCGAGGCGCAAGTGCCGTTGTCGGCGACCACTTACTATTTCAAGGATATCGATGACCTGCTCACCGATACCTTCGCCCAATATGTGGAACGCAGTGCGGCGTACATGGGCAAGCTGTGGGTGAACAACGAGGGCCTGCTGCGCGAGATGATCGACAGTGGCGACGGCAGCCCGCAGGCGCGCTCGAAACTGGCGGACGACATTGCGCGGCTGATGACCGATTACGTTCACCGGCAATTGGTCAATCGTCGCGAACATTTGATGGCCGAGCAGGCGTTCCGTCAGGAGGCGTTGCTCAACCCGCGCCTGGCCGAACTGGTGCGCTCGCATCAGCAAATCCTGTTGCAGGGCTCTTGCCAGCTGTTCCAGGTATTGGGCTCGCGCGAGCCGCATCAGGATGCCAAGGTGTTGACGGCGATTATCGGCCGGATGGAATATCAGGGCCTGCTCAACGTAGACGAGCCTGCCGCCGAAGAGGAAATGCTCGGCATCCTGACGCGCTACATGCACCTGGTGCTGGCGTCGGTGTAGTCCGGCTGGCTCTTCACCCTGTGGGAGCGAGCTTTTGTGGCGAGGGGGCTTGCCCCCGTTGGGTGGCAAAGCCGCCCCAAAACCAGCGACCGCGGTGAGACAGTCAGTCTAGGTGCGCAGGTTTTACGACTGCTTCGCAGCCGAACGGGGGCAAGCCCCCTCACCACACAAGCTTGCTCCCACAGGGGTAGGTGTCCATTTCAGGGCGGCGTATGTTCATAGGGAGTATTGAATGAAAGCCTGGCGTGTCGTTGTGATCGCCTTGTCGTTCCTGCTGCTCAGTGGCTGTCTGGTGACCTTCAAGGAACCGCTGCCCACGAGCGAGCCCGCGCCCAAAGGGTTGCTCGGCAAGTGGACCAGCACCAGCGCCTGGGGCGAGCCCGTCAATCTGGAGTTGACCCGCATCGCCGACAATCGCTACCAGGCCGTCAGCTACTTCAAGGCCAAACCCAAGGAGCGTGAAGCCTACCCCTTCACCGTGTCGCGCCATGGCAACCGTTGGTACTTGTCGGCGAAGGTGCCGGCGCAGTTCGGCGGGTATTTCATCATCGGCGGCTTCGAGCTGACCGACCAGCGTGAACTGGTGCTGTACAACCTCGACCCTGAACAGATCAACCAGGCGCTGAAGCAAAACGCCCTGAGCGGAGAAGCGTTTCAGACTGACGACGGCGCAGGCGTGCTGATCAACAGCTCCATGGATCAAGTCGCCGCCTACCTCGACGACCCGGCCAATTCCGATGTGTTCGTCGAAGCCGTACGCTACCAGCGTCAGGCCAAAGCCAAATAAGCAGCACAATCAGGTTTCTACAGGAGTTTCGGGTGGACGATTACCAACAGTCGATACGCATTTTGTCCGATCGCATCGTGCTCGCGCAGACGCCGATCCGCGTCCTCGATGCGGTCAAGTGGGACGACAACATTCGTAAGGGCTTCCTCAAGGCCAAAGGCAAGGAAATGCCGGCGGTGGACCGCGACTACTACCTCAACCGGCCGCTGGCGTTCGATTCCAGCAAAGTGAAGCTGGAGTTCCAGAACATCGAGCGCGACATCACCCGCCAGCTCGGCCAGTTCAACCCGGTCGGCCAGATCATGCGTCGCATGTGCAAGGAATACCGCATGGTGGTGCGCATGCTCGAAGCGCGCGGCACCGAGGATTTCGGCCTGATCTCGCAGGAATTGTACGGTGCCGCCTCCGACGCGTTCCACGCCGGCGACCCGACGCTGTCCGACCTGGGCATGATGTTGTCCGAATACCTGAACAACATCGACGGCCGTGGCGACCTCAAGGATGAGCCGAAGACGCTGACGGCCAAGGATGCGGTCGACCTGTTGCAGCATCGCTTGAACAAGGTATTTGGCGAAGCCGAGGAAACCATCCGGGTGTTCGAGTCCGACGGCATCGTCGCCGATGCGGCGGCTGGCGCCGACTACATCAAGATCCGCTCCGATGCGATGTTCAATCAGCGCGATGTGCGCGCCCTGGAGGTCCACGAAGGGCTGGTGCATGTGGGCACCACCCTCAACGGCCTGAACCAGCCGATTTGCACCTTCCTCTCCAAGGGGCCGCCCTCGTCGACGGTGACCCAGGAAGGCCTGGCGATCCTGATGGAAATCATCACCTTCGCCTCGTACCCCAGTCGCCTGCGCAAACTGACCAACCGCACGCGGGCCATCCATATGGTGGAGGAGGGGGCCGACTTCCTGCAGGTGTTCGAGTTCTTCCGCGAGCAAGGCTTCGAAATGCCCGAGAGCTACAGCAACGCCAGTCGCGTTTTCCGCGGCTCGGTGCCGACAGGTCTGCCATTTACCAAAGACTTGTCCTACCTCAAGGGCTTCATCATGATTTACAACTACATTCAACTGGCCGTGCGTAAAGGCAAGCTGGAGCAGATACCGCTGTTGTTCTGCGGCAAGACCACCCTGGAAGACATGCGTACCTTGCGCCAGTTGGTGGACGAAGGTCTGGTGGTTCCGCCCAAGTACCTGCCGGAACAGTTCCGCGACATGAACGCGCTGTCGGCGTGGATGTGCTTCTCCAACTTCCTCAACCACCTGAGCCTGGACCGGATCGAGGCGGATTACTCGAACATCTTGTGAACAAAGAACTCCCCTGTGGGAGCGAGCTTGCTCGCGATGGCGGCTTTACATTCAACATGGGTGCAAGCTGACAGATCGCAATCGCGAGCAAGCTCGCTCCCACAGGGGATTGTGTTCCAATCCATTATTTCGCGAGGTTTCACCGGATGAGAATCCTCGGCATCGTCTGCCTTCTCCTGGCCCTGAACGGTTGCAGCTCGCTGCTGTTCTACCCCGAACCCGGCCAGTTGTTCACGCCGGAAAAGGCCGGGCTCGAATACCGCACCGTCACCTTGAACACCGCCGATGGCCTCAAGCTGAACGCGTGGTGGTTGCCGGTGAAGCAGGGTGTCGAGGTCAAAGGCACGGTGCTGCACCTGCACGGTAACGGCGGCAATCTGCCAATGCATCTGGGCGGGAGTTGGTGGTTGCCGGAACAGGGCTATCAAGTGCTGCTGGTGGACTATCGCGGTTATGGCTTGTCCGAAGGCAAACCCAGCCTGCCGGCGATCTATCAGGACATCGATGCGGCGTTCAAATGGCTCGACCAGGCCCCCGAGGTCAAGGGCAAGCCGCTGATCCTGCTCGGCCAAAGCCTTGGCGGTTCGATGGCTGTCCACTACCTCGTTCAACACCCCGAGCGGCAGAAACAACTCAAGGCTTTTGTCCTCGACGGCGTGCCCGCCAGTTATCGCAGTGTCGGCCGGTATGCGCTGAGTAATTCATGGGTGTTCTGGACGTTCCAGGTGCCGCTGTCGTGGCTGGTGCCGGACGGCGACAGCGCGATCAACTCCATGACGCAACTCAAGGACGTGCCGAAACTGATCTACCACAGCATCGACGATCCGATCGTGCCTCTTTCCAACGGCATCCGACTGTATCAAGCTGCGCCGCCGCCGCGGGTGCTGCAACTGACCCGTGGCGGTCATGTGCAGACGTTCGCCGACCCGGTCTGGCGCAAGGTCATGCTGCGTTATCTCGATGACCCGCAACATTTCAACGGCCTGCGCCGCCTGGGTGAAATCCCCAACTACCCGGCGCTCCCGAATTCAGAAGATGAACCACCAGAGAGTCCGCAATGAGTGAAGAACGCAACGCCATCCCGCTGATCATCACCGGTATCTGCAGCATCCTCGGCACCGTCGGTGCCCTGTGGTGGTACGGCTACCTGCACTTCGCCAAGCCCGAGGATGCGTTGCTGCTCAGCGACTTCACCATGCTCAAGACCGTGCCGGGCGAGGACTACAAGGTTTCCCTGGCGCCGGCGGCCCAAGTGGCCCAGTGCATCGATGGCGTGCTGGTGCTGTTCGACACCGAACAGAAAGGCCTGACCGGCGTGCTGGTCGACAGCAAGAAAAAAGCCGTGCGCTGCATGGGGCAGGAGACGCCGCAGAAGCTGGAGCAGTAACGCGATTCTGGCTGGCAATAAAGAACCAATGTGGGAGTGAGCTTGCTCGCGATGGCGGTGTAGCAGTCAACATGGATGTTGAATGTTATGGCCTCATCGCGAGCAAGCTCGCTCCCACAGGTTTTGCATTGAGGCAAATTACTGGGTGTAAGAGCTAACCGCCGAACGCGGAATCACCGGTTGGTTATCGTTGGAAATCGTCACCTCCACCCGACGGTTCATCGCCCGGCCCGAAGTGCTGCTGTTATCCGCCACCGGATATTCCTTGCCGTAACCCTGGGCGACAATACGCGCAGGATCAACGCCCATCTTCACCAGTGCCGCACGCACGGAACCCGCGCGACGTTCCGACAGCGACTGGTTGTGCGACGCCGTACCGGTGCTGTCGGTATAGCCCTCGACAATCACTTTGCGCTCGGGGTTTTCCTGTAGGTACTGCGCCAGTTTGTTGATGTTCGCCAGGCCGTTGGATTTCAGCTCGGCCTTGTCGGTGGCGAACAGCACATCACCGAAGGTCACCAGCGTCCCGCGATCGGTCTGCCTGGCGTTGAGGCTGTCCTTCAACTGTTTGATCTGCTGATCACGGGCATCGAGGCGCGCCTGAGCCCGTTGCGTCGAGGCATCTTTCAGGCTGGCCTCGGCGGTGCGCAGGGCGATGGTCTGCTTGGCCACTTCGACGCGCTGGTTGGTCAAATAGGCAAGCTGGTCGACCGTGGCCACGTCCTCCTTGTCCCTGTAGGCCTTTTCGGCCTTGTCCAGATAGTCGCTGGCTTCCTTGGTTTCCAGGGCCGCAACCTTGGCCGCTTGCGGATCGGTTTGCAGGCCGGTGTAGTTGGTGCGGGCCTGTTCGAGGTTGGCGTTCGGTGGTGTGGAGCAGGCTGCCAGGGTTACGGTGACAGCCAGCAGGGCAGGGATCATCAATTGATTGGATTTCATGATTTCGTCCTTTTAGTCGAGTGGGAATGCGTGGTGCCGCTCCGCTTACTGAACGGTGCGCTGGCTTTCCTGACGCAATTCCTGAACGCCTTTCTGCGCGTCCTTCACTGATTGTTCGGCCTTCATCGCCTGGGCCTTGCGCTCGGCCACGCGAGCGTCCCACTCGGCCTGTTCGGCGAGCATCCGGGCCTGGTTGTATTGCTTGTCGTGCATGGCGATTTCGGCTTGCTTGAGCTTGTCCTGGGCCGACTTCATTTCCACGGCGGCGAACTCGGTGCCGCCGGCGCTCACGGCGTCGTTGACGGCCGATTGGGTGACCGCGTACTGCTCGGTCGGCGGGTTACCGGCGCAGCCGGCCAGGACCAGGCTGCTGCCCAGGGCCAACGCCACCAGTTTGAGGCTACGCGAACAGGTAAATGAGGGGCTTCCGATTCGGGTTTTCATGGTCTTCACTCCATTGGGCCAGTTCCTGAAAAACGTCGAAGTCCACCCTGGGCAGGGCGCTGAAACCATCAATTGCGGGGTGTTTTGAAACGCTCGTCCCAGGCGTGGTTACTTGGATTGACCCGAGGCTTTTTTTGAAAGTTCAGAGAATTTAGTCAGCTATTGAAAAAAACGTGAACGAATCGACAGGGCTCTAAATCGCATACTTGTAGGAGCGAGCCTGCTCGCGATGGACTTCACTACGCCGCGTTTAATCAGTCATCACGCGGTTTCGTTAACGCCCATCGCGAGCAGGCTCGCTCCCACATAGGGAGGAGTGCGGGGAGTAAATCAGTGTTTCTGTTTGTCCTCAGGCACCGACAAATCGTGCAAATGCCGACGGGACAGCGCCAGAAAGCGCGGGGTCGGCCCAATGTCTTCGTACAGCGGATCGCCTTCTTCATCGGTGGCGACAACGGTGGTGCCTTTGACGTACGGGAAGCTTCTTTCCAGCTCTTCCAGTGCGGCGCCGATCAGATCGCCGAGCAGTTCTTCAGGATGCCGTTTGGGATACATCTCGACGAGCGCGGCCAGGCGTGCGGCAGACTCCACGTCCAGATGAATTGAGTAGCCGGTGTCGGTCAGGCGACCCTTGGCGTTTTCTTCCCAGTGGTGGGCAAGCTCGCGGATTTTCATATTGACCTCATTGCGCTCCCGCTCGTGGCAGGCAGAGTGAGTGTCCGGCATTGGCCGGCGACAACCGTTGTACGGCTTACCGTTCAGACTAGCTTCAACAGGCAAGGTTTAAAGGCCCTTCGTCGTCTTGCTTGTAAGAACCTGTCTGGGGCGGCACTCTCTTGTTTCTTAGCCGCCCGGATTTTTTGCTGGAGACCTGCTGATGACCGATATTGATGCACGCTTGCGCGAGGACGTTCACCTGTTGGGCGAGCTGTTGGGCAACACCATTCGTGAACAATATGGCGACGGTTTTCTCGACAAGATCGAGCAGATCCGCAAAGGCGCCAAGGCTGACCGGCGCGGCTCCATGGACGCCGAGCTCAGCGCCAGCCTCAACCAGTTGACCGAAGACGAGTTGCTGCCGGTGGCGCGGGCGTTCAACCAGTTCCTCAACCTGGCCAACATCGCCGAGCAATATCAGTTGATTCACCGTCGCGAGGAATCCCGGGAGGCGCCGTTCGAAGCCCGGGTGCTGCCGGAGTTGCTCGCGCGCCTGCGCGCCGAAGGGCATGGCGCCGACGCGTTGGCCCGGCAACTGGGGCGGCTGGAGATCGAGCTGGTACTCACGGCGCACCCTACCGAAGTTGCACGCCGCACGCTGATCCAGAAGTACGACGCTATCGCCGCGCAACTGGCGGCTCAGGATCACCGTGATTTGACCAGTACCGAGCGCGAGCAGATCAAGACCACCTTGCAACGCCTGATCGCCGAAGCCTGGCACACCGAGGAGATCCGCCGCACGCGCCCGACGCCGGTGGACGAAGCCAAGTGGGGTTTCGCGGTGATCGAGCATTCGCTGTGGCAGGCCATTCCCAATTATCTGCGCAAGGCCGATCAGGCCCTGTACGCCGCCACCGGCCTGCGCCTGCCACTGGAGGCGGCACCGATCCGCTTTGCCTCGTGGATGGGCGGCGACCGCGACGGTAACCCGAACGTGACGGCGGCGGTGACCCGAGAGGTTTTACTGTTGGCGCGCTGGATGGCGGCCGATTTGTACCTGCGCGATGTCGATCGCCTGGCCGCTGAGCTGTCGATGCAGCAGGCCAGTGATGAATTGAAGGCCCGGGCGGGAGACAGCGCCGAGCCCTACCGGGCAGTGCTCAAACACCTGCGCGAACGCCTGCGGGCAACGCGTAACTGGGCACATGCCGCCTTGTCGACGCCTGCGCCGGCACCGATCGATGTGCTGCAAGACAACCGCGAACTGCTCGATCCACTGGAGCTTTGCTACCACTCCCTGCACGAGTGCGGCATGGGCGTGATCGCCGATGGGCCGTTGCTCGATTGCCTGCGTCGGGCAGTGACATTCGGTCTGTTCCTGGTTCGTCTGGATGTGCGCCAGGACTCGTCGCGGCACACCGCCGCGATGACCGAAATCACCGACTACCTCGGCCTGGGACGCTACGAGGACTGGAGCGAGGAGGAGCGCATCGCCTTCCTGATGCGCGAATTGAGCAATCGTCGGCCCTTGTTGCCGGCGTACTTCAAACCCTCCGCCGACACCGCCGAAGTGCTGGCGACCTGCCGGGAAATCGCCGCTGCGCCGCAGGCATCCCTCGGTTCCTATGTGATTTCCATGGCCGGTGCGGCTTCCGATGTCCTCGCCGTGCAGTTGTTGCTCAAAGAGTCCGGCGTGTTGCGGCCGATGCGTGTGGTGCCGCTGTTCGAAACCCTGGCCGACCTCGACAACGCGGGGCCGGTGATCGAGAAGCTGCTGCTGTTGCCGGGCTATCGCGCGCGCCTGCAAGGGCCGCAGGAAGTGATGATCGGCTACTCGGATTCGGCCAAGGACGCCGGCACCACCGCGGCGGCCTGGGCGCAGTACCGGGCGCAGGAGCGACTGGTGGATATCTGCCGCTCGCACGACGTCGAGCTGCTGTTGTTCCACGGTCGCGGCGGCACGGTGGGGCGCGGCGGCGGCCCGGCCCACGCGGCGATCCTGTCGCAGCCACCGGGTTCAGTGGCGGGGCGTTTCCGCACCACCGAACAGGGAGAAATGATTCGATTCAAATTCGGCCTGCCGGACATCGCCGAGCAAAACCTCAATCTGTACCTGGCCGCCGTGCTTGAGGCGACCTTGCTGCCTCCGCCGCCACCTACGCCCGAGTGGCGCCATTTGATGGACGAACTGGCTGCGGATGGTGTCAGCGCCTACCGCGCCGTGGTGCGGGAAAACCCGCAGTTCGTGGAGTACTTCCGCCAGTCCACGCCGGAGCAGGAACTCGGCCGTTTGCCGCTGGGCAGTCGTCCGGCCAAGCGCCGGGCCGGGGGGATCGAAAGCCTGCGGGCGATCCCATGGATTTTCGGCTGGACCCAGACGCGCCTGATGCTGCCGGCCTGGCTGGGTTGGGAAGCGGCCCTGAGCAAGGCGCTGGAGCGTGGCGAAGGCGAACTGCTGGGGCAAATGCGCGAGCAGTGGCCGTTCTTCCGCACCCGCATCGACATGCTGGAAATGGTCCTGGCCAAGGCCGATGCCGACATTGCACAGTCCTACGATGAGCGTCTGGTAGAGCCGAATCTGTTGCCATTGGGTGCGCACTTACGCGACCTATTGTCGCAGGCGTGCACCATCGTTCTTGGCCTGACCGGGCAGTCGCAGCTACTGGCACATAGCCCAGCGACCCTTGAGTTCATCCGCTTGCGCAACACCTACCTCGACCCGCTTCATCTATTGCAGGCCGAGTTGCTGGCCCGTTCAAGAGTGCAGGACGTGGCGCAGGGCAGCCCGGTAGAACAGGCCTTGCTGGTGTCTGTGGCGGGGATTGCCGCCGGTTTGCGCAACACCGGCTAAGGTCTTTGCCATGGGGTCAGGCGTCCGGCAGGTGAGCCGGATGCCGCCGTTTGACGGGTGCAAAAGTGCTGCCAGGCGACAGTTAATGACGGGGTTGCGACTTGGGAAACTGTGCGCAATGGTCGCAGGAGGCAGCGGTTTCTCCGACTTTTGGCGTCTTGTGTGGGCGCAGCCTGCTGTGTATCTTGATCAGCCTTTGACCGTTTGGGCGGTCACGACCCTATTTTTGAGATTGGCCCCACGAGGCGAATCTGACGTTATCCATATAAAAAATTGAGGAGCACATCGATGCGCGTCATTCTGCTGGGAGCTCCCGGGGCCGGTAAAGGTACTCAGGCACAGTTCATCACCGAAAAATTCGGCATTCCGCAAATCTCCACCGGCGACATGTTGCGTGCAGCGGTCAAGGCCGGCACCGAGCTGGGCATCAAGGCCAAGAGCATCATGGATGCCGGTGGCCTGGTGTCCGATGACCTGATCATCGCACTGGTCAAGGACCGTATCGCCCAGTCCGACTGCGCCAACGGTTTCCTGTTCGATGGCTTCCCGCGCACCATTCCCCAGGCTGAAGCCCTGGTGACTGCAGGCGTCGAGCTCGATGCCGTGGTTGAAATCGCCGTTGAAGACGAAGAAATCGTCCAGCGAATCGCCGGTCGCCGTGTTCACGAAGCCAGCGGTCGCGTGTACCACATCGTCTACAACCCGCCGAAAGTGGCTGGCATTGACGACGTCACCGGTGAAGAGCTGGTGCAGCGCAAGGACGACACCGAAGAAACCGTGCGTCATCGCCTGTCGGTCTACCACTCCCAGACCAAGCCGCTGGTGGACTTCTACCAGAAGCTGTCGGCTGCCAATGGCAAGCCGAAGTACAGCCACATCGAAGGCGTCGGTTCGGTTGAAGCGATCACCGCCAAGGTGCTTGCAGCCCTGAGCTGAAAAGTCTGACCCGCTGCATCATCCACGGCCCGCTTGCGGGCCGTAGTTGTTTATACTGACGCACTTTTTTCCGATCTCTCTTGTGGATACATCGATGAGCACCTTGCTGGCCCTGGACACCGCGACTGAAGCTTGCTCCGTTGCCTTGCTGCATGACGGCAAGGTCACGAGCCATTACGAGGTGATCCCGCGCCTGCACGCGCAGAAGCTGTTGCCGATGATCAAGCAATTGCTGGCCGATGCGGGCACCACGCTGCAAGCGGTCGATGCCATTGCGTTCGGCCGTGGCCCGGGCGCCTTCACCGGTGTGCGCATCGCCATCGGCGTGGTGCAAGGCCTGGCGTTTGCCCTGGATCGCCCGGTGCTGCCGGTGTCGAACCTGGCCGTGCTGGCGCAACGTGCGCTGCGCGAACACGGCGCCACGCAGGTCGCCGCCGCCATCGATGCGCGCATGGATGAAGTGTATTGGGGTTGCTACCGCGAAACGGCCGGGGAAATGCGCCTGGTGGGGGCGGAAGCGGTACTGCCGCCGGAGTCCGCTGCATTGCCGGCCGATGCTGGCGGCGAATGGTTCGGCGCAGGCACCGGTTGGGGCTATGGCGAGCGTATCGCCGTCAGCCTGAGCGGGCAGGACGCGGGCATGTTGCCCCACGCGCAAGACTTGCTGACACTGGCGCGATTTGCCTGGGCGCGCGGCGAGGCGATCGTGGCCGATGAGGCGCAGCCGGTGTATCTGCGCGATAAAGTGGCGACGCCCAAGGCGCGGTAAGCGTTGTTCCTGTGGCGAGGGGGCTTGCCCCCGTTGGGCTGCGAAGCGGCCCCTGAACCCGACGCCCGCGTTTTATCCGACGCACCACATTGAATGGGTTTACGCCTGCTGCGCAGCCGAACGGGGGCAAGCCCCCTCACCACAAGAGCAAATCAAGCCAATCGTCATTTTCTAATCCGGCTTTTAAACCTTTTGCCTTTTATGTGTTCTAGTTATCACTCGGCGGTTTGCGAAGTGGATATTGCGCCACTAAACTGCCATCACTGATTCCGAGTATGCACTTATGCGTATAGACGGCGTTTCCTCTCAGTCCTACCCCATCAAGCGCAAACCCCGCAAAGGCCGCGTGGTGGAAGACGACGCCATTGATATCGAAGGCGAGCTGGAATTCCCGACTGAAGAGCAACTGGCTGCCCGTGCCGCCAAAGCCTCTGCGCAAAAACTGAGCAATCTTCCCGCTCGTCAGCAAGACATGATTTACCACCGTGCCATGAGCAAAAGCGTGGCGACAGCCCTGGCCAGCTACCTGAGCACCGCCGGTTTCGTCGATTGGGAAGCGGATGTGCTGGGTCTCGACCTGTACATCTGATGTTGCTGCCGTATTACCTCGGTTGCCCATCCTGGAGCGAAAACGCCTGGCGCGACTACCTGTATCCGCCGGACGCCAAACCCGCCGATTTTCTTGATCTCTATTGCCAGGTTTTCAATGCCGTGGAAGGCAACACGACCTTCTACGCGAGCCCGGCTGCCAGCACCGTGCAGCGTTGGGCCGAAACCATGCCCGAACATTTTCGCTTCACCGCCAAGTTTCCCGGCGAGATCAGCCACGGTGGCGATCTGCGCGAGCAACTGGCCGCCGCCGAAACCTTCCTGCAATTGCTCGGCCCTCTGGGTGAACGGGTGTCGCCACTTTGGTTGCAGTTGTCGAAAAGCTTCACGCCCCAACGTTTGCCTGAGCTGGCCGGATTTATCGATGCCCTGCAGCGACCACTGGCCGTTGAAGTGCGGCATGACGAGTTTTTCGCCAAGGGTGACAGCGAACGAATGCTCAACCGCTTGCTGCTGGATCGCGGTGTCGAACGCATCTGTCTCGATCCCCGTGCGCTGTTCAGTTGCACCTCGACCGAGCCTTCGGTGCTCCACGCCCAGTCGAAGAAACCCCGTGTGCCGCCGCGACCGGCGGCATTCACGCAATTTCCGCAGGTGCGTTTTATCGGCCATCCGACGCTCGAGGCCAACGATACGTTCCTGGAACCATGGGTCGAGAAAATCGCGCTATGGATCGAAGAAGGTCGTACGCCGTATATCTTCCTGCACACGGCCGACAACCTGCTGGCCGCGAAACTGGCGCAGCGTTTTCACGCCCGGCTGATGCTGCGTTTGCCTGGCTTGCCGGCGCTGCCTGAGCTATACAGAGAACCCGTCGCCGAGCAACTTGGCCTGCTCTGAGGCGGATTCTTTCCCCTCTTCAGGAGCCTGCCCAATGGATGCGCAAACCCTTCGAGCCCAGGCGTTCAAAGCCCTTCACGAACGCCCCGGGGCATTTGTGATTCCCAATCCGTGGGATGCCGGTTCGGCAAAAATGCTTGCCAGCCTCGGCTTCGAGGCGCTGGCGACTACCAGTGCCGGTTATGCCTTTTCCCAGGGGCGTGCCGATGGCGGATTGACCCTCGACGATACCTTGATGAACGTTCAGGCGATTGTCGCCGCCACCGACCTGCCGGTTGCCGTCGACCTGGAAAACGGTTTTGCCGACAACCCGGCTGATTGCGCCAAAAGTATCTTGCGCGCAGCAGAGGCCGGCGCCGTCGGCGGTTCGATCGAAGATGCCACCGGCCGCGAAGAAGGCCCGATCTACTGTTTTGAACACGCCGTGGCGCGCATCGAAGCTGCTGTGGCTGCCGCTCGCAGTCTGCCGTTCGACTTTACGTTGACTGCCCGGGCGGAAAACTTCCTGCACGGCAATCCCGATCTGGCCGACACCATCCGCCGTTTGCAGGCATTCGCCGAGGCCGGTGCCGATGTGCTCTATGCACCGGGCCTGCGCAGCGCTGAGGATGTGCTGGCGGTCGTGCGCGCCGTGGCGCCAAAACCGGTGAATGTGTTGATGTCGGGCGGCTTGAAGCTGACGGTCGCGCAGTTGGGTGAGATGGGCGTCAAACGTATCAGCGTCGGTTCGGCGTTGGCATTGGCGGCCTATGGCGAATTCTTCCGCGCCGCCGAAGAAATCCAGACGTCAGGCACGTTCGGTTTCACATCCCGGTCGATGCCGTATCAGAAGGCGAATCAGTTTTTCAAAGGTTGAGGGAAGAGGGCGCGGCTGAGGATCAGGCGGCGATGCGCAGGTTCTGCAGGATGATCGGGCGCGCCCAACCATTGTCGAAATCGAGTTGTTTCTGCTGCTCCACCCGTTCTTCTGGCGAGAACGGCGGGAACGGCTTGTCGAGCAGCTCGAGTTCGAACTCGGCGATGGGCAGGTGCAGCGGACGCGGTTGCGGGGCAGGGCCAGCTTCTGGCAGCGGTTGACCGGCGTTCAATACGATCGGGCGAACCCAGCCGCTTTCGAAGTCCTGCTGTTTTTGCTGGGCGACGATTTCGTCCGCCGGGAACGGTGGGAATGGCTTGTCGGCCAGGTCCATTTCGAATTCGGCAATCGGCAGGAACAGCGGCTCGGGCGGCCGGACCGGGGTGTCCTTAACGTCGCATTCGCGCTGGGACACGATATGCGCCAGCAGGTCGCTGCCGACCGTGGGTTCAACAGGGCTTTCGAGATCGACCGGTGGGAAATTCAGAGACTCAGGGAGCACTTCACCCGACTGTTCGGCCAGCGCTCGGGCAAAGAAATCCTGCCAGATGTGGCTGACGCCGCTCAGTGCCTGGGTGTTTCGCAGGTTGTAGTCGCCGTAGGGCGAGATAAAACCTGTGATTGTGGGTTGAATGTCTGACATTTCTCTCGGTAGACGCTCAGCTCTGGCAAAATGCTCGATAGTTTTGTTATCGGCAGTTTTTGCCGATCATTAATTTTTTGAGCGTGTTTTCCAATGATTGATCAACCTGCGGCCTGCCGCATCCATGTCCAGGCCCTCGACGCGGCTTTCGAGCCACAAGCCGAGCAATGGGCCGAGCGCCTGGGCTTGCCAATGCAAGTAGCTGACGGCGAATTTGCCTTGCAGGTGGGTGACATGGGCTTGCAGCTGCAACAGCTGGGGCCGGATGCGCCCGGGCCGGTGCGGGTGGACTTCGTCGAGGGTGGTGCGGCCCATCGCCGACTGTACGGCGGCGGCAGCGGGCAGATGATCGCCAAGGCTGTTGGCGTCGCCCAAGGCGTGCGCCCGCGGGTGCTGGATGCCACGGCGGGGTTGGGCAAGGATGCGTTCGTGCTGGCCAGCCTCGGTTGCGAGATGAGCCTGATCGAGCGTCAGCCGCTGATCGGTGCCTTGCTGGAAGACGGCCTGGCCCGTGGCGCGGAAGATTTCGACGTGGCGCCGATCGTGGCGCGCATGCGCTTGCTCAAGGGCAATTCGATCGAGGTCATGCGCAACTGGGAGGGCGAACCGCCCCAGGTGATCTACCTCGACCCGATGTTCCCGCACCGCGAGAAAACCGCGCTGGTGAAGAAGGAAATGCGCCTGTTCCGGCCGCTGGTGGGCGATGATCCGGATGCGCCGGCATTGCTCGAGGCCGCGTTGGCCCTGGCCAGCCACAGGGTGGTGGTCAAGCGCCCGCGCAAGGCGCCTTGCATTGAAGGGCCGAAGCCGAGTCATGCGCTGGATGGCAAATCCAGTCGGTATGACATTTATCCGAAGAAGGCGCTCAAGCCGTAGGACCGAGTCGCCCCAATCGCGAGCAAGCTCGCTCCCACAGGTACGGTGAAAACCTTGTGGGAGCGAGCTTGCTCGCGATGGCGTCAGTCCAGACACGAACAATCCATCAGGCTCACTCAGGCCGATAAGCCCGCATAAACAACCCCACCACCTCCCGCACATGGCTCTCCGCCTCTTCGCCAACCGGCGGCTCGCCGCAGCCATACAGCAAACGGAAATTTCCGGCGCCCTTGAGCAGGCAGAAGAAGTGCTCGGCCGCGTTGTGCGGCTTGTCGATACGCAGCACGCCACTTTCGTCGATCTTGCTCAGCAGGCGCTCCATGCCATGCAGCATGCGCTGCGGCCCGGCCTCGAAGAAGATTTGCGCGAGTTTCGGATCCTGGCTGCCCAGGGTCATCATCAAGCGGTGCAGGTTCACTGATTCATCACTGTTGATCAGTTGATGAAAACCGCGCGCGATGTTCAGCAGCACGGTTTCCACGGCCACGCCTTCCGGCAGTTCGAAGAACAGCGGTGGCAACTGTTCCTCGCACTTGGCCATCACGGCGGAGGAGAACAGCGTCTCCTTGTCGTTGAAGTGGCTATAGACCGTCAGCTTCGACACACCGGCCTCGGCCGCGACGGCATCCATGCTGGTATTGGCATAACCCTTACTCAGAAACAGCACTTTCGCTGCATCGAGAATTGCCTGGCGCTTGACCAGGTCCTTGGGTCTGCCTGGGCCATTGGGTGCTGAAAGATTGTTTGGCATATTCGTTTTTATTACTGGACTGGTGAGTTTGCTATTAATAACATACTGCTCAGTATAATTATTCAAAGCACCATTAGCGAAAGGTCCTTCACCATGTTCCGCTATGCCTTGTCCCTCGCGTTGCCAGTCACCCTGGCTTTTTTATTGTCTGCGTGTGGTCATGAAGAGGCGCCGCAAGTCAGCGTGCGCCCGGCCATGGTGGTCCAGCCAGAGCCTTCGGCACAGGCCATGGAAAGCTATCCCGGTGAAGTTCGCGCGCGGTATGAGCCGGATCTGGCGTTCCGCATCGGCGGCAAAGTCAGCCGACGACTGGTCGAGGAGGGGCAGCGGGTCAAGGCCGATCAACCCTTGGCGGAGCTCGACCCCCAGGACGTGCGCCTGCAACTGGAGGCCACTCGCGCCCAGGTCGCAGCCGCCGAAGCCAATCTGAACCTGGTGCGATCCGAGCGTGATCGCTACAAGACCCTGATGGAGCGTCAACTGGTCAGTCGTTCGCAATACGACAACGCCGAAAACCTCTACCGTTCCGGTGAAGCGCGCCTCAAGCAAATCAAAGCCGAATTCAACGTTTCCAATAACCAGGCCAGCTACGCCGTGTTGCGTGCGCCGCAGGACGGCGTCGTGGCCAAGCGCCTGGTGGAAGTCGGGCAAGTCGTGGCAGCCGGGCAAACGGTGTTCACACTGGCCACCGATGGCGAGCGTGAAGTCTTGATCAGCCTGCCGGAGCAGAACTTCGGCCGCTTCAAGGTCGGTGAGCCGGTGTCAGTGGAACTCTGGACCCAGCCCGACCAGCGTCTCGCCGGGCGCATCCGTGAATTGTCGCCGTCAGCCGACCCCAAGTCGCGTACCTTCGCGGCGCGTATCGCCTTCAAGACCGGCACTGTGCCTGTCGAACTGGGCCAGAGCGCCCGAGTGTTCGTGCAGGCCGCCGACGTGGTTCCACTGTCCGTTCCGCTGTCTGCGCTGACGGCGGAAAACGGCGTGACCTATGTCTGGGTCGTCCGCGCCAACAACACCTTGCAAAGGACCCCGGTGCGCGTCGGTGCCTTCGGCGAGAAAACCGTACCGGTGCTTGAAGGGCTCAACGCCAGCGACTGGGTGGTGGCCGCCGGTGTTCATGTGCTTCTCGAAGGGCAGCAGGTGCGCCCGGTGGATCGCTCCAATCGCGTGGTCAATCTGGCGGACAAGGAGTAAGCCCCGATGCGCTTCAACGTTTCCGAATGGGCGCTGCGTAATCGCCAGATCGTCCTGTTCCTGATGCTGTTGCTGGCCATCGTCGGCGCACTTTCCTACACCAAGCTCGGCCAGAGTGAGGACCCGCCGTTCACCTTCAAGGCCATGGTGATTCGCACCAACTGGCCGGGGGCGACCGCCGAGGAAGTCTCGCGCCAGGTCACCGAACGCATCGAAAAGAAACTGATGGAAACCGGCGAATACGAACGCATCGTGTCGTTCTCCCGCCCCGGCGAATCCCAGGTGACCTTCATTGCGCGCGACTCCATGCACTCAGTGGAGATCCCGGAGCTCTGGTATCAGGTGCGCAAGAAGATCAACGACATCCGTCATACCCTGCCGCCGGGGATTCAGGGACCGTTTTTCAACGATGAATTCGGCACCACTTTCGGCAATATTTACGCCCTGAGCGGCGAGGGTTTCGACTACGCCGTGCTCAAGGATTACGCCGACCGCATCCAGATCCAGCTGCAACGGGTCAAGGATGTGGGCAAGGTCGAGCTGCTGGGGTTGCAGGACGAGAAAATCTGGATCGAACTCTCCAACGTCAAGCTCGCCACCCTCGGCTTGCCGCTGGCGGTCGTCCAGCAAGCCCTTGAAGAACAGAACGCGGTGTCGACGGCAGGTTTCTTCGAAACCAGCAGCGAGCGCTTGCAGCTACGGGTGACGGGGAATTTTCAAACGGTCGACGAGATCAAGAACTTCCCGATCCGGGTCGGTGATCGCACCTTCCGCATCTCCGACGTGGCTGACGTGCGCCGTGGTTTCAACGATCCACCGGCGCCGCGCATGCGCTTCATGGCGCAAGACGCCATCGGCCTGGCGGTGGCAATGAAGAACGGCGGTGACATCCTGGTACTGGGCAAGGCGCTGGAAATCGAGTTCGCCCGCATACAGAAAAACCTCCCGGCCGGCATGGAGTTGCGCAAAGTCTCCGACCAACCGGCGGCGGTGAAGACCGGTGTTGGTGAGTTCGTGCAAGTGTTGGTCGAGGCGCTGGCCATTGTGTTGCTGGTGAGCTTCTTCTCCCTCGGCGTGCGCACCGGCATGGTGGTGGCGCTGGCGATTCCGCTGGTGCTGGCGATGACGTTCGCGTGCATGTATTACCTGGGCATCGGCCTGCACAAGATCTCCCTCGGCGCGCTGGTACTGGCCCTGGGTTTGCTGGTGGACGACGCGATCATCGCCGTGGAAATGATGGCGATCAAAATGGAGCAGGGCTTCGACCGGGTCAAAGCGGCGAGTTATGCCTGGACCAGTACCGCGTTCCCGATGCTCACCGGTACGCTGATCACCGCGGCCGGCTTCCTGCCGATTGCCACGGCGCAATCGGGTACTGGCGAATACACCCGCTCGATCTTCGAGGTGGTCACCATCGCGCTGTTGGCGTCGTGGGTGGCCGCGGTGGTCTTCGTGCCGTACCTCGGGGAAAAACTCCTGCCGGACCTGGCGAAGATTCATGCCGCCAAACACGGTGCCGGCCAACCCGATCCCTATGCCACGCCGTTTTATCAGCGCGTCCGGCGTCTGGTGGAGTGGTGCGTGCGCTGGCGCAAAACGGTGATCCTGGCGACCGTGCTGTTGTTCATCGCTTCCATCGTGCTGTTCAAGTTTGTGCCGCAGCAGTTCTTCCCGGCATCGGGTCGCCTGGAGCTGATGGTCGATCTGAAACTGGCCGAAGGCGCTTCGCTGAGCAACACCGCCGACGAGGTCAAGCGCCTCGAAGCACTGCTCAAGGATAAGGCCGGGATCGACAATTACGTGGCCTATGTCGGTACCGGTTCGCCACGATTCTACCTGCCGCTGGATCAGCAACTGCCGGCTGCGAGCTTCGCCCAGTTTGTCGTCCTGGCGAAAACCATCGAAGAGCGGGAAGCCCTGCGCACCTGGTTGATCTCAACCCTAAACGAGCAATTTCCCGCTCTGCGTTCGCGGGTCACGCGCCTGGAAAACGGTCCGCCGGTTGGCTATCCGGTGCAGTTCCGCGTGACCGGGGAGCACATCGAGGAGGTGCGGGCGCTGGCGCGCAAGGTCGCGGCCAAGGTTCGCGAGAACCCGCATGTGGTCAATGTCCACCTGGATTGGGAAGAGCCGAGCAAGGTGGTGTACCTGAATATCGATCAGGATCGTGCGCGGGCGCTGGGCGTGAGCACGGCCAACCTGTCGAGGTTCCTGCAAAGCTCCCTGACCGGTTCCAGTGTCAGCCAGTACCGTGAAGACAACGAGTTGATCGAGATCCTGTTGCGCGGCACCGTGCATGAGCGCACCGAGTTGTCGTTGCTGCCGAGCCTGGCGGTACCGACCGATAACGGTCGCAGTGTCGCGCTGTCGCAGATCGCGACCCTGGAATACGGCTTCGAGGAGGGCATCATCTGGCACCGCAACCGCCTGCCCAACGTGACGGTTCGCGCCGACATCTATGGCAAGGAGCAACCGGCGACGCTGGTGCAGCAGATCATGCCGACCCTCGATCCGATTCGCGCCGAGCTGCCAGATGGCTACTTGCTGGATGTCGGCGGCACGGTGGAAGACTCGGCGCGCGGACAGAACTCGGTGAAGGCCGGTGTGCCGTTGTTCATCGTGGTGGTGTTGACCTTGCTGATGCTGCAGCTGCGAAGTTTTTCGCGCACGGCGATGGTGTTCCTGACGGCGCCGCTGGGGTTGATCGGGGTGACGCTGTTTCTGTTGGTGTTCCGCCAGCCCTTTGGTTTCGTGGCCATGTTGGGGACTATCGCCTTGTCCGGGATGATCATGCGTAACTCGGTGATTCTGGTGGATCAGATCGAGCAGGATATTGCGGCGGGGCTCAAGCCTTGGCAGGCGATCATCGAGGCGACGGTGCGGCGGTTCCGGCCGATCGTGCTGACGGCGCTGGCGGCGGTGTTGGCGATGATTCCGTTGTCGCGCAGTGTGTTCTTTGGGCCGATGGCGGTGGCGATCATGGGGGGGTTGATTGTTGCTACGGCGTTGACGCTGCTGTTTTTGCCTGCCCTTTATGCGGCCTGGTTTCGGGTTCGCAAAGAGTCGGTTTGATGGTTTGACCGTGGCGGCCTTCGGGCCGACCAGACTTTTGCGGGTGAATGCGATCCCCTGTGGGAGCGAGCTTGCTCGCGATGGCGGCCTGACAGTCGACCTGTATTTTGTTGACTGTGTACATATCCGTTGTTGCGGTAACGGCGGCTGGCGGTTTCGCCCTTACGGCGAGTCACTTTTAACAAGCGCCTTAAAAGTAACCAAAAGCGCTCGCCCCGAACGTCCGGCCCCTCGCTTAGGCTCGGGGTTCCTTCGCTCCGGTATTCATCCGGGGGCATTGCCCTCCGGTCGGCTTCGCTTCGACCTACATGCAATGAGTTCGACTGCGTCGAACGGCGCTGCGCGCCAATCCCCGGATGAACACCTCCACTCAGCCTCCCGAGGGGGCGGGTGGATCAAGATCAAAAGCTGCAGGCGAGCTAACGCTCGACCTGATGAGTGGTGAAAATCAGTGGGTGTACGCCGACCCATTGTGGGAGCGGGCTTGCCCGCGAAGACGGCCTGCCAGCCGACCAATTCCTCACAGATGTACCCGATTCAATTGTAGGAGCGAGCCTGCTCGCGATGACGGACTTACAGTCGACAATGTTTATCGCCAAAGCCAACCATTCAGACCATTCCCACAAGACTTTCAGCTTGCCCGTCAGAAGCACGATCTCTAGCCTTTGCCTGTCGCTGCCAATTCAGTGATCGGGACTGCAAGCCCGCCAAAATGTTAGGCGCCTACTTTGGGAGCTTCGCAATGATCAAAGACAGTCCAGATCCCTCTGCCTCTGAATCCGAAAAACTAGTGTCACACCGCCCCTGCCCAATTTTCACCATCCGTCCAGACGTCGATTCCGAAACCCTGCTGGTCCATGCCTATGAAACTCTCGCCTCTGCGAATGTAATGGCAACCGAACTGTCGTCCATCCTGAGCGGCCCAACCTGCAATCTGGCGCTCGGCATTCAGCAGATGATCGTCCTCGCGCAGCTATCAGTGAACCGGGTCCTCGATCAGCTGGATCCGCAGCAATAGCCAAAGGAAGAAGCCCGCTGAACCTGTACCAACCAACGGGCCCTCATTGTTCCTACATCTATCTCGGACCCGTCTGATATTGAGGCTGAAAAACTCAGGTGTTGTACTCAGAACCCCGTTTCACGCATGTTTGAGACAGCGCCATGAAAAATCCACCCACATTGAGGGGCCGGTCCGATCCGGTGTTTGATCGGCTGTTGCGATCGCCCCACAAGGAACGCCTTTCGGAGTACCTCGCCTTGCTCAAGCCCCTGGACGATCAGGGGCGTTACCTGCCGTTCGATTCATTGCGCTATCGCTGGGCGCCCGGGCTGGATTCGAACCTGTGCTGGGCCTTGGTCAAGAAAGCGCGGACTGCACAGTATTCGAGCCTTTTGCCTTTGGGTGAACCGGCGTGCTGGCTGAAGTTCATGCTGACGCCGCAGGCGCAAAAAGCCATTTCCGTAGTGGATCGTCAGGCGACAACCGCAGTGCTGGAATACATGACCGGCCAGATTGGCGAGCGCGCTCATTTCAGCTATTTGCTCAATGATCTGATCGAAGACGAGGCCATCAGCAGCAGCCAGCTCGAAGGTGCGGCCACCACGACGCGGGTGGCCAAGGACATGCTCAAGCGCCATCGTTCGCCGCGCACACCGGATGAACGAATGGTCATCGGTAACTTCAAGATGATGAACTTCGCCTGGGAGCAGCGTTACGAGCCACTGAGCGTTGAGCTGATTGCGGCCATGCATCGAGTTGGCGTCGAGGGTATCGACGATTCGCAGTACTCGCCTGGAGCATTCAGGACCAACGATGACGTCGTAGTCCAGGATGGCGAGGGCAACACCGTGCATTCGCCACCACCTGCAACAGGGCTCGTGTCACGTTTGCAGGGGCTGGCGAAGTGGATCAATCAACCCCACAACAACCCTCATCAAGCGGACTACCTTCATCCATTGATCAAAGCCATCGCGCTGCATTTTGTCTTGGGTTACGAGCATCCTTTTCGCGACGGCAACGGTCGGGTAGCGCGCGCGTTGTTTTACTGGTTCATGTTCAAAAATGACTTCTCGGCGTTTCGTTACATCGCCATCAGTGTTTTGTTGCGCAATGCGCCGTTGAAGTACGGGCGGTCGTATTTGAATACCGAGGCGGATGAGCTGGATCTGACGTACTTCATCGATTTCCAGTGTTCGGTGGTGTTGCGAGCTGTGGGCAGTTTTACCGGGACGTATCGGAAAAGTCTGGACGATGCTGAGCAATTTGATTGCTGGTTGCGTGAAAGTGGTTTTCTCGACCAGCTCACCGAGAAACAGCGGGCATTGTTTCAGGTAGCCAGGAGCGGAATGGCCAAGGAGTTCACGGCGGTCAATGTGAAGGAAAATCTGGGTTGCTCTTACAACACGGCATCAGCCACGCTAAATGGGCTGGTCGCGTTGAAGTTGTTCGAGAAACGCAAGATGGGGCGCGAGTGGGTGTTCTTTCTAAGACCCGTATCAGCGGCCTGAACCTTTGTGGGAGCAAGACTGCTCCCACAGGTTTTGTGTAGCGGCTCAGAGCGTACCAAACACCTTCTTCGCCAAACTGGTCGCCGCAGCTGCCGGGTTCTGGCGGATGGTTTCTTCCTGTTTGCCGATCATTTCGAACAAGCCATTCAATGCCTGCTCGGTGACGTAGTTTTCGACGTTGGCGTTTTTCGCATCCACTACGCCCATGGTCGCCGCTTGTCCGGCGAACGAGTTGTACTGCTGGGCCAGGCCAACCTTGTCGGTGGCTTGCTTGACGATGGGCAGGAATTTGGCGCGGATCTGTTCGCGGCTGGTCTTGTTCAGGTATTGGGTGGCCGAGTCGTTGCCGCCGCTGAGGATGCCCTTGGCATCTTCCACGGTCATTTTCTTCACGGCATCGACGAGGATTGGCTGAGCCTGGGTCACGGCGGTTTCTGCCGCTTTGTTCATGCTGGCTTCCAGCTCATCGACCTGGTCACCCATGCCGAACTGTTTCATCTTGCTCGCGACTTTGCCCAGCTTGCCCGGCAGTTCGATTTTCACATCGGGATTGTTGCTGAAACCACCCGGGGTGCCGAGTTGTTTGACGGCCAGTTGCGCGCCTTGGGTCAGTGCGTCCTTGAGGCCGCCGGTGGCGTCTTTCTGCGACAGGTCGGTGAGGGACAGCGCCAGGGCGTTGGCACAGATCATCAAGCCTGCGCACAGGCCGGCAAAGCGGAGGGTAGGGCGGAACATGGCAACTTCCTTTTTCGAAAAAGACACTTAGCGGGCCGGGTCGACACGGACCTTCAGCGGTTGTGGATCGGTGCCGTCCAGGCGCACGGCATGATTCTCGGTGGTGATGAACATCAGTTTGCCGTCGACTTCGATGCGCGCGTTCACCGAGTAACGGTGGTTGGGCTCTATCTTCAGCGGGTCGTAGCTGAGATGGAAGGCCAGCGGCACCTGCCCTTTGATCTGGCCGCGCTGTTCGTCGATGACCTTCGCCGGGGCATCGGCGAGTGAAATGTCCTGCAGGCTGACACTCAGGACCGCCGTCGGTGGCAGGGCGATGCGTTGCAGGTAGAAGACTTCTCCATCAAGGGAAGCCTTGGGCGCCGGTGTCGGGTGCTGGCAGGCTGTCAGCAGGATGGCGGCTGCGATCAGTGGCAGTTTTTTCATCGGTCAATCTCCGTATCGAGGGCGCCAGAACCGACTGGCGCCCTGATCAATCTAGACGGTTTACAAAGGTGGGGTGGCGTCGGCTGCATCTTCACTGCGATGCAGCGCCACCTGACGGATCGACAAACGGATCTCCGCCGGCAATACGCGCTTGGCCGCGCCTTCGGCCAGTTCACCGAGCAGTTCGTGATAGCTCAGCTTGCCCGCTTCATCGCGCTTGAGCACGTCAAGGTCGAGCATCGTCTGGATGAAGTGGCGAAACAGGCTCTTGTCGAAGAATTCCGGGGCGTTCAGGCCATGCAGGATCGACAGGCGTTGGGCCATGACCGTGCACAGGTCTTCCAGTTCTTCGGCGCTGATGCTGTTCTGGCCGCTGTTGAGCAGCAGGGACACGGTCATGTAGAAACGCTGCAAGGTCTGGGCGATGCTTTTCGACAGCAAGGTCAGCAGCACGAAATGCCGCGAGCTTGGCGCCGGGCGCAAGTACACGTCGTTCTCGAAGCGCAGCAGGCCTTGCTCGACGAACGCCTCCAGCCATTGATCGATCACCGCATCCAGTTCGTCCAGCGACCAGCGAATGAACAGCTCCGCTTGCAGGTAGGGATACAACGCGCGGGTGTAGCGCAGGATCTGCTCGCGACTCATGCGCGAGGCGCTCTGGAAGAAGCTCGCCAGCAACGCCGGCAGCGCGAAGATGTGCAGTACGTTGTTGCGGTAGTAGGTCATCAGGACGGCGTTTTGTTCGTCCAGATAGAGAATCTTGCCCAGGGCATCGCTTTGCTCGGACAGCAGGTCCATGTCCTTCACATGCTCGATCAACGCCCGGCCATCGCCTTCCGGCAAGGTGGTGTGTGGCGAATAGGGGACCTTGCGTAGCAGCGCCAGGTACAGATCCAGCACACGCGCCATGGCCCGGTCATCCAGCGCCAGTCGGGTGGTCGACAGCAGCGCCAGTGCCACCAGGTTGACCGGGTTGATCGCCGCCGCTTCGTTGAGATGTTGTGCGACTTTCTCGCCGAGGCGGTTGGTGGTTTCGTTGAGCCAGGCCGGTCTGAACTGCGGGCCGAGCTCCTGTTTGCGCCAGTCCGGCTGTTCGCTGTCGAGGAATTCCGCCAGTTTGATCGGCTCACCGAAGTTCACCGCCACTTGGCCGAAGCGCTGCTTGAGCGCGCCAATGACTTTGAAAATATCGAAGATCGACTCTTTCTTCTTGGCCGCACCGCGCAGTTCGCCGAGGTAGGTCCGGCCTTCCAGCACACGCTCATAGCCGATGTACACCGGCACGAAGACGATGGGCATGCGCGATGAGCGCAGGAAGCTGCGCAGGGTGATCGCCAGCATCCCTGTTTTCGGCTGCAGCATGCGCCCGGTGCGCGAACGGCCACCCTCGACGAAATACTCCACCGGGAAACCCTTGGTGAACAGGGTATGCAGGTATTCGTTGAACACCGAGGTGTACAGCGGGTTGCCCTTGAAGGTGCGGCGCATGAAGAACGCACCGCCGCGACGCAGCAGGCCGCCGATCACTGGCATGTTCAGGTTGATGCCCGCGGCAATGTGCGGCGGGGTCAAACCGTTGCGGAACAATAGATAGGACAGCAGAAGATAGTCGATGTGGCTGCGATGGCACGGCACGTAGATCACTTCGTGACCCTGGGCGACCTTCTGCACGCCTTCGATGTGGTTGACCTTGATACCGTCGTAGATCTTGTTCCAGAACCAGCTGAGCACCACTTCCATAAAACGGATCGCAGTGTAGGTGTAGTCCGAGGCGATTTCGTTGCCGTAGCGTAGCGCTTGAGCTTTGGCTTTCTCCGGCGAGATGTTCTCGCGCTCGGCTTCGTCGAGGATCGCTTGTTTGACCTGTGGCTGGTTCAGCAAGCCTTTGACCAGGTTGCGGCGGTGGGAAATGTCCGGGCCGATTACCGCAGCCTTCAGGTTGCGAAAGTGAACCCGCAGGATGCGCTGGGCCATGCGCACGGTGCGCTCGTGGCCCTTGTCGTGCTCGATCAGTTCGCGCAGGTGGATCGGCGCGGAGAACTGCACGCGGGTCTTGCGTCCCAGGACGATGACGCTCAGTAACCGACGCAGACGCCCGGTAACGGCCCAGCTATCGGCGAACAGGAGTTTCCATGGGCTGTTTTCGCTGTCCGGCGACTGCCCCCAGAACACGCTGACCGGGATGATCTGCGCATCTTCGGCGGCGTTCTGGCTCAGGGCGCTGACCAGGCGGGTCAGTGTCGGCGGCGCTCCGCGCTTGTCCTGGCGGCCGAGCCAGTCCGGGTCCGGCGTCAGGTAGAAGAACGCGGCAGGCTCCAGCAGGTTGCCCACCGATACCGGCAGTACCGGGCGTGGCAGGCCGGCCTTGCTGCATTCGGTGTCGACCACGGCGAGGTCGGTCAGCGAAGGGTTTTGCAGGACGTAGAACACCGGACGACTGCGGTCGAGGTCAAGGGTGAACGACGACTGGTTGATCGTCTCGGAGCGAACCCAGAGGTACAACAGTCGGCGCAGGGTGCCAAACACAAGACGGCGGAACGGGGAGCGGGTCATACGGCTTCTGCGTGAGTGAAAAAAACCAAGCAATTGCTTGGGCGGCCGATAGTGTGCCGGATTCGTCGAAAATCGGCAAAAAAGCGTGGAAGTAAACTCCTGTTGAGAGTTTTAACGTCTGTCATATACTCGGCGCTCTGTCGCCGTTGCCCTCATGGGACCGGTATGCGCAGGCTGACGTTCCCGAGGCTTTCCTGCGAAAAGCCCGACCAATAATAAAAAGGGAGTATGAACAAATGGCAACACGCGAAACCGGCAACGTGAAGTGGTTCAACGACGCCAAGGGCTACGGCTTCATTCAGCGCGAGGACGGGGTGGACGTGTTCGTGCATTACCGCGCGATTCGCGGTGAAGGCCACCGTTCGCTGACCGAAGGCCAGCAGGTTGAATATGCGGTGGTGGAAGGGCAGAAGGGGTTGCAGGCTGAGGATGTTGTAGGTCTGTAATCAAAATCTTCAGAACGCCCAAAAACACTGTGGGAGCGAGCTTGCTCGCGATAGCGGACTGACATTCAACATGGATGTTGACTGAAAGGGCCTCATCGCGAGCAAGCTCGCTCCCACAGGTTTGGTGTGTAGGTTTTTACGCGGTTTTCCAGGTGATTTCTTCTTCACCATCGGCGCTGATGCGGATCCAGCGGTCCGCCGTCTCTTCACCTTCTTCCTCGACCCAGGTGCCCGGTGCACAACGCACTTCCACGTTGAGCGCGGCAAACGCGGCGCGGGCGCAGGCGATGTCGTCGTCCCATGGGGTCTGGTCGCTTTCCAGGTACAGGCTGTTCCACTTGCCGACGGCTTTTGGCAGCCAGGTCACTGGCACGTTGCCAGCCTTGCACTTGTAAGTCTGGCCCTTCTGGACCCAATCGGTGCACGGACCCAATGCCGCACCGAGCCAGGCGGCAATGGCTTTGTGGTCGACGTCGGCGTCTTTCAGGTAAATCTCGATATCGGGTTGGCGCATGGATGTCCTCACTGCGGGTCTGAAAAATCCATTCGCGGATTTAGCCGGTCTTGAGCATTTGCCCGAGACCAAAAATTAAGGTTATTGAAGTACGAAATAATCGTAGCGCATCGACACGGTGACCTCGAACGGCTCGGCCTGCTCGATAACGTCAGCACGGCGCTCGGCACTGGCGCGCCAGCCGTGGGGCGTCATGGCCAGCAGGTTCGCCCGGTCCTGACCGCTTTCCAGCGTCAGTTTGAATTCCAGGGTTTCGCTGTGGGCCAGCGCCATGCCTTCCGGCACCAGGGCCAGGTGCTTGTCGTCAGTGTATTCACGGACTTCGTCGTACAGCCGCTCACGCAGTTCCATCAGGTGGCCGCTGGTCGGCCCGACTTTCATCAGGCCACCGCCAACACTGAGCAGGCGCTTGGCTTCTTCCCAATCCAGCGGGCTGAAGACGCTGGCCAGGAACTGGCAACTGCCGGAAGCCAACGGCACCCGCGCCATGCTGGCGATCAACCAGGTCAGCTGCGGGTTGCGTTTGCAGGCGCGTTTGACTGCTTCGCGGGAGATGTCCAGGGCATAACCTTCGGCATCTGGCAGTGCCTCGGCGATTTGCGCGGTGTAGTAACCCTCGCCACAACCGATGTCCAGCCAGTGCTGCGGTGCTACACCTGCCGCCAGCTCCGCCAGACGCTTGGCCACCGGGGCGTAGTGCCCGGCATTCAAAAAGTCGCGGCGGGCTTCGACCATTGCCTGGTTATCCCCAGGGTCACGGCTGTTCTTGTGCTGCACCGGCAACAGGTTCAAGTAACCCTGGCGCGCACGGTCGAAACGATGCCCGGCGGGGCAGGCCACGCCGTTGTCCACCGCATTGAGCGGCTCACTGCAGATCGGGCACGCAAGCATCAGGCGAGCAACTTGATCAGGGTCTGGTAGTAGATTTCGGTCAGCACGTCGAGATCGGCTGCCAGCACGCGTTCGTTGACCTGGTGGATGGTCGCGTTGACCGGGCCCAGCTCAACAACCTGGGTACCCATGGTCGCGATGAAGCGGCCATCGGAGGTACCACCGCTGGTGGACGCTTTTGTTTCGCGACCGGTGATGTCCTTGATGCTCGCCGACACCGCGTCGAGTAGCGCGCCAGGTTCGGTGAGGAACGGCAGGCCGGACAGCGCCCAGTCGATGTGCCAGTCCAGGCCATGCTTGTCGAGGATGTCGGCGACGCGCTTTTGCAGGCCTTCGACCGTCGATTCGGTGGAGAAACGGAAGTTGAACACGGCCACCAGGTCACCCGGGATCACGTTGGTCGCACCGGTGCCGGAGTTGACGTTGGAGATCTGGAAACTGGTCGGCGGGAAGAAATCGTTACCGTGGTCCCAGTGCTCGGCAGCCAGTTCCGCCAGGGCCGGGGCAGCGAGGTGGATCGGGTTCTTGGCCAGGTGCGGGTAGGCCACGTGGCCTTGCACACCGCGCACGGTCAGCTTGGCGCCGAGGGAGCCGCGACGACCGTTCTTGACCACGTCACCTACCAGGGTGGTGCTCGATGGTTCGCCGACGATGCACCAGTCCAGACGTTCCTTGCGTGCGGCGAGGCGTTCGACCACGGCCTTGGTGCCGTGGTGCGCCGGGCCTTCTTCGTCGCTGGTGATCAGGAAGGCGACTTTGCCCTTGTGATTCGGGTAGTCGGCGACAAAACGCTCGGAGGCGACGGTCATGGCGGCGAGGCTGCCTTTCATGTCGGCGGCGCCACGGCCGCAGAGCATGCCGTGTTCGTCGATCAGCGCGTTGAACGGTTCGATCTGCCAGGCCGCCACCGGGCCGGTCGGGACCACGTCGGTGTGGCCGGCGAAGCACAGCACCGGACCGTCGTCCTGGCCGTGGGTGGCCCAGAAGTTATCCACATCTTCGATGCGCATCGGTTCCAGGGTGAAACCGGCATCGCCCAGGCGCTGCATCATCTGCTTCTGGCAATCGGCGTCGATCGGCGTCACGGACGGACGGCGGATCAGGTCGATGGCGAGTTGGAGGGTCGGCGAAAGGTCGGCGTGGGCCGTCATGGAAAACTCCGAAAATCATGAATGTGGGCGCGGGCTAAATGTGGGAGCGAGCTTGCTCGCGATGGCGTTGTGTCAGTCAACATAAACTTTGATTGTTACATCGCAATCGCGAGCAAGCTCGCTCCCACAGGTATCGGGTTCGTTCTGTAAACCCCGACACGCCAGGCCCCGCAAAATGGCGCTTATCTTAAAGCAAAACGGCGACCATTGGCCGCCGTTTAGTGCATCCGCGCAGATTTAGACGACAGGTGCCGTTTCAGGCTCGGCGGCCGGTTTCGGCAGCGACGACAGGAACGCCATGATCAGCGCCGCGACGTACGGCAGCGACTGCACCAGCAGCATGGTGACCCAGAAGCGCATGTCGTTGCTCGGCATGCCGTTCACCAGGTAGATCCCCAGGGCCGCGCTCCACAACAGCAGCATGATGAACATCTCTTCCCGGGCTTCGGAAATCGCCACCCAGAAGCCGTGGTTGTCGGCATTCTTCGGCGTACGGAAGAACGGAATGCTGCTGGTGAAGAAGCCGTACAACACCGCTTTGGCGATGGTGTGGGACAACGCCAGACCGGCCAGCGCCGCGCAGAAGGCGTCCTTCAGATTCACCCCGACCGCACGACGGTAGAGGAAGATGATCTTGGCGACCTTGAACACGAACAACGCCAATGGCGGGATTGCGAAGATCAGCAGCGGCGGATCGACCCGTTGCGGCACGATGATCATCGCCGCCGACCACAACAGCGCGCCGACGGTGAAGAAGATGTTCATGCCGTCCGCCACCCACGGCAACCAGCCCGCGAGGAAGTGGTAGCGCTGGCCACGGGTCAGCTCGGTGTCCTTGCCGCGCAGCAGGCTGGCGGTGTGGCGCTTGATGATCTGGATCGCTCCGTAGGCCCAGCGGAAACGCTGTTTCTTGAAGTCGATGAAGGTATCGGGCATCAGGCCCTTGCCGTAGCTGGTGTGGTAATACGCTGCCGACAGGCCTTTTTCGAATACCCGCAGGCCCAGTTCGGCGTCTTCACAGATGCACCAGTCGGCCCAGCCCAGCTCTTCGAGCACCGAGCGACGGGTCATGGTCATGGTGCCGTGCTGGATGATCGCGTCGCGGTCGTTGCGGGTGACCATGCCGATGTGGAAGAAGCCTTTGTATTCCGCGTAGCAGAGCTTCTTGAAGGTGCTTTCGTTCTGGTCGCGGTAATCCTGCGGCGACTGCACCACGGCGATTTTCGGGTCGGCGAAGTGCGGCACCATGTGCTTGAGCCAGTTCGGGTGCACGCAATAATCGGAGTCGATCACCGCGATCACTTCGGCGTCCTTGGCGGTGTGCGGGATCAGGTAGTTCAGCGCGCCGCCCTTGAAGCCGGCCAGCGGTGCCACGTGGAAGAACTTGAAGCGCGGGCCGAGGGTTTCGCAATAATCGCGCACCGGTTCCCAGACAGCCGGGTCCTTGGTGTTGTTGTCGATGATCAGGACTTCGAAGTCCGGATAGTCGAGGTTGGCCAGGGCGTTGAGGGTCTGTTTGACCATCTCCGGCGGCTCGTTGTAGCAGGGCACGTGAATCGACACTTTCGGGCGGTAGCTGGAGTCGCCTTCCACCGGCAGGAACTCGCGCCGGCGCTTGTGCACCCACACCGCTTCGGCCAGTTCATGGGCTTCGGTCAGCAGCACGATAAACACCCCGAGCGCACCGAGGGCGAGCAAGAAGCCCACCGTCAGGCTGAACCAGGTGCTGTATTGCTGGCTGTAGTCGTAACCGATCCACACCAGCACCGAACCACACAGGAACGCAATGAAGGTCAGGAAGGTACGGCCACGCTGGCGCAGGGCCGAGCCGTCGATCATCAGCAGGGTCAGCGACAACAGCGCCAATACCACCGAACCAATGGCCAACACGCGCCATTGCGGAATCGCCACCACCGGGCCTTCGAAGTTGAACTTCTGCTGGCGCGCGGCGTTGAACACGCCCCAGTAGGCGCCGACGGAACCTTCGTCGCTGGCTTTCCACGGTTGGTCAAACGCTTCGATCACGAAGTAGTTGAAGCCCTGGCGGTTGAGCTTGTTGACCAGGGTTCGCAGATAAATCGCCTGGTCCGCCGGGGAGGCGTCGGCGCCACCACGCATGCGGCCGTTGCTCGGCCAGCCCACCTCGGACAGCAGCAGTGGTTTTTTCGGGAACATCTTTTTCAGGTCGCGGGCGCGGTCGAGGACGAACTGCCCGGCCTTGTCCATCGGGACGAATTCCCAGTAAGGCAGGACGTGCGCGGCAATCAGGTCGACGTGCTTGGCCAGTTCCGGGTGTTCTTCCCACACGTGCCACTGTTCGGACGTAGTCACCGGCACTTTCACGGCGGCACGCACGCGATCGAGCATGACGCTGAGTTCCTGGGCGGTGATTTCCTTGCGGTAAATGGCCTCGTTGCCGACCACCACACGAACCACGCTGCGCGAGGAGTTGGCGATTTCAATGGCGCGGGTGATTTCCCGTTCGTTGCGTTCCAGGTCCGGGCTGATCCAGATCCCCAGGGTTACCCGCAAGCCGAACTCTTCCGCCAGTTTCGGGATGTTCTGCAGCGTGCCATCGACCGAGTAGATGCGGATGTTGTCCGTCAGCTTGCTCATGATCTCCAGGTCGCGACGCATTTGATCGTCGGTCGGGTACTGGTCTTTCTGCGGGAACTGGCCCTGCTGGAATGGCGAGTACGAGAAGCCGGAGATCTGTTCAGGCCAGTTGGGGGCGGTGACCGGGCGGTTGATCAGCGCCCAGAAGCCGGTAAACAAGGCTGCGATGGCGAGCACCACGACCAGGTTGAGTCCAAATTTACGCGATGACATAGTTATTTCGGGTTCCAAAGACTGTGGAACGAAGGAACGGTTGGCGGTCGCCAAGGGGCGCGCATCCTACACCGGGCATTCTCTGGTCGTACAGCGGACAGGGAATTGCCGGACATTGGGCAATCCAAGTCGGTTTAAGTTCTTTCTTTAGAGCGTGTAGGACGAATCTTTGTTCGATGTATTTTTCGTGGATGTTGCCCGTTCATAGCGCAATGATGCTCTTGGGCGCCGACGGCCCTATAATGCGCGCCGGTTTTTGGGGTAATGGTCATGAGTACAGAAGATCCGCGGTTTGCTGGCATCGCCCGCTTGTATGGCATTGAAGGCCTTGAGCGCCTGAAAGCGGCCCATGTGGCGATCGTGGGCGTCGGTGGCGTCGGTTCCTGGGCGGCGGAAGCCATGGCCCGTTGTGGTGTTGGCGAAATTTCGCTGTTCGACCTCGATGACGTCTGCGTCAGCAACGCCAACCGCCAGTTGCACGCGCTGGACAGCACGGTGGGCAAGCCCAAGGTCGAGGTGATGGCCGAGCGTCTGCGCGGGATCAACCCGGATTGCACGGTGCATGCGGTGCCTGACTTCGTTACCCGCGACACCATGGCCGAGTACATCACGCCGAACATCGACTGCGTGATCGACTGCATCGACAGCGTCAATGCCAAGGCCGCGCTGATCGCCTGGTGCAAGCGGCGCAAGATCCAGATCATCACCACCGGCGGCGCGGGCGGGCAGATTGACCCGACGTTGATCCAGGTCTGCGACCTCAATCGCACGTTCAATGATCCATTGGCGTCGAAGGTGCGCTCCACGCTGCGCCGCGACTACGGCTTCTCACGTACCGTGACCCGTCACTACAGCGTGCCGTGCGTGTTTTCCACCGAGCAACTGCGCTACCCGAAACCGGACGGCAGCATTTGCCTGCAGAAGAGTTTTGTCGGTGATGGGGTGAAGCTTGACTGTGCCGGAGGGTTTGGCGCGGTGATGATGGTGACGGCGACCTTCGGCATGGTCGCGGCGACCAAGGCTGTGGACAAGATTGTGGCAGGGGTGCGGCGGCCGGCGGAGCGGGTCAAACCGCAGGTTTAGTCGGTGTGGCTGAAGGCCTCATCGCGAGCAAGCTCGCTCCCACATTGGAATGCGTTCCTCCTGTGGGAGCGGGCTTGCCCGCGATGGGCTGCGAAGCAGCCCTCTTATTGAGCCAACTCTCGCATCCGCTGAAGCACCGCATTCAAGCCATTGCTGCGGGACTCGGACAACTGCCGCCCCAACCCCAGCTGATTGAACCAGTCCGGCAAATCCACTTGCTGCAACTCGGCCGCGGACAAGCCGTTGACCCGCGCCAGCAGCAACGCCACCAACCCGCGAATCAACCGTGCATCACTGTTGGCGCTGAACTGCCAATGACCGTCGCGCAACTCGCCCACCAGCCACACCTGGCTTTCACAGCCGTGTACCCGATTGGCGTCGCACATTTGCGTGTCGCTCAACGCGGGCAGGCGCTCGCCCCATTGCATCAGCAGGCGTGCGCGTTGTTCCCAGCCTGCCGCTTTCTGAAAGATATAGAGTGCCGTCACGGCATCGGCAGGCAGGTTCATCGCAATAGCTCCAGCGCCTGATCCAGGGCTTCAAAGAACCGCTCCAGGTCTTCGGAATCGTTGTACAGCGCCAACGACACCCGAATCGCTCCGGCCAGTTCGAAGCGTTTGAGCAGCGGCATCGCACAGTGGTGGCCGGCACGCACCGCGATCCCTTGTTCGGTCAGCAAATGCGCGAGATCGGAGTTATGCACACCCTCGACGGTGAAACTGGCCAGTGCCACTTGCGGCTTGCCCAACAGGCGAATGCCGTTGCGCGCCTCCAGGCCCTTGAGCAGACAGGCATGCAACGCGGCTTCATGGGCAGACACGGCGTCCTGATCGAGCCCGGCGAGGTAGTCCAGGGTCGCTCCCAGGCCGATCACGCTGGCAATCGGCGGCGTCCCGGCCTCGAAACCCAGCGGTGCCGGGCGAAAGCGTGCGTCGTGATAATTGGCATCGAGCACCATTTCACCACCGAACTGCCAGGGACGCAGTTGTTGCAGTGCTGTATTGCGCCCGAACAGCACACCCAGGCCATCGGGGCCGTAGAGCTTGTGGCTGGAGAACACATAGAAATCGCAGCCCAGCGCTTGCACGTCGTGGCGACCATGGACCACGCCCTGAGCGCCGTCGATCACGGTCAGGGCGTTGTGCGCCTTGGCCAGTGCCAGCAATTCAGACAGCGGCTGCCATGCGCCAATCACGTTGGACAACTGGCTGACCGCCAACAGACGCGTGCGTGGGCCGATCAAACCGGCGGCGGCTTCAAGGTCGATCACGCCGTCGGCATCCAGCGGCAGGATCACCAGTTTCAGGTCGCGACGGTGCGCCAGTTGCTGCCACGGCAGCAGGTTGGCGTGATGCTCCAGGGCGCTGATGACAATCTCGTCGCCCGGATTGAAAAGATGTTCCAGGCCATAGGCCAGGAGATTCAGCGCGGACGTCGCGCCGTGGGTAAAGATGATCTGCCCGCAATCGCCAGTATTGAGCCATTGCGCGACTTTGCGGCGGCTGTCCTCGAACGCCTGGGTGGCGTGGGCGCCGGGCAAATGCTGCGCCCGATGCACGTTGGCCGCGCCGTTGGCGTAGTAGTGCGCCAGGGCATCGAGCAGGGCTTGAGGTTTTTGCGTAGTGGCGGCGTTGTCCAGATAGGTCTGGTCTTGCCGTTGCAGGGCGGCGATGGCCGGAAAATCGGCACGCCAGGGGGAGAGAATCATCATGTTGTTCGCCTGTACGCCTGCCCCCTGTAGGAGCGAGCTTGCTCGCGATGGGCGTCAACGATAACGCGGTGCACCAGACAGCACGTGTCGTCTAATCGTCCATCGCGAGCAAGCTCGCTCCTACAGGGGGGCGGGTGGTCGTGTGGCTTAGTTGTGAGCGTGCAGCGCTTCGTTCAGCTCGATGGCCGATTTGTGGGTTTTGCATTCCACGGCACCGGTCTCCGAATTGCGACGGAACAGCAGGTCCGGCTGGCCGGCCAGTTCACGGGCCTTGACCACTTTGACCAGTTGATTGTTCTCGTCCAGCAGCGCGACTTTGGTACCAGCGGTCACGTACAGGCCCGACTCGACGGTGTTGCGGTCGCCCAACGGGATACCGATACCGGCGTTGGCGCCGATCAGGCAGCCTTCGCCGACCTTGATCACGATGTTGCCGCCGCCCGACAGGGTGCCCATGGTCGAGCAGCCGCCGCCCAGGTCCGAACCCTTGCCGACGAATACGCCAGCGGATACGCGGCCTTCGATCATGCCCGGGCCTTCGGTGCCGGCGTTGAAGTTGATGAAACCTTCGTGCATCACGGTGGTGCCTTCGCCCACGTAAGCGCCCAGGCGCAGACGCGCGGCGTCAGCGATACGCACGCCGGCCGGAACCACGTAGTCGGTCATTTTCGGGAACTTGTCCACCGAGAACACTTCCAGCAGTTCGCCGCGCAGGCGGGCTTCGAGTTGCAGTTCGGCCAGTTCGCTCAGGTCGACAGCGCCCTGGCTGGTCCAGGCCACGTTCGGCAGCAGCGGGAAGATCCCGGCCAGGTTCAGGCCGTGTGGCTTGACCAGGCGATGGCTCAGCAGGTGCAGCTTGAGGTAGGCCTCAGGGGTGGACGACAGCTGGGCGTTTTCGGCCAGCAAGGTGGCAACCAGCGGCTTGTGGCTCTCGGCCAGGCGGGTCAGCAGTTTGCCTTGTACCGCGTCGATGCCTTTCACGGCTTCAGCCAGTTGCGCGGCCTGCGCGGTGGTGAAGGTGATGGCCTGGTTGCCTTCGCTGTAACCGAGGATCGGCGCAATGGCGGCGACCAGTTCGGCGGGCGGGTTGAGCAGTGGCTGGGCGTAGAACACTTCCAGCCATGCGCCTTGACGGTTTTGAGTGCCGACACCAAAGGCCAGGCTGAACAGGGTAGTAGACATGTTGATACCTCTAGCAAATTGAAACGGGCTGCTTACTTGAGCGCGGCCGCGTAGATATCTGGCTTGAAGCCAATCAGGGTTCGGTCACCGAGATCAAGCACCGGACGCTTGATCATCGAGGGTTGTGCGAGCATCAGTTCGATGGCTTTCGTCTGGTCGAGATCGGCTTTGCGTTCGTCGTCGAGCTTGCGAAAGGTCGTGCCTGCACGGTTCAACACCACTTCCCAGCCGTGCTCGTTGCACCATTGGGTCAGGTGTTCACGGTCGATACCGACCGCCTTGTAATCATGAAAGTCATAGCTGACAGCGTGTTCATCGAGCCAGGTGCGCGCCTTTTTCATGGTGTCGCAGGCTTTGATGCCGAAAAGGTGCAACGTTTTGCTTGAAACGGTCAAGGAATTGCCCCCTTTGCAGGTGCCGTAAATAAAAGGTGACGGATTATGCCATGGAAGCGCAAATCCTGCGGGAATACGGTGCTTCGGTGACCTGCGTGCGACATAGGTGCAAGGGTCGCCCGAAGTCTAAGCGGCTAATATGGCACTTCAATGCTGTTGATCGTCCGGGAACCACGCTTTATGCAAACCGCTTATACCGTCCTGATCCTGTTGATGCTGGTTGGCGTTTCGCGCCTGATCGGACGGGTGGTTCCGCTGCCGTTGCCGTTGGTGCAGATTGCCGCTGGGGCCTTGCTCGCCTGGCCGACGCTCGGCCTCCATGTAGCCCTCGATCCCGAACTGTTCCTGTTTCTGTTCCTGCCACCACTGTTGTTCTCCGACGGCTGGCGCATGCCCAAGCGCGAATTCTGGCACTTGCGCGGCCCGATCCTGACCCTGGCAGTGGGCCTGGTGCTGTTCACCGTGGTCGGCGCCGGGTATTTCATTCACTGGTTGCTGCCCGGTGTGCCGTTGCCGGTGGCGTTCGCCCTGGCGGCGGTGCTGTCACCGACGGATGCGGTGGCGGTGTCGGCCATTTCCCGCAACAGACTGCCGACCCCCTTGATGCACATCTTGCAGGGCGAGGCGCTGATGAACGACGCCTCGGGCCTGGTGACATTCAAGTTTGCCCTGGTGGCGGCGGTGACCGGTGTGTTCTCGCTGGCCAATGCCAGCCTGACGTTCGTGCTGGTCGCTGTCGGTGGCCTGGCGGTCGGGGTGGCCTTGAGTTGGCTGGTCGGCCGTCTGCGGGCGTGGATGATCGAGCGGGGCTGGGATGATCCGGCGACGCATGTGGTGTTCATGTTGCTGCTGCCGTTTGCGGCCTACGTGCTGGCCGAGCGCATGGAAGTGTCGGGCATCCTCTCGGCGGTGGCGGCGGGAATGATGCAGAGCTGGCTCGACCTGTTGCCGCGCCAGACCAACACGCGCTTGCTCAACCGAAGTGTCTGGTCGCTGCTGGAGTTCGCGTTCAACGGTTTGATCTTCCTGCTGTTGGGTTTGCAGTTGCCGGACATCATCAAGGCGGTGGCCAGTCACGAAACTTCGTTATGGCCGACGTTGTTGTATCGCGGGCTCGACGTGGTGGCGATTTTCCTGGTGCTGCTGGTTTTGCGGTTCGTCTGGGTGCAAAGCATCTGGCGATTGTCGGTACTGCTGCGGCGATTGCGCGGCAAGGGTGAAGTGACCCGGGTGCCGACGGCGCGATCCTGTTGGTTGCTGACCGTGGGCGGCGTGCGCGGGGCCGTGACGCTGGCGGGTGTGATGTCGGTGCCGATGCTCATGGGCGGGAGCGCATTTCCCGAGCGCGATCTGCTGATTTTCATCGCCGCCGGGGTGATTCTGCTGTCGTTGATTGCGGCCTGCATCGCGCTGCCACTGTTGTTGCGTGGCATCGAAGCCAGTCCGGACGACAAGCGGCGCAACGAAGTGCGCGACGCCTGGCGCAAGACCGCCGAGGCGGCCATTCATGCGCTTGAGGCAGAAGAGGTCAATCCACAGGACGCCGCCCAGTCCGCACTGGCCGTCGAGCTCAAGGCGCGGATCATGTCCGAGTACCGACATCAGTTGGAGGTGTTCAACGACTCCGCTGAGGCGCAAGCCCTGGCGTTTCAGATGGACTTGCTGGAACGGCGTTTGCGCTTGAAGGCGCTACGGGCGCAGCGCCTGGAGTTGTACAGCCTCAGTCGTCATCACCAGATTGGTGATGACGTGTTGCGTGAGGTGTTGGGGGAACTGGATCTGAGCGAGGCCAAACTCGGTCAGGTGAAGTAACACCTGCCCCCCCGTGGGGGGGTTATTTGCGGCGCTGGATGAAATCGCGAATCCGCTCGGCTGCTTCAACACACTCTGCCAGCGGCGCAACCAGCGCCATGCGCACACGCCCGGCCCCCGGATTGACGCCATCGACGTCCCGCGACAGGTAAGAACCCGGCACCACGGTCACGTGCTCCTGCTCGAACAGGTCTCGGCAGAACGCAGCGTCGTCACCGGCGACATTCGGCCACAGGTAGAAACTGCCATCCGGACGCTGTACGTCCAGCACCGGGCTGAGGATTTCCAGCACCGCATCGAACTTCTCGCGATACAGCGCCCGGTTGGCGCGCACGTGCACTTCGTCATTCCACGCGGCAACGCTGGCCAGTTGGGTTTGAACCGGCATCGCACAGCCATGGTAGGTGCGATAGAGCAGGAAGCCCTTGAGGACGTCGGCATCACCGGCCACAAAGCCCGAGCGCAGGCCTGGCAGGTTCGAACGCTTGGACAGGCTGTGGAACACCACGCAACGCTTGAAGTCCTTGCGACCCAGTTCCGCGCAAGCGCTGAGCAGGCCTGGCGGCGGCGTTTGTTCGTCGAAGTACAGCTCGCTGTAGCACTCATCGGCGGCAATCACGAAGTCGTATTCGTCGGCCAGGGCAATCAGCTTTTTCAGGGTCTCGACCGGGATCAGGGCGCCGGTCGGATTGCCAGGCGAGCACAGGAACAGGATCTGGCAGCGTTTCCAGATGTCCGGCGATACGGCGTCGAAATCCGGGTTGAAGCCGTTTTCGTCCAGGCATGGCAGGTAATGCGGCTTGGCCCCGGCGAGGAACGCCGCGCCTTCGTAGATCTGGTAGAAGGGGTTCGGGCTGACCACCAGCGCGTCATCGCCACGGTTGACTACGGTCTGGGTGAAGGCGAACAGCGCTTCGCGGGTACCGTTGACCGGCAGCACGTTGCGCGCCGGGTCGATCCAGCCCTTGGGCACATCGAAGCGACGCTCGCACCATGCCGCGATGGCTTCACGCAGCTCCGGGATACCGAGTGTGGTCGGGTACACAGCCATTTTTTCCAGATTGCTGGCCAGGGCCTCGGCGACAAAGCTTGGTGAGCGGTGTTTCGGCTCGCCGATGGACAGCGCGATCGGACGCTTGTCCGGATTGGGCGTCACGCTGCCGAGCAGGGCGCGGAGTTTCTCGAACGGGTAGGGCTGGAGCTGGGACAGAGCGTTGTTCATCGATAAATCTCGTTCGGTGTTGGAGCGGCGCTGGTCCCTGTAGGAGCGAGCTTGCTCGCGATGGTCGTCAACGATAACGCGTTCTTGCCAGAATAACGCGGCGTATTTGAGTTCATCGCGAGCAAGCTCGCTCCTACAAAAGGCGGGCCGTTGTTAAGTCAGATGCTGATGCGCGACAGTTTGATATCAGGTTCCTGGTTGACGCTCAGTTGTTCGACGATCGCATCCTGCAGGCGGCTGCACAGCAACGGGTCGGACAACGGCTGATTGTTGGCGTCGGTGATGAAGAACACGTCTTCCACGCGTTCGCCGAGGGTGGCGATCTTGGCGTTCTGCAACGACAGATCGAACTCCAGGAAGATCGTGCCAATCCGCGCCAGCAGGCCCGGGCGGTCGGGCGCGGTGAGTTCCAGCACCGTCACCGGGCGTTGGGCGTCGTTGTGGATCGTCACTTGTGGTGCAAAGGCGAAATGCTTGAGCTGACGTGGCACCCGGCGCTGGATGATGGTCGGGTAGTTGTCCGGGTTACGCAGGGCTTCGGTCAGACCCTCGCGGATCTGTTTGACCCGCGCCGGATTATCGCCAATCGAGTCGCCGTCGGTGTCGAGCACGATATAGGTGTCGAGGGTGAACTGGCTGCTGGAGGTGATGACCCGGGCGTCGTGAATGTTCAGGTTGAGCTGGTCCATCGTTGCCACGGTCACGGCAAAGAAGTCGTGCTGGTCCGGGGCATAAATGAAGATCTGCGTGCCACCTTCGAACTCGCGCTGGGTGGTTTCCTTGATCAGCACCAGTGGTCCGCCGTCGGCCGGTTGCTGGAGTATCGCGTCGCTGTGCCAGGCCACGTCGCCGGCGGTGTGGCGCAGGAAATAGTCATCACCCAACTGCGCCCACAATTGCTCGACATCGTCCGGGTCGGTGCCGCCGCGCACCAGGATATCCAGGGCGGCGCTCTGGGTCTGGCGGATCTGCTCTTCGCGATCCACCGGGTTCTCCAGGCCACGGCGCAAGGCGCGCTTGGTCTCGGTGTAGAGCTGGCGCAGCAGGCTGGCGCGCCAGGAGTTCCACAGGGTCGGGTTGGTGGCGTTGATGTCTGCGACAGTCAGCACATACAGGTAGTCGAGGCGGGTTTCGTCGCCAACGATCTGGGCGAAATCGTGGATCACCTGCGGGTCGGACAAGTCCTTGCGCTGGGCGGTGGTCGACATCACCAGGTGGTTTTGCACCAGCCACACGATCAGGCGACTGTCCCACGTGGGCAGTTGATGACGCTGGCAAAAGGCCTCGGCATCCACGGCACCGATGTCCGAGTGATCGCCATGCCGGCCTTTGCCGATGTCGTGGTACAGGCCGGCCATGTAGATCAGCTCGGGCTTGGGCAGCTTGCCCATGACTTTGCTGGCCAGCGGGAATTTTTCCGACACCTGGGTGTACTGCAACTTACGCAGGTGTTTGATCAGGTTCAAGGTGTGGGCATCGACCGTATAGATGTGGAACAGGTCGTGTTGCATCTGCCCGACGATAAAGCCGAATTCGGGCAGATAACGCCCAAGGATGCCGTAACGGTTCATTCGCCGCAGGTTGCGGTGGATGCCGATCTTGCATTTGAACAATTCGATAAACAGGCTGGTGTTGCGAATATCGTTGCGGAAGTCGTCGTCGATCAGGTGGCGGTGTTCCCGCAGCAGGCGAATGGTGTCGGCGCGCACACCCTTGATTTCGGGCTGCTGGGCCATCAGCACGAAGATTTCGAGCATGGCGAACGGCGTGCGGCGAAAGACGTTGTCGTTGCGTGCCTCGATGTAGCCGTCATGCAACTGGAAACGCGAGTTGATCGGCTGCGGTGGCGCTTCGTCTTCCGGTGCGAGGATGACTTCCTCGAAGTGCTGGATGATCAGGTCGCTGAGTTGGGCGATGCTCATGACCACCCGATAATACTGTTGCATGAAGTTTTCGATGGCTTGCTTGGCGTCGTCGCCTTTGAAGCCCAGCAGCCCGGCAATGGTGCGCTGGTGATCGAACAGCAGGCGGTCTTCGGCGCGGCCGGCCAGCATGTGCAGGGCATAGCGAACCTTCCACAGGAACTCCTGGGAGGAGGCGAGCAGGGCGTTTTCGCTCTCTACCAGGAATCCTTCGCCTGCCAGTGCCCGCAGGTTCAGGGTGCCGTACTCGCGACGGGCTACCCACAGAATCGTCTGGATATCCCGCAGGCCGCCGGGTGAGCCTTTGACGTTGGGTTCCAGGTTGTATTCGGTGTCGTTGTACTTGTGGTGGCGAGCCTTTTGTTCGGCATGCTTGGCCAGGAAGAAGTCCTTGCTCGGCCACATATGCCCGGTGCTGGTGACGTCCAGCATGCGCTGGCGCAAACGCTCGGGGCCGGCGATGGTGCGGCTTTCCATCAGGTTGGTGACGACCGTCAGGTCGGCGCGGGCCTCGACGGCGCATTCGTCGACCGAGCGAACGCTCTGGCCGACCTCCAGGCCGATGTCCCACAACAGCGTCAGAAAACGCTCGATGGAATCGCGGAAAACCTCGTGGTCGGCGCTGTCCAGAAGGATCAGCAAGTCGATATCGGAATAAGGGTGCAATTCGCCACGGCCGTAGCCGCCGACCGCGACCAGCGCGATGTCGGCGTCCTCGCTCCAGCTGAACTGCTCCCAGGCCTTTTGCAGGATGTTATCGACGAACCAGGCGCGATCCTCGATCAGCCGGCGAATGTCCCGGCCATTGCGAAAACGCGTGTCGAGCACTTCGCGGGCCTGGCGGATCGCCTTCTTGAAGGCCGCGATCGGGCTTGCCTTCAGGGCCAGTTCAGCCTGGAACTGGCCGCGGTCGAAGAGTTCGGGATCCACCTGCGGCATCGATTGGCTTTCCTTTCTATAGGCGATGTACGGTAGCGGGATCAGGCCGAAACGCGAGGGATGGTGTCATCACTGCGCAGGGTGAAGATCTCGTAACCGGTTTCGGTTACCAGCAGGGTGTGTTCCCACTGTGCCGAGAGCTTGCGGTCCTTGGTGATCGCGGTCCAGCCGTCGCCCAGTACCTTGGTGTCGGCGCGGCCCTGGTTGATCATCGGCTCGATGGTGAAGGTCATGCCGGCCTTGAGTTCCATGCCGGTGCCGGCGCGGCCGTAGTGCAGGATCTGCGGCTCCTCGTGGAACACCTTGCCGATACCATGGCCGCAGAATTCGCGAACCACCGAGAAGCCGTTCTTTTCCGCATGCTTCTGGATAATTTCGCCGATGTCGCCCAGGCGGCAGCCAGGTTTGACGATCTCGATCGCCTTGTACATGCATTCCTGGGTCACCTGGGACAGGCGCTCGGCCCAGACCGGTACGTTGCCGACGTGGAACATCCGGCTGGTATCACCGTGGAAACCGTCCTTGATGACGGTGACGTCGATGTTCAGGGTGTCGCCATCTTTGAGCGGCTTGTCGTTTGGAATGCCATGGCAGACCACATGGTTGATCGACGTGCAGATCGACTTTGGATAGCCCTTGTAATTGAGCGGGGCAGGGATGGCTTTCTGCTCATTGACGATGTAGTCGTGGCAGATCTGGTTCAGTTGATCGGTGGTAACGCCCGGCTTGACGTATTCGGCAATCATTTCCAGCACATCGGCGGCCAGTTTGCCGGCGATACGCATTTTGGCGATATCCTCGGGAGTTTTGAGGGTGACGGTCATACAGGCTCTCTCTGCGCCAGGCGGCGCTTTCTAGACGGAAGGGGCAATGCGCGATCGAACTTCGCGGCCCTGAAAAATACGATTCTACCAGACGATCAGCGCAAATCTGCGGCTGTGTGCATCGCTTCTCTCTATAGAATGGTGCATTCTTGGCGGATTCCAAGGGGTGGAACAAAACGCTCGCCAGGATTTCAGAATCCGGGTTCCGTTTTGCCCTGTCTTGTGATATAAAATGCGCCGCTTTCCGGGGATGTCCCGGGAAGCCTAAATCCACACACGTGTCGACACGATGACCTGGGTGCCTTCAGCTGATGCTGCTGGTTGGTCATTGGGATACGTGGAGGCCAAACCCGACTTATTAAGGAACTATCATGTCCCAAGTCAACATGCGCGATATGCTGAAGGCCGGTGTGCACTTCGGTCACCAGACCCGTTACTGGAACCCGAAAATGGGCAAGTACATTTTCGGTGCGCGTAACAAGATCCACATCATCAACCTTGAAAAAACCCTGCCAATGTTCAACGAAGCTCTGACTTTCGTAGAGCGTCTGGCCCAGGGCAAAAACAAGATTCTGTTCGTCGGCACCAAGCGTTCCGCTGGCAAGATCGTTGCTGAAGAAGCAGCACGTTGCGGTTCGCCGTACGTCGATCACCGCTGGTTGGGCGGCATGCTGACCAACTTCAAGACCATCCGTGCTTCCATCAAGCGTCTGCGTGACCTTGAAGTACAAGCCGAAGACGGTACTTTCGCCAAGCTGACCAAGAAAGAAGCGCTGATGCGCACTCGTGACCTGGAAAAGCTGGATCGTTCCCTGGGTGGTATCAAGGATATGGGCGGTCTGCCAGACGCTCTGTTCGTTATCGACGTTGATCACGAGCGCATCGCGATCACCGAAGCCAACAAGCTGGGCATCCCGGTTATCGGCGTAGTCGATACCAACAGCAGCCCGGAAGGCGTTGACTACATCATCCCAGGCAACGATGACGCAATCCGCGCTATCCAGCTGTACATGGGTTCGATGGCTGACGCTGTCATCCGCGGTCGCAACAATGTTGCCGGCGGCACCGAAGTTTTCGTTGAAGAAGCTCCGGTAGCAGCAGCTGAGTAATTGACGCCTTGGCGTTGACTCAGTAAGCAAAAAGGGGGCTTGGCCCCCTTTTTGCCACCTCGAAAACCATTTGTCGGCGCCCACTGCTCTATCTGTAACGTGCGGCAGCTAACAAGGGTGGTTCGGGAAGAATTGATCGCCCGTTCGATCGGGTGGAATGGTTGAAAACCTATCCAAGAGGATTTTGAAATGGCAGAGATTACTGCAGCGTTGGTCAAAGAACTGCGCGAGCGTACTGGCGAAGGCATGATGGACTGCAAAAAGGCCTTGACCAAGGCTGGCGGCGACATCGAGAAAGCCATTGATGACATGCGTGCTTCGGGCGCCATCAAGGCTGCCAAGAAAGCCGGCAACGTTGCCGCTGAAGGCGCTATCGCCATCAAGGCTGACGACAAGGCAGCCGTGCTGCTGGAAGTTAACTCGCAGACCGACTTCCTGGCCCTGCAAGACGACTTCAAGAACTTCGTTGCTGCCTGCGTAGAAAAAGCCTTCGACGAAAAACTGACCGACGCAGCTCCGCTGATCGCCGCTCAGGAATCGGCTCGTGAAGCTCTGGTCGCCAAAGTAGGCGAGAACGTCAACATTCGTCGCCTGGTACGCGTAGAGGGCGACGTTGTCGGCACCTACCTGCACGGTAACAAGATCGGTGTTGCTGTTGTTCTCAAGGGCGGTGATGTTCAGCTGGCCAAAGAGATCGCCATGCACGTGGCGGCAAGCAACCCTGAGTTCCTGCTGCCATCGCAGGTTTCGCCAGAAGCCATCGAGCGCGAGAAGGGCGTTTTCCTGACCCTGAACGAAGACAAGATGAAAGGCAAGCCAGCTGAAATCGTCGAGAAGATGATCGCCGGCCGTATCACCAAGTTCCTGGCTGAAGCCAGCCTGGTAGAGCAAGCTTTCGTGATGAACCCGGAAGTCACCGTTGGTGCCCTGGCCAAGAAAGCCGGCGCTGAAATCGTTTCCTTCACTTACTTCAAAGTAGGCGAAGGCATCGAGAAGCCAGTGGACAACTTCGCAGAAGAAGTTGCTGCCCAGCTGGCTGCCGCCAAGCAATAAGACGGTTTTTTAACTGTCGCCCAGAAGAGGCTGCCCGCTCACGCGCGCAGCCTCTTTTCAGATGGGGTATCAATTTTTATTTGGTTTCCCTTTGGAACTGGCTTACAAAGCCATGTTCCGATGGCGCTGAAGCAGTGCCAAGCTAGAGTGAGCGTCAGCTGTAAAACAGCTCGCAAAGAATTTTTTTTAAATACGCCGCAGGAGAGATTCGCAATGGCTCAGCAGGGCAGTGGTTATCAGGCTCGCTATAAACGCATTCTACTCAAGCTTAGCGGCGAGGCCCTGATGGGCTCGGAAGAGTTCGGGATCGATCCGAAAGTTCTGGATCGCATGGCATTGGAAGTTGGCCAACTGGTCGGCATCGGCGTTCAGGTTGGTCTGGTTATCGGTGGTGGCAACCTGTTCCGCGGTGAAGCGCTGAGCAAGGCTGGCATGGACCGGGTCACCGGCGACCACATGGGCATGCTGGCCACTGTGATGAACGCCCTGGCGATGCGCGACGCCCTTGAGCGCGCCAACATCTCGGCCATCGTGATGTCCGCTATTTCCATGGTTGGCGTGACCGATCACTACGATCGTCGCAAGGCCATGCGTCACCTGAATTCCAAGGACGTGGTGATTTTCGCGGCCGGTACCGGCAACCCGTTCTTTACGACGGATTCGGCAGCCTGCCTGCGTGCAATCGAAATCGATGCCGATGTCGTGCTCAAGGCGACCAAGGTCGATGGTGTCTACACCGCTGACCCGTTCAAAGACCCGCATGCCGAGAAGTTCGATCATCTGACTTATGATGAAGTGCTGGATCGCAAGCTGGGTGTGATGGATCTGACGGCCATTTGCCTGTGCCGCGACCACAAGATGCCACTACGCGTATTTAACATGAACAAGCCCGGCGCCCTGCTGAATATCGTACACGGCGGCGCTGAAGGGACCCTGATCGAGGAAGGCGCACAATGATCAACGAAATCAAGAAAGACGCTCAAGAGCGCATGCAGAAGTCCGTGGAGTCGCTCGCGCACAACTTCGGCCGTATTCGTACCGGCCAGGCGCACCCGAGCATCCTGGAAGGTGTGATGGTGCCGTACTACGGCTCCGACACCCCGATCAAGCAAGTGGCCAACATCACCGTCAAGGACGCCCGTACCCTGCAAGTCGTTGCTTTCGAGCGCAACATGCTGGGTGCCGTCGACAAGGCGATCGGTAGCGCAGGTTTGAACCTGAACCCGACCAACCTTGGCGAGTTGCTGTTGATCTCCATGCCTGCCCTGACCGAAGAAACCCGCAAGGGCTTCACCAAGCAGGCTCGTGACGTCGCTGAAGATGCCCGTGTTGCCGTGCGCAACATCCGTCGTGATGCCAACAGCCAGCTCAAGGATCTGGTCAAGGAAAAAGAGATCAGCGAAGACGAAGAGCGTCGTGCGACTGGCGAGATCGACGATCTGACCAAGAAGTTCGTGGCTAAAATCGACGCGGATCTGGCGCAGAAAGAAAAAGACCTGATGGCCGTATAAGGGTCGCGTTTTCATGGAAAAGACTAAGCAGACTGCACCGTCCGCGGTGCCGCGCCATGTCGCGATCATCATGGATGGTAACAATCGCTGGGCGAAAAAACGCTTTATGCCAGGTGTCGCCGGGCATAAAGCGGGCGTGGATGCGGTACGTGCAGTCATTGAAGTCTGCGCCGAGGCCAAGGTCGAAGTGCTGACCCTGTTCGCCTTCTCCAGCGAGAACTGGCAACGTCCGGCCGATGAGGTCAGCGCTTTGATGGATCTGTTCTTCAAGGCGCTGCGTCGTGAGGCCAAGCGCCTCAACGACAACAACATCAGCCTGCGCATCATTGGTGACCGCTCGCGTTTTCATCCAGAGCTGCAGGCTGCCATGCGTGAAGCCGAGGCCATGACGGTTGGTGCCAATCGTTTTGTCCTGCAGATCGCCGCAAATTACGGCGGTCAGTGGGATATCGCGCAAGCTGCGCAACGACTGGCGCGAGAAGTTCAGGCCGGGCACTTGCGTCCGGAAGACATCACGCCTGATCTGCTGCAGACCTGCCTGGTCACGGGCGATCTGCCGTTGCCGGACCTGTGCATCCGCACCGGTGGCGAGCACCGCATCAGCAACTTCCTGCTCTGGCAACTGGCCTATGCCGAGTTGTATTTCTCCGACCTGTTCTGGCCGGACTTCAAACACGATGCCATGCGCAATGCGCTGGCCGATTTCGCTTCCCGCCAGCGCCGCTTCGGTAAAACGAGCGAGCAGGTCGAGGCTGGAGCCCGGGTTTAATGCTTAAACAACGAATCATCACCGCACTGATCCTGCTGCCGATTGCCTTGTGCGGATTCTTTCTGCTTGAAGGTTCCGGTTTTGCACTGTTCATCGGGCTGGTCGTGACCCTTGGTGCCTGGGAATGGGCGCGTCTGGCGGGTTTTGCCGCTCAAGCGTACCGCGTTGGCTATGCCGCTGTGGTCGCTCTGGTGCTGTTCCTCATGTACATCCTGCCCGGCCTCGCGCCTTGGGTATTGGGCGCTTCAGTGCTGTGGTGGGCAGTGGCGACGTATCTGGTGCTGACCTATCCGCGCTCGAGCGAGCAATGGTCCAGTGCGGCGACCAAGTTGGTGATCGGCCTGTTGATTCTTCTGCCGGCCTGGCAAGGTCTGGTGCAGATCAAGCAATACCCGCTGGGTAACTGGCTGATCATGGCGGTGATGGTGTTGGTCTGGGGTGCCGATATTGGCGCCTACTTCTCCGGTCGCGCTTTCGGCAAACGCAAGCTCGCACCACAGGTCAGTCCGGGCAAAAGCTGGGAGGGCGTGTACGGTGGTCTGGCGCTGAGCCTGGTGATTACCACAATCGTTGGTCTGGTACGCGACTGGACGGTGGCCGAGCTGCTCAAAGGGTTGATCGGTGCCGCGCTGATCGTGTTCATTTCGGTGGTGGGTGATCTCACTGAAAGCATGTTCAAGCGTCAGTCCGGGATCAAGGACAGCAGTAATCTGCTTCCGGGTCACGGCGGCGTGCTGGATCGTATTGACAGCCTGACGGCAGCGATTCCGGTGTTTGCGGTGCTGCTGTGGATGGCTGCACCATGAGCCGCCCACAACAGATTACCGTTCTGGGGGCGACCGGCTCGATTGGCCTGAGCACGCTCGACGTCATCGCTCGTCACCCTGATCGATATCAGGTCTTTGCCTTGACTGGCTTCAGCCGCTTGAGTGAATTGCTGGCGCTCTGCGTACGCCATGTCCCGCGATTTGCCGTGGTGCCTGAGATCGCGGCTGCCCGCACCCTGCAAGATGATTTGCGCGCGGCGGGTCTCTCGACCCGTGTTCTGGTGGGTGAGGACGGTTTGTGTCAGGTCGCTTCCGATCCGGAAGTCGATACGGTCATGGCGGCCATCGTCGGTGCGGCGGGTTTGCGCCCGACACTGGCGGCGGTGGAGACCGGCAAGAAAATTCTGCTGGCCAATAAAGAGGCGCTGGTCATGTCCGGCGCGCTGTTCATGCAGGCCGTGCGCAAGAGCGGTTCGGTGTTGCTGCCGATCGATAGCGAGCACAACGCCATTTTCCAGTGCATGCCGCTCGATTATGCCCGTGGCCTTGAGGTGGTTGGCGTACGTCGGATTCTGCTGACGGCTTCCGGCGGTCCGTTTCGACAGACGCCCATGGCGGAGCTGGCGAATGTTTCTCCCGATCAGGCGTGTGCTCATCCGAACTGGTCCATGGGGCGAAAAATCTCCGTCGACTCGGCCAGCATGATGAACAAGGGGCTTGAGTTGATCGAAGCCTGCTGGCTGTTCGATGCCAAGCCTTCGCAGGTGGAGGTGGTGATTCACCCGCAAAGTGTGATCCATTCGCTGGTCGACTACGTCGATGGTTCTGTTCTGGCACAGCTGGGTAATCCGGACATGCGCACGCCCATCGCCAATGCCCTGGCCTGGCCGGAGCGGATTGACTCGGGCGTGGCGCCGCTGGACCTGTTTGCCATTGCGCGGTTGGACTTCCAGGCGCCCGATGAAAAACGTTTCCCGTGCCTGCGTCTGGCTCGTCAGGCGGCCGAAGCGGGTAACAGCGCGCCAGCCATGCTCAATGCGGCGAACGAAGTGGCGGTAGCGGCATTTCTCGACGAACGGGTTCGTTACCCGGAAATCGCGAGTATCATCGAGGAAGTACTGAATCTGGAGCCCGTAGTGGCGGTGGATGATCTCGATGCAGTGTTCACGGCAGACGCGAAGGCCCGATTGCTGGCCGGACAATGGTTGAGCCGTCACGGGCGGTAAATGCTGCGGATAGTTGGCCCAGGCAGCAGCGGATAGGAATGCGGAGAAAGTAGATGAGCGCGCTCTATATGATTGTCGGCACCCTGGTCGCTCTGGGTGTGCTGGTTACCTTCCACGAGTTCGGCCATTTTTGGGTCGCGCGTCGCTGTGGGGTCAAAGTGCTGCGTTTCTCCGTAGGCTTCGGCATGCCTTTGCTGCGTTGGCACGACAAGCAGGGCACCGAATTTGTCGTCGCCGCCATCCCGTTGGGCGGCTACGTCAAAATGCTCGACGAGCGCGAAGGTGAAGTACCGCTCGATCAGCTTGATCAATCCTTCAATCGTAAATCCGTTCGTCAGCGCATTGCCATCGTAGCGGCGGGGCCGATTGCCAACTTCCTGCTGGCATTTACGTTCTTCTGGGTATTGGCAATGCTCGGCAGCGAGCAGGTGCGTCCGGTCATCGGCGCTGTCGAGTCCGGGAGTATCGCGGCCAAGGCAGGTTTGAGCCCTGGCCAGGAAATCGTGGCCATTGATGGTGAGGCGACTTCCGGCTGGGCAGCGGTGAACCTGCAACTGGTGCGTCGCCTGGGCGAAAGCGGTTCGTTGCAGATAGTGGTGCGCGAACAGGGTTCCACGGCCGACTCTCCTCGTGAACTTGTGCTGGACAAGTGGCTCAAAGGGGCTGACGAGCCCGACCCTATCCATTCTTTGGGGATTCGTCCATGGCGTCCGGCATTGCCGCCTGTCCTGGCCGAGCTCGATCCAAAGGGGCCGGCCAAGGCTGCCGGCCTGAAGACCGGTGACCGGTTGCTCGCGCTCGATGGTCGTACGCTCGATGACTGGCAGCAGGTTGTCGATACCGTCCGTATGCATCCTGATACCAAAATCATGCTGCGGGTTGAGCGCGACGGTGCTCAGATCGACGTCCCGGTAACACTTGCCGCTCGCGGCGAGAGCAAGTCACCCAGCGGTTATTTGGGGGCAGGGGTGAAAGCGATCGACTGGCCGCCGGAGATGATCCGCGAGGTCAGCTACGGGCCATTGGCAGCAATTGGCGAGGGGGCTCGACGCACCTGGACCATGAGCGTGCTGACCCTCGATTCACTGAAGAAAATGTTGTTCGGCGAGCTCTCGGTAAAAAACTTGAGTGGACCGATAACCATTGCTAAAGTGGCGGGCGCTTCGGCCCAGTCGGGTGTTGCTGATTTCCTGAATTTCCTTGCTTATCTGAGTATTAGCTTGGGCGTTCTGAATTTGTTGCCCATTCCGGTACTGGATGGGGGGCATTTGTTGTTTTATCTGATCGAGTGGGTGCGTGGTCGTCCCTTGTCAGATCGGGTGCAAGGTTGGGGGATACAGATCGGTATCAGTTTGGTGATCGGGGTGATGTTGCTTGCTCTGGTTAATGATCTGGGTCGACTGTAACGCTTCGCTGAATTGCGAATCTGCCGCATTTTGCGGCAGTTTGTTTATTGCCAGTTGGAATAAGAAAGGACTTCATGAAACGTCTGCTGCTAACTGCGGTTCTCACCGTATTGATGATCGCCGAAGTTCACGCCGAGTCCTTCACTATCTCTGATATTCGCGTCAATGGCCTCCAGCGGGTCTCCGCGGGTAGCGTCTTTGGTGCTTTGCCGTTGAACGTCGGTGAACAGGCGGATGATCGTCGCCTGGTGGAATCCACTCGTGCGTTGTTCAAAACCGGTTTCTTTCAAGATATCCAGCTGGGCCGCGATGGCAACGTCCTGGTCATCACGGTAGTCGAGCGCCCGTCGGTCGCCAGTATCGAGATCGAAGGCAACAAGGCGATCTCTACCGAAGACCTGATGAAAGGCCTCAAGCAATCCGGTCTGGCCGAAGGCGAGATCTTCCAGCGTGCCACCCTCGAAGGTGTGCGTAACGAGCTGCAGCGTCAGTACGTCGCCCAGGGTCGCTACTCGGCTACCGTCGACACCGAAGTGGTGCCGCAGCCGCGTAACCGCGTCGGCCTGAAGGTCAACATCAACGAAGGCACCGTTGCGGCTATCCAGCACATCAACGTGGTCGGCAACACGGTCTTCCCTGACGAAGACCTGATCGACCTGTTCGAACTCAAGACCACCAACTGGTTGTCGTTCTTCAAGAACGACGACAAGTACGCCCGTGAAAAGCTGTCCGGTGACCTGGAACGCCTGCGTTCCTACTATCTGGACCGTGGCTACATCAACATGGATATCGCTTCGACTCAGGTCTCCATTACGCCAGACAAGAAGCACGTCTACATCACCGTCAACGTCAACGAAGGCGAGAAGTACACCGTTCGTGACGTCAAGCTCAGCGGTGACCTGAAAGTCCCTGAAGACCAGATCAAGTCCCTGTTGCTGGTGCAAAAAGGCCAGGTGTTCTCGCGCAAGCTGATGACCACCACCTCCGAACTGATCACCCGTCGCCTGGGTAACGAGGGTTACACCTTCGCCAACGTCAACGGTGTGCCTCAACCGCACGACGAAGATCACACCGTAGACATCCTGTTCGCGGTCGATCCGGGCAAGCGTGCCTACGTGAACCGCATCAACTTCCGTGGCAACACCAAGTCCGAAGACGAAGTGCTGCGTCGTGAAATGCGTCAGATGGAAGGCGGCTGGGCTTCCACTTACCTGATCGACCAATCCAAGACCCGTCTTGAACGTCTGGGCTTCTTCAAGGAAGTCAACGTTGAGACTCCGGCCGTGCCGGGTGTCGATGACCAGGTGGACGTCAACTACAGCGTTGAAGAACAAGCCTCCGGTTCGATTACCGCCAGCGTCGGTTTCGCCCAGAGCGCCGGTCTGATCCTCGGTGGTTCGATCACCCAGAACAACTTCCTGGGTACCGGTAACAAGGTCAGCGTCGGCTTGACCAAAAGCGAATACCAGACCCGCTATAACTTCGGCTTTGTCGACCCCTACTGGACCGCCGATGGCGTGAGCCTGGGTTACAACGCGTTCTACCGCACGACTGACTATGACGAGCTCGATACTGACATCGCCAGCTACGCCGTAGACAGCCTGGGTGCAGGCGTGAGCGTTGGCTACCCGATCAGCGAGACTTCGCGTCTGACCTTTGGCCTGACGGCTCAGCAGGACGAGATCAAGACAGGTGTGTACACCGTTGACGAGATCTTCGACTTCGTTAACAAGGAAGGCGACAAGTACCTGAACTTCAAGGCTTCGGCCGGTTGGTCCGAGTCCACCCTGAACAAGGGTGTGCTCGCTACCCGTGGTCATTCCCAGAGCCTGGTGCTGGAATCCACGATTCCAGGCAGCGACCTGTCGTTCTTCAAGCTCGACTACCGTGGCCAGTTGTTCCAGCCATTGAGCGAGAACTACACCATGCGCCTGCACACCGAGCTGGGTTATGGCGATGGCTACGGGTCGACGGATGGCTTGCCATTCTATGAAAACTACTATGCTGGTGGTTTCAACTCGGTTCGTGGCTTCAAGGACAGCACCCTGGGGCCTCGCAGTACACCAAGTACCGGCAAGAACCCTGGTACAGCGGTCGACCCGGACCAGGATCCGCTGCCGTTCGGTGGTAACGTCCTGATCCAGGGTGGTGTGGAGGTTCTGTTCCCGCTGCCGTTCATCAAGGATCAACGCTCCCTGCGGACCTCGGTATTCTGGGATGTGGGTAACGTGTTCGATTCATCTTGCTCGGATACCACAAACGCGGATGGCTCGAAGTCCAACACCAAGTGCAACGATATCAGTCTGAGCAACATGGCCAGTTCCGTCGGTGTGGGTGTGACCTGGGTCACCGCACTGGGTCCTCTGAGTTTCGCCTTGGCCATGCCAGTCAAGAAACCGGATGACGCTGAAACTCAAGTGTTCCAATTCTCTCTCGGCCAGACGTTCTAAGCGTCTGACCCAAGATAACGACAATGAATTTTGTAGGGGTGCATCGTGCGTAAGTTGACTCAATTGGTTCTCCTGGCCAGCGTACTGGTCGCTGGTCCGGCGTTCGCCGACATGAAAATTGCTGTTCTGAACTATCAGATGGCTCTGCTGGAGTCCGATGCGGCCAAGAAATACGCCGTGGATGCCGAGAAGAAGTTCGGTCCTCAGCTGACCAAGCTCAAGACGCTGGAAAGCAGCGCCAAGGGCATTCAGGACCGTCTGATGGCCGGTGGCGACAAAATGCAGCAGGGCGAGCGCGAGCGTCTGGAGCTTGAATTCAAGCAAAAGGCCCGTGACTTCCAGTTCCAGTCCAAGGAACTGAACGAAGCCAAAGCCGTTGCCGACCGTGAAATGCTGAAGCAGCTCAAGCCGAAACTGGACAGCGCTGTGGAAGAAGTCATCAAGAAAGGTGCTTTTGACCTGGTCTTCGAGCGTGGCGCAGTGATTGATGTCAAGCCTCAGTACGACATCACTCGCCAGGTTATCGAGCGCATGAATCAGCTGAAGTAACTATGACAGCGACTATAAAGCTCGGCCAATTGGCCGAGTTCCTCGGCGCCACGCTACGTGGTGACCCGGAGAAAGAAATTACTGGGCTAGCCACTTTGCAAGAGGCTGGCCCAGCTCAGTTGAGCTTTCTCGCAAACCCTCAATACCGTAAGTACCTGGCAGATAGCCAGGCCGCAGCTCTGTTACTGAAGGCTGCTGATGCTGAAGGTTTTGCCGGTAATGCGCTGATGGTGCCTGATCCGTATCTGGCCTACGCGCGCGTTTCCCACCTGTTCGATCCAAAGCCGAAAGCGGCTGCCGGCATTCACCCGACAGCCGTTGTGGCCGAGGACGCGGTGGTTGACCCGGCTGCGAGTATTGGTGCCTTTGCGGTGATCGAAAGCGCGGCACGTATTGCTGCGGGTGTGACCATCGGTGCGCATTGCTTCATCGGTGCCCGTTGCGAAATTGGCGAAGGCGGCTGGCTGGCCCCGAGGGTCACGCTGTACCACGACGTGCGTATCGGCAAGCGTGTGGTCATTCAGTCAGGTGCCGTGCTCGGCGGCGAAGGTTTCGGTTTCGCCAATGAGAAAGGTGTCTGGCAGAAAATCGCCCAGATCGGTGGTGTGTTGGTCGGTGACGATGTGGAGATTGGCGTGAATACCGCTATCGACCGCGGCGCATTGGCCGATACCGTTCTCGGTAATGGTGTGAAGCTCGACAACCAGATCCAGATCGCCCACAACGTTCAGGTCGGTGATCACACCGCCATGGCCGCCTGCGTCGGGATCTCCGGCAGCACCAAAATCGGCAAGCATTGCATGCTCGCTGGCGGTGTAGGGCTGGTGGGGCATATCGAAATTTGCGACAACGTTTTCATCACCGGGATGACCATGGTGACCCACTCGATTACCGAAAAGGGTTCCTATTCTTCCGGTACGGCAATGCAGCCAGCAGCCGAATGGCGCAAAAGCGCGGCTCGCATCCGTCAGCTCGATGACATCGCGCGGCGCCTGCGACAACTGGAAAAGCGTGTAGGGGAAGTGACCCCTGACGGTAATGCTTCATCAGATGGCTGATACCATTTCCATATCAAGTGTGCACAGCCGTTAGACGGCCTGCTTGATTTGCTAGAGGGGCGTGTGTCAGTCGCGCGCTCCCAATCTTTACATAGGCTTCCCCCCGAAATGATGGACATCAACGAGATTCGCGAATACCTGCCTCACCGTTACCCGTTCCTGCTGGTGGACCGGGTAGTGGAGCTGGATGTTGAAGGCAAGCGCATTCGCGCCTACAAGAATGTCAGCATCAACGAACCGTTCTTCAATGGTCACTTCCCTGCGCATCCAATCATGCCGGGCGTACTGATCATCGAGGCAATGGCTCAGGCTGCCGGGATCCTTGGTTTCAAAATGCTTGACGTGAAACCGGCTGACGGCACGCTCTATTACTTCGTCGGGTCCGACAAGCTGCGCTTCCGCCAGCCGGTTTTGCCGGGCGATCAGCTGATCCTTGAGGCCAAGTTCATCAGCTGCAAGCGTCAGATCTGGAAGTTCGAGTGCCAGGCTTCGGTCGATGGCAAGCCTGTCTGCTCGGCTGAAATCATCTGTGCGGAACGCAAGCTATGAGTTTGATTGACCCTCGTGCAATCATCGATCCGACAGCCGTTCTGGCTGACGGCGTCGAGGTCGGCCCGTGGTCGATCGTCGGCGCAGGTGTGGAAATCGGCGAGGGGACAGTCATCGGGCCGCACGTGATTCTCAAGGGCCCGACCCGAATCGGTAAGCACAATCGCATCTACCAGTTTTCCTCGGTGGGCGAAGACACACCCGACCTGAAGTACAAGGGCGAGGAAACCCGCCTGGTGATCGGTGACCATAACGTCATCCGTGAAGGCGTGACGATTCATCGTGGCACCATCCAGGACCGCTCGGAAACGACCCTGGGCGACCACAACCTGATCATGGCCTATGCCCACATAGGCCACGACAGCGTTATCGGCAACCATTGCATCCTGGTGAACAACACCGCACTGGCGGGCCATGTGCATGTGGAAGACTGGGCGATCCTTTCCGGTTTTACCCTGGTTCACCAGTATTGCCACATTGGCGCCCACAGCTTTTCAGGTATGGGTACGGCGATCGGCAAGGATGTTCCTGCGTATGTCACGGTGTTCGGCAACCCTGCCGAAGCCCGGAGCATGAACTTCGAGGGCATGCGCCGTCGGGGCTTCAGCGAAGATGCGATCCACGCGCTGCGTCGTGCCTACAAGGTGGTGTACCGCCAGGGCCTGACCGTGGAGCAGGCGCTCGCCGAACTGGCGGAGCCTTCTGCGCAGTTCCCGGAAGTAGCGGTGTTCCGTGACTCCATCCAGTCTTCGACCCGCGGCATCACCCGCTAACCATGGCCAATCTGCGTATTGCGCTGGTAGCAGGTGAGGCTTCCGGTGACATTCTGGGTGCGGGTCTCATGCGCGCGCTCAAGGCTCGCCACCCGGCGGTCGAGTTCATCGGTGTCGGTGGTCCGTTGATGCAGGCTGAAGGCCTGACCTCGTATTTTCCGATGGAGCGTCTGTCCGTCATGGGCCTGGTGGAAGTGCTGGGCCGATTGCGCGAGTTGCTGGCTCGGCGCAAGAAGCTGGTCGCCGACCTGATCGACGCGAAACCCGATGTATTCATCGGTATCGACGCGCCGGACTTCAACCTCAATATCGAACTCAAGCTGCGCCAGGCCGGGATCAAGACGGTGCATTACGTCAGCCCGTCGGTTTGGGCCTGGCGGCAGAAACGCGTGCTGAAGATTCGCGAAGGCTGCGACCTGATGCTCACGCTGTTCCCGTTCGAAGCCAGATTCTACGAAGAGAAAGGCGTGCCGGTGCGTTTCGTCGGCCATACCCTGGCCGATGCCATTCCACTGCAGGCCGATCGCGCTGCTGCGCGGGCCGAACTCGGTTTGCCTGACGGGCCGCTGGTGGCGTTGATGCCAGGCAGCCGTGGCGGTGAAGTTGGCCGGCTCGGTTCATTGTTTCTCGATACGGCGCAGCGCCTGCGGGCGTTGCGCCCGGGGGTGCGGTTTGTCATGCCGTGCGCCAGTGCGCAACGTCGCGCACAGCTCGAAGAACTGTTGGCCGGTCGCGATCTGCCGCTGACCCTGCTCGACGGGAAATCTCATCTGGCCCTGGCAGCGTGTGATGCGGTGTTGATCGCCTCCGGTACCGCGACGCTTGAAGCGTTGCTGTACAAGCGACCGATGGTGGTCGCCTATCGCCTGGCGCCGCTGACGTTCTGGATTCTCAAGCGCATGGTGAAAAGCCCCTACATTTCGTTGCCGAACCTGTTGGCCCAACGTCTGTTGGTGCCCGAGCTGTTGCAGGACGATGCCACGGTCGAAGCGCTGGCCCAGACCTTGTCGCCACTGATCGAGGATGGGGAAGAGCAGACCCGCGGTTTTGACGAGATTCACCGGACCCTGCGTCTGGATGCCTCCAACCAGGCTGCGGACGCAGTGCTGAACCTGATCGGCCAAGTAAAATGAGTAAAACGAATATGCAGATGGGGCTGGATTTCACCTTGGTCGCTGAAATCGAAGAGTTGGTTGCCGGTGTCGATGAGGTGGGTCGCGGCCCGCTCTGTGGTGCGGTGGTGACAGCGGCGGTGATCCTCGATCCGAACCGCCCGATCCTCGGCCTGAATGACTCGAAGAAACTCACCGAAGCCCGTCGCGAAAAGCTCTACGACGAAATCTGCGAAAAAGCCCTGAGCTGGTGCATCGCTCGCGCCGAAGTCGAAGAAATCGACGAACTGAATATCCTGCACGCCACCATGTTGGCCATGCAGCGCGCGGTCGCCGGGCTGCACGTTCAGCCGAAGCTGGCGATGATCGACGGCAATCGTTGCCCGAAACTGCCGATGCGCTCCGAAGCCGTGGTCAAGGGCGATAGCAAGGTTCCAGCCATCGCCGCCGCATCGATTCTGGCCAAGGTCAGCCGTGATCGTGAAATGGCCGCGTTCGAATTGATCTACCCGGGTTACGGCATCGGCGGGCACAAAGGCTACCCGACGCCTGTTCATCTGGAAGCGCTGGCACGGCTTGGGCCGACCCCGATTCACCGGCGTTCGTTTGCCCCGGTGCGGCTGGCGTATGAGGCGCTAGAGAGCGCCGTAGAGAGTTAGTCGCAAGGCTGATTTTTTTTACCAAGGCCCGGTACAATCCGGGCCTTGTTGTCTTCATGTTTATAGACAGGATCACTATGCCGGCTTCATTCGTTCACCTACGCCTGCACACTGAATACTCTCTGGTCGACGGTCTGGTGCGGATCAAACCGCTGGTCAAGACCCTGGTGGGCATGAACATGCCTGCCGTGGCGGTCACCGACCAGAACAACATGTGTTCCCTGGTCAAATTCTATAAAAACGCCATGGGTGCCGGGATCAAGCCGATCTGCGGCGCCGACCTGTGGCTGTCGAACAAGGATCCGGACAACCCCCTGAGCCGGATCAGCCTGCTGGTGATGAACGCCGAAGGCTATCGCAACCTCACCGAACTGATTTCCCGCGGCTTTATCGATGGTCAGCGCAACGGCGCGATCATCATCGAGCGCGAATGGGTTGCTGAAGCCAACTCGGGCTTGATCATGCTGTCGGCAGCCAAAGAAGGCGAGATCGGCCAGGCCATGCTCAGCGGCAACCCCGCCGAGGCCGAAACCCTGGCCCGCGAATGGATGGACGTGTTTCCGGATCGTTTCTATCTGGAAATCCAGCGCACCAACCGCCCCAACGATGAAGAACAACTGCACGGTGCCGTGGCCCTGGCCGAGAAGCTCGGTGCGCCGCTGGTGGCGACCAACGACGTGCGCTTCATCAAGCAGGAAGACTTCGCTGCCCACGAAACCCGCGTTTGCATCGGTGAGGGCCGCGCCCTCGACGATCCGCGGCGCTCGAAGAATTACAGCGATCAGCAGTATCTCAAAAGCGCCGAGGAAATGGCCGAGCTGTTCAGCGACATTCCCGAAGCGCTGGAAAACACCGTCGAGATCGCCAAGCGCTGCAACATTGAAGTGAAGCTGGGCACGCACTTCCTGCCCAACTTCCCGATCCCTGATGGCATGACCATCGACGAATACTTCCGCAAGGTGTCCTTCGACGGCCTGGAAGAGCGCCTTGCCGTTCTGCTGCCCAAGGACACCACCGAAGACTACGAGGCCAAGCGCCAGGTCTATGTCGACCGGCTGAATTTCGAGCTGGATATCATCATCCAGATGGGGTTCCCCGGTTACTTCCTGATCGTGATGGACTTTATCCAGTGGGCCAAGAACAACGGCGTACCGGTGGGTCCTGGCCGTGGATCGGGTGCCGGGTCGCTGGTGGCCTACGTACAGAAGATCACCGACCTCGACCCGCTGGAATATGACCTGCTGTTCGAACGATTCCTCAACCCGGAACGGGTGTCGATGCCCGACTTCGACGTCGACTTCTGCATGGACGGTCGCGACCGGGTAATCGACTACGTAGCCGAGAAGTACGGCCGCAATGCCGTGAGCCAGATCATCACCTTCGGTTCCATGGCGGCAAAGGCCGTGGTCCGCGACGTGGCGCGGGTGCAGGGCAAGTCCTATGGCCTGGCGGATCGTCTGTCGAAGATGATTCCGTTCGAAGTCGGCATGACCCTGGAAAAGGCCTATGAGCAGGAAGAGATCCTGCGCGATTTCATCAAGGTCGATGAAGAGGCCGCGGAAATCTGGGAGATGGCCCGCAAGCTCGAAGGCGTTGTGCGTAACGTCGGCAAGCACGCCGGTGGTGTGGTAATCGCCCCGACCAAGCTGACCGATTTCTCGCCGATCTATTGCGACGAAGCCGGTGATGGCCTGGTAACCCAGTTCGACAAGGATGACGTCGAGGCGGCCGGCCTGGTGAAGTTCGACTTCCTCGGCCTGCGGACCCTGACGATCATCGACTGGGCGCTGAAAACCATCAACCGCGACCGTGCCAAGGTCAACGAACCGCCGCTGGATATCGCGTTCATCCCGCTGGATGACAAACCGACCTACACCTTGCTGCAAAAAGCCGAAACCACGGCGGTGTTCCAGCTTGAATCCCGGGGCATGAAGGAGCTGATCAAAAAGCTCAAGCCCGACTGCCTGGAAGACTTGATCGCACTGGTGGCACTGTTCCGTCCGGGCCCGCTGCAATCAGGCATGGTGGACGACTTCATCAACCGTAAGCACGGTCGCGCCGAGCTGGCGTATCCGCACTCGGACTACCAGTACGAAGGCCTCAAGCCGGTACTGGCACCGACTTACGGCATCATCCTGTACCAGGAACAGGTGATGCAGATTGCCCAGGTCATGGCCGGTTACACCCTCGGTGGTGCGGACATGCTGCGTCGAGCCATGGGTAAGAAAAAACCCGAGGAAATGGCCAAGCAGCGCGGTGGCTTCATTGAAGGTTGCGCCACCAACAACATCGACGCGGACCTCGCCGGTAACATCTTCGACCTGGTGGAAAAGTTCGCCGGTTACGGTTTCAACAAATCCCACTCCGCCGCCTATGGCCTGGTGTCTTACCAGACCGCATGGCTGAAGGCGCACTACCCGGCGCCGTTCATGGCCGCGGTACTCTCGGCGGATATGCACAACACCGACAAGGTCGTGACCTTGATCGAAGAAGTGCGGACGATGAAGCTGCGTCTCGACGCGCCGGACGTGAACACCTCCGAATTCAAGTTCACGGTGAACGACGAAGGCCGGATCATTTACGGCCTGGGCGCCATCAAGGGCGTGGGTGAAGGCCCGGTCGAGGCGATCACCGAAGCGCGTCTGGCCGGTCCGTTCAAGGATCTGTTCGATTTCTGCGCACGGGTCGACCTCAAGCGCATCAACAAGCGCACCCTCGACGGATTGATCCGCAGCGGCGCCCTGGATCGCCTCGGGCCGTATTTCCACGACGAGCAGAAAGCCTACCAGGCCAACATCGACCGCAATCGCGCGGTGCTGCTGACGGCCATGGAAGAGGCGATCAAGGCGGCCGAACAGACCGCGCGCACCCAGGACAGCGGTCACTCCGACCTGTTTGGCGGTCTGTTTGTCGAAGAAGACGCCGACGTCTACGCCAATCACCGCAAGGCCAAGGAGCTGACCCTCAAGGAGCGCCTGAAGGGGGAGAAAGATACCCTCGGCCTGTACCTGACCGGTCACCCGATCGACGAATACGAAGGTGAAATCCGTCGCTTCGCCCGCCAGCGCATCATCGACCTGAAACCGGCGCGTGATACCCAGACCGTTGCCGGGATGATCATCGCCTTGCGGGTGATGAAGAACAAAAAGGGCGACAAGATGGGGTTCATCACCCTCGACGACCGCTCCGGACGGATCGAGGCCTCGCTGTTTTCCGAGGCGTTCCATTCCGCGCAATCGCTGTTGCAGACCGACGCGATGGTGGTGGTCGAAGGCGAGGTCAGCAACGACGACTTCTCCGGTGGCCTGAAATTGCGGGTCAAGCGGGTGATGAGCATGGAGGATGCGCGCACCAATCTGGCCGAAAGCTTGCGCCTGAAGTTGCATACCAAGGACCTCAAGGGCGATCAGCTACGCTGGCTGGGTGAACTGTTGAAGCGTCACCGCGGCGCGTGCCCGATCACCTTGGACTACACCAGCCCCGATGCGAAGGCCTTGTTGCAGTTCGGCGAAGGCTGGCGAATCGATCCGGCGGATGCGTTGATTCAAGCCCTGCGTGACCAGTTCGGGCGAGACAACGTCTTCCTCCAATACCGTTGACGGTCAGTGCTATCAGATTGCCCTGACCTTGACCTGAATTTTTAATCTCGACCTCAACGCGCCTGTCCCTTAAGGTAGGGCGCGAATAGACAACCGGCCGGCCCAAGAACCCTTGGGACTCGACCCAAGACGGACGCCTATGAACCCGAATTTTCTAGATTTCGAACAGCCGATCGCCGACCTGCAAGCCAAGATCGAAGAGTTGCGCTTGGTCGGTAATGACAATTCGCTGAATATCGGCGATGAGATCTCCCGCCTGCAGGACAAGAGCAAAACGCTGACCGAAGACATCTTCGGCAAGCTGACCAGCTGGCAGATCGCACGTCTGGCGCGTCACCCGAAACGTCCGTATACCCTGGACTACATCGAACACATCTTCACCGAGTTCGACGAACTGCACGGTGACCGTCACTTCTCGGACGACGCTGCCATTGTTGGCGGTATTGCCCGTTTGGACGACAAGCCGGTGATGATCATCGGCCACCAGAAAGGCCGTGAAGTGCGCGAGAAAGTTCGCCGCAATTTCGGCATGCCGCGTCCGGAAGGCTACCGCAAGGCTTGCCGCCTGATGGAAATGGCCGAACGTTTCAAAATGCCGATCCTGACCTTCATCGACACTCCGGGCGCCTACCCTGGCATCGACGCTGAAGAGCGCAACCAGAGCGAAGCGATTGCCTGGAACCTGCGTGTCATGGCCCGCCTGAAAACCCCAATCATCGCCACCGTGATCGGTGAGGGTGGTTCCGGTGGTGCACTGGCGATCGGTGTCTGCGACCAGTTGAACATGCTGCAATACTCCACCTACGCGGTGATTTCGCCGGAAGGTTGCGCTTCGATTCTGTGGAAAACCTCCGAGAAGGCACCGGATGCCGCAGAGGCGATGGGCATCACCGCCGAGCGCCTCAAAGGCCTGGGCATCGTGGACAAGGTGATTGGCGAGCCACTGGGCGGCGCGCACCGCGATCCGGCCGCTGCAGCCGCATCGATCCGCGCCGAGCTGAGCTCGCAACTGGCGATGCTGAAGAAGTTCGATAACGACGCGCTGCTCAAGCGCCGCTACGATCGACTGATGAGCTACGGTCTCTAAGCCGTACACGCAGTGCCCATGTGGGAGCGAGCTTGCTCGCGAAAGCGGTATAACAGTCAACGGGTGCGTTGAATGTTGATCCGCCTTCGCGAGCAAGCCCGCTCCCACATTTGATTTGTGCAAGGTGATGGATATGAGTCGGTCCAATATTGATCTGCCCGCCAGACTCTTGTTGAATCTTGCCTCGTGGCGCAATGCTGCGACCTGGCGCATCGCCTTCTCCGGCGGCCTCGACTCCACTGTCCTGCTGCACCTTCTGGCAACACTCTCCAAAACCGAATCCCTGCCGGCGCTCAACGCCATCCATGTTCATCACGGCCTTCAAGCCGTAGCCGATACGTGGCCGGAACATTGTCGTGCCGTGTGCGCTGCGCTGGGCGTGCCGCTGCAAGTGGTTCGCGTGCAGGTGCAACCGGGTGCCAGCCTTGAACGTGCAGCCCGGGATGCGCGGTATCACGCCTTCACTGAAGCCCTTCAGGCCAACGAAGTGCTGCTGACGGCCCAGCACCGCGACGATCAGGCGGAAACGCTGCTGTTTCGCTTGTTGCGCGGAGCGGGCGTGCGCGGATTGTCCGGGATGCCGCGTCAGCGCCCTTTGGGCAAGGGGCATTTGCTGCGGCCAATGCTTGATGTCACGCGGGCTGAGTTGGAGGCTTATGCCAGTGCGCATGACTTGAGCTGGATCGAAGATCCCTCGAACCAGGATCTGCAGTACTCGCGCAATTACCTTAGGCATCAAGTCTTGCCGGTGCTGATCCAGCGCTGGCCGCAAGCGGTGGCGACCATGGCCCGCAGCGCGACGCATTTGAATGAGGCGCAAGGACTGCTCGAAGAACTGGCGGACATGGATTTGCGTGAGGCCAGCTCTGCCAGTGAGTTTGCCTGGCTGGGCTTGCGGTCGCTTGAGCTGGCGCCGCTTGCGCATTTGTCTGATGCCCGGCAGCGCAATGCCTTGAGTCATTGGCTCGAACCGCTGACCCGCTTGCCGGACACTGACCATTGGTCGGGTTGGGAGGATTTGCGCGATGCCACCGGCGATGCCTGCCCGGTGTGGCGGCTGGCCGATGGCGAACTGCATCGGGCGGGCGGGCGGATCTGGTGGCTGTCCGGCCACTGGCTGAGGCCTCTGCCCGGCGCCGGGGTGTGGCTGGATCCGGCTTCACCGCTGGCTATCCCGGGCAACGGCGTGCTTTCGCTGACCGGGCAAATCCCCGATGGCCCGCTGCATATCCGCTATCGTGAAGGGGGAGAGGTCATGGCATTGTCAGGCCGCGGCCATAGGGACCTGAAACGTTTGCTCAATGAAAGTGCTGTACCGTCCTTCGTACGCGGCAGATTGCCGCTGCTCTACAAAGACGGGCAACTGCTGGCGGTAGCGAACCTCAAGGGGCTCGATGGTGGTGCACTCGGCGACTGGCATTTGCATTGGCAGCCACTGAACGAAGATCAAGGTTTGAGCTGAAAGGGGCTTTCCGGTAGACTACGCTCCCTTCTTGATACAACTTCTGTGGATTCGCCTGAATTGCAGGAGTTGCCGATTACCAAGCAGTCTTTGCTGGGCGATTCCAAAAAATGTGTAGCGAGCAACGAACCGGTGTTTCATTTTCCGGTCTGTCCCAACGCGGCGGTTTTTTCGAAAGGTGCACTGTGATTAATGCAGGTGATCGGGGGCTTCGGCCTTCCTTCGCTTTCCCCGGCGGCTCGGACCGCTTTAACGCAGACTTCTAGGGTTTTTCATGACGCGCTACATATTCGTCACGGGCGGTGTTGTTTCTTCATTGGGGAAAGGCATTGCATCGGCATCATTGGCGGCCATCCTGGAGGCGCGGGGACTTAAGGTCACCATGCTGAAGCTGGACCCGTACATCAACGTCGACCCGGGCACCATGAGCCCGTTCCAGCACGGTGAAGTGTTCGTCACTCACGACGGCGCCGAGACCGACCTGGACCTGGGTCACTACGAGCGGTTCATCCGCACGACCATGACCCAGAACAACAACTTCACCACGGGCCGTGTCTACGAACACGTCCTGCGCAAGGAGCGCCGTGGTGACTACCTGGGTGCAACCATCCAGGTGATCCCGCACATCACCGACGAAATCAAGCGCCGCATCATCAAGGGTGCCGGCGACGCTGACGTGGCAATGGTCGAAATCGGTGGCACCGTGGGTGACATCGAGTCGCAACCGTTCCTCGAGGCGATCCGCCAACTGCGTTTCGAAGTCGGCGCCAAGCGCGCGATGCTGATGCACCTGACACTGGTGCCGTACATCGCCACTGCTGGCGAAACCAAGACCAAGCCTACCCAGCACTCGGTGAAGGAACTGCGTTCCATCGGCCTGCAACCAGACGTGCTGGTCTGCCGCTCCGACCACCCGATCGATGTGTCGTCGCGTCGCAAGATCGCGCAGTTCACCAATGTCGAAGAACGTGCGGTAATCGCGCTGGAAGACGCCGATACCATCTACAAGATCCCGGGTATCCTGCACTCCCAGGGCCTGGACGATTTCGTCGTCGAGCGTTTCGGCCTGCAATGCGGCGGTGCCGATCTGTCCGAGTGGGAAGCCGTGGTCGACGCCAAGCTCAACCCTGAGCACGAAGTCACCATCGCCATGGTCGGCAAGTACATGGAGCTGCTGGACGCCTACAAGTCGCTGATCGAAGCGATGAGTCACGCGGGCATCAGCAACCGTACCAAGGTCAACCTGCGCTACATCGATTCCGAAGACATCGAGAACCAGGGCACCGCGCTGCTCGAAGGCGTCGATGCCATCCTGGTACCGGGCGGCTTCGGTCTGCGTGGTGTCGAAGGCAAGATCACTGCCGTTCAATACGCTCGCGAAAACAAGGTTCCGTACCTGGGTATCTGCCTGGGCATGCAAGTGGCCGTTATCGAGTTCGCACGTAACGTGATGGGCTGGAAAGACGCCAACTCCACCGAGTTCGATCGTGCAAGCGGCCACCCGGTCGTGGGCCTGATCACCGAGTGGGAAGATGCCACCGGCGCCGTCGAAACCCGTACCGAAACCTCCGACCTGGGCGGCACCATGCGCCTGGGCGCGCAGGATTGCCTGCTGGAGCCGGGTTCCCTGGTCCACGGTTGCTACGGCAAAGACGTGATTGTCGAGCGTCATCGTCATCGCTACGAAGTGAACAACAACCTGCTGCCGCAAATCATGGAAGCCGGTTTGAAAATCTCCGGTCGTTCCGGTGATGGCGCACTGGTTGAAGTGGTTGAAGCTCCGGATCACCCATGGTTCGTCGCTTGCCAGTTCCACCCTGAGTTCACCTCGACGCCACGCGACGGTCACCCGCTGTTCAGCGGTTTCGTCAAGGCCGCGTTGGCTCAACACCAGAAGAAGGCGTAACCCCGATGGCACAGAAGATCATCCGCGTCGGCGACATCGAGATTGCCAACGACAAGCCCATGGTGCTGTTCGGCGGCATGAACGTGCTGGAAAGCCGTGACATGGCCATGCAGGTTTGCGAAGAGTATGTGAAGGTCACCGAAAAGCTCGGTATCCCTTACGTGTTCAAGGCCAGTTTCGACAAGGCCAACCGGTCTTCTGTGACCTCCTATCGTGGTCCTGGCCTGGAAGAAGGCATGCGCATCTTCCAGGACATCAAGCAAGCCTTCGGCGTGCCGATCATCACCGACGTCCACGAGCCTGACCAGGCCGCGGTCGTCGCTGAAGTCTGCGACATCATCCAGTTGCCGGCATTCCTGTCGCGCCAGACCGACCTCGTGGTCGCGATGGCCAAAACGGGCGCCGTGATCAACATCAAGAAAGCCCAGTTCCTCGCCCCCCAGGAAATGAAGCACATCCTGAACAAGTGCGTGGAAGCGGGTAACGATCAGTTGATCCTCTGCGAGCGTGGTTCGAGCTTCGGCTACAACAACCTCGTCGTCGACATGCTCGGCTTCGGCATCATGAAGCAGTTCGAATACCCGGTATTCTTCGATGTGACCCACGCGCTGCAAATGCCTGGTGGTCGCTCCGATTCCGCCGGCGGTCGTCGCGCCCAGGTCACCGACCTGGCAAAAGCCGGTATGAGCCAGTCGCTGGCCGGCCTGTTCCTGGAAGCCCACCCGGATCCGGACAACGCCAAGTGCGACGGTCCTTGCGCCTTGCGCCTGGACAAACTGGAGCCATTCCTGGCCCAGCTCAAAGCTTTGGACGAACTGGTGAAGAGTTTTCCGACGGTAGAAACCGCGTAATCCTCAATTCTCCGGTAAAGTACCGCACGATTTAACGCTCAGGCCCTCGGGCCTGAGCCTTGTCGTCTGCAAGACTGCCCGCTGCACCTCACTTGCCGACGATCAAAGATTTCCTACAGCTGCGTCGTTTTCGTCAACTTTGGAGTGTTTACAACAATGGCTAAAATCGTCGACATCAAAGGTCGTGAAGTTCTCGACTCCCGTGGCAATCCCACCGTGGAAGCGGACGTGCTTCTCGACAACGGCATCATCGGCAGTGCCTGCGCGCCGTCCGGTGCTTCCACTGGCTCGCGTGAAGCGCTCGAGCTGCGCGATGGCGACAAGAGCCGTTACCTGGGCAAGGGCGTTCTGAAGGCCGTAGCCAACATCAACGGTCCGATCCGCGACCTGTTGAAAGGCATGGACCCAAGCGACCAGAAAGCGCTCGATCTGGCAATGATCAAGCTCGACGGTACTGAAAACAAAGGTTCCCTGGGCGCCAACGCGATCCTCGCCGTTTCCCTGGCCGCGGCCAAGGCAGCAGCACAGGACCAGGACCTGCCGCTGTACGCTCACATCGCCAACCTGAACGGCACCCCGGGTGTCTACTCGATGCCGGTTCCGATGATGAACATCATCAACGGCGGCGAGCACGCCGATAACAACGTCGACATCCAGGAATTCATGGTTCAGCCGGTTGGCGCCAAGTCTTTCTCGGAAGGTCTGCGCATGGGCACCGAGATTTTCCACCACCTCAAAGCCGTGCTGAAGGCCCGTGGCCTGAGCACTGCCGTCGGTGACGAAGGTGGTTTCGCGCCGAACCTGGCCTCCAACGAAGACGCTTTGAAAGTGATCTCCGAAGCTGTTGCCAACGCCGGTTACAAGCTGGGCACCGACGTGACCCTGGCCCTGGACTGCGCAGCCAGCGAATTCTACGAAGACGGCAAGTACAACCTGTCCGGCGAAGGCCAGGTGTTCACCGCCGAAGGTTTCGCTGACTACCTCAAAGGCCTGACCGAGCGTTACCCGATCATCTCCATCGAAGATGGCCTGGACGAGTCCGACTGGGCTGGCTGGAAGATTCTCACCGACAAGATCGGCGAGAAGACTCAGCTGGTAGGCGACGACCTGTTCGTGACCAACACCAAGATCCTGAAAGAAGGCATCGACAAGAAGATCGCCAACTCGATCCTGATCAAGTTCAACCAGATCGGCACCCTGACCGAAACCCTGGAAGCCATCCAGATGGCCAAGGCCGCCGGTTACACTGCCGTGATCTCGCACCGCTCCGGCGAAACCGAAGACTCGACCATTGCCGACCTGGCCGTGGGCACTTCGGCTGGCCAGATCAAGACCGGCTCCCTGTGCCGTTCCGATCGCGTTTCCAAGTACAACCAACTGCTGCGTATCGAAGAGCAGTTGAACGGCAAAGCCAAGTACAACGGTCGCGGCGAGTTCCGCGGTTAAGCGGTAACTGGTAAAAAGACACCGGATTGTGTCGGAAAAATCGCTACAGCGACGTTTTTGCCACTAATCTGATGCCTTATATGCACAAGCCTGGTTCTTCCAGGCTTCGTGCTATCAGAAGCTTCACGTTTGGCATGGCTGTCTTTTTTCACTGGATACCTGATATTCGATGCGCAGTCCCAATTGGTTGTTCCTCATCCTGCTTTTGTTGCTGGCTGGCCTGCAGTACCGCCTGTGGGTGGGAAATGGCAGTCTGGCGCAAGTGGCCGAGTTGACTCAGCAGATTGCGGATCAGCAGGCTGAGAACCAGGCATTGCTGGAACGCAACCGGGTGATGGACGCCGAGGTCAGTGAGTTGAAAAAGGGCATGGAGACCGTCGAAGAACGGGCTCGTCATGAGTTGGGTATGGTCAAGGACGGTGAAACCCTTTACCAGTTGGCCCAATGATTAATTCGTTACCGGCCTTCTGGGCCGTGATTCCTGCCGCGGGCGTCGGTGCCCGTATGGCCGCGGACCGTCCCAAGCAGTATCTGCAACTGGGCGGGCGCACTATTCTCGAACACAGCCTCGGCTGTTTCCTTGATCATCCATGCCTGAAAGGTTTGGTGGTCAGTGTTGCTGTGGACGATCCTTATTGGCCGAACCTGGCGTGTGCCAGTGATCCGCGTATTGCCCGGGTCGAGGGCGGCGCCGAACGTTCCGGGTCGGTGCTCAACGCCTTGCTGCACTTGCATGCGCAGGGCGCTGATGATGAGGATTGGGTACTGGTTCACGATGCCGCACGGCCGAACCTCAGCCGTGAGGACCTGGACAAGCTGTTGGCTGAGCTGGCTGACGATCCTGTCGGCGGGCTGCTGGCGGTTCCGGCGCGGGATACGCTCAAGCGGGTCGACAAGCACGGTCGTGTGGTCGAAACCGTGGATCGCAGTGTGATCTGGCAGGCCTACACGCCGCAGATGTTCCGCCTTGGGGCGCTGCATCGCGCACTGGCTGACAGCCTGGTGGCCGATGCCGTTGTTACTGACGAAGCTTCGGCGATGGAGTGGGCCGGTTCGGCACCGCGACTGGTCGAAGGGCGGTCCGATAACCTCAAGGTCACACGTCCAGAAGACCTTGAATGGTTGAGACAGCGTTGGGCCAATCGTCACTGATTGACATTGGTTTTGTGCTGCCCCCAATCGCGAGCGAGCTCGCTCCCACAGGGTTTGCTGGCGTTTACAAGATTTGTGTTCGACCCCGCCCACTGTGGGAGCGAGCTTGCTCGCGATAGCGGTAGTCCGGTCACCGATATCTTGCTGACACGCCAGCTAGCTTCGGTATTCCGGCCTTTCAGCCAATCCCTCTTTTAAAAAATCCACCAACTTGCGCACCTTCGGCGACAGATGCCGCTGCTGCGGATACAGCGCCCAAACCGCCGTGTTCGGCGGTTGATGCGCCTCCAGTAACGAAATCAACGCGCCGCTATTCAAATGTTCCAGCACGTAATAGTCCGGCAACTGACACAGCCCTACGCCTTGTAGCGCAGCATCCAGTACGGCTTGCCCACTGTTACAGCGCCAGTTTCCTTGCACCCTTTGCGAAAACTCCCTCCCGTTCTGTTCCAGCTGCCACAGGTCCGAACTGCCGATGAGGCAGTTGTGGCGGCTCAGCTCCGACAGGCTGTGCGGGCGACCGTAGCGTTCAATGTAGGAGGGTGATGCACAGAGAAACATGCGTCGCGGCGCGAGGCGGGTGGCGACCAGCCGTGAATCCTGCAAGCGCCCGAGGCGAATCGCCAGGTCGAGGCCTTCGTGCACCAGGTCAAGCTGGCGATTGCTCAGTTCGATGTCGATCCGCAGTTGCGGATACAGCCCCATGAAGCGGGTCACTAGCGGCACGATGAAGCGCTCGCCGTAAGCCACGGCGCAGGTCATGCGCAGCATGCCCTTGGGTTCGCTGGTCAAATCGCCCACCGCGCGCAACGCCTCTTCGCGGCCATCCTGCAAGCGCTGGCAATGTTGCAGGAAGGTTTGCCCGGCCTCGGTCAGCGTGACCCGGCGGGTGCTGCGGTAGAGCAGGCGGGTTTGCAGGCGCTCTTCGAGGCGTACGATTTGTCGACTGATATGGGAGGAAGAAACCCCCAGGCGTTGCGCGGCAGCGGTGAACTGGCTGCATTCGGCAACGGCGACAAACTCGTCGATCCCTTCCCAGCGATTTTCGGACATCAATGATTATCCCTGTGTGGCAATAATATTTTGCATTTGCATCGATTATTCATCGTTGAGCCATGTATTACACTCGTTGTCTCGTTTTAATTCACTGGAGAATCACCATGATCAAGTCGCGCGCCGCCGTTGCCTTCGAGGCCAAGAAGCCCCTCGAAATCGTTGAAGTCGATGTCGCCATGCCCAAGGCCGGCGAAGTCTTGCTGCGCGTGGTGGCCTCCGGTGTTTGCCATACCGATGCCTACACACTGTCCGGCGCTGATCCGGAAGGCATCTTCCCGTCGATCCTCGGCCATGAAGGTGGTGCGATCGTGGAAGCGATCGGCGAGGGCGTGACCTCCGTTGCAGTCGGTGATCATGTGATCCCGCTGTACACCCCGGAATGCCGTCAGTGCAAATTCTGCCTGTCGGGAAAAACCAACCTCTGCCAGGCGATTCGCGCGACCCAGGGCAAAGGCTTGATGCCCGACGGTACTTCGCGTTTTTCCTACAAGGGCGAAACGATTTTCCACTACATGGGCACTTCCACGTTCTCCGAGTACACCGTGCTTCCGGAGATTTCCGTTGCGAAAATCGCCAAGGAAGCACCACTGGAAAAAGTCTGCCTGCTGGGCTGCGGTGTCACTACCGGTATCGGTGCAGTGCTCAACACCGCCAAGGTGAAACCGGGTGATACGGTCGCCATTTTCGGTCTTGGCGGCATCGGTCTGTCGGCTGTTATCGGCGCCGTAAAAGCCAAGGCTGCCCGCATCATCGCCATCGACATCAACCCGGCCAAATTCGAGATCGCCAAGCAACTGGGTGCAACCGATTGCGTGAACCCGAAAGACTTCGATCGTCCGATCCAGGAAGTCATCGTCGACATGACCGATGGCGGCGTGGATTTTTCCTTCGAGTGCATCGGTAACGTGCAACTGATGCGCGCCGCACTGGAGTGCTGCCACAAGGGTTGGGGCGAGTCGGTGATCATCGGCGTTGCCGGTGCCGGCCAGGAAATCTCGACCCGTCCGTTCCAGCTGGTCACCGGTCGCGTCTGGCGCGGTTCGGCGTTCGGCGGCGTGCGCGGCCGTACCGAGTTGCCAAGCTATGTGGAAATGGCCGAAACCGGTGAGATTCCGCTGGATACCTTCATCACCCACACCATGGGCCTGGAAGATATCAACAAGGCGTTTGACCTTATGCACGAAGGGAAAAGCATTCGCTCCGTCATCCATTTCTGAGGTCCGCCATGAGCCTGGAAAACATCTCCTGCCAGAAAAGCTTCGGCGGCTGGCACAAACGCTATCGCCATCGCTCGGAAGTGCTCGGCTGCGACATGGTGTTCGCCGTCTACCTGCCACCGCAAGCGGAGCAGGGCGGCAAGCTGCCGGTGTTGTACTGGTTGTCCGGCCTGACCTGCACCGACGAGAACTTCATGCAAAAGGCCGGCGCCATGCGCATGGCCGCGGAGCTCGGTCTGATCATCGTCGCACCGGACACCAGCCCTCGCGGTCCTGAAGTGCCGGGCGATCCGGATGGCGCCTGGGACTTTGGCCTCGGCGCCGGGTTTTACCTGAATGCCACTCAGGAACCGTGGTCGCGGCACTATCGGATGCATGACTATGTCGTGCAGGAATTGCCGACATTGGTCGAAGCCCATTTCCCGGCGTCGGACAGGCGCGGTATCAGTGGCCATTCCATGGGCGGCCACGGTGCGCTGGTCTGCGCCTTGCGCAATCCGGGGCACTATCTGTCGGTGTCGGCGTTCTCGCCAATCAACAACCCGATGGATTGCCCGTGGGGGCAGAAAGCCTTTTCCCGCTATCTGGGAGAGGACCGTTCGAAATGGCGCGAATGGGATGCCTGCGCGTTGATTGCCGAGGCCGATGAGCAGCTGCCGCTGTTGGTCGACCAGGGTGATCGCGACGACTTCCTCGCCAACCAGCTCAAGCCGGAAGCCTTGCAGCAGGCGGCCAAACTGGCCGGTCACCCGCTGACGTTGCGCCTGCAGCCGGGCTATGACCACAGCTATTTCTTCATTGCCAGTTTCATCGATGAGCACTTGCGGCATCACGCGCATGCTCTGGTTGGCTAATGCAGGTAGAATCACGCCCTGACAAAAATCGGGGCGTTTTTTTATGCGTATTGGCCACGGCTATGATGTGCACCGTTTCGCTGAAGGCGATTTCATCACTCTGGGCGGTGTGCGCATTGCACACAGCTTCGGGCTGCTCGCCCACTCTGACGGTGACGTCCTCTTGCACGCCTTGAGCGATGCCTTGCTCGGCGCCGCGGCGCTGGGCGACATCGGCAAGCATTTCCCGGATACCGACCCGCAATTCAAGGGCGCCGACAGCCGTGCGCTGTTGCGTCACGTCGTCGCACTGGTCCATGCCAAAGGCTGGAAAGTCGGCAACGTCGATAACACCATCGTCGCCCAGGCGCCGAAAATGGCCCCGCATATCGAATCGATGCGCGCGCTGATCGCCGCGGATCTTCAAGTAGAGTTGGATCAAGTGAACGTGAAAGCTACCACCACCGAAAAGCTCGGCTTTGTCGGTCGCGAAGAAGGCATTGCCGTGCACTCCGTTGCCTTGTTGCTGCGCGCATGAACGAACTGCAATTGCTCGGCCCGCGGGCTTACGGTGAGGCCCTCGGCACGGCGGTCCTGAAAGCGATCGCCGAAGATTTCCAGGTCGACGAAGTCCTCGACATTCCCCTCAGCGGCGAGGGCGAACACCTGTGGATCTGGGTGGAAAAGCGTGGTCTGAATACTGAAGAAGCGGCGCGACGGATTGCCAAGGCTGCCGGCGTGCCATTGCGCACCGTCAGTTATGCCGGGCTCAAGGACCGTCAGGCGTTGACTCGCCAGTGGTTCAGCGTGCAATTGCCGGGCAAGGCCGACCCTGATCTGTCGGCTGCGGAAAACGATACGCTGAAGATCCTCAAGACCGCCCGCCACAAGCGCAAACTGCAACGCGGTGCCCACTCGGCCAACGGTTTTACGTTGCGCCTGACGCAATTCGCTGGCGACAAGGCTGCGCTTGAAGAACGTCTGCAACTGATCGCCAAACAAGGCATCCCCAATTATTTCGGCGCCCAGCGTTTCGGCCATGACGGCGGCAACGTCGTCGATGCTCGCGCCTGGGCCGCGCGCAAGGCCTTGCCGGAGCAGCGCAACGTGCGCTCGCGTCTGCTCTCCACGGCGCGCAGTTTTCTGTTCAATCAGGTGCTGGCCGCACGAGTTGCCGATGGCACCTGGCAGCGTGCCCAGGTGGGCGATCTGCTGGCGTTCACCGACAGCCGCAGCTTTTTCCCGGCAGGCGAAGCCGAGTGCAGCGACCCGCGCCTGGCGATTCTCGATCTGCACCCGACCGGCCCGCAGTGGGGCGAAGGTGACTCGCCGGCCACGGGCGTTGTCCATGAACTGGAGCAGGCAATCGCTGCGCGCGAAGCAGACCTTCGCGATTGGTTGATTAACGCCGGTATGAGCCACGAACGTCGCATCCTGCGGCTGCCCATTGGCGGGTTGACGTGGCATTATCCCGAGCCTGACATTCTGCAACTGGAATTCGTCCTGCCGGCCGGATGCTTCGCCACCGTATTGGTGCGCGAGCTTGTTGATCTGGTGCCGGTGGGGCAGACGGACAGCCCATGCGTATTCTGATTTCTAACGACGATGGGGTAACAGCACCCGGTCTCGCCGCGCTTTATGCTGCGCTGGCGGATTACACCGAGTGCGTGGTTATCGCCCCGGACCAGGACAAGAGCGGCGCCAGCAGTTCGCTGACGCTCGACCGTCCGTTGCACCCGCAAACCCTGGCCAACGGCTTTATCAGCCTCAACGGCACGCCGACCGATTGTGTGCACCTGGGCCTCAACGGCCTGCTGGAGCGCGAAGCGGACATGGTGGTTTCCGGAATAAACCTGGGTGCGAACCTGGGGGACGATGTCCTGTATTCCGGCACGGTGGCGGCGGCCCTCGAGGGGCGTTTCCTGAATCACCCCTCGTTTGCCTTTTCGCTGGTCTCACGCCAGGTAGAGAACCTTCCCACAGCTGCCCATTTCGCGCGCAAACTGGTTGAAGCCCATGCTGACCTGGATCTGCCACCGCGTACGGTACTGAACGTGAACATTCCCAATTTGCCGCTGGACCGCATCCGCGGTATCCAGCTGACCCGCCTGGGCCATCGCGCCCGAGCCGCGGCACCGATGAAAGTGGTGGATCCGCGGGGCAAGTCCGGTTACTGGATCGCGGCGGCCGGGGATGCCGAAGACGGTGGTCCGGGTACCGATTTCCATGCAGTGATGCAGGGTTATGTTTCGATCACGCCGCTGCAACTGGATCGCACCTTCAATGATGCCTTCAGAAGTCTGGACGGCTGGCTGGAGGGGCTGCGCTGATGGGTCGCGAACAAGACGATATGCTGCGTCGCGGCATCGGCATGACCTCCCAGCGAACCCGGGAGCGGCTGATCCAGCGTCTGTACGAAGAAGGCATCTCCAACGCCAGGGTACTGGAGGTCATTCGCCGGACCCCGCGCCACCTGTTCGTCGACGAAGCGCTGGCGCACCGTGCCTATGAAGACACCGCGCTGCCGATTGGCAACAACCAGACCATCTCCCAGCCTTATATGGTGGCGCGCATGAGCGAGCTGCTGCTGGAGGCCGGTCCGCTCGACAAGGTGCTGGAGATCGGCACCGGGTCGGGCTATCAGACGGCGGTGCTGTCGCAACTGGTCGAGCGTGTGTTCTCGGTCGAGCGCATCAAGGTTCTGCAGGATCGGGCAAAGGAACGCCTGGTCGAACTGAATCTGCGCAACGTGGTGTTCCGCTGGGGCGATGGCTGGGAGGGCTGGCCGGCACTGGCACCATACAACGGGATTATCGTCACCGCAGTGGCAACCGACGTGCCCCAGGCATTGCTTGACCAGTTGGCACCGGGAGGCCGAATGGTGATCCCGGTCGGGGCCGGCGAAGTCCAGCAATTGATGCTGATCATCCGCGAGGAACAAGGTTTTTCCAGGCATGTCCTGGGGGCTGTGCGCTTCGTGCCACTGCTCAATGGGCCACTGGCCTGAGCATTTGTTTCGGCACGCTGAATTCTCTTCGATTGCCTTTGTCTTACAGCGGCATCGTTGTGTTAAACGGGATTCATCGTCAGGCAGCAAACGTGTGCGCGGCACCGATTCGCCACATTAAAGGTAAAGCGTGCACGGCCCGTTATACTTGCGACAGTTCATGCCGGACTCCGGCATTTCACATTTTCAGCCACCACAGAGGGAGCGGCGGGTGAGTCTCACAGTCATTGCGCAGCGTATGAGTAAAACGAGCTTTCAGCGCCTGGTGACTGGCCTTGTCTTGAGCACTTTGCTGGTCGGTTGTTCCAGCAACAAGTCCAGCGATGTTCGTGTCGTGGACCGTAACAATGCCGCGGCTCAGCGTCCAGCCGTGACCACCGGGCAATACATTGTTCGGCCCAAGGACACCCTGTTCTCCATCGCCTTCCGTTACGGCTGGGACTACAAGGCCCTGGCGGCACGCAACAACATTCCTGCGCCTTACACCATCCGTCCGGGTCAGACGATTCGCTTTGATGGTCGTACAAATTCAACGTCGACGGCGGTGGTCAGCTCGTCCAGTTCAACACCTTCGTCGTCGAGTAAAACCACGGTCATCCGTCGTTCGGCAAACGGTACGACCACCAGCACAACGACGGTTGTACCGTCCGTCGCGAGCAAGCCAGCCCCTGCTCCTTTGCCACCTCCCGGGCCAGCCCCGACCGGCTGGGGATGGCCATCTAATGGCATTCTGATTGGAAAATTCTCTTCAAACGGTAGTTTGAATAAAGGAATTGATATCGCCGGAGATTTGGGACAGCCTGTTTTAGCTGCGTCTGATGGGACGGTGGTATACGCCGGGAGTGGCTTAAGGGGCTACGGCGAATTAGTGATCATCAAGCACAGTGAAACCTACGTCAGTGCCTACGGACATAACCGCAGGCTGTTGGTTCGGGAGGGGCAGCAGGTCAAGGTCGGACAGACAATTGCCGAAATGGGGTCAACGGGTACAGACCGGGTGAAACTGCATTTTGAGATTCGCCGCCAAGGTAAACCTGTAGATCCGCTGCAATTCCTGCCACGCCGTTGATCGCTACCAGCCTGTTCCGTCGCGTAGAGGGGACAGGCTCCAGCGTTGCCAGGGAGAAAGGCGCCGCTTGAGCTTGAGGTCGAACTCACCAAAGGACTATAACAATGGCTCTCAGTAAAGAAGTGCCGGAGTTTGACATCGACGATGAGGTTCTCCTGATGGAGAGCAGCATCGATACGGATTCGATGTCGAATGATGAAGGGGCGGCTCCACCTTCCGTTCGTGCCAAATCCAAACACTCCGCATCCTTGAAACAGCACAAGTACATTGACTACACGCGGGCACTTGATGCCACGCAGTTGTATCTCAATGAAATTGGTTTCTCTCCCCTGCTATCACCCGAAGAAGAAGTTCATTTTGCGCGCCTGTCGCAAAGTGGCGATCCGGCCGGGCGCAAACGCATGATTGAAAGCAACCTGCGACTGGTGGTGAAAATCGCCCGACGCTACGTCAATCGTGGGTTGTCGCTACTGGACCTGATCGAAGAGGGCAACCTCGGCTTGATCCGGGCGGTGGAGAAGTTCGATCCGGAACGCGGTTTCCGCTTCTCGACCTACGCGACCTGGTGGATTCGCCAGACCATCGAACGCGCAATCATGAATCAGACCCGGACCATCCGGTTGCCGATCCATGTGGTCAAGGAGCTGAATGTGTACCTGCGGGCCGCGCGGGAGCTGACGCAAAAACTCGACCATGAACCCTCACCCGAAGAAATCGCCAACCTGCTGGAAAAACCGGTGGGAGAGGTCAAGCGTATGCTAGGCCTTAACGAACGGGTTTCTTCGGTCGACGTCTCGCTGGGTCCGGATTCGGATAAAACCCTGCTGGACACCCTGACTGACGACCGTCCAACCGATCCATGCGAATTGTTGCAGGACGACGACCTGTCCCAGAGCATCGATCAATGGCTCTCGGAACTGACCGACAAGCAACGCGAAGTGGTTGTACGCCGCTTCGGCCTGCGCGGCCATGAAAGCAGCACCCTTGAAGACGTCGGCCTGGAAATCGGCCTGACCCGGGAGCGGGTCAGACAGATTCAGGTGGAAGGCTTGAAGCGGCTGCGCGAGATCCTGGAAAAAAATGGTCTGTCGAGCGAGTCGCTGTTCCAATAAGGCACTTACTGCGATGGCATGAAAAACCCCGACTGGCTCGGGGTTTTTTATTGCCTGGCCAGGAGACCGAGTCCCCTCGGGATTTTGGTTTCGTGCTGTAAGCCTAGGCTTACTCTTGCGTAAGTGTTCGTTATTTTTACACCCCGGCAGTCGTCCATTCGGAGCGTCGACCGCCTATATATCTTTGATTTATATTAATATTTTTTAGTATTAATGATGTGTGACACCTGAATCTCGCGCCAAGGGCCGATTGATCCCGGAGGGGAACACTCTAGTATTGAGGTTGTGTCGACGGACAGACACGTCCTTCATGGATGAGGGATATGGATATCGCAGGACGCGATTCATCAGGACGATGAAAAGGAATACAGGGAATAGGGAAAAAATGTGGGCGGGTCAAACCGCCCCTTTTTTTGCCCGCAGAAAAGCAAAAAGGCCCTTGTGGGGCCTTTTTCGCGAACGCGGGGGTAATCAGCGTTCGAGGTCTGCGATCTTGCCTGGCTTGCCGTCCCATTCTGCGGAATCGGGCATTGGATCTTTGCGTTCGGTGATGTTTGGCCAGATATCGGCCAACTCAGCGTTCAGCTCAATGAAGTTTTCCATGCCGGCCGGAACTTCATCTTCAGAGAAGATAGCCACGGCAGGGCATTCAGGTTCGCACAGCGCGCAATCGATGCACTCATCCGGGTGGATCACCAGGAAATTCGGGCCTTCGTAAAAGCAGTCCACCGGACAGACTTCTACGCAGTCGGTGTACTTGCACTTGATGCAGTTGTCGGTGACGACGAAGGTCATTTCTAATTTTCTCCTCAGGCGCGGCTTGCTGCGCCCCTTCTCGTAGGGGTCGCCAGGTTCGGGAGCGATAGTCTGCTGGCCAGGCTATTAGCCAGCAGCATCCCAAACCGCGCGAGATTCTAACAGCTTGCAAGCCGCTGCGTTAGATCCGTGTCTTTAGTGTATAGAGCATTTCGAGAGCACGACGTGGCGTCATGTCGTCCAGGTCGAGCTTGGCCAGGTCATCCAGCACCGGGTGCGGCAGGCTGGCGAACAGGTCGCTTTGTTGCGGCGCGGCCGGTTTGCCTTTGGCCGGTGCCGGTGTTTCGTGGGGCAGGGCGGTGTCTTCCAGGCGGCTCAGATGCTCGCGAGCACGGGTGATGACCTCGCTCGGTACGCCTGCCAGCTGCGCAACGGCCAGGCCATAACTCTGGCTGGCCGGCCCGGGCAATACGTGGTGCAGGAATACGATGCGCTCGTTGTGCTCGGTGGCATTGAGGTGCACGTTGGCCACCAGCGGCTGGGCTTCCGGCAGGACGGTCAGTTCAAAGTAGTGGGTGGCGAACAGCGTGTAGGCACGCAGATGCGCCAGGCGCTCGGCCGCCGCCCATGCCAGGGACAGACCGTCGAAGGTGCTGGTGCCGCGCCCGACTTCGTCCATCAGCACCAGGCTGCGCTCGGTGGCGTTGTGCAGGATGTTCGCGGTTTCGCTCATTTCCACCATGAAGGTCGAACGCCCGCCGGCCAGGTCATCGCTGGAGCCGATCCGGGTGAAGATGCGGTCGACCAGCGACAATTCGCAACTGGCCGCTGGCACGAAGCTGCCGATGTGCGCCAGGAGCACAATCAATGCGGTCTGACGCATGTAGGTGGATTTACCGCCCATGTTCGGACCGGTGATCACCAGCATGCGGGTGTTGTCGTCCAGGCTCAGGTCGTTGGCCACGAACGGCGTGGTCAGCACTTGTTCGACCACCGGGTGACGACCCTGGCTGATGCGCATGCACGGCTCGCTGACGAAGCGCGGGCAGTTCAGATCGAGGTTCAGTGCACGTTCGGCCAGGTTGCTCAAGACGTCCAGCTCGGCCAGGGCGCCGGCGGTGTCCTGCAACGGTGGCAGCTGGCTGATCAGATCTTCGAGCAACGCTTCGTACAGCATCTTCTCGCGGGCCAGGGCGCGACTCTTGGCTGACAGTGCCTTGTCTTCGAATGCCTTGAGTTCCGGCGTAATGAAGCGTTCGGCGCCTTTGAGCGTCTGGCGGCGAATATAGTCGGCCGGTGCCGATTCCGCCTGCTTGCTTGGCAGCTCGATGAAGTAACCGTGGATGCGGTTGTAACCAACCTTCAGATGCGACAGGCCGGTGCGGGCCTTTTCCCGTGCCTCGAGGTCGATCAGGAACTGTCCGGCGTTTTCGCTCAGCGACTGCAATTCGTCGAGTTCGCTGTCGTAGCCGGTTTTTAGCACGCCCCCATCACGAATGACCGCGGGCGGGTTGTCGATGATGGCTTTTTCCAGCAGTGCCGCCAGTTCCGGGTAGGTGCTGGTGATAGTGGCGAGTTGCTGGAGGTGTGGGGCTTCGAGCTCCGTCATTGCCACTTGCAGTTCGGGCAGTGCGCCGAGGGCGTCACGCAAGCGGGCGAGGTCGCGGGGGCGGGCATTACGGAGGCCGATCCGCGCAAGAATCCGCTCGATGTCGCCGATTTCCTTGAGCTGCGGTTGCAGTCTTTCGAAGCGATAACCGTCGAGCAGGCAGGTGATCGAGCTCTGGCGTGCCAACAGCACCGTCAAGTCGCGCAATGGGCGATTCAGCCAGCGGGTCAGCAGGCGGCTGCCCATGGCGGTCTGGCAACGGTCCACCACCGATTGCAGGGTGTTGTCGCGGCCCCCGGCCAGGTTGGTGTCGAGCTCCAGGTTGCGACGGCTGGCGCCATCGAGCACCACGGTGTCGTCCAGGCGTTCATGACGCAAACTGCGCAAGTGGGGCAGGGCGGTGCGCTGGGTTTCCTTGGCGTAGGCCAGCAGGCAACCGGCGGCACCGATCGCCAGGGTCAGGTTCTCGCAGCCAAAGCCCTTGAGATCCTGGGTCGAGAATTGCTGGCACAGGCTTTTGAGCGCCGAATCGCGCTCGAAATCCCACGGCGCACGGCGACGTACGCCGCGGCGTTTTTCCGCCGGCAAGTCCTTGGGCCAGTCATCCGGGATCAGCAACTCCACCGGGTTGACCCGCTCTAGTTCCGCCAGCAGGTTTTCCCAACCCTTGATCTCCAGCACGCTGAAGTTGCCGCTGGTGATGTCCAGCACTGCCAGGCCGAACAGGCGCTCATCGCCCAGGACGGCGGCGATCAGGTTGTCCCTGCGCTCGTCGAGCAGCGCCTCGTCACTCACCGTCCCAGGCGTGATGATGCGTACCACCTGCCGCTCCACCGGCCCTTTGCTGGTGGCCGGGTCGCCGACCTGCTCGCAGATCACCACCGATTCGCCAAGCTTCACCAGTTTTGCCAGGTAACCCTCGGCGGCGTGGTAAGGAATCCCGCACATCGGAATCGCCTGGCCGGCCGACTGCCCGCGGGCCGTCAGGGTGATGTCCAGCAACTTGGCGGCCTTCTTCGCGTCTTCATAGAAGATCTCGTAGAAGTCGCCCATGCGGTAGAACATCAGCTGGTCCGGGTGCTGGTTTTTCAGGCGCCAGTACTGCTGCATCATCGGGGTGTGGGAGGACAGGTCGGAGACGGCTTTATTCATCGGATTGTCAGGAAGCTCGTTGAAAGAGGTGGGGCAAAAGCAGGGCAACGGCCGGGCTTTTCCGCGATGGGCGCAAGGTTACCATGGGCGGTCCGCCCGACGCAGGCGCCACGGCCGGGTGACATCCTTTACGATGCAAAAATCATGTTATGCATCGATTATGCAAATCAGCATTGTCTTCTTCGAAAAGTGCAAGCACTATGCGCGTTATGCAAAAGCGCAACGTATCTACTGTATTAAGGGCATTGCTCGATCAGCACGGGATCTCCCCCACGGAGCTTCACCGTCGCACCGGCGTGCCTCAATCCACGCTCTCGCGCATTCTCAGCGGGAAGATCGTCGATCCTTCGGATAAACATATTTCGAAGATTGCCGAGTATTTCGCCTTGAGCACCGACCAGTTGCGTGGCCGCGCGGACGTCTCGTCTGCCGCCAATGCCGGGCGTGCTCCTGTGCATTCGGAACTCAAGGATATAAGTCTGTGGGACGACGATACCCCGGTCGATGACGACGAGGTGTCGGTCCCCTTTCTTCGCGAGGTTGAATTGGCTGCGGGATCGGGAAGATTCGTTATCGAGGAGAGCGAGCGCTCTAGCCTGCGCTTCGGCAAGCGGAGCCTACGCCATAACGGCGTGCAGTTCGACCAGGCCAAATGCGTGACAGTGCGGGGCAACAGCATGTTGCCGGTGCTGCGCGACGGCGCCACGGTCGGGGTCAATGCCGGCAAGTGCGGCATTGGCGATATCGTTGACGGCGACCTTTATGCAATCAATCACAACGGCCAATTGCGGGTGAAGCAACTCTATCGCCTGCCGACCGGCATTCGCTTGCGCAGCTTCAACCGTGACGAGCATCCGGATGAAGATTACACCTTTCAGGAGATCCAGGAGGAGCCGATTGTTATCCTCGGACATGTCTTCTGGTGGGGTATGTACGCCCGCTAACACTCATCCGTTTAGATAAAACCCGCTTCCCGAGCGGGTTTTTTTCGTGCGCTGAAAGCATTGGGCATACTTTTAATAATGCGTTTGTGCATTGACTGATTATGCATAAGTGCATAATGTTGCTGCCTGACTATTAACGAATGCGCTGTGATCACTACTCAAGGAGGCATGAAATGACCGCTGAGCAATATGCGTTGCTGGACATGCCTCTGTGGCTGGTCATCAGCCTGCCAATACTTGGTGGCGTTACCGGTGAAATGTGGCGTGCCGAAAAAGAGGGCGTTCGTGGCTGGTCCCTTGTCCGACGCCTGAGCCTGCGGTCTGGGTCCAGCATGATCTGCGGCGCTTCGGTCATCATGCTGCTGCACGCTGCCAATGTTTCCATCTGGGCTGCTTGTGCGGGTGGTTGTTTAGCGGCGATGGCCGGGACAGACGTCGTTCTGGGGTTGTATGAGCGTTGGCTGGCCAAGCGCATGGGGATCGGCCATACCCCCTCCGGTGACGTGGAAGATTGATTCTCCGACAGGCCTTTTCCAGAGCCTCCGGTTCTTTACATTTTGATCGTTCCTGTCGCTTGCAAGTGCGGTCTGCTCGTGTACGGTTAACCTCATCCCGCCCGATCAGGAGATGACCGTGAACGAAATCACCCAGCTCGCCGCCGAACTCGGCAGACGCCTGCAGGTTCTCAATGCCCATGTCACCACGGCGGAGTCCTGCACCGGCGGAGGCATCGCCGAGGCAATTACCCGTATCCCCGGGAGTTCGGCCTGGTTCGAGGCCGGTTATGTCACTTACTCCAACCGACAGAAAACCCTGCAACTGAATGTACCGGTGGAGTTGTTCACCACCGTGGGCGCGGTCAGCCGCGAGGTGGTCGAGGCGATGGTCCGGGGGGCGCAGGAGAAAAATAGCGCGTATTTCTCCGTGGCGGTCAGTGGCATCGCCGGGCCGGATGGCGGAACGGCGAACAAGCCGGTTGGCACGGTGTGGCTGGCTTGGGGCGTCGGAGATCAGGTGTTCTGCGAGCGGCAGCACTTCCCGGGTAATCGCGATGACGTCCGCCGACAAACGGTGAAGGCCGCGCTAGAGGGGCTGCTGCGCTATGCCGCGGCAGAAATCTCAAATCAGGGGTAGGCGATCCGGAAACGCTGTGGAATAATACTGGCTACTTATACAGGTGTTGGCCGTCAGGCCTTATTGATTACGTGAGGACTTTAATGGACGACAACAAGAAGAAAGCCTTGGCTGCGGCCCTGGGTCAGATCGAACGTCAATTCGGCAAGGGTGCCGTAATGCGTATGGGCGATCAGGACCGTCAGGCGATCCCGGCCATTTCCACTGGCTCTCTGGGGCTGGACATCGCTCTCGGCATCGGCGGTCTGCCAAAAGGCCGTATTGTTGAAATCTACGGTCCTGAATCTTCCGGTAAAACCACGCTGACCTTGTCCGTGATCGCCCAGGCTCAAAAAGCCGGCGCGACCTGCGCATTCGTCGACGCCGAACACGCCCTCGACCCTGAGTACGCGGGCAAGCTGGGCGTCAACGTCGACGACCTGCTGGTTTCCCAGCCGGATACCGGCGAGCAGGCCCTGGAAATCACCGACATGCTGGTGCGTTCCAACGCGGTTGACGTGATCATCGTCGACTCCGTGGCCGCCCTGGTGCCAAAGGCTGAAATCGAAGGCGAAATGGGTGACATGCACGTGGGCCTGCAAGCCCGTCTGATGTCCCAGGCACTGCGTAAAATCACCGGTAACATCAAGAACGCCAACTGCCTGGTGATCTTCATCAACCAGATCCGTATGAAAATTGGCGTGATGTTCGGTAGCCCGGAAACCACCACCGGTGGTAACGCACTGAAGTTCTACGCATCGGTTCGTCTGGACATCCGTCGTACTGGCGCGGTGAAGGAAGGTGATGAAGTCGTCGGTAGCGAAACCCGCGTCAAGGTTGTCAAGAACAAGGTGGCTTCGCCGTTCCGTCAGGCCGAGTTCCAGATTCTTTACGGCAAGGGCATCTACCTCAACGGTGAGATGATCGACCTGGGTGTTCTGCACGGTTTCGTCGAGAAGTCCGGTGCCTGGTATGCCTATGAAGGCACCAAGATCGGTCAGGGCAAGGCCAACTCGGCCAAGTTCCTGGCAGACAATCCGGAAGTCGCGGCAAAGCTGGAGAAGCAACTGCGTGACAAGCTGCTGTCGCCTGCATCGGTTGCGGACGCCAAAGCTTCTGCGGTCAAAGAGACCGAAGACGACCTGGCTGACGCTGATATCTGATCGAAGCGATGACCGCCGTACTCGATACACTCGTCGCGGTGCGGCGAACCGCAATGGACCTGCTCGCACGACGCGAGCACGGTCGTGTCGAGCTGACGCGTAAACTGCGTCAGCGCGGCGCCCTCCCTGAAATGATCGAAACAGCACTCGACCGGTTGACGGAAGAGGGGTTGTTGTCCGAAACCCGTTACCTGGAAAGTTTTGTTTCCTACCGCGCCCGCTCCGGTTATGGCCCTTTACGCATTCGTGAAGAGTTGGGCCAGCGTGGCCTGCAGCGCACCGATATTGAACTCGCCCTGCGTGAGAGCGGTATCGATTGGCAGGAGCAATTGATCGATACCTGGCGACGCAAGTTCTCCGGGCAATTGCCGGCAGACGCCAGGGAGCGAGCCAAACAAGGCAGGTTCCTGGCGTATCGGGGATACTCCATGGAAATGATCAACCGCCTGTTCAGCGGTCGAGGGATGGACGATTGAACTGAAACGGCCCGCTATTTAGATAGCGGGCCGTTTTTTATGCCTCACGAAACCTTTGACGGCTCCCGCGTGCGTTGTTGTACCTGGGGTTTTGATTGTGCCCAGTTTTCCGGCAGGTTGATGTAGTCCACAAGCTCGCGCAGGCGGCCATGATTGCGGGCATTGAAGTTGAAGACCAGCCGCGCCAGATGGCTGAATTCGGCTTCGTTGTGTTCTTCACCGCTGTAAGCGTGCTGATGGAAATGATCGCTCAGGCACAGGTCGGCGAACGCCTCCTGCATGTGTTCGAGTGTGTGGTCGCTGAGTGTGTGATTCATGCGAATCAGGAACTGATGCTTGAGCCAGCGACTGGAGTGGAAGTTGCTGTAGAACTGGTTGATGTGCTCTACCGCTTCTTCGACGTTGTAGACCAGTTTCATCAGCTTCATGTCAGTGGGCAGGATGTAGTGGTTTTCCTCCAGTTGCTGGTGAATGAAGTCCAGTGCGCCTTGCCAGAATTTGCCGTCCGGCGTGTCGAGCAGCACCACGGGTACCAATGGGCTTTTGCCGGTCTGGATCAGCGTCAGCACCTCCAGCGCTTCATCCAGGGTACCGAAGCCACCCGGGCACAGCACGAGGGCATCGGCTTCCTTGACGAAGAACAGCTTGCGGGTGAAGAAGAAGTGGAAGGGCAGCAGGCTGGTCGTGCCGTCGACAGTGGGGTTGGCATGCTGTTCGAAGGGCAGGGTAATGTTGAACCCTAGGCTGTTTGCCAGTCCGGCGCCCTCATGGGCGGCGGCCATGATGCCGCCACCGGCGCCAGTGATGACCATCATGTCCGAGCGCGCCAGCGCGGCACCGAGTTCCCGGGCCATGCTGTAGAGCGGGTGTTCCATGGGGGTACGGGCCGAGCCGAAAACAGTGACCTTGCGCCGCCCCTTGAATTGTTCGAGCACGCGAAAAGCCTGTTCCAGTTCGCGCAGGGCCTGCAGGGTGATTTTGGCATTCCAGCGGTTGTGGTCTTCCTGGGCCATGCGTAGCACGGTCAGGATCATATCGCGGTAGATCGGGATGTTCGGGCTGTTGGGTGAAATCAGCTTGAGCTGTTCTTCGACCTTGCTGATGAGGTCGTGGCCGCTTTCTTCAAAATGACGGCTCAGGAGGTCATTCGGTTGGTAAGGCATTCAACTTCTCCTTCTGCACAGAACCCTCGGCCCGACAATGTACGTCGGTGCCACGACACTTCATGTGTCGCTGTCTGCCCCGGCCCATGCCTGGGCGATCTACTTGACCCGAAAAACACCGGATCATCCAAACAGGTTCTGTTTTTCCCTTGGATGAAAGAAACATTCGCACAATACGACAAGCGACGGGCAGCCCCTTTCCAGCCCTGAAAAATGAACGTGGATAACCTGAAATCTAGACCTTCACAGTGATTTGCGCTGCCTTGATCATTGCGCCTCAAAGTCTTTCCTGGCAACCGCTTATTGACGATTTGCAAGGTGCTTTCACCGCTCGTCTGAACGCACGTCGCGTGTGCTGCACTCTGATTTACTAAGTTACAGGTGCGACACGACAACTTTGCGTCAACGGCAAGGCGCGCAATACAAGCGGTTCAAGGATTTTTTGCTCAAACATGAGTGAAGTGCAAGGAGGCGGGAAACCATGGCCAGAGTCGTTCTGGAGATCGATACGCAACTGTATCGATTGCTGAAGTCATCGGCCGAGACCCATCATTTGAGTCTCGAAGAGGAGTGCTGCCGACGTTTGCGCGGTGGCGAGCGTCGTTCGCATTACTTGCAGGCGCTGCTGGCGGAACTGCGCGCCGAAGATGAACAACGGCGCGCCAACTCCAGGTGATTACTTTTTCTTCTTGGCAGGTTGCAGGCAATCCGATTCCTGGAAGCTTGCGGAACCGACCGGGCGGTTGGTCTTCACCTCAGTGAAGTCGTAACGCATGATCGCGCCCTTGGCCATCAGCTTGCGAAACCCTTCGTTTCGGCAGACTGAGGCTCCCAACTGGAAGTAAACCGCTTTTGGATCTGCGCGCATCTTGTCGGCGTGGCTGCTCTGCACGCTCAGATGGTTGATCAGCTGTTTGCCGTCAACGGTGTAGCCTTGATCGAGAATGTCTTCGTTGATCGCTCGAGGAGTGCCGACGCTGCTTTGGGTGGCGACGTTTTGCAGCATTTTGTTCAGTTCCGTGTCTTTCAAGGACGCAGCCTGGGCGTTGAAGGACGACGCCAGCAAAATGGCCGCGGTAGGAACGATAAGGCGCAGCATGAAACTCTCCTGGTTCAGTGATGCGGGGTTTGACCCGTCACGTGACTGTGCGTTCAGTGGCGGCGAATTATAGGGGAGGCTAGCTGGACGGTACAGGCTTGCGCCGGGCGGTCTGGTAAACTGCTGGCACTTTTTACCCTGTCGAGTGTTTTTCGTGTCGATTTCCCTTCTCTGTGGGCGTTGCCCGCGATGAGTCATACCCCCGCGCGCTTTGCCTTGAATGCCGTGGCCCGCTTGCGCGATCAGCGCGAAGAGGAGGGCATCAAGCCGATTCAGGCCCGCGGCTGGCGTGCGCCGCGCTGCCGTGACTGCCGGGTGATCGAGAGTCACTGTCTGTGTGCATGGCGTCCGCAGGTCGCTACCCGCTCCGGCGTGTGCCTGATCATGACCAACAAGGAGGTGTTCAAACCGAGCAACACCGGTTGGCTGATTGCCGACGTGGTGCCTGACAACCATGCCTTCATCTGGTCCCGTACCGAGGTTGATCCGAAGTTGCTGGCGCTGTTGTCCGACCCGCAATGGCAGCCTTACCTGGTGTTTCCGGGTGAGTACGTCGAACCTGAGCGCGTGACAAACACCGTGGACGTCGATGGCACGAAGCGCCCGCTTTTCATTCTGTTGGATGCGACCTGGACTGAAGCGCGAAAGATCTTTCGCAAGAGCCCCTATTTCGACCGGCTGCCGATCCTCAGCCTGTTGCCAGAGAAACTCTCCCGCTACCGGTTGCGTCGCTCGACCCGCAGCGAGCATCTGTGCACGGCGGAAGTGGCGGCGCTATGCCTCGACCTTGCAGGTGATGTCGCCGCGGCATCGGCGCTGGATGCCTACTTCGATGTGTTCAGCCAGCATTACCTCGATGCCAAGCATCAGTTGGACATGAACGTTTCGACCCCTGCACACGCCGAATTGATGCCCTATGTTCAGGTGGCCGCCCCATTGATGGACTGATTGTCGCGCATACTGCAATAAAGTGTACCGGCCATGCTGCTTGACCACCCCGGCTTCGCTGGGCATGCTTGGCGCCGATTAGGGTGCGGCCGGAGTTTTCGGCGCCGTTTTTTGCGCTGAACGTGCCTTGTCAGTGCAGCTGCGTGGCTGTGCCTTGAGGTGCTTTGGCGAGGTCCGAATGCATCGGGCGTCCCATGAAAAACAGGATCATTTGAAAAATGGCCACATACGAAATCCTGATTGCCGATGACCACCCACTTTTTCGTAGTGCCTTGCATCAAGCGCTGACCCTGGGCCTTGGCCCGGATGTCCGTCTGGTGGAAGTGGCGAGCATCGCCGAACTGGAAGCCCGCCTGACGGAAAAGTCCGACTGGGATCTGGTGCTGCTGGACCTGAACATGCCGGGGGCCTACGGTTTTTCCGGGCTGGTCCTGCTGCGGGGGCAGTACCCGCAGATTCCGGTGGTCATGGTCTCGGCCCAGGAAGAACCGACCATCATGGTCAAGTCTCGTGAATTCGGCGCCAGTGGCTTCATTCCCAAATCCAGCGACTTGAGTGTGATCCAGAAAGCCGTGCGGGCGGTCCTCGACGGCGACGTGTTCTGGCCGCCACAGGCGTTCGAAGCGGTCAGCGTCTCGGATGAAGCCAAGGCGGCCAGCGAAGGGCTTGCCAGCCTCACCCCGCAACAATTCCGGGTACTGACCATGGTCTGCGAAGGCTTGCTGAACAAGCAGATCGCCTACGAGCTGAGTGTTTCCGAGGCGACTATCAAGGCGCACGTGACCGCGATTTTCCGTAAACTGAATGTGCGGACCCGGACCCAGGCCGCGCTGCTCTTGCAACAACTTGAGTCAATTTCCAGCCATTAAAGGCTGGCAAATTCACGCTTTTTTGACTTTGGTTGAACTAGCTTTCCCACTTCTTTTTTGCCAGTTGCCCACTCTATGTCACCTTTCAAAGGCCAGACCGGCCTGAAACGTATTCTCAATGCTTCCGGTTATTCGCTGGACGGCCTGCGCGCAGCCTTCACCGGTGAAGCTGCCTTTCGGCAATTGGTATTGCTCAACGTCATCCTGATTCCGTTGTCGTTCTTCCTGAATGTCAGCCGGGTCGAACAGGCGTTGTTGATCGCGGTATGCCTGTTGGCGTTGATCGTTGAGTTGCTCAACTCGGCCGTAGAGGCGGCCATCGACCGCATTTCCCTTGAGCGGCACCCGCTGTCCAAGAATGCCAAGGACATGGGCAGTGCCGCCCAGGCCGTGGCATTGAGCATGATTGCCCTGGTGTGGGCGGTAATTCTGCTCTAGGCGATCGTCGGCAGCACGATCTCGTCGCTGCGCTGAACCCCGGCGGTGAAGGCGCGGCACAGATCGAGGAACTCGCGCATCGCCGAGGTCTGATATTTCTGTTTATGCCAGATGAAATAAAACTGTCGCGCCAGATCCAGATCCGGCGTCTCGACAGGTACTAGGCTGCCGCGGCGAAATGCGTCGCGCAAAGCCAGCCTGGAAATGCAGCCAATCCCCAAACCAGACTCCACCGCGCGTTTGATCGCTTCGGTGTGCTCAAGCTCGAGCCGGATGTTTAACGAAGTGCGGTGATGGCGCATGGCTTGATCGAAGGTCAACCGCGTGCCCGAGCCCTGTTCGCGCAGGATCCAGGCTTCGTGGCTCAACTCCTCCATGGTGGCCGTGCCACGCTTGGCCAACGAATGCTGAGGGGCGCAAAACACCACCAGTTCGTCCTCGACCCAGCTTTGCACTTCGATGTCCGGATGACTGCAGTCGCCTTCGATCAGACCCAGATCAATTTCATAGTGGGCCACTTGCTGCACGATATTGGCAGTGTTCTGCACATGCAGCTTCACCTGGCTTTCCGGGTGGCGCTGCATGAAGCTGCCGATCAACAATGTGGCCAGGTAATTGCCGATGGTCAGGGTCGCACCCACGGCCAGCGAGCCGAAACCGGATTTGCCATTGAGCAGGTCCTCGATTTCCTTGGCCTGGTCCAGCAGCGCCACCGCTTGTGGCAACAGCTGTTTGCCCAGGGCGTTCAGGCTCAACCGTTTGCCGGCACGGTCGAACAACTGGCAGCTGCACTGGCGCTCCAGTTCGGTGATCGAGGTGCTCGCCGCCGATTGCGAGAGGTTGAGCAGGCCCGCGGCACGGGACACACTTTCCTGCTGGGCGACGGCGACGAATACTTGAAGTTGACGGAGAGTAAATCGCATATCGATATAACCGATAACCCTTATCTTAATAATCCATTTAACAGATATTGTCTCTGCCTTTAGAATGCGATGCAATTGCGCAGAGCTGGCTTTTTTTGCAGAGCAGGCGCCGAACACGCGCAGACAAATCTCCAGGAGTCCCACGTACATGAGCAACATGAACCACGAGCGTGTCCTCAGTGTTCACCACTGGAACGACACTCTGTTCAGCTTCAAGTGCACCCGTGATCCGGGCCTGCGCTTCGAGAACGGTCAGTTCGTGATGATCGGCCTGCAACAGCCCAACGGCCGCCCGCTTATGCGCGCTTACTCGATTGCCAGCCCGAACTGGGAAGAGCATCTCGAGTTCTTCAGCATCAAGGTGCCTGATGGTCCGCTGACTTCGCAGTTACAGCATCTGAAGGAAGGCGATGAGATCATCATCAGCAAGAAGCCTACCGGCACGCTGGTACTGGATGACCTCAAGCCTGGCAAACATTTGTACCTGCTCAGCACCGGCACCGGTCTGGCGCCGTTCATGAGCGTCATCCAGGACCCGGAAACCTACGAGCGCTTCGAAAAAGTGATCCTGTGCCACGGCGTTCGTTACGTCAACGAAGTCGCTTACCGCGAGTTCATCACCGAGCACCTGCCGCAGAACGAGTTCTTCGGTGACGCGCTGCGTGACAAGTTGATCTACTACCCGACCGTGACCCGTGAGCCGTTCGAGAACGAAGGTCGTCTGACCGACCTGATGCGCAGCGGCAAGCTGTTCAGCGACATCGGTCTGCCACCGATCAACCCGCAGGACGACCGCGCCATGCTGTGCGGCAGCCCGAGCATGCTCGACGAGACCAGTGAAGTGCTGAACAGCTTCGGCCTGAAGGTTTCGCCGCGGATGCGCGAGCCGGGTGATTACCTGATCGAGCGAGCGTTCGTCGAGAAGTGACCGCAGGTCACGTTGTAGGAGCGAGCTCGCTCGCGATGGTCGTTAACGATAACGCGCGTTTTCTGGTTTAACGCGGTGAGTTCGAGCCCATCGCTGGCAAGCCAGCTCCTACAGTAGGTACGCAGCACAAAGAAAAGCCCGCATGGCCTGAAAAGGTCATGTGGGCTTTTTCGTTGCCGGGTTTATTTAACCGGGATAACTTCCAGGACCCGGATCACGTTTGTTTCCGGGTAATGCCAACGCACATCCAGATCCCAGAACTGCGCGCCGTATTCCCGCTCGGGTGCAGGTATTTGATAGGCCGGGCGTGGATCTTGCGCCAGGCATTGCTCGATCAACTCAACCAAAGGCTCTTCAAGACGCTGAGCGTGCTCGTGAGCCTGTTGCAGCGCTGCGTCCGTCCACTGCACGGGAATCAATAGCGGCGCAGCGCTGGCGATGCTGTTGGTGGCTGTATCGATGATGTCGGCGTAAGGCACGTAGGGTTTTATGTCGAGAATCGGCGTGCCGTCCAGCAAGTCAATACCGGATATCCACAGGCGATTGGCTTCGATCTTGTCCAGCTTGACCACGGATTGACCGATGCCATTGGGGCGGTGGGTGGCGCGGGTGGCGAACACGCCCATGGACTTGTTGCCGCCGAGGCGCGGTGGGCGGACCTTCAAGCGAGGTTTTTCTTCCAGGGCCTGGTGGAACAGGAACAGCAGCCACACGTGGCTGACCTGCTCCAGGCCTTGTACCGCGTCCCCTTGATCGAACGGAGCCACCAGTTCCAGCACGCCACGGGCAGCCGGGGCCAGTTGCGGTTGGCGCGGAATGGCGAATTTCTCCTTGAAGCAGGAGCGCACGAAGCCGATGGGGGAAACGCTGTAGGTCATGGTTTGGGGTCGAGGTGGAATTTAAGGCAGGCATGATAACCCACACGGCCTTTGGCCCGGTGGCGCCTATCAGTCCGTCATCGCGGGCAAGCCACGCTCCCATAGGGTTCTCGAGCGCACACAAGATTTGTGTCCGTCTCAAAACCTGTGGGAGCGTGGCTTGCCCGCGATGGCCGCACCGCCGATCTACAGGCTGAACCCACCATCCAGCGGAATGATATTCCCGGTCATATAAGCCCCGGCAGTACTCGCCAGGCTGATCGCCAGCGCCGCCATTTCCTCCTCGCGGCCCCAACGCTTCATCGGGATCAACGCCGTATCCTGCGCCAGCGCCTGTTCATCATTGCCGATGTGCTGGGTCATCTTGCTCGGAAACCGCCCCGGGGCGATCACGTTGACGTTGATGTGCTGGCTCACCAGTTCGCGCGCCAGAATCCTCGACAGTTGGTGCAACGCAGCCTTGCTCGGCCCGTAGGCATACGCCTGCTCGCCGAAGGAGGAAATCCCTGCCACCGATCCTATGTTGATGATCCGCGCCGGATTCGCTTCGGAACCGGCCTTGCGCAGCAGGGGCAGGAACTGCTGGATGCAGTTGAACACCGACGTCACGTTGAGCTGCATGACTTTTTCCCAGCCTTTGATCGGGTAGCTCTCCAACGGTGCGCCCCAGGTGGTGCCGGCATTGTTCACCAGGATGTCCAGATGAGTGATCTGCTCGCCCAGGCGCGTGGCCAGTTGCAGGACGCCCTCTTCGGTGGCGAGGTTCGCCGCGATGGCGCGGCAGCGGCCAAGTGCACCGAGTTCGTCAGCGGTTTGCTGGCAGGCTTCGACGTCGCGGGCGCAGACGTATACGGTGGCGCCCGCCTCGACGTAGGCCTTGGCGATCATCTTGCCGATACCACGGGTGCCGCCGGTCACCAGGGCGGTGCGGCCTTGCAGGGAAAAGTAGGGATGCATGGCGAATCCTGAGAACTGAGGTCTTTACACCCTAGTCGTCAGCCGCCAGAAGCGGAGCCACTATTTTTGCGCGGAATAGGGAGGCATTCGGTCCTGTAGGAGCTGGCTTGCCAGCGAAGGATGAGAGACCGCCGCGCTCATCCAGTCAGCACGCGTTATCGTTTGCGACCATCGCTGGCAAGCCAGCTCCTACAGAAAACAGATGTGTCTCGAGCTTACTGCGGGCGCACTCGCAGGGTCAGGCCCTTGAGGAAATTGCGTAGCAGCTGGTCGCCGCACGGGCGATAGTTGGTGTGACCGAACTTGCGGAACAGTGCGCTCAGTTCAGGCTTGGACACCGGGAACTCGGCAGCCTTGAGGATCGCGTGCATGTCGTCTTCTTTCAGCTCGAACGCTACCCGCAGCTTTTTCAGGATGATGTTATTGGTCACCGGCACTTCGATCGGCTGCGGCGGGCGGCTTTCGTCCTTGCCGCGCTTGAAGATCACCAGACCGTCGAGGAAGTGCGCCATGACTTCGTCCGGGCAGCGTACGAAACCTTCCTCGTCTTCCTCTTTCTTGTCGAGGTAGGTCAACAGGTCCGGCAGGGTCACGTCCAGGCCGCCGAGCTTGATGATCTCGATGACTTTCTTGTCGCTGATGTCGAGCATGTAGCGCACGCTGCGCAGTACGTCGTTATGAATCATGTGTGCAGTCCTGATATTCAGCTGTGAGCGTCGCGGCCAGGCGCGGCGCCGAAATGGATGGCGGCCAGAAAAGCCTTAGAACTTCTCTTTGCCGGACAGATAGCGCCATTGCCCCACCGGCACTTTGCCGATGGACACGCCACCGATGCGAATACGGCGGATACCGACGACCTTGAGGCCGACCGCCTGGCAGAGCAGGGCGATGATGCCCGGCTGCGGGTTCTTCATGGCAAAGCGCAGACGGTTCTCGTTCTGCCAGCTGGCCTTGACCGCCGGCAACTCCTTGCCCTTGTAGGTCAGGCCGTGGTTCAGGCGGTTCAGGCCGTGGGCCACCATCTCGCCTTCAACCTCGACCACATACTCTTGCTCGATCTTGCTGGAGTCGGCGGTGAGTTTGCGCAGGATTTTCCAGTCCTGGGTGAACACCAGCAGCCCGCTGGCGTTGGCCTGCAGGTCGGTGCTGGCGGTCAGGCGCAGGAAGTGCCCGCGCAACGGGCGCTTGCCGTAGCGGTGCTCTTCGCTCAGGGTCTCGGCGCCGAGGGTGGCCAAGGCGGTGTCTGCGTCCATGCCTGCGGGCACATTGAGCAGCAGGGTCACCGGTTCCGGCGCAGTGGCCTTGGCTTCTGGATCAAGCTCGACTTTCTGGGTGTCGACCTTGAATTGCGGCTCGTCGATGACCACACCGTCGACGGTGACCCAGCCGCCCTCGATGAACAGCTCAGCCTCCCGACGGGAACAGCCGACGAGTTCGATGAGGCGTTTGGAGAGACGAATCGGGTCAGTCATGTCAGGGCCGTAACAAAAAGGGGGTGGGCATTGTACCTGCCTGGCGCCGGTTAATCCCGGTTCCATTTACGCAGTGAGGCTTTTTGTGGGAGCGGGCTTGCTCGCGAAAGGGCCATCAGCCTCAACATGTATGTTGGCTGACACACCGCCTTCGCGAGCAAGCCCGCTCCCACATTTGATCTGTGTTGTGTCATCCATGCCGTGATTTTTGCTGGTCCTGACGCAAACGCATGTGCAACAACGGATACGGCTGGCCCATGCCATCGACCTCCGAACGACCGATGACCTCGAAGCCTTGCTTGAAGTAAAAGCCGAGGGCTTGCGGGTTCTGTTCGTTGACGTCCAGTTCGTCGGCGTTCAGGTGTTCCAGGGCATAGTGCAACAATTTCTTGCCCAGGCCCTGGCCGCGATGGTCGGGGTCGATGAAGAGCATTTCGATCTTGCCCGCCGCGACGCCGGCGAACCCGGTGATGCGCTGGTTCGAATCCTTGGTGCAGATCAGCATCACCGCGTCGAGGTAGCGGGTCAGCACCAGGTTCTTCAGCAGTTCGATGTAGCTGTCTGGCAGAAAGTCGTGGGTGGCGCGTACCGAGGCCTCCCAGACCCGGGTCAATTCTTCGTAGTCGCCGAGTTTCGGCGTGTGGATGACCGAATGCTGACGCATGCCCGTCTGCCTCTTATGCAGTGGTTGATAGGAATCCTTCCATGTGCAAACGATAGCCGTAAAAAAGCCCCGCATCTCGTCAAGAGAGCGGGGCTTTGCGTATTTTTTGCGTTTAGATCTGTTCAGCCCACAGATCGTATTCGTCGGCGTCGGTCACTTTGCACCAGACCTTGTCGCCCGGCTTGAGGTTGCTGCCGTTGTCGATGAATACGTTGCCGTCGATTTCCGGGGCATCGAAGAAGCAGCGGCCGACCGCGCCTTGCTCGTCGACTTCATCGACCAGCACTTCGATCTCACGGCCGATGCGCATTTGCAGACGCGCCGAGCTGATGGCCTGCTGGTGCGCCATGAAGCGCTCCCAGCGGTCCTGCTTGATGTCGTCCGGGACGACTTCCAGGTCCAGGTCATTGGCCGGTGCGCCTTCAACCGGCGAGTACTGGAAGCAGCCGACGCGGTCGAGCTGGGCTTCGGTCAGCCAGTTCAGCAGGTACTGGAAGTCTTCTTCGGTCTCGCCCGGGAAGCCGACGATGAAGGTCGAACGGATGATCAAGTCCGGGCAGATTTCGCGCCAGTTCTTGATCCGCGCCAGGGTCTTGTCTTCGAAGGCCGGGCGTTTCATCGACTTGAGCACTTTCGGGCTGGCGTGCTGGAACGGGATGTCCAGGTACGGCAGGATCTTGCCGGCGGCCATCAACGGGATCAGCTCGTCAACGTGCGGGTACGGGTAAACGTAGTGCAGGCGAACCCAGACGCCGAGGGTGCTCAGGGCTTCGCAGAGTTCGGTCATGCGGGTTTTCACCGGCGCGCCGTTCCAGAAACCGGTGCGGTATTTCACGTCGACGCCGTAGGCGCTGGTGTCCTGGGAGATCACCAACAGCTCTTTGACGCCGGACTTGACCAGACGCTGGGCCTCGTCGAGCACATCACCCACCGGGCGGCTGACCAGTTTGCCGCGCATCGACGGGATGATGCAGAAGCTGCAGCTGTGGTTGCAGCCTTCGGAAATCTTCAGGTAGGCGTAGTGGCGCGGGGTCAGCTTGATGCCTTGTGGCGGCACCAGGTCGATCAGCGGGTTGTGGTCCTGGCGCGGCGGCACGACTTCGTGCACGGCATTGACCACTTGCTCGTACTGCTGCGGGCCGGTCACCGCCAGCACGCTCGGGTGTACGTTGCGAATGTTGCCTTCTTCGACGCCCATGCAGCCGGTCACGATGACCTTGCCGTTTTCCTTGATGGCTTCGCCAATCACTTCCAGGGACTCGGCCTTGGCCGAATCGATGAAGCCGCAAGTGTTGACTACCACGACATCGGCGTCCTGGTAGGTGGACACCACGTCATAGCCTTCCATGCGCAGCTGGGTAAGGATGCGCTCGGAGTCGACCAGTGCTTTGGGGCAACCCAGGGATACGAAGCCAACCTTTGGATTGGCCGGCGCAGGAGTGGTGGACATGTCTAACCTCGGTATTTTGTGACGCCGCTTGCCGGGCAGGGCAAAACCGACGGACGGGCGCTTGAACTGCGCCTCTGATCAAAAAGTGCGCAATTCTAGCGATGAGTCGTTCACTTGACCAGCTTTATGCGGGGAAATACGACGAGTGCTGCGCTATGCTTCGCGCCGTTACGCCTTACAGATTTTTTACTGTCAACAAAACGTCTGTAACGTGAAGTAAAACAGCGCATGCTGCACGACAAAGCATAGTGCTTCTTTCAAAGAAGCCCGGGTCTGAGAAGTAGGAGTGGTGGATGGGTCAGGCAAGTAGTCAGGCTACCGATGCCGAGCATTCGGCGGTGAAGCCGATCGGCATGCTGGTCGCGGCAGTCGGGGTGGTTTATGGCGATATCGGCACCAGTCCGTTGTACACCCTGAAGGAAGTATTTTCCGGAGGCTATGGCGTGCCGGTCAACCATGACGGGGTGCTGGGGATTCTTGCGCTCATTTTCTGGTCGCTGATCTGGGTCGTGTCGATCAAGTACATGATGTTCGTGCTGCGCGCCGACAACCAGGGCGAAGGCGGGATCATGGCCTTGACCGCACTGGCCCGGCGGGCGGCGGCGGGGCATGCCAAATTGCGCATGTTGCTGGTGGTCTGCGGACTGATCGGCGCGGCATTGTTCTATGGCGACAGCATGATCACCCCGGCGATCTCCGTACTGTCGGCGATTGAAGGCCTGGGGCTGGCGTTCGAAGGTATCGACCATTGGGTCGTGCCGCTGTCGCTGGTGGTGCTGGTCGCGCTGTTTCTGATCCAGCGTCACGGCACGGCGCGAATCGGCATTCTGTTCGGGCCGATCATGGTCACCTGGTTCCTCGTGCTGGGTGCATTGGGCGTCTATGGCATCAGCCAGCATCCGGAAGTCCTGGAAGCGATGAACCCGATGTGGGGCGTACGTTTCTTCATGGTCCATCCGGGCATGGGCGTGACGATTCTCGGCGCCGTGGTGCTGGCATTGACCGGTGCCGAAGCGCTGTACGCGGACATGGGCCACTTCGGCCGCAAGCCGATCGCACGTGCGTGGTTCATCCTTGTACTGCCGGCGCTGGTGCTGAACTACTTCGGCCAGGGCGCGCTGCTGCTAGGTGATCCGGAAGCGGCCCGTAACCCCTTCTACCTGCTGGCGCCGAGCTGGGCGTTGATCCCGCTGGTCGGCCTGTCGACCCTGGCCACGGTGATTGCCTCGCAAGCGGTGATTTCCGGTGCGTTCTCCCTGACCCGCCAGGCGATCCAGCTCGGTTACATTCCGCGCATGCACATCCGACACACTTCCAGTGCCGAACAGGGCCAGATCTACATCGGTGCGGTGAACTGGGCGTTGATGGTCGGCGTGATCCTGCTGGTGATCGGTTTCGAATCCTCCGGTGCCCTGGCCTCGGCCTATGGCGTGGCAGTAACGGGCACCATGCTGATGACCACCATCCTGGTGTCGGCGGTGATGCTGCTGCTGTGGAAGTGGCCACCAATCTTCGCGGTTCCGATATTGTTCGGCTTCCTGTTGGTCGATGGTCTGTACTTCGCCGCCAACGTACCGAAAATTGTTCAGGGCGGTGCATTCCCGGTGATCGCGGGTTTCGCGCTGTTTGTGCTGATGACCACCTGGAAGCGCGGCAAGCAGTTGCTGGTCGAGCGTATCGATGAGGGTGGATTGCCGCTGCCGATCTTCATCAGCAGCATTGCCGTACAACCACCCCATCGTGTTCAGGGCACCGCCGTGTTCCTGACGGCACGGCCGGATGCCGTGCCCCACGCGCTGTTGCACAACCTGCTGCATAACCAGGTACTGCACGAGCAAGTGGTGCTGCTGACGGTAGTGTACGAAGACATCCCGCGGGTGCCGCCGAATCGGCGCTTCGAGGTCGACTCCTATGGCGAAGGGTTCTTCCGGGTCATCCTGCATTTCGGCTTCACCGATGAGCCGGACGTACCGCAGGCGCTGAAGCTGTGTCATCTCGAAGAGCTGGACTTCAGCCCCATGCGCACCACGTACTTCCTCAGCCGCGAAACGGTCATCGCCTCCAAGCTCGAAGGCATGTCGCGCTGGCGCGAGGCGCTGTTCGCGTTCATGTTGCAGAACGCCAACGGCAACCTGCGTTTCTTCAATCTGCCGCTGAACCGGGTGATTGAGCTGGGGACGCAGGTCGAAATGTAAACCTGATCCTGTAGGAGCGAGCTTGCTCGCGATGGTCTCAAATGCACCGCGTTTATTCAGGATTTCCGCGTCATCGTTGACGTCCATCGCGAGCAAGCTCGCTCCTACAGTGTGTTGTGGTGTTGAATGAAAAAGCCCCCGTTACCTTGCGGCAGCGGGGGCTTTTTTGTGGGGCTCAGATCACTCTTGAGCTTCTGCTTCTTTGGCTTGACGCTTCTCGATCACATCCACCAAACGCTTGGCCAGCGCTGGGTAGTTCTCGTCGAAGTGGTGGCCGCCAGGCAGCTTGATGGCTTCGCCTACTGCCGTCTTGTCGGTGCAGCCACTCTCGTCGGTTTCTTCTTCGCCGTAGATGCACACCACTTTGGCGGCTGGCAGCTTGGCCATTTCCGGGCCAGTGGCGGCTTCCTTGCCGGCGTTGCCGAGCCAGCCTTCGACTTCGATCTCGAAGCTGCCGGTACGGGCGAAGGCCAGCAGGATGATCGCGTCGACGCGTTGCTGTTCCGATTCGGCCAGGCGGTTGTAGATCGCCGGCAGTACGTCGGCGCCGAACGAATAGCCGGTCAGGATGAAGCGCTTGGTGCCCCATTTCTGCCGGTAGTGCTGCATCAGTTCCGCCAGGTCCAGCGCGCTTTGCTCCGGGCTCTTGTGCTGCCAGTAGTAGCGCAGGGTATCGATGCCGACCACCGGGTAGCCGATCTTGGCCATCTCGCCCGCCACGTCGCGGTCGAGGTCGCGCCAGCCGCCGTCGCCGGACAGGAACAGGGTCACGGTGTCACTGGCCTGGCCCGCTGGCACTTCGACCACCGGGATCTGCAGGCCGCCAGCGGCTTTGTCGCCACCGACGAGGATCTTGCGCAGTTCGTTGTTCAGCACTTGCGGCAGGTTGATGTCGTAGTCGCTGATGCTGGTTTCGGCGTTCGGTTGATCACGCACGAAGCCGGCACTGGTGTCGTCCGGGTTGTCGTTCCACGCGACCAGCCAGTGACCGTGGGCCGCGCTTTTGGGTAGCAGGTGAGTGCAGCCGCCCTTTTCCAGCGCCAGGTCAACCGAGACGGCCTGGGCCTTGTCGTCCTTTTGCTCGGACAACCAGCGCCAGGCCAGCACAGCGCCAGGGCCGATACCGCTGACCAGGGTCGCGGGGCCTTTGAGTTCGCGCAGGCCCGATTGGAGGGCGCGGCTTTGCAGCAGGCAATCCTTGGGCAGGATCACCTGGACAATTTGCGCCGCGCCACTGCGGCTCAGGGTCATCAATTGCTTGTCGCTGAGTTTCTGGTCTTCGTTGACCGCCACCAGCACCTGGGCGCGTGGCGTTGTGCCGGGGATGACACGGGTCATCGCCGCACCATCGGCCGGGGTCAGCAATTCGAGGGTCGGCTCCGGTGCCGGGCGTTTCAGGTACCAGAAACCGCCACCGAGAATCAGGGCCACTATCACCAGTGTGCCCAATACATACCGCAAGGAGCGTTGAATCATCAGCGTTTCACCAATCCGGTCAAGCCACCCGCGATCAGGGCAGCGGTGTCGGCCAGCGCAACCAGCGGATCGAGTCCGGCGGGCACGGCCATATAACGGGGTTCCCAATCAGGCTGGAACTTGTCTTTGAAGCGGCGCAAGCCCTGGAAGTTGTACAGCTGCTCACCACGGCGGAATACCATCGAGCCAAGGCGCTGGGTCAAGGGTGCGCCGCGACGGGGTTGCAACCCCGACAACGGCACCATGCCCAGGCTGAAACGCGCGTATCCATGATTTTTATAATGTTGAATCAGGCCGACCATCATGAACTCCATGGTCAGCTTCGGCGCATCCGGGTGCGCGCGCATCAGGTCGAGGCTGGCCAGGTCATGGCCGTAGGTCTCGAGCAGGTTGGCGAACGCCACCGGGCGCCCTTCGAAACGAATCACCGCGATGCGAAAATGCTTGAGGTAGTCATCGCTGAAGCGACCCAGTGAAAAACCTTTCTCCCGGACATTCTTGCCGGTCAGCCAGGCATCGGAAATTACCTTGAGCTCATCCATCGGCGCCTGGCCGGGTTCATGGATTTCCAGGGACAGGCCGTCGCGGGTGCCACGGTTCCAGGTGTAGCGCAGGTCCTTCATCTCTTTGCCCTTGGCTTCGAGATCAAAACGCTTGAGGTCGACCCGGGCTTCTTCGCCGAGCTTGATCGCGGTCAGGCCGATGTCCATGTAGTACGGCAGGTTCTCTGCACGCACTTGATAGAACACGGGGCGGGCGTGGTGGATGTCGCAAAGGTCGCGGAACTGCCAGATCATTTCCGCCCGTTGCTGGCCCGGGCCGATCGGGTCATACAACGCCACCAGGCTGCGACCGCGACGGGCGTACATCAGGAACGCTTCGTCATTGGGGTGGAACAGCAGCGCCTTGTCGCCGGTCAGGGCCAGGCCGCCATCCGGTTGGGCCGATGCCATGAGGATCTTGCTGGCGCGCTCCAGTTCGTCGGGGGTGGGCAGGTGAATGACCGGGCGCGCGGTGCGCAGCAGCCAGGTCAGCGACACCACCACCAGCAGCACGGCAGCCCCGAGCAGCGAGCGCAGGCCGCGAGGGGCATCGGCGTCCAGAGTGAACTGCCACCAGAGCTGGTGGCTGTACGGAACGTCCTGATAGGCGAACAGCAGCAACCAGATCGACGCACCGAGCACGCACAGGCTGGCCACCAGGTACAGCGGCGAGAACGGTACTTCGGTCAGGCGGCTGGGGCGATAGAACGAGCGGCGGAATACCCCGAGCAGGCTCGCCGTCAGCACCATCAGGCTGGCTTCTTCCCAGTCGAAGCCTTTGAGCAGTGAGAGCAGAGCGCCGACCAGTAACAGAATGGTGGTCAGCATCCACGCGGCCGACAGCCGGCGACGCAGCCCCTGGGCCAGCAACAGGCAAAGCACGCCGACCAGGCTGGCGCCAAAGTGCGAAGCATCGACCAGTCGATGGGGGATCAGAAAACCGATGTGTTCCAGGCGCGTATCGATTTCCGGAGTGACGCCGGAGAACAGCAGGACAACACCGGACAGGAACACCAGCACCGCCAGTATCGGAGCCGCCAGACCCGAGGCGGCGCGCAACGTCTGGCGTGTCTGGAACAGGCGCTGGCCTTCGTTGATCAGCAGCAACAGGCAGGCCACCAGCAAGGGCAGGACCACGTAGATCAAGCGATAGAGCAGCAGGGCGGCCGCCAGTGGCGCAGCACCCAGGGTGTCGGAAAACGCCGCCAGCAAAATGGCCTCGAACACCCCGACACCGCCCGGCACATGGCTGAGCACGCCGGCAGCCAGCGCCAGCAGGTAAACCAGAAGGAACGCACCGAAGGGTGGTGTTTCCGGCAGCAGCAGATAGAGCACGGTCGCGGCGGCGGCTACGTCCAGGGCGGTGATGACCAATTGCAGGAAGGTCAGGCGACGCCCGGGCAGACGCAAGGTGCGGCGCCCGATTCTGACCAGCAGGTTGTCCGGGTAAGGCTGTTCCGGCAGCCGTCGACGGTAGATACCGATGGCCAGCACTGAAAACAGCACGAGCACGGCAGTCGCCACTACGCCCAGCAACGTCTCGGAGAGTCCCAGGGCGGAGGACGCCGCTGGCAGGTCGCTGAGCGTCGCCAGGGCAGCCAGCGGTGGCAGGGCGCAACCGAGGGAGAGGCTGGCGAACAAAGTCATGCGGGCGACTTCTGCCGCTCCCAGGCCATGACGGGCATAGAGGCGATAGCGAACCGAGCCTCCCGACAACATTGAAAGACCGATGGCGTTGCCGATGGCAAAGGCCGTGAAACCGCCCAGAGCCAGGGTGCGCGGTGCCAGGCTCGCCCCGGCATAGCGGCTGGCTGACCATTCGTAGCCGAGCAGAATGATGAAGCCCACCACAGTTGCAGCCAGTGCGCCCATCAAGGCAGGTTTTGGAACGTCGAGGATCGAGTCGTGCAGGGCGTTAAGGTCGAGTTCGCTCAACAGGTGGCGACAGGCAATCAGCGCGATCGCGAACAGCAGCAGGGTGACCGCCAGGCCAATGGGTTGACGGTATTTGCTCAATCGATCAAGCAGGCGCAGGCGCTCGGCATTGATCGGTTGTGTCGCTGTGACAGTGTCTTGTGAATCAGACGAGTTGGCGCGCATCAATCACCTCTTGGATCGTGCGCGACAGGATGGAGGTATCCAGCCAAGTTACCAATCCCTGTAGAAAAAAATAATCACAAATTTTAACGCCTATCACCCGGCAACAGGGATGGCGCGGTATCAGTCGCGGAGGCTTCAGCCTGTGATAGAGCATAGTCTGAACCCGGCGCATGGGTGATCCCCAAGCGGCTTGCTACACAGTGACAGGTCATTGTTGCGAAAGGACTTTTTCAACAGATACAAAAAAGGCCACTCTTTCGAGTAGCCTTTTTTGATGTTTGGTTGCGGGAGCCGGATTTGAACCGACGACCTTCGGGTTATGAGCCCGACGAGCTACCAGACTGCTCCATCCCGCGTCTGTGTGGCGGCATTCTATAGAGATGCGCCGGGGTGTCAACCGTTAATCCTGAAGCAGGTCAAATAAATGCTGAATCGCGGCAAACGGTCGCAGGGATGGCCTAAGTTTCGGAATCAGAACGATTTCCGGTTTCGCTCTCGTTGAGCGTCCAGGCCTTGTTCCTGCGTTCGGTGCTACAAAACGAGCACGCACAAAAAAGGCCACTCTTTCGAGTAGCCTTTTTTGATGTTTGGTTGCGGGAGCCGGATTTGAACCGACGACCTTCGGGTTATGAGCCCGACGAGCTACCAGACTGCTCCATCCCGCGTCTGTGTGGCTCATTCTATAGAGATGCGCTCGGGTGTCAACCTCCAATTCCGATAAAACCTCTTCCCGTTCAATCGCTTAGCGTTCAAAAGGGGAGGTCGGCCGGTCTGTGAGGCAGGCAGGACAAGGCCTGCGAGTCTATTGAAAGTATTTTTTCGATTGAAAAAATAAATTCACAATCGACTCTTCCTACGATTGGAAAAGAACATTCAGACTACTGGTGCTATATACAGGTGCCAGTGAGATACTGTTTGTCCGGCACGCCATGACGCCTTTTCCTTGCCATGAACACAGCTTTGCTATGACCCAACGCAAGATCATCCACGTCGATTGTGACTGCTTCTATGCAGCCATCGAGATGCGCGACGACCCACGCCTGGCCGGTAAACCACTGGCGGTAGGTGGGTCGGCGGACCGGCGCGGGGTGATCGCCACCTGCAATTATGAGGCGCGAGCGTACGGGGTGCGTTCGGCGATGTCCTCCGGGCATGCCTTGAAGCTGTGCCCGGACCTGACCATCGTCAAGCCACGCATGGATGCCTATAGAGAAGCGTCCAGGGAAATTCATGCGATCTTTCGCGATTACACCGAGATCATCGAGCCGCTCTCGCTCGATGAGGCGTACCTTGATGTGTCGGACAGCGCGCATTTCGCAGGCAGTGCAACGCGAATCGCCCAGGACATCCGGCGCCGGGTCTCCAACCAGTTGCATATCACCGTGTCGGCGGGTGTGGCGCCGAACAAGTTTCTGGCCAAGATTGCCAGTGACTGGAAAAAGCCCAACGGCCTGTTTGTCATCACACCGGACCAGGTCGAGGACTTTGTCAGTGGTTTGCCGGTGAGCAAATTGCACGGGGTCGGCAAAGTCACCGCCGACAAGCTCGGCAAGCTGGGTATCAGCGATTGCCTGCAATTGCGCGAGTGGGACAAGTTGGCGCTGGTGCGTGAGTTCGGCAGCTTTGGCGAGCGACTCTGGAGCCTGGCCCGTGGGATCGACGACCGTGTGGTGCACAACGACAGTCGTCGTCAGTCGATCAGCGTTGAAAATACCTACGATGTTGACCTGCCAGACCTGAAGAGCTGCCTGGACAAGTTGCCCGAGCTGCTGGAGACCCTGGCAGGTCGCATGGCGCGAATCGACAGCAGCTATCGTCCGGGCAAGCCATTCGTCAAAGTGAAGTTCCACGACTTCACCCAGACTACATTGGAGCAGGCCGGGGCAGGGCGGGATCTGGGCAGTTATCAGTTGATGCTGACCCAGGCCTTCAATCGCGGCGGTAAGCCGGTGCGGTTGTTGGGTGTCGGGGTGCGGCTGGAGGACTTGCGGGGCGGGTTCGAGCAGATGGAGTTGTTTGAGCGGTAGTTTTGTGGTGAATGTGCGGGCCCCTTCGCGAGCAAGCCCGCTCCCACATTGGATTTGTGAACACCTGAAATCCTATGTGGGAGCGAGCCTGCTCGCGTTTAGTTCAGCCCCGGATTCGCTACCAGTCGCTCGCCATTGCGGGCCAGTGACTTCAGGAACTCAGTCTGCAATTCGGGATCATTGCGTGTCAGTTCGATCAGGCTCTGTTCCAGTTCACTGGCTTCCTCTTCAAGACCCAGCTCCGACAGGCGCTTGACCCGGTGGACCCACTGATTGACTTCGTCGCCCTCGAGATCGTCATAAATCAGCCCGTGGGCCTCATAGAGCTTGCTGCGCAAGGTGCTGCTGACGGCTAGCGAGGAGTCGGTGTGTACGTCGTCCTTGGCATCCTCGACACGAATCAGCAATCGGCTCAGGTGATTGATGTCATGTTCGGCGAACGGGTTGTCCAACAGATTCAGGCGCAACACGCCGTTTTTGTCGGTGGTCAGTTCGAAGGTTTCCTTGCCGGCCTTGACCTCGACCGGGCGCTCGCTCCAGGGCAGGCTTGAGTACTCCGTGCGCTTGTCGCGCTGGACTTCATCAATACCGGCCAGGTTCTGCTGCGCGCGACCGTGGGACTGCACGTTCATGAACGGGTTGAGCCCGGCGAAACCGTAGCTCAGCCAGTCCTTGGTCACGCTGTCCGGCAAATTGCCGAGGGCAAACACATTGACCACGTTGGCACCGACACCCGCTACCACGGCCACCACGCCCAGCGGGATTTCGTAAATCTCCCGCCAGGGTTGGTACGGCGTATAGCGGTCGTAGTGACGCGTGACTTCGTATTCGGTGACTTCGAAAGTCTTCTGCTCGTGGATTTTCACCCGCCGTTGCGGAAGCTCAAGCACCTTGGGCTCACCGACATCGATCTGCAGGCTGTGATCGAGCAATTTGCGCTCGACACGTTCCTCGTGCTCGCTGCGTTGTGACATTTGATTGGCACAGCCGCTGACCAGCAGGGCGCCGCACAAGGCGGCACCACCGAGGCCTAAGGTGTTTCGCTTGAACATGACGTCTCTATATCTGCTATCAGCGGCGGATGCGGGCCTGAAGGAAGGACAGTACGTCGGCGACCGGCAGCGCTTGTGCGTCGGCCTCGGTACGGCTCTTGTATTCCAGGTTGCCTTCGGCCAGGCCGCGGTCGCTGACCACGATCCGGTGTGGAATGCCGATCAGCTCCATGTCCGCGAACTTGATGCCTGGGCTGGTTTTCTTGTCACGGTCATCCAGCAGCACTTCGAAGCCGGCAGCGGTAAGTTGCGCGTACAGCTTGTCGGTGGCTTCGCGAACCTGCTCGGTTTCGTAGCGCAGCGGCACCAGGGCAATCTGGAACGGCGCGAGGGTGTCGCTCCAGATGATCCCGTTTTCGTCGTTGTTCTGCTCGATGGCAGCCGCCACCACGCGAGACACACCGATGCCGTAGCAGCCCATTTCCAGGGTGACCGGCTTGCCGTTCTCGCCCAGCACTTCGCATTTCATCGCTTTGCTGTACTTGTTGCCCAGCTGGAAGATGTGCCCGACTTCGATGCCGCGCTTGATCTCCAGGGTGCCCTTGCCGTCCGGGCTCGGGTCGCCGGCCACGACGTTGCGCAGGTCGGCAACGGTCGGAACAGGCAGGTCGCGCTCCCAGTTCACGCCGAAGTAGTGTTTATCATCGATGTTGGCACCGATGCCGAAGTCGCTCATCAGCTCGACCGAACGGTCGATGATGATCGGCAGCGGCAGGTTCAATGGGCCGAGGGAACCGGCACCGGCGCCAATGGCCTCGCGCAGTTCGCCTTCCGAGGCCATGACCAGCGGGCTGGCAACGCCTGGTTGGTTGGCGGCCTTGATTTCGTTCAGCTCATGGTCGCCACGGATGATCAGGGCAATCAGCTTGCCTTTCTCTTCAGCATGCACCACGAGGGTCTTGATGGTTTTCTCGATCGGCAGGTTGAAGCCTTCGACCAGTTGCGCAATGGTCTTGGCGTTCGGCGTGTCGACCAGGCGCAGCTCTTCGGTCGCAGCGGCACGCGAGGTTTCGCGAGGCACGGCTTCGGCTTTTTCGATGTTGGCGGCGTAGTCGGAGCCGTTGCTGAACACGATGTCGTCTTCACCGGACTCGGCCAGTACGTGGAACTCGTGGGAGCCGGCACCGCCGATGGAGCCGTTGTCGGCTTCTACAGGGCGGAACTTCAGGCCCAGACGGGTGAACACGTTGCAGTAGGCCTGGTGCATGCGGTCGTAGGTGACCTGCAGCGAAGGCTGGTCGGCGTGGAAGGAGTAGGCGTCCTTCATGATGAATTCGCGGCCGCGCATCAAGCCGAAGCGTGGGCGGATTTCGTCACGGAATTTGGTCTGGATCTGGTACAGGTTGATCGGCAGCTGCTTGTAGCTGCTCAATTCGTTGCGCATCAGATCGGTGATGACTTCTTCGTGGGTCGGGCCGGCGCAGAAGTCGCGACCGTGGCGATCCTTGAAGCGCAGCAATTCAGGGCCGTACTCTTCCCAGCGCCCGGATTCCTGCCACAGCTCAGCCGGTTGCGTGCTTGGCATCAACACTTCGAGAGAGCCGGCAGCGTTCATTTCTTCACGAACGACGGCTTCGACCTTGCGCATTACTCGCAAGCCCATCGGCAGCCAGGTGTACAGGCCTGAGGCGAGTTTGCGGATCATGCCGGCGCGCAGCATCAGCTGGTGGCTGATCACGACCGCGTCGGAAGGCGTTTCTTTTTGTGTGGCGAGCAAAAATTGACTGGTGCGCATGGTTGGCCGTTATCGATTGCTGATGACGAGATATGACGGAGCATTGTACGGGCGAGATCCGCTGGCGTACAGGCGTGCGGTCGGTGGTGTGGCAGGAGGGCGCGATTCACTCGGCCCTCCATGATTCTTCCTGCGTAACGAACCTACGATTCTTCGGCGACCGGGGTATGCACCGGTTCCGGTGTAGGTGTCGGACCTTCACGGCGGTTCTCCTGGAACCAGTGCAAGGCGATCAACAGCAGGGTCGGGACGCCCAGCAGGGCGGTAATCAGGAAGAAGTCGTGATAACCGAACTTCTCCACCATGACCCCGGAGTAGCCGCCGATCAGGCGTGGCAGTAGCAGCATGATCGAGCTGAGCAGGGCGTATTGGGTGGCGGAGAATTTGAGGTTGGTCAGGCTCGACAGGTAGGCGACGAACGCCGAGGTCGCCAGGCCCGAGCTGAAGTTGTCCAGGGAGATGGTCAGCACCAGCATGTTCAGGTTGGGGCCCATGTCGGCGAGCATCAGGAACAGGATGTTGGTCGCCGCGGAGGCGACACCGCCGATGAACAGGATCGGCAGGATGCCGAAACGCACGATCAGCAGGCCGCCCATGCCGGCGCCGACCAGGGTCATGATCAGGCCGAAGATTTTGCTGACGCTGGCGATCTGGTCCTTGGTGAAGCCCTGGTCGATGTAGAACACATTGGCCATCACGCCCATGACCGTATCGGACATCCGATAGGTGGCGATCAAGCCGAGCAGCAGCAGCGCTTGCCAGCGGTATCGCAGGATGAAGTCGTTGACGGGTGTCAGCACTGGCGCCAGGCCGCGGCGGCCCATGGCCGAGAGGCACAGGGCGGTGAGGGTGGTATAGAGAATCGCGCGCAGGAAGGCGCGGTCCTCCAGCAGCAGGTCGAGCAGGCTCTCGCCTTCGAACAGTACGCTGGCGAAGTCGGTGTTGTAGAGCTGGGTGAACATGGCCGGCACGGACACCAGCAATACGATCAGCACGAACACCGAGGCCAGTTGATGCACGAAGCTGTAGCGCCCGGCCTGCAGTTGCGTGCGCAATGGTACTGGCGGCTCGCGCATGAACAGGGATGTCAGCAGTGCCGGGACCATCAGGGCACCGAACAGGATGTAAGTGCCGGCCCAGGCCGAATGCTTGTAGTTGAAGCCGGTGGAGCCAAAACCTTCGGCGAAGTACAGCGCGCCTGCGGTAGCCAGCAGCGCAGCTACCCGGTAACCGGACATGTAACTGGCGGCCAGTGCGGCCTGGCGGTTGTCTTCGGCGATTTCCAGACGGTAGGCATCGACCGCGATGTCCTGCGTCGCTGATGCGAAAGCGACGACGACGGCAATGGCGATCAGCCAGGACAAATGCTTTTGCGGGTCGCAGAAACCCATCCCGATCAGGCCAAGGATGACCAGTGCCTGGGACAGCACGAGCCAGGACCTTCGTCGACCGAGTTTGCCGAGCAATGGCAGTCGCCATTGGTCGAGCAGGGGTGACCAGACCCATTTGAAGGCATACGCCAGGCCGATCAGGCTTGCATAGCCAATGGTTTCACGCGCCACGCCGGCTTCACGTAGCCAGACTGAAAGCGTCGAAAACACCAGCATGTAGGGCAGGCCGGCGGCGAAACCAAGCAGCAACAGCACGAGTGTCGAGGGGCTGGCATAAGCGGCGAGCGCGGCGCGCCAGGTTTTACGGGGCATGGGCTGGAGTCTGCCTCAAGAAATACGGAAACAAAGCGCGCACTCTAACCGCTGTGCTCTACCGGACGCCAGCCATGGCGCTGAATATCAACACGATTATTCAGGACACTGATGCCCTCCATGCGTAATCGTGCGCGCTGCTCATCACCCGAAGGGCTGCCGACCGGCAGGCTGATACGCCCGTTTGCGCCCAGAACACGGTGCCAGGGCAACTTGCTGTCGCCGGGCAGTTGACTGAGGGTGCGCCCGACCCAGCGGGCGGCGCGACCCAGTCCTGCGAGCTCGGCCAACTGGCCGTAGCTGACGACTTTGCCCTCGGGTACTTGTGCCAGTGTCAAATACAGCGCCGTGCGTCGGATTTGCGCTGCACTCTCGGGGTCTTCGGTTGGATCGGTCACGTCCGTCAGTCCTGAAGAAGTTTGCCTTACCATCTGTAGAGTAATTCCTGCGCAGGAAGTTGAGAAATGAACTCAACAGAAATAGTCGGGTCAGTCCTTGTCAGGGCATTGTTCCTACGGATAATGCCGACTTTTCTCGCAAGCCTGAGCCTGTATTTTGTTTATGTTGTCCAGATCCCTGCTGTGTCTCGCCGTCCTTGGCGCATCCTCTCCCTTGCTGGCCGATACCGTGTGGTTGAAGAACGGTGACAAGCTGAGCGGCAAGATCACGCTGTTCGATGGCGGAAAGCTGCTGATCCAGACCGAGTACGCCGGTGCGGTGACGATCGACTGGAAACAGGTCAAGACCCTGGACAGCGATCAGGAGTTGCTGGTCAAGCAGGATGCCTACAGTGGTGAGAAAGCCAAATCGTTGAAAGCGGCGGACGACGGCAAGGTCACGCTGGCCAACGGCGAGGGACCGAAGACGGTCGAACTGGCGAGCATCCAGCAGATTCTCAAGCCAAAACCGGTGGTCGAGGATCTGGTGTGGAAAGGCAACGTCGATGTCGCGCTGGATTATCAGCGGGCGGAAAACGACACCGATGACTACGACATCGACTTCAAGACCAGTGCGCGACACGGGCGCTGGCGGCACACCGCTGAAGGTGAGTACAACCGTGAGTTCCAGGACGACGTGGTGACCACGGACAACTGGCGGGCGGAATACTCCATCGACCGATTCCTGACCGAGCAATGGTTCTGGCAGGGGCGCCTGGTCTACAAACGCGACAAGGTCGAAGACCTTTCCCGTCAACGCACCGTCGGTACCGGTCCCGGCTATCAGTTCTGGGATAACGAACTCGGGGCGTTCTCCCTGGGCTCGCTGGTCAACCGCACGGACTATGAATTCTCCGATGGCAGCGAGGAAAATTTCTACGCCTTGGCCATGAAGTGGGACTACAACCGCTACCTGATCGGCAAACGTGTCGAGTTCTTCACCAATGGTGAGGTCGGCAAGCCGCTGTCGGGCGTGGCCGACTACGCGCTCGATGCCGAGATGGGGTTGCGCTACAAGGTGACTGACTGGGCTTCGCTGAACCTGAAGGCGGAACGCGATATCATCAGCGGCGCCGACGATGCGGATCTGGACAAGACACGCTACACCGCAGGGTTTGGCGTGACCTGGTAACAGCATCAAAAGATCGCCGCCTTCGACAGCGCCTGCAGGGGCAACCCGGGAGCTGTCGAAGGCGGCGATCTTTTTTGTGTGGACAAAACACCCGCCCACAAAAAAGCCCCGCTGTTGAGGGCGGGGCTTTTTACTAAAGCAAGTACAAGTTAGATAACTTGAACTTCTTCAGCTTGCATGCCTTTCTGACCGCGGGTAGCGATGAAAGAAACCTGTTGGCCTTCTTTCAGGCTTTTGAAGCCGTCGGACTGGATAGCTTTGAAGTGAACGAACAGGTCGTCACCGGATTGTGGAGTGATGAAGCCGAAGCCTTTTTCATCGTTGAACCACTTAACGGTACCGGTTTGGCGATTAGACATGGTGTAACTCCTTGAACAAAGATAACTGCGACTCAGGAAGAACCCTGGCCGAGACTGAGTGCAAAGAGCAGGAAAAATTCTTGTAGATGGTTGGATCGAAATTCAACATATCGTGTAGAGATTCTCAGTGACACAAGCAGCACAGTGACGCCACCTTAACCCTTTTTCCGGAACGTGCCAATGCTTCTTGCACAGGTTTCTCTGTTTTAAGGATCGGCGGTGTGACGGTTCGTCGCCAGCGCAGGTAATTCCCGCCTGTTCGGCGAGAATTGCACCGCGGACTTTGAACCCGGCGGCGCGCCCGGTAAGATGCCGGACAGAATTTTTCGACCTCGCTATTCAGGACACCCGCCATGAGCATCAAATCGGACAAGTGGATTCGCCGCATGGCGCAGGAACACGGCATGATCGAGCCATTCGTCGAGCGCCAGATGCGCGGCAGCGACGATAGCCGTGTGATCTCCTACGGCGTGTCGAGCTACGGCTACGATGTGCGTTGCACCAATCATTTCAAGGTGTTCACCAACATCAATTCGGCCATCGTCGACCCGAAGAACTTCGATGCCGGCAGCTTCGTCGACATCCACAGCGACGTGTGCATCATTCCGCCGAACTCCTTCGCCCTGGCCAGCACCGTCGAATATTTCCGCATTCCGCGTAATGTTTTGACCATTTGCCTGGGTAAAAGCACCTATGCGCGCTGCGGCATCATCGTCAACGTCACACCGCTCGAGCCTGAGTGGGAAGGTCACGTGACCCTCGAGTTCTCCAACACCACCAATCTGCCGGCGAAAATCTACGCGAACGAGGGCGTGGCACAGATGCTGTTCCTTGAGTCTGACGAAGAGTGTGAAGTGTCCTACAAGGACCGTGGCGGCAAGTATCAGGGCCAGCGTGGCGTGACCCTGCCTCGCACCTGAGTCAACCGTCTGGCAAATGCCGGGAATTCCTGAGCGGGCGTACACTCTATGGGGTGTACTGTTCCGATCCGCGCAAGGTGGGTCGGGTCATCGCTCAGGAGTGCCGAATGAAGATCGATCCGCGAATCAGTGCCGAACTGGCAAGGCTTGAACCCAATCAGGTTGGCGTTCTGGCCTGGTCCTTGTTGGCACACCCGCCCGTCAGCATGGCAGGGGGTATTCCCGGCCAGCCTGATCCTGATACCCCGAACGAGCAGCCTAATGAGCCGGGCGAGCCTACGCTGCCGGATGAGCCGCCGCCTGCGCCAGTAGTCTGATAATCCAGACACTACAGATCAAAAAATGTGGGAGCGGGCTTGCTCGCGAAAGCGGTGTGCCAGACAACACAAATGTTGAATGTCAGACCGCATTCGCGAGCAAATCCGCTCCCACAGGTTTTTTGTCAGGTGTTACTTCAGGTTGCCGCTGAGGAACTGCTTCAACCGCTCGCTTTTCGGATTGCCCAGCACTTCTTCCGGTGCGCCTTCTTCCTCCACCAGGCCCTGGTGCAGAAACAACACCTGGCTCGACACTTTGCGGGCGAAGCTCATTTCGTGGGTCACCATGATCATGGTCCGGCCTTCTTCGGCCAGGCCCTGGATCACCTTGAGCACTTCACCCACCAGTTCCGGGTCCAGCGCCGAAGTCGGTTCGTCGAACAGCATGACTTCCGGCTCCATGGCCAGTGCGCGGGCAATCGCTACCCGTTGTTGCTGACCGCCGGACAGGAATGCCGGGTATTGGTCAGCCACACGGGGGGCCAGCCCCACCTTGTCCAGGTAGCGCCGGGCGCGATCCTCGGCTTCTTTCCTGTCACAGCCCAGCACCCGGCGCGGCGCCATGGTGATGTTTTCCAGCACCGTCATGTGGCTCCACAGGTTGAAATGCTGGAACACCATGGCCAGGCGGGTGCGAATCCGCTGCAGTTCATTGGCGTCGGCCACGTGCATGCCGTGACGATCCTTGATCATGCGGATGTTCTGCCCGTCGAGGCTCATGGCGCCATCGTTGGGTTGTTCCAGGAAGTTGATGCAGCGTAGAAAGGTACTTTTACCCGAGCCGCTGGCGCCGATCAGACTGATGACGTCGCCGGTTTTGGCCTTGAGCGAAACACCTTTGAGGACTTCATGGTCGCCGTAGCTTTTATGCAGGCCTTCGATGGTCAATTTGTACATGGGGCGTGCATCCTCAAGGCGAAAGTAGATAGCCGCTGCGATAGGCTTCGGTGCCCGCGACGTGGGCGATCACCATGCCGGCAGTGGCCATGCGGCGCAGCGAGCGGGCGTACATCAGCCCGGCTGTGGCGCAATGAACGGGAGTGACCAGATCGTTGACCGGATCAATGATCTCGGCGATCAGTTGCCCGGCTTCCAGGTACTGGCCCGGCCGCGCGGTGAACACCAGCAGGCCGCCGACGGGCGTGGCCACCGGCTCAACACCGGCCAGCGGTGTCGCCGGATAGGGCAGGTCGGGCAGGGGCGCGGGTTCGCCGGCGATCGCGCCGAAATGGATCAGGTAATCGATCAGTGCCTGGCAATCGAGGCTGGCCAGCGGGTGATTGACGTCGCCTTGACCGCGCAGTTCGACGGTCACCGAAAAACTGCCCGGCGGAATGTCGAACTCCTCGCCGAAGCGATCCTTCAATTGCCACCAGAGCAGGGTGAAGCATTCGTCGAACGACTGGCCACCGGAATCGGTTGCCAGCAGGCTGGCTTGGGCGCCGATGTAACGGGCCAGCGGCTCGACCTGCGACCAGGCTTCAGGTGTGGTGTAGAGGTGCGCGACCGCTTCGAAATCGCAATGCAGGTCGAGCACCATGTCGGCGTCGCAGGCCAGTCGCTGCAGGGTCAGGCGCTGGGATTGCAATTGGGTGCCGGCGGTCTGCCGGGCCAGCGCGTCGCGCAGGTTGCTGCGGATCAATTGCAGGTTGTGCTGCGGATCGTCACCGAGCTTGCCTTCGATCGCGTTGCCGACTTCCTCGCTGAGGTCGACGAACCAGCGGTTGAAGTTCTGGCCGCTTTCCAGCTCGTAGCGACCCAGCGGCACATCCATCAGCACCTGTTCCAGGCCCACGGGGTTGGCGATGGGCACCAGCACGATTTCGCTGCGCAGGCGCCCGGCGGCTTCCAGCTCTGCCAGGCGTTGCTTGAGGTGCCAGGCCACCAGCATGCCGGGCATTTCGTCGGCGTGCAGGGAGGCCTGGATGTAGATCTTGCCGTTGGCCGATTGAGGGCCGAAGTGAAAGCTGTGGATCTGTCTCGCGGTCCCCGGCAGCGGGGCCAGCAGGTCATGTTTCTGGTGGCGCATCTGTTGTTCCTGAAGCAGGTTGAGACCTAGTGGGTCGGCCCGAGGAAGGCCAGCCATCGGCGTTCGGCAAGGCGGAACAGGCCGACCAGCGCAAAAGTGACGGTCAGGTAGATCAGCGCGGCGATGCCGAACGACTGGAAGGTCAGGAAGGTCGCCGAGTTGGCGTCCCGAGCAACTTTGAGCACGTCCGGGATGGTCGCGGTGAAGGCCACGGTGGTCGAGTGCAGCATCAGGATCACTTCGTTGCTGTAGTACGGCAACGAGCGACGCAAGGCCGATGGCATGATCACGTAGGCATACAGTTTCCAGCCGGTCAGGCCGTAAGCCTTGGCCGCTTCGACTTCGCCGTGGTTCATGCTGCGGATGGCCCCGGCGAAGATCTCCGTGGTGTAGGCGCAGGTGTTCAGGGCGAAGGCCAGGATCGTGCAGTTCATCGCATCGCGAAAGAACGCGTCCAGTACGGGCTGGGCCCGAATGGCGGCCAGGCTGTAGATCCCCGTGTAACAGATCAATAGCTGGATATAGAGCGGCGTGCCACGGAACAGGTAGGTATAGAACTGCACCGGCCAACGGATGTAGAAGTGCGGCGATACACGGGCGATGGACAGCGGGATCGACACGATAAAACCGATGAAGATCGAAGCGCTGAGCAGCCACATCGTCATGGCCAGGCCGGTGATGTTGTTGCCGTCGCTATAGAGGAAGGGTTTCCAGTATTCCTGCAGGAGTTCGATCATCGTACGGCCTCCCGGGTCCCGGCGGAGTAACGACGTTCGAGCCAGCGCAGGATGACGTTGGACGCGCTGGTGATCACCAGGTAGATCAGCGCGGCAAGCACCAGGAAATAAAACAGCTGATAGGTACTTTTACCGGCGTCCTGGGCAGCCTTGACCAGGTCGGCGAGGCCGATGATCGACACCAGGGCCGTGGCCTTGAGCATCACCATCCAGTTGTTGCCGATACCCGGCAAGGCATAACGCATCATTTGCGGGAACACCACAATCCAGAAACGCTGGCCGCGCTTGAGGCCATAGGCGGTGGCCGCTTCGACCTGACCCCGCGGAACGGCGAGAATCGCGCCACGGAAGGTTTCAGTGAAATACGCACCGTAGATGAAGCCCAGGGTGATGACCCCGGCACTGAACGGGTTGATCTCGATGTATTCCCATTCCATGTAATCGGTAAACGAGGTCAGCCAGGTTTGCAGGCTGTAGAAGATCAGCAGCATCAGGACCAGGTCCGGAACGCCGCGAATGAGTGTGGTGTAGAGCTGGGCAGGCACGCGCATCAGTTTGACTTTTGACAGCTTGGCACTGGCGCCGAGCAGCCCGAGCAGCACGGCCAGCAACAGCGACAACGCCGACAGCTTGATCGTCATCCAGGTACCTTGCATCAGCAGCGGACCGAAGCCCTTGAGGCTGAAGGCAGAGAGCCCCAGATTTTCTAATAAGGTTTCGAACATAAATCAGCAACCTGATCGGATGAAAAAAGCGCCCATCGAGAGATGGGCGCCGGGCATTATTTGCCGCTGTACAGATTCAGATCGCCAAAGTGTTTCTTCTGAATGGTGGCGTAGGTGCCATCATCGTGTAACGCTTTGATACCTTTATCCAAAAGTGCTTTCAGCTCGGTGTTACCTTTCTTAATACCGACAGCGGTTTTGGCAGGCAGCAGTTCGCTGTCGACTGGCTTGCTGACTTCGTAGCCTTCACCTTTTGGTGACTTCAAGAAGCCCAGTTCGGCTTGCAGCATGTCCTGGATCGCTGCGTCGAGACGGCCGGAAGTCAGGTCGGAATACACCTGATCCTGATTCTGATAGGCCTGGGTTTTCACGCCGGCCTTGTCGAGAACGGCTTTGGCGTAGGCTTCCTGGATGGTGCCTTGCTCGTAGCCTACGGTTTTGCCCTTCAGCGAAGCGACGTCCTCGGTCAGGCCGGAGCCTTTCTTGAACACGTAGGCGGTTGGGCCGGAGAACAACTCGCTGGAGAAGTCGATGACTTTTTCACGGGCCGGGGTAACGGTCATCGACGAGATCACACCGTCGAATTTATTGGCTTTCAGGCCCGGAATCATGCCATCGAAGTCACTCTCGACCCACTTGCACTTGACCTTCAGTTCGGCGCAGATCGCGTTCCCCAGATCGATGTCAAAGCCTACCAGGCTGCCATCGGCCGCTTTCGATTCGAACGGTGCGTAGGAAGGGTCAACGCCGAAACGCAGTTCTTTGTACTCCTTCGCCATGGCGGAACCAGCAGCCATGCACAACGCCAGTGCAGAAAGGGTCAGCAATGCTTTTTTCATTATTCAATCCCTAAAAACCAATATGAGCGCTTGTGGCGCAGAATTATTGTTACTGGAAAGCGTAAGACCTGTTGAAAGTAGCAATTTCCGAACCAGAGTGCCGAACAAGCGTTTTATTTAGTTACTTGGAAATGGCCGGAGACAGATTTATGCACGAAAACGGGCGCAGGGAAATGGGTGCACCAAATCAACTCGCCACAAAAGAACGGATTGACCGAGCAGGTTTCGCAGGGCCGGGCACTCCACCTCGTTACATGACTTGTCCTTGAGTCAGCGCAACCGCGATTACGATTCAACATTCAACCTCTATTTTGAATGTCAGACCGCTATCGCGGGCAAGTAAAGGGCTGGGTTATTTACCGGGTGTCAGCGTCAACCGCGCCTTGCCATAGGCGTTGTCGAAGTTCTGCGGCTGCATCGGCAGGCTCATGTACTGGCCCTTGAACCACGGCTCGATGCTGTTGAGGTAGTTCGGGCTGGCCGGGTTGCCGGACTGGCCGGTGCCGTTCTGCGCCATCAGCGGTTCGGACTGGCCGAAGTCGACGATAAAGCGCATGGCTGGCGCCAGCGTGGTGTTGAAGTCCTGGCCCCAGGCGAAGGCGGCGGTGTTGAGAGTGGTGTGATCGCCACCGGCCGGCAACGGTCCGCGTACGGTCTGGCCGCTGCTGTTTTTCCATTCATAGCGATGCAGTTTGCCCCATTGCCAGGCTTTGTGATCGCCACCCAACTGACTGTCGCCGGCGCTGATCGCGGCGGCGAGGCTGCGGGCGAGGATGGCCGGTTTGTCCTCTTTCTGTGCGGTGCGCACGTCATCCCAGAACGGGCTGTCCTCACGCCCGAGCAGGTGATCGGCCTGGGTCGCGTAGGACAACTTGCCGTCGGCGACAAAAGCTTTCCACGTCGGGCTGCTTTCCGGGCCCAGTTCATCGAGGAAGATCTGCCGCGTGCTTTCCTGCAGGAACAGTTCGTAGATGGCCGCATCGGTGGAGGTCGGGCCGAGCTTGCCGTCGAACGCCATCAAGCGGCTGTAGGCTTCGTGTGCCTTGGCGCGATCGGCCGCCGGCAAGGCGTCCATGGCTTGTTTGAGTGGCTGGGCCATACCCGGCGCTTCGAACATTTTCTTCAGCTTGGCAGCGAAGGTGGTGGTCTGGTCGTATTGCATGGCGATCAGGCTGCGGCTGTCGTGTTTGCCTGCACCGGCCAGTTCGGCCAGGCGCTCGCCGCGCTCCGGAGCGGCCCAGGAATTGGACAGCTGCATGCCGTAGCCATGGGGAATGACTCGCTGGTTGGCGGTGCCGAGCCAGCCCTGAGCCGGGTCCTGATCGTACGGGTGCAGCATTGGGTCAGCGTAACCGTCCCAATCGTATCGACCTTCCCAGCCCGGCGAGGGCAGCAAGCCTTCGCCTTCGCGGCGATTCGGGTAACGACCGGTGACTTGCCAGCCGATGTGATTCGCGTCGGCGAACACCAGGTTCATCGCAATGGCGCGGATTTCGCGGCTGGCGTCCGAGGCTTTCTCGACACTCTGGGCGCGGGACAGGTCGAAGAGCGCGTCCAGGGTCTTGTCGTCGGTGAAGTTCGGCGTCTGCAAGGCCAGGCCGAAACCATTGGCCAGCGTGGTGCCCTGGGCGCTGTTGAGCAGCGGGCCATGGCGGGTTTCGTACACCGCTTCGCGAATCGGCCGCTGGCCTTTGACGAAATAGGTTTCGTTGCGCACGATCGCCGGCTGCCACTTCCCGGCGTTTTCGTAGGTAAGCCCGTTACTCTGGCGCTTGATCTTCTCCAGGAACAGGTCCTGATTGTCGCCCATCACGGACGTCATGCTCCACGCCACCTTGCCGTTGAAACCTCCAAGCACCATCGGCAGACCCGCGATGGTCACGCCGGATGCCTGATACTTCGGCGTGCGAATCTGCACGTAACTGAACAATGAAGGCACGCCCAGCGGGCCATGACTGTCACTGGCCAGCAGGCTCTTGCCGCTGCGGCTGCGTTGCGGGGCGATGGCCCAGTTGTTCGACGAAGTGGCGCCCAGCAGGTTCAGGTCCGACAGTTGGCCTGTGGCTTTGCTGAGTTCGGTCAGCCCCGGCACTTGCCCGTTGAGCTTGAGGCCTTGTAGTTTTTCGCTTTCGGCGACCGGCAGTTTTTCGTCGGGAGCCGACGGCGTCAGCCATGCAAGTTTGTCGGTGGTGACGGTCTGGGCCAGTACCAGCGAGGAAATTTCTTCCGGCAGGTTGGTCGACTGGCTGAAGTTCAGCAGGCAGAAAATCAGCGCCGAATCCTCCGGCTGCCAGTACTCAGGCTTGTAGCTGGTGGCTGCCAGATCCGTCGGCAGTTTGTCGCGGTAGCGGAACAGGTAGGCGTTGACCCCGCGCGCATAGACTTCGAAGAAACGCTTGAGGCGCGGTGAAGAGGCCTTGTACAGCTCGCCAGCACTTTTCTTCAGGTTGACCGCCCGCATGTAACGGTCGGCATCCAGCAGGTCCGCACCGTGCATCTCGGCCAAACGGCCCTGGGCCAGCAGGCGCAGGGTGACCATCTGGGTGATGCGGTCGCTGGCATGCACGTAACCGAGGGTGAACAGCGCGTCGTGGAAGCTGTTGCTTTCGATCAGCGGCATGCCCATGGCATTGCGGCGCACCGAAACGCTCTGCGCCAGGCCCTTGAGTGGTTGTACGCCGGAGGTCGGCGGGAGGGTGTCCTGGGCGTTGAAGTTCTGACAACCGGTCAGGCTCAACACACCGGCCACTGCTGCGGCAACGCCGAACCGGGGTAGAAAATGAGTAAGGGCTGGCGAGGCCATGGCAAAGCTCCTGCGGGGGTAGAGGCGGCGGCGCGCAATAAAGGCGCTACGTTAGTGAGCGGGAGGTGGCCGCGCAAGCGGGGTACAAGGTTATTTCAGGATTTGTCTGATAAACCGGAAAGATCGCAGTCTTGTCAGTCGCAATGGGAGATGTTGAAGTGCGAAACGCTCAACAATCCAGGAGAACAGTCGGCATGGAGCTCAAGGCAAACGCGGCACTGATCATCATCGATCAACAAAAAGGCATCCTGCATCCCAGGCTCGGCCGCAGGAATAATCCAGAGGCCGAAGCGCGCATGCTGGACTTGCTTGGCCATTGGCGATGCACCGCTAGGCCGGTGATCCATGTGCAGCACCTGTCGCGCTCGGAGGACTCGGTATTCTGGCCGCAGCAGTCGGGGGTGGAGTTTCAGGAACGGTTTGAGCCAATGGCCGGTGAACGCTTGATCCAGAAGCAGGTGCCGGATGCGTTTTGTTCGACGGGGCTGGAGGCGCAGTTGCGCGAGGCGGGGATCGGGCAGTTGATCATCGTCGGTGTCGCGACCCACAACTCGGTGGAGTCCACGGCGCGTACCGCGGGCAACCTGGGGTTTGATACGTGGGTGGCCGAGGATGCGTGCTTTACCTTCGACAAGGCTGATTTCTTTGGCCAAGCCCATAGCGCCGAAGTGGTGCATGCGATGTCGCTGGGGAATTTGCACGGTGAGTATGCGACGGTGGTCAGCACCGCATGTGTATTAACGGCTGACTGAAAAACCTGTAGGAGCGAGCTTGCTCCGGGCGGCGTTCCGACGATAGCGGTCTGACTGACACATTGATAGTTGATGTGCTGCCGTCATCGCGAGCAAGCTCGCTCCCACAGGAGAGGATTGCGATTCAACAGGCGAAGCAAGTCTTCGCCCGAAGCATCAAGCGCCGTGGCACTTCTTGAATTTCTTGCCGTTGCCGCATGGGCACGGATCGTTGCGGCCGACGTCTTTCAGGGCATTGCGCACCGGTTCCTGGTGAGCGTGGCCGCAGTTCGGACCGTGGACATGGCCGTGGTCGTGATCATGGTGGTGATGGTCATGATCATGATCGTGATTGCAGTCAGGGCCGTGGACATGGGGTTGCTGGGTCATCGGTGTTGCTCCGGAATTAAATCGGCGGCGATTATCACGCCATTGCGCGTCAGGTGCACGTAGTGGGTGATGAATATACCGGTTTCCAGTTCACCTTCCAGACGATAGGGAATGGGTTGATCGGATTTTTTCAGCAGTTTGGCCAGATCACGGACCTTGGACCACAGGTTGGTGCGGATCGGTACCTTGAAGTAAGCGCTGTGCCTGGGGCTGATGGTGAACCAGTGTTCGTACTCGCCGTCGGCCAGCAGTATGTCGCCCAAGTGAACGCGGTACTCCAGACCGCGCACGGTCAGGTCGCTGTCGTTGGGGTTGTCGATGCGAAAATGCAGGAGGAGTTTCTGTTCCAGCAGTTTGGCGTTGACCACCTCGATCTTCACCAGATGGACCTCGGGGTCCGGCAAGTCGTCGTCGAACCACGAGGCACAGCCGCCGAGTCCCAGTGTCAGGAACAAGGTGAGCAGACAGAGTGCGCAGCGGCGGATGATCATCGTGGTGTTTCTCCCTTGAGCTCCAGTCTAGACCCAAAGGATCGCAGCCTTCGACAGCTCCTGCGTGGTGGTCAGTCATTCCATGTACTAGCTGCTGAAGTACCCCGCACAACACTTCTTGAACTTCTGCCCACTCGCGCACGGGCAAGGATCATTGCGCCCGAGTTTGAGTTGCACGGTCGGGTCGATGAAATACCAGCGCCCGGCGTTCTGTACGAAGGATGAGCGCTCTCGATGACTGTGCTCGCCATTGCTGTCGTGCCAGCGCGCGGTGAAGGTCACGAAAGCGTGTTCAGGCTGGCCGCCCAGCACTTCGGAGCTTTCCACCTCAAGGCCCAGCCACGTACTTTGCGCGCTCCAGTCGCTGATCGATTGACGGTCCAGGCCGGCCTGTTGGGCGGGCAGGGTGGTGGCCACCAGATAGTCGACCAACCCCAGCACATAGGCGCTGTAGCGTGAGCGCATCAAGGTTTGCGCGCACGGCGCCGGGTGTCCGGCATGGTAGTGACCGCAGCAGGCGTCGAGCAGGGTGCCGCTGCCGCAAGGGCAAATGGATGTACTCATTGCATTACCACCAGTATTTCCCGAAGTTTTCCGGATTGGCCCAGAAGCGCGAATTGAGCCAGTCGGGGACTTGTTTGTATTCAAGCAGATCGTAGGTAAACAGGGTCAGGACCTGTTCGTCCCGTTGGAAGCGTTCACTGGCTTGCAGGGCCAGGGAGAAAAAGTCGGTTTCCTGCCAGCCACAGGCCGGCAGATCCGCCAGCACCGCGATGCGGCTGGCGTTGAGGTTGCGGATGCCACCCAGCAGGTTCAGGCCGTCGCGCTTGGGCAGATGCTCCAGGCAATCGACCACCAGGGCCAGGTCGAAACGGCGGGCCGCCAACTCGTCGGGCAACGGCCCGGGGGCGGCGAAAGCGACGCAGCTGTCCGGGTGAGCGAGTTTGAAAGCCTCCAGTGCCGGGAACTCGCTGGCGCCGATCAACAACAGACGTGCTGGGGCATATCGGTCGAGTAGCGCGGCCAGTGCCTGTTGTGGCGTGCGTGAAGAAATACCTGCAGTCATCGAAGATCCTCAATCAGATCTGCCAAGACTAGCCTGCCCTTACGTTCGGGCCTAGAGCGCCTTGGCGACAAAAGCGCCAAGCTGCCGTTAATACGCGAATAAACAGCATGGCCTATTGCTGGCGGAGTTTAAAACTCGGGTCTTTACTACCTGAATCGGTTCTAAGCCGATCCTTCAGGAGAAAACTAGATGAGCATAGTTCGGACAGTATTACCCTTGGTTCTGCTAACCAGTGTCTTGACTGGTTGCGCAGGTTTGCAGAAAACCGACTGGCCGACCTGTGCGGCTGTTGGTGGTGTCGTGGGTGCGGGCCTCGGAGCGACCGAAAGCTCGGCATGGGCAGGGTATGGTGCTCTGCTCGTCGGCGGTACGGCAGCGGCTTATTGCTGGGTGCACGGTGATGGCGACGAAGACGGCGACGGTGTGCCGGATAGTCGCGACAAGTGCCCAGGCACGCCTAAAGGCGTTCAAGTCGATGCCAACGGTTGCCCACCACCTGCGCCTGTGGTCGAAGAAGCGGTTGTGGTCCAGGAAGAAACCATCGTCATTCGCGATGTCCACTTCCAGTTTGATAAAGCCACGCTTACCTCGTCCGACAAACTGGTACTCGACAAGATTGCCACTCGCCTGAAAGCCGAAGCCCCGACTGCTCAACTGACCGTAACCGGCCATACCGACAGCGTGGGTAGCGACGCCTACAACCAGAAACTGTCGGATAAACGCGCCCACTCGGTGGTTGAATACCTCATCGATCAAGGCGTACCTCGCAGCAACTTCGTGTCGGTTGTCGGTGCCGGTGAAAGCCAGCCGGTTGCAGACAACAAAACCGCTGACGGTCGTGCACAGAACCGCCGTACCGAAATCAAAATCCAGCGTTAGGCCCCCCTCGCATCCGCGCCTTGTGCAGTCGCGGATGCGGGTCTTTACTCCTGTGTAACCGGTATTGGCCGGGGACACAGGAGCTTTCAACATGATCGTTCTCACAAGGACCGTCTTGCCGGTTCTGCTACTTGGCAGCCTCTTGACCGGCTGCGCGACCCACAGCGATGGCACCGCCCCCCTCAATCAACGCACCTGGCCAATTTGCAGCCTCATCGGCGGTCTGGTCGGTGGTGGTCTGGGCGCAATCGAGAGTAGTGCCTGGGCCGGGGGTGGGGCGGCGCTGGGTATCTTGTCCGGCGGCTTGATCTGCTATGCCCAGGATGGCGACGAAGATGGCGACGGCGTTTTCGACCGACGCGACCGTTGCGCTGATACCCCTGCCAATACCCCGGTCGACCATCGCGGTTGCGTGGTGCCGCAGTACCCGGACAGCGTCCAGGTCGAGCCTGCGCAATCCGAAGTCATTACTCTGAGCGATGTACTGTTTGTCTTCAATCAATCCGAGCTGACCCCGACGGCGAAGAGTCAACTGGATGCGTTGATGAGCAAGTTCGAGGATGCCGATGTGGTCAGCATCAAGGTGGTCGGCCACACCGACAGTGTCGGTTCGGATGCCTATAACCAGGCCTTGTCGGAGCGGCGTGCCAGCAGCGTGGCGGAATACCTGTTGAGCCAGGGTGTGGCGCCGAACAAAATCACCAGCGAAGGCAAGGGCGAGAGCCAACCGATTGCCGACAACGAAACAGAAGAAGGCCGTGCGAAAAACCGTCGCGTGGAACTGCATATAAACCGCTGAGCCAAGAGATAGAGCCGTCGAGCGACTGGTGTGATCGCTGCGACGGCCGTTCGGCGGCCTCCATGAAGAATTTTCCGTTGCCCTCTGGCTTATCCCGCGTGGAAGCCGTTACTGTGCGCGCAAACAATAATTCTCATCGGGGGCGCGTATGAAATTCATATGGGGACTGGGGCGATTACTGACCTTGCTGTTCTGGGCGGTAGTGCTGGTCAATCTGCTCACACCGTTTGTCTTTCCGCTGCACCCGTTGGTCAACCTGGCCGGCGGCCTGTTGGGGTTCATCCATCTTCTGGAAGCGTTGCTGTGCTATCGCAGCCTTCGAGGTCGCGCCCATCCCTGGCTTGACCGCCTGAAGATCGTCATTTTCGGCGTATTCCACCTGCAAACCATTCCAGCCCCCACCGCTTCGAAGGCTTCCCATGCGTAAACTCTGTCTGCTCGCCGCACTCATCAGCCCATTGGCCTGCGCACAGGTGGTGAGTGTCGAACCCAACTCGCTGATGCGCTTGCCCAACACCGCCAGCGCCCTGCAACTGGAACGTCTGGAAGTGGCCGATTACGGCACCTTGCTGATTCCTTCGAACGTCACCGAAGTCACCGTGGGTGAATTGCATCTGGGGCGTGAAGCGCGCATTGCCATCGTGCCGGGGGAACAGGCGCTGGCGCTGAAGGTCCGTCGCGCTGATTTGTCCGAAGGCAGCCAGATCACCTCCCGTGGCTCACCCGGGACCTACCAGAAGGCCGCTCGATCCGGGCGCAGCCTTGATTTGCAGATCAAGACACTGAACGCAGCGCAATTGACCGTTGATGCTCGCGGTGGTGCGGGTGCACCGGGGTTCGTTGGTCTTGATGGGGGTAACGGCCAGGAACCGGGCTGCACATGGGGTCAGGCCGGTCGCGGTGCCGATGGCAGCGATGGCAGCAATGGTCAGCCGGGAGCACCGGGGGCGCTGGTCAAACTGGCAGTGCCGCACGACTTCCCGGTAGACCGGATCAAGGTTCAGGTGGCTGGCGGCGCCGGTGGCCTGGCCGGCCCGGGCGGCAAACCGGGCGCGGGTGGCAAGGCCAAGGGCTGCCTGATTTACAAGGCCGATGGTGGCAAGAGCGGTAAACCCGGGGCTGATGGTCAGCCTGGGCCTGAAGGTGCCGCTGGTTCGGTGACTGTGCAGCGGTTGTAAGAAGCGCCGAAAGCCCTGTGGCGAGGGGGCTTGTCTGTGGCGAGGGGGCTTGCCCCCGTTGGGCCGCGAAGCGGCCCCATTTCCGGCAATCGCGAAGGTTAGTGGTGTCTGGTTTACGACTGCTTCGCAGCCGAACGGGGGCGAGCCCCCTCGCCACAAAAGTTCGGCAGAATCAAAGCATAGGCCGGGCCGCGGCAATCACCACCAAAGCCAACCCTACCAGCAGATTGATCCCCACCAACTTGCGGATCCGTCCCAGCACCGCTGCACCGGCTGGCCAATCCTGCTCGGCCACGGCGGTGCGCAGTTCCGGCAGCATCAGCGCCTGAATGCGGATGAACAGCGCGGTCATTACCACATACAAGCCCATCATCACCTGCACATAACGCGGCGCGGCTTCAAAACCGTTGAATTGCATGTGCAGCATGCCCACGCCGCTGACTGGCAATAGCACCACCGCCACCCAGACCCAGCGGAAAAAGCCTTGAAACACTTCAACCCACAGCTTCAGCCGGGCAGGGCCTTCAAGTGCCTTGATCGCGGCGGGGCGCAGGACCATCCAGGCGAAAAACATGCCGCCGACCCAGACCAGGGCCGCCAGTAGGTGCAGGCTATAAATGAGGCTAAAAGGTGTCATTGGGTTACTCCGTTCTGCGCGGGATTCATTAGCGGGGTATGATAGCGACCGAACCGAACTACTGAAAATTTATCCAGCGTTTTTTGCGCCCGACAATCCATGATCAGCACTGAACTCAAAACCACGATCCAGGGCGCCTACTCGCGTTTTCTCGAAGCCAAGAGCCTCAAGCCGCGCTACGGCCAACGCCTGATGATCGCCGAAGTCGCCAAGGTCCTGGGTGACATCGACACCGACGACGAAGGCCGGCGCAGTGGCGACCCCGCGATTGTCGCGGTGGAAGCCGGCACCGGTACCGGCAAGACCGTGGCCTACAGCCTGGCGGCGATTCCCACGGCGAAGGCCGCCGGCAAGCGCCTGGTGATCGCCACGGCGACCGTGGCCCTGCAAGAGCAGATCGTCTACAAGGACTTGCCTGACCTGATGCGCAACAGCGGGCTGAATTTCAGCTTCGCCCTGGCCAAGGGACGCGGACGCTACATGTGCCTGTCCAAGCTCGACATGTTGCTCCAGGAAGGCCACGCGCAGACCGCCACCGCTCAGTTGTTCGAAGAAGAAGGTTTCAAGATCGAGGTCGACGAGGCCAGTCAGAAGCTGTTCACCAGCATGATCGAAAAACTCGCCGGCAATAAGTGGGACGGCGACCGCGACAGTTGGTCTACCGCCCTGGAAGACGCCGACTGGGCGCGCCTGACCACCGATCACAGCCAGTGCACCAACCGTCATTGCCCGAACTTCGGCCAGTGCGCCTTCTACAAGGCCCGCGAAGGCATGGGCAAGGTCGACGTGATCGTCACTAACCACGACATGGTACTGGCCGACCTGGCCCTGGGCGGCGGCGCCGTGCTGCCGGACCCGCGCGACACCATCTACGTGTTCGACGAAGGCCATCACCTGCCGGACAAGGCCATCGGCCACTTCGCCCATTACACGCGCCTGCGCTCCACCGCCGACTGGCTGGAAACCACCGCCAAGAACCTCACCAAACTTCTGGCCCAGCACCCATTGCCGGGGGACCTGGGCAAGTTGATCGAGCAGGTGCCGGAACTGGCGCGGGAGATCAAGACCCAGCAGCAGTTCATGTTCACCGCGTGCGAGCAGATTGCCGATTTCAAGCCCGGCGAAGACGTCGAAGGCCGCGAGCGCCCGCGTCACCGATTCGTCGGCGGGGTGATTCCCGAGCACATGCGTGAAATGGGCATCGAGCTGAAGAAAGGCTTCGCACGGCTGACCGATCTGTTCACCCGCCTGACCGAGTTGCTCAAGGAGGGCATGGACGGCGAGGTCAACATTGGCATCGCCAGCAACCAGGCCGAGGAGTGGTATCCGCTGTTCGGCAGCTTGTTGTCGCGTTCTTCCGGCAACTGGGAGTTGTGGACCGCCTTCACCGTCGAAGACCCGGAAGACAACCCGCCCATGGCGCGCTGGCTGACCCTGGCCGAAAGCGGCTCGCTGTTCGATATCGAGGTCAATGCAAGCCCCATCCTCGCGGCGGAAATGCTCCGGCGCAACCTGTGGAACGTGGCGTATGGCTGCCTGGTGACGTCGGCGACCTTGACGGCCCTCGGCACCTTCGATCGCTTTCGCATGCGCGCTGGCCTGCCGAAAAAAGCCGTGACCGCCGTGGTCCCAAGCCCCTTTCATCATGCCGACGCCGGTGTGTTGCGGGTGCCGAACCTGAACGCCGATCCCCGTGATGCAGCGGCGCATACCGCCGCGATCATTCGTGATTTGCCTGAGCTGGTCGAAGGCTCGCGGGGCACGCTGGTGCTGTTTTCCTCGCGCAAACAGATGCAGGACGTGTTCGACGGCCTGGACCGCGACTGGCGCAAGCAAGTGTTCATCCAGGGCAACCTGTCGAAACAGGAAACCCTGAACAAGCACAAGGCGCGGGTCGATGGCGGCGATTCCAGCGTGTTGTTCGGCCTGGCGAGCTTCGCCGAAGGGGTCGACTTGCCCGGCGCCTATTGCGAGCACGTGGTCATTGCCAAGATTCCTTTCTCGGTACCCGATGATCCGGTCGAAGCGGCGCTGGCCGAATGGATCGAAGCCAGGGGCGGTAATCCGTTCATGGAAATCTCCGTGCCGGACGCCTCGCTGAAACTGGTCCAGGCCTGCGGTCGCTTGCTGCGCACCGAAGAAGACCGCGGCACCATCACCTTGCTCGACCGGCGCCTGGTGACCCAGCGCTATGGCAAAGCCATCCTCAATGCGTTGCCGCCGTTCCGTCGAGAAATTTCCTGAATCACCGGTGGGCAGTTTTGCCCACCGCGTTGTCTATCTCTCTGCCATCGCTTTTCCACTGGCCCATTGAAGGTCGTTAGGGAGAATTTCGTTCTCATGATTTGCCGTTCGTTGCCTGCTGTTTTTGCCATGCTGTTCGCAACACCGCTGTTGGCCGCCCCGGCCAGCCAGCAGACGCTGTTCAACTTTGTGCGCCCCGCCGACGTGGTCCAGGTGGCGACTCAGGACGCCAGCCTGCCGCAATCCAACGCCGAGCAAACCCCCGAGGGCGAAGTGCTGCGCCGGGTGACATTCAACCCGGTCGCCCGGCCGACGTTGCGCCTGACCCCGCAAAGCGGCGCCTGGGACTGGTCGCAGTCGGGCGTCATGAGCCTGCGGATCCAGAGCGCCATGAACTGGGCCTTGACCCTGTACGTGACCATCCAGAGCAACGACGGCAAGACACTGGTCAGCCGCGTCGATCTGCCGGCGGGGCCTGCGCAAACCCTGTTGGTGCCTTTGCAAGCGACATCACCGCTGAGCCAGGGCATGAAGGCTGGCCCGCCGATGCCGATGACCGTTGAGGGGCAGCGAGTGTTGCTGGCCAGCAGCGCCGGTGAGCTGGATCGCAGCCGGGTGGTGTCGGTGAGCCTGTCGATGGACCAGCCCAAAGCCGCGCAAAGCATCCTGCTGGAGCGCTTTGGTGTGCAGGACGGTGAATCGATAACCCACGCCGTGTATGGCGGGTTGGTGGATGCCTACGGCCAGTCGACCCGAAACAAATGGCCGGAAAAAATCAGCAGTGACGAACAACTGAAAAGCGCCGCCAGCAAGGAGCAGCAGCAACTGAAAACCTGGCTGGCCGAGCGCGAGAAGTCCTCCCTGGACAAGTTCGGTGGTTTGACCAAAGGCCCGTCCTTCAAGGCCAGTGGCTTTTTCCGCACCGAGAAACGCGATGGACGCTGGTATCTGGTGACGCCGCAAGGCCATCCGTTTTATTCGCTCGGGGTTAACACCGTCGCTGCAGACGTCAACCCGACCTACGTTGCCGGTCGTGAGTGGATGTTCGAATCCCTGCCCAAAGCAGATGACGCACTCGCCAGCCACTACGGCGAAGGCGACAACCGTGGCGGCAACGGTGCCGATCAAGGGCGTGGCTACAATGCCGGTCGCTGGTACGACTTCTACGGTGCCAACCTGCAGCGCCTGTATGGCGACCCGTGTGTTAAGGGCAGCGATACCAAAGCGGGCGTCGCCGCGGCGGCCAAGGCGGATGCAGTTGAGGCGACCGCGGCCAAGGCGGCGGAGCAATCTGTAGTGCCAGCAACTGCCGAGTCTGGTGTCGCCGAAGCGGCCAGGACTGAAGCGACGGTAGCGAAAGCCGCCGAGCAAAAAACCGCCGAACCGTGCAAACCGCTGTTCGACGAGCAACGTTGGGCCAGTCACACCCTTGATCGCTTGCAGGCCTGGGGCTTCAACACCATTGGCAACTGGAGCGCACCCGTATTGGGCGACGCTGATCGCGTGCCCTACACCTTGCCGCTGTCGATCGTCGGCGACTACGCCAGCATCAGCACCGGTACCGACTGGTGGGGCGGCATGCCCGACCCCTTCGACCCGCGTTTCGCCATGGCCACCGAACGTGCCGTGGCCATTGCCGCCCGCGATCATCGTGACGATCCGTGGTTGATCGGTTACTACGCCGACAACGAACTGGCCTGGGCCGGTCCCGGGGATGACCCGAAAGCCCGGTATGCCTTGGCCTACGGCACCTTGAAAATGACCACCGACGTGCCGGCCAAGCGCGCATTCCTCAAGCAGCTGCGTGACAAGTACCGCAATCAGGCTGGCTTGTCGAAAGCCTGGGGCATCGATCTGGCGGCCTGGGAACTGATGGAGGATCCGGGATTCGTGCCGCCGTTGCCAAGCGCCGAGCACCCGGAAATCGAAGCCGACTTCAAATACTTCCAGAAGGTCTTTGCCGACACTTACTTCAAGACCATCTCCGACTCGCTCAAGTGGCACGCACCGAACCAGCTATTGCTCGGCGGCCGTTTCGCCATCAGCACGCCGGAGGCCGTGGAGTCCTGCGCCCAGTATTGCGACGTGTTGAGCTTCAACATGTACACCTTGCAACCCCAGGATGGTTACGACTTCGCCAGGCTGCGCAGTCTCGACAAACCGGTACTGATCACCGAGTTCAATTTCGGCTCGGCTGATCGTGGCCCGTTCTGGGGCGGCGTTACGCCTTTGGTGAAGGAGGAAGACCGCGGTCCGGCGTACGCCAACTTCCTCAAGCAGGCATTGAGCGAGCCGTCGATTGTTGGCGTGCATTGGTTCCAGTACCTCGATCAACCGGTCACCGGGCGCCTGCTTGACGGCGAAAACGGTCACTTCGGGTTGGTGGGCATCACTGATCTGCCGTTCCAGGGTTTTGTCGACAACGTGCGCAAAAGTAACCTGGCGACAGTCGAGCAATTGGGCAAAGAGGCCGAGAAGGCTGCGGCCGCCGCCGACAAAGCCAGCCACGACGCCGAGGGCGGCCGCAAGGCCGACGCCGGCAAGGGGCCGGGGAAGGGTGCTGGCGGGCACTCCGGCAAAGGCCATTAAAAGCTGAAACTCTGTGGCGAGGGGCTTGCCCCCGTTGGGTTGCGTAGCAACCCCAAAATCTCGGCAGCGGCCGAAAAATTTGGGAGCGCTACGCACTCCGACGGGGGCAAGCCCCCTCGCCACAACCGCCCGGCCCAATCCTGTTCCCAAAACCCTCAAGGGCTGGAACAATGCCCGCCACTTTGTAGAGCGTTAATCCGGGGAGTTGCGGGTGCAGATTCAGGGTCATTACGAGCTTAAGTTCGAGGCGGTGCGAGAGGCGTTCGCGGCGCTGTTCGACGATCCCCAGGAACGTGGCGCAGCGTTGTGCATTCAGGTCGGCGGCGAAACCGTCCTCGATCTGTGGGCCGGCACTGCCGACAAGGACGGGAGCGAGGCCTGGCACAGCGACACCATCGCCAATCTGTTCTCCTGCACCAAGACCTTTACCGCCGTCACCGCGCTGCAATTGGTGGCCGAAGGCAAGCTGCAACTGGATGCCCCGGTCGCGCGCTACTGGCCCGAATTTGCCGCTGCCGGCAAAGAGTCCGTCACCTTGCGTCAACTGCTCTGCCATCAGGCCGGCCTTCCGGCATTGCGCGAGTTACTGGCCCCCGAAGCCCTTTACGACTGGCAAACCATGGTCGACGCCCTGGCCGCCGAAACGCCGTGGTGGACGCCGGGCGAAGGCCACGGTTACGCGGCGATCACCTATGGCTGGCTGATCGGCGAATTGCTGCGCCGTGCCGACGGTCGTGGGCCGGGTGAATCCATTGTCGCGCGGGTCGCCAAACCGTTGGGGCTGGACTTCCATGTGGGCTTGGCCGACGAGGAGTTCCATCGCGTGGCCCACATTGCGCGGGGCAAGGGCAATGTCGGCGATGCCGCCGCCCAGCGCCTGCTGCAAGTGACCATGCGTGAGCCAGCGGCCATGACGACCCGGGCGTTCACTAACCCTCCGTCGATCATGACCAGCACCAACAAGCCCGAGTGGCGACGCATGCAACAGCCGGCCGCCAATGGCCATGGCAATGCCCGCAGCCTGGCCGGGTTCTATGCCGGCCTGCTCGACGGCAGCCTGCTGGAAAGCGAAATGCTCGATGAACTGACCCGCGAGCACAGCCTCGGCGAGGACAAGACCTTACTGACCCGGACCCGTTTCGGTCTGGGCTGCATGCTCGATCAACCGGACGTTGCCAATGCCACCTTCGGCCTTGGCCCGCGGGCGTTCGGTCATCCGGGTGCCGGCGGCTCCATCGGTTTTGCCGACCCGGAGCACGACGTGGCTTTCGGATTTGTGACAAATACCCTGGGGCCGTACGTCTTGATGGACCCGCGTGCGCAAAAGCTGGTGCGGGCTCTGGCCACTTGTCTGTAAAAACGGCTATCGGGTTCCAGGGCTGGAACCCGATAACCTTTTCAGTTTCAAAGTGTTTGTTTATACCGGCCAATGTGGCCTGATTTTTTTGACTTCATTCTTGTGGATATCCAATGTCATCCAATAAAACCCTCGCCTTGGCCCTGTGCTTCGCTATTACCGGTTGCGCACAGACTCCACAGAAAGACGTGACGGCACCTGTCGCCAAGACTGAAAGCGGCAGCCACTGGTACTGGCCGTTCAGTTCCGACGACAGTGCCGGCAAGCCTGTGGCCAAGCCGGAGGTGAAACCTGAAGTCAAACCGGTTGCGGTGGCCAAGGCCGGAACCGATAGCGGCAGCAAGTGGTACTGGCCGTTCGGCGGTAGCGAGCAGAGCACCGCCAAGGCTGTGCCGATGCCCGACCCGAAAGTCACCCAGGCCTGGCTTGACGACTATGAACCGCGTCTGCGGGAGGCGGTCAAGGGCAGCAACATGCAACTCGAGCGCCGCGAAAACGTGCTGGTGGTGACTGCGCCGGTCGAAGGCTCGTTCAACCCTGATCGTCCGGCCATGCTGCTGCCGGTCACGCTCGGTCCGTTCACCCGCGTTGCCAAGATCCTTGAAGCCGATCCAAAGACCGCTGTGTTGATCCTCGGCCACAGCGATACGTCCGGCGCTGTGCCTGCCAACGTCAAACTGAGCCAGGAGCGTGCCCAGGCCGTTGCGGCGATTTTCCGTCTCAGTGGTTTGCAGCGTGATCGCTTGATGCTGCGTGGCCTGGGCGGTGATGCGCCGCGTGCCGCCAACGACAGCGTGCAAGGTCGTGCGTTGAACCGTCGCGTGGAACTGCTGGTGACCCCGCAAAACACCATGGTTGCGCTGCTGAGCAAGTACAACATGCCGGCTCCAGCCCCGGTAAGCATGGTTGCTGCCGCGGACGCCAAGCCGGTCGCCAAGCCTGTGACTCCGGCCCCTACGACTAAAAAGGCTGCGGTTCCAGCGGTGAAAAAAGCTCCGGCGAAAAAAGCCCCGGCCAAGAAAACACCTGCGAAAACCGCAACGCCGGCAAAAAAGACCACGCCAGCCAAAGCCTCGACGGCTGACAAGAAAGTCGCCGCCACTGATACTGCAAAGCAGTGATTCGTTAACCAAAAGGAATGCGCCATGACCCAGGGCCTGGCTGATATGCGTCGTGACTACACCCGTGATGGCTTGACCGAGGCACAAGCCCCGGCCGAGCCGTTTGCGTTGTTCCACCAATGGTTCGCCGACGCGGTGAAAACCGAACAGGTCCCGGTGGAAGCCAACGCCATGACCCTGGCCACCGTTGACCAGGACGGTCGACCGCACTGTCGCATTCTGTTGCTCAAGGGCCTGGACGAACTGGGCTTCACCTTTTTCACCAACTACGAAAGCGCCAAGGGCCAGCATCTGGCCGCGAATCCGTTCGCGGCCATGACGTTTTTCTGGCCGGCGCTCGAGCGTCAGGTGCGCATCGAAGGGCGGGTGGTGAAGGTGACGCCTGAAGAGTCCGACGCCTACTATCAGGTTCGTCCACTGGGCAGTCGCCTGGGAGCCTGGGCGTCGCCGCAGAGCCAGGTGATCGCCGATCGTAGCGAGCTCGAAGCGCTGCTCAAGGACACCGAGCAACGTTTCAGCGACACCCAGCCCCATTGCCCGGAACACTGGGGTGGTTATCGCCTGCTGCCGGAACGCATCGAATTCTGGCAGGGTCGCCCAAGCCGCCTGCACGACCGCCTCAATTACCGCCAGCAGGGCACCGACTGGATTCTTGAACGTCTGGCACCCTGAGCAGTCTACCGATCGGGATAGCCTGCCGCAGCGGCCTCCAGCCACTTCGGCAGGTCTCGACGCTTGATCTTCTGCGCCTGAGCACTCGCCAATCGTTCGAGCATGAAGGCTTTTTTCTGCTCGTCCTTGCCCGCCAGCGCTAGCGCCAGGTCGCGGTCCATCCAGCGTTTGATCCGCACGTACAGCCACCAATGGAAGTACAAACCGGCAACAGTCGTGACGACGATGATAAAGTAATCCATGGAAATCCTTGGCCAGTGGGGCGGCTTTGCGAATTTGCCGCTACTGTGTGAGTTCGTGGAAGCACCTTAACGGAGCCTGAATCAAACCAATTTTACCCGGGCGATGCCGTGACAGGCGTCAAGCAGCGGAGTTTAATGAACAACTGTTTTTTTGGAGTTGATGCTATGCGTAAGTCTGTTCTGCTGGTTGCTTCCTTTTCCACGATGGCGATGTTGCTCACTGGTTGCCAATCGAGCCTGACCGGTGACTCCTACTCCCGTGACGAGGCGCGTCGCGTGCAGACCGTTCGCATGGGCACCATCGAAGCATTGCGCCCGGTGAAAATCGAAGGCACCAAAACCCCGATCGGCGGCGCTGCAGGTGCAGTGGTCGGCGGCGTTGGCGGCAGTGCCATCGGTGGCGGCAAAGGCAGCGTCGTTGCAGCGGTTATCGGTGCCGTGGCCGGTGGCCTGCTCGGTTCAGCCGCTGAAGAAGGCCTGACCCGCACCCAGGGTGTGGAAATCACCGTGCGCGAAGACGATGGCAGCATGCGCGCCTACGTTCAGGAAGTTCAGCCGAACGAAGTGTTCCGTGTTGGCGAACGTGTGCGCATCGCAAGTGTGAATGGCACCAGCCGCGTTTCGCACTAAGCGCAAACACCGGCTAAACAAAAAACCCGATCAGGTGACTGATCGGGTTTTTTGTTTTTCAGCTCAGGTGAGTCCTGATTGATGCCGGCCGTTATGGCGGTTTATCAGGAAGCCAGCGCGCTGTTCTTGCGGCTCGCCATCGCCGTCACCACATAACCGATCAGCGCAGCCAGAATCGAACCGGTCAAGATCCCCATGCGGTCCATCCCGGCGAAATCACTCACGCCTGGCTCGAAGGCCAGCGAGCCGACAAACAGGCTCATCGTAAAACCGATGCCACAGAGAATCGCCACGCCCAGTATCTGGCCCCAATTGGCACCTTGGGGCAGGGCGGCGATACCGGTTTTCACGGCCAGCCAGGTCAGGCCGAAGACACCGACGGTCTTGCCCAGCAGCAGTCCGATGGCGATGCCCATGGGGACATGGTGAGTGAAGCTCTCGACAGTGACACCGCTCAGGGACAGGCCGGCGTTGGCAAAGGCGAACAGTGGCAGGATGCCGTAGGCGACCCACGGGTGCAGGGCATGCTCCAGGGCAAGCAGTGGCGAAGGTTCGGCATTTTTCGTGCGCAACGGAATGCAGAATGCCAGGGTCACGCCGGCCAGGGTGGCGTGGACACCGCTCTTGAGCACGCAGACCCAGAGGATCAGTCCAATGATCATGTACGGCCCGAGCTTGACCACGCCAAGCCGGTTCATCCCGATCAGCGCCGCAATACAGGTCGCGGCCAGCGCCAGAGACAGGGTCGACAGCGCGCCGGAATAGAAGATCGCAATGATGATGATCGCGCCAAGGTCGTCGATGATCGCCAGGGTCATCAGGAACAGTTTCAGCGATACCGGAACCCGTTTGCCCAGCAGCGCCAGTACGCCAAGGGCGAAGGCGATGTCGGTGGCGGTCGGGATTGCCCAGCCGTTCAGGGCGGCTGGCGTGTCGCGATTGAGGTACCAGTAGATCAGCGCCGGCACCACCATGCCACCAATGGCGGCGGCACCGGGCAGGACGATCTGCGACGGTTTGGACAACTGGCCGTCGAGGACTTCGCGCTTCACTTCCAGGCCGATCAGCAGGAAGAACAGCGCCATCAGGCCGTCGTTGATCCAGAGCAGCAAGGGCTTGGCGATTTTCAGTGCGCCGATCTGCGCCACCACGGGGGTGTCCAGCAGGCCGTTGTACAGCCACGACAGCGGCGAGTTGTTGATGATCAGAGCCAGAACGGCAGCGGCGATCAGTAACAGACCGCTGGCAGCTTCCAACTGAAAGAAACGCGTGAAAGTGCTACGCAGAGGCAAGGTCGCTCTCCATCCATGAATTCAAAAGGTGTTACACCCTAACAAGTACCGTTAGTTGTTAAAACAAAAGTTATATTCTTTTTTGTTATATACCGTTACAGAGTGATCCCTCGGCACCGACCTGAGCCTAGCAGTTGCCGGGCGTATTGGATTTCATCTGTACCTGTGCTGGATGCAGGATTTTTCCTAAGCTTGTTGGATGAGCCTTGTCAAAAGGCCGACTCCTGCCCGATACAACGAGAAAACCATCATGAGCGACAACCGACAGTGGTCCCGCGAAGCGATTCGGATCATCGAAGCCGATTTCCAGCGCAGCGCCGACACCCACTTGATCCCCTTGCCGCTGCCGGGTTTTCCAGGCATCGAGTTGTACTTCAAGGACGAGTCCAGCCACCCCACGGGCAGCCTCAAGCACCGCCTGGCCCGTTCGCTGTTCCTGTATGCGCTGTGTAACGGCTGGCTCAAGCCCGGTGCGCCGGTGATTGAGGCATCCAGCGGTTCGACGGCGATTTCCGAAGCGTACTTCGCGCGCATGCTGGGCTTGCCGTTCATTGCGGTGATGCCGGCGACCACGTCCAAGGAGAAGATTGCGCAGATCGCCTTCTACGGTGGCCAAAGCCACCTGGTGGACGATCCGACCCAGATCTACGCCGAGTCCGAGCGCCTGGCCCGTGAACACGACGGGCACTTCATCGACCAGTTCACCTACGCCGAGCGCGCCACCGACTGGCGGGCGAACAACAACATTGCCGAGTCGATCTTTCAGCAGATGCGTTTCGAGCAGCATCCCGAACCGAGTTGGCTGATTTCCAGCCCCGGTACCGGCGGCACCACGGCCACCCTGGGCCGATACGTGCGTTATCGCCAGCATGGCACCCGCGTGCTGTGTGCCGATGCCGAGCGTTCGGTGTTCTTCGATTACTACCAGACCGGCGATGCCAGCCTGCGACTGGACCACGGCTCGCGTATCGAAGGCATCGGCCGGCCGCGCGTGGAAGCGTCGTTTCTGCCCAAGGTGATCGACGCGATGGTCAAGGTACCGGATGCCTTGTCGCTGGCGGCCATGCACTACCTGGCGGAGCGTCTGGGACGGCATGTGGGCGGGTCGAGCGGGACCAACCTGATCGGCGCACTGATGGCCGCCCAGCACATGAAGGCGGCAGGGGAGACGGGGTCGATGGTGGCGATTCTGTGCGACGGCGGCGAGCGCTATGCCACGACCTATTACGATCAGGGCTGGCTCAAGGCTCAGGGGTATGAACTGAGCGGTTTGATGGCTGCGGTGGCAGCGACGGTGGAGCGGGGTGAGCCGTTGCCGGACTCGGTTTTGCGCGCCAATATCTGAGATCTTTCAGACATTGAATACCCCTGTGGGAGCGAGCTTGCTCGCGATGGCGGCATAACATTCAACGCATATGTTGACTGATTTACCGCCATCGCGAGCAAGCTCGCTCCCACAGGGTTTTGCATTATTTCCGGGATCGCGTATCAGGCTTCCAGGCCAAGGATATCCCGAGCCACCGCTTCAGCAATGCGAATCCCGTCAACACCCGCCGACAGAATCCCGCCCGCATAACCGGCCCCTTCACCGGCCGGGAACAAGCCCTTCACGTTCAGGCTCTGCAACGACTCGTTACGGGTAATGCGCAGCGGCGACGAGGTGCGGGTCTCGATCCCGGTCAGCACTGCGTCGTGCAGCGAGTAACCACGAATCTGCTTCTCGAATGCCGGCAAGGCTTCGCGAATTGCTTCGATGGCGAATGCCGGTAGTGCCAGCGCCAGATCACCCAGGGCAACGCCCGGCTTGTAGGACGGCTCGACGCTGCCCAGTTCGGTAGACGGTTTACCCGCGATAAAATCGCCGACCAGTTGCGCCGGCGCTTCGTAGTTGCTGCCGCCCAGCACGAATGCGTGGGACTCCAGGCGTTCCTGCAGCTCGATACCGGCCAGCGGGCCGCCCGGATAATCGACTTCCGGCGTGATGCCGACGACGATGCCGGAGTTGGCATTGCGCTCATTACGCGAGTACTGGCTCATGCCATTGGTGACCACGCGGTTTGGCTCGGAAGTCGCCGCCACCACGGTGCCGCCCGGGCACATGCAGAAGCTGTAGACCGAACGGCCGTTCTTGGCGTGGTGCACCAGCTTGTAGTCGGCGGCGCCCAGTTTCGGGTGGCCGGCGTACTTGCCCAGGCGCGCACGGTCGATCAGCGACTGCGGGTGCTCGATGCGGAAACCCACCGAGAACGGCTTGGCTTCCATGAACACGCCACGGCCGTGAAGCATGCGGAAGGTGTCGCGGGCGCTGTGGCCGAGGGCCAGGATCACGTGTTTCGAGTGGATCTGTTCGCCGCCATTGAGTTCGACGCCGACCAGTTGGCCGTCTTCGATCAACACGTCGGTGACGCGCTGCTGGAAGCGCACTTCACCGCCCAGGGCGCGAATCTGCTCACGCATGTTTTCCACCACGCCGGTCAGACGGAACGTACCGATGTGCGGTTTGCTGACGTAGAGGATTTCTTCCGGAGCACCGGCCTTGACGAATTCGTGCAGGACTTTACGGCCGAGGAATTTCGGGTCCTTGATCTGGCTATAGAGCTTGCCGTCGGAGAACGTCCCCGCGCCGCCTTCACCGAACTGCACGTTGGACTCCGGGTTGAGAACGCTTTTGCGCCACAGGCCCCAGGTGTCCTTGGTGCGCTGGCGTACTTCGGTGCCGCGTTCGAGGATGATCGGCTTGAAGCCCATTTGCGCCAGCAGCAGCCCGGCGAAAATCCCGCACGGGCCGAAGCCGACGACGATCGGCCGCACGCTCAGATCGGCCGGCGCCTGGCCGACTTCCTTGTAGCTGACATCCGGTGCCACGTTGACGTTACGGTCATCGGCAAACTTGTGCAGTACCGCCGCCTCATCGCGAACTTCAAGGTCGATGGTGTAGATGAAGCACAGTTCGGAGGACTTTTTGCGCGCATCGTAGCTGCGCTTGAACAAGGTGAAATCGAGCAGGTCATCGCTGGCAAGCCCTAAGCGCTGCACGATGGCAGGGCGCAGGTCTTCTTCGGGATGGTCGATCGGCAACTTGAGTTCGGTGATTCGTAACATGGCGGGATCCGGTTCGCGGGGCGCACAACTGCGCCAGGGCGTTTGAAACCCGCGATTATAAGCCTCAAAGGCGCAGGCCCGTGAGGCTTAAACGATCAGTCGTCGCGCGATCCGCCGAAATACCCGCAGCCGCGCTGTACCTGACCGTCGATGCGCAGCTCGGCGCTCATGTGCTGGATGCTGCCGGTGCTGCTGTCGACGCAACGTTGCGGTGCAACCCACAGTTCGATGTGCTGGTTGTTGGCTTCGGTGCTGAGGTTGAAACGGCCATCGCCCAGTTGCTCCTCGACGTAAGGCACGGCCAACGGCGGCTGGCCGGCCCGGTCGAGGACCATGCCTTTGCCGCTGACTTTCACGCTCCACTCCGGGGTGTGGCCGGCGGCGCGCAGGATCAGCAACTTGAAATTCGGATCGTCGCACGCGGTGCCCGAGCGCTCGACGCGGTACAACTGCTCCAGATCGAGCTGGCCGTCACCACCGCTGCCGGCCACAACCCGCCCGCGCACGTCGGCAAACAGCTTGCCCTGTTTGTCCGCCAGGTTTGCGGCCTGCTGCAGGACGCTGGTGCCGCCCGTGTCGTTGACCACGTAGCGGTTTGTCTGGTTGCACGGCTGGAACAGCAGTTTGCCGTCCGCCGCGGTCAACTGGCCTTGCATGCGTGTCTGGCCGACATGGGAGGCGTTCTGCCGCTCGCCCTCGAACAACTGGCAAGCGGCGAACAGCGGAAGCAGGGCAACGAGGACTAAGGAACGGGCAACACGCATCTTGGGGTCTCCTGACAGGTGCCGCCACGTTACTCAGCCTGACCGTTCATCACAACCGGTTATCGTCTCCACTTTGTATTGGCGCGGACGCAGGTTGCGATTTTTCATCTTCAGATGTGAAAGGTCTGACCCGTTTGCAGGCCTTCCACACTCTTGGCGTAGGCCAAGGCCACATCCGCCGCAGAAACCGGCTTGAAGCCACGGAAGTACGGCGCGTATTTGCCCATGGCTTCGACCAGGACGTTCGGGCTGATCGAGTTCACCCGCAGGCCGCGCGGTAGCTCGATGGCGGCGGCGCGGACAAAGCTGTCCAGTGCACCGTTGACCAGCGCCGCCGAGGCGCCACTGCGAATCGGGTCGTGGCTGAGCACGCCGGTGGTGAAGGTGAACGAAGCGCCGTCATTGGCGAAGTCGCGGCCGATCAGCAGCAAATTGACCTGGCCCATGAGCTTGTCTTTCAGGCCCAGGGCAAAGCTCTCTTCGGTCATCTCGTTGAGCGGTGCGAAGGTCACGTTACCGGCCGCGCACACCAGTGCATCGAATTTGCCGGTCTGCTCGAACAGCTTGCGAATCGAGGTGCTGTCACTGATGTCCACCTGAAAGTCGCCGCTGGTGCGACCGATGCGGATGATTTCGTGGCGTTGCGACAGTTCCTTGTCGACTGCCGAACCGATGGTGCCGCCTGCGCCGATCAAAAGAATTTTCATGGGGGCTGATCCTCGTATGGGTTGAACGAGGTTTCAGTTTAGGGTGGTTTTTTCTCCGGATAAGCGCACTAATAGGCAACCTTTGGTTTTCAAATGGAAACAATCCATGAGCGAGATGGATGACCTGGCGGCGTTCGCGGTGTTGATCGAGGCGGGGAGTTTTACCCTGGCGGCGCAGCAGCTTGGTTGCAGCAAAGGCCAGCTGTCCAAGCGCATCAGCCAGTTGGAAGCGCAGTTTTCCGTGGTGTTGTTGCAACGTACCACCCGCCGCTTGAGCCTGACGGCCGCCGGTGCTGCGTTGTTGCCCCAGGCCCAGGCGCTGGTGGTGCAAGTCGAGCGGGCGCGCCAGGCCCTGGCGCGCCTGAAGGACGACATGGCCGGCCCGGTGCGGATGACGGTGCCGGTGTCGCTCGGGGAAACCTTCTTCGATGGCCTGTTGCTGGAGTTCTCGGCCAGGTATCCCCAGGTGCAGATCGAGCTGGAGCTCAACAACAGCTACCGCGACCTGTCTCGCGACGGCTTCGATCTGGCGATTCGTTCCGACGTGGCCATTGACCAGCGACTGGTGGCGCGTCCACTGTTGGCGTGGCAAGAACTGACCTGTGCCAGCCCGGCTTATCTGGAGCAATACGGTGAACCGCAAACCCCCCAGGCGCTGGCCGAGCATCGCTGCCTGCTCAACAGTCATTACAGCGGCCGCGAAGAGTGGCTGTATCACCAGCAGCACGAGTTGTTGCGGGTGCGAGTGTCGGGGCCGTTCGCCAGCAACCACTACAACCTGTTGAAGAAAGCCGCACTGGTCGGCGCCGGTATTGCGCGCCTGCCATCCTACTGTTTGCCAACAGAGCTGGCGGACGGGCGCTTGCGATGGCTGCTGCGCGATTATCAGACCCGCAGCATGCCGATGTACCTGGTGCATCCGTATCAGGGCGGTTTGCCCAAGCGCACGCAGGTACTGGCGGATTATTTGATCGGGTGGTTCAAGCGCAGTGGGGAGGTGCTGGATCGGTTGTAAGTCTTCACACGCATGTCCTGTAGGAGCGAGCCTGCTCGCGATGGACGTTAACGATGACGAGGGCTGTCTGAATGAACGTGGCGCCCTCCAGTTTTTCGCGAGCAAGCTCGCTCCTACAGAAGAGGGTTTGCGTAGTCAGGGAGGTTGGCAGACATAAAAAAACGGCCCGCAAAGGCCGTTTTTTTGTTTACCGCTAAGGCTTAGCCGCCCAAGTACGCATCACGCACTTTCGGGTCGGTCAGCAGCGCTTCACCGGTGCCTGTCATCACCACCCGGCCGTTCTCCAGAACGTAGGCTCGGTCAGCGATCTTCAGCGCCTGGTTGGCGTTCTGCTCGACCAGGAACACTGTCACACCGTCCTTGCGCAGCTGTTCGATGATGTCGAAGATCTGCTGGATGATGATCGGTGCCAGGCCCAGTGATGGCTCGTCGAGCAGCAACAGCTTGGGCTTGCTCATCAGCGCACGGCCGATGGCGAGCATTTGCTGTTCGCCGCCGGACATGGTGCCGCCGCGCTGGTTGAAGCGTTCTTTCAGGCGTGGGAAAAGTCCGAGAACCTTGTCCATCTGTTCCTGATAGTCGCCCTTGGCGGTGAAGAAACCCCCCATGGACAGGTTTTCTTCAACGGTCAGTCGGGAAAACACCCGACGACCTTCCGGCACCACGGCGATGCTCTTGCGCATGATCTGCGAAGAGTCCTGGCCGACCAGTTCCTCACCCATGTAGCGGATGCTGCCGCTGTGGGCGCGCGGCGAACCGCAAAGCGTCATCAGCAGCGTGGACTTGCCGGCACCGTTGGCACCGATCAGGGTCACGATCTCGCCCTGGCGGACTTCGACGTTGACGCTGTGCAGGGCCTGGATCTTGCCATAGAAGGTGGAAACGTTTTCGAATTGCAGCATTTACGCTTCCCCCAGGTAGGCTTTGATCACTTCAGGATTGTCGCGGATCTGTTCCGGCGTACCGTTGGCCAGGGGAGTGCCCTGGTTGATCACGACAATGTGGTCGGAAATGCTCATGACCAGCTTCATGTCGTGTTCGATCAGCAGCACGGTGACGTTGTGCTCTTCACGCAGCATGCTGATCAGCGCCTTGAGGTCCTCGGTTTCCTTCGGGTTCAGGCCGGCAGCCGGTTCGTCGAGCATGAGGATCCGCGGGCGGGTCATCATGCAACGGGCGATTTCCAGACGACGTTGCTGACCGTAGGCCAGGGTGCCGGCCGGACGGTTGGCGAACTCCTTGAGATTGACCTTTTCCAGCCAGAATTCGGCGAAATCCATGGCCTCGCGCTCGCTTTTGCGGAACGACGGGGTCTTGAACAGGCCGGACAGGAAGTTGGTGTTCAGGTGACGATGCTGGGCGATCAAGAGGTTCTCGACCGCCGTCATGTCCTTGAACAACCGCACGTTCTGGAAGGTGCGCACCACGCCTTTGAGGGCAATCTTGTGGCCCGGCAGGCCTTCGATCGCTTCGCCGTCGAGCAGGATGCTGCCGCCGCTCGGCTTGTAGAAGCCGGTCAGGCAGTTGAACACGGTGGTCTTGCCGGCGCCGTTGGGGCCGATCAGCGCAACCACTTGTTTCTCTTTCACGCTCAAGGCTACGCCGTTGACCGCCAGCAAGCCGCCGAAGCGCATGCTCAGGTTTTCTACTTTAAGGATCTCGCGGCTCATTTGCGCAGCTCCATGTGAGGACGTTGCATGGGCAGCAGACCCTGAGGGCGCCAGATCATCATCAGTACCATCAAGGCACCGAACATCAACATGCGGTACTCACTGAACTCACGCATCATTTCCGGCAGCAGGATCATCACCACGGCAGCGAGGATCACGCCCAGCTGCGAGCCCATGCCACCCAGCACCACGATGGCGAGGATGATCGCCGACTCGATGAAGGTGAAGGACTCCGGCGTCACCAGACCCTGACGGGCAGCGAAGAAGCTACCGGCGAAACCGGCGAAGCTCGCACCCAGGGTGAAGGCCGACAGTTTGATGACGGTCGGGTTCAGGCCCAGGGCACGGCAGGCGATTTCGTCTTCACGCAACGCTTCCCAGGCGCGGCCCAACGGCATGCGCAGCAAACGGTTGATGACGAACAGCGCACCCAGGGCAAGCAACAGCGCAACCAGGTAGAGGAAGATCACCTTGTTGATCGAGTTGTATTCCAGGCCGAAGTACTCGTGGAAGGTTTGCAGGCCTTCCGCGGCTTTACGTTCGAAGGTCAGGCCGAAGAACGTTGGCTTCTCGATGTTGCTGATACCGTTCGGACCGCCAGTGAGGCCGGTCAGGTTACGCAGGAACAGACGAATGATTTCACCGAAGCCCAAGGTCACGATCGCCAGGTAGTCACCACGCAAACGCAGCACCGGGAAACCGAGCAGGAAGCCGAAGGTGGCCGCCATCAGGCCGGCGATCGGCAGGCAGATCCAGAAGCTCAGGCCGTAGTAGTGCGACAGCAGCGCGTAGCTGTAGGCGCCGACGGCATAGAAACCGACGTAACCGAGGTCGAGCAGACCGGCCAGGCCGACCACGATGTTCAGGCCGAGGCCGAGCATCACGTAGATCAGCACCAGCGTAGCGATATCGACCGCACCGCGAGAGCCGAAGAACGGCCAGACCAGGGCACCGGCGATCAGCGCGATGATGATCCAGCGCTGGGTGGTCGGCAGGGTCAGGAAGTTGCTGGCCTTGGCCGGGATCAGCGGCATGCTCGGCGAAGAGCGCCAGGCCGAGCTGATCTGCTGGTCGAACAGCACACGCAGGAACATCAGCACCGAGCACACCGCGATGGTGATCAGGGTGGCGTCGCTGGTGCCATGAACTTCGAGGTTGATGCCGACGATGGTCAGCTTCAGACCGAGTACCGGGTAGGCCACGGCCCACACCAGCAAAGCGCTGAACAGCGCCTGTTTAAGATTCCTAGTCATACCTTCTCAACCTCCGGACGGCCCAGCAGGCCGGTTGGCCGGAACAACAGCACCAGAACCAGCAGGCCGAACGCCACGACGTCCTTGTACTGGTCGCCGAAGATATCGGCACCAAAGGCTTCCGCCACACCCAGTACCAGCCCGCCGAGCATGGCGCCCGGAATACTGCCGATACCGCCCAGTACCGCGGCGGTGAAGGCCTTGAGGCCGACGAGGAAACCGGCGTTCGGGTTGATCACGCCGTATTGCATGCTCAGCAGCACGGCGGCGATGGCTGCCAGAGCCGCACCGATGACGAAGGTCAGGGCGATGATGTTGTTGGTGTTGATACCCAGCAGGTTGGCCATCTTGATGTCTTCGGCACAGGCACGGCAGGCGCGGCCCAGGCGAGAGCGGGAGATGAACAGGGTCAGGCCGAGCATGGCGACGAGAGTCACCACGAACACCACGATTTGCATGTAGGAAATCAGCACTTCATGTGCGCCACCTGGCCCAAAGGCAAAGTTGCCCGGAATCAGGTTGGGGATGGATTTGTCCTTGGAGTCTTGCGCCAGCAGAACGGTGTTCTGCAGGAAGATCGACATGCCGATGGCGGAGATCAGCGGGATCAGACGGTTGCTGCCGCGCAAGGGGCGGTAGGCGATCCGTTCGATGCTGTAGCCGTAGGCACTGGTTACAACGATGGTTGCGAGAAAAGCGGCGGTCATCAACAGCGGCACGCTGTCGAGTCCCAGCATGGCCAGCCCGGCGATGGCGATGAACGCCACGTAGGAGCCAATCATGTACACCTCGCCATGGGCGAAGTTGATCATTCCAATGATGCCGTAGACCATCGTATAGCCGATGGCGATCAGGGCATACGTGCTGCCAATGGTCAGGCCATTAACCAGCTGTTGGAAGAAGTGATAGATGTCAGGCATTACAGCGCTCCTAAAAACCTGATACGCATTTCACTGGTGGAGTCATTTTCCCGCCCGAGCCCCGTGGATCTGCATCCACTTCGAATTCGGGGTTTGCCAGCGAACCGCTGATGACGGTTTTGAGATTTTCAGGTGGGGAGACTGGCGGATCACGCCAGCGCGGCCCAGATACGTTCGTAAAACAAAGCCCACGGCACGCCGTGGGCTTTATTGGCAGTCAGTCTGGCAACGCCTTACTGAGGCTTGGCTTCAGTTTTTGGTTTGCCGAAGTGCCACTCGTAAACCACGAATTTGAAGTCTTTCAGGTCGCCTTTCTCGTCGAAGCTCAGGTCGCCGGTAGGCGTCTTGAAGGTGCCGGCGTGGATGGCTTCAGCCACTTTGGCGGAGTCTTCGGACTTGGCAGCCTTGATGCCGTCGGCGATCACGGTCACAGCCGAGTAGGCCGGGAACACGAACGGACCGCTTGGATCTTCTTTCTTGGCTTTGAACGCATCAGCCAGGGCAACGTTGGCCGGATCCTGGTCGAAGGATTTCGGCAGGGTCACCAGCAGGCCTTCGGAAGCGTCCTTGGCGATCTGCGAAATGGAGTCGTTACCCACGCCTTCCGGACCCATGAACTTGGCTTTCAGGCCTTTTTCCGCAGACTGACGCAGGATCAGGCCCAGCTCCGGGTGGTAGCCGCCGTAGTAGACGAAGTCGACGTTGGCTTGCTTGAGCTTGGCGATCATCGAGGAGAAGTCTTTGTCGCCGGCGTTGACGCCTTCGAACACGGCAACCTTGACGCCTTTTCCTTCCAGGGTTTTCTTCACGGCAGAGGCGATGCCTTCACCGTATTGCTGTTTGTCGTGCAGAACAGCAACGATCTTCGGTTTTACGAAGTCGGCAATGTAGTTACCGGCGGCAGGGCCCTGGGCGCTGTCCAGACCGATGGTGCGGAACACCATTTTGTAACCACGGGCGGTGATGTCCGGGCTGGTGGCAGCCGGGGTGATCATGATCACGCCTTCGTCTTCGTAGATGTCCGAAGCCGGTTGAGTGGAGCTGGAGCACAGGTGACCGACTACGAACTTGACGCCGTCGTTGACGACCTTGTTCGCGACTGCCACAGCTTGTTTCGGATCACAGGCGTCATCGTATTCAACGGCTTCGAGTTTCTTGCCGTCCACGCCGCCCTTGGCGTTGATTTGCTCGATGGCCATTTTGGCGCCACTGAACTGCATGTCGCCGTATTGGGCTACAGGGCCGGTCTTAGGGCCGGCGATGCCGATCTTGATGGTGTCAGCTGCGAACGAATGGCTGGCAACCCCGGCCAGAACCATAGCGGCAAACAGTTTGGAAATCTGCTTAGTAGCCTTAGTCATAGTGCTCCACTCTTACTGTTGTAGTTTTTATAGTCCTGGCGCCGAAAGCAGCAGAACCGGGTCGGATATCTGCGACATTCCCCGGAAAAGTCCCTCGGCAACTGTACCGGTACAGTGTAGAGCGCCGATTGTCAGCCTGGGAAGGCAGCGCCGGGGGACAAAACCTGCAAGTGTCGCTTTATTGAAAGTAAAAGACAGAATTGCGGCGGGGTGTTGAGGGGCTTATAGCCGTATTCAGTGCATTCCCTGGCTTTCCTGCGCTTTTCATTTCGGTCACTCAATTGCATCCGGGTTTTTCTGCCAGTCCACCGACGTTATCATTCGCGTCGATTTCTTTTCCGGACAGTCCCATGAATCAAGAACCTAGCACCCTCTATGCCAAGCTGCTTGGTGAAACCGCATCTATTACCTGGAAAGAGCTGGAGCCGTTCTTCGCCAAGGGTGCCCTATTGTGGGTCGATCCTGGCCTGGATCTGATCGCCGCCGCCGAGGCCGTGGCCCAGGATGAAGGGGAGAAAGTGGCTGCCTGGCTGGCCGCCGACAAGCTCGGCAAGCTCTCTGAAACGCGGGCGCTGGATCTTTTTGAACGTGATCCACAGCTGTGGGCCGTGGTTGTTTCGCCGTGGATTCTGATCCAGGAAAGGGCGCAGGCTTAAAAGGTTGCACCTGATTGGTGCGTTCATTTCTGAGGGAAAAGTGTGTAGCCGAGTAGCGTGATGGCATGTTGCCGTAGAGAAAGGCCACAGCCTCACGGTGACGTAAACGTAACGGGAACAGTTGGGAGGGCAACTGAACGTCTGCTCAATTGTTTCTGAATGTTGAATTGCGTTGATTGTGGGGCCGCCTTCGCGAGCAAGCCCGCTCCCACATTTAACCGTGTTCTTCCAGAAGGAATGCAGTCGAATGTGGGAGCGGGCTTGCTCGCGAATGGGGACGACGCTTAGTGAGCGGTCTTACCCGTATGGTTATTCAACGAAATAACCTTGGTCTTGCCGATGCGGTGACGGTAGATCTCGCGCAGGTACTTGATCGATTTCTTCACGCAATCCCGGGACAGGCGGATGTCGTTGATCGAGACGAACTTGTCCTTGTCGTTGATCAGCTCACGGTACTTCTTCTCGTACATCGGCTTGATCGCGTACCAGTTGGTATCGAGGATCTTCGCCGGGTTCTCGAATTCGTTGAGTAGTTCGTCAATCCGGTCTTCATCGAACTGTTCGTTGATGATGAAGTCCAGGATCGAGTTGTCCAGGGTCTCGTCGAAGCGGTACGGGTTTTTCGCGAAGCAGCGCTTGATGAAGGCCACGATCAGCGTCAGGAAATCGTCCGACAGGCACGGGCTCTTGGCGATCAGGGTGGTCAGCGACAGGTTGGCCGAAGCACCGATCACCAGCGCGTAGCGCTTGAGCGTGGTGTTGGGGAACAGGCTGTTGAGATGAGTCTTCAACCGGTTCAAATCCATGTAGGACAGCTTGTAGTCCTTCGGCAACGAAACGATCGACACCACCGACGAGCAATTCTTGAAGAAGTGCAGGTCATGCAGGGCCGCCGCGTCGTAACCCGAGTTCTTGTACTGCTCCAGTGACGCACGATAGCGCTTGGACTCGATCGGCAACAGGCTGATGCCCTCGATGGCCTGGGTGACCTTGTTGAAGTGCGGCAGGTCGATCGAGCGGAAGAACAGGTCGTCGATGTTCAGGCGTTGCGGCTCTTTCTCGAACACCTTGAATTTGTCGCTGCTCGGCGCCGGGGTTTCCGGCACCACGGACTCGGCGTAGGCAATCGCCACCGGACCGGCCAGGCTCATGAACAGGTCGTTGGCGTCCAGGCGGATGGTTTCGCCGATGTCGATGCCGGCGCGACGGAAATAGTTCTGGTCGTAGTCGGTGGTCACCGCCTGGGCCGTCAGAATGTTGAAGATCTGCTGCGAGATATATTGGTTGGCATGCTTTTCCATGGCATTGACATCAATGTTCTGGATATTGCCGTCATCGTTCTCTTCGGCGTAACGCATGATGTCGTTGGAGATCAGCATCATCGCGTTCCATGGGCGGATGCGGCCCATGACGCTGGCTTCGCTGCTGTCTTCGTTGGCGAAGTTGTAGGAGAAGTCCCACTCTTCCGACAGGTATTTGCACAACAGGCGACCGGCGTTGATGTGCAGCGCCTCGGACATTTCACTGCGGTGATCTGAAATGTTCGGCAGTACACAGATGCCACTGGTGAAGATCGGTTCGAAGACGAAGGAGTGGCCGCTCTTGCTGTCGTGCTCGTCCATCGGCTTGGTGTCGAACGTCTTGTTCATGTACGAGTGCTGCTGGGCCAGGCCGAACTCTGAGGCCATGCCCGAGCCGGTACCGCCGCCGGCACTGAAGATCGAGAAATACAGGCGCGACTGGTTGGCCTTGATGCCGCAGCTGTCGATCAGGTACGAGTGAATCATTTTCCAGTCGGGGCTGGAGAAGCGCTGGGTGTCCTTGTTCAGGATGATCTTGGCCAGGTACTGGCCGAGGATCGGCGCGTTACCGGCGCCACCGGCGTGGACTTCCGACAGGTCCATGATCTTCATCTTGCTGTAGTCGCGCAGAAAGCCGCTTTTTTCGCCCTTGCGCGAGAAACGGATGCGCCCGGCGATGTCCTTGTCCAGGTCGCCGAGCATCACCAGCGGCTCGACCAGAAACACCGGCTTGGTGTTTTTGTTCTGGCCCAGGCGCAGGTTGTTGCGGATCCACTGGGCCGGGCTGTAACCCTTTTCGGCAAAGCGCTTGTCCGGCGACAGGCGATCTTCGTTATTGAATTCATTGAGGTAGAACTTGCGGGCGTTGTACACCAGTTCCGCCACGTCCAGCGCAATGTTCGAGCCACAGCGGCCCAGGCCGATCAGGCATACCGACGGGAATTCCTGATCGCTGTGCTGTTCGCTGTCGCCTTCCAGGTGCGGTGCGCGCGGGAACACCATGTCGCGCAGGCCGTCGAGGTTGTCGAGGATGCGGTCGGTGTTGGTTTCGGTGAAGTACAGGTATTGCTGGGTCGCCAACGGGCGCGATTGAATCAATGGCTTAGGTGATGACGGGCTGTTGGCCGCGGGGCTCAACGTCAGATCGGTTACCGCAGTGGCCGGGTTGTTTTTAGAAGTCATAGTTCGCCATCTACCTGGGCTGATTGGTTGGCCGACTCACTGTCGTCGAACCGTCACGGAATACAATCGCGTCTTTTTTCAGCGCGTACTTGGACCATGCCTTGGTCTTTAGCCTGAGCATTGCTCGGAGTGAATCCTTTCCTGAGTCATGATGAATCGGCCAATATTCAGTGATCTTTAATCAAGAAGACGCAAAATGATGTCAACGCTACCTTCGCTAGGGTTTGCCGGGATCGGCCTGATGGGGCTGCCGATGTGCCGGCGCCTGCTGGCCGCGGGTTATCCGCTGGCGGTATGGAATCGCAATCCGGACAAGTGCAAGCCGCTGGTGGAGGCCGGCGCGCGCCAGGTCGCCAGCCCGGCCGAACTGTGCCAGCACGCTGACGTGGTGATGCTGTGCCTGGCCGATACCTCGGTCGTACGCGAGGTGGTGTTTGGTCCGGCAGGTGTTGTGGAGGGTGCCAAAAAAGGCCAGCTGCTGGTGGATTTCTCCAGCCTGGAGCCCAACGCTACGCGGGAAATGGCCGCAGAACTTGCCGCTAAAGCCGGTATGGGCTGGCTCGATACGCCGGTGTCCGGTGGCGTGGTCGGTGCCGAGGCTGGAAGCCTGGCGATCATGGTCGGCGGTGAGCTACAGGATCTGGAGCGGGTCCGGCCTGTGCTGTTGAACCTGGGGCAGCGTGTGACCCACATGGGCGGCGTCGGGGCGGGGCAGGTGACCAAGGCGTGCAATCAGATGATCGTCGCCTGCAATGCATTGGTGATTGCCGAAGTGGTGGCGCTGGCGGAGCGTTCCGGGGTTGATGCCAGCCTGATCGCCGAAGCGCTGGCCGGCGGCTTTGCCGATTCGAAACCCTTGCAGATCCTGGCTCCGCAGATGGCGGAAAACCGATTCGAACCGGTCAAGTGGCACGTACGGACGTTACTCAAGGATCTGGATACAGCGGTGAAGTTTTCCCGTGAACAAGGCTCGGCGACACCGATCAGCGGTTTGGCCGCGCAGTTGATGCGCCTGCATGGGAGTCAGGGGTTTCTTGAAAAGGACCCGTCTACATTAGTACAGATGTACCGTGAACCAGGCTCAGCGTCGTGACGGTGAAGGCGTGCTTGCGCTGGTTGATTTCGTTCAGCACCGGATGCAGTTCGGCCAGTGGCACCGGCCGACTCAGCAGGTAGCCCTGAACGAAGTCACAGCCATGGTCTTCCAGGAACTGGTATTGCTCGAAGGTTTCGACCCCTTCGGTGACCACTTGCAGGTGCAGGGTATGGGCCATGACGATAATCGCCTGGACGATTTCCATATCCTGGGTCGCCTTGGGAATGTCCTGGATGAACGAGCGGTCGATTTTCAGCGTGTTGAGCGGCAAGCGCTTGAGGTAGGCCAGGGATGAATAGCCGGTGCCGAAGTCATCGATCGACAGCGAAACGCCAAGGGCGCGTATCTGGCGCAGCAGCACCAGGGTGTCGGCGATATTGCCCATCAAGGCGTTTTCGGTGACCTCCAGTTCCAGACGGTGGGGCTCTACACCGGAGGCCCGCAATGCGTACTCGATTTCATCGGCCAGTTCTTCGCGCGCCAGGTTCAGGGGCGAGCAGTTCACGGCGATCTTCAGGTCTTCACAGCCTTGGCGCGATAACTCGCCCAGATCCTCGCAGGCCTTGCGCAGCACCCAGTTGTCCAGCTCGGCGATCAGGCCATTGGCTTCGGCGATGGCGATAAAACGATCCGGTACGAGGAAACCGTGGACCGGGTGTTGCCAGCGGATCAAGGCTTCGAGCTTGCTCACCTGACCGGTCTTGAGGTCATAGATTGGTTGGTAATAGAGCATCAGGCCGGTGTCTTCACGCAGGGCGTGGCGCAACTCTTCTTCCAGTTGCAGCTCGAGTGTGGCGCGGGTTTTCAGGTCGGCACTGAAAAAACTCAGCCCGTTGCGGCCGCTGCCCTTGGACTGATACAGCGCCAGGTCGGCGTTTTTCAACAGTTCCTCACAGGTCTTGCCGTCTTCCGGAAACAGGCTGATGCCGATGCTGGTGGTCATGACCATGCGCCTGCCGGCCAACTCGATGGGCTCCTTCATTTTCAGCATGATGCGTTGGGCCATCTGCCGCGCTTCGTCACGATCACGCAGGTCGATGAGCAGGCAGAACTCGTCGCCGCCGAAGCGAGCGACCACATCCTCATGACTGCGAACAGAGCTCTTGATGTGCCCGGCAAGCACTTTGAGCAGTTCGTCACCGGCATCGTGGCCAAGGCTGTCGTTGATCCGCTTGAAATGGTCGATGTCCAGGAACATGACCGCCAGCATCCCGCCTTTGTTGCTTTTCTCGATGAGTTTTTCAGCGAAGACCTGGTTGAACCCGCGGCGGTTGATCAGGTTGGTCAGCGCATCGTAGTGCGCCAGTTGTTGCAGCGACATGCGCGCCTGGTCAAGTTGGCTTAGCAGGGAGTTGACCCGTTGCAGGTCGTGGTCCTTGTGTTGCAGCTTCTTGTCCGCCAGTGCCGCGCTGATGCTGCTGCCGATGATCAGCAGGGTGATGACCGTCACGGTCAGCGCCAGTTGCAGATGGCTGTGTTCGCCGGTTTGCGCTGGCAGGCTGTCGCTGGGCATCACCATGTTGAAGGCGGCCATGGCAGTGAGGTGCATACCGAGGATGCCCGCCCCGAGCACCAGGCTGGCGCAGAATTTGAAAAGCTGATGCAGCATGCCGGCGCCGTCGCGCAGATACCATGCCAGCAACAAGGCGGCCAGCGCGGCACCGATCGCGATCGCGATGGAAAGGGCGAACAGGCCCGGATGGTAATAGACCGAGGCATTGGAGTGCATGGCCGTCATGCCCACGTAATGCATGGTCGCGATACCCAGGCCGATCCCGACCGATGACGTGAGGCACTGTCGAAAACTCAGCTCAGGAAGGCTGAGGGTACGCATCGCCAGCCATGCGGCGAACAGCGCGATGGTTAGCGAGAACACCGTGACAGGCAGTTGGTAGTGAAGATCGATAGGCGCCTGGAATGCCAGCATCCCGACAAAATGCATGGCCCAGATGCCGCCGGCCAGGCATCCGCTGCCCACCCAGCGCCAGAGCGTTTGGGACGCGGATTTTTCAGCGTGAGCAACCCGTTCGGCCATGTCCAGTGTCGCGAAACCGCCGACACAGGCGACCAGATAAGCCAGCAGCACCAGAAACGGGTCATGTGTGCAATTAAGTATGACCTGCCCAGTCTCTGGTAGCTCGGTAATGAAATGCAAACCAAGCCACTCCATAGCATGCCCCATCGTTAAGCTTCAGGTCGGCGCAAGGAGCGTCGGCGAATGTCGTGGAGTATAGAGGGCGTGGATGGAGCGCAAGCGGTAGTGGCACATTGATGCCAATTTTTTTGATATTAGCCTAATAGCGATTAGTGCTATGACTCAGGCGATTTGCTTCTGAGGCGTCTCGAACGCGGGTTGCAGGGCCGGCAAGCCGAAAGCGGCACGGGCCGCGTCGCAATCGGGATTTGCCAGGCCGTCGACCCACGAAGCGTCGAACTCCCGACAGGTGCTGGAGCGTTTTTCGTAAATGGAGCACTGCACCGTACTGCCCACGTCTCCGACCAGGCTGGTGCAGCGCACGGGTTTGCAGCCGGTTCCGAGCATCGCGACCCGACTGGGGCTGATCTGCTCGACAAGCTCATCGGGTACCGTCCCCCCGGACGAGGCGCATTCACCCCAGAAAAATGACACGCGAAAATGAGAACAGCAGGCACCGCAATTCAGACACGGACTGGCTTCGGACATGGGCGATTATCTAAGGAGGAGTGGAGACACAGGGGGGAAACAAGGCCGCTATTCTAGGCTTCGCCAACGGCTTGGGAAGGGGGGCTGAAAGGTATTTTTCATCGGTCGGACGGACTGCGAAATACCCGTCCCGCGAAAGCTCCTACAGGTTGCGTCCCATGGGTTGGTATCAGCCTGGCGAATAATGAAAGACAGGCGCGGCCGGCCTGTCTAGATTGCAAAGACCGGGGGCAGTGACGCCCCAAAAACAATAAAAGAGACGGACCCATGCAGAACTCGACCCAAGCGGCCAATGCCTGGCGCATTCTGTTCCTGTTGTTCCTGGCCAATCTGTTCAATTTTTTCGACCGCACCATCCCGGCCATCATCATCGAGCCCATTCGCATGGAATGGCACCTCAGTGATTTCCAGTTGGGGATCATCGGGACGGCATTCACCATCGTCTACGCCATTGCCGGCTTGCCGCTGGGGCGCATGGCCGATACCGGATCGCGCAGCAAGCTGATGGGTTGGGGGCTGGCGGTATGGAGCGGGTTGACCGCCGTCAACGGCATGGTGGGCAGTTTCTGGAGCTTCCTGATCGTGCGCATGGGCATCGGCATCGGCGAGGCCAGTTACGCGCCAGCCGCCAACTCGCTGATCGGCGACTTGTTTCCGGCGCACCGTCGGGCGCGGGCCATGGGGATCTTCATGCTGGGGCTGCCCTTGGGGCTGTTGCTGGCGTTCTTCACCATTGGCGCGATGGTCAAGGCCTTCGATAGCTGGCGCGCACCGTTCTTTATCGCGGCGGTGCCCGGGCTGATCCTGGCGATCTTCATGTTTTTCATCAAGGAACCGAAGCGCGGCGCTGCCGAGAGCGTTCAGGTTTCGCAGGAAAAAATTGATCGGCCGATCCGTCGGGTATTGGCAGTGCCAACCTTCCTGTGGCTGGTGATGGCCGGCCTGTGTTTCAACTTCGCCACCTATGCTTGTAACTCGTTTCTGGTGCCGATGCTGCAACGCTACTTCCTCATGCCGTTGCAGGATGCCGCAGTGGCGACCGGGGTTATTGTCGGTGTGACCGGGCTGGTCGGCCTGACCCTCGGTGGCTGGATCGCGGACAAGATTCACCAGCGCATCGCCAACGGGCGGCTCCTGTTTGCCGCCTTCAGCCTGGTGATTTCGACGGCCTGCACCGCGTGGGCGCTGCATTCCGGGCGAATCGAGATCGGTGTGTTTGTCGCGGTATTCAGTATGGGCTGGCTGTTCGCCTACAACTTTTACACCTGCGTGTACACGGCGATTCAGGATGTGGTCGAGCCGCGGTTGCGGGCAACGGCGATGGCGCTGTTCTTTGCCGGGCTGTACCTGTTGGGCGGTGGCCTGGGGCCGGTGGTGGTCGGGGCCTTGTCGGATCACTTCGCCCACACGGCGATGCTTGCGGCGGGCGCGGAGCAAATGACTGAGGCGTTTAAAGCGGTCGGCCTGCATGACGCGATGTACCTGATACCGGTGGCGCTGTTGCTCACCGTGGTGTTTCTGTTCCTGGCTTCGCGGTGTTTTGTGAGGGACGCCAAGCGGATGAAGGACGGGTTGGTAGCGGTGGTTGAGCCTGAAGGTTCTGTGGCGACTGCTTGACCGCTATCGCGAGCAGGCTCGCTCCCACAGGTATCTCATAGGCACTGAAGATCCAATGTGGGAGCGAGCCCGCTCGCGATGAGGTCATCAGCAGCACTACTGAATTTGAAGTAAACAAAAAAGGCCCGCATCGCTGCGGGCCTTCTTTTCATAGCGGTGGAGGAGGGTTGTTAACCCGCCACCAGCACCCGAATCGCTTCCAGTCGCAGCGCAGCCTTGTCGAGCATGGCCAGGCCTTGCTCGCGTTGTTTGCGCAGGGCCACCAGTTCGCTGTCGCGCACGGTCGGGTTGACCGCTTGCAATGCGGTCAGGCGCGCCAGTTCTTCGTCGGTATCGGCGGCCAGGCGACGCTGCGCCTCGGCGACACGTTCAGTGTGGCGCGGCAGGATCTTCGCTTCACCGGCGTTGATCCGAGGCGTCAGTTGGTCACGCTGGGCCTGGATGAACTTGTTGGCGCTGGCACGTGGCACGCTTTCAAGCTGATCGTTCAAGGTTTCGAACGACACGCGGGCCGACAGGTCGTTGCCATTGGTGTCGAGCAGGCAGCGCAGGGCGGCCGGTGGCAGGTAGCGGCCCAGTTGCAGCGAGCGCGGGGCAACCACTTCGCTGACATAGAGCAGTTCCAGCAACACGGTGCCAGGTTTCAGCGCCTTGTTCTTGATCAGCGCCACGGCGGTGTTGCCCATGGAGCCGGACAGCACCAGGTCCATGCCGCCCTGAACCATCGGGTGCTCCCAGGTGATGAACTGCATGTCTTCGCGAGACAGCGCCTGGTTACGGTCGTAGGTAATGGTCACGCCTTCGTCGTCGCCCAGCGGGAAGCTGGCGTCGAGCATTTTTTCGCTCGGCTTGAGGATCAGCGCGTTTTCCGAATGGTCTTCGCTGTCGATGCCGAAGGCGTCGAACAGGGTTTCCATGTAGATCGGCAGGGCGAACTGATCGTCTTGTTCGAGGATGTCTTCAACCAGCGCATCACCTTCGCCAGCGCCACCGGAGTTGAGCTCCAGCAAACGGTCGCGGCCGGTGTGCAGCTCGGCTTCCAGACGTTCACGCTCGGTGCGGGCTTCGTCGATCAGCGCTTGCCACTCGCCATCGTCGGCTTCTTCGAGCAGCGGCAGCAGGCGCGGGCCGAACTGGTGCTGCAAGGCGTTGCCGGTCGGGCAGGTGTTGAGGAACGCATTCAGCGCTTCGTGGTACCACTGGAACAGGCGCTCTTGCGGGCTGGTTTCCAGGTACGGCACGTGCAGTTCGATGATGTGCTTCTGGCCGATCCGGTCCAGTCGACCGATACGTTGTTCCAGCAGGTCCGGGTGGGACGGCAGATCGAACAGCACCAGGTGATGGGAGAACTGGAAGTTGCGACCTTCACTGCCGATTTCCGAGCAGATCAGCACCTGCGCTCCAAATTCTTCGTCGGCGAAATAGGCGGCGGCGCGGTCACGCTCGAGGATGTTCATGCCCTCGTGGAACACCGTGGCCGGGATGCCGGAACGCACGCGCAGGGCGTCTTCCAGGTCCATGGCGGTTTCGGCGTGGGCGCAGATCACCAGCACTTTGGTGCGCTTGAGCATCTTCAGTTGATCGATCAGCCATTCGACGCGCGGGTCGAATTTCCACCAGCGTTCTTCTTCGCTGGCGTCCGGTTGGGCCTGGAAGCTGACTTCCGGGTACAGCTCGGCGTGATCGCCCAATGGCAGTTCGAGGTATTCGTCCGGGCACGGCAGCGGGTACGGGTGCAGCTTGCGCTCCGGGAAACCCTGCACGGCAGCGCGGGTGTTGCGGAACAGCACGCGGCCGGTGCCGTGGCGGTCGAGCAATTCACGCACCAGACGCGCGCTGGCTTCAGTGTCGCCATCGTTGACGGCGGCCAGCAGGGCTTCGCCTTCGTTGCCGAGGAAGCCGTGGATGGTCTTGTGGGCTTGCGGCGACAGGCGTCCCTTGTCCAGCAACTCCTGAACGGCTTCAGCCACCGGGCGATAGTTTTCGCTCTCGGCGCGGAAGGCTTGCAGGTCGTGGAAACGGTTCGGGTCGAGCAGACGCAGACGAGCGAAGTGGCTGTCCTGGCCCAGTTGTTCTGGGGTGGCAGTCAACAGCAGCACGCCGGGAATGGTCTCGGCGAGTTGCTCGACCAGGGAATACTCAGGGCTGACCTGATCTTCGTGCCACACCAGGTGGTGAGCCTCGTCGACCACCAGCAAGTCCCAGCCCGCCGCGAACAGCGCGTCCTGGGCTTTCTCGTCGTCCACCAACCACTCAAGCGCGACCAGTGCGAGCTGGGTGTCTTCGAAGGGGTTGCTGGCATCGCTTTCGATGAAGCGTTCTTCGTCGAACAGCGCGACCTGCAGGTTAAAGCGGCGGCGCATCTCGACCAGCCACTGGTGCTGCAGGTTTTCCGGAACCAGGATCAGCACGCGGTTGGCGCGGCCCGAGAGCAATTGGCGATGGATCACCAGGCCGGCTTCGATGGTTTTGCCCAGGCCCACTTCGTCGGCCAGCAGAACCCGTGGCGCGATACGGTCGGCGACTTCGCGGGCAATGTGCAACTGGTGCGCGATCGGTTGCGCACGCACGCCACCCAGACCCCAAAGGGAGGACTGCAACTGGCGACTGGTGTGTTCCAGTGTGTGGTAACGCAGGGAGAACCAGGCCAGCGGGTCGATCTGGCCGGCGAACAGACGGTCGCTGGCCAGGCGGAACTGGATGAAGTTCGACAGTTGGGTTTCCGGCAGGGTGACCACTTCGTTCTGCCCGTTGAGGCCGTGGTAAACCAGCAGGCCATCGACGTCGTCGACTTCGCGAACGGTCAGCTTCCAGCCTTCGAAGTGAGTGATGGAGTCACCGGGCGAAAACCGCACACGGGTGAGGGGCGCATTCCTTAGCGCGTACTGGCGAGTGTCGCCAGTGGCCGGATAGAGCACGGTCAACAAGCGGCCGTCCTGTGCCAGAACGGTGCCTAAACCCAGCTCGGCTTCGCTGTCACTGATCCAGCGTTGCCCCGGTTGATACTGCTGCGCCATGCTGCCTGACTCCCACCTGAAAAAGCGGGCTATCTTAACGGAATGAGGGCTTCAGGGCCAAAGGACTCTCAGAAAAACTCACAGTCATACGTTAGCCCACCTGTGCATGACGCGCCGCCCGGTGCACTAATGAGTGCCAAATGAGTCACAGTTTGCGACCGATGGCTCAAGTCGCCATCCCCGCAGCCGACAGCCTGCTGACAGGAGACTGAAAACCATGCTGCCACCGATGCTCCCCTTGAGTGCCGTGCCGATCACTTCACAGACCGACCCGATCCGTCAGCGTCCGGATATTCCTCCGGTGGTGCCGGTGCAGGAAAGCTCCAGTGAAAGCACGATCGACCTGCAAAAGCGCAATCCTGAGGAGGACGGACTGGTGCTGCGCGAGGAACAGCGCCGCAGGCAGGAGCAGGAACGACGTCGCCACGAAGCTGATAATGACCCGCAGGCTCACCTGGCGATTCCCGGGGATGAACTCAATGCCGACAACACCGTGCCGGTGGCGCCGCTGATGGAAGATCAGCCGCGGCAAGGGTTGTGGGTCGATATCGAGATTTGAGCGCAGGCTGGTCAGCACGGCCGTCAGGCCGCATTATTGGCGCAGGGTTGCCGAACGCTACGGCGGCTTAAACTCATTTCAAGCGATGCACTGACTGCCATGAGCCAAGACGACAAACTGATTGACCTCAATGCCGAGCGCGCCAAGCGTGTTCATGACCTCAATGACAAGCGGCTCAATGAAGTTCGCCAGGCGTTCGAGCAGGCCATGCCATTGGGCAAGGCCAAAAAAAAGCCGAAAAACAAACCGAAAAAGCGCTGAAATCCCCCGCATTCATTGATGCGGGTCAAACTTCTCCCTTCCTCTTGCCCAGTCTCGGGCGACATTGATCCCGGTCAATATTCTCTCCTGCCCGTTTGGTTAACTTAGCCCTATCGCAACAGGGCAGGTACAGGAGACGCGTCATGTTTTTCGACAACGTGGTGATCGCCGGAGTGCTGACTGTCAGCCTCATGTTTGTATTTTTTGCAGGGTTCGGACTTTTTATCTGGAAGGATTCGCACAAGCGGAAATAACCGTCGTTCTTTCTGGATGTAATGAGCACGCAAGGCATTTTGGGCAACTTCGGTTGCCCTTTTTTTTGCCTGCGATTTCTGGACGGTGTACACAAAACCAGTGTGGGAGCGGGCTTGCTCGCGAATGCTGACTGACATTCAACATCAATGTTGACTGACACACCGCTTTCGCGAGCAAGCCCGCTCCCACAGTTGATTTGTGGTGTTTGGAGGAGGCAATAAAAAAGGCGCGGTCCTTGCGGAGCGCGCCTTTTTCGATGCAGCTGTATCAGCTACCCAGCGCCTTCGAGGCCAGCCAGAACAACCCGGCCGACAGGGCCACGGTGGCTGGCAGGGTCAACACCCAGGCCAGCAGGATGGTTCTGACGGTGCCGCCTTGCAGGCCGCTTTTGTTGGCGACCATGGTGCCCGCCACGCCGGAGGACAGCACGTGGGTGGTGGAAACCGGCAGGCTGAAGATATTCGCCATGCCGATCAGGCTGGCGGTGGTGATCTGCGCCGACATGCCTTGGGAGTAGGTCATGCCTTGCTTGCCGATTTTCTCGCCAATGGTCAGTACCACGCGTTTCCAGCCGACCATGGTGCCCAGGCCCAGGGCCAGTGCTACCGCCAGAATCACCCAGAACGGGGCGTATTCAGTGGTGGTGGTCAGGTCTTTGCGCAACTTGTCCAGGTCAGCCTTTTCACGCGCCCCGAGAGTTGGCAATTTGCTGACTTTCTTCGCGGTGTCATCCAGGCAGAGCAGGTAACGACGTACTTCGATGCGGCTTTCCGCCGACAGCGAATGGTAGTCGGCTACACCCTTGAGGGTGCCGAGCAGGGCGGTGATGGTCGGTTCGGTCTGTTGCGGGTTGCAACGGAATTTCTCCGGCAAGTCGCCGTTCAAGCTCTTGCCCAGGGCCAGGAACTCGCCCAAGGTTTCGGAGTTGCGCTGGTAGAACTGGCTCAGGTGCAACGTAGCGTCGCGAGTCCGTTCGATCTGGTAGGTCGTGCTGTTAAGGTCGAGGACGAACTGGGCCGGCACGATACCGATCAGGACCAGCATGATCAGGCCGATACCTTTCTGGCCATCGTTGGAACCGTGAACGAAACTCACGGCCATGGCCGAGATCACAAGTACCAGGCGATTCCAGAACGGCGGGTGTTTCTTGTCGTCGATCTTGCGGCGCTGTTCCGGCGTCTTGTGCATCTTCGACAGCGGACGCCACCATTTAAGACCGATCAGGATCAGCGCGGCGATCAGGAAGCCTGCCATTGGCGAGAATACCAGCGACATGCCGATATCGATCGCCTTTTGCCAGTTCACCCCGTCAGCCAACGGAATTTCGTTGATCAGGGCGTTGGCCAGGCCCACGCCGAGGATCGAACCGATCAGCGTGTGGGAACTGGAGGCGGGGATACCGAAGTACCAGGTGCCCAGGTTCCAGGTGATGGCTGCGGCGAGCAACGAGAACACCATGGCCAGTCCGTGACCGGTGTTCACATTGATCAGCAGTTCTACCGGCAGCAGGTGGACGATGGCATACGCCACGCCGACCCCGCCCAGCAGCACGCCGAGGAAGTTGAACACACCGGAGAAGAACACCGCCAGGTGAGGCGGCATGGCTTTGGTGTAGATAACGGTCGCCACCGCGTTAGCGGTGTCATGAAAGCCGTTGATGAACTCGAAGGCGAGGACAAAGGCCAGGGCGAGCAAGAGGCTCACAAGCACCCAAGCATCCAGTCCGCTGAATAAATCGATCATGAAGGTTTTCTGACCCGGTCATAAGGGGGCGCGATTATGCCAGAAAAGACTGCTAATCAATGCACTAGCTGCTCATCGGTAACATTCTTCAACGAATTTTTTTGCCGCAGGACCTGAAAACCCACGGTTTTGCTGTGTTTTTTAAGTCATTGATTTTATTGAAAAAATAGACTGTCACAAAACCTTCACGGCCCGGTAAGAGGGGCTTGAACGGTTGTGAGAAAAATCTGAGAAATAGGTCAGATACCGGAAATCTGCCTGATTCGACGACGGTGATGGCCGCTGCCCGCTCGTAGCGGGCGCGAAAGGCAACATCAATACATCCCGCTTTTAACGGGTGCAGAGGCAGGCCCTTGTAAGGATCAGGCCGAAGCAGTCACGGCTCTTCGGCTTTGAGTTCCTTTTCCATTTTTTGAAGTTCTTGCTGGAAAACCTGATCCTGAACGGTGGCGCGTTTACGCCAGGGTTTGCGTTCCGGTTCGGGTTGAGCGGCGTAAGTGGTGACTTCTCCGCCGTAAACTTCCTTGTAACGTTGTTCCTGGCGCTCTAGTTCCGCGCGCAGTTCGTCTTTCGTCACAGTGCTACCTGATTGAGTTGGGATAAATTCTGGTGAAAACGCGCTGCATCAAATCGTTTGATCACGTTCGTCGAGTGGGCAATGCCCGTCAAGGCATCGTTTTTGGCAACAACGTGATCAATACTTCCATGTCACAGGCGGCCACGACACCAGAGATAAATAGCTGACGTAGCTTCAGTTTCCTGTTTCGGCAAGCGCGATGGCAAGGCTGTGCAATGCGGATCTGGCGCTTGCAACGGGCAACGGCGATGGAACATCGCCTGGCCGGGCAGCGGGTTCGGCAAGTAAAAAACCGAAGCGCTACTGAATTGTATTATAGCGGCCGATTTGAAGAACACTATCTCCAAAGAGTTAAAAGTGAATCTTGGTGTGTGACCGTTTTGTTGCTCGAAACTTTGCGATTAACTAGAACGTCGACGGATACCGCATTGCTGCGATGCCTTTCTGACGCCATTAAATCAGGCAAGTTACGGTAATTGGATTGCCCCATTAAGTCCTGCGTCGAGTCGGCGCAAACATGGGGCGCAAGTCAGCGAAAACCGGACATCAGCGCATGTGATTTGTACGACGGATTGCGATTATCGGTCGAGTGTTCGATAATCGCACGGAGTTGGCGGGCCGGGCTTGAGCGCCAGGCGCTCGCCCTTTGTAATAGTCGCTGATCCGAATGGGTAAAAGGACCTTGTATGAACGATCAAATGCGCAATTCCTTCGCTTCAGTGGCTCCTCCCATCGTTGCCTCACCTGCCAAACGGATCCAGGCACTGACCGGCGACCCGGATTTCATGACGTCCCTGGCCCGTGGCCTGGCCGTGGTGCAAGCGTTCCAGGAGCGCAAACGGCACCTGACCATCGCCCAGATCAGTCACCGCACGGAAATTCCCCGCGCCGCCGTGCGTCGTTGCCTGCACACCCTGATCAAGCTCGGCTACGCCACCACCGACGGCCGCACCTATTCGCTGCTGCCCAAAGTGCTGACCCTCGGCCATGCCTATGTGTCATCAACGCCGCTGGCGGTTTCCGCCCAGCCATACCTGGACCGCATGAGCGAGCAACTGCACGAGGCCTGCAACATGGCCACGCTGGAGGGTGATGACATTCTGTACATCGCGCGCTCCGCGACCACCCAGCGGCTGATTTCGGTGGATCTGTCGGTGGGCGGGCGCTTGCCGGCCTATTGCACCTCGATGGGGCGGATCCTGCTGGCCGCGCTGGATGACACCTCGCTGGGCGAATACCTCGACCACGCCGAATTGCAAGCCAAGACCAGCCGCACGATCCACACCCCCGAGGCGTTGCTCGAATGCCTGCAAGAGGTGCGACAGCAAGGCTGGTGCATCGTCGACCAGGAACTCGAGCAAGGGCTGCGTTCGATTGCCGTCCCGGTGTACGACGCTTCCGGGCAGGTGGTCGCGGCCCTCAATGTCAGCACTCACGCCGGGCGAGTCAGCCGCAATGAACTGGAACAGCGTTTCCTGCCCGGTTTGTTGAGCGCCAGCCGCGACCTCAGCGCCCAGTTGTTTGCCTAAGCCGTTCGATAAACGCACAGAGTCGCGTTTATCGAATTGACGCTGTTTCCTCCGGATCATTACTGTCGCGGCTTCGTCGGCATCTGCTGACATCGTTCGACCGCGATCCGTGGGATAAAAATAATGAACCAGCCTCAGTCTGCTGTAGGTAACTGCCTCGACGTGCAGTCCTTCATCAATGCCCAACCCATTTCGCGCTACCAGTGGCGCGTGGTGATCCTGTGTTTCCTGATTGTCTTCCTCGATGGCCTCGACACCGCGGCAATGGGCTTCATCGCCCCGGCCCTGTCCCAGGACTGGGGTATCGACCGAGCCAGTCTCGGCCCGGTGATGAGTGCGGCGTTGATCGGCATGGTCTTCGGCGCACTGGGCTCAGGCCCTCTGGCTGACCGCTTCGGGCGAAAAGTCGTACTGGTCGGCGCGGTGCTGTTGTTCGGTGCCTTCAGCCTGGCCTCGGCCTACAGCACCAATGTCGATCAGCTGTTGGTGTTGCGCTTCCTGACCGGCCTGGGTCTGGGCGCCGGCATGCCGAACGCCACCACGCTGCTGTCGGAATACACCCCTGAGCGCAAAAAGTCCCTGCTGGTGACCAGCATGTTCTGCGGCTTCAACCTCGGCATGGCTGGCGGCGGATTTATCTCGGCCAAGCTCATTCCGGCCTTTGGCTGGCACAGCCTGCTGCTGATCGGTGGAGTGCTGCCGCTGATCCTCGCCGTCGTTTTGCTGTTCTGGTTGCCGGAGTCGGCGCGTTACCTGGTGGTGCGCAACCGCGGTACCGACAAAGTACGCAAGGCACTGGCGCCGATTGACCCGACGGTGGTGGCCCAGGCGTCCAGTTTCAGTGTGCCGGAACAGAAAACAGTGAAGGCGCGCAATGTGTTCGCGGTGATCTTCTCCGGCACCTACAGCACCGGCACCTTGCTCTTGTGGCTGACCTACTTCATGGGCCTGGTGATCGTTTACCTGCTGACCAGTTGGCTGCCGACGCTGATGCGTGACAGTGGCGCGAGCATGGAGCAGGCCGCCTTCATCGGCGCGCTGTTCCAGTTCGGTGGCGTGCTGAGTGCGGTGGGCGTGGGCTGGGCAATGGACCGGTTCAATCCGCACAAGGTCATCGGCACTTTCTACCTGCTGGCCGGGGTGTTTGCCTACGCGGTAGGGCAGAGCCTGGGCAACATCACAATCCTGGCGACCCTGGTGCTGGTGGCCGGGATGTGTGTCAACGGTGCGCAATCGGCAATGCCGTCACTGGCTGCGCGGTTTTATCCGACTCAGGGGCGGGCCACCGGCGTGTCGTGGATGCTCGGGATCGGCCGCTTCGGCGCCATCCTCGGAGCGTGGATGGGCGCGACGCTGCTGGGCCTGGGCTGGAACTTCGAGCAAGTGCTGACGGCGCTGGTGATTCCGGCGGCGCTGGCGACGACGGCGGTGGTGATCAAGGGCATGGTCAGTCATGCGGATGCGACCTGAGGCCATCACTCGGGTTCTTTATTGCTGTTGCGGGCCTCTTCGCGAGCAAGCCCGCTCCCACAAGGATCACACTTATCCCTGTGGGAGCGGGCTTGCTCGCGAAGCTTTTGATCTGGATTGTTAGCTGAGCAACAATGTGTTCGATAATCGAACGCTCAGTCGATTATCGGATTGTTTGGCCTTTTTCAGAAGCTTAACCTTCAGTCATTCCGGCGCTGCGCATCGGCGCCTTCTTCCACTGTCGGTTAACAATAAACGGGAGCCTGCCCCAATGGCTGAAATCCTTTCGCTGCACGACGCGGTGAAGCAATTCGTAAACGACGGCGATACGGTCGCGCTCGAAGGCTTTACTCACCTGATCCCGACGGCCGCCGGTCACGAAATCATTCGCCAGGGCAAGAAAGACCTGACCCTGGTGCGGATGACCCCTGACTTGATCTACGACCAGTTGATCGGTGCCGGTTGTGCCCGCAAGCTGATTTTCTCCTGGGGCGGCAACCCGGGTGTCGGCTCACTGCATCGCCTGCGTGACGCTGTGGAGAAACAGTGGCCCCACGCGCTGGAAATCGAAGAACACAGCCACGCCGACCTGGCCAACGCCTACGTCGCCGGGGCATCCGGCCTGCCGTTCGCGGTGTTGCGTGCCTACGCCGGTTCCGATTTGCCGAAGGTTAACCCGCTGATCAAATCCGTGACCTGCCCGTTCACCGGTGAAGTGTTGGCCGCCGTGCCTTCGGTGCGCCCGGACATTACCGTGATTCATGCGCAGAAAGCCGACCGCAAGGGCAACGTGCTGCTCTGGGGCATCCTCGGCGTGCAGAAAGAAGCTGCGCTGGCGGCCAAGCGCTGCATCGTCACCGTTGAGGAAATCGTCGACGACCTCAATGCGCCAATGAACTCCTGTGTATTGCCAACCTGGGCCTTGAGCGCGGTTTGCCACGTACCTGGCGGCGCGCATCCGTCCTACGCCCACGGTTACAACGAACGCGACAACCGCTTCTACCAGGCCTGGGACCCGATTGCCCGCGACCGTGAAACCTTCACCGCGTGGATCAACGAATACATCCACGGCAGCGCTGACTTCAGCGAGTTCCAGGCCAAACTGGCCGCCGCTTCGGAGGCGAAGTAATGACTTACACCACCAATGAAATGATGACCGTTGCCGCTGCCCGTCGCCTGAAGAACGGCTCGGTGTGCTTCGTGGGTATCGGCCTGCCGTCGAAAGCGGCCAACCTGGCGCGCCTGACTTCCTCGCCTGATGTGGTGCTGATCTACGAATCGGGCCCGATCGGTGCCAAGCCAAGTGTATTGCCACTGTCGATTGGCGACGGTGAACTGGCGGAAACCGCCGACACCGTGGTGCCGACCGGCGAGATTTTCCGTTACTGGCTGCAGGGCGGGCGCATTGACGTCGGTTTCCTCGGCGCGGCGCAGGTCGACCGTTTCGGCAACATCAACACCACCGTCGTGGGTGATTACCACGCGCCGAAAGTCCGTCTGCCGGGTGCAGGTGGCGCGCCGGAGATTGCCGGTTCCGCCAAGAGCGTGTTGATCATCCTCAAGCAGTCGTCGCGCTCCTTTGTCGACAAACTCGACTTCATTACCTCGGTCGGCCACGGCGAGGGCGGCGATTCGCGCAAGCGTCTCGGTCTGCCAGGCGCCGGACCGGTGGGGATCATCACCGATCTGTGCATCATGGAGCCGGAAGCCGGTACCCATGAGTTCGTGGTCACTGCACTACACCCGGGTGTGACCCGCGAGCAAGTGGTTGCTGCCACCGGTTGGGCGATTCGCTTTGCCGACCAGGTTGAGCAAACCGCCGAGCCGACTGAAGTCGAACTGACCGCGCTGCGCGACCTCGAAGCCCGTACCGCTGCCGCACACGGCCAAGCCCCCGGAGAAGCGTGATGCGTGACGTTTATATCTGCGACGCGATTCGTACCCCCATCGGCCGTTTCGGCGGTGGCCTGTCGACGGTGCGTGCCGACGACCTGGCTGCCGTGCCAATCAAGGCCTTGATGGAGCGCAACCCGTCGGTGGACTGGAACGCGGTGGACGAGGTGTTCCTCGGCTGCGCCAACCAGGCCGGTGAAGACAACCGCAACGTTGCGCGTATGGCACTGTTGCTGGCCGGCCTGCCGGAAACCATTCCCGGCGTGACCCTCAATCGCCTTTGCGCTTCGGGCATGGATGCCATCGGCACCGCGTTCCGCGCCATCGCCAGCGGCGAGATGGAGCTGGCGATTGCCGGCGGCGTCGAGTCGATGTCCCGTGCGCCGTTCGTGATGGGCAAGGCCGATGCCGCTTTTTCGCGCAACATGAAGCTCGAAGACACCACCATCGGCTGGCGCTTCATCAACCCGTTGATGAAGGCCCAGTACGGCGTGGATGCGATGCCGCAGACCGCTGACAACGTGGCCGACGATTACAAGGTGTCCCGCGCCGATCAGGACGCGTTCGCCCTGCGCAGTCAACAACGCACGGCCGCCGCACAAGCCGCCGGGTTCTTCGCCGAAGAAATCGTTGAAGTGCGCATAGCCCACAAGAAGGGTGAAACCGTGGTCAGCCAGGACGAGCATCCTCGCGCCGACACCACCCTGGAAGCTCTGACCAAACTCAAACCGGTCAACGGCCCCGACAAGACCGTCACCGCCGGCAATGCCTCGGGTGTAAACGACGGCGCCGCCGCGTTGATCCTGGCTTCGGCCGAAGCGGTAAAGAAACACGGCCTGACTGCCCGTGCCAAAGTGCTGGGCATGGCCAGCGCCGGTGTTGCCCCGCGGGTGATGGGCATTGGCCCGGTGCCGGCGGTGCGTAAACTGATCGAGCGCCTTGGTGTGGCGGTCAGCGATTTCGACGTGATCGAGCTCAACGAAGCCTTCGCCAGCCAAGGCCTGGCGGTGCTGCGTGAGCTGGGGATCGCGGACGACGCGGCCCAGGTCAACCCGAACGGTGGCGCGATTGCCTTGGGGCACCCGTTGGGCATGAGCGGCGCGCGGCTGGTGTTGACCGCATTGCATCAGCTGGAAAAAACCGGTGGCAAGAAAGGTCTGGCCACCATGTGCGTCGGTGTCGGTCAGGGGCTGGCCCTGGCGATCGAGCGCGTCTGACGCGCTCTGAAGACTTATAAGAACTGAGGAATGTTTCATGACTGACAAGCCTGGTTACCGTCGCCCGCAGGAAGGCACCCAGCCGGAGTACCTGCACCCGACCTATCAATCCACCAACCTGCGCTCGCCGTCCAAGCCGTTGGTGTTCCTGCCGCATTCGCTGTCGGAAATCACCGGTCCTACCGTCGGCGCCGAGCGCATCAACGAGAAGGATAACGACCTGACCGCCCAGCACGAGGGGCAGCCTCAGGGTGAGCGCATCATCATCCACGGCCGTGTGCTGGATGAAAACGGTCTGCCGGTGCCGGGGATTCTGGTGGAGATCTGGCAGGCCAACGCCGCCGGTCGCTACGCCCATGCCCGCGACCTGCACGACGCACCGCTGGACCCGAACTTCACCGGCACCGGCCGCACCGTGACCGACGCCGATGGCTGGTACCAGTTCCAGACCATCAAGCCCGGCGCCTATCCATGGGGTAACCACCACAACGCCTGGCGCCCGGCGCACATCCATTTCTCGCTGTTCGGGCCGAGCATCCTGACGCGCCTGGTGACGCAGATGTATTTCCCGGGCGACCCGCTGCTGGCGTACGACCCGATCTACAACTGCGTGCCCGATACCAGCGCCAAAGAGCGTTTGATCGCGACGTTCGATCTGGAAAAAACCATCCCTTCCTATGCCCTCGGTTATCGCTGGGACATCGTATTGCGCGGCCGCGACGCCACGCCGATGGAGAAATAAGATGACGCTGACTGCGACCACGTCCCACACCGTCGGGCCGTACTACCACATCGGCCTGACCTGGCTGAACCGCGAAAACCTGACCGTCGAACAAACCCTGGGCGAGCGCGTAGCGATCACCGGGCAAGTGGTCGACGGCAATGGCGACATCGTCAACGACGCGATGCTGGAAGTCTGGCAGGCCAACGCCGCCGGCAAATATGACCACCCGGAAGACGACCAGGACAAACCCCTGGACCCGAACTTCGAAGGTTTTGGCCGGGTGCCGGTAGATGCCGAAGGACGCTTTCGCTTTACCACCATCAAGCCCGGTTCGGTCGAGGGCCTCAAAGGCACGACCCAGGCACCGCACCTTGTCGTTCTGGTGTTTGCCCGTGGTTTGGTGAAGCACCTGCTGACGCGGATCTACTTTGAAGGCGAGGCGGCCAACGTCAACGATCCGTTGCTGGAGTGCGTGCCGGCCGAGCGCCGCAGTACCTTGCTGGCCAAGAAGGATGCGTCGGGTGTTTATCAGTGGAATGTGATTCTGCAGGGTACCGATGCCGAGACGGTGTTCTTCGACTATTAAGTGAACACTGCAAAAAACTGTGGGAGCGGGCTTGCTCGCGAAAGCGGTGTATCAGACAACATTGATATCGACTGATACGACGCCTTCGCGAGCAAGCCCGCTCCCACAGGGATGTGTGTTCGCTGAAACATCTGCGGAACGGGAGTGTTGCAAAGTGTGTCTAGACTCTCACTTTCCCCATTGAGTGAAAAAACAATGACAACACCCACAGCGCCTATAGCTCTTTATACGGGCGAAGAACGCAGCAAGCGGATCTTCGCCATTGTCGGTGCCTCGTCCGGCAATCTGGTTGAATGGTTCGACTTCTACGTCTACGCCTTCTGTGCGATCTACTTCGCACCGGCCTTTTTCCCGTCCGATAACCCCACCGTGCAGCTGGTCAATACCGCTGGCGTGTTCGCCGCCGGGTTCCTGATGCGGCCGATTGGTGGCTGGATTTTCGGGCGCTTGGCGGACAAGCACGGGCGCAAGAATTCGATGTTGATCTCGATTCTGATGATGTGCTTCGGCTCGCTGCTTATCGCCTGCCTGCCGACCTACAGCAGCATCGGGGTCTGGGCGCCGATCCTGTTGCTGTTCGCCCGTTTGCTGCAAGGCTTGTCGGTGGGCGGTGAGTACGGCACTACCGCAACCTACATGAGTGAAGTGGCGCTCAAGGGCCAGCGCGGTTTCTTCGCCTCGTTCCAGTACGTGACCCTGATTGGCGGCCAATTGCTCGCGGTGTCGCTGGTGGTGGTCCTGCAACAGTTCCTCACCGAAGATGACCTGCGTGCCTACGGCTGGCGGATACCCTTCGTGGTGGGTGCCATGGCGGCGCTGGTTTCGCTGTATCTGCGTCGTTCGCTCAAAGAAACCACCAGCAAGGCAATGCGCGAAAACAAGGACGCCGGCAGCATCAGCGCCCTGTTTCGCGACCATAAAACCGCATTCATCACCGTACTCGGTTACACCGCCGGTGGTTCGCTGATCTTCTACACCTTCACCACGTACATGCAGAAGTACCTGGTGAACACCGCCGGCATGCCGGCCAAGACCGCCAGCTACATCATGACCGGCGCGCTGTTCCTCTATATGTGCATGCAGCCGATTTTCGGCATGCTCGCCGACAAGATCGGCCGGCGTAACTCGATGCTCTGGTTCGGCGCCCTCGGCACGCTGTGCACCGTGCCGATCCTGTTGAGCCTGAAAAGCGTGACAAGTCCATTTCTGGCCTTCGTGTTGATTACCCTGGCGCTGGCGATCGTCAGTTTCTACACCTCCATCAGTGGCCTGGTGAAAGCCGAGATGTTCCCGCCCGAGGTGCGTGCATTGGGTGTCGGCCTGGCGTATGCGGTGGCGAATGCGATTTTCGGTGGTTCGGCGGAGTATGTGGCCTTGAGCCTCAAGGCCGTGGGCATGGAAAACTCCTTCTACTGGTACGTGACGGTGATGATGGCGATAGCGTTCCTGTTCAGCCTGCGTCTGCCGAAACAGGCGAAGTATCTGCATCACGACCTTTGATCTTCACGCGCGGACCGCAGGCCCGCGCCTCCAGGAATTGTTTATGAACCAGCGACCGGGCAATCAATTGTTCGATGCCTATTTCACGGCCCGCGACATGCGTGAGGTGTTCTGCGATCAGGGGCGGGTCCAGGCCATGCTCGATTTCGAAGCGGCATTGGCCCGGGCCGAAGCACGGGTCGGGATGATTCCGTCGAGTGCTGTCGCGCCGATTGAAGCAGCTTGCCGTGCCGGGCTTTATGACTTTGCGACGTTGGGCGAGGCCATTGCCACGGCGGGTAACTCGGCGATTCCGTTGGTCAAGGCGCTGGGCAAGCAGATCGCGGCCACCGATGCCGAAGCCGAGCGCTATGTGCATCTGGGCGCGACCAGCCAGGACGTGATGGATAGCGGCCTGGTGCTGCAACTGCGCCGGGCGCTGGAACTGATCGAGAGCGACCTGGCACTACTGGGGCAGACACTCGCGTCCCAGGCCCAGCGCTACGCGACCACGCCATTGGCCGGACGCACCTGGCTGCAGCATGCGACACCGGTCACCCTCGGCATGAAGGTCGCCGGCTGGCTGGGGGCGGTGACCCGCAGTCGCCAACGCTTGGCCGAACTCAAGCCGCGTCTGCTGGTGCTGCAATTCGGCGGTGCGTCCGGAACCCTTGCGGCCCTTGGCGAACAGGCCATGCCGACGGCCCAAGCGCTGGCCGAAGAACTGCAACTGACTTTGCCCGATCAACCTTGGCACACCCAGCGCGATCGCGTGGTGGAGTTCGGCGCTGCACTCGGCCTGATCGCCGGCAGTCTCGGCAAACTCGGGCGTGATATCAGCCTGTTGATGCAAACCGAGGCCGCCGAAGTGTTCGAGCCTTCGGCGCCGGGCAAGGGCGGTTCCTCGACCATGCCGCACAAACGCAATCCGGTAGGCGCAGCGGTATTGATCGGTGCGGCAACTCGCGTACCCGGTTTGCTTTCGACGCTGTTCAGCGCCATGCCCCAGGAGCACGAGCGCAGCCTCGGTCTGTGGCATGCCGAGTGGGAAACCCTGCCGGAAATCTGCTGCCTGGTGTCGGGCAGCCTGCATCAAGCATTGTTGATCGCCCAAGGGCTGGAAGTGGATGCCGAGCGCATGGCGCGCAATCTCGATTTGACCCAGGGCCTGGTGCTCGCCGAAGCGGTGAGCATCGTCCTCGCGCAGCGGGTTGGGCGCGATACCGCGCATCATCTGTTGGAGCAATGCTGTAAACGCGCCGTGGCCGAACAACGTCACCTGCGTGCGGTCCTCGGCGACGAACCACAAGTGACCGCCGAACTGTCGGCGGCTGAGCTCGATCATCTGCTGGACCCTGCCCATTACCTCGGCCAGGCCAAAACCTGGGTCGAGAGGGCGGTGGCTGAACATTCTGCATTGACTGCCTGAAGGAGACTTGCTGTGGCTTTTGTACAACTCGCCGAGGGCGAACTGCATTACCAACTCGATGGACCGGTCGATGCGCCGATGCTGGTGCTGTCCAACTCCCTGGGCACGGACCTGCACATGTGGGACGCGCAGATCCCGGCGTTCTCCAAGCATTTTCGCGTGCTGCGTTTCGACACCCGCGGCCATGGCCAGTCATTGGTGACACCGGGGCCTTACAGCATCGAGCAACTGGGCCGCGACGTGCTCGCATTGCTGGATGCCTTGCACATCGAACGCGCGCATTTCTGCGGTTTGTCCATGGGCGGGCTGATTGGCCAGTGGCTGGGGATCAACGCCGGCGAACGCCTGAACAAACTGATCGTGTGCAACACCGCAGCGAAAATCGGCGATCCGTCGGTATGGAACCCGCGTATCGAAACGGTGCTGCGCGATGGTCAGGCGGCCATGGTTGCCCTGCGTGATGCGTCGATTGCCCGCTGGTTCACCCCGGATTTCTCCGAAGCCAACCCGGCGGCGGCCAAGCAGATTACCGACATGCTGGCGGCGACTTCGCCAGAAGGTTACGCGGCCAATTGCGCAGCTGTGCGCGATGCCGATTTCCGCGATCAGTTGTCCTCGATCAAGGCGCCGCTGCTGGTGATCGCCGGCACTGAGGATGCGGTCACGCCGCCGTCGGGTGGGCACTTCATTCAGGAGCATGTGCCGGGCGCCGAGTACGCCGAGTTCTACGCTGCGCACTTGTCCAATGTGCAGGCTGGCGCTGATTTCAGCGAATGTGTTCTGGCCTTTCTGAAGGCTCGTTGAGGGATATTCCGTGGACGAGAAACAGCGTTACGACGAAGGCATGAAAGTCCGTCGCGCGGTACTGGGCGATGCTCACGTCGACCGCAGCCTGACCACCCTGACCGAGTTCAACTCGGAGTTCCAGGAAATGATCACCCGCCACGCCTGGGGCGACATCTGGACTCGCGAGGGGCTGCCACGCCATACCCGCAGCCTGATCACCATCGCGATGCTGATCGGCATGAACCGCGAGGGCGAACTCAAACTGCACCTGCGCGCTGCCGCCAACAATGGCGTGAGCCGTGGCGAGATCAAGGAAGTGATCATGCAGAGCGCGATCTACTGCGGCATCCCGGCAGCGAATGCGACGTTCCACCTGGCTGAGTCGGTGTGGGATGAGTTGGGGGTTGAGTCGCGGGAGTAAGCGGTAACGGTGAACAACCTGTGGGAGCGAGCTTGCTCGCGATAGCGTCGGCACATTCACTATTGATGTCGCCTGATACACCGCCATCGCGAGCAAGCTCGCTCCCACATTTGTTTTGTGTTTACAACAGGCTGATCGGGTAGCTAATGATCAGGCGGTTCTCATCGAACTCGTTGTTGCTGTAGTCGCGGCGCATGGTCGAGTTGCGCCATTTCAGGTTCAGGTCCTTCAGCGCACCGCTTTGCACGGTGTAGCCCAGTTCACTTTCGCGTCCCCATTCCTTGCCGTCGGTGATGGTGCCGGTGTGCACATTGTCACCGCTGATGTAGCGGTTCATCAGGGTCAGGCCCGGAACGCCCAGGGCGGCGAAGTTGTAGCCGTGGCGTACTTGCCAGGATTTCTCCTGGGCATTGTCGTAGCTGGAGTTGTAGCTGTCGTTGGCCAGGGTACCGCCGCTGGTGCCGTTGACCCGCATCCAGGCGTTGTCGCCGGTGAGTTTTTGCAGGCCGACGTAGAAGGTGTTGCCGCCGTATTTGGCCGAGAACAAGCCGTACATGGTCTTGTTGTCCAGCTCGCCGGCCCGGGCGCTGCCGTCATCCTTGCCGTAGAAGAAACCCAGGTTGGCGCCCAGGGTCCAGTCACCCAATGGCTGGCTGTGGGTCAGGTTGATGAACTGCTGGCTGTAGATGTCCTTGAGCTCGGCGTTCCACAGGCCGATCTGGGTGCGCTTTTCGTTGAACAGGTATTCGCCGCCCTGAAAGTTGAAACGGTCGGAGGTGAACGCCGCTTTGCCGGTCATCGACATGTCGTCCATGCTGCTGTCATCGCGGGGGCTGTTCTGCCGGAACTGGCCGCCGTAGAGCGTCAGGCCATTGATCTCCTTCGACGTGATCTGGCCGCCCCGGAAGGTTTGCGGCAACGAACGACCGTCGTCCGAACGCAGGATTGGCAACACCGGCATCCACTCGCCGACTTTCACTTCGGTCTGCGACAGCTTGGCCTTGAACGCGACATTGGTGCGCCCGAAGTTATCCGCCGGGCGACCGTCATGATCCAGCGGCAGTAGTTGCGTACCGCCTGTGCCTTTACCGCCGTCGAGCTTCACCGAATACAAACCGAGCACATCCATGCCGAATCCGACGGTGCCTTGGGTGAAGCCGGACTTGGCGTCGAGGATGAAACTTTGCGTCCACTCTTCAGCCTTGCCTTGGGCCTTGGTCGGGTTGGTGAAGTTGCGGTTGATGTAGAAGTTGCGCAGGTTCAGGTTGACCTTGGCGCCTTCGACAAAACCCGACTCTTCGGCGATGGCGGGCAGGGCCGCGCTGGCCAGGGCCATGGCAATCAGGCTGGGAACGAAGTACTGCGCGGGAGAAGGCGTCATGGGCTCGGGTCTCTCTAATTCTTTGGGATGAAGCGGGGTGATGCCGCAACCCTGGGTTGCAGACGAATATTCGAAATCAGCACGAACGAAGCGGATCAGCCGGAGAGGGCAGGGCGCGGGGGCATGGTGTCGAACCTGTTGTTATTGGTTTTGTGGTTCGGATGGTGCGTGGAATGTACTGGATGGTTCAATTGTTAAAAGCAGGTTTTGGGCGATTATCGAACGCAACATGTCGCTGGATTTTGTGTGGCCTGTGCGGGCCTCATCGCGAGCAAGCTCGCTCCCACAGTGGACTTACAGCGTGCATAAGATTTTTGCCAAACCCAGCCTCCTGTGGGAGCGAGCTTGCTCGCGATGGGGCCATCACTGAGAACACACCTTTTCCCGCAGCCAACAAAAAGCCCACCAATCGGTGGGCTTCGTGTTCTCACTGCGCTATCAGAAATACTTCATCTTCGGCGCTTCTTCTTTCAACGGCTCGTTCTTCGCCGTCTGTTCGTTCCAGCCACCACCCAGGGCCTTGTACAGGTTGACCTGGCTGACCAACTGCGCCAGTCGGTCGGTGATCAGCACCTGTTGCGCGCTGAACAGCTGACGCTGGGCATCGAGGAAGGTCAGGTTGCTGTCGACACCAATGCGGTAGCGACGCTCGGCCAGGCGGTAGTAGTCCTGGTTGGCACTGACGAAATCTTTCTGTGCCTGCAACTGCTGGACGTAGGTCTGGCGGGCAGCCAGGCCGTCGGCGACTTCCTGGAAGGCCGTTTGAATGGACTTCTCGTAGTTCGCCACGCCGATGTCTTTCTGGATTTTCGAGTAATCCAGGCTGGCGCTCAGGGCGCCGGCGTTGAAGATCGGCAGGTTGATCTGCGGTTGGAACAACCAGGTGCCCGAACCACCCTTGAACAGACCGGACAGGTCCGGGCTCAGGGTGCCGGCATTGGCCGTGAGGCTGATGCTCGGGAAGAACGCAGCCCGCGCCGCGCCGATGTTGGCATTGGCGGCCTTCAGGTTGTACTCGGCCTGAAGGATGTCCGGACGACGATGCAGCAGGTCCGACGGCAGGCCGGGTGGAACGTCGCTCAGCAGGTCGTCGTCAAGTGGTTTGGCCGCTTGCAGGTTGGCCGGGACACCGGTGCCGAGCAGCAGCACCAGGCTGTTCTCGTCCTGGGCGACCTGACGGGTGTACTTGGCCAGTTGCGCACGGGCGTTTTCCACCGAAGTGCGCGACTGTGCCAGGTCCAGGGCCGAGGCGACGCCGACTTCGTTGCTGCGGGCGGTGAGCTTGTAGCTCTCCTCGAAGGCGGCGAGGGTGTCCTGGGTCAGCTTGTACAGTTCCTTGTCGGCCTGCCAGGTCAGGTAGGCATTGGCCACGCTGGCCACCAGGCTGATCTGCGTGCTGCGGCGACCCTCTTCAGTGGCGAAGTACTTCTGCAACGCTTCTTCGTTCAGGCTGCGAACCCGACCGAACAGGTCGAGTTCATAGGCGCTGACGCCAACAGTTGCCGAGTAGGAACTGCTGATGCCGGCTTCGCCGGTCTGGGAAGCATCAGCCGGAAGCCGCTGACGGCTGCCGCTGCCATTGGCCGAGACGGCCGGGAACAGATCGGCACGGGAGATGCGGTATTGAGCCGCGAACGCGTCGATGTTCAGGGCCGCGACACGCAGGTCACGGTTGTTTTCCAGGGCAACCTGGATCAGCTGTTGCAGCGCCGGGTCATGGAAAAACTGCTTCCAGCCCTGCTCGGCAGCCGCTTGCGCCGGTGCCTGGGCCGGCGAGTACGCCGGGCCCTGCGGGTACTGGCCCGCCACCGGCGCTTCGGGCTGCTGATAATCAGGTATCAGCGAGCAGCCACCGAGCACGAAGGCGGCGACTGCCAGGGAGAGTAGCGACTTGCTCATTAGCCAGCCTCTTTAGAAGTTTCAATAGCGTCATCCTGGTCGGCGATTTTGCGCTGGCCAATGGACGACACGGTGACGAAGAACAGCGGGACCCAGAAGATCGCCAGCACAGTGGCCGTGATCATACCGCCGATTACGCCGGTACCGATTGCATGCTGGCTACCGGAGCCTGCACCGGTGGATATCGCCAGTGGTACCACACCGAGGACGAAGGCGAGCGAGGTCATGATGATCGGTCGCAGACGCATGCGGCAGGCTTCGATCGCTGCATCGCGCAGGCTACGCCCTTGTTCGTGCAATTCCTTTGCAAATTCGACAATCAGAATGGCGTTTTTCGCCGCCAGACCGATAGTCGTCAACAAACCTACCTGGAAGTACACGTCGTTGGACAAACCACGCAGGCTGGTGGCCATCAGCGCACCGATGATCCCCAGCGGTACAACCAACATCACCGCGATCGGAATCGACCAGCTTTCATACAACGCCGCCAGACACAGGAACACCATCAGCAACGACAGGGCGTACAGCGCTGGTGCTTGCGAACCGGACAGACGCTCTTCGTACGACAGGCCGGTCCAGGAAATACCGACACCCGCCGGCAGTTTCTTGGCAATGGCCTCGACTTCGAGCATGGCTTCACCGGTGGAATAGCCTGGCGCCGGGGCACCGAGGATTTCCATCGCTTCCACGCCGTTGTAACGGGCCAGTTTCGGCGAACCGTAAATCCACTCGCCCTTGGCGAACGCCGAGAACGGAACCATGGTGCCGGTGCTGTTGCGCACGTACCACTTCTGCAGGTCTTCAGGGCCCATTCGAGCGCCTGGCTGGCCTTGCACGTACACCTTCTTCACCCGGCCACGGTCGATGAAGTCGTTGACGTAGCTACTGCCCAGAGCAATCGACAGGGTGTTGTTGATGTCGGCGATGGTAATGCCCAGGGCACTGGCCTTCTCGTCATCGATTTCCAGCTGGTATTGCGGTTCGTCGTTCAGGCCGTTCGGACGCACCTGAGACAGAATCTTGCTTTGTGCGGCCATGCCGAGGAACTGGTTGCGCGCTTCCATCAGTTTTTCGTGGCCGATACCGGCACGGTCCTGCAGGAACACGTCGAAACCGGTGGCGTTACCCAGTTCCAGTACCGCCGGTGGCGCGAAGGCGAACACCATGGCATCGCGGAAGGTGAAGAAGTGCTGCTGGGCACGGGCCGCCACCTTGAACACATTGTTGTCGGCGTTACGTTCGTCCCACGGTCTGAGCATGATGAACGCCATACCCGAACTCTGGCCACGGCCGGCGAAGTTGAAGCCGGTCACGGTAAACACCGAGTTCACCGCATCGCCTTCGCCGCCATCCTTGCCAGGGCGCAGCAGGAATTCACGCATTTCGTCCACGACCACCTGGGTGCGCTGGGACGTCGAACCGGCCGGGGTCTGCACCTGGGCGAACAGTACACCCTGGTCTTCTTCCGGCAGGAACGCCGTTGGAATGCGGGTGAACAGCCAGATCATGCCAACCACGATCAGCAGGTACGCCAGCAGATACGGGATCTTGCGCTGCAGGATATTGCCGACACCGCGCTCGTAACCGCGAACGCCACGGTCGAAATTGCGGTTGAACCAGCCAAAGAAACCACGCTTGGGTACGCCGTGCTCGCCTTTGGGAATCGGCTTGAGCATGGTGGCGCAAAGCGCCGGGGTGAAGATCAGCGCGACCAGTACCGACAGGGCCATGGCCGAGACGATGGTGATCGAGAACTGCTTGTAGATCACACCGGTGGAACCGCTGAAGAACGCCATCGGCAGCAGAACCGCCGACAACACCAGGGCGATACCGACCAGTGCACCCTGGATCTGGCCCATGGACTTCTTGGTGGCTTCCTTGGGTGACAGACCTTCTTCGCTCATCACCCGTTCGACGTTTTCCACCACGACGATGGCGTCGTCCACCAGCAAGCCGATGGCCAGCACCATGCCGAACATGGTCAGGGTGTTGATGCTGAAACCGGCGGCCGCGAGGATGCCGAATGTACCGAGCAATACCACCGGCACGGTCATCGTGGTGATGATGGTGGCGCGGAAGTTCTGCAGGAACAGGAACATCACCAGGAACACCAGCGCGACCGCTTCGACCAGGGTGTGAACCACGCCCTTGATCGATTCGGTTACGACCGGAGTGGTGTCATACGGAAACACCACTTCCATCCCTTGCGGGAAGAACGGCTTGAGGCTGTCGATGGTCGCGCGCAAGGCCTTGGCGGTATCGAGAGCGTTGGCACCGGTGGCCAGTTTCACGGCCAGGCCGGAAGCCGGGGCACCGTTGAACTGGGCGTTGATGCTGTAGTTCTCGCCACCCAGACCGACTTCGGCAACATCCCTCAAGCGAACCTGGGAACCGTCCTTGTTGACCTTGAGCAGGATCTTTTCGAACTCTTCCGCGGTCTGCAGGCGGGTCTTGCCGATGATGGTCGCGTTCAACTGGGTGCCGGGCAGGGCAGGCAGGCCGCCGAGCTGGCCGGACGACACCTGGACGTTTTGCGCAGCGATAGCGGTCTTGACGTCGATCGGGGTCAGGTTGAAGTTGTTCAACTTGGCCGGGTCGAGCCAGATTCGCATAGCGTACTGGGAACCGAACACCTGGAAGTCGCCGACACCGGCGGTCCGCGAGATCGGGTCCTGCATGTTCGACACGATGTAGTTGGACAGGTCGTCCTTGGTCATGCTGCCGTCACGCGACACCACGCCGATCACCAACAGGAAGTTCTTCACCGCCTTGGTGACGCGGATACCTTGCTGTTGCACTTCTTGCGGCAGCAGCGGGGTGGCCAGGTTCAGCTTGTTCTGGACCTGGACCTGCGCGGTGTCGGAGTTGGTGCCTTGCTCGAAGGTCGCGGTAATGGTCATGGTGCCGTCGGAGTTACTTTCCGACGAGACATAACGCAGGTTGTCGATACCGTTGAGCTGTTGCTCGATCACCTGAACCACGGTGTCCTGAACCGTTTGTGCCGAAGCACCCGGGTAGGCCACGGAGATGGCGATCGCTGGAGGCGCAATGCTCGGGTACTGGTTGATTGGCAGTCTGAGGATCGATAGTGCCCCGACCAGCATGATCACCAGGGCAATTACCCAAGCGAAAATCGGACGGTCGATAAAAAATTTCGACATGGTTTACTCCCCTTTGCCGCCAGAGGCTTTATCAGCTACCTGGGCGGGGGCCGGGTTCTTTACGGCTACGTTGGTCGCTTCACTGGCCTTGACTTCGATGCCAGGTTTGACGAATTGCAGACCTTCGGTGATCAGGCGATCGCCGGCCTTCAGGCCGTCTTCGATCAGCCATTGATTGCCGACGGTGCGGTTGGCCTTGAGTTGACGCAGTTCGACCTTGTTGTCCGGGCCGACAACCAGTGCGGTCGGCGTACCCTTGAGGTCGCGGGTCACGCCTTGCTGCGGGGCCAGGATCGCCGCGCTGTTCACACCGGCCAGCAACTTGGCGTGCACGAACATGCCAGGCAGAAGGGTGTGATCAGGGTTCGGGAAAATGGCGCGCAGGGTGACGGAACCGGTGGTCTGGTCAACCGAGATTTCGGAGAACTCCAGCTTGCCGTCCAGCTTGTAGTCGCTGCCGTCTTCGAGGGTCAGCTTGACCGAAGCCGTGTTGTCGCCGGCTTTCTGCAGGCGACCGCTTTCCAGCTCACGGCGCAGTTGCAGCAGCTCGACCGAGGACTGCGTCACGTCGACGTAGATCGGGTCGATTTGCTGAATCACCGCCATCGCATCGGCCTGGGCATTGCTCACCAGCGCGCCTTCGGTCACCGAGGAGCGGCCGATGCGGCCGGTCAGCGGGGCATAGACCTTGGTGTAGCGCACGTTGATCTGTGCGGTTTGCAGCGCGGCTTCCGATTGCAGGCGGTTGGCCACGGCGGTGTCGTATTCCTGACGGCTTACGGCTTGTTCGTTGACCAGTTGCTGGTAGCGGTCGGAAATCGACTTGGTCGAGCGCAGGTTGGCTTCAGCGCTTTTCAGCGTCGCTTCATAGACCGACGGATCGATCTGGTACAGCTGCTGGCCGGCCTTGACGTCGCTGCCTTCCTTGAACAGGCGCTTGAGAATGATGCCGTTGACCTGCGGGCGGACTTCGGCAATGCGGAACGCACTGGTACGGCCGGGCAGATCGGATGTCAGGGTGAAAGCTTGAGGTTGCAGAGTCACGACGCCGACCTGAGGCGGTGGGGCGGCCGGTGCTGCCTCTTCCTTTTTGCATCCGCTGAGCAGCGATGCCAGGGCGACGGCGGCGACCAGAGCGGTAACAGCTGGCTTGAATTGCATGAAAATCCTCGGGTCAGGCACGCAAGGTGCGCACTAGAAAGGTGGAAGGTTGAAAAATGTTTGCCGAGTGGATAAGTAGCTTGCTAAGGAATATACTTACGTACATGGCTGTTTGTAAATACCCAGGCTGCGTATCAACGCCGTTACACAAGCCGCTACACAAGCCGTTGAAAGGTTGGAATTGTAGGCCGGGGACGAATCCCCGGAACGTTCGCCCCACTTTTATTCAGCTGATGTTCAGGCATCGCTGAAGCACCCTGATTGAGGTTGTACTGCCATGGTCCGTCGTACCAAAGAGGAAGCTCAGGAAACCCGCGCGCAAATTCTCGTGGCGGCCGAAAAGGCCTTTTTCGAGCGAGGCGTGGCACGCACGACCCTGGCGGACATCGCGACCCTGGCCGGCGTCACTCGAGGGGCCATCTACTGGCATTTCAGCAACAAGGCCGATCTGGTGCAGGCCATGCTCGACACTCTGCATGAGCCGCTGGAAGAAATGGCCAAGGCCAGCGAAAGCGAAGACGAACTCGATCCTCTGGGCTGCATGCGAAAGTTGCTGATTCATTTGTTTCATCAAATTGCGCTGGACCCGAAAACCCGACGCATCAATGAGATTCTTTTTCATAAGTGCGAATTCACCGATGAAATGTGCGACCTGCGCCAACAACGGGTGTCAGCCAGCCTCGAATGCAATGTGCGGATCGGTCTGGCCCTGAGTAATGCAGTGAATCGCGGTCAGTTGCCGGAAAACCTCGACACGGCCCGCGCCGCGATCAGCTTGCATGCTTATATTGATGGCATCCTGTACCAGTGGCTGCTGGCCCCCGACAGCTTTGAATTGCACGCCGAAGCCGAGCGTTGGGTCGATACCGGGCTGGATCTGTTGCGCTTTAGCCCCAGCCTGTGCAAATGAAACAAAATGATAAATTGGCTCTCTGCAAGTCAACCGTTGAAGTCACCGAGGATCATTTTACTTCGCGTGCCTTTTTTGCAATGGGGGCTTTTATATACGGACGTGTGCCAGGTTGACAGCTGCCAGGCTACATAATTTGTAGGAATTTTGTGTCGAGCTTGCATGGGGAGTGAACCTCGTGCGGATTCCACTACTGCTAAAAAGAACCCCGGTTTTGCGAGCCGGGGCCTGGAATGTGGCGAAGAAAATGCATCAGCAAGCTGATTTGATACGTTTTTTCACCGGCGTCTTTTCTATCTGATCAGTATCAACCGACTATCAAGTCGACGCTAAAACTGAAGGGCGCCTCTTTATTCTTTTTCGTGATGTCGGCAGTGACCTTATATGAGCTGTTGCTGTTGCCGGATCGCGTTATTGTTTTTGACCAATTTGGTTTCAGGTTCGGATGCAGGACGCCGAAAACCACTGAAACTGTCAGCTGAATAGCTAGCGTGAATATTAATCCATCTTCGGTAATGTACGAGAACTGTTGCAGGATCGGGGCGAACTTTCTTTTATTGTAATACATTCCATTACTTGAGAAGTCCCGAAGGTAAGGAAGATCGAGGGTTTGCTCATCGTTCGCTTCGATTTCGAAAGCTGATAGCGAGGTTCCGGTCAAATCCCAGCCAGCTTTCAAGAGCCGGATCGGGCCATCGGTGTTGTTGGAAATGTTAATGGTCATTATGGTGTATTGATTGGGGAATTTACTGGCTGAAGCAGAAAAAATGCTGGAATCATCAGGTTCATATTCTGTGCGTGCAATGATGCGAGGCACGTTTATCGGGCCATTGTTGTTCATGCTGTTAATCCTTTAAAGTTATTGAGAGGCTTTCCGTGGCGCTCGAAATGTTGTAGCGAAGCGTTGTGAAGTATTAGGTTGTTCTGTTGGGTTTGTCTGGGGTTTAATTGTAATTTTGTATTGAGGTGCGTGCAGGTGTGATGCAAATTTAGATGGCAGGTAAGTTGTCAGAGATTTAAGTATGACAAGCGGGTTTTGGCTTGTTTAAAGCAAAAAAAACCCGACGTCCAAAACGCCGGGCTATTCGAGTTTTTCGCAGGCCTACAAGGTTGGATAGTCGATGTAACCGACCGGGCCCTTGGCGTAGAACAGTTCTGGACGCGCTTCGTTCAACGGCGCGTCAGCCTGCAAGCGTGCCGGCAGGTCAGGGTTGGCAATGAAAGGTACACCGAAGGCGACTGCATCGGCCTGGCCACTGGCGAGCAACGCGTTGGCGCTGTCCTTGGTGAAACGTTCGTTGGCAATGTAGGGGCCGCCGAAGGCTTCCTTGAGTTGCGGGCCGAGGCTGTCGGCACCTTCTTTCTCCCGCGAGCAGATGAAGGCAATGCCACGCTTGCCCAGTTCGCGAGCGACATAGGTGAACGTTTCAGCGAGGTTGTCGTCGCCCATGTCATGCAGGTCGGCGCGTGGCGACAGGTGCACACCCACGCGGCCGGCGCCCCAGGTTTCGATGGCGGCGTCGGTCACTTCCAGCAGCAGGCGAGCACGGTTTTCCAGGGAACCGCCGTAGTTATCGGTGCGCTGGTTGGTGCTGCTTTGCAGGAACTGGTCGAGCAGGTAACCGTTGGCGGCATGGATTTCCACACCGTCGAAGCCGGCGGCCTTGGCGTTCTCGGCACCGACGCGGTAAGCGTCGACGATGTCGGCGATTTCAGCGGTTTCCAGGGCGCGCGGCACAGGGAAGTCGGCCAGCGGACGAACCAGGCTGACGTGGCCCTTGGGCTGGATGGCACTCGGGGCGACCGGGGCTTCATCGTTCAGGTACAAACCGTGGGAAATGCGACCCACATGCCACAGTTGCAGGAAGATCTTGCCGCCCGCGCCATGGATAGCCTTGGTCACGTTGGACCAGCCACGCACCTGATCGTTGGACCAGATGCCCGGGGTGTCCGGGTAGCCGACGCCCATTGGGGTCACCGAAGTGGCCTCGCTGAGGATCAGGCCGGCGGTGGCACGTTGCACGTAGTACTCGGCCATCAGCGCGTTGGGCACGCGGCCTTCGTCGGCGCGGCAGCGGGTCAGTGGCGCCATGATGATGCGGTTGGCCAACTCGAGGTCGCCCAGTTTGATCGGATCGAAAATAGTCGTCATTTAGTGGCTCTCTTTTGGAGATCAGTTAGAAGTAGCTGGGGCCAGGTCGGGATTGCCGCTCTGACGGAAAGTAATCAGGGTCACCAGCAGGGCGAGTACCGCCAGGGCCGCTGCGGCGAGGGGGACGCTGGTCAGGCCGAAGCCGTGGGCGATCACACTGCCGCCGACCCAGGCACCCAAGGCGTTGCCGATGTTGAAAGCGCCGATGTTCAGGGTCGACACCAGGTTCGGAGCGGCCTTGCCGAAGGTCACCACGTTCACTTGCAGCGCCGGTACGGCGGCGAAGCACGCGGTGGCCCAGAGGAACAGGGTGATTTCGGTAGGGATCAGCGCGACGCTGGTCCAGGTCAGCACGGTGGACACCACGGCCATGGTGACGAACACACCGATCAGCGTCGCGGCCATGCCTTTGTCGGCCAGCTTGCCGCCGATGATGTTGCCGACCGTCAGGCCCAGGCCGATGAGCATCAGGGTCCAGGTCACGCCACGGGGCGAAACGCCGGTGACTTCGCCGAGCAGCGGGGCGACGTAGGTGAACAGGGTGAACACCGAGGCGGCGAACAGCGCGGTCATGCTCAGGGACAGCCAGATGCCGCCGCCCTTGAGTGCGGCCAGTTCGGCGCGCATGTCGAGTTTCTCTTCATCACGCTTGGCCGGCAGGAAGCGGATCAAGCCGATCAGCGCGATCACACCGATCACGGTCACGGCCCAGAAGGTCGAACGCCAGCCGGCTTCCTGACCGAGTGCGGTGCCCAGCGGTACGCCGAGGACGTTGGCCAGGGTCAGGCCGGTGAACATCAGGGCCACGGCCGAAGCGCGTTTGTTCGCAGGCACCAGGCCGGCGGCTACCACTGAACCGATACCAAAGAAGGCGCCATGGCACAGAGCGGTGACCACACGGGCGAACATCAGCACGTTGTAGTCGCCGGCCACTGCGCAAAGCAGGTTGCCGACAATGAAGATGCCCATCAACGCCACCAGGGCTGCCTTGCGCGGCAGTCTGGCGGTGGCCAGCGCCATGAACGGCGCGCCGATGGCCACGCCCAGGGCGTAACCGGTCACCAGCCAGCCGGCACCGGGAATCGACACACCGAGGTCCGCCGCCACGTTGGGCAGCAGGCCCATGATGACGAACTCGGTGGTGCCGATGGCGAAGGCGCTCAAGGCCAGGATGAGTAGCGAGAGAGGCATTGTTTAATTCCTTGTCGGCCGACTGACGTTAAGGGTCAGAGCTCTTTACTGAAGGTTTTGAGGAATTCCTGGATGGTTTCCTCGTTGCGTTTGAAAAAATGCCACTGGCCGACTTTGCGGCTGCTGATCAGGCCGGCGCGTTGCAGGGTCGCCAGGTGTGCGGACACCGTGGACTGCGACAGGCCGCAACGTTGATCGATCTGCCCGGCGCAAACGCCGTGCTCGTTACTGTGGGACTGGTCGGGAAATTCGACGGTCGGGTCCTTGAGCCAGTGCAGGATGTCTCGCCGTACTGGGTGTGCCAGGGCTTTTATTATTTCGTCGAGATTGATGGTCATGATGTGGGCTCGTGATGTTTAAAACGCTATATCGCGATGAGGCGAACTTTAAATCGGTATTTCGCGATATACAAATATGATTTGGCTCTGACCAGCTCACATTTCGGTATATCGAGTTATAACGATATGTTGAGTGTAACAAGGCAAGGGGGCAGTGCTAAGCTGCGCCCATGAACTATCTCGCACATCTTCACCTCGGTGGCCAGCGTCCCGGCCAATTGCTCGGCAGTCTGTATGGCGATTTCGTCAAGGGACGCCTGCAAGGGCAGTTCGCTCCGGACATCGAGGGGGCTATCCAGTTGCACCGCAGCATCGATGTGTTCACCGACCGCCATCCGCTGGTGGACGTCGCGTTGTCGCGTTTCTCCCTGACCCGTCGTCGCTACGCGGGTATCGTGCTCGATGTGTTTTTCGACCATTGCCTGGCCCGGGACTGGACGCTGTATGCCGACCGGCCCCTGGCGTTGTTCACTTCGGACGTTTACCGGGTGCTGTCCAGCGAACGGCAATTGCCGGAGCGGCTGGCGAAGATTGCGCCGCACATGGTGGCCAATGACTGGCTGGGTTCGTATCAGGAATTCGAAGTGCTGGAGCAGGTGTTGCGCGGGATCTCGCGACGCCTGACCCGGCCGGAAGAACTGGCGGCGGCGATGCAGGAATTGCGGCGGTTGTATGAACCGTTGAGCGAGGACTTCAGGTTGTTCTATCCGCAGCTTCAGGATTTTGCCCGGACCTATCCAACACCATAAACCCCCTGTGGGAGCGGGCTTGCTCGCGAAGGCGGTGTATCAGCTGACATCTGAGCTGAATGACATTCCGCCTTCGCGAGCAAGCCCGCTCCCACAGGGGATGTTTTTCAAGCTGCGATAGCTGGGCGCATCGGCACTTGCTGTTTTTCCGGAATCGCCCCGAACAACACCTTCTGCACCGCCTGCTGCGCCTCGAACGCCAATGCCGCGCGTTCCCGGCCTTCGCAAGCGATTGGCTTGAGCAGATGAATCTCCACGCCGCCACGGTCATTGGCGAACAACCGCATCAGATGCGACAGCAAGTCATCGTCGCCAATGAACGGCGCCAGCGCGCAAGTCTCGCCGTCACGCACATAACGAATCGCCACCGGCTGCATCGCCACTTCGGAATCGATGGCGGCGGACAGCAGGCGGCCGTGAAAAGTACGCAGCGAACGGCCATCGGTAGTGGTGCCTTCGGGGAACATCAGCAGTGGGTGTGCCTGTTCCAGGTGACGGGTCATCTGCTTGCGGATCAACTGGCTGTCACCCGAGCCACGGCGGATAAACAGGCTGCCGGCCTTGGCCGCCAACCAGCCGGCTACCGGCCAGGTGCGCACTTCGGCCTTGGACAGGAACGACAGCGGCGTGAGCATGCCCAGCAGCGGGATGTCGGTCCAGGACACGTGGTTGCTGACCCAGAGCATCGGTGCCTTCGGCAGCTCGCCGTGGACGGTCACGTCGAAGGGCAGGGCATTGCTCAGCCGGGCCATGAAAAACCGCGACCAGCGTTGCCGGCGCGCCATCGAATGGGCCATGCCCAAACGCTCGAACAGCCCGAACACGCTGGCCATGCCCAGGCCCAGCGTCACTACCATCAGCACTCGCGCGATTCGCGCGTACACCCGCAACCGGCCCATTACACAGCCGCCTTGAAGTGTTTGGCGTAACGCGGGCAGAGTTCGTCGCGCTTGAGCAGGATGAACACGTCGGCGACCTGGAAGTCTTCGTCCCAGCATGGCTCGCCGCAGATCTTCGCGCCCAGGCGCATGTAGGCCTTGAGCAGCGGTGGCATTTCGGCGATCACGTTCGACGGAATGTCGAGGCTCGGCAGCGGGTTTTTCGGCTCGGCGCGCAGATGTTCGGTGCACAGGTAGCGTTCGCGCAGACGCTGCATGATCGCGTGGGCCTGCACGCCACCATCCTGCATCGGAATGCTCGCACAACCCATCAGGTAGCTGTAGCCGCCCTGGTTCAGGACTTCGGCCAGCTCGCCCCAGAGCACGGCGATGGTGCCGCCATTGCGGTAGGCTGGGTCGACACAGGTGCGACCGATTTCCAGGATTGGGCCTTGCAGGTGCACCAGACCGTGGAGGCTGAACTCTTCTTCGCTGTAGAATTTGCCCAGGCTGCTGGCAGCCGTGTGGTCGAGTAAACGGGTGGTTGCCACCAGGCGCCCGGTATTCAAGTCACGCACGCCGATGTGGGCGCAGTGAACGTCGTAGTCATCCATGTCCAGACCCAGTTCAGCGCCTTTGAGCCTGGCGTTGAATTCGCCGCTGAACACGTTGAAGCGCAAGGCCTGGGCTTCCTGCAAAGCCTCGGCGCCCACCAGGCGTTCGGCTTGCAGGCGGCGTTCGTTGCCGGTGTCGCTGATGCGGGCGATCTGAGTCATGGCGAATCTCCGTGCGGGCTGCTCACCCGTCTTTGGGCTACAGCGAATCGACTTTCTTTGTCTAGCCGTGTTGTGCAAAGTCAGGCTATGTAGCCCCGGTGTCATCGCCATTAAGCTTTGGTGATGCTTATATGACAGCCTTCGAGGAGACTCTTATGCCCTGGCAAACCCTGTTGAACCGCCGTGATCGCTTGCCCGCCAACCCGGATCTGGCGGAAGGTTTCGCGACCTTGTTGCAGCAGTTGGGAACGGTCACTCCGTTTGAATTGGCGGTGCTTGGCGGGCGGTTGATGGCGACACCGGGGCTAGCGTTTCTGGTGGGGTATCAGGCGGCCTTGCGCATGCTCTGGCCGAGCGCGCCACTGAGCCTGGGCGCGTTGTGCGCCACCGAGCAGCGCAGCCTGCGCCCGGCCGATATGCAAACCCGACTGAGCGATTTGCGCCTGAGCGGACGCAAGGATTTCGTCACCGCCGGCAATGCCGCCGACTGGCTGCTGGTGGCGGCGCGCAGCGAGGAGCCCGACGCCGATCCACGCTTGAGCCTGGCGGTGATCTATCGCGATGAGCCGGGTGTGCGGGTGGAAAAGCTGGCGCCGCTCCCGTTGATGCCGGACATCAGTCATGGCCGGTTGTTTCTGGATAACGCGCTGTGCGAGTTGCTCGCAGGGGATGGTTGGGACGCATACGTCAAACCGTTCCGAACGTTGGAAGACATCTATGTGCTGAGCGCCATGACAGCGTGGTTGTATGGCGTCGGCCAGGAATGCGATTGGCCGCAAGGCTTGCAATTGCGGTTGCTGGGGTTGCTGGCGGGGTGCGCGGAAACCAGCCGCCAGCCACCCACCCATCCGGCCGGGCATGTGTTGCTTGGCGGGTTGTTTGCGCAGTTCGAAGGGCTCAAGGCTGAGGTGAATGAGGCGTTGGCCGGAGGGCCTCAAGAGTGGGCGGCGATGTGGCAGCGGGATCAGGCGGTGATGGATTTGGCGGCAGGGGCGCGGGGCAAGCGGTTGGCGAAGGCATTGGCGCAATCTTCACTGCCCTGACTGGCCTCTTCGCAAGCAAGCCCGCTCCTACATTTGGAATGCATTCCCCTGTGGGAGCGAGCTTGCTCGCGATGGCGGCCTGATTGGCAGCATGAATTCCTGAACTGTCATCAACCTCGACTAGGCTCAGCAGGTTCAATCTTCGAGCCCCCGTCATGCCCAAAGGCCTGTCCCTGATTTTCCTGCTGTTGCTCAGCCTCACGACCCAGGCTGAAAGCTGGCCCGCCGAGCAATGGCCGACCGCGCCGACGCCCGCTGGCCCGGCGCTTCAAGCCCTGGAGGCCTATGCCTTCCCATCCCGCGATGACACCACTCGCCAGGGCATTCGCACCGATGCCTTGCTGGTGATCCGCGACGGCCAGTTGATCTACGAACGCTACGCCGGCCCGACGACGGCCGAGACGCCGCACCTGACCTGGTCGATCAGCAAGAGCCTGATGGCGACGGTCCTCGGTGTGGCCTACGGCGAAGGGCTGTTCAAGTTACAGGATCCGGTGCAGAAGTTTTATCCGCCGCTGGCCAGACACCCAAGCCTGACCATGGCCGACCTGCTGCACTGGGCCTCGGGCCTGGATTGGCAGGAAGACTACGAATATGCACCGCTGAAGTCTTCGGTAGTGGCCATGCTCTACACCCGCGGTCACCACGACATGGCTGCGTTCACCGCGGCCCATGCCGAGTACGCGGCGCCGGGCCAGGCGTTTCGCTACTCCAGCGGTGACAGCAACCTGTTGTCCGCCGCGCTGAAAACCATCGTCGGCCCCGGCCGCTATCCGGATTATCCGTGGACTGCGCTGTTCGAGCCGCTGGGTATCCGCCAAGCCGTGTGGGAAACCGATGCCACGGGCACTTTCGTTGCTTCGTCCTATGCCTACCTCACTGCACGGGACCTGGCCCGGGTCGGTCTGTTGATGGCCCGCGAGGGGCGCTGGGCAGACAGGCAACTGCTGCCCAGGGACTGGGTGGCATTCAACCGCGAGCCATTCGCTCACTATCACGCCGATCAAGACGAGGCCGTCCCCGGCGGCCAGTGGTGGCTCAATCGAGCCGTTGAGGGCGCGGCACGACCCTGGCCCGATGCTCCCGCCGACACCTTCGCCGCGCTGGGGCATTGGGGCCAGGCGATGTACATGATCCCCAGTGAACAGCTGGTGATCGTCCGCTACGGCGATGACCGCGACGGCACTTACCGGCACAACCAATTGCTCCAGCTCGCGCTCAAGGCCTTTGCCGGGAAGGTGCAGCCATGAGTGGTTTCATTCGCCGTCGACCGCTCAGTTCCCTGTTGTTGATCCTGCTGATCGCCTTGCTCGGCTGGATCTGGCTCGAGCGGGCGGCGCTGTGGGCGTTCCCCGACATCATCAGCGCCTACACCGCCAAGGAATATTGTTCGTGCCGCTACGTGATGAACAACGATGCCGAGTACTGCCACGGTTATGTGAAACAGTGGCTGCCCGCCAGCGGCTTTACCGATGACCCGGCCGGCAAGCGTGTCTCGGTCAGTGGCATGGGCCGCAGCAACAGCGCGGTGTGGATCGGCGAGCGTCAGGGTTGTCGTTTGCAGCCTTGAGCGGGGTATGTGCTTTGGGTGGTGGTGAGTTTTTGTGGCGAGGGGGCTTGCCCCCGTTCGGCAGCGAAGCAGACGCAAAGCCAGCCTCCCCGGTCCGTCAGGCTTACTTGGTTGTAGACTTCAGCACTGCTTCGCAGCGCAACGGGGGCAAACCCCTTCGCGACAAAAGCTCACTTGCCACAGGTAATGTGTTCAAAGGGCAACAGAAAGTTTGCAACCTGTGACAAGCCAGTTAAGGTTCAGCACAGGTTTATCTGCCCCACGAGTCTCTATGTTCAAGCGCTCCACCTTCCAAACCCTCACTTTCCTGCTGCTGGCCGGTGCCGCGTTGTCGGCCCGCGCCGACTGGTACCTCGATGGCGAGTCTTCGCGCCTGTCGTTTGTCAGCACCAAGAATGCCAATGTTTCCGAAGTGCAGCGCTTCCTGGTGCTGCACGGCAAGGTCGACCCCGAGGGGCTGGCGCAGGTGGAAGTCGAGCTGGAGTCGATCAACAGCGGCATCCCGTTGCGCGATGAGCGCATGCGCAAGGAACTGTTCCAGATCGACCGGTTTCCCGACGCCATGATCACCACGAAAATCGATCTGCGCCCGATCAACGACCTCGCTCCCGGCGCGCAGTTGGAGTTGCGCCTGCCGCTGATGGTCGACCTGCACGGCAAACAACACGAATACCAGGCCGAACTGTTGGCGACCCGACTCGATGACCGGCGCTTCCAGGTGGTGACCCTCGAACCGCTGGTGATCAACGCCGAGGATTTCGATTTGGCTCCCGGCCTGGAAGCGTTGCGCAAACTGGCCGGTTTATCAGCTATCAGTCTTTCCGTACCGGTGGGTGCGGTACTGATTTTCACGGCGCGCTGACATGGCCGGAGCGATTTTTCCGTGGCGTGAAGGCAACCGCTTCGAACTGCTGATCGACGGTCCGCAGTTTTTTCCGCGCATGCTGGTGGCGATTGCCCGGGCTGAAGAGCAGGTTGAGCTGGAACTGTATCTGGTGGAGGCGGGTGCCTGCGCCGAAGCCATGGTCCAGGCATTGGTGCAGGCCGCCGAGCGCGGTGTACGGGTGCGCTGTCTGTTCGATGATTACGGCAGCCTCGCTTTCACCCTGGCCTTGCGTCAGCGGCTGATGTCCGCTGGCGTGGAGCTGCGTTTTTACAATCGTCTGAGCTGGCGACGTTGGGTCGGCAACTTCTACCGCGATCACCGCAAGCTGTTATTGGTGGACCAGAGCCTGGCCGTGGTCGGCGGCACCGGTGTCACTGATGAATTCTGGACTCCGGGGGAAGACGCCAGCGAATGGCACGAAGTGATGGTGGAAATCACCGGCCCGCTGGTACTCGATTGGCAGCTGCTATTCGATCGTCAGTGGATTGCCAACCGCCATCGACGTGCCTGGCGACCGGCTTCGCATTTCGGTCTGCCGCGCCTGCCACGGGTGCCGTCCATAGGCGAGGGCATGGGCCGGGTGGCCTATGCCGACGCCCGTCAACACCGGGACATTCTGCAATCGCTGGTGCGTGCCCTGAACAGTGGTCAGCGACGGATCTGGCTGGCCACGCCGTACTTTTTGCCGACCTGGAAAGTCCGCCGCTCCCTGCGCCGGGCGGCTGCCCGGGGCGTCGATGTGCGGTTGCTGCTGACCGGGCCCCGTACCGATCACCCATCCGTGCGTTATGCCGGCCATCGCTACTACCCGCGACTGCTCAGGGCCGGGGTGAAAATCTACGAGTACCAGCCGTGTTTCCTGCACCTGAAAATGGTCCTGGTCGACGACTGGGTGAGCATCGGTTCGTGCAACTTCGATCACTGGAATCTGCGCTTCAACCTGGAAGCCAACCTGGAAGCCCTGGACCCCGGACTGACCCGGTCGGTGGCGGCGAGTTTCGAACGGGACTTTGGGTTGAGTGAGCAAGTCAGCCTGGAGGAATGGAAGCGCCGGCCACTGTGGCGGCGGGTCAAGCAACGGGTGTGGGGATGGGTGGATCGGGTGGTGGTGAACCTGCTGAATCGAAGGGGTTGACCCCAGTTTTCTGAACACTGAAACCACTGTGGGAGCGAGCTTGCTCGCGATGAGGGCTTAACATTCAACATCTCTGTCGACTGTCAGTCCGCTATCGCGAGCAAGCTCGCTCCCACAGGGTTTTGCGGTGTTTGATTAATTACAGCAGCTCAAAACTCTGCTGCGTCACGTCCTCTGAATCCAGGCCGATCTGCACGTTGAACTTGCCTGGTTCAGCCGCGTACTTGAGCTGGGTGTTGTAGAACTTCAGGTCGTCCTCAGTGATGGTGAAGTGCACGACTTTCTGTTCGCCGGCCTTGATCATCACTTTCTGGAAGTTCTTCAGTTCCTTGATCGGACGAATCATCGAGCCGGTCTCGTCCTGGATGTACAACTGCACCACGGTTTCGCCGTCGCGCTTGCCGGTGTTTTTCACGGTGACACTGGCGTCGAGCTTGCCGGTCTTGTTCAGCGTGGTCGACGACAGCGCCATGTCGCTCAGGCTGAACTCGGTGTAGCTCAGGCCATAGCCGAACGGGTACAGGGGGCCCGTGGTGTCATCGAAGTACTGCGAGGTGTAGTTGCCCGGTTTGCCCGGAGTGAACGGCCGGCCAATGGTCAGGTGGTTGTAGTAGGTCGGAATCTGGCCTACCGAACGCGGGATGCTGATCGGCAGTTTGCCCGACGGGTTGTAGTCGCCGAACAGCACGTCGGCGATGGCGTTGCCGCCCTCGGTGCCGCTGAACCAGGTTTCCAGGATCGCGTCGGCCTGTTCCTTCTCTTCGAGGATCGTCAGTGGACGGCCATTCATCAACACCAGTACCAGCGGTTTGCCGGTGGCCTTCAGGGCACGGATCAGCTCGCGCTGGTTTTCCGGGATGTTCAGGTCGGTGCGGCTCGACGATTCGTGGGACATGCCACGGGATTCACCGACGGCGGCAACCACCACATCAGCATCCTTGGCCGCTTTCACCGCTTCGTCGATCAGCACGTTCGCCGGGCGCGGGTCGTCCACCACTTCCGGTGCATCGAAGTTGAGGAAGTTCAGGTAACCGAGGATTTTCGGGTCGCTGGTGATGTTGGCGCCACGGGCGTAGATCAGTGTCGATTTGTCTCCCAGGGCGTTGGTCATGCCATCGAACAGGGTCACCGATTGAGCAGGGCGACCGGCGGCGGCCCAGCTGCCCATCATGTCGATGGGCGCCTTGGCCAGCGGACCGACCAGGGCGATTTTCGCGGTCTTCTTCAGTGGCAGGGTGTCATTCCGGTTTTTCAGCAGCACCTGGCTGCGGCGTGCCACATCACGGGCCTCGGCGCGGTGCAGGCGGCTGTCGGCGTAGGTGTCGACCGGATCATCCTCGGCCTTGCCGATGCGCAGGTACGGGTCCTTGAACAGGCCCATGTCGTACTTGGCGCCCAGTACCGCACGCACGGCGTTGTCGATGTCGCTCTGCTGGATCTCGCCGGACTTCAGCAGCCCTGGCAGCTCTTTGCCGTACAGGGTGTCGTTCATGCTCATGTGGATGCCAGCCTTGATTGCCAGCTTCGCCGCTTCGCGACCGTCGGCGGCAACACCGTGCTTGATCAGCTCGAAAATCGCCCCGTGGTCGCTGACGGCCAGGCCCTTGAAGCCCCACTCCTTGCGCAGCAGGTCGTTCATCAGCCAGGTGTTGGCGGTGGCCGGCACGCCGTTGATCGAGTTCAGCGCGACCATGACCCCGCCGGCGCCGGCATCGATGGCGGCGCGGTACGGTGGCAGGTAGTCCTGGTACATCTTGACCGGGCTCATATCGACCACGTTGTAGTCGCGGCCACCCTCGACCGCGCCGTACAAGGCAAAGTGCTTGACGCTGGCCATGATGCTGTCGGCTGCGTTCGCGCCAGTACCCTGGAACGCCTTGACCATCACGCCGGCAATGCGCGACACCAGGTAAGTGTCTTCACCGAAGCCTTCGGAAGTACGACCCCAGCGTGGGTCGCGAGAGATGTCGACCATCGGTGCGAAGGTGATGTCGAGGCTGTCAGCCGCGGCTTCCTTGGCGGCAATGCGCCCGGACAGGCCGATGGCGTCCATGTCCCAGCTCGAGGCCAGGGCCAGCGGGATCGGAAATATGGTGCGGTGGCCGTGGATCACGTCGTAGGCGAAGAACATCGGGATCTTCAGGCGGCTGCGCATGGCCGCGTCCTGCATCGGCCGGTTTTCCGGGCGGGTGATCGAGTTGAACGTACCGCCGATGTTGCCTGCCGCGATTTCCTTGCGGATCATTTCGCGCGGCATTTCCGGGCCGATGCTGATCAGGCGCAGCTGGCCGATTTTTTCATCGAGGGTCATTTGCTTCATCAGGTTGCTGACGAAGGCTTCCTTGTTCTCCAGGGGTGCGGGCGTCGTGGCGGCCAATACGTTATGACTGGCCAGGCTGACGAACAGGCCCAGCAAACACAGCTTCTTCATGAATAGTTTTCTCAAGGGCCCAAACGGCGATGTACACGCCGGCCAGCCAAAATTTAGGGAGCGTCTATTGTTGTTCGGGTACCGGCTCAAAAGACCAGAGCCAAAAAACCACAGCCAGATGGCGGATGCGTTTTCGCGCAGGGCCTCTTTTTAGCCCATCGGCCCGTTGCAATCCAGAGGCGCGGGCGATTATGCCCCAAGAGCCGGCCCAGAAGGTTTCACGGTCGGTTTTTTCATGAAATGCACAAGGGAGCATCATCCTGATGAATGTAAGTCCAACCTACCGCTCGCGTTTGCAGGTCGTCACGTTGCTGATGCTGGCTACGTTGCTGACCGCCTGCGGCATCAACAACATCCCGACGCTCGATGAACAGGCCAAGGCCGCCTGGGGCCAGGTGCAGAACCAGTATCAGCGGCGCGCCGACCTCATTCCCAACCTGGTGGAAACCGTCAAGGGCTATGCGGCCCACGAGAAGGAAACCCTGACCGCCGTCATCGAAGCCCGGGCCAAGGCCACGTCGATCCAGGTGGATGCCTCGACCCTCGACAACCCGGAAAAGCTCAAGCAGTACCAACAGGCCCAGGACCAGCTCAGCGGCGCCTTGAGTCGCTTGATGGTGGTCTCCGAACGTTATCCGGACCTCAAGGCCAACCAGAACTTCCTCGCCCTGCAATCGCAGCTTGAAGGCACCGAGAACCGCATCAGCGTGGCCCGGCGCGATTTCATCCTCGCGGTGCAGAAATACAACACCGAGATCCGCACCTTCCCCGGTCGCCTGTGGCACACCGTGATGTATAGCGACCTGCCGATGCGCGAGACCTTCGAAGCCACGCCGGGTTCGGAAAAGACCCCCGAGGTCAAATTCTGAACAGCGCTAATCGGCGTCACCACGCAAGAGGTTGCCAATGCGCGTCCTGAAAACAGGCCTGTTGCTGTTGTTGTGGGTGGTGGCGATCGCTGCCCGCGCCGAGCTGAGCTTTCCGGCGCTGACCGGGCGGGTGGTCGACACTGCGCAGATGATCGAGCCATCGGTGCGCCAGCAGCTCAGCCAACAACTTCAGGCCCATGAGCAAGCCACCGGCGAGCAGCTTGTGGTAGTGACGTTGCCGGATTTGCAAGGTACCGACATCGCCGATTTCGGTTACCAACTCGGCCGCCACTGGGGCATCGGGCAGAAGGACAAGAACAACGGCGCCTTGCTGATCATCGCCCGGGACGAGCGCCGGCTGCGTATCGAAGTCGGATACGGCCTGGAGGATCGCCTGACCGATGCCCAGAGTTCGGTGATCATCAACCAGGTCATCACCCCGTCATTCAAGACCGGCAATTTCAGTAAAGGCATCAGTGACGGCGTAGCGGCGATGCTGGTGGTGCTGGGCGGCAACCCCCTGGACGAACCCTCCACGGCGTATGAATCCAGAGGCGATCCGGGGGACGATTTCATCGCGCGGCATCCCGGGTTGTTCGTGTTTTTTGTGATGTTATTCATCCTGACTGTTTTTGTGTGCCAGATGCTCGGTATTCTTCCCGCTGGCCGGGGCGGCTCCGGTGGATCCGGGGGCGGCTTTGGCGGTGGTGGATTTGGCGGCGGCGGTGGAGGGGGAGGCTTCAGCGGCGGCGGGGGCAGTTTCGGCGGGGGCGGTTCGTCCGGCGGCTGGTGATAATAAAAACGAGCAGGCACTTCACGACATGGCATTACTGACTGAACACGAACAACGCAAGGTGGCCGAGGCCATTGCCCGGGTCGAGCGCGAGACAGACGCAGAACTGGTGACAGTACTCGCAGCCCGCGCCGACGACTATGCGTACATCCCCTTGCTGTGGGCCAGCCTGCTGGCGCTGCTGGTGCCGGGCATCGTGCATTACCTCACCGGCTGGCTGACCATGCACAGCCTGCTGATGGTGCAATGGGCCATCTTCATCGTGCTGTGCCTGGTGTTCCGCCTGCCGAAAGTCACCACCCATCTGATCCCGCGCTCGGTGCGCCACTGGCGTGCCTCGAACCTGGCGCGCCGGCAGTTCCTGGAGCAGAACCTGCACCACACCGAGGGCAGCACCGGCATGCTGATTTTCGTTTCCGAGGCCGAGCGTTACGTGGAGATCCTGGTGGATGAAGGGATTTCCAGTCGCCTGGACAACAAGAACTGGGACGCGATCGTCGCGACGTTCACCCAGCAGGTGAAACAGGGGCAGACGCTGCAGGGCTTTGTCAGTTGCGTCGAGGCCTGTGGCGAGTTGCTCAAGGTACATGTGCCGGTGACCCATGTGCGCAACGAGCTGCCGAATCGTCTGGTGGTGCTGGGTTAAGCCAGTGCTTCATGTGCTTTTGTAATGCGCCGCGACACAGTTCCTGAACGTTGTCCGGCGGGGAGCTTGTCTTCAACATCTCTCTCATGGTGCACGCCCTGCGATGGGCGTTCTGTGTAGAGGGAGTTCTTATGAAAACGCAACAAACGCTGGAGACCTTGGTGGAGGATGCACCCGGTAGCGCAATGCTTACTCCGCTGGTGCAACTGACAACGAAAGAGACACAAGCCCTGGAGTGGTGCCTCAAAGGCAAGACGTCCTGGGAGATCGCCAGGATTCAGAGTTGCTCGGAATCCACCATCAACTTCCACTTTTCCAATATCCGCCGCAAGTTCGCCGTCAGATCTCGCAACGCTGCCGTGTTCAGGGCGCTGGAGTCGGGGGCCATCACTGTTGAGCCATTGCAGTCGCGAGATACCCATGAGCCTGACTGATTCGACCTACAACAGTATCAGCGGGCTCATGGTGGGGTTGGGTATTGCGACGTTGCCGGCTATCGATGGAGAAGCCCTGTTCGGCGCGACACTTGGCGCGTGGCTGGTCACGACCACTCGCGCCAACTTCAAGGCCTGGCAACGCATCGGTTCCTGGCTGTTGTCGGCGGGTGTCGGTTACCTGTTTGCCCCGGTGGCCCAGCCAATGGCGCCTTTTCTGACAGCCGGCGTGACGGCCTTTCTGTGCGCGTTGCTGGTCATTCCCATCAGCATCAAGCTCATGCAGTGGATCGATGGAGCCGGCCTCGGTGACATCCTTCGTCATCTCAGAGGGCGAGGGCAATGACCTTTGAGATGGCGGCTCTGGTGTGGGTGGCGGGCGTGGCTCACCTGGTCAGTGCGTTCAGGCTGGCGTGTTACCAGCGCGACGAACAACGTTACCACTGGTGCGACAGGATATTGATCAGCTTGCTTGGCGCAGTGTTCTGCCTTGCCGGCATCGATGTATTGCTGACATTCCTGCCGGTGAGCCCATGGCATGCAGTGGTGAGTGTTTTTTCATGCGTAATGATTGTTCGCAGTAGTGGCAACATTATTGTTTTGTGGCATGCCTTCAAGCATTGAAACGTCGGACTTCAAGTCAGGTTTTGTTTGAGTGTCCAAGTGAGGCCAGGGTAGCGGCCATTTCGGAAAGTTGTGTTTCCAGATCCCGCAGGCGTCGTTTTTCCTCCAATGCGTTTTGTATTGCGCAGCGGTCATCCTCATCAAGTAATCGCCACAGCGAAAGGATGGTGCTTTCCTGCGTTGTTGCAGTTTCCGCAGCATTTGCAGGAGCGTTGACATGGGGCTGCCGCAGCATTGGCCCCTCGCCCAGCAGCAACCAGTCAAGGGAGATGCCGCGAGTCTGTGCAATATCTACGCATAATGAGTATGGTGTGCTGTCGCGGCCTTTCCAGCTGCTGAGTGTCTGGGGGCTGATCTGTAGCGCAGTAGACAGGGAGGCGTCAGTTTTTGTACCCGTGATTTGCTTCAGGCGGGCCAAAACAGCTTGTGATTTTTTGCTACGCAATTTGAGCCTCTTCCTTTTGATATATGCTTTTTGAGTGCTTAACGTATGCGTAATGAGTACGTTTTTTCTTGTAAGTAATCAATCGTCAACTATGAATCTGAAGAATACGATGTCGAAACTTCCTAATGGTATCAGGGTGATTTCCTACGAGCTTGGCTCGTATCTATTACGTGTCCACCCGTTGCACTTCCTTTTGTCTGGCGGACGTTATTTGCAGCACCTGTCTTTCACCAATTGTGTTTCAAACAGTATTGCGTTTGATCAATTCGATTACCACCGGATGGCCCAAGGGAAGCATGTATGAGTACTTACAAGATGGTGTGCCCGCACTGCCTGAACCGGATGCGCATACGTACCAGCGAAGGGCGGCATATCTTCCTGCGGGTGGCATACCTGCAATGTACGTCGGAGGCCTGTGGCTGGTCGGTACGGGCCGAGTTCGAAATGACCCATGAGCTTTCCCCCAGTGGCATGCCCAATCCGGCCGTGCACCTGCCGTGCGCCGGACCTGACTTGCGCCGCGCCGCACGGCCTGTCGTCGAGAGTGCTCCGGCGGCGCAAGCGCAACAGGAGTCTTGAGCATGAAGGAGGTTGATGAACAGGCCCATTTGAATGAGGAGCTATTGGCCATAGCGCAGGCGTTTCTGACCCGTCATGAAGGTGAGGGTGTGATTGATGATCAAGTGCTGTTCTGCCGTGCGGTGAGGCATTTGCAGAGTCTGGATATGCCGATGCACCAGGCGGAGCGGCTGGTCAGCCATGCATATGGATTACTCAAATCCAGCAACGATCGCCGACATCTGGATCTGGCTGCAAGTTCCGAAACTGTCGCCGTGGTCACTGATCCGGTCAACGGTCTGACGTGGGCGGTGCCGGTAGGGTTGATCGTCAAGTTCGTCATCAACTCGCCGACCAATCGCAAACTTCGACTGGTGGAGCCATGAGGTAGCGACGGTTGAATTCAGGTCCCGATCGGCGGGAACGGGACCTGGCGCAAAATTACCCCGTGCCCAAAACCCTCGTCCCCCCTAAAATACCCGGCATCCCCCCGATTCGTATTGCCGAGGCCGTTTTTCCATGTCCGTCACCGCCACTCCCGCCAGCCTCGCGCCGGATCATCACGCCCAGTTCATCGACCTGCTGCAATCGAGCCTCGAGCACAACGCATTCATCAAACTGGTGCTGGCCAAGTACGTGGGTGATGAAACGGACCTGCAGCGGATCATCATCAAGCCGGTGACGGTTAAGGCGCAGCCTTGCCTGTCTTTTGTCTACCGCTACAAGACCCGCGATATCACCAAGAACCTGCCGCTGGTCGAAGGTGTGGCGAGCATTGCCGGGCTGCTACCGGCGTCGTTCAAAAATGCGCATTTGTTGTCGTTGACCGACGAAGCCCAGCTCGAATACAGCAAAAAAGGCAAGTCATCGCTGTTCAAGAGCCAACCTCAGCAATTGCGCGAAGTGCCATCGGCCGAGCACAACCGTGAGAAAAACCGTTTTCTTGACCTGAGTCGGCCGTTTCTCGCCGACCTCGGTGTGACCAACCGCAAGCACGAGCTGATCCCGGCGATGTCGCGCAAGTGGAAGCAGATCAACAAGTTCATCGAAGTGTTCAGCCATGCGCTGACGTCGTCCCCCCTGGCGCTGGACAAGCCGGTGCGTGTGGCGGACTTCGGATCGGGCAAGGGCTACCTGACCTTCGCCATCCACGATTACCTGCGCAACACCTTGAAGGCCGAAGGCGAGGTGACCGGCGTCGAACTGCGTGAAGACATGGTCACCCTGTGCAACACCGCCGCCGCCAAGCTTGAACACCCCGGCCTGGTGTTCAAGTGCGGTGACGTGCGCAGCGTGGCGCCGAGCGAGCTGGACGTGATGATCGCCCTGCATGCCTGCGATATCGCCACCGACTATGCGATCCACACCGGCATCCGTTCCGGAGCGGCGATCATCATGTGCTCGCCGTGCTGCCACAAACAGATCCGCCTGCAAATCCAGAGCCCGGCGCTGCTCAAGCCGATGCTGCAATACGGCTTGCATCTGGGCCAGCAGGCCGAGATGGTCACCGACAGTTTGCGCGCGTTGTTCCTTGAGGCCTGCGGCTACGAGACCAAGGTGTTCGAGTTCATCTCACTGGACCACACCAACAAGAACAAGATGATCCTGGCGGTCAAACGCGCAGAACCAGTGGACCCGGCTCAGTTGCTGGCGAAGATTCAGGAGCTGAAGGATTTCTATCGCATCAGCGAGCATTGCCTGGAAACCCTGCTGCGCTCCGACGGTTACCTCTGATCCTGTTGTAGGAGCGAGCTAGCTCGCGATGGACGTCAACGATAACGCGTGCTTTCTGAATCAACGCGTCGGTTTCAAGTCCTTCGCGAGCAAGCTCGCTCCCACAGGATTGGGTTTGATCGCTGTCTTGCGCCCGAGCATCACCGTCACGATCACCCCGCCAGCAAACAGCCAGGTAATCGGCTCCACATGTTCACCGAAGAACAGCGCCGAGAAGGCGATGGTGAAGAAGATCTGCAGCAACTGGATCTGACTGACCCGGGCAATGCCACCCATGGCCAGTCCGGCGTACCAGGCAAAGAAACCGATGAACTGCGAAAACAGCGAGACATATCCGAAGGCCCACCAGGTCTTGGCGGAAATCTCGCCCTGATGTTGTAGTGCCAGATACACCACCGGGCCGATCAGCAGCGGCGTCGACAGCACCAGCGCCCAGCAGATCACCTGCCAGCCGCCCATCTCCCTGGCCAGCCGGCCTCCTTCGGCGTAACCCAATCCGCCCACTGCAATGGCACCAAGCATCAGCAAGTCACCGGCCTGAATGCTGCCGGCACCGCTGATCAGTGCATAACCGAGCACCAGCGCACTGCCCAATGCGGCGCAGGCCCAGAAGGCTTTCGAAGGCCGCTCATGGGACAACCACGCGGCGTACAGCGCCACGCACAGCGGCTGTAATCCGTTGACCAGCGCGCCGTGGGACGCCGGCAAGGTTTGCATGGCCCAGGCCGACAATACCGGGAAACCCAGGATCACCCCGGCCATCACCAGCGCCAGGCCTTTTACCTGCTTCCAGGTCGGCCATTTTTCCCGGTGCCACAGCAACAGCAACGCCGCCGGAACCGCTGCAAACAGTGCCCGGCCCAGGCCATTGAGCAGCGGGTGGAGTTCCTGCACGACGATCCGCGTGAAGGGCAGGGTGAGGCTGAAGATCACAACGCCGAGCAGGCCCAGGGCCATGCCGGTGTTTTCGCGCGAGGACATGATGGCAACCAGAATCGTGGAAGGTGGGAGGTGTTGTTATCTAGCCATAAACCCGGTGTAAGCCGCTGTTACAGCTAGGTGCAGAGTTATCCGTACAGTTGCGAACACACCTATGTGGCGAGGGGGCTTGCCCCCGTTGGGCTGCGCAGCAGCCCCTATCCGGTTTCATCAACCGAACCGCACTGTCCTATTTTGCGCCTGCTTCGCAGGCGAACGGGGGCAAGCCTCCTCGCCACAAGGTAGTAGCCGGTTGTTACCCGACCCGCCGGATAAGGACTACCTTGAATACTCCTGCACGCCCACTTCCAGAGGAGTCCTCCCCATGGCTGCGAAAAAAATTCTGATGCTGGTCGGTGATTACGTCGAAGACTATGAAGTGATGGTGCCGTTCCAGGCGTTGCTGATGGTCGGCCACACGGTGCACGCCGTTTGCCCGGACAAGGCTGCCGGCCAGACCGTGCGCACGGCGATCCATGACTTTGAAGGCGACCAGACCTACAGTGAAAAACCCGGTCACCTGTTTGCCCTCAACTTCGATTTCGCCAAGGTCAACGCCGCCGATTATGACGCGGTGCTGATTCCGGGCGGCCGTGCGCCGGAGTACCTGCGCCTGAACGAAAAAGTCCTGGAACTGGTGCGCGCGTTCGACAAGGCTGGCAAGCCGATCGCTGCCGTGTGCCATGGCGCGCAGTTGCTGGCGGCAGCGGGTGTTCTCGAAGGTCGCGAATGCAGCGCTTATCCGGCCTGCGCTCCGGAAGTGCGACTGGCGGGCGGTACGTATATCGATATTCCGGTGACGGACGGCCATGTCCAGGGCAATCTGGCCACCGCTCCGGCCTGGCCTGCGCATCCGAACTGGCTGGCCGGTTTCCTGGGGTTGTTGGGTACTAAAATCACGCTGTAAAGAGGGGCATGCCCATGTGCGAGCTGTACGTCAAAGCCGACCCGATACTCTACGAATCGCGCTCCCGCTCGCTGCGCATTTGCGGGGTGGTCACCACCTTGCGGCTGGAGAATCAGTTCTGGGACATCCTCAGCGAAATCGCCGAGGTCGACGGCATGACCACCAATCAGTTGATCGCCAAGCTGTATGAAGAGGTGATGGACTACCGCGGCGAGGTGGTCAATTTCGCTTCGTTCCTGCGGGTGAGTTGTACGCGGTATCTGAGCCAGCGGCGGACGTCAGCACCGGAGTTGTCGGTGGTGCGGGCTGCGGCGAAGTAAGGAAGATCGTGTCGACGCCATCGCGAGCAAGCTCGCTCCCACAATGGTTTGGTGTACACAAGTCTACTGTGGGAGCGAGCTTGCTCGCGAAGGGGCCAGAGCAGGCGACAGAAACCCGAGGCTGGTCTTTACTGTGAAGCGCGCAACCTTTCAATCGCCAAGGAGAAAGAGCATGTCCGGATGGTATGAAGTGAGCAAAAGCAGCAATGGCCAGTTCAGGTTTGTCCTCAAGGCGGCCAACGCCGAGACCATTCTGACCAGCGAGCTGTACACCACCCACGCCGCCGCCGACAAAGGCATTGCCTCGGTCCAGGCCAACAGCCCGCTGGATGAGCGTTACGAGAAGAAAATCACCAAGGATGGCCACCCGTATTTCAACCTGAAGGCGGGCAACCACGAGATCATCGGCAGCAGCGAGGCCTATTCCTCCGATGCCGCCATGGAGAAAGGCATCGCCAGCGTGAAGGCCAACGGTTCGTCCAAGGTGGTCAAGGACAAGACGTTGCCGGTGCTTTGAGATCAACACACATCCCCTGTGGGAGCGGGCTTGCTCGCGAAGAGGCCGTCACATTCAACCTGTCTATTGAATGTTCCACCGTCTTCGCGAGCAAGCCCGCTCCCACATTTTGGTTTTGTGTATGGCAGGAAGTCAGCGCAAGGCGTTCAGCAGCCCTTGCAACTCACCACAACCTGCCTCACTCAACGGGAATACCGGCAGCCGCGGATCCCCCACCTCCAGGCCCGTCGCCCGCAAACCCGCCTTGATCGTCGCCGGCAAGCCACCCTTGAGGATGAAATCCAGCAGCGGCAACTGGCGATAGAACAGTTCGCGAGCCTTGCGCAAATCGTTGGTCAGCACTGCTTCGTACAAATCCAGGTTGAGCTGCGGGATCAGGTTCGGCGCAGCGGTGCACCAGCCTTTTGCGCCGGCGGCGAAGGCCTCCAGGGCCAACGGATTGCAGCCGTTGTAGAACGGCACCTGGCCTTCGCCGAGACGTTGCAGTTGATGCATGCGCTGGATGTCGCCGGTGCTCTCCTTGACCATGGTCACGTTTTCCACGGCGTTGACGATGCGCAGGATCAGGTCCACCGACATGTCGGTGCCGCTGGTGGCCGGGTTGTTGTAGAGCATGATCGGCACGCCGATGCTGTCGCCGATGGCGCGGTAATGGGCGAGGATCTCCGCTTCGCTGAGCTTCCAGTAGGACGTGGGTAGCACCATCACCACATCGGCGCCTTGAGCTTCGGCGAAACGCGCGCGGCGCACCGCTTTAGCGGTGGTCAGGTCGGACACGCTGACGACGGTCGGCACGCGCCTGGCCACGTGCCTGATGCTGAACTCGCTGACCTGATCCCACTCTGCGTCGCTCAAGTAGGCACCTTCACCGGTGCTGCCCAGCGGTGCGATGGCGTGTACGCCGCCCTCGATCAGTCGGTCGATGGAGCGCCCGAGGGCATTCAGGTCAACGCCCTCGCCGTGGGGGGTGAAAGGGGTGATGGTGTAACCGATGATGCCGTGAATGTTTGCGGTGGACATGGTGTCTCTCCGTTCGATCGATGGGTTCAGTTCAGGCAATCGGCGTGTTGGCGCAGGATCTGCCGGGCGTAGTAGTTGAAAGCGGCGGCATGCCGCTTGGGCCGGGCAATCCAGTCGTGGGCTTCGCGGCCCAGTTCGGGAATGATCGGCTTGATGGTCCCGGCGCTCATCGCCAGCAGTTGCAGTTTCGCGGCGCGTTCGATCAGTTGCGCGATGACGCAGGCTTCCTCGATGGTGCCGCCGGTGGACAATTGGCCATGGTGCGAAAGCAGGATCGCCCGTTTGTCGCCCAGTGCCCCGGCAATCAGCTCGCCTTCCTCGTTGCCCACCGGCACGCCCGGCCAGCCTTCGAGAAACGCGCAGTCGTCATAGAGCGGGCAGAGGTCCATGTGGGAAATCTGCAACGGCACTTCCAGCATCGACAAGGCTGCAACGTGGGTTGGATGGGTGTGAATGATGCAGTTCACATCCGCTCGGGCGCGGTACACCCAACTGTGAAAACGATTGGCCGGGTTGGGCATGCCGTGGCCTTCGAGCACCTCCAGGTCCTCGTTGACCAGCAGCAGGTTGCTCGCGGTGATTTCGTCGAAACCCAGGCCCAGTTGTTGAGTGTAGTAAGTGCCGGGTTGCGGACCACGGGCGGTGATTTGTCCGGCAAGGCCGGAATCGTGACCATGCTCGAACAGGATGCGGCAGGTCAGGGCCAGCTTTTGCCGGGCGGTCCACGTATTATCCGCCAGGGTATTTTGCATTTGGCTCAGCGCGTGCTTGACCAGCTGCTCTTTGGGCAGTGCTAATGTCTTGGCCATATCGGTGTCCTTTGGGTGATTCAATGGACGTCGGGTTTGCCGTTCACCGGTTCCTCGCAAAGTCGTCGGTGAGTGCAAATGACACTAAAGAGCCTATATGACACATTGTGTCATTGGCAAGGACAAATCGTTGCCTCCTTGATGGATAAATCGCTCTACATGTCTATCCGTTTGAAATTACTCAGAAAAAAACTTGGCGTGACGTTGGAAACCCTGGCCGAACAATCCGGCATGACCAAGAGTTACCTGTCGAAAGTCGAGCGCGGGTTGAACACGCCGTCGATTGCTGCGGCCCTGAAACTGGCCAGGGCGCTGAATGTGAAGGTCGAGGAACTGTTCTCTGAAGACAACGTCAGCCTCGACAGCTACAGCCTGGTGCGCAGCCACGAACGGCAACCCTTGGGCGTCAGTGACAACAATTCGGGTTACGCGGTGCTGGCCCATCAGGTCAGCGAACGCAGCCTGCTGCCGTTCATCATCTACCCGCCGGCCGAGTTCACCGACAAGACCTTCAAGGAGCATTTGGGCGAGGAGTTTTTATTCGTCCACGAAGGGCGGGTGGAGGTGGACTTCATGAACGAGCGCGTGCTGCTCGATCGTGGCGATGCGTTGCACTTCAATGCGCAAAAGCCGCACCGGATTCGTTCGGTGGGCGAGGTGCAGGCGCAGTTGCTGGTGGTGGTGCACAGCGCTGAAGAATGAGTTGACTGCAAAAGCATCGCGAGCAAGCTCGCTCCCACAGGGATCACGCTGAACCTGTGGGAGCGGGCTTGCTCGCGAATGCGTCAGATCAGTTGCCGCTAAACCTCGACCGGAACCGCCAGCTTCGTGCCACCCAACGCATGGCTCTTCGAATCAAAAAAACGCAACTCAACCCCCGTCCCCTCAAACACCTTCGCGTAATGCCGCTTCTGGTGCTGGATGAAGGCCTTGCTGCGCGGGTAAATCGAGATCGCCACCACCTGCGGTTTCGCCAGGCGCAAGGCATGGATGATGTGGCTGTCCTGCTCCCCCAACGCATGGCCGAAGATGCACAGCGCCTGGCCGTGACCGAGTAATTGCTCGTAGCAGAACGACAGGTAATCCGAACTGCGAATGGTCTTGAGCTTGTCCGCACTCGGGCCTTCATTGACGAACAGCGGCACGTCGTCGAGGGTCTTGATCGTGTTGTTGATGGCGAAATTGCCCAGCAACGTGCCCTCTGTCGACATCAGCTTGCGCGCCGTGCCGTCCTGGTTGCGCACCAGATGCAGACCGCCGTGTAGGTACAGCAAACGGGTTTTATCGGTGGTCGTGTCGCTCAGGTCGAAACCGGGCTCGGCGCCCTGGAACAGATCGCTGATCGCCTCAGGTTGGTGTTGCACTGCCCAGTAGTTGAGCAGGTCGTAATTGGTGGTGAACACCGTGTGGTAGCTGGCCAGCTCCTGATTGATCGTCGCCAGCGTCGAAGGCACCACCAGCCGCCACGGGATATGCACCGCATGCACAGTGTTGATCAGTGCTTCCTTGATCGCGTAGTAGCGATTGCGCGGGGCGGCGGAGCTGACGGCCAGGGCCTTGTTGACCCGGCTGGTGGTTTTCAAGGCGCTCAGTACCTGCTCGAAACTGCGGGTCTGCATCGCATCGAACACGCTCAACTCGGACGGGCTCAGGGGCTTTTCTTCAACGGTGCGGGCGTTTTCGAACAGCGATTCGTAGCCGAAATCGTCCCACACCGCGCGACTGGCACCGTTGCCCACCAGCAAGCCACTGAACGAAGTGGTGCTGCGCAAGGCGTTCCAGTCTTCAAGTTGAGCATCGACATCCTGGAAATCGGTCATTGCGTTCTTCGTCTCACGGCAAAAGGTCTGTGGGCGGCGACTTTATCACGACCGGTGCCTGGACCACGGCACGACGTGGGCGAAGAACGCTATGCTGCGACTTCGCCTGAGCCGACTTCGCCGAGTACCCGATGCTGCAAAAAAGCCTGATCCGCCGTCTCGACCTGATCACCCTGCAACTGTTCGTCGCCGTGCACGAAGAGGGCACGCTGACCCGTGCAGCGGTGCGCGAAGCGATTGCCGTCTCGGCGGCGAGCAAGCGTTTGATGGAGCTGGAGGAGGCGTTGGGCATCAGCCTGTTCGTGCGCCAGGCCAAGGGCATGTCCCTGACGCCGGCCGGTGAAACCCTGCTGCACCATGCCCGGCAGATGTTGTTCAACGTCGAGAAAATGGGACTTGAACTGGGCGAGCACAGCCACGGTGTGCGCGGCTACGTGCGGATGCTCGCCAACCTGTCGGCGATCATTCAGTTTTTGCCCGAGGACCTGCGGGATTTTTCCGAGCGTCACCCACAGGTCAAGACCGACCTCGAAGAACGCCCCAGCGCCGGGGTGATTCAGGGCGTGCTCGACGGCGTGGCCGACCTCGGGATCTGTTCCATCGACAGTGACATCAAGGGCCTGCACAGCGTGCTGTATCGCCAGGACAAACTGGTGGTGTTGATGCCGTCGCACCATCCATTGGCGAGTCGGTCCAGCGTGGCGTTCGCCGATACGCTGGACAGTGATTACGTTGGGTTACATGCCGCCAGTTCGATCAACATGCGGACCCATGCCGCCGCCCGCGAGGCCGGCAAGGTGCTGCGGGTGCGAATTCATGTGCCAGGGTTCGACGCCATGTGCCGCATGATCCAGGCCAACATGGGGATCGGCATCCTTCCGCAGCGCGCCTATGAATTGTTTGGCCGGGCGCTGGGTTTGCACGCGGTGCCGTTGACGGACGAATGGTCCGATCGGGCGTTGATTCTGGTGGTGCGCGATGAGGCGTTGCTGTCGCCGGTGAGCCGGATGTTGTTTGAGCATTTGCGGGATACAGCCTGATAGTTCTCGGCTGAATGGGCGGGCCTCATCGCGAGCAAGCTCGCTCCCACACTGGGTCGGCGCCGCACTGAGGATCCCTGTGGGAGCGAGCTTGCTCGCGATGACTGACCTGAGGCCACGACAATTTCCCAAAGCGTTCGCATTTCGCGAACGCCCGTTGCCAACTGAAGGTTGGATTCCCGAGCGACCTGTCCTCTAGCCTTGGCACATATTCCAAGAACAAGAGGTACCCCGCGATGACTGCCCCTTTGAGTGCGATCAAAGTGATCGAGATCGGCACGCTGATCGCCGCGCCGTTTGCGGCGCGCATGCTGGCCGAGTTCGGCGCCGAGGTGATCAAGATCGAAGCCATGGGCCAGGGCGATCCCCTGCGCAAATGGCGCAAGCTGCACGAAGGCACCTCGTTGTGGTGGTACCTGCAATCACGCAACAAGAAGTCCCTGGCGCTGAACCTCAAATCCCCTGAAGGCATCGAACTGGTCAAGCAACTGGCGACCAGCGCCGATGTGCTGATCGAGAACCTGCGCCCCGGCGCCCTGGAAAAACTCGGCCTCGGTTGGGACGTGTTGCACGCGCTCAATCCCAACCTGACGCTGGTGCGGATTTCCGGATACGGCCAGACCGGCCCGTACCGTGATCGTCCGGGTTTCGGTGCCATAGGCGAAGCCATGGGCGGGATCCGCTACACCACCGGCACGCCTGGTTCGCCGCCGGCGCGGGTCGGCGTGAGCCTTGGCGATTCCCTGGCGTCACTGCATGCGGTGATCGGTGCGCTGATGTCGCTGCTAAGGGTCAAGACCGGGCAGGGCGGCGGGCAAATCGTTGATGTGTCCCTGGCCGAAAGCGTGTTCAACGTCATGGAAAGCCTGGTGCCGGAATACGACATGCTTGGCCATGTGCGCGAACGCAGCGGCGGTGCCTTGCCGGGTATCGCGCCGTCCAACACCTACCTGACGGCCGACGGCGCCTACGTGGTGATCGCCGGCAACAGCGATCCGATCTACAAACGCCTGATGCAAACCATCGGCCGCGCCGATCTGGCCGAAGCGCCGGAGTTCGCCCACAACGACGGGCGTGCAGCCAAGAGCAACCTGCTCGACGCCGCCATCACCCACTGGACCAGCAGTTTGCCCATCGACGAGGTGCTGGCCGCGCTGGAGGCCGCCGAAGTCCCGGCCGGACGCATCTACTCGGTGGCCGACATCGTCGCCGATCCGCACTATCAGGCGCGGGACATGCTGCTCAATGCCGAGTTGCCCGGTGGCGCCACGGTGAAGATGCCAGGCATCGTGCCGAAACTCTCCGAGACGCCCGGCGGCGTGAACTGGTCCGGCCCCGGGCTGGGCCAGCACACCGACGGCATCCTCGCGCAATTGGGCCTGACTGCAACAGACATCGAACGCCTGAAAGTCGAAGGAGTGGTGCAATGATCAGCGATTATTCCGACCACCTGATCGTGCAGGAAGTGTCCCCGCGCGACGGTTTGCAAATCGAGCCGACCTGGGTTGAAACCCACGACAAGATCGCTCTGATCGATCAACTGTCGCTGGCCGGGTTCAGCCGCATCGAAGCCGGTTCGTTCGTGTCGCCCAAGGCCATTCCTGCGCTGCGCGATGGTGAACTGGTGTTCAAGGGCATTACCCGGCAACCGGGGGTGATCTATGTCGCGCTGATCCCCAACCTCAAAGGCGCGCAGCGGGCATTGGCGTGCCGTGCCGATGAGCTGAACCTGGTGATGTCCGCCAGCCAGACCCACAACCTGGCGAACATGCGCATGCGTTGTGAGGATTCATTGGCGGCGTTCGGCGAGATTGTGCAGTTCGTCGGCGACAGCCCGGTGCGACTCAACGCCAGCATCGCCACCACCTTCGGCTGCCCGTTTGAAGGCAAGATCGATGAGGACCGGGTACTGCAAATCGTCGACGCCTATCAGGAGCTCGGCATCCAGGGCATCACCCTGGCCGATACCACGGGCATGGCCAACCCGCGTCAGGTCGAGCGGCTGGTGCGCCGGGTGCTGCAAAGGGTCTCCCCATCAGACCTGACCCTGCATTTTCACAACACTCGCGGTCTTGGCCTGTGCAACGTGCTGGCCGCTTACGAGGTCGGTGCCCGGCGCTTCGACGCGGCCCTCGGCGGCCTCGGCGGCTGCCCGTTCGCACCGGGGGCATCGGGAAACATCTGCACCGAGGATCTGGTGAACCTGTGCGATGAAGTCGGCATTCACACCGGCATCGATCTGCCGCTGTTGCTGAAACTGTCCCGGGGACTGCCGGCGCTGCTCGGCCATGAAGTGCCCGGTCAACTGGCCAAGGCCGGGCGCAATTGTGATTTGCACCCGATACCCTCCTGACCAAACACGAAACCCTGTGGGAGCGGGCTTGCTCGCGAAGACGGAGTGTCAGTCGACATCTTTGCTGAATGTCAGACCGCTTTCGCGAGCAAGCCCGCTCCCACAAAAAAAGCACCTCAACCAGACAACAAAAACAATCGGACACCCACGGGAAGTCCGCCTGGAGAAACGCAATGAGCCTTAATGCACTGGAGGCCGGCGCGAGCCCGGCCGTTAGCCACGACGAAGAAAAAGCCCTGGTCAGCAAAGTCGCCTGGCGCCTGATGCCGCTGATCATGGTCTGCTACCTGTTCGCCTTTTTCGACCGCATCAACATCAGCTTCGCCAAGTTTCAGCTGCAGGCCGACCTGAGTCTGAGCGACACCGCTTACGGCCTGGGTGCCGGGTTGTTCGTGGTCGGTTATGTGATTTTCGAAGTGCCCAGCAACATGATGCTGTACAAGGTCGGAGCCCGGCGCTGGATCGCCCGGATCATGATGTCCTGGGGCCTGGCCACGGCGGCTATGGTGTTCGTCAACAGCGAATGGCAGTTCTACGTGCTGCGCTTCGTGATCGGCGCGATGGAGGCGGGTTTCGCTCCGGGCGTGCTGTATTACCTGACCCTGTGGTTCCCGCAGCACTATCGCGGGCGAATCACCTCGATGCTGTTCCTGGCGTCGGCGTTCGCTGGCCTGGTGGGCGCGCCGTTCTCGGGTCTTGTGCTGCAACACCTTGACGGTGTGCTGCAAATGCGTGGCTGGCACTGGCTGTTCCTGCTCGGTGGCGTTCCGTGTATCGGCCTCGGTTTGCTGGTGCTGACCCTGCTCAAGGACCGCATCGAAGACGCCCATTGGTTGACGCCTTCGGAGAAGACTTTGCTGGCCAGCCGTATCGCTCAGCATGAGCCGCACAAGAGCGGTGGTTCGCTGCTCGCCGCCCTGCGGATTCCGGGCTTCCTGACTTTGGGGCTGATCTATTTCCTGATTCAGGTGGCGTCCTACGGCTTGAATTTCTGGGCGCCGCAACTGATCCGCAGCGCAGGTACCGAGAGTCCGGTGATGATCGGCTTGCTGACGGCCATCCCGTACATCTGCGGCGCCATCAGCATGGTGGTGATCGGACGGCTGTCCGATGCTACTGGCGAGCGGCGCAAGTTTGTCGCCGGTCTGGTGGCGGTCGGTGCGGTCGGGTTCTTCTGTGCGGGGATCTTCGCCAGTCACACGACCTTCCTGATTGTCGCGTTGGGCCTGCTCGGTGCCGGGATCATCGCCTCCATCCCGAGCTTCTGGACCCTGCCGCCGAAACTGCTGGCCGGTGCCGGCGCGGGCGCGGCCGGCGGGATTGCGGTGATCAACACCCTGGGCCAGTTCGGCGGCATCGTCAGCCCGGTGATGGTCGGCCGAATCAAGGATCTGACCGGCAGCACCACGCCGGCGCTGTATGTCATTGGTGTGTGTGCGCTGATTGCGGTGGCGCTGTTGTTGTGGGGGTTGCCGCAGAAGTTGCGCACACTCGATAAGTTTTAAAAGATCGCAGCCTTCGGCAGCGCCTGCTCGGACCACGCATCCCGGTAGGCGCTGCCGGAGGCTGCGATCTTTTGATCTTCAAGAAGTCGCTGTCATCGCTTTTTCCGCAGCGTCACTAAACTGAATCAGCACCACCCCGGCCATCAACAGCACCACCCCAAACACCTTGGGCAAGCTGAGTGGCCGCTCCACCAACCCAAACCAGCCGAAGTGATCCAGCAACAACGACCCCACCACCTGCCCCGCCAGCGCCAATGCCATGAACCCCGCGGCACCCAGCTTGGGCAGCAGCACCAATGCCAGGGAAATGAATATCACCCCAAAAGCGCCACCGGCCCACATCCAGAGCGGCGCCTTGCTGATGAATGCCAGTGATGGCAACGGCAAGCGCATCGCAACGATGATCGGCAACAGCACCACAACGCTCACCAGCAACGAGGCGAGTGTCGCCCACAGCGGATGGCCCAACCCGCGCCCGAGATTGACGTTGATCGCGCTCTGAAACGGCACCACCGCCCCGGCGATCATCGCCAGTCCAATCAGACCGGCCCAATGCAACGTACTCATGATCGATCTCCAACAGGTTTTGCTGGACTCTAGGGTATTCGTCGCGCAGATTTAAATTCCGTTTTGTTATCCAGAACATGCAGCAGATGAATAATCTTCGCCGTATCGACCTCAACTTGCTGGTGATCCTCGACGCCTTGCTCAGCGAGCAACACGTGACCCGGGCGGCCGAGCGTCTGCACTTGAGCCAGCCAGCGGTCAGCCATGCGCTGGCGCGCTTGCGTGACCTGCTCGGCGATCCGCTGCTGGTGCGCGCCGGTGCCGGTCTTGTGCCGACTCCGCGAGCGCTGGAACTCGTGGTACCGCTGGCCGCAGCCCTGGCCCAGGTGCAAGCGCTGCTGGCGCCGAACGCCTTCGATCCCGCGACCACCCAGCGCACCTTCCGTCTGGCGATGTCCGACTACGGCGCCGCCATTGTCTTGCCGGGACTGATCCGAACGTTGCGCCGCGAAGCGCCGGGCATCGACCTGCAAATCAGCCATGGAAGCCGCGAAAGCATGCTCGAAGGGGTGCTCAACGGTGACATTGATGTCGCCGCCGGTGTATTCCCGGAAATGCCCCATGAGTTGCGCAGCACGCCCCTGTTCGAAGAACACTATGCCTGCCTGGTGGACCGCAACAGCCTGCCCGCCGATGGTGGCCTCGACCTGCCCACTTACCTGGCTCGGCCTCACGTCCTGTTGGAAATGCGCGGCAGCGGCACCCCGGAAATCGAGCGTGCATTGACTGCGTTGCGCGAACGCCGGCGTGTGGCTGTCAGCCTGCCACACTGGAGCGTCGCCCCGCAGCTCATCAGCGGCACCGACCTGATCCTCACCGTCGCGTCGCGCGGCTTGCGCGATATCGATCAGTCTTCATTGGTTGTCGTGCCACCGCCGTTTCACATTCCGTCGTTCACCTTTGTGTTGGCGTGGCATAAACGGCGGGGTGGGGATCAGGCGTTGAACTGGTTGAATGAGCGGATCGTCCAAGGGACCCACCGTTGACTGATTTCTGTCGCGATCAGGCAGTCGGCAGTTGAGGTCCTGATATAGACTGGCCACCATTCACCAAGCCGTTCAAAAGGACTCCCCATGACCCCATCGTTGCTAATGGCCGTGCTTGCCTCGGGTTTTATCTACGGCATCACCCCGGGGCCGGGTGTGCTGGCGGTGTTCGGCATTGGCGCGGCCCATGGGCGACGGGCCGGGGCGGGGTTTCTGTGCGGGCATTTGCTCGGCGATGTGCTCTGGTGCAGCACGGCGCTGATTGCGATTGTCGGTGCGCGGGAGATCGGCAGTACCGCGTTCGACGTGCTCGGTGTGCTCAGCGGCCTGTACCTGTTCTGGCTCGGCTGGCGTGCGGTGCGCGCCCGGCGTAGCAGCGGTGATGCGCCGCAGGGCCCGGCGCGGCAGCCGTTCTGGCACGGCATCCTGTTTGGCCTGACCAATCCCAAGGCCTATCCGGTGGCGGTGGCGACGTTCACGGCATTGCTGTCGAGTCGCGCGGAACTGCTCAACTGGTCAATGCTGCCGGCGCTGATCGCCCTGAGTTTCGTCGGCGGGTTGCTCGCCTACGCTATTCTCATCGGCATCGTCGGTGCACGGCGTGTGCGCACCTTGTACCAGCGTCATGAACTGGCAATCACCCGGTTGTGCGGGGTAATGTTCATCGGTTTCGCCATCAATGCGCTGGTCCATGCGTTGCCGGGGCTGATGCCGGAAAAGGCTTGAATGTAATCACAGGGATGCAAGGCTGACGGGGCAGGGATGATTGAAGAGCGCTGCATTATCGGGGCACCCACGCTGAACCATGGAAAACCGGAATTCCGCGCCGCTGGCGAGTTATATCGATCTGTTGCTGGACGCCGTCTGTGCGGTGGATAAGCAGGGCCGCTTCGTCTTTGTCAGCGCGGCATGCGAGCGCATTTTTGGCTACAGCGCCGATGAGATGATCGGGGAGGCGATGATCGACATGGTGCACCCGGGCGATCGCCAGCGCACCCTCGACGCGGCCCGGGAAATCATGGGCGGTGAGCCCAAGCTCAACTTCGAAAACCGCTACCTGCGCAAGGATGGCAGTGTGGTGCACATCCTCTGGTCGGCACGCTGGTCCGAGGACGATCAACTGCGCATCGCCGTTGCTCGTGACATCACCGAGCGTAAGCAGGCCGAGTCCCGGCAGGCAGCGTTGTATGCGATTTCCGAAGCGGCCCATGCGACAGAGGATCTGCTGGCGTTGTTCAAGCGCATCCACATGATCATCGGCGAATGGCTGCCGGCATTGAGTTTTTCCGTGGCGCTGTACGACCAGCACTGCGCACAGCTGAACTTCCCCTATCACGTCGATGACCACGAGCCACAGCCCGAACAGCCCGGAACCATGACCGGGCGCCTGTGTGTCGAGGTGATCTGCACGGGGCAGCCGATCCTGTTGACTCCGGGCCAGTGCCCACCTCTTGCCGGCTTCGAAATGCTGCAGACCGAACAGAACGCACCCTGTTGGCTGGGTGTGCCGCTGAGTTCGCAAAACGGCACCATCGGCGCGCTGATCGTCAAAAGCATTCCGGGCGGCGAACGCTACACCGAGCAAGACAAGGAGCTGCTGCAATACGTCTGCGCCCAGGTCGCCACGGCCATCGAGCGCAAGCAATTGCACGCCCGCCTGCAACACATGGCCCAGTACGACCAACTGACCCAGTTACCCAACCGCGAGCTGCTGCGCGAACGGCTCAAGGCGTCACTGCAAGTGGCCCGGGAGGGCGGCGGGCGCATGGCGCTGCTGTACGTCGACCTTGACCGCTTCAAGCAAGTCAACGACACCCATGGGCACGCGGTCGGCGACATGCTGTTGCAAGCGGTGGCCAACAGGCTCAAGGGCTGCGTGCGGGAAATCGACACCGTGGCCCGCATCGGCGGCGATGAGTTCGTGGTGTTGCTGCACAGCATTCACGCGGCGGACGATACCGACCTTGTGGTCGAAAAAGTCCGTCAGGTCCTGGCTCAGCCCCTGCGCCTGGACGGGCACAGCCTGAATATCCTGCCCAGCATCGGCGTCGCCCGATACCCCGATCACGGCACCGAAGAGAAGCAATTGTTCCGGCATGCCGACGAGGCGATGTACTGCGCCAAACGCGAGCATCACCTGCGACTGGTCTGAAAAACCGCGCACCGTTCGTCGTGGCATCCACGTAATTTTCTAAACCTTTTGGGGCGCGCAAATTCAGATTCTATGCGGGCTACAGCTCGCCGCGACTACCACCAAGAGGAAGAGAATCATGCCTAATTCAAGAAACTCGAACTCGGGGAACTTCGCCAATGATCGAACGAAGGCCTCTGAAGCCGGTCGCAAGGGTGGGAAAACCACCACGACGACTGTCGACAAAGAGCCTGCGAAACCCGACATGGGCCGCAAGCCCGGACAGAAATCCAAGTAATGGATGATGGTGGTTTTGATTGAGAAGCGGGGGCGAAAGCTCCCGTTTGAATTTGAAGAGGAGGGCGCGACCATGAGCCGGATGGCCACCCGATTATGTAATACAAGTCTTGCCGCGTTACTGGGCCTGTTTGCCAGTGGCGTCTTTGCCCAGTCGACTGCCGAGTTCATCGACGAGGCCTCGGCAAAAGGTATTGCCGATATTGAAGCAAGTCGCCTGGCGCACCAGAAAGCCGAGTCCAAAGAGGTCAAGGACTACACCATTATCGTCATCAACGACCGCACCACGGCGAACCAGCACCTGGCGAAAATCGCCAAGCAACTGGATATACCGGTCGCCCCCCGGGAAGAAATTGTCGAAAAGGCCAAAGCCCTGATGCCACAAGTCATGGATGGGGCGACCTACGACGAGGCCTATACCGCCAGTCAGGTGAAGACCACGCAGGAAGCCATCGAACAGCTGCAGCAGGAGGCGCAGACCACCGACGTGCCGCAAATAAAGGCGTTCGCCGAAGAAACCCTGCCTAAATTGCAAAATCACCTGGAAATGGCCAAGGCGTTGCAAGCCAGCCGTTGACCTGAAGGTTTCAACACAAACGGCGCGGGGCTTCAGTCACGCGCCGTTTTTCTGTTCAGCACTGGTCCAGATGCGGCTTGGGAGTATGCGTTGGGTTCAGGCTGTCGAGGTCGAACACCTGGTTCTCGCCCATGGCGCGGTAGTGCCTGCGCAGCGCCTCCAGTTGCTTGAGGTCCAACGCCTCAAGCCCGAGCATGGCCTGTTGCGCCTCCTTGGTCACCCGCAGCAATTCGTCGACTTTCAAATGCAGGATGTCGGTGTCGCGGTTCTGCGTGTTTTGAATCAGGAACACCATCAGGAAAGTGATGATGGTGGTCGAGGTATTGATGACCAGTTGCCACGTATCGTTGAAATGAAAAATCGGCCCGCTCAAACCCCACAGGAAAATCAGGATCAACGCGCTCATGAACGTCTTGGGGCTACCGGCCCAAAGGGCTAGTTTCTGCGCGATTTTTGCGAATTTCATGACCGTGTTCCTTTTGAGGGGGCGCCTGATTTTTCAGACAGTGGCGGGAGAATGAAAATTCGGCTGGGGTTGCAAACCAATGAAGCATGGAGGTAGGCAAGATCTTAATTTTGGGTGGGAATCTTCCTTTGTATCGGTTTGTGTCTAGTATCAATGGCAGTCAATTTGCCAGCATGTGTTCACACGGATCGAAACCGGAAAAGAGGCTACTCATGGAATTCTTCGAAAAGTTAGCAAGTCTCGCTGCCAAAGTTCGTTTGCAGAGCGCTGCCATTCAAACGGAAGAAGCGACCAAGAATGCTTTTGTCATGCCCTTTATCAGTACGGTACTGGGCTACGATGTTTTCGATCCGACGGAAGTGACACCTGAATTCGTTTGCGATATTGGAACGAAGAAAGGGGAGAAAATTGATTACGCAATCATGAAGGCTGGTGAGGTTCAGATTCTCATCGAGTGCAAAAAAATTGGTGAGCCGCTGCATATCAATCATGCCTCCCAGCTGTTCCGCTATTTTCATGTCACCAGCGCTCGAATCTCCATTCTCACCAATGGCCAGGTCTATAAGTTTTTCACTGACCTGGACGCGCCAAACAAAATGGACGAGAAGCCATTCCTTGAACTCGACCTGCTGGATATCGACGAGTATTCCGTCCCAGAGTTGGTGAAACTCACCAAATCTGCATTCGATGTGGAGTCGATCATCAGCGCCGCAGGTGAGCTGAAGTACGTCAGCCAAATCAAGAAGGTGATTGCTTCTCAGATAAGCAAGCCTGACGACGACTTCGTGAAAGTGTTTGCTTCTCGGGTTTACGACGGAGTGATTACTCAGAAGGTCCGCGAACAGTTCCATGAGCTCACGAGAAAGGCTGTGGTGCAGTTTCTCAACGACCAAATCAATGACAGGCTCAAGTCGGCAATGAGTGGCGCCCTCCAGCCTGCGCAGGCCTCTTTACCAGTCGCTACTGGTGACACTGAACAATCCGATGTTCGAGATGAGTCAGAGGACAAAGTTCTGACGACATTGGAAGAACTGGAGGGCTATCACATCGTCCGGGCCGTGGTTCGGTCGGTTGTTGATGCCAAGCGGATTGTTCAGCGTGACACACAGAGTTACTTCGGCATCCTGCTCGACGACAACAACCGCAAGCCGATCTGCCGACTGCACTTCAACCGATCACAGAAATACATCGGCATATTTGACGAAGAGAAGAATGAAACCCGGCATGCAATCAACTCCGTTGATGACATTTACGAGTACTCGGATCATTTGAAGAAGACTGTCGGGTACTACGATTAAGATTGCTGTCTAGCGACGAAAAAAACTGGTTAATAGAGCCTAGGCCGATCAGTTAAGGTGAAAAACTGTGGGAGCGAGCTTGCTCGCGATAGCGCCATGTCAGTCGACGACGATGTTGACTGTGCAATCGCCATCGCGAGCAAGCTCGCTCCCACAGAAGTTTTCGCAACAAAGGTGGAATAGAGCAGAGCCTATTGGCCGATGTATCGTAGCGAACTGGTGGTCTGCCCAGATCACGACAACGTACCGACAGGAGAACGCAATGAGTTGGTCCGCCAAACAGTACGTCGCTTTTGAAGATGAACGCACCCGTCCCGCCCGTGACCTGCTGGCGGCTGTCCCCGCCGGGGACGTGCGCTTGGCCATCGATATCGGTTGCGGGCCCGGCAACTCCACCGAGTTGCTGGTCGAGCGCTTTGCCGATGCCACGGTGCGTGGGCTGGACAGTTCCAGCGACATGATCGACGCCGCGCGCAAGCGCTTGCCGCAGGTGCAATTCGACATCGCCGACATCGACACCTGGAATGACAGTGGCCCGTTCGATGTGATTTTCGCCAACGCGGTGTTGCAGTGGGTGCCTGATCACGCCACGTTGCTACCGTCGCTGGCGAGCAAACTGGCGCCGGGTGGCAGCCTGGCCGTCCAGATGCCTGACAACCTGAATGAACACTCGCACCGCTTGATGCGTGAAGTCGCCGCTGATGGCCCATGGGTCGGCAAACTGGCAGGTGCCGCCGGGCAAAGGACCGAAATGGCCGATGCCAGTGGCTACTATTCGATTTTGAAAGCCTGTTGCACCCGCGTCGATGTGTGGCGCACCACTTACCATCATCCGCTCGCAGGCGGTGCATCTGGCGTGGTGGAGTGGTTCAAGGGCAGTGGCTTGCGACCGTTTCTCGATCCGCTGGACGAGGCGGAGCGGGCGCAGTATCTGAAGCAATATCAGACTGCTATCGAGCGGGCGTACCCGGCCATGGCCGATGGTTCGGTGCTGTTGCCGTTTCCGCGACTGTTTATCGTCGCGACCCGCTGAAGCAAAACAGGGACAGTTGATGAGCGTCATCTGCCCCTTTTTTCGATTTTGAAAAATCACTGTGGCTTGTTCTTTTTTGAGCGCCGGGCACTCAAGTACTCAAAGGCAAAGGAGGCAAAGCCGAACAACCCGATCAATGAAATGATCATGATTCCCAACTCTGAATTGTGCATGTTGATCTCGAGGCGAAGGATGAGCCGGGAGAATAAGGGAACTGTTGCTGGGCTCAACGCAGCTCTACGGCTTCTTTACTCGCTTGCGGTGATCTATACGCAAAAGATATGAGCGTCCAGGTGGCAGGGTCACATTCAGCGCTGAACACCAACCCACTGTTTTGAGTCATATCAGGGGCTCCAATCAGTTACTCGATCACGTCGATTTCCACGAGTGCCCACGTACAGCCAGCGTACTTTGGATTAGATGTGTGCAGGGTAACGCTGCTGGCTGAGGGGAAGGGTGCACCGTTCTCGGCGAGCATCTCGAAATACCCCTCAATGGCTTGTTGAACCATGGCTATTGCATCTTCCAGATCTTCACCGGCGCTAAAACAACCTGGCACATCCGGGACTTCCACACCCCACGCATGTTCGTCGTCGTCCATGAAAATCGCAATCGGGTAAAACATGTTCATGGTCCTCCGTGAACACAGCGGGTGAGGTTATGAACCCCAAAGGGCGCCCCCGAAAGGCGCCGGGTGGACTGTCAGGAAGGTTCTACATCCATGCGTCGAGCGATTACATCAAGCACATCGCATCCATCGCGCAATGGCACGCAGCAGAGCAATGCGAAGTCGCTGAGGACCACGGTGTCGGAGGTCAGGTCGCCACGCATCGCGAGGTTTTCAAGAAGCTGCGTCACGGCGCGAATTCTGTAGCTGGCGGTGCTGAGCAGGAAATGCAGGGGTTGGGTGGTGTTGACGTAGAGGGAGGGGAGGTCGTCGGCGTTGCTGGTTAAAGCCATATATTCATTCATGAGTGATTCCTTGAATTGAAGTGAACTACCACTCAGTGTCGCCAAACAAAAGGTGGTAGCTGTACGCAGGTTGGCGAACCGGGACAAGGCAAACCGGTAGACCCAAAGGTCTCCCACGCACAGCCACCATAAACAGGTAGCCAAGTGCGTTCAGAAACGCTCCGAGATTGCTCGGAGGTTCCTATGCTTTGTCATCGAGTCGCCAAACCCGATACGCCATTTGGGCGCGCTCGGACTATAGGCCTCGTGGCAAAAGCACAGCAATGCGCGAGTGTACGGACATTTCCCAGTGTCGTGTAGGACGTTGCTTTTTTGAGCGTTGATCTCCGTTGGGCCTTTAAAAGTGGGCCCTTAGTACTAGCGTTGGCAGACGCATCACCAAATCCCGCGCACAAAAAAACGGCCACTTGGGCCGGTTTTTTGTTCTCCATATCTCCCGTCAGACAACCTGTACTGAGGCTGAAATCTGGAGGGAGGTCTACGCCATCAGGCAACACCCGCCAGCAAGCTTTCGTAAGGAATCCGCAACCCGTCGTGCAGGCGCTTGATCATCGACAGGCTCAATTTACGTTTGCGGTTCAGCACCTCAGATACCCTTCCGCTCGTACCAATGAAGGGTTCCAGATCGCGAGGGGTCAGGCCTTGCTGGTCCATGCGAAATTTAATTGCCTCAATCGGATCGGAGGGCGGCATCGGGTAATGCTCGTCTTCGTATTTCTCGATGAGCAGCGCCAGAATTTCCAGCTCATCGCCTTCAGGCGAACCAATTTCAGCTCCCCACAATTGTTCCACCCGTGCAAATGCAGCAGTCAGGTCTTCTTGATTGCGAATAGGTTTAATGTCCATCACACGGTCTCCGCGTTGATCTGATCGTACTGGGTGTGGGTGCCAACGAATCGTATGAAACCGAGCTGGCGCTGATAGTCGATTGCCATGATTACCCGGTATTTGTTGCCACCGATGTTGAATACAACCCTGCCACCCTTGAGGATGCTGGCCGTTCTCAGCTCCGCTTTAACCTCTTGCGGCGTGCCATAAACGGCTTTCTCCATGTGCCGATACCATTCAACCAGTGGTGTTTCGGAGTCAGCATAAGCCGGGCTACTTTCCCAGAACTCCCGCAATGTCCCTTTTGCAATCACACGCACTGCACTTCCTCCCATTTTGGGAGATAGTAGTCTTCGTTTCGAAGAGATGCAATCTCTGACTCCGTAGAAGAAATCCTTTATCGGGATAAGAAAAACGTTAACAAAACCCGGTTCTTGCGCAAAAACGCTAATTTTCAGAGTTTGGAGAAGCTAATCCAAATCCCGGACACAAAAAAACCGGCCATCAAGGCCGGTTTTTTCTGTCTCTGCATCCCCCGTCAAAACCACCCTGACGTGAGATCAAAATTCGATTGGAGCGGGTGAAGGGAATCGAACCCTCGTTATCAGCTTGGGAAGCTGGAGTAATGCCATTATACGACACCCGCTCAGAGCGCTGACTTTGTACCAGATACGGCCGGCGATTTGAAGTTTTTCTTTACGTGGAGCGGGTTTAACGCAGATGTGACAAAAAAGCCCGGACCGCATGACGGTCGATCGCGGGCAAGCCTCGCGCCTGCGCAATACGTTTAACGCAGCAGGGCGGGGCTTGCTCGCGATGACGCTACTTCAGCCTGCCAATGCATGGTGTTCCTGGACGTTGTGGTAACGCGGTCGGCTTTCGAGTTGCGCTGGTTTCAGGAAGCCCATCAGTGCGTTGCGGCTGTCTCGGCAGGCGGCTTTGTGCTCCATGTCGAGAAAGTGGCCGGTGGCCTGAATGGTGCTGAACGTGCTGTGTTGCACGTGGCCGGCGAACAACCGGGCGTCGTCGGCGGCGGTGTATTCGTCCCATTCGCCGTTGAGGAACAGCACCGGCACGTCGATTTTCTTCGCCGCGTGGAGGTAGCACTGACGGTCGCTGTGCAGCACGTCGCTGATGTGGAAGTGCATCTGCCCGTACTCATGTTCGGCCAGGGAGCTGACGTGGCGATAGTTGAAGCGCTTGAACAACGACGGCAGGTGTTTGCCGATGGTGTCGTTCACCAGGTGCCCGACCCGGTCGCGGTCCAGGTTGCCGAGGTGTTCGACGCCGCGCTCGAGGTAGTCGAGCATGTGCGCGTTGATCACCGGGGAGAACGAGCTGATCACGGCTTTTTCGATGCGCCGTGGCCGTTGCGACAATGCCATCATGGTCGCGGCACCGCCCCAGGAAAACGACAGCACGTGCTCGGCGGCGAAGTGGTCGATCAGCTCCAGCAGGATCTGCCCTTCGATTTCCTTGGTGAGCATTTTTTCATGCAGGTTGTGGGCTTTTGACCGGCCCGCGTAGGGCTGGTCGTAGCAGACGACGTTGAACTGCGGATGGAGGTTTTTCACGGTTTGTGCAAACGACGCAGTCGTGGCCATCGAGCCGTTGACCAAGATAATGGTCTTCTCTGCGGCGTCTGCGCGATAGAACTCCGTGTAAACCCGATACTGACCCTGTATATCCAGCACAGCGATTTCTGGCCTCATGTCATAAGACTCCTGGCAAGCGGGTATGCGCGCAAATGAGATTGCACGAGCTTTGTGACAGGTAGGCATACGCCTGGAATTTGAGAGGCCCATGTCGATCCATTGCAGTCCGGTCGACGGGTATTGTTATTGGCGGGCAGTCTGCCGGATGAGGCCGGAACCCTTGGGTTCCTACCGGCAAAAAGTTTCTTAGAAGTATGGGGTGACTCGTCGGTCACATTTCGGCCGACGTCCTGATTCAAGCAGGGGTCACATCATTGCGCAAGTGCCGTTGGTAAATTGTTCGACAACTTTCTGCTGAGCGGTCGCGCGCTTAGATCGATCCGATCTCTTCGTCGGTCAGCGGGCGGTATTCGCCCGGTTTCAAGGTGTCGTCGAGTACCAGCGACCCCATGCGTTCGCGATGCAGGCGCATCACCTTGTTGTCGAAGTGGCCGAACATGCGCTTGACCTGGTGATAGCGGCCCTCGACGATGCTCAGGCGTGCGCATTTTGGCCCGAGCAGCTCTAGCCCGGCGGGTTGCGTGGTGAGGTCTTCGAAGGCGAAGTACAGCCCTTCGTTGAATTTGATCGCGTACTCGGGGCCGATGTCCTGCTCGGTTTCGACGTAATAGACCTTGGGCAGTTTGGTCTGCGGCTGGGTCAGGCGCCGCGACCAGCTGCCGTCGTTGGTGATCAGCATCAGGCCGGTGGTGTTGAAGTCCAGGCGTCCGGCGATGTGCAGTTCGTCCTTGTCCGGTTCATGGATCAAATCGAGCACGGTCGGGTGCTGCGGATCCCGGGTGGCGCTGACGCATCCGGCGGGCTTGTGCAACATGAAATGGCGCAGGGGTTTACCGACTTGCAGCACCTCGTTGTCGACTTCGACGCGGCTGAATTCGCGGACTTCGCTGTGCGGGTCGCTGACGACTTTTCCGTCAACCCTGACGCGTTTTTCCACCAGCAACAAGCGCACCTGCTTACGGTTGAAGCACGGCAGGTTGCTGAGGAAACGGTCGACACGCATGACTTAAGGATCGGTAAGGACAGGGGCGCGCATCTTACTTGATCGACCCGGACGCTGCTTGCAACTGCGCCTCGACTTCAGCGCAGCGCGGGCACAGGCACGAGGCGTCGCGCAGTTCCGCCGGCAGCGCCTGGAGCACCGCCGGGTCGATGCTGACGCCGTAGCACCAGCAGGCGCGGTCGGCGGTTCGCGGATCGGCCAGGGTGCAGTCGTTGGGTGCACCGCAGGCCGGGCAGAGGTCAGGCTGGTTCATAGCTGGAGTGAGGTTTTTCCGCGCAGGTTCGGTTACGGCCAGTTTGCTTGGCCCGATACATCGCATGATCCGCCCGTGACAGCAGGCTGTGCAAGGTGTCATCGGGCTGCTGGGTGGTGAGGCCGATGCTGACGGTCACATGCAAGGCCTGACTGTTGTAGGCATAGCGCTGTTGTTCCACGTGCTGACGAATTTTCTCGGCAATCATCAGACCGGTCTTACCGTTGGTGTCCTTGAGCAGCACGATGAACTCTTCACCACCCCAGCGGCAGACGATGTCGGAGTGCCGCAGGCAACTTTCCAGATCCCGGGCGAAACCGATCAGTACCTGGTCGCCGGCCAGGTGGCCGTAGGTGTCGTTCAGCGCCTTGAAGTGGTCCAGGTCCAGCAGCAAAGCGGTCAGCGGCTTGGGCTCGCGCCGGGCTTCGTGCATGGCCTGCGCGGCCAGCAGGTCGAAGCCGCGACGGTTGGGCAGTGCGGTCAGGCTGTCGAGGATGGCCTGGGCCTGGATCTTGTCCTGATAGCGTTTGATCACCCGGTTGAGCAGGGCCAGCACGATCAAGGTGACCAGCAGGCAGATCAGCAGGTTGAGGTACAGCGACTGGCGGATTTCACCGAGGGCGCTGTCTTCGCGTTTGTCGACGAACAGGTACCAGTTCAGCTCCGGGATAAACCGCACGTTGAGGAAATGCCCCTGGCCCTGCACGGAGTATTCATAGCTGCCGCTGTGGGGTTTGGGCAGCCGACTGACCAGGTCTTTCATGCTGTCGAGTTCACTGAGTTTCTGCCCGATGTGCGCGCCCTGCGGCCCCCCTTCGGCGCCGGTGAGTACCAGGCGCCCGAAGTTGTCGACGAAATACACACTGCGTTGATAACGCTGCTGGTACTTGTCGATCAGCTTGATCACGGCGTCGACGGTCAGGCCAACCCCGGCCGCGCCGATGAATCGGCTGTTGTAGTCGTAGACCTTGTAGTTGATGAAGAAGGTCAGGTTGTCCTTGTTGGCGAGATCCGGGTCGACGTTGATCTCGTACGGATCCTTCATGTCCCGCACGCGAAAGTACCAGGCATCGCGGGGCTCGGTGGTCTTGACCTGCTTGAGCACACCCTTGGCGTGGTAGTAGGTCAGGCTGGTGTTGGAGACGAAGAACGCGGTGTAGGCGCCGTAGTGGGTCATGACCTCGTTGAGGTAACGGGTCATCTGGTCGGAGTCCTTTTCACCATTGACCACCCAGTCGCGCATGAAGGTGTCGCGGGCCATCATCGAGGAAATCAGGATTGGCCTGACGAGGTCTTTCTGGATTTCCGAGTAGACCGTATCCGATGTCAGCGGCAGTTCGGTGTTGACGATGTTGTCGCGGATCGAGGCCCGGGAGGCGTAGTAACTGAGGAAGGAGGTGGCGAGGAAACCTGCGCCCAGCAATGCGACCAGCGTGAGCACCAACGAACGTTGAGAGTACAGCGGCGAGCGAAGCGGCATGGCAGTTCCATTGGCAGTCATCCGATGGTTGCATTCTAATGGCACTGCGGGGAAATAGCTGCTCCATGTGTGCCGCGAATGGTCGTCCCCACATTCCACGAAGGGTTACGCCCGCCGCCAGCGTGAATGAGGCGGCACTTTGATGGTGCTCGTGTGCACCGCATTGGAACCTGTCCGCCGCTGATCAGACGGTGGGTGCAACGTCGCACTTGGCAGGGGATTGCCAGTCAAAACAGGTGTAAGTCGGAGCGTGCCGACTGCTGTTACAGGTCTTTACGGAGGCCGCCATGTTGCGTCGATTATTGTTAGGTGCAGTACTGGGTCTTGGATTGTCTGGCTGCTACTACTACGCCGGTCCTGCCGACGTCTACGGGGGACCTTATTACTACCCCGGCTACTACTCGCCCTATTACTACGGTTACTACGGTCCGCGTTATTACGGTGGTTATCGCGCCTATTACTACGGTGGGCATGGTTACTACCGTGGCCACGGCGGCGGACATCATGGCGGTGGACATCGAGGTGGCCACCGTTAATCAGGGCGCGAACGAATGAAAAACCTTTCATCGGCCAGATGTTTCCACTTGTTTCGAGGGCGCACCAGATTCCGAATTCGGTGTCTGATCTTTCGACAGTCACCGAACATTTGTCTGTCGCCTGCCAGCGTCGCTGGTGTGGCTTACCCGCGGTCCAGGAGGCCGCCATGCTCTGTCGAATTCTTCTGTTAGCTGTGTTGGGATTGTCCCTTGGTGGGTGCGTGCCTTATTACGATGAAGGAGGCAGTTACTACAGTTCCGAGGTCTATACCTCGCCATCGCCAACCTATTACGCCGGGGGGAGTTCCTACTACTCCAATGGTGGCGGTTACTACACACCGCCGCCCCGGTACTACGTGCCGCCAGCGCGGTATTACCAGCCGACACCGCGCTATTACTCACAGCCACGGATCTATCAACCGTCGCGCTATTACTCGCAGCCGCGGATGTATCAACCATCGCGCCATTACCAGTCGGCCCCTCGTTACTATCAGCCGTCGCGTGGCGACTACCGCACGCATCAGAACCATGGCTGGGACGGCCGTAACCGCGGGAACTGGAACAACGACTATCGCGGAAACGGTCGAGGCTATCGCAGCGGGCGGGGCGGCCACCGATAGCTTTGTACAAAACACAACTCTGAATGTGGGAGCGAGCTTGCTCGCGAAGGCGGAGTGTCAGTCAACATCAATGTTGCTGAGATGACGCTTTCGCGAGCAAGCCCGCTCCCACAGTGTTGTGTGCAGTTTTCAGTATTCGGACAAATCCGCCAGCGGATGCCGACCTTCCCAAGCCTTGTGAAAATGCGCCTCTACCACCGCGTCCGGCACGTTGTTGATGTCCGGCCAGTGCCAGTGCGGCTTCTGGTCCTTGTCGATCAGCCGGGCACGTACGCCTTCGCTGAATTCCGGATGCCGACAGCAGTTGAGGCTCAGGGTGTATTCCATCTGGAAGACTTCGGCCAATGACAGGTGTCGGGCACGAATGATCTGCTCCCACACCAGACGAGCGGTCAGCGGAGCGCCTTCGCTCAGGGTCCTGGCTGCGCGGCTCAGCAACAGGTCGGTGTGATCGCGCAAGGCGCTGATGGCCTTCCAGGCGCAACGCACGTCGCTGACATCCAGCAGTTCGTCGATCTGCTGGCGGCGCGGCAGCCACTGGGCTTCGGGCATCTGCGCCGCGGCTTCCTGCTGCAAGGCCTTGAGCAGGCTGTTGAGCTGCATGGGTGTCTGTTCCTGCCAGTTCAATTGCAACAGGCCTTCGATCAATTCCGGCTGCTGCTCATCGAGCAGGAAACGATCGGCCAGGTCCAGGTCGATGGCATCGCGGCCGTTCATGTGCGCACCGGTCAGGCCCAGGAACAACCCGAGCTTGCCGGGCAGGCGCGACAGAAACCAACTGGCGCCAACGTCAGGGTACAGGCCGATGCTGATCTCCGGCATGGCCAAGCGGCTGCTCGGCGTGACGATGCGAATGCCTGCCCCTTGCAACAGTCCCATGCCACCGCCGAGCACATAGCCGTGGCCCCAGCAGATCAGCGGTTTCGGGTAGGTATGAAGTTTGAAGTCCAGGCGATATTCCGCCGCAAAGAACTGCGCGGCCAGTGGCGGTACTTCGCCCGGATGGACGCGACAGGCTTCCACCAGGCTGCGCACTTCGCCGCCGGCGCAAAAGGCCTTGGCACCGTTGCCGCGCAATAGAACGCAGACGATCTGCGGATCCTTGGCCCAGGCCCCCATTCGGTCGCGCAGGGCGTTGATCATCGGCAGGGACAGGGCGTTCAGGGACTTTTCGGCATCCAGGCTGGCGATGCCGATGCGCGCGCCGTCGGTGCCGGTGAGTTCTTCGAAGTGCAGATTCATCGTGACCTCGATCGGGAATTTGAGGGTTAAGTATGATCGCTGTGTGGGAAAGTGCCGGATCTGCGTCAGATCAATTGACAAGCGTGATGCGCTTTCCTAGGGTTCGCCCCATTGTTTTTGCCGGATGTAACCATGACTGCTGACGACCGTATCAAACTCGAACCGGGCTGGAAGGAGGCACTGCGTGCCGAATTCGACCAGCCCTACATGGCAGAGTTGCGAAACTTCCTGCAACAGGAGCGGGCGGCCGGTAAGGAGATCTATCCGCCGGGGCCGATGATTTTCAACGCGCTCAATTCCACGCCGCTGGACAAGGTCAAGGTAGTGATCCTCGGGCAGGACCCTTATCACGGCCCGGGCCAGGCCCATGGCCTGTGCTTCTCGGTGCAACCGGGCGTGCCGGCGCCGCCGTCGCTGGTGAACATTTATAAAGAGCTCAAACGCGACCTGAACATCGACATTCCCAGCCATGGCTACTTGCAAAGCTGGGCCGAGCAGGGCGTGTTGATGCTCAATACCACCATGACCGTGGAGCGTGCCAACGCCAATGCGCACAAGGACAAGGGCTGGCAGTTTTTCACGGATCGAATCATTGAAGTGGTCAGCCAACAGCAACCGCACCTGGTCTTCATGCTGTGGGGCGCCCATGCCCAGAGCAAGCAGAAGCTGATCGATGCGACCAAGCATCTGGTGTTGACTTCGGTGCATCCGTCACCGCTGTCGGCCTATCGCGGCTTTCTCGGTTGCGGGCACTTCAGCCGGACCAATAAATTTCTGGAACAGAATGGCGAGACGCCGATCGAGTGGCGGTTGCCGCCGGTTTGATGGGCTGAGCAAGAGGGCCCCATCGCGAGCAAGCTCGCTCCCACAAGGATCACGCGAACCCTGTGGGAGCGAGCTTGCTCGCGATGAAGGCAACTCGGTCTATCAGACTGAATCCGGATCGCGGTTCCAGTACTTGAACAACGGCTCCGCCAGAAACAACACAAACAACAGCCGCATCACCTGCATCGCCGTCACCAGCGGCACCGACAGTTGCAGGGTTTCCGCTGTCAGGCTCATCTCGGCAATCCCGCCGGGCATCATGCCCAAGGTCAGTGAGCGCAGATCCAGATGGGTCAGCGCACTCAACCCCAATGCCGCCGCCGTGGCGATCAGCATGGTCAACACCGTGCCGATCAGGGTGCGCCCCATGAACGACGGCGCACGCCGGAAAAACTGCCGGTTGAAGTGACAGCCCAGACCGCTGCCGATCAACCATTGGCCAATCTGGCTACCGCCGTCGGGCAAGCCGATGTGCAGGTCCCAGCCGATGCTGACGGCCGCACTGACCAGCAGCGGCCCGAACAGCCAGGGGTTGGGTTGACGCAGGCGCTCCCAGATCCAGGCCGCCAACGCGCCAGCGGGAAACAATACCGCCAGCCAGCGCCAATCGATGCTACCAGCGTGGGAAATCGGCGCACCGTCCCCCAACAAATACTTGAAGGCTGCCGGCACGCACAGCACCACCACCAACACCCGCAAACTCTGCCCCGCCGCCACACGGCTGAGCACCGCACCATTGCGGGCGCCGAGGTTGACCATCTCCCCGGAACCGCCGGGCATGCTGGAAAAGAACGCCGTGGCGCGATCTTCTCCGGTACGGCGCATCAGCCACACGCCGACCACGGCGGACAGGCTGGTGATCAACGCACCAAAGAAAATCAAACCGAAATGACTCAGCACCTGCTCCATCACCACCGGGGTGAAGTGCAGGCCAATGCCGATACCGACGATCCACTGGCCGCACTTGCGCCCGCCAGGGATTTCGGCCAATTGCCAGGGTGTCAGGCAGCGCACGAGGATGATCGCCAGCAACGAGCCGACCATCCACGGCAAAGGCCAGCCGACCTGGCTGGCGAGATAACCGCCCAGCAGGCCGACCAGCGGGGTTCCCCACCAGAGTTTGAAGGGGGACCGATCAGACATCGGCGACAACGCGTTGCGCCACTGAACGTTTACGCCAGATACGCACAATCGGCACCAGCAACATGACCACGATCAACCCCCAGACACCGACGGTGATGCCGCTCGACCAGAGGATGTCCAGCGAACCGTTGGAGATCGACAACGCCCGACGCAGGTTCTGCTCCATCAAGCCGCCAAGGATGAAACCCAGTAGCACCGGCGACAGCGGGAAGTCGAGCTTGCGCAGGATGTAGCCGAAGATGCCGATACCGATCATCAGGAACAGGTCGAAGGTGGTGGCATGCACCGCGTACACGCCGATAGCGGTGATGATCGCAATCATCGGCACCAGCGCCCAGTTCGGCACGGCGAGGATTTTGGTGAAGATGCGGATCATCGGGATATTGAGGATCACCAGCATGATGTTGGCGATAAACAATGACGCAATCAGGCCCCAGACGATGTCCGGTTGCTGTTGGAACAGCAGGGGGCCGGGCGTGATGTTGTACAGCGACAGCGCACCGATCATCACCGCCGTGGTGCCCGAGCCGGGAACACCGAGGGTCAGCATCGGCACCAACGCGCCGCAGGCTTCGGCACCGATGGCGGTTTCCGGGGCCGCAAGACCGCGTTTGTCGCCCTGGCCGAATTTGCCGCTTGGGCCGGCAATGCGTTTCTCGGTCATGTAGGCCACCGCACTGGCCAGCGTCGCTCCGGCACCCGGCAGTACGCCCATGATGAAGCCGAGCACGCCACAACGCATGTTCACCCAGAACACCGAAGCGGCTTCCTTGAAGTTGAACAGCATGCGCCCGGTCGCCTGGAAGGCTTCCTGGCCACGGTGGGTTTTTTCCAGCAGCAACAGGATTTCACTGATGGAGAACAGGCCCAGCACCAGCACTACGAATTGAATGCCGTCGGTGAGGTGGATGTTATCGCCGGTGAAGCGGTACACACCGCTGTTGGCATCAATGCCGACCGTCGACAGAAACAGCCCGATCAGCGCGGCGATGAAGGTCTTGAGCGGGCGGTCGCCGGCCATGCCGCCGAGACAGACAATCGCAAACACCATCAGCACGAAGTATTCCGCCGGGCCGAAGGCAATCGCCCATTTCGCCAGTATCGGCGCGAACACCACCATCCCGCAGGTGGCAATGAAAGCGCCGATGAACGAACTCCAGGCCGACAGCGACAGGGCAACACCGGCCAGGCCTTGACGGGCCATCGGGTAGCCGTCGAGGGTCGTCATCACGGTGGAGGCTTCGCCGGGAATGTTCAGCAGGATCGAACTGATCCGGCCGCCGTATTCGCAACCCAGATACACCGCCGCCAGCAGGATCAATGCCGACTCCGGCGGCAGGCCCAGTGCGAACGCAATCGGGATCAGCAATGCCACACCGTTGATCGGCCCCAGCCCCGGCAGCAGGCCGACGACGGTGCCGATCAGCGTGCCGCTGAGGGCGGTCACCAGGTTGTAAGGGGTTAGTGCGACGCCGAAGCCGTGACTCAAATAACCAAGCGTATCCATATCAGTTCTCCAGAACGTCGAGCAGGCCCAGAGGCAGTGGCACGTCCATGACTTTGTCGAACAGCAGGTACAGACCGACGCTCATCAGGCTGATGATTATCGCGCCCGGCAGCCAGCGTCCGCCGTACAGGCGAGCCATCGGTATGCCAACCAGCATGCTGCTGAGAATGAAGCCCAGCGGTTCGAACAGCCCGGCGAAGACCAGCAGCAACAGTACGCAAACACCTATTTTGGTCAGGGTTTCGCGATCCAGCGGTGGCTCTTCTTCGGTGTGCTTGATCGGCGAAGGGCGATACACCATGTACACCAGCGCCAGGCCCATCAGTCCCAGCATCAGCAGGGGGAAGGCTCGCGGGCCGATCGGTTCGTAGGAAAAAGGTGCCTGGTACGGCCAGGCCATCGCCACCAGGCTGAGGCAGGCCAGCAACAGCACCGAAGCAAAAATGCGTTGTAAGAGCATGGGGAACTCCTGTGCCGCGACTCCGCCAAACGGAGCCGCGGCCGCTAGACAGAGGCGATCACTGGATCAGGCCGAACTCTTTGGCCAGCACTTTGTAGTCCGCAACCTGCTTCTTCACGTAGGTGTCCAGTTCCGGGCCGGTCATGGCGAACGGGAACAGTTCACGCTGGTCGCGCAGCTTGGCGAACTCGGGGGAGGCCAGCAGCTTGTCGAAGGAGTCCTTCCACCAGGCATAGTCTTCATCGCTGACTTTTGGCCCGAGGTAGAAGCCGCGAACCACCGGCCAGACGATGTCGTAGCCTTGCTCGCGGGCTGTCGGAATGTCCTTCATTTCCGGCTCGTCCAGGCGCTTGTCGGAGAACACCGCCAGCAGGCGCATGTCGCCGCTCTGGATGTGCGGCATGGAGTCGGAGATGTCGGTGCTGCCGACCTGGATGTGGCCGCCGAGCAGGGCGGTAGCAATCTCGCCGCCACCTTCGAGGGCAACGTAACGCAGGTCACGGGGGTTGATCCCGGCGGCCTTGGCGATCAGCGCGGTTTGCATCCAGTCCTGGCTGCCGACGGTGCCGCCGGAGCCGATCACCACTTTGCTCGGATCTTTCTTCAGTGCCTGGACCAGATCGTCGAGGGTCTTGTAGGGCGAATCGCTTTTCACCGCGATGGCGCCATAGCTGGTGCCAACGGCAGCCAGCCAGCGCACGTGGCTTTCATCGAAACGACCGAACTTGCCCTGGGCCAGGTTCAGCAGCGAACCACTGGACCAGGCCACCAGGGTGCCAGCATCGGCCGGACGTTGGGCGACCACTGCGTTGTAGGCTACTGCGCCAACGCCGCCGGGCATGTAGGTCACGCGCATCGGTTTGGTCAGCAGTTTTTCGTTGATCAGCGCGCTTTGCGCCAGTTTGCAGGTCAGGTCGAAACCGCCGCCGGGCGAGGCCGGTGCGATGCATTCCGGGCGTTTGGGTTCGGCAAGCACATGGCCGGTAAACAGCAGTACGCTGGCCGCGAGGGCAATTTTACGCATTGACAGGTTCATTCAAGTCTCCTTGGGAGTTGTTGTTATGGACGCACTGAATTACCAAAGGGCAACGCTATAGCTCACCAGCAGACGCACTTCATCGGCATCGCGAGCAGAGTAGTTAGAGCGGTAGGTGGCATTGCGCAGGCGCACGGCGACATCCTTGAGCGCGCCGCTTTGTACAACATATTTAATCTCGGAGTTGCGTTCCCACTCTTTGCCTTCGTCACCATTCTTGAGCTTGATGTTGTCACCGCTCACGTAACGGCTCATGAAGGTCAGGCCGGGGACGCCGAGGGTGACGAAGTCGAAGTCATAACGCGCTTGCCAGGAGCGTTCTTCGGCGCCGGCAAAGTCGTTGATCTGCACGAAGTTCACCAGGTACGGGTCGGCGCCATCCACATACGGGAATGCGCTGTCGCCGGACATGTGCTGGTAGCCCGCGCTGAACTTGTGGCCGCTCAAGGCGTAACTCACCAGGCCGTTGAGGGACTTGTTGTCGATCTTGCCGCCGCGGGCCTCGCCCTGGTCATCGCTGATGGCAAACCGCAGGTCGGTACCAAAAGTGCCGGGGCCGAATGGCTGCGAAGCGATCAAACCGAGGAAATGCTGGTTGTAGACTTCATCGAGTTGCGCGAAGTGGTAGCTGCCGGTGATCTTGTCGGTGAGCTTGTAGTCCAGGCCGCCAAAATCAAAGTGCTTGCCGGCCACGGTGCCAGCGAAACGGCCGTTCTTGTTGTTGAGGGCAATGTCCTCGAAGTCGGTGCTGTCACGGTCCTTGGCTTTATCCAGACGCCCGCCGGTGAAAGTCAGGTTCTTGAGCTCTTTGGATGTCAGCATGCCGCCCTCGAAGGTCTGCGGCAGGATGCGCCCGTCATTGGGCTTGAGGATCGGCAGTTCCGGGATCAGGGTGCCGACTTTCAGCTCGCTGGCGGAGATTTTCATTTTGCCGGTCAGGCCGAGCTTGGAGTATTCGTCGACGGCGCGCCCATCGTCGGTCGGCAGCAGGCCGGTACCGGTACGGTCCGGGCTCGAATCGAGCTTGACCCCCATCATGCCCAGCGCATCGACACCGAACCCCACGGTGCCGTCGGTGTAGCCTGATTTCAGATTGAGCATGAACCCCTGGGCCCACTCGTCACGCTTGGACTGTTGGGCGCTGGTGCCGTCGCGAAAGTCGCGATTGAAGTACATGTTGCGGGTTTCGAAAGTGGCCGAGCTGTCTTCGAAGAATGCGGCCTGGCTCAACGGCGAAAAGCCGGCAAGGGCGGCAGCGCTGGCAAGCGCAGTGTGGCTGAAACGGGAGAGGCGGGCAGGCGCGATAGCCTGGGTCTGCAGGGACTGCATGGATGACTTACTCCGTTTATTGTTCTTATTTGTCGAAAACGCTTCGAGGCGTTTTTCGTATCGCTGTGTGGCTGCAGCGACGGCAGTCGAAACTGTCCGTGGCTGGACTGTAACGGGCTAACCTTTCGCTAACCTTTCAGCTTACTTTCACGGTTTTCGGGCTTCACAGCGGCGGTTGCGGCTGTAAACTTCGCGCCAGAGAATGGCGTCGACCATCCCGGAATGAGGTAAAGATCCATGCGTGTTCTGCTCGTCGAAGACCATTTGCAGCTCGCCGAAAGTGTCGCCCAGGCGCTCAAGAGCACCGGGCTGACCGTGGACGTCCTGCACGATGGCGTGGCGGCCGACCTGGCGCTGGGCAGCGAGGAATACGCCATGGCGATCCTCGATGTCGGCTTGCCGCGCATGGATGGTTTCGAAGTGCTGGCGCGTTTGCGGGCGCGGGGCAAGAACCTGCCGGTGTTGATGCTGACCGCCCGCAGCGACGTCAAGGACCGGGTCCACGGCCTCAACCTCGGCGCCGACGACTACCTGGCCAAGCCGTTCGAACTGACCGAACTCGAAGCCCGGGTCAAAGCCTTGTTGCGCCGCAGCGTGCTGGGCGGTGAGCGCATTCAGCGTTGCGGTGTGCTGGCCTACGACCTGGAAACCCGGCGTTTCACCCTCGGTGAAGAATTGCTGACCCTGACCTCCCGCGAACAGGCCGTGCTCGAAGCCCTGATCGCGCGCCCCGGTCGGGTGATGAGCAAGGAGCAGCTGGCGTCGCAAGTGTTCGGTCTCGACGAAGAAGCCAGCCCCGATGCCATCGAAATCTACGTGCACCGCCTGCGCAAGAAACTCGACGGCCAGCCGGTCGCCATCGTGACTTTTCGCGGCCTCGGTTACTTGCTGGAAAGCCGCGATGCATAAGCCCAGCAGCCTGCGCTGGCGGTTGCTGTGGAACCTGGCGCTGTTGCTGGTGGTGTTGATGCTGGCCAGTGGTTTGAGCGCCTACTGGAACGGACGCGAAGCTGCCGACACGGCCTATGACCGGACCCTGTTGGCGTCGGCGCGAACCATCGCTGCCGGCGTCTCTCAGCGCGACGGCACCCTGAGTGCCGACGTGCCCTATGTGGCCCTCGATACCTTTGCCTACGACAGTGCCGGGCGAATTTTCTACCTGGTCAACGACATCAATCAGAAGCTGATTTCCGGTTACGAAAACCTGCCGGCGCCACCGCCGGGAACGCCGCGCACCGATGACTATCCGGCGCTCGCACGTTTCTACAACGCCCAGTACCGCGGGCAGAACGTGCGCGTGGTGAGCCTGCTCAAGCCCGTGAGCGAGCCGAACATGAATGGCATGGCGGAAATTCGCGTGGCGGAAACCGATGAAGCGCGCGTCAGCATGGCCCGCAGTCTGGCGGCGGATACTTTGCTGCGCCTGGGCATGCTGGCAATCGGTGCGTTGATGCTGGTGTGGTTCGCGGTGAGTGCTGCGTTGCGCCCGCTGGAGCGCTTGCGCACGGCGGTGGAAGAGCGCCAGCCGGACGATCTGCGCCCCTTGCCTTTGGTGGAAGTGCAGCGCGAATTGTGGCCGCTGGTGCGCGCACTCAATCACTTTACCGAGCGCTTGCGTGGCCAGTTCGAGAAGCAGGCACAATTCATCGCCGACGCCGCCCACGAACTGCGCACGCCGCTGGCGGCACTCAAGGCGCGCCTGGAGCTGGGCCAGCGCTCGGCTGAGCCCGATGTCTGGCGCAGCACCCTGGAGAATGCCGCCCAGAGCACTGATCGATTGACTCATCTGGCCAATCAGTTGCTTTCCCTGGCGCGGGTCGAAAATGGTGCCCGGGCGATTGCCGAGGGCGGCGCGCAGTTACTCGACCTGAGTCAGTTGGCACGGGAACTGGGCATGGCCATGGCGCCGTTGGCCCACAAGCGTGGTATCGCGCTGGCGCTGGAGGCGGATGAACCGGTCTGGCTGCGGGGCGAGCCGACGTTATTGAACGAGCTGCTGAGCAATCTGGTGGATAACGCATTGGCCCACACGCCGCCGGGTGGCAACGTGATTCTGCGGGTCTCGGCGCCCGCCGTGCTGGAAGTCGAAGATGATGGCCCCGGCATTCCTCTTGAAGAACGCGATCGGGTATTCGAGCGCTTTTATCGCCGCAATCAGCAAGTGGCCGGTTCCGGATTGGGGTTGGCGATTGTCGGTGAGATCTGCCGCGCGCATCTGGCCCAGATCAGCCTGCACGATGGCGAGCGGGCGGGGTTGAAGGTGCGGGTGAGTTTTATCTCCGGGGAGTAACACAACATCTGTGGCGAGGGGGCTTGTCGGAATGCCGCACCACCCCGTTCGGCTGCGCAGCAGTCGTAAACCTGACTATGCGGTGTGCCTGGCTTACACGGTCGCAGGTTTTGGGGCCGCTTCGCAGCCCAACGGGGGCAAGCCCCCTCGCCACAAGGATCAGTAAAACATCGTGCGTGTTTCTTCCAGGTCGGCGCACATCGCCTTGTCGTCAAAATCGATTCCAAGTGCTTTGTAGGCCGGTACGTTCAACGCATCGGTACTGGCGAGCGGGTGATCGGTGTCCTGCAGGCAATACAGGCTGGCCACCTGTACCAGATCCACATAGTCGATCTGCGCAGACTGGCGCTTGAAGTTCAGGTAAAGCCGCGGCACTTGCACCAGCATGTCGGGAAATTCCCAGACCCTGAGCAGTTTTTCGCCGATTAGCGGATGAATCCGGTCGATCACATGGTTGAGGCTGACCGGGTCGGACAGCAGCTCGTAGTGATCTTCGGCGTAGGTCAGGATCGGCAGCACGCCGATCTGGTGCACCAGGCCGCCAAGGGCCGCCTGATCGGGCTTTAGTCGGGTGCAACTGCGGCACAAGGCGTAGCTGACGCCGGCGATTTCCAGGCTTTTACGCCAGACATCGCGCATCTTCTGTTCCACCACGTCGGAGCGGGCATGGAAAATCTGCTCCATGACCAGGCCGATCGCCAGGTTACAGCTGTAGTTGATGCCCAGGCGGGTGATCGCGGTATGCAGATCGGTCACTTCCTGGGTCGCGCGCAACAGTGGGCTGTTGACCACTTTGATCAGGCGTGCCGACAGCGCGGTATCACGGCCGATCACTTTGCTCAGGGTACTGACGCTGACTTCCGGGTTTTCCGCGGCCTTGCGAATCTGCAGGGCCACTTCCGGTAACGTTGGCAGAACCAGGTCATCGTTATTGATGGCCTCAACCAAATCCTGTTGGACCTTTTCCGCCAGCTTGCTCATTTAGTCTCTCTAGGTGTCGCGCCAAGTGCTGCCGTTATTGCTGGATTTCGCGGTCGCGGTCCAGTTCATAAGGCAGGTCGAGCAGCTGCAAGGACGGCCCTTCGAGTGCGCCCAGGTGGATGTCTCCACTTTCTGCTGCTTCGGCTTGCAACACAGCCAGGAGTTCAATGTTCTGTCCGGCGCGGGCCGCCAGCACCACTTCGCCGATGGCGCTGCCGTGGGTCGGGGAAAACAGCGGGGTACCCGGTTCAGGCAGTTCGCCGGCAGCCAGTTGCAGGCGATACAGGCGGCGCTTGAGTTTGCCCAGGTACTGCATCCGCGCGACGATTTCCTGCCCGGTGTAGCAACCTTTCTTGAAACTCACGCCACCGACCGCTTGCAGGTTGAGCATCTGGGGGATGAACAACTCGCGGGTGCCGGGCATGACCTGGCCGATCCCGGCGCGGACCTGGCCCAGCAGCCATTGATTCAGATCGCCTTCGCTCAGCACAGCCGAAAGCTTGCCTTTGACTGCGTCGGCTTGACCGACGGCAACCCACAGTTCGGCACGTTCAGGCGAGACGCGGATGGCGATCAGTCCATCGTTGCGCACGACGCTGTCGGTTTCTGCCGGCAGGTCCAGGCCGAGGCTGACCAGTGCGGCGTCGCCATGGTCGACACCGAAGCGGACCCAGGCGGCACTTTCGTCGGTCAGTTTCGACTTGGAAAACACCGCGTATTTTTTCAGGTCCGCCAGTTGCGGTTCGAGCAATTCGGTGGCCATGGCCAGGACCACGCCGTCACCCTCGAGCAGGATGCGGAAACTCGATTGCATCCGGCCTTTTTGCGTGCAGCGGGCACCGAGGCTGGCCCGGGAATCGCTCAGGTAGTTGAGGTTGCAGGTCAGTTGGCCTTGCAGGAATTTGCTGGCGTCCGCGCCGCGGACCGCGAGAACACCTTCATGAGAAAGGGTGCAGAAAAAAGCAGAATCGGCCATGGGTCATCGCAGGGTAAAAAGTCTGATGGACATCATAAGGGGCCGCCTTCGAAATGGGTAGTTAACAAAGGCTCGACGGTGGCCGACCAAAGCCGACTGTTCGACGGGGCGCGGGCCTGTATACTTGCGGCCTATTTGAGGAGCGCTCCATGGTCGAAGATGTTGAACTGAACCGCCTCTATTGGCACAGCCGCCGCGGCATGCTTGAGCTTGATGTGTTGCTGGTGCCGTTTGTGAAAGAGGTTTATCGGCACCTCAACGAGGTTGATCGCGCCTGCTATGTCAGGTTGCTCGAATGCGAAGATCAGGACATGTTCGGCTGGTTCATGGAACGCAGCGAATCGGAAGATCCTGAGCTGCAACGCATGGTTCGCATGATCCTGGATCGTGTCCAGCCCAAGTAATGGGTTCGAATGCCGCTGGCATGCCTCACGGCAGTTGCTGGCGGCCTATCTTCTGGCCCAGCTGTTCGCGTTGGGTTCGTTGTTTTTACTGTCAATTCCGGTCTGGGCCAGCTCGCTCGGCGTCGTGCTGTGCGTGGTTCACGGAGCCTGGCTGTTGCCCCGGCAAATCCTGCTGACCCACCCGCAGGCCTTTTGCGGCTTGCGGCGCGATGCCGATGGCTGGCAGTTGTGGAGTCGGGCCAGGGGTTGGCAGGCCGTACAACTAAGGCCGGACAGCCTGGCGCTGCCGTTGGTGGTGGTACTGCGTTTTCGATTACGGGGCGAGCGCCGGGTCAGGGCCATTTGCGTACCCCGGGATGCGCAGGCGGCGGATGTGCACCGACGCCTGCGGGTGCGGCTCAAGTTCAGCCGACGTAGGTGGGCGGTACCAGAATAGTGTCCAGCGCGACCGGCAACATGTCCGGGTAGTCGAGGGTGTAATGCAGGCCACGGCTTTCCTTGCGTTCCATGGCTGACAGAATCATCAGCTCGGCAACCTGGGCCAGGTTGCGCAGCTCGATCAGGTCCCGGCTGACCTTGTAGTTGCTGTAGAACTCGTCGATTTCATCCAGCAACAGCTGCACGCGATGTTGCGCCCGTTGCAGACGCTTGTTGGTGCGCACGATGCCAACGTAGTCCCACATGAATCGCCGCAGCTCATCCCAGTTGTGCGCAATGATCACGTCTTCATCGGAATCGGTGACCTGACTCGCATCCCAGGCGGGAAGGGGCGTTGGCATCGGAACCCGGGGCAACTGTTCGAGAATGTCCGCGGCCGCCGAGCGGGCATAGACGAAACATTCCAGCAGCGAGTTGCTGGCCATGCGGTTGGCACCGTGCAGGCCGGTGAAACTGGTTTCGCCGATGGCATACAGCCCCGGCACATCGGTGCGACCCTGTTGATCGACCATCACGCCGCCGCAGGTGTAGTGCGCCGCCGGGACCACCGGGATCGGTTGTTTGGTGATGTCGATGGAGAATTCCAGACAACGTTCGTACACCGTCGGGAAGTGCGTCTTGATGAAGGCTTCGGGTTTGTGGCTGATGTCCAGATAGACGCAGTCGACGCCCAGGCGCTTCATTTCATGGTCGATGGCCCGGGCGACGATGTCTCGTGGGGCCAACTCGGCCCGTGGATCGAAGCGCTGCATGAAGCGCTCGCCGTTGGGCAGCTTCAGGTGGGCACCTTCGCCTCGCAGGGCTTCGGTGACCAGGAAACTCTTGGCTTGCGGGTGATACAGGCAAGTAGGGTGGAACTGGTTGAATTCCAGATTCGCCACCCGGCAGCCCGAGCGCCAGGCCATGGCGATGCCATCGCCGCAGGCGCCGTCAGGGTTACTGGTGTAGAGGTAAACCTTGGCCGCACCACCGGAGGCGAGGATCACAAAGCGGGCGCCGTAGGTGTCGACTTCGCCGGTGCCGCGATTGAGCACATAGGCGCCGAGGCAGCGATCACCTTCGAGTCCCAGGCGTTTCTCGGTAATAAGGTCAACCGCAACCCGCTGCTCCAGCAGTTCGATGTTCGGTCGTTTCCGGGCCTGGTCGAGCAGGGTGGTGAAAATGGCAGCGCCGGTGGCATCGGCTGCGTGGATGATGCGCCGATGGCTGTGACCGCCCTCGCGGGTGAGGTGGAACTCGAACCCGCCATCTTCGTTACTCGACTGTTCATCGCGGGTAAAGGGCACGCCCTGGTCGATCAGCCATTGAATCGCTTCCCGGCTGTGCTCGACGGTAAAGCGCACGGCGTCCTCATGACACAGGCCGCCGCCGGCATTGAGGGTGTCATCGACATGGGACTCAACGGTATCGGTGTCATCGAGAACGGCCGCAACGCCGCCCTGGGCCCAGAAAGTCGAGCCATTGGCGAGGTTGCCCTTGCTCAGAACGGCAATGCGCAAATGACTGGGCAAGGTCAGCGCAAGGCTCAAGCCGGCAGCACCGCTGCCAATTACCAGAACATCGTGTTGAAACTGTTGGCTCATTTCAGGATTCCGCTCAAAGCGACCCGGGTCGGGGGTGGCGCAGCTGGACTTTCGAGTCAATGCAGCCGCACTGCCCACTAGTATATAGAGGGGGGGAGCGGCACAATACCCGAGCTAGCATGGCATTGTGAAACTACCGTGACGCAAAACATCGGTCGCTTCGTCGGATGTTTTTCTGCCCGTTGGGCGCGAGAATGACTGTATCGCCGATTTAACAGTCTTTTTCCCTTCACGGTTACACAATGTCGGGTTGGTACGGCTATAAATAATTGGAACTTTTGCCAAAGGCCCAAGATCAATAGACGGTTGCCTGAAACAAGGGACAGTGTCGGTTTCAGTGCGGGATTGCAGTTCGATCCTTGCTGAAGAATCCGATGACAAGATTATCCGCGCAGCCGGGTCAACTCGTGCTGCGCTTTTCGTGCGTGCCAAATCAGAGCCCGCAGGAAACTTGCCTGGAGGGGGAGAACTTTTGCGAAAAGCCCGAGTCTATGTTTGCAAGTCTGGTGGTTTACTTCTGCAAGCCTCCTCCGAGCTCATCGAGGAGTGTTCATGCTAACCCAGGAAGAGGATCAGCAACTGGTCGAACGCGTTCAGCGCGGCGACAAGCGTGCTTTCGATCTGCTAGTGCTGAAATACCAGCACAAAATTCTCGGGTTGATCGTGCGTTTCGTGCACGACACCCATGAAGCCCAGGATGTGGCACAAGAAGCCTTTATCAAGGCATACCGTGCACTTGGAAATTTTCGCGGAGACAGCGCGTTTTATACGTGGCTTTACCGCATCGCCATCAACACGGCGAAAAACTATCTGGTTTCACGCGGCCGTCGGCCGCCGGATAGCGATGTCAGTTCCGAGGATGCAGAGTTCTACGATGGCGATCATGGCCTCAAGGATCTCGAGTCGCCAGAACGGGCTTTGCTGCGGGATGAGATCGAAGGCACCGTCCATCGAACCATTCAGCAACTGCCGGAAGATTTGCGTACGGCTTTAACTTTACGTGAGTTTGATGGTCTGAGTTACGAGGACATTGCGAGTGTCATGCAATGTCCGGTAGGCACCGTGCGCTCCCGGATTTTCCGCGCCCGGGAGGCCATCGACAAAGCCCTGCAGCCGTTGTTGCAGGAAAACTAAAGACAGCGGCGACAGCCAAGAGAGGAACGCCATGAGTCGTGAAGCCCTGCAGGAATCGCTGTCCGCAGTGATGGATAACGAAGCGGACGAATTGGAATTGCGTCGGGTATTGAATGCCTGTGACGATGTTGAAACCCGTGAAACCTGGGCTCGTTATCAGATCGCTCGGGCAGTGATGCACAAGGATCTGCTGCTTCCACGCTTGGACATCGCCGCGGCTGTTTCTGCTGCCCTGGCTGACGAAGCCGTACCGGCAAAAGCTTCCCGTGGTCCATGGCGCAGCCTGGGTCGTCTGGCGGTCGCTGCCTCGGTGACCCTGGCGGTGCTGGCCGGTGTGCGTCTGTACAACCAGGATGAGATCGCCGGTGTCGAACTGGCCCAGCAATCCGCTCAACCCGGACTGGCTGCTCCTCAAGTAAAAGGCCCAGCCGTTTTGGCAGGCTACAATGAGAGTTCGGATGCTACTGGCCCAATGGCCAACGGCGTACTGCAAGGTCAGCCAGGCTGGCACGATCAGCGTCTGCCAGGTTACTTGCGCCAACACGCACAACAGGCTGCATTGAAAGGCACTGAGAGCGCTCTGCCTTACGCTCGTGCCGCAAGTCTGGAAAACCGTTAAGGAGGATCATGCGCGCCATACCTCTACTTTCGCTTCTGCTCAGCGGCTGGTTCATCGTTCCAGCCCAAGCCGGTGAAGCCCAGGACTGGTTGACCCGCCTGGGCCAGGCAGAGCAACAGCAAAGCTTTCAGGGTACTTTCGTCTACGAGCGTAACGGTAGTTTTTCTACCCATAACATCTGGCACCGCGTCCAGGATGGAAAGGTCCGCGAGCGTTTGATCCAGCTCGACGGTTCCGCTCAGGAAGTCGTTCGCATTGATGGGCAAACCCAATGCGTCAGCGGCACACTGATAGCAGGGCTTGGGGACTCCCCGAACTCCGCCGCCCGTGCACTCGATCCTCAAAAGCTCAAGAATTGGTATGACCTGGCCGTCATCGGCAAGTCGCGTGTCGCCGGGCGTTCGGCGGTGATCGTATCGCTGACACCCCGTGATCAGCACCGCTACGGTTTTGAACTGCATCTGGACAAGGAGACCGGCCTGCCTCTGAAGTCCTTGCTACTGGACGACAAGGGGCGGTTGTTGGAGCGCTTCCAGTTCACGCAAATGGATACCGCTGACGTCCCTTCCGAAAAAGACCTGCAGGCCAGTACTGATTGCAAGCCGGTCAATCTCGAAAGTGACAAGGCCTCTGCCGTCAAGGCTGCCCAGGTCTGGCGTTCCGACTGGTTGCCGCCCGGCTTCGAGCTGACCAGCAGCACCGCTCGCAAGGATCCGCAGACCAAGACCCAGGTCAATAGCCTGATGTATGACGATGGCCTGACGCGTTTTTCGGTATTCCTCGAGCCGTTGAATGGCGCAACAGTCACCGACACCCGTACTCAGTTGGGGCCGACCGTTGCGGTTTCCCGGCGCCTGGCCACGGCACAGGGCGACATGATGGTGACTGTCGTTGGCGAGATACCGGTCGGTACTGCTGAACGGATAGCGCTTTCAATGCGCACCGACGCCGCTGCAACCAAGCAGTGAGCTGAATTTGAAATGTTTCGTGAGCATTTCAGTTTGCAAAAATCCCGTAAATTTTTTATAGGTCAGAGCCCCTCGGCTCTGGCCTTGTTTGTTGTTCCCGGAACAAAAATACCGGCGTATTGTTCCCGGTGTTCCTTGCTCCATATCGCTTAACCATGCTCGTCGTAACGGGAGCCGTATGTCGATACCACGCTTGAAGTCCTACCTTTCCATTATTGCCACCGTGCTGGTGCTCGGTCAGGCGGTCACCGCCCAAGCGGTCGAATTGCCTGATTTTACGCAACTGGTCGAACAGGCTTCGCCTGCGGTCGTGAACATCAGTACCACGCAAAAGCTGCCGGATCGCAAAGTCAACCAGCAGATGCCCGACCTCGAAGGCTTGCCACCGATGCTGCGCGAGTTCTTCGAACGGGGCATGCCGCCACAATCGCGCTCACCTCGTGACCGTCAGCGCGAGGCAACCTCCCTGGGTTCGGGTTTCATCATCTCTTCCGATGGCTATATCCTGACCAATAATCACGTGATCGCCGATGCTGACGAAATCCTCGTCCGCCTGGCCGATCGCAGCGAAATGAAAGCCAAGCTGATCGGTACCGATCCACGTTCCGACGTGGCGCTGCTGAAAATCGAAGGCAAGGATCTGCCAGTGCTCAAGCTCGGTAAATCCCAGGACCTGAAGGCTGGCCAATGGGTTGTCGCGATCGGTTCGCCATTCGGCTTTGACCACACGGTGACCCAAGGTATCGTCAGTGCCGTCGGTCGCAGCCTGCCGAACGAAAACTATGTGCCGTTCATCCAGACCGACGTGCCGATCAACCCGGGTAACTCCGGTGGTCCGCTGTTCAACCTCAACGGTGAGGTGGTCGGGATCAACTCGCAGATCTATACCCGCTCCGGTGGCTTCATGGGCGTGTCGTTTGCAATCCCGATCGACGTGGCCATGGATGTTTCCAATCAGCTGAAATCCGGTGGCAAGGTCAGCCGTGGCTGGCTGGGCGTCGTGATTCAGGAAGTGAGCAAGGACCTGGCCGAGTCGTTCGGCCTGGAGAAGCCGGCCGGTGCGCTGGTTGCCCAGATCCAGGACGATGGTCCGGCTGCCAAGGGCGGCCTGCAAGTTGGCGACGTGATCCTGAGCATGAACGGTCAGCCAATCGTCATGTCGGCCGACCTGCCGCACCTCGTTGGCGCGTTGAAGGCTGGCAACAAGGCCGATCTGGAAGTGATTCGTGACGGCAAGCGCAAGAATGTCGAATTGACAGTCGGCGCGATTCCGGAAGAAGGCAAGGAGCTGGATGCGCTGCCAAAATCCAGCATCGAGCGCAGCAGTAATCGCCTGGGTGTTTCCGTGGTCGAGCTGACTGACGAGCAGAAGAAAACCTACGACCTCAAGGGTGGTGTGCTGATCAAGGAAGTGCAGGACGGCCCTGCTGCCATGATCGGCTTGCAGCCGGGTGATGTGATCACCCATCTGAACAACCAGGCCATCGGTTCCACCAAGGAGTTCGCGGACATCGCCAAGGCGCTGCCAAAGAACCGTTCGGTGTCGATGCGGGTACTGCGTCAGGGGCGTGCGAGCTTCATCACCTTCAAGCTGGCTGAATAACCCGGTTGTTGGTTGCATAAAAAACCGCCTCGAAAGAGGCGGTTTTTTTGTGTCCGGACCTTTTGTCGCCGGGGCGTCAGCCCATCATGTCCTTGATCATGCGCTCTTGTTCCATCAGCTCGCGTTGCCGCGCGTCGATCCGCGAAGACAGCGGGAAGTTGCTGCCAGCCCTGCGTTTGGCGAAGTCCAGTTGCTGAATGGCCTGTTTGTAGTCACCGACCAGCGCAAAGTATTCGGCGCGAGCCTGATGCAGGCCGATGATATTGCCCGACAGGCCGCGCGTCTCGGCAACCTGATACCACACGTCCGGGTCATCCGGGCGGGACTTGAGCAGGCTTTCGAGGGCTTTCTCCGCATCCGCAGTACGGTTTTGCTTGAGCAGCAGGTCGACGCGAATCTGGTTCAGCGGGTAGTTGCCAGAGTATTGGCCCATCAACCGGTCAACCCGGGACTGGGCATCCGCCAGGCGATTATTGGTGATATCCAGATCGACCTGAGCCAGGTTGTAGATGATTTCGTTGGGTGACTTGGCCAGCAACTGCTTGAGGTTTTCCCGTGCTTCGTTCAGTTGGCCGCCCTTGATCTGGGCGATCGCCAGGCCGTAGCGTGCCACGTCGTTTTTCGGGTTCTCGTCGAGCTGGGCGCGGAAGCGCTTGGCGCCAAGCCCCGGGGTTTCTTCATAGATCAGCTGTACGCGTGCGCGGATCAGTTGGTAGCGCATGCTGTCTTCGATACCGCCCTTTGGAAACTGTTCGGCGCGGTTGCGGGTGTCGGCGATACGCGATTCGGTGACCGGGTGGGTCAGCAGAAATTCCGGTGGCTTGGCATCGTAGCGGTACTGACGCCCCAGTCGTTCGAACATGGTTGGCATCGAGCGAGGATCGTAACCGGCCTTTTCCAGATTGAGGATGCCGATACGGTCGGCTTCCTGCTCGTTCTGGCGGGAGAATCGCCGCTGTTCCTGAATGGCTGCGGCCTGTGTGCCGGCAATGGCCGCGATCCCGGCGTCACCGCCACCGGCGGCTGCCAGCACGATACCCGCCAGCAATGCAGCCATCATGGGTACTTGCATGCGTTGCTGCGCTTCGACGCCCCGGGCAAAGTGGCGCTGCGACAAGTGAGCCAATTCGTGCGCCAGTACCGAAGCGTATTCGCCCTCGGTCTGGGCGTTGAGGAACAAACCTCCGTTCACCCCGACGATCCCGCCCGGCGCTGCAAAGGCGTTGAGCTGCGGGCTGTTGATCAGGATGAATTCCAGGCGTCGGTCAGTGACCTGGCTGGTCTCGACCAGTCGGTAAACGCTGGATTCCACGTAATTCTTGAGCTGAGGATCGTTGAGCTGCGAAACCTGACTGCGCAACATTGCCAGCCAGGCGCGGCCGAGCTGGTATTCCTGTTGCGGCGAGACAATGGCAGAACTGGCGTCGCCGAGTGACGGCAGGTCGTCGGCAAAGCCCGGTGAGGCGAGCAGGCAAGCGAGCGTCAGCAGGGTGGGGCGCAAAAAAGTCATGCACAAAGCCTTAGTCGACAAAGACCTTACTGTAGCCGGACACCGGCGTTGCGACCAGATATTCTAGGCAACACAACCACCTGACCCGGAGTGATGCAATGACCGACGCTGTAGAGCATGACGTTGAACTGGACGCCAGCGGCCTGAATTGCCCGTTGCCGTTGCTCAAGGCCAAGATGGAGCTCAACCGGCTGGCCAGTGGCGCGGTGCTCAAGGTCATCGCCACCGATGCGGGTTCGCAACGCGACTTTCGCACCTTTGCCCGATTGGCCGGTCATACCCTGCTTCGTGAAGAAGATGAGGCGGGTGTTTACCGCTACTGGTTGAAAAAAGCCTGAATTCGGCTGCGTTTACTCCTAAGGATTATTGATGTTCAAAGTGTTGCGCGACTGGATTCAGCGCTATTTCTCCGATGAAGAAGCGGTGGTGCTGGCTGTCCTGCTGTTTCTGGCGTTCACCGCCGTGCTGACCCTGGGCGGTATGCTGGCGCCGGTGCTCGCCGGGATGGTGCTGGCGTACCTGATGCAGGGGCTGGTGGTGACCCTCGAGCGCCTGCGGGTGCCGGGCGGGGTCGCGGTGGGGCTGGTCTTTGCGTTGTTCATGGGGCTGTTGCTGGTGTTTATCGTGGTTGTCGTGCCATTGCTCTGGCATCAACTGATCACCCTGTTCAACGAGTTGCCCGGCATGCTCGCCAAGTGGCAGTCGCTGTTGCTGCTGCTGCCCGAACGCTATCCGCATCTGGTGTCCGATGAGCAGGTACTGCAGGCCATCGAAGCGGCGCGGGGCGAAATCGGCAAGTTTGGTCAGTGGGCACTGACGTTCTCGCTGTCGAGCCTGCCATTGCTGGTGAACATCATGATCTATCTGGTGCTGGTGCCGATCCTGGTGTTTTTCTTCCTCAAGGATCGGGCCATGATCGGCCAGTGGGTGCGCGGTTACCTGCCCCGTGAGCGGGCGTTGATCACCCGGGTCGCCCATGAAATGAACCGGCAGATCGCCAATTACATTCGCGGCAAGGTCATCGAAATCTTCATTTGCGGTGGCGTGACCTACATCGCCTTTGTTGTCCTTGAACTCAATTACGCGGCGCTGCTGGCACTGCTGGTGGGGATTTCGGTGGTGGTGCCTTATGTCGGCGCCGTTGTGGTGACCGTGCCCGTATTTCTGATTGCACTGTTCCAGTGGGGCTGGAGCGATCAGTTCATATACTTGATGGCGGTCTACGGGATCATTCAGACGCTGGATGGCAACGTGCTGGTGCCATTGTTGTTCTCGGAGGCGGTCAACCTGCACCCGGTGGCAATCATCTGCGCAGTGCTGTTGTTTGGCGGGTTGTGGGGGTTCTGGGGGGTGTTCTTCGCGATTCCCCTGGCGACGCTGTTCAAGGCCGTGCTGGATGCCTGGCCGCGCAAGGAGCCGGAGGTCGCGCCGCTGCTTTAAGGGGCAGGTTTGATCGTTCAGTGGGGCTGATGACCCCTTCGCGAGCAAGCTCGCTCCCACAGTTGACCGAGTTGTTCAGAAAATCACGGTTAGCTGTGGGAGCGAGCTTGCTCGCGATGGCGTCCGAAAGAACGCCCGGAAATCAGGCCTTATTCAGAGCCTGGGCCGCGGCCAATACCGCATCAACATGCCCCGGCACCTTCACGCCGCGCCATTCCTGGCGCAGCACGCCGTTGGCGTCGATCAGGAACGTGCTGCGATCCACGCCCATGTATTCCTTGCCGTAGAGCTTTTTCAGCTTGATCACGTCGAACAGCTGGCAGATGGCTTCGTCCTTGTCGCTGATCAGCTCAAAGGGGAATTCCTGTTTGCACTTGAAGTTCTCGTGGGATTTGAGGCTGTCGCGAGACACGCCGAACACTTCGGTATTGGCGGCCTTGAACGCAGCGTATTGATCACGAAAGCCCTGCCCCTCGGTCGTGCAGCCCGGTGTGCTGTCCTTGGGGTAGAAGTAGATCACTACCTGCTTGCCTTTCAGGCCGGCGAGGCTGACGGTTTGCCCGCTGGTGGCGGGGGCTTGGAAATCGGCAACCGGTTGGTCGATGGCAACGGCCATGAAAGCTTCCTTACATTGGGTTCTGTGGGCGCCAGGGTTCGATCAGGGCATCGAGGTTCAGCGCGTCGGCAAAATCCAGGAACTGATCGCGCAGCCAGCTGATTTGCACGCCGGCCGGCAAGGTCACGGTAAACGTGGCGTTGAGCATGGTGCCGCCGGTCTGCGGAGCCTGATAAGTGTCGCAGGTGAGGTTTTCCAGCTCGACATTGTGGTCCATGAAGAACTGGCACAGCTCGTTGATGATGTCCGAGCGGTAGGCCGAGCTGACATAAGCGACGTACGGCAGGGCCTGAGGGCGGTTTTCCAAGGCCGCGCTGCGCACCACGTTGACCGTGAACGCATGCCGCTTGGCCAATACTGGCAGGCTGCCTTCCAGGCGTGCCAGGGCATCCCAGCTACCGGAGATTTCCAGCACCAGGGCACTGCATTCGCCATGGCGGGTCAGGCGAGAGGTGACAACGGCGCAGCGGTTTTCATGGCTGGCGCGGCACAGGACGTTGGTCAGCTCCATGGGGTTGGCGCCGAGGGCACTGATAACAAGGAATTGTTCGCGAACTGTGGGGGTGGACATGCAGCATTCCTAAAGCGATGAGCGGTCGGTACGTCCAGAGGGCGTTTTGCCGGGGCGAGCCTGCGGATGCGAATTCAGAAACCCCCAAGCGGCAGGTCGCGACGTGCTCCGGCAGGGCGGGAGCGAGAGGCGGCAACGCTGGATCAGGGCTTGTGATGCCGTAAATGGAGGCTGAAACCCGGCGCGCGAGCTTGTCTGTACCGATCAAAGTCTGAAGGGTAGCGAAAACCGGCGCCAAGGGGAATGGCGGCAGCACAGTACTTCGCTTGTGCAAGCATCTTGGCGCCAGTACCATTACGGCTCTCTTTTTCCGGCAGGAGCGGTTTCATGATTGCGGGCAGTATGGTGGCACTGGTCACACCCATGGATGCACAGGGGCGTCTTGACTGGGACAGCCTCAGCAAACTCGTGGACTTCCACCTTGAAAACGGCACCCATGCCATTGTCGCCGTCGGCACCACCGGCGAGTCGGCAACCCTCGACGTCAACGAGCACATCGAAGTCATCCGTGCCGTGGTGAAGCAGGTCAACGGTCGTATTCCGGTGATTGCCGGTACCGGCGCCAATTCGACCCGCGAAGCCGTCGAATTGACCCGTAATGCCAAGGAAGCCGGCGCCGATGCCTGCCTGCTGGTAGTGCCGTACTACAACAAGCCGACCCAGGAAGGCCTGTACCTGCACTTCAAGCACATCGCCGAATCGGTCGACATCCCGCAGATTCTCTATAACGTTCCCGGCCGCACCTCCTGCGACATGCAGGCCGAAACCGTGATCCGCCTGTCCACCGTGCCGAACATCATCGGTATCAAGGAAGCGACCGGCGACCTCAAGCGCGCCAAGGCCATCCTCGACGGCGTAAGCAAGGACTTCATCGTCCTTTCCGGCGATGATCCGACCGCGGTCGAGCTGATCCTGATGGGCGGCAAGGGCAACATTTCCGTTACCGCCAACGTCGCGCCGCGTGAAATGGCCGATCTGTGCGAGGCCGCCCTCAAGGGGGATGCCGAGACTGCACGGGCAATCAACGAAAAACTGATGCCGCTGCACAAGGACCTGTTCATCGAAGCCAACCCGATTCCGGTGAAGTGGGCTTTGGTTGAAATGGGCCTGATGCACGAAGGCATTCGCCTGCCGTTGACCTGGCTGAGCACACCTTGTCACGAAACGCTGCGCACGGCCCTGCGCCAGTGCGGCGTCCTGGTTTAATTGAGGAAGTACAACGCATGAAGCGAATGGCCGGACTTTCCGCACTTGCCTTGATTATCTCCAGCACCAGTGGCTGTGGATGGATCTGGGGCCCGGAAGGTTATTTCCGTGACCGTGGTAGCGATTACCTGGAAGCGCAACAGACTGCACCGATGCAAATGCCACCGGATGTCCGTACCGCCAAGCGTCTGGATCCGCTGTTGCCGATCCCGCGCAACGTGGCCGATGACACCGCCAAGGGCGAATACATCGTTCCTCGGCCGCAGCCGCTGACCGCGGGTGCTGACGCCGGTGCCTACTCCCTGCAGAAGAGCGGCGGCTCCAGCTCCATCCTGGCGCAGAATCCGCCGGCTGAAGTCTGGCCCGTGGCCGTTCAGTTCTTCCAGGACAACGGTTTCCGTCTGGATGAACAGCGTCCGCAAACCGGTGAATTCACCACGACCTGGCAGCATTCCGATGAACTGTCTGCGGCCATGGCCAAGCGCCTGAGCGCGGCCGGCGTCAGCACGGACAGCGAAACCCGCGTGCGGGTGCGCATCGAGCCGGGCGTGCAGCGCAATACCAGTGAAGTCTATGTGGTCAGCGCCGAGCGTCCCGCCGGCAGCACCGCCGACGTGGCCTTCACCAACCGTTCGGTCAACACTGGCCTGGACGCGGCACTGGTCGACGACATGCTCGCGAGCATGAGCCGTATCTCCGAGAAGGGCGGTTCGGTTTCCATGCTGGCTTCGCGTGATTTCGACGCGCCAAGTCGTGTCAGCCTGAGTGAAGACGGCAGCGGCAACCCTGTGCTGAACGTCGGTACCGACCTGGATCGTGCCTGGTCGAGCGTCGGTCGTGCGCTGGAACAAGGCGAATGGCGTGTTGAAGACATCAACCGCAGCCTGGGCCTGTACTACATCAACCTGGCCGAAAAAGCCGAGAGCAAAGACGACAAGCCAGGCTTCTTCAGCAGCCTGTTCGGCAGCGCGCCGAGCAAGGAAGAGCTTGAGGCCCGCGCCGAGCGTTATCAGGTTCGCCTGAGCAAGGTTGGCGAGAACGTCCAGGTCACCGTAGAGAAAAACATCAACACCGTGGCGCCGGCCGATGTGGCGCGTAAAGTGTTGAGCAAGATTCAGGACAACCTGGGCTGATCCTATGCGTTTTGCCGTTCTCGGCAGCGGTAGTCAAGGGAACGGCACGCTGATAGCCAGCGCTGATACGTACGTATTGGTGGATTGTGGTTTTTCCCTGCGGGAAACCGAAAAACGCCTGCTGCGCCTGGGTGTGAACCCTGCGCAGCTGAGCGCGATACTCGTGACCCACGAACATGCCGACCACGTGCATGGCGTGGGTTTGCTGTCTCGGCGCTACAATCTGCCTGTCTACCTCAGTCGCGGGACCTTGCGCGGGATGCGCAAACCTATTGAGCCCGCAGGCTTTCTGGCCGGCGGCGATCAACTGCAAATCGGCGACTTGAGCATCGGTGTCATTGCCGTGGCCCACGATGCACAAGAACCGACGCAATATGTTTTCAGTGACGGTTTACGGCGCTTCGGCCTGTTGACCGACCTGGGCTCGTATTGTGACAAGGTGCTGGACGGCTATCGGGACCTCGATGCGTTGATGATCGAGTCCAATCACTGTCGTGACATGCTGGCTCGCGGTCATTACCCGTACTTTCTCAAGCAGCGGGTAGGCGGTGAACTGGGGCATTTGAATAACCACCAGGCGGCATTCCTGGTGGCCGAGCTGGGCTGGAAAAACCTGCAACACCTGGTCCTGGCCCATCTGAGCAGCAAGAACAACCTGCCGCGGCTGGCCCGGCAATGTTTTGTCGACACCCTTGGGTGCGACCCGGACTGGCTGCAACTGGCCGATCAAGATTCAGGGCTCGACTGGCGACATATCGCCTAGCCCATCTACTTAGCAAGCGGAGCCCATCATGGAAAAACGTGAAGAACTCTACCGCGGCAAAGCCAAGTCGGTTTACAAGACCGACGACGCTAACCGCTTGATCCTGCTGTTTCGTAACGACACCTCGGCGTTCGACGGCAAGCGCATCGAGCAGCTCGACCGCAAAGGCATGGTGAACAACAAGTTCAACGCCTTCATCATGCAGAAGCTCGAAGCGGCCGGCGTGCCGACCCAATTCGACAAATTGCTGGGCGACAACGAATGCCTGGTGAAGAAACTCGACATGATCCCGGTCGAATGCGTCGTGCGTAACTACGCCGCCGGCAGCCTGGTCAAGCGTCTGGGTGTCGAAGAGGGCATGAAGCTCAACCCTTACACCTTCGAACTGTTCCTGAAGGACGACGCCAAGGGCGACCCGTTCATCAACGAATCCCACGTCGTGGCCTTTGGTTGGGGCACTGCCGAGCAACTGGTGCGCATGAAAGAGCTGTCGCTCAAGGTCAACGAAGTCCTGAGCAAACTGTTCGACGACGCCGGCCTGCTGCTGGTCGACTTCAAGCTGGAGTTCGGTGTGTTCCACGATGGCTCCATCGTGCTGGGCGACGAATTCAGTCCGGACGGCTGCCGTCTGTGGGACAAGGCCACCGGCAAGAAAATGGACAAGGACCGCTTCCGTCAGGACCTCGGTGACGTCATCGAAGCCTATGAAGAAGTCGCCAATCGCCTGGGCGTACCGCTTTAACCGACGCAAGCATCTGATAGCACAGAAATATTTCGCTTAGGGGGTTCGCTTCCTGCGAAAGTGTTGTTATGATGCGCGCCGTTGGAGAGATGCCAGAGTGGCCGAATGGGACGGATTCGAAATCCGTTGTACCTTCACCGGTACCTAGGGTTCGAATCCCTATCTCTCCGCCATTATTGAACAAGACGAAGCCCCTGAAGTGGTTAAACATTTCAGGGGCTTTTTCGTTTCTGTCGTATTGGTCGGGGAGGGCATTTCGTGTCCCGGCATTTTTGACGTGATACTCGTCATGCTCTTGGGATCCCTTGGGTATCCATTTGCCGTAGGGCTTTCTCACCATTGTTGTATCTATATGTCCAGGTGATGTGGTTTGGGTTCGTTGCTGTCCCAGTGCTTTATATAGATGCTGGAGGTTCTCATGGTGGCGACCCGGGCGCTTTGGCAAGGAAGTAGAATTTTCAGGTGGGGGGTTGACCACGTATTTTAATACTGTATTATTCGCCTCCCGCTAACGAGCAGTTTGATGTGGCTCTTGGTTTAAGTAGTTGATTTTGTTGAAAAATCAGAAACTTTTAAGGTTGCAAATTGAAAAGATGCGCTGTAAGATGCGCATCTCGGTTGAGACGAAAGATCTTAACCAATCGCTCTTTAACAACTGAATCAAGCAATTCGTGTGGGTGCTTGTGGAGTCAGACTGCTAGTCAACAGATTATCAGCATCACAAGTTACTCCGCGAG